>WGNK01000026.1 GCA_016124535.1 Azospirillum sp.
CCGATGTCCCTCAGCTTCCGACCAGACCGCGCGTCTGCAGCGCTCATTCCCGCCTCGGTTCAAGATCAACCCTTCCCTTTGTAGGCCAGAGCGGGCGCAGGATCTAGATCTGGGAAGAGAAAAATGAGGGGATTCCTGAGGAGATATCGTGGTTTATTGTATTGGAGATGGCAATAGTGACGTCTGTTTAGCTGAAAATTTTGTGGGTCATTCCGGTTACTGGAGAAATAAGTTGGGGTATAGGTTAAAAATGTTGAGACTATTTATTAAGGACGATAACGAAGTTGAGCCCCGCAGAAGAAGCGATATCGCGCTATATTATGATTCATGGAAAAGTCTTTGCGATGATTGTATCGGATTTATTAATAAGAACACAGATGTTCCAATTTTTTTAGTAATTGACGTTGATAGAACGCTTATTTTTCCGAAGGGACTTTGCGACGAATGCTTCCATGATACCGGACAAGTTGCTTTTAAGCTATATTCTGATAACTTTCGGAACTATGAAGGCAATGATTATTGCGCTGATGACGCCTATGCTCTAGCTGGGGAATTTTTTCGTCCATATGTGGATAGGAAGTGTGCTAGATTCTTTAAAGATGAAGATGCACATGTATTTTCTGCTTTGCTATTGGCATCTGGACTTATACCGCTCAGAGAATTTCAGGAGAAAATGGAACATGATCTTGGGTACTGGGCGGCACTCGCATTGAGTCGGTGCGAGACCGGCGGGTGGGTTAGAATTTTTTCGGAAGATCGGTGGGAATGCGCGGCAGCTTATTGGAAGCAGGCGGCACTCCGGGAAGAGTTATTTGATATTAAAGAGAGAGTAAGTAGAATGGAATCCTGTATTGTGCCTGATTATAGGGCTCAGGAGGAGGCAGCAATAAAAGATTTGGTGAAAATGGGAAAGAAGCTACTGAACGGTCATATTGTCGAACTGATTAATGCCGCGACTAAGGAGGGTCTTGCTCTTCCGGTTGGGTATTCAGATCGGCCTGGTATTTCAGTCGGGTTATATCCAACGGCTGGGTTCCGGACGTGTCCGAGGCAGGTGGATGAGGCGCTCATCAATCTGCCAATGCGGCTTATATGGGAGGGATAGGAATTGAACACTTTTTTGGGGAATGGTCGAGTAGCTATGCCATTCGGCTTCGCCCTCACAGATCCGGGCATGCGGCTTTCCCGCACCCGGCTCTTCCCGAAGGTCACCCGCGTCATGTCATCCTCGTCGCCCAGGGGTGGGTGATCTTCGGCGTTGGCAGGGAGAAGTGCGCGATCAGGGCTTCGAATTCCGACCAACCCATGCGACGGCTTTTCTGACTACGCCGACGAGCCCTTCCAGCGAGGCGCAGATCATCGGCTTTCTGAAGGAACGGGAGACTGGGGCGATGACGGCGGAGGTGTGTTGCCGTCACGGGACGAGCGAAGCGACGATTTACAATTAGGAGGCGAAGTGCGACGAGGTCGAGGATTCTGAGGCGCAGGGACTTAGGCGTTGTTTTCAGAATTCTGCCAGTCGGTTCGCGATCACAAAGATGCACGCTGAGGTGAGGAGCGCATGCACTATCGGCCGGGAACGGTCATGGCGTCGGTCGAGCCTCTTGTAATTGAGCAGCCAGGCATTGACGTGCTCGACGGCGGCACGGACGACACCAAATCCAGAGCCGTGTTCCGATCCGATCTTGCGAATTTGCGGCTGGATGCCCTTGCCGATACAAAGCCCACGGTTGTCGGCGCTGTCATAGCCGGCGTCGGTGTAGAGATGACGAGTGGCAGCACAGACGACTGTAGCCAGACGCAGGAGATCGGGAAACATCTTGGAATCGTGGAAATTGGCCGGCGACGGCAATGCGGCGAGCGGAATACCGTCGGTCGAAACGATGACGTGGCACTTGGTCCGCGGTTTGCCGCGGGCGGTCGGATTTGGTCCGGCCAGGTCGCCGCCCCGTTTGGCCCGGACGCTGCTGCTGTCGACCACGACATCCCAGGCCTGGGCCGCAGCCTCAGGACCGGAGCGTGCCATCCGGACCAGCACGGCATGAACCCGGCGCAGCAAAGCCGTGCTGCTCCAGTCTGCAAGCCGGCGTCGCAGCGTCGAGCCGGATACCCGATCGTCGGCGGCATGCAACGCTCGCCATTGCAGTCCTTCCCGCAAAATGGCGCGCAAAGTTTCCAGTACCTTTTCAGTTGGCGACGGCGGCGGTCAAGGTCTGGCGGCGCTGACGAGGCCGTTCGTAGGGAGCTTTATTTATGCGTTGCGCGCTACCGGACTACGGTGATCCACGACGACCGCCATGCCAGATGAAGGAGACCGTATCTGACAAGCGCCGGGGCCATTGGAGATACGGCGTCATCAGCTCGACCGCCAGCCCTATGCTTTCCGGAAGGTCGTTCCCGCGGCGTCGAATGAAATGATGCCAGCGGCCGGCTCGAAGTCCACGCTCGCGACCACAGGCATCGTTTCAATCCCCCAGAATCCCCTTCATCTTCAGGTCCAGGATCAGCGCTCGGAGGACGTCGCGGGTGGCGAGCAGGCGGTAGTTGATGGCATTGACGACGTCGCGATCATAGACGAAGCCGACATTGCTGATTTCGTCGGAATTGTACTCCCCTCGATTGAAGCCGCTGCCACCGGGATTGGCCCAGCCGGCGATCGGGGTGGGATAACGGCCGGCAACCTCGTACCAGTAGGCGCCGTCGGAGACCACGGTGACATAGTCGCCGACGTTGCGCAGCGTCGTGGCGTAGTTGTCCGGCCCGCCGCCGGCAGCCGAGGTCACGGTCACGGTGGCGGCCGAGTTGTCCACCTTTTTGATCGTGGCATGGCGGCCCGACGCGGCACCGGGGGCCGGCAGCCGGACCTCGACCGGGCCGGAGAAGGCCGAGACCGGGTAGATCTGGCGGGTGAGGTCGGGCTGGAACAGGGAGACGCCGTCGACGAACTGGCTGTTGAGCGGCACGGTGCCGGGGGCCGCCGAGACGATCCACCAGGCAGCCCCGTTGGAAACCACCTCGACCCAATCGTAGCGGTTGGCGAGCAGAACCGGACGGCCGTCGGGACCGCTGCCGCTGGCCTCGGTGACGGTGACGATGTTGGTCGAGAGGTCCGTCTTTTTCACCCGGCAGAAGCGGCCAACGGCGGAGGAGGCATCGGGGAGCTGGAACGTCACCGCGCCACCGAAGGCCGAGATCAGCCAGGTGTGACAGGTCTTCAGGTCCGGCGTAACCAGGCCGCCGCCGGGCGGATCGCGGTACTCGGTGGCGACGGTGAGCCCTTCGACCTCCAGGTCGGTCACGACCACGTCGTGCAGGAGATTGCGGGCGGGATAGCCGGCATTGATCGCGGTGTAGTTGCGGGCACCGGTGGTGTCCCAGATCGGCGCCCCGCCGGTGGCGGAGAACAGGTTGACGATGGTGGTGTTCTGCGACCCGCCATCGATCCGGATGCCCGGCAGTGCACCTGAACTCTCGGCGTAGAAATTGATGATGCTGTTCCCGTCGGTCGAGAATCCCAGCCGCAGACAGGCATGGCCGGTGGGATGCAGGTTGGCCTCGCAATCCAGAAAAGAATTGTTGAAGCGTCCGGCCGAGATTTCGAAGCCGGAGCCGGTCAGGGGGGCGGCCAGCGAATAGACCCGGACATCGTGGAACTTGTTGGCGTTGGGGGTGTCGCCTGTGCTCTCGACGGTCAGCAGCACGCCGTTGATCTGGGGGCGGGCGATCAGGATGCGCCCGCAATGGTTCCAGTAGCAGGGTTTGGCGGGATCGTCGTAGCCGTCGAGCACCAGCCCGTTCTTTGCGTCCCAGATCGAGAGGTTTTCGACGACGTTCTTGACGCACGGCCCCTGCAGCCCAAACAGCTTCACCGCGGTGGCGCCGCCGACGATCTTCAGATCGCGGAGCCGGCAATAGCCCGACTGCAGCTCGATCGCGTCGAACTCACTGGGATAGGCCGGCAGGTCACTTGCCGACCACGGCTCCTCGCGGGCCTGGATCACCGAGGCGTCGCCGAGACCGAAGAGGGTCTTGCCGTACCCCAGCACGATCTGCTGGGTGATTCGCCACACGCCCGCCGGCACCAGGACCACGTCGGCGGCGGCCAATGCCGCGGCAAAGGCCGGCGAACAATCGACGATACCACCGGCAACCCCGCCGAACTCGACTGGGGTCGCGACCTCGCGGGCGGCCAGATACTGGCGGAAGGCGGATTTGTCGACCGCGGCACCCGAGGCCAGGATGGTGTCAATCTGGGCCATGGCTCAAAGATACCATGAGGTGGAAGGGCGAGCTTTTGGCCGGTATCGTTGCGGCCGGTAAGAACCCACGAGGCAGGAGGCAATGATGACCGGATCCTTCACTCTGCGCGCGCCCACAATCGCCTTCGACCACGAGAGTACCCTGGTGGCGGTGATGGAATTGAGCAACGTTTCGTGGCTGGTCGGCGCGGCAGTTCCGGGAGTGGAGCGGCGGCCGCTGCGCAAGGTCGCTCCGCGGGATATTGCTGGGGTGCTGGTCATGCTGGGCTCCTGGCAGGACGAGGCGGTGCGGGCGGGCCGGACGGTCACCCGCGTGGTGGTTGCTTACGAGGCGGGTCGCGACGGCTTCTGGATCGCGCGGGAACTGCAGCGCCACGGTATCGAGGTGTACGTGATCCAGCCGTCGAGCATTCCGGTGGACCGCCGCTTCCGGCGTTCGAAGACCGACCGGATCGATATCAACCTGCTGCTGCGCACGCTCGTGGCCTGGTTACGAGGGGAGCCGCGGGTCTGCGCGATGGTGGCGATCCCGAGCGTGGCGGAGGAAGACGCCCGCCGGCCGACCCGGGAACGCGAGGGGCTGGTTGTCGGCCTGCTGGCGATCGAGAACCGCATCCGCAGTATTCTGACGCGGTTCGGTCTGGAGGGCTTCAATCCAAGACCGGCAGGGGCGCTGGAGCGAGTCGTGGCGTTGCGCGACCGTGACGGCGCCGCGTTGCCGCCCCGCACTGCCGGCGAGTTGCGCCGGCTGGTCGAGCACCATGGATTTGTCGCATCGCAGATCAAGACGGTGGAAGGCGAGCTGGCGACATTGGCCACCGACCCGGCCACCGGCGACCTCGGTCCGATGGTCACGCTCCTCACCCGGATCCCCGGCATTTCGGTGAAGAGCGCGACCCTGCTGGTATTCGAATGCCTGGGCCGGCACTTCCCCAACGCCAAGGCGCTGGGCAGCTTTGCCGGACTGGTCGGCACGCCCTACGACAGCGGTGGCTCGCAACGCGAACAGGGGATCAGCAAAGACGGCAGTCCACGCCTGCGCCGCAGCCTGATCCAGCTGGCCTGGCGGTGGCTGCGCCTGAACCCCGCAAGCCCCCTCAGCCGCTGGTTCGTCGAACGGACCGCCGGCGCGAAACACGGCCGCATCCGCAAGATCATGGTGGTGGCCCTCGCGCGCAAGCTGCTGGTCGCCCTGTGGAAGATGGTCCGGAACGGCATCGTGCCGGCTGACGTCCGCCTCAAGGCCGCCTGATTGGGCGGACAGGCCGGCGTCCAGACGGAGGAGGATGAACAGCCCGGTTGGGCATTCGTAAGGGTTTCGGCGCGAACGTGCCGATCGACGTCCAGGGTGGGTAGTGTGCCGCCGCGGAGTTTGGTCGAACAGGCCGATTTACAGATTGGTCCTGCCCCCCTGGTCCCCCGGCCCCGACGCAAAGGGCATCATGGTGGGAATCTTACGGGATTCCGCCGGATACGAGCTTGTAGAGCCTTGGCTCTACCTGACACGGGGACCACCCTGGAACGGTTGCCTCACGCCAAAGACCCCGAAGAGATGCTCGCTGTCGGGCAGGAGGGAAATACCAGCGGCGATCCCAATCCGGCGTACGCATCGACACCAGACGGTGCCGACATCGTTGACGATGAACGCACCCTGGCTTGGATTGTGCCGGCGGATGGGAGTTACCGTAAAGCCTGGCCCTGCGGGCCATCGCCTGCGGCGACTTCGGGCTTGACGGCATCCCCCATCCGCCGCCTCTGTTCCACCAACGAATGCATGGCGAAATCCGTCCCCAAACACACGATTCCGCTTGACACCGATATCCTCATACGAGCTCCGCCGAGGCGAGCACGGCCCCGCCCGAGGTGAGCGCCATCATCACGGTGCCCGATGTGAGGCCGGAGAACAGGCCGCAGCTCGCCCTTCCACCATCGGCGGTGCGCTCATGCACGGTGTTGATGTCGGCGACCGACTGGGTGAAGTCGGCAACGACGCAATCGGTGAAGGCGAGCGGCCCGGTCGCTTCGTAGGCCGGGGCCGCGCGCATGCCGCGGTGATGGAATGCGGCCTGAAGGTTGGAGGCGGAATTGGCTTTGGCCAGCCCGATCTCGACCTTGCGGAGGAAACGCTCGACCAGACGCTGTTCCAGCGCCACCGGCCGGCGTTCGAACGGCGTCTTGCCCGTTCCCGGCTCAAGCTGCAGATCGCTGAGAGTGAAACTCTTCCCCGTCACCGCCCCGCAATCGGCCTTGACCAGGAGCTCGATGCCGTTCGCGCAGTCGCCCATATCGGCGACCGCCAGCACCTGATCGGCGTTAGTAGCGCTGGCGATCGAGGTGGTGCCGGTGGCGATCTGGGTCACGGCGGCAAAATCGTCGGTGGCGGTGGCCTTGTTGACCGTGACGGTCCAGGTCACTGCCGACCCGACATCGTGCCAGACCCGCAGCGACAGGATAGCGGCACTGTTGCGCAACCGGACCGCGTCGCGCGCCTCGATGCGGTGACGGAACCAGACCGCCCCGCTGATGCCAAGCGTCGCCGTCTGGACCTGGGCTGCGAAGCCGCCGACCGAGAGCGCGGTGACGCCGGACGCCTGGCGGATGGTGCCGGCGGAGACGGCGCCCTCGGCCTTGACCGCGATCAGCGAGACTTCGCCAGAGGCCCAAGCATTGGAGAGGTTCTTGGGCGCCCGGTGGATCACCTGGCAGCCGCCGTTGATCACCAGGTTGCGCAAACCCGCACCACTGGCGGCAAGCTGGGTCAGAACCGGTGACGCCGCCTGCCGGCTGGTGTCGGTCGGATGGACGTGATCGGCGCGGGCATAGCGCTTGGAGCTGCCGACGGTGGCCGTGCCGTCCATCAGAGGCGCCGCGGTACCCGCCTGTCCCATCACGAACTGGGTGGTGGCAAGCTGGGTGGTGCTGGTGTCGGCGGCTGCGGTGGGGGCTGCCGGCGTGCCGGTGAAACTGGGGCTGGCGAGCGGTGCCAGGCCGTCGCCGCTGGTCTGCAGGACAACATCGTGGCCGGCGGCGTCCACGACATGGAGCAAACCGTCTGCACCGGCATAGAGCACGGCATAGCCGGCGGGCGGGCTTGCGGGGGCCGCCGAGGTCTTGAGCCTGAGCTTGGCCATGGGATCACAGCTCCAGCAGGAGATCGCCGTCGACGACCAATTCGCCGTCGACCGCCAGTTCTTCATGCACCACCAGCCGGCGGCCGGCCGGGACGGTCAGCACCATGGTGAGCGGTACCGTCTGCCAGACCATCAGCCCGGCGAAGAGCCCGGCGATGGTGCCCTTGTACCCACCCGCCCCCTGGACCAACGGCACGATGTCGGCGTGATCGATGGTGGCCGGCGGCTCATCGAGCCCCGACAGCAGGACGAAATCGGCCATGGCGCTGTTCTCCGGCTCAGCCCAGTATCAGGCCGAATGCGGCACTGCCGCCGATGGTGGCGTGGGCGGGTGCGGAGAACGCCGAGACATTGCCGGCGCGGTCGACCTTGCGCACCCAGAACCAGCGGGTGGCCCCGGTAAAGAGGCCGGTGCGGGTGTGGTCGGTCGCCTTGGGCTCGGCGATCCGGATTGCGTCCGAAGCGGGGTCGGCGGTGTAGGCGGTACTCTCCCACACCTGGAAGTGGTCAAAATCGCTCTCGGCGACATCATCCCAGGTGACCAGGATCGCGTTCGAACTAGGTGTCGCGGTGACCGCGGTCGGGGTCGCCGGATTGATGTCGGCATTGGCCGGCAGGCTGACCGCCGAGGCGGCCGGCATCTCGACCAGGTCGCCGACCGCGAAGGCGTAGATGCTCTCGGCCTCCTCGGCCAGATCGAGATCGACGCCAAAATCCTCGTTCAGCCGCCAGGAGTTCACCACCATCGGGCGATCAACGTAGCCGAAGCGGGCGAGCGTCAGCGCCACGGTCTCGCCGCCAACCAGACGCAGCCCGGCGAGGTTGGCCGGGAACTGGACGGTCAGTTGCCGCCGCCGGGCCTCAAGCGTGATCAGGGCGATTCTTTGGGCCATATAGGGTGAGCGGGTGAACGGCAGGTCGAGGTTTTCCGCCACCTCGACCCCGCCGTCCTCGGCGAGATAGGCCGAGCGGACCACCGGCGGATAATCGGTCGGCTGCCAGTTGTGGGCGGGCGAGATGAAGGTGCCGCGCACGGTGTTGATCAGTTGCCGGCGCGGCCGTTGCGGTCGCACCGTCACCACGTCGCGGGCGTCGGTCTCGGTCAAGGTCACGGTCGGCGGCAGCCAGGCTCCGGCATAAAGCCGCCAGACCCCGGCGGTGTTGACCAGCCGCCCGGCGCAGGAACTCAAGAGCTGGGGCAGGATGCGGTCGGGAGCGCTGTCGATCGCAAAGGCGCCATTGCAGGTGTAGCGCTTCTCCTCGCCTCCGGGCCGGGCAACCGTCTCGTCGCAGATGTTGGCGGCGGCAATGAAGCTGTCGAGGTCGAGTTCGTCGGTCTCGCAGTTGAGGCCGTAGGCACTCAGCAGATAGTCGAGGATGGCGAGCGCCGGGTTGTCGGACCAGCGGGTGCCGTCGTCGCGCGGGTCCCACAGCTTCTTGCCCCGCACCACGGCCGAGACATTGGGGATGCCGCCGGGAAAAGCCTGGTCATCCCAATCGAGCCGGCAATGGAGGCAGGCGCGCCCGCGCAACCGGTGCGAAGAGGTCCAGGTGCCGGCGCTGTTGGCAACCAGGTCCGCGTCGGCGGCCTGGTCGGCCGCACCCAGATGCGTCCAGACCCGGAAGAAGGCCTTGCCGTCGTGATAATAGGGTGCGGCCGTCGCCGCACCCGAGCCGTCCAACGCCACCGCCGCGTCCTGGACATAGATGTCGCCGATGGCGTCGACCTCGTGGGCGGCCAGCACCAGCACGATGTCGAGGATGTCGAGCTTGGCCGAGCCTTCCGGGGCGCGGGTATGGGCGAACACCAGGGGGCCTGAGACCCGCATCTCGCCGTAGAGCACGCGGTGGGCGGTGATCGGCTGGCGCACCGACTGGGTCAGGCCCGCCGACGCGGTGGCGCCCGCGGTCGCCGGCTGGTAGAGCGAGCGATAGTCGCCGACGGAGGGCGGGGTATAGATGCGCGGTGGCGGCGGGGTATAGATCGGCGTCTGCACCCGCGGCGGCTGGGGTGTGCCGACCACTTCGCGGGCGACATAGCTGACTGCGACCGAGGCGATGCCGCCGACGATCGCCCCCAGCACGCCGCCGCCGACGATGGCCGACGCGGCACTGCCGGCGATGATCGAGACCACGGCGAGGATAGCGCCGACCATCAGCCCACTCCCCAGGCAGCAATCGCGCGGCTTAACGGCACCGCCACCAGCCCGTCAAAGCCGATCGCCACCACCCTGGGTCCGATCACCAGCCCGACCAGCCGGGTATCGCTGGGAGCGCCGATGGTGAGGCCGGCGACATCGCCGCGCCTTGCCTCACGCACCGGCCGCCGCGGCAGCCAATGGTCGAGCGCTTCGAACACGTCACCGGTTGCGGTTTGCGCCGAGAGGAACAGGTCGGCGTCGCCACCGTCGTGGTAGCGACCGCGCCAGGGTGCCATCGGGTCGGCCGCCCCCAGCGCCGCCAGCCAGTCGGCGACAAAACAGAGGCAGTCGTGGCGGCCCCATGCGAACCGGGTCTCGCGGTGGGATGCGACGAACGCCGCCAGCCGCTCGGGCCAGTCGGCAGGCCGCGCGACCGCGACGGGGGCGATGATCATGGATTGCGGCCCCACAGCAGTTGCAAATCCTGCATCGAGGCGACGAAGCTGAAGCCGAGGTCGCCCGGGAACTCGGCCTGCTGGTCGGCGTCGGTGTAGCGGCGCACCCGGGCGCGGCTCAAATCGGCCAGCCGGTTCTCGACATTGAGCGCGATCGAGGAGGTCTGGCCGCCGTCGCGGAGTTCAACCGAGTCCATGAACCCCCGGAACAGCAGCACCGGCTCGGGCACCAGCACCCAGTCCTCGTCGAAGAAGGCGAGCCAGAGCAGCGCCCGGCGCCCCTGCAGCGGTTCGCCGACCATGTGGGTCAGGAGATCCGACGGTATGCCCGAGAGCTCGAAGCGGGCGCCGACCGCCTTCAGGTCGATGGTCTCGGTCACGGTCGACACCCGCCCCAGGGTCCCGGTGCCGAGCCAGTCCTCGCCATTCCAGTGCAACGTGCCGATGCCCGACCACGCCCGCGAGGTGCCGCTGGCGAACTGGAGCTCGGCGAGCAGCGCCGGCCGGACCACCGACTTGAAGGTCTCGGCCTTGGGGCTGCCGGACAGGCGTTCGGTCATGATCCACCTTTGAAGGCTGCGCGCCCTACAGCGCTTCCTCGAAGCTGAGGCGCAACGTGCCGCGCCAGGGCACCCGGGTCGGATTGCGGCCGGACTCGGTGCCGACCAGGCGCATCAGAATTTTGACACCCTCGGTCGCAGGCGGACCCAGCACCGGCGGTTCGCGCAACGGCGGCGCGATGCAATAAACCGCACGGCCCTCGATATCCGCCAGCGCGCCGCCGGTGACGAGATGGCCGCGTCCAGGGCTGGTCTGGATCAGGTCGCCGGGGTCGAGCGCCGATCCCGATCCCGGCCGGAGCCCACCCAGCAGCAGGAGGGACCCCACCCCGCCCAGCACCACGCATTGCCCGGCGCCCTCGAAGAAGCCCGAGCCGTCGTCGAAGCCGAAACCATCGTCGAAACGGGTGGTGCCGATCTCGGCAGCAAATCCGTCGAAACTCTGCGGGCTCGCCTGGCTGCCCGAATAGCGGCAATCCGTCAGCAGCGCCGTGCCAGCTTCTCCGCGCCGGCCGGCGACGAGCGCTTCCAGGAACCGGCCATGGGCCGGCCCCATCGGCACGGTCAGCTCGGCAACCCAGCGGTCGGCGCTGCCTACGGCCGCCTGGACCTGGCCGGTGAAGCCGGAGCGGAATGCCACGGTCGAGGTGCGGACGAAGAAGCTCTGCTGCACCGGTAGCAAGGCGGCCGGCCAGGTGAGCGGGGTCATGGCGTCAGCACCTCGACCAGGTCGATCTGGTATTCGGCCTTCAAGGGCGGCTGGGTGCGATTGCGTCCGGCCTCGTCGGAGGTCAGCCGCATCCGGCAGCGCACGGTCGACGTCACCAGCGGCCCCACGACGACCGGATCGCGCAGGCGCGGCTCGACCCGTACGCTGGCATTGCCGCTGGCGTCGGCGTCGATGTCCTCGATCACCTGGTGCATGCGGCCGGGGCTGGTCTGGATAAGATCGCCGGCCTTAAGCACGCCGGTGGCGCCGGACGCGAACCCGGTCACACTCAGGGTGCGGCCGGTGCCAGCCGCCAGCACCGGGGCACCGGCCACGGAGCCCGAGGCTTCGAGCCGGCGGAAGTCGGGAACCAGCAGCTCGCCGGCGGGCCCGCGCAAGCCGGCGAGGAAGGCCTCGAAGGCGCGGGTGCGGTCGTAGGCGAGCCGCAGAGTCAACCGCGCCACCCAGCGGGCACCGTCGCGCTCCAACACCTGGACCTGGTTGGTGAACGGGTTGACGAAGGTCGAAGTCAGGGTGGCGATGAAGAACTCGGCCTCGGCCGGCTGGAACGAGAGCGGCCACAGGACGGCAGTCACCGGAACCTCCCGCCGTTGCGGTGCCAGTCGTCGGTGACCGCGGCATAAGCCTGGTCGGAGGACGCCCGGATGATGCCGGGCACGATGCGCGACAGCGCCCGCGCGACTGCCGCGTCGACCAGGGCCGCGGTGCCCTCGGGGTCGGTCGAACCGCGGGCGTCGACGTTGACCAGGAAGGTGGTGCGGTTGTCGGACGCCGCGATATTGCCGATCCCTGGCCCGATCCCGAGCCCGGCGGCACCGGTGGCGATCACCCCCAACTGGCCCTGGGCGTTGCGTTTCAAGGGCAGGATGCCCTCGTCGCCGGCTTCGCCGCCGACATTGATGCGGTTGTCCGCCCCCAGCCACCAGGCCGGACGGTCGAGGACGTCGCCAGAGGCGTGATAAAGAATCTCGCTTCCGTCGGCGCCAAACGCCCCGCCTTGCTCGAACAGCCCGCCGAGCCACGAGCCGATGCTGCCGAACAAGCCGCCGCCGCTGCCGGAGGAGGACCCGAACAACGCGTCGCCGATCGGCGCGATCACCGTCCGCTGCCAGAAGATGCGCAACAGGTCTTCGATGATCGAATTGGTCAGGTCCTCGAAGCTGAACTTGGCGCCGGTGACGAAGGAGACGAAGGCGTCCTCGCTCGCCTTCAAGGACGTGGTGAGGAACCGTTCGGCCTGGGACGCACTGTCGAAGGCGGCGTCGCGGTATCTGAGCCAGCCGCGGGTGACGCCGTCCTCCCACTCTTTGGAGGACGCCAGCATCCGCCGCCAGGCCTCGTCCGCCGCCCGTCCATAGGTCTCCTGGGTGATGGCACCGTGTTCGAGCAGATCGTTGAGCCTGGCGATCTCGTCGGCGTAAGCCTCAGCCGCGTCCTTCTGCTTGGTAGTCTCGGCCCGGCCCTGCTGGCGGTAGTAGATCTCGCGCGCCAACCCGTCGGCGGTGGCTTTTGCGGTGGTGGACGCGGTCTCGCCCAGCTCCCGCACCGCGTCGCTGGCCGCCTTGTCGGCACCCGACAGCACGCCGCTGGCCTCGGCCAACTGGCGGCGCAGCCGGTCGAGCGTCTGGGTCTCGCGTTGCTGCTGTTGCAGCGCCGCCTTCTCGTCGTAGAGCGCTCCGGCCAGTTCGGCGACTTGGCGGCGCTGATACTCGGTGGCATCGGCCGAGAGCCGGCGCAGCGCGGTCTCGACCGCGCGGTCGCGCTCGGACAAGTGCAGCAGTTCGATCTCGGCGGACAGGCTTTCGATCAGCCGCTGGTTGGCATCGACTTGGCCTTTGGTCTCTTCGACCAGTTGCTGTTTGGGCTCGGCTGCCGCCCGTTCCGCCAGCGACAACTGGCGCACCAGACTGATCGCCTCGTCGACCTGGGCGTTGACCGCCGTGGGATCCCCGCCGCGCTCCAGCAGTTCCTGGCGCAGCCCTTCGAGCCGGCGGAGCTGGACTTCTTCCTGCTGGTCGATCTTCTGGATGCGGTCCGACGACAGCGCTGTCAGCTTGCCCTCGGTCTCGGCCTGCATCGCGGTCAGGCGGTCGTTCAGAACCTGGCGCTGCTGGGCGACCGCGCGGCCGGAAGCGTCTTCGGCCGCCACGTCGGCCGCGACTTCGTCACGGCGGTGGCGGTCCTGGAGTGCCGAGAGTGCGGTGTTGATCTCCTCCAGGCGCTGGCGCGCCGCCGCCACGTCGGTGCTGCTCGACCAGAACTCCTTGGAGAAGACCGACCTGATCCCGAAATCCCCGCTCTGGAGCTGGGCCGCCAGCACGTCGCGCTCCTGCTCCAGCCGGCTGATCTGGGCGTCGATGCCTTGGTCGAGCTCGGCATTGATGTGCCGGATCAGGTTCGACATCGTGGTGAGGATGCCGGCGGCGGCTTGGCCTAGCGTGCTGTCGGAACCGGTCACCGCGGCGACGAAATCCCCCCACGCCTCCTTCAGATCGCGCGTGCGTCCGACCAGCCCTTCGCGTTCGGCCGCCCCGCTGCCACCGATGTCGCGGGCAACGGCGTTCAGAATGGCCTGTTGTGCCGCGAAGGCCTGGCCGCTGTCACTCAGAGTGCGGATGGTCTCCTTCTCGGCCTCGGTGAAACGGATGCCGGCCTTGACCAGGTCATCGAGGCCCTTGGCCGGGTCTTCCAGTGCCCGGCCCAGCCGCTCGACATTGCCGCGGAGTTCGCCGCCGAGTGCGGCCGACAAATCGGTGCCCAGCTCCAGGGTCCGGCGGAAGGCATCGCCGACCACCGAGTGGACCTTTGCCAGCGCGGTGCCGGCCGACAGCACCTCGTCGCGGGTGGCCAACGTGGTGCGCGAAAGGCTGGTGGCGTAGTCCTGGAGGTCCTTGACGGTCAGCGCCGATTGCGCGCCTGCCGCCCGGATCGCGCGCTCCAGCTCGGCGTGTTCCTGCTCGGCCTTGAGCGCGCCCTCGAAGGCGCCGTAGAGGGCGACGGTCAGCGCGCCGATTCCGGCGGCAGCCGCCAGCCCGACCGGGCCGGAGCTGATCAGGCCTTGGACCAGGGTGTGGACGGCCCCGCCGGCAGCTGCCCCGGCGGCACCGAACTCGGCCAGGCTGTGCGAGATGTGGTCGGTCTCTCCGGCCAGATCCTGTAGCCCGCCTTCAAGCTGGCGGCCGATATCGTCGAAGGCGGAGAAGGTATCCGAGGGTACCTCGTTGCCCAGCGTCGCCAGAGCCCGGCCCGAGCTACCGGCGGCCTCGGCGATCCGGACGACCCGGTCGGACGCTGCCTCCGACGACGCCTGCAACTGCTCGACGCCGGCACTGGCACGCTCGGCCGCTGCGCCGACCCGGTCGAGCCCACCCGCCTGGTCGCCGATCGCGCGCACGCCCTCGGCCGCCAGTCCGGCCAGTTCGGGCAATTGGCCGAGGGTTTCGCCGATCGCACTGACAGCGGCTCCAGCAGCGTCGCGGGCAGTGGCAAAGCCCTTGTCGAAGTCGACGCCGATCTGGCCCAGCACGTCGGCGACCTTGTACCTCAGCCCCGACAGGCTCTCGTCGAGGCCGCCCCAGAGATAGTTGAGGCCATTGCCGTAACGGGCGTAGGGGTTCTGCTGGACGGTCTCGCCGGTGTCGACATTGAGCGACCAGGCGCGGCGCTGGGCTTCGGTGGCGGTTTCGGCGGGATCTGGGGAATTGAGGAGCGCTCCCTGGCGGCGGGCATTCTCCTCCAGCATGCCCCAGAACTGGAGCGTCTTCTGGTAGGCCGCTTCAGCACTGGCGGTGGTCTGTTCGAAGGACTGCTGGACCAGCCCCGACTGGTCGACCATTGCCTGCGAAGCCGCGGTCTGATCGCGCTGGGCTGCGGTCAGGGCACCGAGCGCGTCGGCAGCGATCCTGGCCGTCGCGGGGAGTGCGTCGTAGGCGGCAACGCTGCGCCCGACCGCGGTTCCGGCGTCATCGGCGGCGGCCGAGGACTTATCCATCGCCGCGACGGTGCCGTCCGCGAACTCGCGAACCGACCGGGTCGCCTCGTCGAGCCCGCTGCGCAAGGGCCCGAACTCAACTGGGGTATCACCGAGGTCTTCGAGCGCCTGGGCGTCCTCATCGGCGGCTGGCGACAGTCCGCCCAGCACCCCGATTGCCTCTTCGACCGCCCGGCCGACCGCGCCGAAGCCGGTGCCGACCGTGGCCGCCATCGCCTGCGCACCGGCGGCGATCCGCTCAAACGGGGTCGGGAAGGCTTCGACGGTGGTCTCGGCGGCCGTCACCGCAGGCACGATCGCGCTGGTGATCACTTGGCCCGCGCCGGCGAAGGCACCGGTGACCAGGCCGGCGCTGGCTTCCGCCGCAGCACCGGCCTGGTCCAAAGCCGCCGCGGTCTCGGCGAGTGCCTGGCGCAGCGGCCCGAGATCGATCGGCGGGAGGTTGGCCGTGGCTTGCAGCGCCGTGCTCAGGCCTTGGAATTCGGCGATGGCGGAAGTGGCGCCACTGCCGGCCTGATCGAACGAGCGGTTGACGCCGCCTGCCACCTCCTCGGCCGCCGCCTCGAAGGCGCCGAGGCTCTGCTCAGCCTGGCCGAGGGCGGCGACGAACGGCGTTACGTCCGCCTCGATCCGCCCGCCGATCCGAACCGCCATGGCAGAGGGACTCCTTCAGAGCAGCAGACTGGAAGAACGTTCAGGGGTCAGAGTTCAACCGCTTCGTCGAGGCCGTCGCGGGCGGCAACCATGCCGGCTTCGATCGCCGGTGCCAGCAGCAGCACCGCGCGTTGGTCGTAGCCGAGCATGGCCGCGACTTCGGCAACGGCGCGGAGATCAAGCGAGAGGATCGGGACGCTGCCGACCATGCGCACGGTGAGGCCGGCGGTGGTGGCGACGTGCCAGGCCTGCCAGCCCTCGATGGTCCGGGGCCGGAACCGCTCGTAAGGGCATTCGGGGCAGCGGCCTATGCCGCCTTCATCATGTGCGCATCCTCGGCAGTATCCGGCGCCGCCCCCGTAATGCCACCGGGCACGGCGCCGGAGGCTTCCCCCTCGGCGGCGATCCGGTCGAGCGGCGCGAAATACTGCTTGGCAAACGACCGCGCGAGTTCCGGGATCGCCATGAGTTGGGCGACCGCTTCCGGTTTCACCGGCACCGGCTCGCTGCCCTCAGCCGGCAGAACGCCCTCCCAGGCCAGGATCGCGAGCTGGCCGGTGGCAGTGGCCAGCGCCTGGACTACCCGGCCGCCCAGCGCCGGGCGGGTCAAGGTGGCGGCCTCGGCGCGCACCATGTCCACCGCCATCTCACGGGCGGCGGCATCGATCGCGGTGTCGATCGGGCGCACCTGCACCCGCACACCATGGGGGAGCGAGAGCCAATAGGGCTCGCGCGGAAGATTGAGACGGATCATGGGTGAGCTCCGGATCAGTAGGTGGCGACGTCGTTTTTGAGGGTGACGGTGCAGAACGGGCCGGCGGCGGGCTTGGCGGCCTGGAAGTTGAAGCGCATCTCGATGCCTTTGGGGCCGGTGATCTGGCGTTTGCTGCGCGGCAGGTAGACCGCCGGCAGGTCGATGGTCAGCGACTTGTTGGCGTCGATCGCCCAGCCCAAACTGAGTGCCACGCTGTTTCCGGCGGTGGCGGCATCCAGCAGCGTGGTGTCGGCGAAACGGGCGTTGATCTGGCCGGTGACCGCGGCCACCCCGAGGTCGCAGCCGTCGATCTTGCCGTCGGCGCGGATGGTGCGAACCGGGTCGAGCGCGTTGGCGATGGTGAGCTCGCCACCGGTGATCGCGCCTAAAGGCGAGCCGCCCAGCTTGATCGACCCCATACTCTGTTGGAACCGGGTCAGCACGTTCGCGGTCGGCGTACCGGCATTGGTGGCAGCACCGTCGCTCTCGCCCTGGGCGATCACCGCCACCGTGGCGTTGACCTTGCCCGACGGCGCCCACGGAAACTTGATGCTGTCGACCATCACGCCCGCGTTCTGGAAGTAGCGCGGCACCTCGGGATAGCCGACCTCAAGGGTGGCCGACGGCAGCGCCACGGCGCCGCTGGCAAAGGCGTGGGCGAAATTGGGCGCGGTGCCGGTGGTGGTCGGTGGTCCCAGCAGCAGGCTCAGCCAGAAGCCGATGTCGCGGAGATCGACCGGGACGACGATGGTGCCGCTGGCGGTGACCGCGCCCCGGCTCGGCTGGGGCGGCTCGCGGCCCAGGCCGAGCACATCGTTGGCTTCGAGCGGCTGTTCCGCGCCGAGATCGCAGGTGATGAAGGGGAGCTGGGCGTAGTCGCCGTTGGCAGGATCGCCGTAGGCGGCCTCGAGTTTGGCGTAGAGCTTGGCGTTGGCGCCGGTCGCACGAGCCATCGCGGGAACCTCCGTTACCAGAGCGGGTTGCGGGTCGAATAGATCAGGATGATGGTCACGGTGGCGCCCTTGAGTGC
>WGNK01000065.1 GCA_016124535.1 Azospirillum sp.
ACCACTCGGCGCCAAGGCACCGACCGGGCGCGCCCTTGACCCGGCCGCCGAACCGCGAGCCGATCACCAAAATCGCTTCAAGGTTGCAGCCAGATCCCCGCTCCCGGGAGGCTCGTTTCCATTCGCCGCGTCGAGGAGGCTGAAAATACCACTGGCTCCGCTCGCGGTCGGTCGGAGCGGGCAGCGCCACCACCCGGCAGACCCGCGGGTTGAGTCGCTGGGTAATCCGCTTGATCACGCCGCCCTTGCCGGCGGCATCGCGGCCTTCGAACAGCACCACAACCTTGAGCTTTTGGGCAACCACCCAGGCCTGCAGCTTGACCAGTTCGCTCTGGAGCCGGAACAGCTCCTTGAAATAAAAATGGCGATCGACAGTCTTGGTGTCGGGGTGATCGGCATAGCGTTCGAGCAGTTCGGCCAGCCGATCGTCGTCGATCTCCATCTCCAGCTCCTCATCGAAGCTGTCGGCGATTTCCGCCTCGACCCGCGCCATGAAGCTGCCCGAACTCTTGCTGTCGTCGCCACCCATGATCTTTCTCCCCCGCCCGCCCGGCGGTCGCCGGCCTCGCTCCCCGGCCAACAGTGTAGCCAACGCTCCGGCGATCGCCAAGTGTGGCCGTGGGCAGTCCAAGACTGAAACAAAATATTCATTTTCTTATCCGTGCCAACTAAGTCGGTGGAGTATGCTATACGCGCCAATTTGCTATTTTCTTATTTTTTAGTACTGTTGGAACGAGTCGAATTTATTGATTTTCTTGTAAAAAGCTGTCCCGCTCCCGACGGCTTCATTTTGCACTGCATAAAATTTGGGCGCATAGGCGCCATGCCGCGGGGAACCATCGTCGCCGAACGATTAGCGTGCTAGACGCAGGGCATGACCGACCTGCCGATCGACAGCGCAGCGGGGGCGAGCCACCGCCACAGCGCCCCCCGCCTTGGCGTCCTCTATGCCGCCGCCGCCTTTCTGTGGTGGGGTGCGGCGCCGATCTATTTCAAAGCGGTCGGCCAGGTGCCGCCGTTCGAGATTCTGGCCCATCGCATCCTGTGGTCGCTGCTGCTGGTCGGCGCGATCGTGCTGGCAGTCAAACCGGCGGGGGCGATCCGCGCCGCGATCGGCGGCCCGCGGCGGCTCGGCGTCTATGTTGCGACCACTCTGCTGGTCTCGCTCAACTGGCTGGTATTCATCTGGGCGATTGCCGAGGGCCACCTGCTCCAGGCCAGCCTCGGTTACTACATCAATCCACTGATCAATGTGCTGCTCGGCATGGCCTTTCTCGGCGAGCGGCTGAGCCGGCCCCAGGCGCTGGCGGTGGCGATCGCGACGATCGGGGTGAGCGGTTTGGTGGTCGCCCATGGCGAGGTGCCCTGGGTCGCCCTGGTGCTGGCGCTTTCCTTCGGCTTCTACGCCCTGATCCGCAAGAAGGCGGCGGTGGATCCCCTGCTCGGTCTGCTGATCGAGACCGCGCTGCTGGCGCCGCTGGCCTTGGGCTTCCTGGTCTGGCTCGGGCTTGCCGGTGGCGGCGCATTCGGCCGGGCAATGTCGGGCGGCGGCGGCCTGCCGCTTGATCTGCTGCTGGTCTTGTCCGGCGTGGTCACGGCGGTGCCGCTGATCCTGTTCATGTCGGGCGCCCAGCGGCTCAAGCTTTCGACCATCGGGCTGATGCAGTATCTGGCGCCGACCGGCCATTTTCTGCTCGGTGTGTTCCTCTATGGCGAGCCCTTCACCCCGGCGCATGGTTTCGCCTTCGCCTGCATCTGGATCGCGTTGGCGCTCTACAGCAACGACACCCTGCGCAGTCACCGCGCCGGCCGCTGAACGCACCACCCACTGATTGTGCGAAGGGTACCCTCAGGTGGTGAAACCGGGCCAGTCGGCCGGGCCGCGTTCGGCCGAGCGGGAGGGATCGACCGCGGCCGTCTTTGCTTTCGGCTTCGGGGCGTTCTCGATCTGATCGAGGCCGATCCCGAGCAGAACCGGGATATGGCCGCCACGATGGACCTCGGCCAGGGCATTGTAGGCAAAATGGGACATGCCGTGTTTGTCGCGAATCCGCACCCTCGCCAGGATCTGATCATTGGGATCATGCACGCCGAGCTTGATCTCGGTAATCTTCTGGCCGTCGACCTCCACTCCGCTCAGGCGGCGCATCAGCTTTTCGGCCCGGCCGACGAACTCCACGGTCCCGACCCGCTCCGGTCCGTCGTCGCGCACCGGACGTTCAAAATCGCCGATCAGAATTTGTCCGGGTGCCGTCTCGGCGATCAGCCGGGCGACCTCGATCGTGACGTCACCGACGATATAGTCGTAGCCGCGCGGAGTCAGACCGTCGATCTGGTAATAAGCATAGTGGCGGCCGACCGAGAAGGTGGTGCGCAGGAGCGGGGTCAGGCCGAAGCGGTCGCGCGAGCGCGCCACGTCGTTCTCGGCCAGAACCAGGATCAACAGAATCAGCATGATCATGTCGGCGGTCAGGCCGGTCCGGCGATTCCAGACGTAAAAGCCGTCGCCGGTGGTCGAGCGCGCCACGTCGAGATCGACGCCCCGCGCCTTCAGCCGCTGATGGGCAACATTGATGCTATACTCCAAGGCGTTGAGCTGGCCGATCTGCTGAATCGAGGTGCATTTGGAAAAGCCGACGATGTCGAACAGCAGCACCGCCCGGCAGGCGGTCTCGTTGATCGAATAGCGCCGGATCACCCGCTCGACCGTCTGCCACGGCACCTCGACGTTGAGCAGACCGACCCGCAGCGCGGTAATCATCTCGACCGGCTGGACCCCGACCGCGGCCACCACCTCGCGAAACCGGCCCTCGTCCATAAAGCGCGAACCAAGCAGCAGCGTCGGCTGCTCCGAAACGCAAGCGAGCACGTCGTGAACCGGTAGAACCAGCAGGAGCAAGCCGTTGCGGCGCGGCGTCCAGGCCAGCACGGAGTTGCGACCCAACTGCCACAGCGTGTTCAGGTGAAGGTCGAGTTGGCGCAGCCCCTCGGCATTCTCCGGCGTGATCTTTGCTTTCATCGCTCACTCGAACCAGCCGCCGCGGCAGTGCCGCACGTAATCGCGACCGAATTGCAGCCGCTGAGTGTAGCAGGTTCCGTCCGCCCGACCACAGGCTTTTGGTCGGAGCCGGGGACGCCGAGCTTCGTGGCGGCCCCGCCACGAGGCCTGAGCTTCGGCGAGCCGTTCCATATTTTGTGTTGAAACTTTTCCTCGCTCCCAGATAATGGGGCACCTGCTGCTAAGCGGGTTCACATCCGACTTCCAAGGGGGACTACACGATGTTGGCTCTGCGTGTGTCGGGCGCCGCTCTGGCGGTCCTGCTGGTGCTCGCGACCGGAATTCAGACCGCAGACGCGGCGGCAGCGAAGAAAGGGCCGCCGGCCTGCGCCGCGGTTTCATTCCGGCCGGTCGCCGCCGGCGTCCCGGACGGCGACCAGGATGCCGGGTTGTATAAATCGAAATATGCCAAGATCGAACTGAAGGCGCTGGTCAAGAGCGGTGCGCCGGCCAACTACTACATGGTGATCAACGGCAAGCCGCCGGCGGCGCTGTCGGGCGCGATCCCGAAAAGTGCCGAACCTTGCCTGAAGTCAAAGCATGTCGCGGTCCCGGTGAAGACGATCGGCGGCAGCTGCGTCGGCAACCGCTTCCGGGTGGTGATCGACAAGTCTACGGGCAAGAGCCTGGCGCTGCTGTTCGGCCTGCAAGGCAACGACTGGTACTACTGCAACGGCGCTGTTTTGTAACGGCTTCCAAAGGCCGCTGGCCTTTGGAGTCTTAACGGTTTCCAAAGGCCGCTGGCCTTTGGCTGGGGGTAAAGGGGGGGCAGCGCCCCCCTTCTTTCTTGCCCGGCCTCAACCGACCTTGGCCATGGCGATCGCGGTGTCGCTCATGCGGCAAGAGAACGCCCATTCATTGTCGTACCAGGTCATCACCCGGACCAAGGTGCCGTCGATCACCTTGGTCTCGCCCACCGCGAAGATCGAACTGCGGGAGTCGTGGTTAAAATCCGAGGACACCAGTTCCTCGTCATACCAGCCGAGGATGCCATCGAGCCGGCTCGACGCGGCGGCATCCTTGATCGCGGCGTTGATCGCTTCGACCGAGGTGGTGCGGGACGCGACGAATTTGAAATCGACCACCGAGACGTTGGGCGTCGGCACCCGCAACGAGACGCCGTCGAGCTTGCCGTTGAGTTCGGGCAGAACCTTGCCAACCGCCTTGGCGGCACCGGTCGAGGTCGGAATGATGTTGAGCGCCGCGGCGCGGGCGCGGTGCAGATCCTTGTGCATGGTATCGACGATGCGCTGATCGCCGGTATAGGAGTGAATGGTGGTCATGAAGCCTTTTTCGATGCCGACCGCCTGGTTCAGGACATAGGCGACCGGCGCCAGGCAATTGGTCGTGCACGAGGCATTCGACACCACCTTGTGTGCCGGGGTCAGCTGGTCATGGTTGACGCCATAGACCACGGTCAGGTCCTCACCGGTAGCCGGGGCCGAGATCAGGACCTTGGCGGCGCCGGCTTCAATGTGTTTGCCGGCGTCTGCCTTCTTGGTGAAGATGCCCGAGCATTCCAACGCAATATCGACCCCGAGCGCCTTCCACGGCAGCTTGGCCGGGTCCCGCTCCTGAACGATCTGGATCGGATGACCACCGACCACCATGACGCCATCGCCGGTCTCGACCGGCTTGGGAAAGCGGCCATGGACGCTGTCATATTTCAGCAGGTGTGCGTTGGTCTTTGCATCGGCGAGGTCATTGATCGCGACGACCTCAATGTCGGTGCGACCGGTCTCGTAGATGGCCCGCAGGACCAAGCGGCCGATGCGGCCGAAACCGTTGATCGCAACCCGAACTGCCATTTCTCCCTCCGTGACGACGATAAGGGACGCCGAACAGCGTCCGAAAAAAGCGGGGGCACCATGGCCCCCCGCTCCGCAGAGGTCAATACAACGATCGTCGCACCGGCCCGCCGGTGACGGAATAGGGGATCATCCGTAGACCAGCCGCGGCAGCCACAACACGATGCCGGGGAACAGGATGCACAAGATCATGCCCAAAGCCTGGATACCGAGAAACGGGATCGCGGCCAGGAAGATGGTCGAGGTCGGGATCGATTTCGGGGTCACGCCGCGCAGGTAGAACAAGGCGTAGCCGAATGGCGGCGACAGGAACGCCATCTGCATATTGACCAGATAGACCACGCCGAACCACAAGGCCTCGTCGGATTTCGTCACGCCGGGCAGACCGAGGATGCCGTCGAAGCTCAGGGTATTGATGATCGGGATGAAAATCGGCACCGCCAGCAACAGGATTCCGACCCAATCGAGGAACATGCCGAGGAAAAACAGGATCAGCATCATCAGAGCCAGGATGCCGTAAGGACCAAGACCGGTGCCCAAAATCATCTCGGAGACAAAATCCTGGCCGCCGCGCAGGATGTAGAAGCCGACGAACACGGTGGCGCCAAAGATGATCCACAACACCATGGCACTGGCCTTGGTGGTGGCGATACTGGCCTCCTTGACCGAGCGGAACGACAGCCGCCCATGCATGGCGGCAACCAGCATGGCGCCGAAGCTGCCGACCGCCGCGGCCTCGACCGGAGTCGCAGCACCGCTGAAAATGACCCCGAGCACAATCACGATCAGCACCACCGGCGCCAGCATCTGCCGCAACAGCAGCAGCTTCTGGCGCAGGTCGACCCGCTCCTCGAGCGGCAGCGCCGGTCCCAGGGCCGGATTGATCAGGCAGCGCACACCAACATAAACGATATACATGCCTGAGAGCAGCAATCCGGGCAGCACCGAGCCGACATAAAGCTCGCCGACCGACTGCTGGGCGACCACGGCATAGATGATCGCCAGAATCGAGGGCGGGATCAGAATGCCCAGGGTGCCGCCGGCCATGATTGAGCCGATTGCAATCTTGGGGTCGTATTTGCGCTTGAGCATCGCCGGCAGCGCGATGATGCCCATGGTCACCACCGCCGCCCCGATCACGCCGACCATTGCCGCCAGGATGGTCGAGGCGAGCACGGTGGCGATCGCCAGACCGCCACGCACGCCGCCCATCCATTTATAAAGGACGTCAAACATCTCGTCGATCAGACCGGCTCGCTCCAGCATAGATGCCATAAATATGAATAGTGGAATCGCCGATAGCTGGTAATCGGTCATCAGTGGAAAGACCCTGGTCGGGATGATGTTCAGCATCATCTGATCTCCGACCAGATAGATGAACACTACGCCGAGGCAGCCGGTGACGAATGCCAGCGGCAATCCCAGGAACAACAGGCCAAGCAGCGTGCCGAACATCAGTACCGAAAGCTCGGCAATCGGTATCTCGCTGAGCGAGCCCTGTAGCGTGTAAAGGAAGTGGGCATCGCCATAGGGATCGTAGAAGGCGATGTTGATGATTTCGACCAGCAGCAGGACGCCCAGCACCAGGCTGCAGCCGGCGACCAGCCAGCCCAGCGGGGTGGTCGGCAGCGGCGGGCGGCGGCGGGCGGATTGCGGCACGATCTCAGTCATGATTGCCGCTCCCCTGATCAGCAGTCGCCAGACTTTCTGCCGTGATGCCCGTGATACCGTTGAAGACCTGGATATCCTTGACCAGACGGCTCAGCCCCTGGAGCAGCAACAGGAGCGAACCCAGCACCAGCGAGAATTTCACCGGGTAATAGGCGACCGCCCATTCGGTGAATGACTTCTCGTTGGAGTAACCGGTGGCAAAAAAGTACTGAGTCTGGTCCATCGAATTGGAGAAAAACGTCCAACCGGTCCAGAGAAACGCCAGAATAAAGATCAGAAACGCAAAATGGGTTACAATATCAATACCGGCCTTGCCACGCAAACCAGCCTTGGCATAAAACAGGTCAACCCTGACATGGGCATCATGGAGATAGGCATAGGCGCCGGCCAGGACATACTGCATGCCGAACATCAGGAACATCGATTCATGGGCCCAGTTGGTCGGCGAGCGCAGAACGTAGCGTGAAATGACTTCAGAAAAATAGACGAAGACCGCGATTACCGTCCAATAGGCGACAAACACCCCGGTGAATTGGGATAGCCCATCGACAAAACGGGTGAAGCGGTTGCCCGGTGCGGCGTCGAGCAAATGGGCGGCGACCCCGGCATCGGCGTCGAGATCGCTCGAGGAGCGGATGCCGCCTCCGGTGGCCTCGTCGGTTGGTTTGCGCTCGTGCCAACCGGCGAACAGCATATAGACCAGGGGAAACATCAACAGCCCGCCCCAATAGGCCCAATGGGGGAGGACGAAGCGATAGGGTGTGTCCATGGGGGAACCCGCGCGGCAGCGATGCCGCCGGAGGCACGGGGGAGATCCGCCCCCCGTTCCCCCGGCAGACGCCGATCGTTTAGAGGTTGAGCGTATGGCCCTTGATGTCGTCGGGCGTGAGGTAGGCCACCGCCGGATCCTGCATCAGATCCAGATGCATTTTGAACAGCTTGGCGGCATCCTTGTCCTTGTTCGCCCATTGGAACCACAGGGGTATCGCGACCTTGCGGAACCGTGCGACGTCTTCTTCCGACAGCCGTGACACTGAGGTTCCGGCCTTGGCGTATTTCGGCCAAGCCTCCTTGTTGGCCTCCTGGATGGCGCCGTAGTGGGTCACCGAGTAACCCTGGGCCATCTCGTGGACCAGATCCTGCATGCGTTTCGACAATGAGTTCCAGGCGCGCAGGCTGAACGAAATGTCCATCAGATCGACCGGCTGGTGCAGGCACGGCGTCGACTGCGGCCCCATCACGATGTAGTTGGTGACCTGCTGGAAGCCGAGGTCGAAATTGACTGCCGGACCGACATAATCCGCTGCCTCGATGGTGCCGCGCTCCAAGGCCGGGTAAACATCGGAACCCGGCAGCAGCGTGGTCTTGGCGCCAATCGCGGCGAAGCAGTCGGCGACGATGCCGCCCGGCACCCGCAAGATCAGCCCCTTGAAGTCGTCGAGCGATTTGATCGGCTTTTTGGAATGGATCAGGTTGAGGTCGTGCTGGATGTGGCAGACGAAATAGAGCCCGTTCTTCTTGTACAGTTCACGGGCGAATTCGGTCGCGCCATAGGCGTTGAACAGCATGTCCCATTGGTGGGGGAAGTTCGGCCCCATCGGATAGGACGACAGGAACACGCCGGCCGGCATGCGTCCGGCCCAATAGACGGTAAAGAGATTCATGCCGTCGAGCACGCCGTTCTTGACCGCGTCGAACAGTTGGAAATCGCCGGAAACCGCGCCGGCCGGAAATGCCTTGAACGCCAGTTCGCCACCGGTCAACTCGGCGACACCGTTGCACCATTTCTCGAAAATCTTGTAGCCGGTAGTCCCCGGCGCCCACGAGGTCTGGATGCGGAACGTCTTCCCGGCGGCCCGCGCGACGTGGGGGGCCGCAACCGCGGCCGCAGCCGCCAGACCGCCGGTTACCGCGAACGCCTTGAGGAACTTGCGCCGGTCATCGACGACCCCTTCAACGGCGAGACGATAGCGGGTTTCGTTGTTCTTGGACATTGAGCCTCCCTTGGATTCCTGGTGGTTTGGGCTTGCTGGTGCAAGCCGACGGCCTCCTTCTTTTACAAAACATTTATACTATAAACGTTTATCTTGATCGAGCAACCCTGCTTCGCGGGCCGCCACGGCGCTGGGCGAGCGCGTGAGGTTGCCCGATCGCCCGCCGCGGCTGCGTCAAAGCGGCTTTCGACACCTACGTCGCATGCCTGGTATTCTCCCGGCAGGCTCCAGGGCCAAGCTTTCGGGCGATCGCGCTTGACAATATGACTGTATATTCGCATATACGCAAATATGCGCAATGAGACGATCCAGATGCTCGGGGAGATCGACCAGGCGGCCGATCAGGCTTGCGAGCTGCTGAAGGCTTTGGCCAGCCCGACCCGCCTGAAAATCCTCTGCCACCTGGTCGACGGCGAAAAATCGGTCGGGCAAATCGCCGAGGCGATCGGTGCCCGCGATGCCGCCGTGTCTCAGCATCTGGCGCTGTTGCGCAAGGACCGGATCGTGCGGGCGCGTCGGGCGGGTCAGAGTATTTTCTATGCGATTGAAAACCCGGCGGCCGAGCGGCTGCTTCAGATCCTGCACGACATTTTTTGCGGCCATGTCGCAGAGTCCGACCTGGCAAACCTCAACGAAAGGCATCCGTAATGTACAAGGACTGGCCCCAGCTCGCCAAAGAGCTTTCGCCGACGATGGCGGAGGGTCGCAAGAGCCTGCCCGACGCCTGGGGCGCCTTCGCCAATCTGGCCAAGGCGGCGACCGCGCCGTCAGCGCTCGACACCAAGACCAAGGAACTGATCGCGCTGGCGATCGGCATCGCGGTGCGCTGCGACGGTTGCCTGGCCTTTCACGCCAAGGCCGTGGCTCAGCACGGCGGCACCCGCGCCGAGGTGCTCGACACCATCGCGATGGCGATCTACATGGGCGGCGGCCCGTCGGCAATCTACGGCGCCCAGGCCCTGGAAGCCTTCGACCAGTTCGCCGCGCGCTGAATTCACCCGACACCGAAATTGCGGGGGTTCCAGGGGGCCTCGCGGCCCCCTGGCCTTGATCCCGCAGGGAGCAATGTTTGCGGCTGATGTTCCGCCTCCACTTGCGCAACGCGGTTGTCAGGCCACCGGGAATCGCGGAAACTACCCAGCCTGCCGGGATGGTCCTGAACGGCGGCCCGCGCTGGAAAGGCCTGCCCCCGGAATGCCGACCGAACTGTCCGACGCCTTCGCCGCCGCAGTCAGGGTTGCGATCACCCCGCTGTTCATTCTCTCCGGCATTGCGCTGTTTCTCATCATCTATACCAATCGTCTGGGGCGGGTGGACGACCGGCTGCGCACGATTGCCGGTGCCCGCCGTCGCAGCGAAGGGTGGGCCATCACCCCTGGGATCGATCACGAGATCGGCTGTCTGCGCCGCCGGATGATCGTGGTCAATTGCTCGATCATCAGCTTCACCTTCGGTGGCCTGTGCCTTGCTGTGGTGATCCTGCTGTTATTCGTGAACGAGATTGTGTTTTCGACTCTGATGACGACCAGGATCCTGGTCTTCGGCCTGTGCTGCGTCAGTGTCGTCGTCGCGCTCGGCTGCTTCCTCTATGAGCTCTGGCTGTCGCGCCAATGCGCCCTGCCCGAGTTCGCGGACCTGATCCCCGAGCGATCAAACGCCCCCTGATCCCAGGATTTCCAGGCGGGCGATTCCAGGGGTATTCGCGTGCGTACTATGACTACAAAGCAGAGCGAAAGACGGGTTGGTCCGAGTGTTTTGGGTCGGCGTAAACCGCCGCTTCGGAGATCACCATGATGCGCAAGGCTCGCCGAAGTCGACCGATCCCTGCCCTGGCGGCCCTGGCGGTCGGCCTGTTGCTCCGGGGCACCGCCGTGGAGGCTGGCGATTTGCCGCCCTCCCAGGTGTCCGGCGTCCCGATACCCGAGGGACGGATTGATCGGGCGATCGCATCCCTCGATGCCCTTGGCGCCGAAATCATGGCAAGCAGCGGCATACCGGGCATGGCGGTCGCGGTCGTGCGCGACGGGAGAACCGCCTTTGCCAAAGGATTCGGCGTTCGCCAGGCCGGTGCGCCGGATCCGGTCGACGCCGATACCGTCTTCCAATTGGCCTCGGTATCCAAACCGCTCGCCGCGACCGTGATCGCCCATCAAATCGGCATAGGCTCCCTGTCCTGGGATTCCCCGGTAGTCCGATATCTGCCCTGGTTCCGGCTCAACGACCGCTGGGTCACCGCGCACGTCACGGTCGGCGACCTGCTGACCCACCGCTCCGGCCTGCCCAGCCATGCCGGCGACGAACTGGAAGACCTCGGTTACGACCGCAGACAGGTGCTGGAGCGCCTGCATCTGCTGCCGCTGGCACCGTTTCGGGCCAGTTACGCCTATACCAATTTCGGCTTCACCGCGGCCGCCGAAGCGGTTGCCGCCGCGGCCGGAATAGACTGGGCGACGCTTTCGGAGCAGGCGCTATATCAACCGCTCGGGATGTCCTCAACCAGTTCACGCTATTCCGATTTCCTCAAGCGGTCGAACCGCGCGGTCGGACATATCCGGACCGGGGGTGCTTTCCAGCCCAAATACCAGCGGCAGCCCGACGCTCAATCACCGGCCGGCGGTGCCAGTTCGTCTGCGAACGACCTTGCCCGCTGGCTGATCATGCTTCTTCACAATGGCTCTTTTCAAGGCCAGCAGATCGTTGATGCCGCAGCACTTTTGCCGGCTATGACGGCGCAGATGGTGTCATCGCCACCCTCCACTCCCGACTCCCGCCCGAGCCTTTATGGCTACGGCTTTGGCGTCGGCGTGACACCCGCGGGCCGAACCGTAATCACGCATTCCGGCGGCTTTGCCATGGGCGCCGGCACGCGCATTGAGCTCTTGCCGTCGGTCGGGGTCGCGATCGTGGTGCTGACCAATGCCTGGCCCACCGGGGCGGCAGAAGCGCTGGCTGCGAGCTTTACCGATCTCGTGCAATTCGGCACGGTCCGGCGCGACTGGCTTGCCGCCTATGCCCGCCTGATGGCGCCGCTCATCGCGCCCCAAGGGAGCCTGGTCGGCCAGCCTCCGCTGCCCGAGCGCGTCGCGCCAGCGGATATTTCGCCCTATCTCGGGACCTACGGCAACGAGTATTACGGCGCGGCGCGGATCGAAAGGCGCGAAGATCGGCTTGTCCTGGGACTTGGTCCGGTGGGGATCGCGTATCCGTTGCGTCCGTGGGACGGCGATGCCTTTGTCTTCAACCCATCCAGTGAAAATCAGCCCGACGGCTCGATCTCCCTGGTCACCTTTCGCAGCAAAGCTCGGGGGCACTTCCGGTCCGTGACCATCGAATATCTCGACGCCAACGGCATGGGCACATTTGTCCGCCGGTAAGCCAGGCACAGCCCGGCCCGCAGTGCTTCGGCCACCGCAGCGGACTCCCTCCTGACAAGAACGCGAGAATTCCCGCTAAGTCCTTGGTGCCCCCGGCCAGACTCGAACTGGCACGCTGTTACCAGCAACAGATTTTGAGTCTGCGCAAAACGGGTTTCCGCGAATTTTCCGTAGCTTTCCAGAATAGTCATATCGTAGCCTGTATCAGTGGGTTACGGTGCGATTGAGTTTTCTGGAATGGTCGCGCACATCCCCCGAATTTCCAAACGGTGATCCCGCGGTGCTTCCACGGGATATCAGGATGGAGGCAACAGACATGCGCGGGCGGATCACAAAACGGGCTGTGGATCAAGTCCAATCGTCCGAAAAGGAGGTATGGCTTTGGGACGCGGCCTTGCGCGGATTCGGCCTGAGGGTGACCCCGAACGGCGCCAAGACCTATTGGGTTCAGTACCGCATGGGTGGCCGGGGTACGACCACGAAGAAGGTCAAGATCGGCGTCCACGGATCGCCATGGACCCCGGACCAGGCTCGCACCGAAGCCGAAACCTTGCTGGCCAAGGTGGCCCAAGGCGTCGACCCCGCGGCCGAGCGCAAGGAGACGCTGGCCAAAGCCTTCACCATGTCGGAGCTTGCCGATCGCTACGTGACGCAGCACCTGCAGGTGAAGAACAAGGAGAGCACCCAAAAGGAGTTCGGCCGGCTGGTTGAGCGGATCATCAAGCCGGAGCTGGGCAGCATGGCCGTGGTCGCGGTCACAAGGGGCGATATCTCGGCTCTGCACCACAAGCTCAAGGACACACCGAGACAGGCGAACCTGGCACTGGCGGTGCTCTCCAAGATGTTCAGCCTTGCCGAAGTCTGGGGCTTCCGACCCGACTTCTCCAACCCCTGTCACCTGGTTGAACGCTACAAGGAGAACGCCCGCGACCGCTTCCTATCGAATTCCGAGGTGGAGCGACTCGGGTTGACGCTCGCCCAGATGGAAGCCGATTTCGCGATAAATGAGAGCGTGGCGAACACCGTGCGTCTGCTCCTGTTGACCGGTTGCCGACTGGGTGAGGTGCGAGCGCTGCGCTGGAATGACGTTGACCTCGATACCGGCGCGCTCAGAATCCGCGACACCAAGAACGGCACGCCCAGAGCGCACCCGGTCGGCGCCTTGGCAATGGCGTTTCTTGCCGAGCTGCCGCGTACCAGCGAATGGGTGTTCCCGGCCGTGACGGATGCACAGAAGTGCCTTCCCGAAGCCACCGTTGAGAATGGGTGGAAGCGGATCAGAGAGCGGGCCGGACTGGACGGGGTGCATATCCACGACCTGCGGCACACGGTCGGCACCTACGCCGGGCAGACCAACGCCAACGCCTTCATGGTCCGTGACAAGCTGGGACAGAAAACTCTCGCCATGACGGGCAGGTATGTCAACAAGGACGCCGACCCGTTGCGCGAGCTGTCCGACAAGATCGAGGGCAGGATCATGGCCGCGATGAAGGCCGGCGCCGACGCGGCGGCCGGGAAGGCCGCGGACCAGAATAAAGTGGTGCCGCTGCCGACCGGACCGCGGCGGAAATCCCCCGGTGTTACCTGAAATTCGGGGTTACCGGGGTTACCTGGGTTACCATGTTGATATTTCAGGATAGAATTCGGTAACCCCGGCTGAATTCGTCGGGGTTACCGGGGTTACCTCGCTGGGGTTACCTGCCCGAGCGCTTGAAATGCCTATCATCAGATGATAGATTTTAATCCGGTGAGGAAATGGGCGTGACCGAAGACCAGTGGGGCTTGGAAACGCTCCTTGAGATGGACGGCCAACGGGGCGAACTCGGTGGCGGCTACTGGTTCAAGATCGAAGCGCACCGGGTCCCGGTGACGCCGGCCGTTCCGCATGGGGTGAAGTATTCCTTGACCCTTCATGCCTTCGACGGGCCGCGCGTCTTCGGGATCGACAATGCCCATGCGCCCAAGGTGACCGGCGAGCGGCGCGGACCCGGCCGGGTGCGGCGGGTCGAATTCGATCACCAGCATCTGGGCCGGAAGGTGAGCTTCTATGAATATGTCTCGGCGGAAGACTTGCTGACCGACTTCTTCGCCAAGGTGGACGCGGTGTTGAGAGAGAAAGGGGTGCAGCCATGACCGAGCGCGTCGTCAAAGTCGGGATCGCCACCTACGAAGACCAGAAGGCGCGGTTGATGGCCATCGCCCGCGGGGAGCGCAAGGTCGATCCGGACGAACCGAAAATCTGGTTTTCGTCGATCGAGAGCTTTGCACAGGTCCTCTCGACCAAGAACCAACTGCTGTTGGAGCTGATCGCCGAAGCCAAGCCGGCTTCCGTGGCAGAGCTGGAAACCTTGAGCGGCCGGAAGGGGCCGAACCTGTCGCGCACCCTGAAGACGCTGGCTCGATTCGGCTTGGTGGAACTGCGGCGCCAGGGGCGGACCCTGGTCCCCAGTGCCATCTATGATCGGGTGTCGGTGGACCTGCCGTTGCTGGCGGCGGCACGTCAGCAAAGAGCGCTGCCGGCCCATCGATAGGACTTGACTCCTACGATGGTATGCGGCGAGGATGGGGCCGTCAACGCCCGAGGTGTATCTATCCATTGGGACGACCACTATTGACCGGATTAAGCTTCCCTACTGTTTCGAGATAAATTCCAGAATTATCTATCTTGGCCATATTAATATCGCCCCCAATTCCATTTTTATCACAAAAGTCTTTGGTAAGACTCATGAAATGTTCTATAATTCTATCGTGGCCTGGCAATATACATCCATATTCGTCGCTACATTCCATTATAAAATCAATGTTGTTAACGCAGTATCCGACATCTATTGATATTGGCTGGTGATTATTTTTTGTTGTTATTGAATATCCCTCCGATAACATCGTCGCCCTGTTGAAACCGAGAACATACAACTGAATATCAATATTTTTTTCTTTGGCGATCCTGCTATGATAGCGATCAATCATTGTGGCTGCGCAAGCTGCCGCCTTTCCTATAACGTCCGGATCTTCGCAATTAATATATCCTTTCCTAGTGTTTAGAATTATTGATTCATGTGCAAGTTCGTGAAAAAATTTGACGCCAGAACCGCAGACTGCCACATTCAATTCCGGAATGGCAAATATTTTATTCATGTGTCCGAACTGCGGATGTCCTTCGATACCCAGATTAACAACGCAAGTGTCCTGATATATTACTACATTGCTTTGCCTTGTGACAAAAATATATGCCGTCATTGTATTTACTCCTTTATATTTTACTATTAAATGTCCCCCTTACACTAAAATTGGTGCCAACGGTCATTCTGGAAATTTCGGAAGGTATTCACGCTCTCGCAGCCACTCGACAACCACCTTCTCAACCAGTGAGCTGATCGACCTCATGTCGTCGCGTGCCGCTTTTTCGAGCGCAGCTTTGACCTCGGGTTGAACCCGAACCCCGAGCGATGGTGTTTTTGCCATGACGACACTTACCTACATTGACGTTGACATTTGATCGCTGACGTTGTAGGTAATATGACGCCGTTTAACAACGGAAAATGCGGCCGGTTGGAGTGTTTGCACCACCCCGCCCGGCTCGCCGTGGCGGGGTTTGTCAAGTTTCAGATTTTTTTGCAAATACGCCTTGCCCCCAGGAACGTTTCAGCGTAAAAAACTAAAACACGGGGTTTGGGGGGCGCGGCACATGCCGAAACTGGTTGATCTGATTTCCGTTCTGGCTGCTGTGCTGGGCGTTCCCGAAAAAACGGTTGCGGTCTACGCGCGGTATATCCGCGAGGCAAAACTTCTGACCACAAGTGGTCGTGGCCCCGGCGGGGCAGAAATGAAAATTGGGGATTGCGTTAACATTCTCATGGCGATTCTAGGCAGCGATGCCGTCAAGGATGCCGTATCGGCCACCAGATTGTATTCGAACCTTATCCTCGACGAAGCAATCGCAATTTCTCACGAAGAAGAAGGACAAAAATCCGGATGGAAAGTAAACCCTCCGGGACTTCGCTTTTTGAATCGTGTTGGCGTTAGATTTCCCCTCTCTCTCTATGAAATGATCGAGAGGGCAAAGGACGGACGATTGCAAAATGCTCTATTGGAACTTGATAGACCTGAGATAAAAATTGAAGTTTTTTTGCCTATTCCTCATGCAATGATTTCTGTTAGCTGCACTCATAATAATGAGTTCACGCAAACATTTTTTGGCAATTTTCTGAATAATCCTACATCGAGTGATGTTATTAACAAAGAGATTGATTATCGAAACGAGCATTGCGATTTCAGGACATCGCACGTAATTAGTCATAGAACTATTATCGCTTTGGGCGAAATGCTCAGAGAGGAATAGTTAATATTAGCGTCTGACGTAACATTAAAACGCGAGAAAATTTCTCGCCACAGGACAGTTTTGCCTGAAAGGAGGCAAGATGAATACCGAAATATCACTCCCCCCGGCCCTACGCAAGCCGCGACTGCGGCGCTGGGAGGCATCGCAATATCTCGAAATCAAGCATGGACTTAAAGTTGCCGCCGCAACACTTGCAAAAATGGCGAGTACTGGCGGCGGTCCCGCTTATCACTCGGCGAACCGGACGCCACTCTATCCGGTGTCTGAACTTGACATCTGGGCTGAAAAGCGGTTGGGCAAGTTGGTTCACTCGACCTCGGAGGCGTGATTGAGAACCTCCGCCGAATTCGCTGATATGAGCGATCCGACCATCAACCGCCACTTCCGGCGACGCTGGTCCGAAACTTCCCCAAACGAAAGCCGCCGCCCCGTGTGCGAGACGGGGACGGCAGCCGGGACATATCAAAAAAGGCAGAATGCGGATACCACGGCCTTGGACCGGTTGTCCATCGCGATCGAAACGGACTGGCGCCGGGGACGCGCTGCGGCATGACCACCCGGAACCGCCGCCGGCCGGATGCCGGTGCCGATGTTGGGCGGCTGTACGCACCGCTCGATTTCGACCGGATCAACGCTCGAGCGCTGGCAGCGCTGCCGGCCTTGTGTGCCAGGTGGTTGCCCGATGGCCGGCGAGCTGGCAACGAATGGGTCGCCAAGAATCCCCGACGTACCGACAACCGGCCTGGTTCATTCTCAATCAATCTTTCGACAGGGCGTTGGTCAGATTTCGCGACGGGTGACCGCGGGGGCGACCCGATCAGCCTGGCAGCCTACCTATCCGGTTCCACCCAGGTCGAAGCCGCCCGGAACCTCGCCGCTATGTTGGGGGGATGAAATGCCGGACGATATGTTTGCCCCCCTGAGCGCATCGGAAACAGCGTCGGCGCCGACACCTACGCCGAACATTGCCAATCCTATCCCCATAGTCCCGGTCCCTGGGCACGCCCCGCCGCTGCGGCCCGAGGGTTTGGCCAAGACCCTGCCAGTCTACAATCCGAAGCGCGTTGCCGCTGGCAAGAAGCCGAACGTCAACTATGAACCCTCCGGCCTGTGGCCTTATCCAGAAGGCGACGGATCTTTGCTCGGCTACGTCCTCCGGCTGGAAACCAAGCCGAAAAAGACCTTCGTCAACGTTCAGTGGTGCCGGCTGCCCGACGGTGGGGAGGGTTGGGCTGCTGTCAATTTCGCCGAACCTCACCCGCTCTATGGACTCGACCGCCTTGCCGCCCGGCTGGATGTGCCGATCCTGGTAACCGAGGGCGAGAAGTCGGCCGACGCCGCCGCCAAGCTGTTCCCCGACCTGGTGGTGATCACCAGTCCGGGCGGCTCGAAGGTCGCGAACAAGGCGGACTGGTCATCCCTCAAGGGCCGGCGCATTTTCGTTTGGCCCGACCACGACGAACCGGGGCACTCCTATGCCGACGACGTGGCCCGCCTGGCGCTGGCTGCCGGTGCGGTCGAAATCCGGATTGTTGCCGTCCCCGATCATTTCCCTGACCGCTGGGATTTAGCAGACCAGGCCCCCGAAGGCGCCAACCTTCGCGCCGTACTCGACGCCGCCACACCCTGGCTGCCGCCGGCCGACCCGGCGCCGGAGGCCAAGCCGGAGCGCTCGCCGCTGTTCCGCACAGACAAACGCGGCGTCACCATGCGCGATGACGACGGCCGGTATCAGTGGCTTTGCTCGCCGCTCAACATCCTGGCAGAGACGCGGGACACCGAGGGTAAGAACCACGGACGGCTATTGGAGATCGAAACCACCGAAGGACAGCGGCACCGTTGGGCTATGCCAATGGCCCTTCTTGCCGGCGACGGTACGGATTATCGACGGGAGCTGTTGCGGCTCGGGTTGCGGATGGCCCCAGGCCGCTGGGCACGCGACGGTCTTCACACCTACATATCTATGGCCAACCCTGGAACCCGCACCCGCTGCGTGGATCGAACCGGCTGGCATGGCCGATACTTCGTCGCCGCCGATCGCACTTATGGTGATGCTGGCGGGGAGGAAGTCCTTCTCCAGGTCGAGGGCTCGGCGCCTGATCTTGAGATGCGCGGCACGCTTGACGGTTGGAAGCAAGAGGTGGCGGCGCCAGCGGTCGGCAACTCCCGGCTGGTACTATCGATCGCCGCCGCCTTCGCCGGCCCCTTGCTTTATCTCCTTGGAGACGAGTCCGGCGGCTTGCATTTTGTCGGCGGATCGTCGATCGGCAAGACGACGACGCTCCGGTTGGCTGCATCGGTCTGGGGTTGTGAAGTCCATAGCTGGCGCACAACCGACAATGCAGCCGAAGCGCTCGCCCGCGGCGCCAGTGACGCCGTCTTGTGCTTGGACGAGATCGGGCAGAGCGATCCCCGAGCGGCAGACGCCCTGACCTACATGCTCGGAAACGGATCAGGCAAAGCGCGGATGCGCCGCGATGCAACGGCGCGACCGACGATCAAATGGCGGCTGTTGTTCGTCTCGACCGGCGAAACCGGCCTTGCCGCCAAGCTGGCGGAAACCGGTCGCAACGTCCGGGCGGGGCAAACGGTGCGGTTGATCGAGATCCCCGGAGACACCGGCCGACATGGCGTATTCGAGGACCTGCACGGCTCAAAGTCCGGCGCGGCATTCGCCGATCGGCTCCGGCTGGCCAGCGAGACACACCGCGGCCATGCCGCCCGCGTCTTCCTGGACGCGATCACTGCCAGGGTGGACGGGCTCGCCGATGCTGTTCGGGAGGGACGCCGACGCTGGCTTGATCTGCACTTACCGGTCGGCGCAGATGGTCAGGTCGCCCGCGTGGCCGCGCGGTTCGGCCTTGTCGCTGCGGCCGGTGAACTGGCGTCGGCGATTGGCATTCTCCCGTGGCCAGCGCATGAAGCCGAGCGGGCGGCGGCAACCTGTTTTCGAGCTTGGATCGATGCCCGCGGCGGCAATGGCCCGGCCGAGGTTGCCGCAGGCATTGGGCAGGTTCGGGGTTTCTTGGAAGCCCACGGCATGAGCCGCTTTCAAGCCGTCTGGTCCGATGACGATACCGACAACCGTCCGGTGATCAGCCGCGTCGGGTTTCGCCGCAAGGCCGATGACGGCCGCTGGGAATATTTCGTCATGCCGGAAGGGTTCCGGGAGATCACCAAGGGGCACAATTCCAAGATGCTGGCTTCCGAGCTGATCAAAGCTGGAATGCTGGCCCCGGCCGGAGACGGCAAGTCGGCCAAGCCGGTGAAGGTGCCGGGGCATGGCACCATGAAGCTCTATCACTTCCCGGCCGAAGCCCTGTCGGACGGGGGCGCCTGTGCGTGAGCTGTTCGCCCGGTGGGCAACGCCGGCCGGTTACCCCGAAACCGAGGTAACCCCGGCTGGTAACCCCGGTAACCCCGACGAATTCAGCCGGGGTTACCAGAATACACCCTATAAAAACAACATGGTAACCCTGGTAACCCCAGTAACCCCCAAAAATGAACTGCCAGGTGAAATGCAGACCGCCGCCGGCTGGTATCCCGGCTGCCCGGACGGCGTCCCCGGTGTCGAGTTCCTGCGACCGCCGGCCCGCGAACTGACCGACCAAGAGGTTGACGAGCTGTGCCGAGCATGGCGACGGGATCATCCTAACAGGTGACGCGATATTCCAGACAAGTCCATAATATTACTGCGATTTCCTGAAAAACTAAGACAGTCGTTCGTTCCGGTTTCGTTTTGACAATTTCAGCGACCGCGCCAACTGTTGCCCTGTCGATTGAATGCGCAACGTCTGCGCTTTTAATCACCGGGAGTGACAATGTTCGGCCGCATCGCTTCACTTCTTGGATATGAGCGCAAGGATACCCCCGCCGGTATCGCAGTAAGCGACCCCGCGCTGTTGGCGTTGCTCGGTCCGACTGGCTCTCCGACCGCGGCGGGCATCCTGGTTGGTCCGGAATCCGCCCTGCGGAACAGCGTCGCCTTCGCCTCAATGAAGATCATTGCCGAGACGCTGGCGCAGATCACGCCGTTGCTCTACCGCCGCAATGGCCCGGACGACCACGAGCGAGTTGCCCAACATCCGCTTGTCCCATTGATCACCAAGGCCGCGAATAGCTGGACTCCTGCCAGCGAATTCCGCCTGGTGCTTGGCTTCCACTATGCAGCGCTGGGCAATGCCTACGCTTTTGTGAACCGCGACGGTTCCGGCCGGATCGTCGAGTTGATCCCTCTGGATAGCCGCTTCGTCAGTGTCGTTCAGGACATCACGACGTTGCAGCCGGTCTATCGTCTGACGATCGGCGACCAAAACCGAGAGTTCGGCCGGGATGAAATCCTGCACATCCGCGGACCTGGACTCTACACCTACCGTGGCGAAAGCCCGGTTCAGCTTGCGCGTGAGGCCATCGGCCTGAGCATGACGCTGGAAAGCCACTGCGCCTCGCTGTTCGGTCGCGGTGCCAAGCCGTCGGGTATCCTCAAGCTCAAGAAAAAGGCGACGGACGAAATCCTGAAGAAGCTGCGCGTCAGCTTCGGAAACATCTACGGCGGCCCCGGTGGCGAGCGCACGGCGATCCTGGAAGAAGATCAGGATTTCCAACAGATTCAACTGTCGTCTGTGGACAGCCAAACCCTCGAAATGCGGCGCTTCCAGGTCGAAGAGATCAGCCGTTTCTGGCGCATTCCGCTGCACATGCTGAACGAGTTGGACAGGGCGACGCACAACAACGCGGAAAGCATGGGGCAGCAATTCTTGACCTTCTGCCTTCTGCCGATCTTGAAGCTTTGGCAGGACGCCATGGCGATTTCGCTGTTGAGCCCAGAGGAACGCGACGCCGGGTATTATTTCGAGTTCCTGGTTGACGATATCGCCAAGGCCGACATTGCGGCACGGTTCACAGCCTACAGCCAAGCGATCAATGCTGGCGTGTTCAACCCCAATGAGGTTCGCGCGATCGAAGGCCGGGCGCCCTATGCCGGCGGTGAAATCTTCACCCGGCCGGTGAATACCGCCGCCGTGGCGAACGCTGGAGGTGCCGCCAATGCTTGAGATCAAGGCCACTGCCAGCACCGTCGAGTTCCGCGGCTACGCTTCTGCCTTCGGCCCGCCGCCTGACCAGGTCGGAGACCAGGTGGCCAAAGGCGCCTTTGCCCGCTCGCTTGCTGCCGGGCTGCCCGAGATGCGGCGCGAGCATCGGGGCATCGTCGGCGAGTTCAAGGCCGCGGTCGAGGATGACCTCGGACTCAGGGTCGAAGGCATGGTCACTGACCCTGCCACGGTCGCCGACGTTCGCGCCGGCAAACTGGACGGGCTGTCGATCGGGTTCATCACCACCAAGGCCAGCCGCGGCGCCGACGGTGTCCGCACGCTGGAAGATGTTGAGCTGAAGGAAATCTCTCTGGTTCGCCGGCCGGCGAAGTCGTCTGCCCGCGTCCTCTCTGTGAAAGGTGAAGACATGGAAAATCTGGAAACCAAGGACGCCCCGCCGGCCGATGAAACCGCCGATGTGGCCAAGGAAGTGAAATCGGCGCTTGCCGGTATCGAGGCCAAGGTCGGGGACATCGGGAAGACCGTCACCGGCCTGTCCGACCGTCTGGGCAAGGTCGAAGTCACCCTGAAGCGGCCGGGTGCGGCTGGCGCTGGCAACGGTGAAACCGAAACCAAGGCCCTCGAAAAGAAGGCTTTCGAGCGGTTCTTGCGCACCGGAACCGAGGGCATGGATCAGGTCGAACGGAAGGCCCTGCGCATCGGCGATGACGAACAGGCGGGATATCTCGCACCGCCAGAGTTCGTCTCCGAAATCGACAAGAACCTGACCCTGTTCTCACCGATCCGGTCGGTTGCCACCGTCCGCAACACCAGCCGGTCGGAAGTGAACACCCTGCGCCGCACCAGCCCGGCAACCGCGGTGTGGACCGGTGAGGATGACGACCGCACCGAGACGACGGTCAAGTACGGGCAACAGAGCTTCCCGGTTCGCGAGCTGGCGACCTTCGTTGACGTGTCGCTGTCCCTGCTTGAGGACGCGGCGGTTGACGTGGCTGCCGAGCTGGCCAGCGAGTTCGCGGAAGCCTTCGGGGTGGCGGAAGGGACCGCCTTCGTCAACGGCGACGGGGTGCTCTGCCCGCTCGGCTTCATGAACAACACCGAGCTGTCCTACACGCCTGGGGGCGACGCTTCCAACGTGATCGCGGGTGGATTGATCGACATTTTCCACGCGGTCAAGCCCGCTTACCGCCAGAGCGGCGTATGGGTCATGAACTCGACCACGCTCGGCAAGGTCCGGAAGCTGCAGGACCCTTCGACCGGCACCTACTTGCTTATGACCAGCGGTATCGGCAATGCGCCGGTTACCAGCCTTCTCGGCCGCCCGGTCATCGAAGCGCCCGACATGCCGGATGTGAGCGGCAACGCCTTCCCCATCGCGTTCGGCGATTTCGGGATCGGGTTCCGCATCTACGACCGGATCGCGCTCAGCATCGTCCGGGATGACTTCACCCAGCGCACCAAGGGCCGGGTTCGGTTCCATGGCCGCCGCCGCCTGGCCGCCGGTGTCCGCCGGCCCGAAGCCGTCCGCAAGCTCAAAATCGCGACCTCGTAAGGGAGACCAGAACCATGCGCACCCTGCACCACAACATCGGGCCGGTTCTGGCGATCGGTCCCGCCACTCTGGCCGCCGACAACACCCCGGCCGCGATCGACCTGCTCGGGTTCAACGCCGCCGCTGTCCTGGTTCAGGTCGGGGCCGGCGGGATCACCTTCGACAGCACGAACAAGGTGGAATTCAAACTCAAGCACGGCGACGACAGCACCGTCGGCAATCATGCTGCGGTTGACCAGGATGACGTGGTCGGGGTCACCGTCGCGACCGGCGGTATCGTCAAATCCCTGGTTGCCGCACATGCCGCGGCCGACGTGACCAAGCTCTCGTATATCGGCGGCAAGCGCTACCTGAGCGTCCTGGCAGATTTCAGCGGCACCCATGGCGCCGGAACGCCGATCGCCGTCACCGTGGTCAAGGGCGATCCCGCGTCGGCGCCGGTGGCGTAACCTCTCAGGTAACCCCGGTAACCCCGGCTCATCTGCTCGGGGTTACCGGGATATCTGCTTTAGATCAATGCAGTAACCCCAGTAACCCCGGTAACCCCGGTTTTCAGGTAACCCCGACATGCTGACCGTGACCACGCCAGCCGCCAGCCAGGACCTGACCGACGTTGACGCGGTCAAGGCCGCGCTCGGGATTTCCGGGACCGACGATGACGATTGGCTTGCCGTCCTGGTCAGGCAGGCCAGCGGCGCCATTGCCAGGTTCTGCAACAGGACCTTCGTAACCGAGACCGTTACGGAGACCTTCCGGCTTTCCCGCCCGGCCTTCGAGCTGAGCCTTGCCCGGTTCCCAGTGGTCGACGTCACCAGCATTGTCGCGGACGGCGAGACGTTGGACGACGCCGACTTCGAGGTCGACGCCGATCCTGGGATACTGCGGCGGCTGGACGGCAACGACGAGTTGGCTACCTGGTGCGGCAAGGTCACCGTGACCTATTCGGCCGGCTTCGCGACAATCCCCTCCGACGTGGCGGCTGCCGCCATCGCCTTGGTGCGGTTCCTCTATCACCGGCGGTCAACTGACCCCTGGACGCGATCGGTCGTCGCCGGCAACATCAACCTGGCATTGAACGCCGACCTGTCCGGACCCGATGGGCTGCCGCGGGAAGTGACCAGTCTGCTCGACCCGTTCCGGCTGCCGGCGGTCGGGTGACGCCATGCCCTACGCCGCACCACGCCATTGCCCCAAGCCAGGCCATGCCCCGTTCACCGGCCCGAGGTGCCCCGTCTGCGCACAGGCTGGCAAAGCTGCGGCCGATGCCCGACGCCCGGACGCCAAGGCCCGAGGGTATGGGGCGGACTGGAAGAAGCTTCGGGCAGAGCTGATGCCCGAGGGGACATCGTGCCGCTTGTGCGGCTACGAGGCCAGCCACCTTGACCACATCCTGCCCAAGGCGCGCGGCGGCACCGACGATCCTTCGAACCTGCAACCGCTCTGCCATCGCTGTCATAGTACTAAGACCGATAGCGAAGACGGAGGCTTTGGCAACCGGAAGATGCGAAGGGGATAGGGGGCTCGGAATTTTGATTAGGGGAGCGGAAACCGGGCGGGGAACCTCCCTCCCGATAGAGCCGAATTGAGCAAATACGAACCGGGAACAAAGCCATGCGCGGACGGAAACCAGAATTGAAGGCGATCGAAGGCGGGCTGTCCCGGCTGCCGCCGGCTCCGTCCTGGCTGCCGACCGAGGCGAAGGCGGAATGGCGCCGCGTTGTCCCCGGCCTTCGCCAGCGCAAGACCCTGACCCGCGAAGACCTGCCGATGCTCGAAGCCTACTGTCTGGCATCGGGCACAGTGCGGCGGATGCAAGCGACGATCGCCACCGAGGGGGACATGGTGACGAACGACAAGGGCGACCAGAAGCGCCACCCGGCCTTTCAAACCCTGTTCCAGGCCCTGACCGAGACGCGCCGGCTCGCCGCCGAGCTGGGCTTGACGCCCGCCAGCCGCTGCAAGGCCGCCGCCACGGGAACCGACGATGACGACCTTTCCGACCTGGATCTCTGACGGCTCGCCGATCGCCGACCCGCTGGGCTACGGGCAACGGGCGGTTGATTTCCTGCGTCGGCTCCGGCACCCCAAGAGCACGTTGCCCCGGCGCCAGTTTCAGCTTGCCGAATTTCAGGAACGCATTGTCCGGCGCATCTACGGCCCGCGGCACCAGGACGGCCGGCGGATCGTGCGCAACGTCGTGCTGTTGCTGCCGCGTGGTGGTCGCAAGACGTCGCTCGGGGCCGGGCTCGGGTTGCTTCACACAATCGGCCCCGAGAAAGTGCCGGGCGGGCTGGCGCTGTTCGCCGCCAGCGACCGGGAGCAAGCCCGCATTGGCTTTGAGGAAGCTGCGGCTATCTGCCGTGAGGATCCGCGGATTGCTGAAAGGCTCAGGTTCATCGATTACCGGCATCGCATCGAACACCCGAAATCCGGCTGTTCCCTGCGCGCGATATCCTGCGACGCGGCCCGATCCCACGGCACGACACCAACCTTCGCCCTTGTGGACGAGTTGCACGCTTGGCCCAAGCGCGACCTGTGGGACGTGATCCGAACCGGCCTGGTCAAGGTACCGGGCTCCCTGTCCGTGGTGATCACCACCGCCGGCAGGGGACAGGAAAATGTCGCTCATGACATCGTGGATTATGCCCGCAAGGTCGCCCGCGGGGAGATCGACGATCCCGGTACCCTGCCCATACTTTTCGAGACGCCGGCCGACGCGGACTGGCGGGACGAGGCGCTTTGGTTCCGCGTCAACCCCGGCCTGGCGCAAGGCTTCCCGGACCTCGAAGGACTGCGCCAGCTTGGCAGAGAAGCCGAGAACCGGCCCGCCGATCGCGAGGCATTTCGCCAGCTACATCTGAACGTCTGGTTGGATCACTCGACCGACCCCTTCGTCGAGATGACGGTCTATGACCTGGGCGCGGTGTCGCTCGACCTGGCCGAACTGGCCACGGCGCCTTGCTGGCTCGGGGTTGACCTGTCTTCGAATTCGGACCTCACCGTCGTGGTCGCGTGCTGGCGCGTCGGCACCGGCTATGCCGTCTTGCCGCATTTCTTTTGCCCAATGGACAATCTCCGGGGCCGGCAAGACCGCGATGGCGTGCCTTATGTGCGCTGGGCTGACGAAGGCCATATCGAACCGACGCCGGGCAACGTGGTCGATTTCCGCGCGGTCGAAGACTGCATTCGGGACCTGTGCGAGCGCTTCGACGTTCAACAGATCGGACTCGACCCGCACCTTGCCCGAAGCACCATCAATAATCTGACCGAGGACGGATTCCCGGCTGTGGAAGTTCGCCAAGGCTGGATCACCATGGCTCCCGCGATCAAGGAACTCGAAAGGGCGATCGTCGGCCGGCAATTCCAGCACGGCGGGCATCCGGTCTTGCGCTGGTGTTTTGACAATATCCAAGTCGAGACCGACCGCGCCGGCAACCGCCTATTCAGCAAGGGCAAGGCGCGCGACCGGATCGACGGTGCGGTTGCTTGTGCCATCGCAATATCTCTGGCGTCGAATGCTGACGATGGACCGAGCGTCTATGAAACTGAGCGTGACGGCGAATATCTGTTCGTGTGAGGTGTGAAATGATGCAGCTTTCCGATATCGCCAGCCGGGTTCAGCGAGCATTGCGGCCGGTCGGACAAGACCTGACGTACCGGGTCACGACCTCTTTCGCGCCCAAGGCCGCCGCAACCGTCAGCGCCGGCGCCAGTTCGATCACGCTCGGCACACTGCCCGCCGGAATGACCGGTGTTATGGCCAACGACACCTTCGGCGCCGGGGTCTACCGCATAACCGCCGATGTTCCGGCTATTTCCGGGACGATCGTCGCCAGTTTCACGCCGCCGCTCGTTTCCCAGATCAGTTCCGGCGCGACGGTGACAGTAATCCGCTATACCGACTCCCCCTGTTTGGGTTTTGTCGAATGGCTCGATACCTCAAGCGAATTGGCGCCGGGGATTTCGGTCAAGGACGGGCGGATTACCGTCTTGGCGGATTCGCTGCCCCTGACCCCGAAGGCACTGGACACCGTCATCGTGGACGGCAAGCCACGGTCGATCAAAAACGCTGCCCGCGACCCGGCAAGCGCCATGTGGGTGTTGCTGGTGTCAGGATAGCGAAAGCGGATTTGGTGATCCCGCGGTGCTTCCTAACCTCGTGCCCGTCACTGCCGCCGAACCCGCTAAGTCCTTGGTGCCCCCGGCCAGACTCGAACTGGCACGCTGTTACCAGCAACAGATTTTGAGTCTGCCGCGTCTACCGATTCCGCCACAGGGGCTGGCCGGCCGTGATCATAGCGGATCGCGCGGACGGGTCAATTGCTTGTCGCAGGCGGGACGGCGGGCCGCCGAAAAATGACATGGCTGCCTCGCCGTTTGGAGATTCCCAATAATCTGTACCTACTAGTATGTTTTATTCGTCAGAGGCGATCGCGATTGACCGATAAGGGAGGCTCCCATGCCATTGGTGCGTATTTCGCTGAAGCGAGGAGATCCGGCACGGCGCCGGGCCGTGGCCGACGGCGTTCACCGCGCCCTGGTCGAAACCGTCGGCGTGCCGCCGGATGACCGCTTTCAGGTCATCACCAGTCACGACGAGGATCTGGTCTACGACCCCAACTATCTTGGCATCCGGCGCAGCGACGACGTCGTGCTGATCCAGATTTTCCTCTCGACCGGACGCACGGTAGACCAGAAAAAGGCGCTCTACCGCAGCATCGCCGATCGTTTGGCGGCGGATCCGGGTCTGCGCCCGGAGGACGTTTTCGTGAATTTGGTCGAAACCACCCGGGCAGACTGGTCGTTCGGCAACGGCATCGCCCAATACGCCGATGCACCGCCGCCCCACCTGGTCGCGGCTCCCGCGGCGTAAACCAAGGAGGGGACGATGGCGCGGGATCGTCTGTCCAAACGCGACGCCATCGTCGAGGCGGTCAAGGCGCTGCTGTGGGAACGCGGCTATCAGGCGATGAGCCCGCGCGACGTGCTTGCCCGCAGCGGCGCCGGTCAAGGCAGCCTCTACCACCATTTCGAGGGCAAGCTCGCCTGCGCGGTGGCGGCATTGCAGGAGGTCGCGGCCGAGGAGGTGGCGGCAATCGACGCCATCTTCGCCGCTCCGGCGCCACCGCTCCTGCGGGTGCGCAATTACCTGCAGCGCGAGCGCGACGCCTTGCGCGGCTGCCGCCTGGCACGGCTGGCCAATGAGGCGGCGATCGGCGAACCGGCATTTCGCCAGCCGATCGCCGCGTTCCTCGACCGGATCGCCGGACATCTGGAGGAGAATCTGGCGGCGGCCCAGCAGAGCGGCGCCCTGCCCGACCAGTTGGATCGGGCCGCCCTGGCCGCGGCGCTCGTGGCGGCGGTCGAAGGCGGCTTCATCCTGGCCCGCGCCCACTGGGACCCGGCGCGGATGACGCAGGCGATTGCCGGCGCGATCCAACTGCTCGACGCGGTGAGCGGCCCAAACGGCGACCGGTCCTGATCAGGCCCGGCTGCCGATCACTGGCTGCCGATCACTGGGGCGGCCCGGCCACCCGTTCGACCGCACCGGCAAGGGCGGCGGCGATCTTGTCCGCCGGCGCCCCAAGGTCATCATCGATCAGGACGAAGAGGGCTGCGGCCTCGACCGCGGCGGCTCCGACCGGGTTGGTGTGGACGCCGCCCTCGGCATCGGCATAGGCCAGCGGCGTCCCGATGCCGGCCTGGAGAATCCGCAGGCATAACTCGACCCAGGCGCCGCACCATGGCGGAGAGAGGTCGATCCGGCGGCATTCATTGCCTTCGGCGGTGAACAGATCGGTGATGATCTCCTCGGCACCGGGGGCCACGATCGCGCGCGCCAGCATCTCCGGATAGCCGCGCAACGGACGCACCACCGCGCTGGCGCCGCAGGCACGCAGTCGCTCGCGGTTGCCGTCGTCGACGCATTCGGCGATCACCGGGCAGGAGCAGCCGGCTTTGCGGATGCGGTCGATGGCGTCGAAGGTGATGGCGTCGCTGATCGCGTCAGCCTCGGTGTCGGCCAATACCACCACGGCGCGCGCCGCCTCCGGCCGGACCGCCGCCAGCGCCGCCCGATCGGCTGGCCGGCCGGTGCGGTGGACCACGCCAAGGTCGCGCAAGCTGAGCGGCAGACCCTGGTCGCCGAACACCGGGGTCAGCAACTCGGCGGGGGTTGCCGCCCAGGCTTCGGCCTTGCGCACCTGACCCAGCAGGCGTTCGAAGAACTCGATCGACTGTTCGAGCGAGCGATGGTTGGGCGTGCCGATGATCAGCAGATGGTCGGTCATGTTCCAGTTCCACAGCCCATGAAGCTTGCGCTCGGCGCGCTCGCTCTTGAAATCGAGCCAGTCATTGATCGCCTTGGCCAGCACGAAGATGGCGCCGACATACATCAGCGCCATGGTCGCAAGCCGGCCTTCGACCGTCTTGGCCGCAAGGTCGCCATAGCCAACGGTCATGATCGTGGTCGCGGTCAGCCAGGCGCCCTCGAACACGCTCATGCCTTCGAACAGCGCCATCGCCGCGGTGTGCAGGGCGACAATCGCGACCAGCCACAGGGCGAGCCGCAGCGGCACCCGGCCGGCATCGGCGTCTGTCCAGTAACGGCGCCATCGTCGCTTGCGGAACCATTTGAGCAGGAGTCCCTGGATCATCGCCATCGCCCGACCCTATGACGCGGCGCGCGGTTCATGCGATCACTCCGCAATCACATGGGGTACGAAGCGGCTGGTATTGACGGTGATCGGGCCGTCGTCTTCACGCACGCCGATGCCGCAGGCATGGCCGCCGCACAGCCACGAGCCGATTACCGCGTGATGCATTGCGCCGGCCAGGTCGCGGAATATCGGCAGTGGATGGGCCGCCTGAACCACCGCCCCCTCAGCGCCATAGGGTCCCCCCTGGACAAGCACGCCACCGGGTAGGGCTGGATCGACCAGACGGATATTGGCGCCTTCGCGCGATAGCAGCGGCTTGATCACATGGCGCGGGCCGATACCGTCCGGCCATGGCCGCTCGGCGAAGCCGGCGGGCAGCAAGTTGGGGTGGCCAGGAAACAGCCGCCACAGCCAGACCAGCAACCCCTTGTTCGACAACACCATCTTCCATAACGGCTCGATCATCCGCGGGGCTTCCGGTCCGATCAGATGGACGCCGTAGTCTTCCTCGACCAGGAACTCCCAGGGGTAGAGCTTGAACAGGGTCTGAATGACCCGGTCGTCGAGATCGGTCAGCCGGCCAACCGCATCAACGCCGATCTCCTCGATGAAAATCAGCTCGGTCGCGAGCCCGGCCTGGTGGGCGCAATCCTGCAGGTAGCGGGTGTTTCCCAGATCCTCGGGGTTCTCGGCGACGCAGGCGAAATGCATCAGGCCGCCGCCATAGGGCGGCGACAGCAACCGATCCATCCCGGGCCGCCACCGGCCGAAGGCCGCGATCAGGGCCTCCTGGATGCTGTTGAACTGGTCGCAACCGGGCGCGATCAGGCCGCGCTCGGTCGCCTGCTCCAACCAGATCCACTGGAAGAACGCCGATTCATAGAGCGCGGTCGGCGTGTCGCCGTTGAGCTCCAGCAGCTTGGCAGGCCCCTGCCCGTTGTAGCTCAGATCGAACCGGGCGTAGAGCGCGGGGTCGCCGCGCTGCCAGCTGTCTCTCAGCGGCTGCCACCAGGGCTCGGGAATCGCCAGCGAGTGCAGCAACTCGTCATCGCGGGCGGCGCGCGCGACAACCTCCAGGCACATTGCCATCAATTCGGCGCTGGGGTCTTCGAGGTCGCGCTCGATCTGGTCCAGGGTGAACCGGTAGCAGGCCTCCTCGAACCAGTAGGGCTTGCCGTACATGGTGTGGAAGTCGAAGCCCAGGCGTTCGGCGGTCTCTTTCCAGTCGTGACGGGGGGCGACCGGAAGCCGTTGCATCACCGGCCGCGGATCAGCTGCTGACGCCGAACGAACTGGCGCGCGAGCCGAAGCCGCCGCGCGAGATCGTGGTGGTGCGCGGTGCCGGCGAGATCGAACTCGGCTTGACCCAGGTCGAACCGGTGCTGCGCGACACTTCGGTATTGCTGCCGGTCCGCCAGGAACCGGGGGAATAATAGGTGGAACTACCACTCCAGTTGCGCCGACCCTCGTCAGGGCGATAAAGCGGCTCGGCCGAGCGGCCCAGGCTGTTGAGCGCTTGGCTGACCAGAAAGCCCGACATCAACGGCAGCCAGAACGAGCCACCGCCGGAATCGCCGCCGCTGACCCCGCTTTGGGGCCGATATTCGCAGCGCGTCGCACCGAAATCGGCCTCGCAGTCCGACTGGCTGGCGTAGCGCGGAGCAACCCGGGGATGTTCTTTCTTGGCCTGCTCGAAGCTGTTGCGGCAATAGGTTTCGGTGTAGACGCCGCTGGCGATGCACTCGTCGACGCTGGCATAGACTTCGGCCTTTTGCGCATCCTCGCCGCAACCGGCCAGGGCAACCGCGGCCGATCCCATCAGCAGCAACCGGACCTGGGCTGATCGCTTCGTCGGCTTGGACGTCATCGGCGGGGCTTCCCTCAGGCTGGCGTCATGGGATCGGCAAAACTTAAGCTCAGCGGAACAGGTGGGGCACGACCGCGGCCCCCGCCCCGATCAGCCGGTCATCCGCTTCGCGGACGGTCATGCCGAGGCATTTGTCGCCGACCATCCAGCATTCCAGCACGGCCTCGATCCCGTCCTGTTCGAACAGTTGCGGGCGGGCCAGGTAAACGGTGCCGCCCGGCGTCGCAGCCGGTCCGGTATCGGCGACTACCGCGCCATGCTCGATCAGCCGGCTGGCGGCGCGGTCGAGACCGAAGAACGAACGTTCCAGAACCGGTACCCCGGCGGGCAGGCCCGAGCTGGACAGCGTCGCCGCGGTCAGGTTGGGGTGTTCGGGATAGAGTTCCCACAGGGTCGCGAGCAGGCCGTGGTTGGATGCCGGCATCCGCCACACCGGGTCGAGAAACACGGTCGGCGCCGTATCGAGGTGATGGCCGAAATCGTCCTCCGCCAGCACCTCCCAGGGATAAAGCTTGAGCAGCCAGCGCATCTCGGCGTCGTCGAGATCGCGGAAGCGGGCACCATCCCAGCCAATGTCCTGAATCGGGATTACGGTTGCCTGATAGCCGGCCTCGTCGGCCACGGCGGCCAGATAGGCGAGTTCGCCCTCCAGGGCGGCATCCGGGGTGGAGCAGGTCAGATGGAGCTGGTCGCGGCCACGCAGGCCCCGTGACAGGGTCTGGAACCGTTCGACCAGCCCCTCGTGCAAGCCGTTGAATTGATCGGCATCGGGATGGGTGGCCTCCAGCCAGCTCCACTGCACGATCGACGCCTCGAACAGCCCCGCGGGGCCATCGAAGCAGCACCCGAGCAGCTTCAACGAATCGCTGCCGTCATAGGCGAGGTCAAGACGGCCATAGAGCCCCCCTTGACGCGGGTCGGCGCGGCCCTGCTGATAGTAGCGCGCCCAGCCGGCCTCGATCAGGTTGGCAACCTTGCGGCTGATCCCGTAGAGCGGCAGCAGCCGGCTTTCGATCGCATGGCGAACCGCATCGTGGATCAGGCCGCACAAGTCGTCCGCCGCAGCCTCGATACGGTCGATCTCGCCGGCGGTGAACTCATAGCGGGCGGCCTCGCTCCAGCGCACCGCGGCCGCCGCCGCGGCCTCGCCATAGCGGTACTTCCGCAGACCGGACTGCCAGTTCTTGCGCGGCGGCGTATCTGCTAGTCTGCGCATCGCCCTGCCCCGTTCACTGCTTGGGCAGCGCCTTGGTGGATGGGCCTTTGAGCGCGGCCAGGCGGTCGGACAGGCCACCGACCCGGCCGGTCCCTTCGACCGCGCGCATCGCCTCGGCGATATTGGCGTCGCCGGAGGGCGTGCTCTGGGTCAGGCGGGTTAGCGTGCTGGCCTTGAGATGGGCGGCTTCCGACTTGGCGCGGGCTTCGTCGGCGCGGCGCTGCATGGCATCGACCGCGACGGTCAGCTTGTTGGTCGAGTTGCCGCGCAAGCCCGCGACCTCGGCGGCACGACGCGCCTTCTCTTCGGCGCGCTCCTGCTGCATGGTTGCGCGCTGCATGTCGTGGCGCGCACGATCCAGCTTCTGCTTGGCACTGGTCAGATCCTGAGCCTTGATCCGGTAGGCTTCCTGAGCCTCATCGAGCAGCGCCTTGACCTCGACCACATCCTGGCGCTCCTGCTCGACCTCCGGGGCAAATTCTTCAAGCTGGGTGATCAGCCGGGCCAGGCTGGCCTCGATGCCGGGCTTGTCGCCGTCGGCGGCGACGTCGAGCTTGCCCTGGAGGTGTTCGGCCGCCGCCAGCATCTGGTTGTAGCGCTTCTCGGCGGCCTCGGCCTCCCGGACCTCGCGATCATAGTCGGTGCGGATTTTTTGCAAGATGCCGCCGGCCTGATCGAGGTCACGCTCCATCTGGTCGAGCTGGGCCTGGGTCGCCGAATCCGGGTCGAACTCCACCAGCGCCTGAACAAAGTCGCGGCCGAGCTGCTTGCCCTTCGTGTTGACGAAGGATCTCAGGAAGTTGAGCATGTAGAGCGAACCCTCCGGTTATGATTGCTGGCCGCAGATTTTTGGTGTCCGGCCCCGAAATACAAGGGGCGGTGCGGTCCGGTTCAGAAACTGACCGCGCCGGCGTTGATCAGGCCGACGGTGATCGAAATCGCGGCGAGCAGGATGCCGTAGCTTTCCTTGCCGGACTCGATCGCCTCGCGGAACTCCTTGAGGATCAGGGCGACCACGAAAAACGCCCCCAGCTGAAATGCCAGGGCCACCGCCGCCCACATCGCCATATCGGTCAGGCTGACACTGTGGGAGGCAGTGCTTGCCAGCACCAGGCCAAAGCCGATCTGGGTACCGCCCAGGCTGATCGCCGCGGCCTTGTTGCCGTTGCGGATCAGGGTGAATTCGCGATAGGGCGTGATCACCACATAAATCGCCGTAAAGACGACGAGCAAGGCGACCGCGGTCCCGACATAGGCGAGGTAGAGAGGCAGATTGCTCACCGGATCGGTCTCCTGACGGGCAATAGGCCGCCTTTGGTCCGGCGGCCGCTGGATCTCGGCTCCCCTTCGACGGTGCGAAGGAGCGGCGGCAGCGCTCCCGGCCGCCGCCATGGTCGACGTCATATTGGCGGCGCCGCCCCGGAATGCCAAGCTAATGTTTGATGGCCGGCCGGGTGTGCAAGGCGGGAAGACAGCGGATTCCGGCAACCAAACAAAAAAACCCCTCCTCCGCAAAACGGAAGAGGGGTGAGGCAAGGGGAGAACCTTCAGCAGAAAGAGCCAAAGCAGTAAGCCCAAAGACCAAAAAACACCGCATCCCAAGACGGTTTGGCCTGCAGGCTCACCTGTCATTACCAAAAGCAATCCCTGGGCCAATTTCAGGATTGGCCAGATCGGGCGGATTCAGTGATCCTGACTGGAGTCCCGGACGTGATTTTTCGCGTGCAGCCGCAGAATGCGATGCAGAGTGCGGCAGCCAGGGGGGCTGCATCCGGGCTGAGAAAACCTTGAGGGGTATCACTCATTCTGCGACGGCAGTTCACATTGATTGCCATGCAATAGCAAGAGGTTAAACAAAAATTGGGTTTCGGCAGAATGAGCAGGGTCGAGCAAAAATCGGCAAGAAATGAGAAGAAAGCAGGTTGGATTGAGCGAGTCCTGCGCGTTTTTGCGACGGCCTTTGCCGCCGGCTGCGAGGCTTGCCCTCGGTTGCCGAGGCGGTCATAGTTTCGGCTGTGGCCGCGATGACAACCGGGAAATTCGCACGTCCGGTTGGGTAATCCCGCCCTGGCAGCGGGCATACTCTTACGGGGAAGGTGGCGTACCCCCTTCGCGGTCACACATTGGTCCGAGCTGTGCGGGCACACGGAAAATCCCTCCGGCCATCCTACAGCCGGGAGATTCACCGTGTCGCACCTGCCCGGCAGCCGAACCATCACGCCACCTTTGGGCGCGCCAACGTCCTACAGCCGCTGGGCCACGATCAGTTCGGCGCTGCCGGCCCAGACGTTGGAGACGGCAACGCTGCCGTCATTGACCAATTGGGCATTGACGATTCGCCGGCCGTCGCCTTCCAGCTCAGAGGGGACAACCAGGGTGGTCGCCATGGCGCCGAGCTTGCGCCCGCCGTCGCCGCGTAGTGCTGCCATCGCAGCGCGCGCCGCCTCGTAGTTGGCGATGGTCAGATCGGCCTTGGAGCCGAACGCCAATTGCCACAAGCCCAACCCGGCATTGCCGCGGGCGCGCACGCCATACAGGTGCTTGTCAGCCATGAAGACGTTGTAATCGTCCGGGCGGTCGAAGCTCTGCAGCTCGTATTTGGTGCGGGCCTGCCAGATCAGCGGCCGGAACGGCCGGCTGCCGTCGATCAGGAACCAGGCAGACCCGGCACCGGTCTGGATGTTGCTCGCCGTGGTCGCTTCGCCGCTGGCGTCGAAGCTCGGGTGATCGGCCGCGAAGAACGCCTTGCCATCATAGCCGGTCGCAGTAAAACCGCTGCCCAGCAAGTCGCAGACCAGTTCGTCGGGATGTTGGGCGGCATGGGCGCCCATCTCTTGGAACAGCGGCGCGAACACGCCATAGCTGTCGTCTTCGATGTCCTCGCGCGGAACCTCGATCGTCGACTCGAACCTGCGGTTCTTGACCGCGTAGCCATAGGCGATCAACTGGTTGACGACACGATCGCCGACCCATTCCCGCATCTTCGGGAACTGCCCGAGCCAGGCATAGGTTTCTTCGCGGGCGGTCGAAGGGACTTCCATCGCGATCTTCGGATAGACGGTCGGCGCCCCGGCGAAACCCTTGTTGAAGGCGGTCTTGAAGCCGCCGAAGATGTTCGCGAGCGAACTGTTGTTGACCAGCATGGTTCAGGCTCCCAGGGTCTTGGCGTAGTCGGCCGGGTCGATCCCCATGGCCGTACAGATGGCGCGTTGGTCGTCGGATAGCCCGCCGCCGGTTCCTTGACCGACCCCAGGCGGAACGCCCGGAAGGCACACCCGGCCAAGGTCCGCAAACATCCGGCCGGTGCACTTGACGAAGGCATCGAAGGCCGGCTTGTTGACCGTGCACAGGGCAACGCCCCAATCCTTGAGGGCGGGCGGCAGCCGGCCGCCGGTGATCTCGGCATTGACCGCGATCTCGGCGGCTTGCGCGGTGACGCCCTGGTGAACCCGGTTCAACTCGGCAACCACCCGCTCGAATTCCCCGAGCGGCACATATTTCGCCGGGTCGGGGGCGGCCGGGTCGGGCCGGCTACTCTGCTGCGTGGTTGCTGAAAACACTTCCTGTACCTTTGCGAGGACCGCCGCGTCGTCGGCTCCGGGCGTCAGCCCCAACAGCTTGCGAAGTTCGGCCGAAAAATTGGTATCGTTCATGGTCACTCCTTCCGCGCTGGCCAGCGCGGTCAAGTCGAGATTGGGGGTGTTGGTCAACCCGGCCCGCAACAGTGCTGCGATCGTGCCGTTGCGGCAGTGGCTGAAAACCGGGCTGAGGTAGCGGTATTCCTTGGCCGCAAGGTGAGCGGCTGCCCGCTTGGTCCATGACACCAGGCCCCAGATGCCATCGGCGCGGGCCTGCAGGCCCTTGATCCAGCCGGCGGCAACCGCGGGCATGCCGAGCTGGGCGGCCCGGTCGATGGCGTGATCGTAATCCACCGCCAATTGGGTCTTGCCGGCCCGCCGCCGCGTCGCCTCGATCACCGCCGCCGCGTCGGCAAGATGGTAGGGTCCGCGGCCGTCGCGACCGGTCACCGTGCCAGCCGGCAACAGGTGAACCCACTGTTCACCGTTGGCGTCCGGGGTTTCCGGTGCCGCCGACGCCAGTGCTACCGCATGGCAGGCGATCGTCGAGCTCGACCGGCCGATCATGGCGCCGACCCCACCCGTTCGGGAGGGCCGTTCTTCCGGCCGCTGAGTGGCCTCGGTCTCGGGGGGCTCCGAAAGTGCCGGCCGAAAGCCGGAGGCGATTCCTACCCCCTTCAAACGGGGGTCAAATCGACGGTTCCGCTGCGGCGATGCCTTGCACCGGCCTTCGGCGAAGCGAAGCGCTTGCGAAAGGGCCGTCGCGGAGCCTGCCCGGCCGTTGTATCGTACGACACAGCGCGGGCCGGCCGGCCCAAGGTTGGCGGCCCGGATCATCGTGCCGGCTCCGGCCGGACGGAAGCCCGGACCATCTCGACATAGCGGGCCGAACAATTGGCCAAGCTGGCGACTTGATTGGTTGGTCCGCTCATTTCAAGAATCAACTGCTTCTTGGAAACTTGCGGTAGCTGTGGGATGTAGATTTTCTCGCCGCCGCGAAACGCCGCGATCTGGCGCGCCGCCTTGAAGCCGACCGCCTGAGTCAGAGGCGACTTTGCAGTCGGTCGCTTCGGTATTGCCCGACGCTGTCCGCCCCACGCCTTACCGAGTGCCCACGCCGTTTCGATCGAAGCAGCTTCGGCCAAATGGCGAAGGAGTGGCGGGAATGCCTGAAGTATTTTGTCGCGGTCGTTCATAACCGCGATGATAATAGGGACCGAACAACTTCGGCGGACCGAAGCACTTCGGCCCGAGACTACGGAAATTTGGAATGATTGTTGCTTGGGGCGTGGCGCTCTGGCGTTCGGGACGCTCTGGCGCTCTACCGGCCGGGGTCGACACCAACACCTTATATATAGGCGCGTGGGCGGCGGCAAGATTGCCGACGGCCGCGAACCGCGCCCATCAAGGGGGTACGCCACCTTCCCCGTAAGAGTATGCCCGCTGCCAGGGCGGGATTACCCAACCGGACCTGCGAATTTCCCGGTTGTCAGGATGGGCGCGGCGGCAGTGATCATAGCCGAAGCGAGCCGCAGGAACCAAGCGGCCGCCCGAGCCCCAAAAGGAGCCGGACGGCCGCGAACGGTTCGACCAGGCGGAGACGGTTGCCGCCGTCACGCGGCCGGCGCCGAAGCCGTTGCGGTTTTCTCCGCCTGACGTTTGTTCATCGCGACCAGGGCGGTAATCACCTTGGGCGCCAGCGCGTCGGTGACGAAACGGATCGAACTGACCTTGAACCGCTTTTCCAGCCACTTGCCGAGCGAGGCATCGGTGCCCTGGTCTGCGGTGAAGCCGGCCCACAGCTTGCGGATTTTGGCGACTTCCCCGGCCGTCGCCATGCCCTCGCGATGATCGCCGAAGGCACGTCGGTTCGCCGTGCTCTGGAACCCCAACGCGCTGAACCGGTCCAGCACGGCCTTGAACCCCTTCATGTCCAAGTCCCGGCTGCTCTCGACCCCGCCGAACATCCGCAGAATTGCCCGGTAGTCGTCATCCGCAAGGCCAAGCCGGCGCTTGGCCGCCTGGATCAACCGGATTTTATCCGAAGTAATGGCCATCTCAGACCTTCCTTTCCTGCGACCGATGATCGATTTTTTCTGGCCTTTTCAAGTTAACGATGAGTTCATTTTCGACCTTATCCATGTAATCGTGGACACATTCGACCAACGACGAAAGCTCGGTGTTATTCTGCAACAACATATCGGCTATGGCCTTCAGTCCAAGTCTTGCCCGGTTGAACTTGCAGACGATGTCATCCGCAATCTCCCCTTCGATTTGCAGGATCATGACGCCGCTCCCAGGTTCAGGTTCGACCAGGCCGAGCGCAGGTGATCGATGCCCAGCGGCACCCCTTCGCCTTCCGCGTAGGTTCGGCCGAGCCGCACCGTCTTGACCACGCAACGCAAGCCACCGCGCTGGCGCGAGATCAGTTCCAGGAATCGGCGTTCATCGGTTCCGTCGATCCCGAGCGACCTCGCCAGCGCTGTGCTGTCTGCCGCGCTCAAGCCGCCGATCGGCGCGTTCTTGCCGATCCGGCTGGAAAGCTGGGAAAATGCGCTGATCTTCTCCCGAAGCGTAGTATCGCCGGCCAGAACCAGGCCGATCTTACTCGCGTCGATGATTGCCCGCAGCTCATCGAGCGCTTTTTGTCCAAGGTGTTGGGCTTCGTCGAGGATCAGGACGCCACGAGTGCCACGCAGATGGGTAACAATCTTTTGGCTCATTTCGATGGCACCGACGGCCGGGCTGCACAAGCCCAAGACAAACCCGATTGCCTTCAGCATCGGCACCGGCCCCTCGGTGGCGGGACTCATCGTCGCCAGCCAGGCATTCGGCCGGCTGTCACGGAAGTTTTCGAGAGCCATCGTCTTGCCGATCCCCGGCTCGCCGACCACGAGGCCATAGTCCGCCGCGAGCTGGGCGTATGTAATGGTGGCGATGATTGCCTTAGCGGTCGGCGTCTCAACGAATTCGGGGGCAGTGACCAACTCCACCGGCAACTTGTCGCGCCGGTTCAGGTTGTCGAGCCAGGCGCCCAACTTGGCGGCAACCGCCGGCCTCATAGGTCCCCTTGAGGAAGCGCGACAGCAGCGAGGCCTCATTGATCCCCTCATTTTATACATGACGGCAACATCTATATACTGCACGCTATCACGAGCTATATTTCTGTATCTGGCGAATACCATCACGTCTGGTCGCCTCGTAGAGCGGCCCGACGTAGATCGAATACTTAT
>WGNK01000010.1 GCA_016124535.1 Azospirillum sp.
CAAAAGGCCTCCGGCAATCCCGGGGCGGTTCAGTTACCTAGCGGTCCGAGAGGGCTATACCCATAAAACAATTAAGCCGTCTAAGTCGTTGACTTAGATGGCCTAATTTGGTTGCGGGGAGCCGCAACCATCTTGACTTGCACGTCTTGAAACCGCTCATCGAACTGATGAAGGCCCTCGTTGGCGGAAACGATCCACATCAACTCCTGTTCCGGACGGCGGCTTAGGAATTGCCACGGTCGCAAGTTCGGGAATGGCGCTCTCCGTACGCTCACTGACCAGCCCTTGGGGCGGCATCCTGCACATTCGCAAGACCAAGTTCCGCAAGGATCGCCTGGTTCCGGTTCATACGACGACGCTGGCAGCATTACGCACCTACGCGCGCCATCGCGATGCAGCATTTCCAGTGCCGAGGGACTCCGCATTCTTTCTCAGCTCCCGCGGCAACCGGCTCTCCTCGACGGGGCTCTCCTTGGCGTTCGGCGCCGCCTGCAAGCTGGCGGGGCTCGACAGTGGCAAGACCCTGAGACCGCATGATTTGCGGCATCGCTTCGCCGTTACCCGGCTTGCCGCTTGGCATCAGGACAAGGCCGACGTGCAAGCGTTCCTGCCCTTGTTGGCAACCTACCTCGGTCACGCCCGCTACAGCGACACCGCCTATTACGTGACAGGAACAGCGGAACTGCTGGGCATGGCGGCCGACCGCGCATTTGCCGATGGAGGCGTCTCATGAACGCACATCCATCGCTCGCCTCGCTGCTGGAATCCTTTTTCCGTGACCGGCTCACCAAGCAAAGGAATGCAAGCCCCTCCACGATCGCCAGCTACCGCGACGCCCTGCGCCTGCTGATGCTTTTCGCGGCTGAACGCACGGGGCACAAGCCGTCTTCCCTGGCGATCGAGGACATCGACCGGGATGTGATCCTCGCCTTTCTGGACGAGCTCGAAGAGAAGCGGAAGAACTCGGTCCAGACACGCAATGCGCGCCTGACCGCGATCCGGTCATTCTTTCACCATGTCGCCGCGAACGACCCGGCCGCACTCGGCGTCGCGCAGCGCATCCTGGCCATCCCGATAAAAAGATCACACACCGAGATCACCCATCATCTATCGCGCGACGAAATCGATGTCCTGGTCGCCTCGCCGGATCAGCGAACGCCACTCGGTCGCCGAGATCGCACCTTGCTACTGTTTATGGCGCGCACCGGTGCACGCGTTTCCGACGCGCTCGGCGTCAATGCCCGCGATCTTCAATTGGACCAACCCCGGCCGCAAGTGCTCCTGCGCGGCAAGGGGCGCAAGGAGCGTATCGTACCGATGCCGCACGACCTCGTTAAAGCATTGAAGGCGTTGATGCGCGAGGGTGAGATCGATCGCCATGAAGCTCGTCCGCTTTTCGTCGGCACGCACGGAGCGCGTCTCACCCGTTTCGGTGCGACGCACATCGTGCGGCGGGTTGTCGCCACGGCCACCGAAAAAATACCGGAACTGACGAGTAAAACCATTTCGCCCCACGTCCTCCGGCACTCGCTCGCGATGACATTGTTGCAGTCCGGGGTGGACCTTCTGACCATTCAGGCGTGGTTGGGCCATTCGCAGGTCGCCACCACCCATCGCTATGCCGCTGCGGACGTCGAGATGATGCGCCGCGGACTGGATAAGGCCGGCGTGTCAGGCAAGCTGCCGGCGCGATACCAACCCAAGGACTCCGTGCTGCAACTGCTGGAAAACATTTGAATATTATGTGGCGGCCAATCTCACCGTCGCTGCGGCATCGCTTACTGCCCGACCGGGCCGCCACATATCTTCGTCCGACACATAAAAACGGATCGCAGCAGAGATGGCGCTCAACCAGCGCCACCATGCCATCCAGACCTTTGCGGAAATCGACCGGCCCGGCCGGGGCTGCCGATGCACCAGACCCACCGCGCCGACGAGGCGGTTGCCGTGTCGATTATGCTGGCGACACCATTGCGGTCACGGCCGGAAGGTTGGACCGGTGATCTCGGGCGCTGAGCCCTGGCGGAGGTCCCTTGGGACTCTATTATACTAGAGAGTCGGGCTGGGGCAGCGCGTCTTTCGGCGTGGTCTGCGCCCACAGCGCGGTCAATTCATCGGGCAAGGTGTCGGGGTCGAACGGTTTGCGAATGACGCCGACCACGCCAAGTTCCAGATAACGCTTCAGTTCCTGCGGTTGCGCCTTGGCTGTGACGAAGGCGACCGGCGTTGCCGCGGTCGCCGGTAGTCGTCGCAGTTCGGCCAAAGTGGCGGGGCCATCCATGCCTGGCATCATCACGTCGAGCAGGATGAGTTGAGGCCGGAATTCCGGCGCGCGGCGCAGCGCCTCGTGACCATTGGAACAAATCTCGACGGTGAAGCCGCCCAGTTCCTCCAGGGCCAGACGGAGGACGGTCTGGATGTCCGGATCGTCTTCGACGCAGAGGATACGGCTCAGCGGGTCAGGCATGGCAACTCCTCGGGGGTAGATGAGACGGCGGGGAGGTCGACATGGAAGAAGGCGCCACCGCCCGGTCGGTCCTCGAAGCCGATCGTTCCACCGTGGCGCTCTACGATCGTGCGGGCGATGCTGAGACCGAGACCTGTACCGCCCTTTTGGCGGTTGTCGGTAGCGTCCGCTTGGGCGAACTTGCCGAAAATGCGGCTCCGGAACTCCTCGGGCACGCCCGGTCCGCGGTCGGCGACCGTAATGCGCACGTCTCCATTGCAACAACCGGCCGAGACCTCGACGGTGCTGCCTGCCGGCGAGAATTTGGCGGCGTTAGACAATAAGTTGGCTAAAACCTGCATCAAGCGGTCGAAATCGCCGCTCACCAGCAACGGTTCGCAAAGCGGTTTTATGGCAAAGCCGACCGCGAGTTGGCGGGCGTAGTCCTTGTTGGCCTCGGCAGCATGATCGAGCAACGAACCAATGTCGATCTCGGCGAAATGAAACTCCATCCGCCCAGATTCTATCTTTTCGATATCGAGGATATCATTGACCAGCATTGCCAGACGGTCGACGTTCCTGTAGGCAATGTCGACTAGAGAGGCGGTCTTGGCCGAGACTTCGCCGCCGACACCCCGGATGATCAACTTGAGTGTGCCCTTGATCGAGGTCAGCGGCGTGCGCAGTTCATGGCTGACCGTGGCTATGAACTCCGCCTTCAACCGCTCGGTTCGTTTCCGCTCGGTGATGTCGCGGACAATTCCGGTGAACAACCTACCCTTGCCCAGCCGGACTTCGCTGACCGCCAGATCCATCGGAAAGACGGTGCCATTTTTGCGCAAACCCGACACCTCGCGGCCGACACCGATAACTTTAGCCTCGCCGGAGCGAAGGTAACCGGAGAGATACCCGTCATGCTCGGCCCGATAGGGCCGGGGCATCAGCATGCTGACGTTGTGGCCGAGCACCTCGCTGGGATCGTAGCCGAACAGACCCACGGCTGCCGGATTAAAGCTGCGGACGATACCGCGTTCGTCGATGGTGATGATGCCGTCGACCACAGTGTCGAAAATCGCGCGCAGCCGCGCCTCGCTGTCGACCAGCGCGGCCCGGGCACGATCCACCGTTTCCAACTCCTGCCGCGAGCGGTCGAGTGCGAGCCGCAGATCAAGCGTGTCAACCACAATTTGCGCGAGATCGGAAAGTTGGCGCACCTGCTCTGGTAGCAACCGACGTGGCTGACGATCGATGGCGCACAGCGTTCCCAGCCGATAGCCGCCGCGGGCACGCAACGGCGCCCCAGCGTAGAAGCGGATGGCGGGATCGCCGGCGACCAGCGGATTGTCGTGGAAGCGGGCATCTTTGCTGGCGTCTTCGACGACCAGGACCTGATCGGAAAGGATCGCGTGGCCGCAGAACGAGAGGTCGCGCGGCGTCTCGTCGGCGTCGAGCCCAACCTTCGACTTGAACCATTGGCGGTGCCGGTCAACCAACGAGATCAAGACGATGGGAAACCCCAGTATCTCTGACGCCAGCCGGGTGATGCGGTCGAACGACGGCTCGGATGGAGTGTCGAGGACGCCATAGTCGCCCAGCGCGGTCAAACGCGCTTCCTCGTCGGCGGGAAGGGGCGGTACGATCATGGCCGGCTCCTTGCTCTCTCACCGTTCCCGCAGGGCTTCGGAGAGCGAATGGTAGACCGGCTTCATCATGTACTCCATCAGCGTCCGCTCGCCAGTACGGATGTCCGCGATCACCGTCATGCCAGAGGACAGCGGGTTCAGCCCCGGCGTTACCCCGACATAATCGCGCTCCAGATGGATGCGGGCGCGGTAGTAGGGGTTGCCGTGATCGTCCAGGAACGAGGTCGGCGACAGGGTCTCGATCACGCCGGGAATGCTGCCGTAACGGGTGTAGTCGTAGGTCATGACCTTGACCGATACCGGCAGACCGACCTGGACGTGGCCAATATCGCGGGCGGGGATGCGAGCCTCGACCTGGAGCCGGGCGTCAACCGGAATGATGTCGAGCACCGTCGAACCGGGAGCGACGACGCCACCGACCGTCTCGGTCTGTAGGCCGTGGACAATACCGTGTACCGGTGCGCGAATCTCCAGGCGTTTCACCCGATCTTCATCGCGTTCGACTGCTTGGCGCAACTCGGCCATTTCGACCGTGACCTTGTCCAATTCGGCCACGGCGTCGGTTCGGAATCGGACCTGGAGGTCGATCAGGCGGGACTCCGCCTCCACCGCCGACTCGCGGCTTCGCCTCGCTTGTGCCACCATGTCGGTCAGCTGGCCCTGGAGGCGGGAATACTCTCGCTGATTGTCCAGCAGTTGCATGCGCGGCGCATAGCCCTTCGCCGCCAATTCGGCCCGCGCGGAAACCTGCTGGCCGACCAGATCGAGTTGATGCGTCACCGCCTTGATCTGGCCGTCGAACATCGAGACTTCGGCTTCGCGCTCGGCGATCTGCTGGCGCAATACGGTTTCCTGGCTCGCCAGCGCCCGGCGCTTGGCATCGAGCAGACTGATCTGACTGGCGGCCAGTTCGGCATAGCGCTGTTCTCCCTCCGGTGGAACCGGCACGGTGCGGCCATCGATGGCGGCACGCAACTGTCCGGCCTGCAACTCCAGCCCGGCCAGTCTGGTGCGTAACCGTTTCAACTCTGGCAAAACCCGGTTACCCGACAATTCAATCAGAAGCTGGTCCTTCTCTACGATGTCGCCTTCTGAGACCAGAATGCGCGCGATGATGCCGCCCTCCAGATGCTGGATGTGCTTGACCGAGCCGGTCGGCAGCACCTCGCCCGAGGCCGGGGTAACCTCGGCGACCGGCATTACTGCGGCACAGGCGACGAACGCGACCACGGTGATCGATATCGCGGCGACGATCAGGGCGGGCAGGCGACCAGGGCCGACCTCATCCAACTGGGGCGACTGGCTGAGCCGGACCGCGCGCAGCGGCAGGCCCGAAACGGAATTGGCGGTAGCGAGGGTCATCGGGCGGCTCCAGTCATCTTGGCTAACAGGTCCCGGGGATTGCCGTTAAAGGCCAGCGCCCCTTGATTGAGCACCAGAACCCGGTCTGCGGCGGCGAGATGCCTGGTGCGATGGGTGACTAGCAGCACGGTCGAGCGGCCGCGCAGCATCTCGATATGGTCGAGCAGGCAGGCCTCGGCGTCGCCGGAGCCGCCGGGCTCGTCGAGCAGCACCACCGAGGCGTCGGACAACCAGCCGCGCGCCAGTGCCACCCCCTTCAGCAGGCCGGACGGCAACTGCCGGGTTCCGGTCCCAGACAGCGATGTCCCGAGACCGTCTGGCAACAGCCGGAGGGCATCGAGAATGCCGGCGCGGGCACACGCGTCCTCGATGTCGTCGACCGACGCAAGGGGGTCCGCCAGCCGCAGGAAGTCCTCGACCGTTCCCGGAAAGGGTTCGAAGGTCTGGGGCACGTAGGCGAGAGAGCGGCGCAGTTCGGCCGGGTCCATCTGGCGCACATCCAGACCATCGATCAGCACGGCACCAGCTTGGGGCCGATAGAGATTGACAATCAGGCGCAGCACCGAAGTCTTGCCCGAGCCGTTGGGTCCGACGATCGCCACCACCTCGCCCGGCTTGATGTCGAAGGACAGGTTTGCCAGCGCAGGCGCGGTGGCTCCGGGATAGCGCAGGAAAACGCCCGAGAGCGTGATCCGGCCCTCGCGCCTGCCGCTCCTGTTTGCGGTATTGGCGCCCTGTTCCTCGGCCTCGCCCGGCTGGGCCATCAGCACGTCGAGCCGATGCACCGCACCTGCGATCTCGTCAAGGCGCGTGAGCGCCACGAACAGCATCTGGAATGGCGCCAGCGCCCGCCAAACCAAGACCATAGAAGCGATCAGGGCACCGACCGACATCTGTCCGTCCATGACCAAGATCGCGCCGGCCGCCAGAGTGGCACTGCCTGCCGCGACGTTGGCGAACTGGGCGAAGTTCTGAGCGACCGAGTCGAGGCGGGCTATGCCCAGGGAGGCGACCGCCGCCCGCTCCGAGCGCTCTCGGAAACGGGTCAGCCACGACTCTTCCTGTGCCGACGCTTTGATCGTTCGCAGGTTGGCGAGTATGTCCATCACCATCGCCTGATGGCCGGCAGCGGCAGCGGTCGCAGTTGCAGCGGCCCGGCGCGCTCGACGGAACAGGGTCTGGCCGATCACCGCGAACGCCATCGAAACCCCGACCGGGACCAGTGCCAACCAGCCGGCCAAAGCGGCAACCACGGCCAGGAACAGCAGGACGTACGGCAGTTCGAGAACCGCGAGCGCCAGCGGGCCGGTGAAGAACCACCGCAAACTCTCGACCTCGCGCAGGCGGGCAAAATGCGTGCTGGCACCAGTCCGCTCCAACTGGGCCAGAGGCAGCGAGATCAACTTGGCCAGCGCGGCAGTGCCGAGCAGCATTTCCAGCCGTCCCGCGATATGAGCGATCAGGGTGCCGCGCAATCCCCGCAACATCGCCTCGCAGACCAGCGCCAGGACGACCCCGGCTGCCATATAGTGGAGCAGGCCGGCATCGCCGGTGGCGATCACCTGATCATACACCGCCATGGAAAACAGTGGCGCCGTCAGAGCAAGGAGGTTTAGGAAGAAGGTGAGCAGGAGCAGCCAGCGCAGGCTGCCGGCAAAGCGGCCCGCGGCCCGGCTGAACCAGCCGCCGCGGGCCGACACGTCCTCGCCGGCTGTCGGGACGTAGGCCCAGCCGGCGCGGGCCGGAGGCAAGCCCGCATGGGCGGTGCGCTCGGCACCATCGAAGTGGCCGGTTGGCGTCAGCACCAACGGCCTGCCATCGTCACCGACGAACAGGCTGGGCAGCGGCAGGTCAGGGGCATCCGTCCGGGTACGCACAGCCGCAGTGGGAAAGCCGAGCCGGGCAAGCGCGTTACGCAGGTCGAGCGTCTTCATCTCCTCGGATGGGCCGGCGGCGGCGGCGGCTTGCCGAGCGGTGCCGCGCCAGCCTAGCGCGTCGAGCATCGGCGCGAAACAGGCTGCGAAATCCGAACCGGCGGCGCTGAACGGGATCGCCCGGCCGGAAGCCGGCATAACGACATCGGTCATGACGATTCTCCCGGAACCAGCTTGCCGCCGGCCAAGGTCAGGCGTCGATCGGCCAAAGCGAGGAAATCGGCATCACCGCCTCCGGTCAGCACCAAGGCAGTGCTGCTCTTCATCCCTGCCAACAGATCGCGCAGTCGGCGACCATTGGCGGAGTCGAGCGGCAGATTAGCCTCATCGAACAGGATCAGCCGGGGTTGCCCCACCAAGGCTCGGATGATCGCCACCTGCTGACGCACGCCGACGGTCAGCGCCCCGCCCGTGGCACCACCGACTATGGTGGCATAGCCGTCGGGCAACCGTCGGACCATGGCGTCGAGTCCCAGCAGGTAGGCCAGGTACATGGCTTCGTTGGCGATTTCACCGTTGCGGAAACCGGTAAGATTGTCGAGCAGCGTGCCTTCGAACATTCCGCCGCGCTGGGGCAGCAGCGCCGCTTGGCGGCGCAGCCGGCGCGCCGACGCCTCGGTCAAAACCTCGCCATCAGCCAGAACCTCGCCACCCTGGGGGCGGATCAGCCCGAGCATCGTCAGCAGCAAAGCAGTCTTGCCGCTGCCGATGCTGCCGCGGATGGCAACGGCCTCGCCTGGCCGTAACGCCAGCGACAGCCTGTCAAATAACGGCGCATCGCGGCCGTCGGGGTGAAAGGTGATGTCGCGCAGCTCCACCGCGCCGGTGAACCGCGGCTCGGCTTCGGGACCGGCTTCTGCGGCTTCAGCCGGCAGTGTCAATCCCGCTTCGACCTTGGCGCGGGCGACCGCGTCGTCGTGCATCATTGTCCACAGCGCCATGGCCGCCTGAACCGGCTGCAAGGCGCGTCCGGTCAGCAGGGTACAGGCAGCCAACTGGCCGGCTGTGAGCGTTCCGTCCAGAACCATGGCCGCACCGACGGCCATCAGCGCTACAATATTCGCTTGCCCGGCCAATCCACCCAACGCCTGGGCCAGGGCACCATACCAAGCCACCGCCCGCACCGCGTCGGCACTGTCTTCCTGAAAGCGTTCATAGCAGCGCAACAGGGGTTCGTCGAGCGCCAGCGCCTTGACCGAACCAAGGCCGCCAAGCAAGTCGAGCAGAAAGGCATGACGCCGGCCGTCACCTTCGGCCCTGACCGAGACGGCGTGGGTCAACTCGCGGCTCAAGCCCCACCGGCCGAGGGCGAACAGCGCTACCACTGCCAGGGGCACTGCCACCAGCCAGCCGCCGATCACCGCAATCAGGAGCAGGTACAGAGCAGCGAATGGCAGATCCATCAAAGTCGCAGCCATTTCGCCAGAATACCGGTAGCGTAGAATGCCAACCGCAGCAAGCCGATCGACATGAGTCGCCATCGGGTCGTGCTCGGCTGCGGTTAACGGCGTCTCCAATAGCCGCTCGACCAGGGCAACGCGCAAGGCGTGTTCGACGCCGGCTCCGACTCGGGTCGACACCACCGACCGGCAGGCACGCAACGCCGCGTCCAGCACCAGAGCGATCGCCAATCCCAGGGACAGCACCAGGAGCGTCGGCAGCGAGCCGTACGGCAACACGCGGTCGTAGACGTGAAGGATGACCAGCGGCAAGGCCAACGACAGCAGATTGATCACGACTGACGCATTCAGCACCAGACTTCTGCTGGTTCCTGCGCCGGGTGGCTGAAGTGCCGCCAGAGAAAGCGTGGAAGCGGGATGCGGTGCTATCATGCGACCTCCGGAGCCGTCGGGAGTACCATTGGGCGGCAAACCCGGATGTAAGCCCGGGAAGCGCTCTCCGAAAAATGGTGGCGCCGCACCGGACATCACACGCGGCGAAACAATTCATCAAGGTTTCGCCGATGTTTCATCGACGAGCGGTAGCTCAGGAGGAAGCTCCGGCAAACAGATAGCCTGCGCCGCGCACGGTCTTGATCAGGGTCGGATGGCTCGGATCGGCCTCGATCTTGCGTCGCAGCCGGTTCACCAGGATGTCGATGCTACGGTCGAAATAGTCCCAATCGCGATTGCGCACCGCCGCCAGCAGGACTTCGCGGCTGAGAATTCGGCCGGGGTTGTCGACGAACTCGCACAGCAGGGTGTATTCACCCGTGGTCAATTCTACGGTTTCGCCGCTTGCCCCCACCAAGCCGCGAGCGTTGCGGTCCAACTGCCAAGTCCCGATCCTCAGGCCCTCTTCATCCGATGGTTTCGTTAAGTCGGTGGCCGCCGAGACTACGTCGCCGGTCTGACCGACCCGGCGCAGAACGCTGCGAATGCGAGCCAACAATTCCCGAGCTTCGAACGGCTTCGTGACATAGTCGTCGGCACCAACCTCAAGTCCGACGATGCGATCAATACTGTTATCCCGCGCGGTCAGCATGATAATCCCGAGTTGGTATCGGTCGCGCAAATAGCGAACTAGGGCAAAGCCGTCTTCCCCGGGCAACATCAAATCAACGATTACCATATCTATTACCGCTGCCGCTAAAACCTCGCGCATCGCCGTTCCGTGCTCAGCCAAACTGACCTCGAAACCTTCGCCCAGCAGAAACGTCTCGAGAAACGCCCGCATGTCGGGGTCGTCGTCGATCACCAGGATGTGCCGTCTGGTCCGGGGCGAACTGATAGGTTGCGCAGACATGCCAGAGCCCGCCTATGAAACAAACGAAAAGTTAGCGAAACCAACTGTTACGCTTAGTGATCTATCTGGAGCACCGAAGCATACCATGTCTATGGGAAGCCACCACGCATTACAGCGCAATTGTCCCGGCACCCAGGAGTTTCGGATATGTCAGCCTCGCGCACTCCCTCGTCACCCGCCGAAACGCCCAAGCAAATCTATCCTCGTGTCGAAGACAGCGTGCGTCCAACCCAAGCCACACTTCATGAAGTAGCGACCTCCAGCATCCATACTGGAGATGTAGATCTCCATGAGAGCGTCCCTGAGGCTTCGACAACTGGCATGCCGTCGCTTTTCGGCGACCCCACCTCGTTGCCGGTAACGTCGGCGCCGCTCCAGCCAACGCCGTCAACGCCCCAAGCAATTCCCGACACCATTCCACCGACGCCCAACGATTCCAACTACGCCGGTACTCAAGGCGAATCAGTTGCACGCGCACCCGCCCAAGGCAGCGACGCGGCTTCCCGTGAGACCATCATAGAGCGGACTTCCGGCGGAATCGGGTTGAACTCGGCGGACTCGGGCTTTGGTTCCGACGCGGCAGGGACTGGTTCTACTGTGCTGCCCATTCCCACTGCGGGCGGCGGCGGTAGTTCGGTTGCGCCAACATCTTCGGGTTCTGTGAGTTCTCTTCAGGGTGCCGCGTTCGACACCGGCGCGACGATCGCCTCGCCAAACAATGAACCCGTCCTCGCCGGCGAAACTATCGCTGCTCCTCCCGCAACGTCCGACGTCGTTACGCATCTCGTCGACATAGGCCTCGACACCACGCTGTCCAGTGGCGGCGAAACTGACGCCCGGGCGCTGGCCCCGGTCGCGGTCAGCGGGCTGGAAGACACCGCCCTGGTGCTGGAGCTCGGGCTGGCCGGCCTGGCGCCGAGCGAGAGCCTCGAAGTCACGGTCAGCGGGCTGCCCGCCGACGCCACGCTGTCGGCCGGCA
>WGNK01000050.1 GCA_016124535.1 Azospirillum sp.
GAGATAGTTTTTTAAAAAGATCGCGTTCCATGCGCAGGCGTTGGTTTTCGCGTTTCAAACGCGTGATCTCGGCTGACTGGTCCAGCCACACGCCCCCGCCAGGTGCGCGACACCGACGGCTGAAGGTCCAACGCCTTCGCCACCCGGTCCAACGGCCGGCCGCTGCTTTCCACCACGGCGACCGCCTCGCGCTTGAACTCGTCGGTGAACGACCGTCGCTTGCTCGTCAGTATCTCCCTCTTCGCTCCCAGCGGAGCTTAGCAAAGGTGCCCACCAATTCGGGGAAGGGTCACTGCGGACCGGACCCCCGGACCGGTGAGTCCACCGTCGCCACCGCAAGCTGGGCCACCGGATTGCCGGTCGCTGGCAGCAGCACGCCGTCGCCGGGACCGCGGTTCAACAGCGGTTGCCGGGTCAGGAGGCGCTCATCGGCTTCGGCCCTGATGCTGATAGATACTTATCCGATCGGTTTCGGCTCAATCAAACCCGACACAACCTGTTATACGCCGAAGCGAGGGCGGGACGAGCGGTTGCCCCGATGCCGACCGCCGCTGAACCCTTTCCTAACGCTGTGCAATCAAGCCTTCCAAGCCGCCGTCCCAACGCTCGAACAGGCTGTTGAGCGCCTCGGTATCGTGATGGACGCCACCGCGGCCGACAGAGCGAGCCAGAGCGCGCGCCTTGTTGAACAGAACATTGGCGGTATCGACCTGACCCTTGGTGCGCAAGATAGCACCCTGAGCGCGGTAGGCCTCAAAGCTGTTCGGATCGGCTTCCAAGGCGCGTTCGATCTTGCTCAGCCCCTCCGTTGCGGAGCCGAGCGCGGCCAGGCAGAGCCCCCATTGGGAATAGGCGTCCGAGAGAGATTCTGGATCTGCCGGCTGTTGGGTTCCCTGGGCGAGGTAGCGGACGGCCTCGGTGCAACGTGCCCTGCGGGCATACAGGTAGCCCAGGTTGAAATAGGCCAGGCTGAACTCCGGGACCTCGCTGATCGCCGTCTCCCACTCCTCGATGGCTGCCTGATCATGCCCGGTGTTGACCAGAACCAGGGCGCGCAGATTGCGGAACCAGACGCGCTCGTCTGGTTCCTGGTTTTCGATTTCGCGCTCGATGATCTCGTTCAGTTCCGAAAAATTCCAACTATCGATGTTTCGCCGATACAGGTAGATCGCCATCGAGTAGGGGTCGACCCGCGCCATCAGGCGCTCGGCCATGACCTCGATCAGCTTGTCGACCGCGTCGATATCGCCATTCTCTTCAAGCTGAAACGGCTCTCCATCCCACGGCCAGCTCTGAAGCATAAAATTAAGTTGATTTTCCTGCAGGATTATATTGCCCTCGACATAATTGTCGATCAGCCCGACCGTCTTTTGGATTGCCCGAACCGGTTCGATGACCTGAAAAGCCCGGGCCAATGCCAGGGCGGGCGTCTGGGCATAGTCGGAGGCCAATGTTTCGCCGGTGTGCCGGCTGAAGCCGTCACGACGGATGCTGCTCATCCGGTCGAACATACGGACGATCACGACGCTGGAGCTGTGACCGCGGTATTCAAGCGCTTGCGGCACCTTGATCTCGGCCACATAGGTACTCTGGCGGTCGGTGACGGTGAACATCCCCAGGACCGTCAACAGGGCGACCACCGGAGCGACCACAAGACTGAGTTCCATGCCCGCTGCTCCTTGATCGTGCAGGTTGGCCCCGGAAGTTCCGCGACCGCTTACCGGGATCGACGGTCACCAGCACGCCGGCGGCGAGACGCCACGGGAGACGTCCCGGCAGACGTCCTCCCGTGATGCCAGGCCGGCCTGAATCACGTCCCCGAGATTTCGGCGCGTAATCAGTTGAGGCGCCAGCAGCCGCGCGTCGAAATACGGTCCGGCAGGATCGCGACGCCACTTGACCGTGTCGGGCAGCGAGGTCGGGGTCCGGCCCTGTCCGAGCGCCAGCGCCACTTCGGCGGCAACCGTGCCAAGCATACGATAGTCCTTGATCACTGTGGCCGTCTGGGTGCCTTGGGCGATGCGGTTCAGCGCCTCGAAATCGCCGTCCTGCCCGACGACCGCAACATTTTTTTCGCCAACCTCGGCCAAAACCTCAATCGCGGCACCCGCCAAGCGATCGTTGCCCGCCAGAACCGCATCGATGTGGTTGTGGTTCTTCCTAAGTATTTCTACCATATTGGCCTTGGCCGTCTCTGGGGACCAATCCTTAGTGAATGAGTCCGAGGCGATGGTAATGGCGCCCTTGGCAATCGGCGCCTGCAAAATGTCCATGTGGCCGAGGTGAACGGTGGAGACGTTGAGATCAGAGTCGTCTCCTTCGATGAACACATAAATCCCGTTCGGCTTGGTCTCCAACAGCTTGGCGGCCTGCAACCGGCCAACCTGCCGATTGTCGAAACTGACATAAAAAGTACCTTGAAGTTCGATCGGCCGATCATAAGCGACGACTGGAATCTTCCTCGCCAGGGCTTCAGCAATGGTCGGCAGCAGGTTTCGGGCGTTCACCGGCATGACGATCAGGGCGCTGACCCCCATGCCAACCATCGATTTGATGTCTTCGGCCTGTTTGGCTGCCTGATTCTGCGCTCGAACCGACAGGCAGGCTGCCTTGGCGGCCTCCATCACCGCCAGAACCGCCGCCTCGTCGATCTTCCACCGAGGTTCGTCGCCGCCGCCCCAGCTGCAGCCGATTTGAGGGATAGTCCCGGCGAGAGCTTCGGTCGCGGAGCCAAGCAGCAGCAGCACGGTGACCGCGGCCAGTGCGAGGTGTGCGCCTCGCGTCCCGACCCGTTCAACCCGTGAGCCGGTCCGGCAATTCATCCGCTTTCCCCGCCAAGACCGCCTGCCCCGAAGTTTGACCACTCCAGCACCCCGTTGTCGAAAGCCCCGCCCGCCGCCGGTTCCTGGGACGTTTGGGCGAGCCCCGCCGGCCGGACCGGCACGCCGAAAACCGCGAGTTTGTCACTGTGAAATAGTCGAATTGCGATGGCAAGAGGTGACTGGGCCCTGGGCGTTCGGCTGCGATCAGGAGGGGCCGACGGAGGAGTTGCGGCCGTCCCGGCATGACCGCCCGGCGCCTCTCGACATTCGACATTCGACATTCGACATTCGACATTCTAATGCTGATCGCCAGCAAAACTGCGCCCTAATTGCAACCTAAGGTGAAGATGCCACGCTGGTGCAGGGGAGGAGACCGACGCCAGGACAGCGGCGATCACTGCGGTCTTCATCACGGGCGAACCCGACAGACCGGCAGGCTTCGCGAAGTTTGTCCTCGCGCCAGTCCCGAGGCGCGCCCGTGCCGGGTCCCTTTCGGTATCGGGCTCCCCATACCGCCGTCGAATCGTCCGGGCGCTCGAAGGGTCGATGGGCTGAGCAGCGTAGGTTGAATCCCGATGCGTCAGGAGAACGCCAGCGTGAACGAAGTTCGCGTCTTGTCGGCCTCGGGACAGATCGGCTCCGGGTTTCTTGAGTCCTCCTTCGCCCGAGGCATCGCCCTGAATCCCGACGCAATCGCCTGCCGTAAGAGGCTGACCTGAGACGTATTGAGTGATTTCAGTCCCTTGTGACTCGTTGTGGTTGCGAATTACGACGAGGACACAAGATGGTATGGACTGAAATCACCCGATCTCAGTATCGGCGAGTCGAGCTTTTGTGTTCAAGCGATATGACGGACGAGGAATCGCGTGTTGTCGAGCCGTTTCTCGCGCGGGCGTGCCGGCTTGGACGCCCGCGGCGGACGGACCTGCGTTCGATCGTGAGCGGCATCCTGTATAGTGCCACGACGGGGTGCCAATGGCGGATGCTGCCCAGGGATTTCCCGCCCTGGACGACGGTGCAGGGCTACTTCTATCGCGGGCGTGACAGCGGACTATGGCAGACCATCAACCACCATCTGGTGATGGCAGCGCGGGAGATGATCGGGCGAGACGCCAGCCCGACGGCCGGCGTGATCGACAGCCAGTCGGTGAAGACGACCGAAGCCGGCGGACTTCACGACGTTGCAAAGTTACCGCGCTCGATTTGGCTGTTCGATCGGCGTGGCCTTGGGGACGTGCCCCAGCAGCCGGAGCCGTCACCGGACAGCGGTTGGCGGGGGCTGCTCCCGACCGCTGTCGTCGCTTTTTAGATGATGGTGATTTTGGGCATCGCCGGCAACGCCGAATATTCATTCGGCCGCTGGAATGATCATTCCGGCCCGCAGTATCCGGTAGCCCCGGACCCAACGCCAAGGCGGACTGGATTGGCCACACAAGGGTGAAGACGAACCCCAGCAAGCGAGGCCATCGCCGGGCAACGGGTGACTGGGGCCTGCTCCCGACCGCTGCCGTCGTTACCTTAATTCATAGTGATTTTTGGCATCGCCGGCAAGGTCGACTTTTTGGCCGCTGGATAGCCTCCGATGCGAGAGCCGGGGGGTAGTGGGTCTGGGATAAAACGCACCCAACCCCGTCAATGCCCATTCAATGCCCATTCAACGTCGATGTCTTTTGGATGCGGTCCGAACGGGAGTCCAAGAACCGGAGACGGTCGGAGATTTTGGCCAATACCGGCGTTCCGGCGATCGTGTCGCTCCGACGCTCATAGATACACCCGACACTATATATACGTCGCCGAATGGGCGACCGTATATACGTCGCCGAATGGGCGACCGTCAACGCGTCGCAGGCCGCCCGCGCGTTGATCCGAAGCTGTTCCAGGTTGTGCAATCCGTCCCATGCTTTGACTAGCCGGGCGATCAGGTCGCGCGTCCGTTTGTCCGCCAGGCCGAGCCGTTCGCGGCAGATTACATCCACGTCGGCCTGGTCGGCTTCCCGATGGTCTGCCGTTGGCCGACCCGCGCCCGGAACGCCGCGAACGGATCGCCCTTACCGGCGCGGCGCCCGGCCCTTGCGGCGATGCCGAGGCGGTCGCCGAGATAGGCCAGGAATGAGATGGCATTCTTCCGGCTGGTCTTCTTCAGGGACAGGACGGTGTCCCGGCATCCTCGGCCATCCTCGCTGCAGGTGCCGCCGCTGATCTTGCGGATGGTGACGGGATCGCGGGTGTCGTGTTCGGAGTCATTGGTGTTGAGCGGCACCTCGGGACGGTCGAGCGCCACCCGCAGTTCGGCCTTTCGCACCTTGAGGCGGGCCTGGGCCTGGGCCGACGGGCTGGCGCCGTACGCTTTCAGGTCGTGGTAGAACGACCGGATCAGCTGGCGGACCAGGGTGACGACGGCGCGCTGCTGGTCGGTTACCGTGACCAGGGCCTGGATCAGGCGCAGGGCCGTTGATCCAGCACAGTCCGTGGCGGAAGACATCGCACTGGCCGGCGCCGTCACTGACGATAGCCGCATTCCTGGGCAGGCCCGTGGGGGTCGAGGCTGCCGACGACCGCGGCCTCCGAGGCCAGCCGCACGCTCTTGACCCCCACGCTCTTGACCCCGGTGACGGTGATCCCGATCAGGACGTCGGTCCAGGCATCCTCGTCGGCGAACGCCTGGCCCTCATGGGCGATCAGCCGCTCGATCAGGAATTCCGCGGCATCGTCACCCGGCACTGATAATGCTGGCTCAGCAGGAACCGCCGCAGATTTGCCCCGAAACGACCCTGGAGTTGCGCCGGCAGCGACACCACCATCAGCTTGCCCTCCGGCGTCTGGTCGCACGCGCGCCAATACCGGATCAGCCGGACCTCGATCACCCGGACCTCGATCACCCGGACCTCGATCATCAGGTCCTGGACCCGCACCGTGGGCTCGTCGGAGCAGACGATCCGGCACCGGCGAAACCGGGACAGGATGGCCATGACCTCATGCTCGAACTTCGGCTTGGCGCGCTGGAACATGGCATCCAAGGCACCTTCGCTGATTGCCAGCGGAACAGGTGCGCCATCAACCAGGTCAGCCGGCGATAACTGACCGCATGGACGAAGCGCAGATCGAGCGCCACCGCCAGAATCTACAGGCCGAACGGCGAACTGTCCGCCATGCCCTGGGGCACCGGCGCCAGGGTGGTCCCGCCACGGCACGGGCAAATGGCCGACACAGCGCTCCTCCTGCGTCACCACCGGCCGCACGGGCAGCAGGCCGATCTTGTCGTAGCGGCCATGCAGCGTCTGATCCGCCTCGGTCAATCCGGCCTGGCGATGGGCGCACCGGCTCGCTTTGGCAATCACCAATTGGTCGGGCACCAATTGGTCGGGCACCAATTGGTCGGGCACCAATTGGTCGGGCACGAATTGGTCGGGGCTCTCGGCCAGCGGACGGCCGCCGCCGGCCCGTCCCAGGCTGCCCTGGCGCGGCCCTTAGCTCTTTTCGCCCTTAGGACGGTTCGGCGTGGTGCCTTTCGACTGCGCAACGCTCGAACTGCGCAACGCTCTAATGGTCCGGCGTCTTCACTGGCTCCCGCCGCCGACCTTCAAGGTCGCTCACTCAGGCGGCAAGCGCGGCGATTTCGCGCTTCAAGTCCTCCACCTGCGCCAACAGCCGACGGATCAACCGGTGTGTCGCCGATCTGGTCGGTTTGCCGAGGTCCGGAGCCCGATTCACCCGATTCTTGAACCGGAATGGCACTCCAACGGCAAGCCAGGAGTTTTCCGCCCACCGTCACAGCCTCGCGTTCCGATCAACCCGGCTCGGGCCGGGGGAGATCAGCAGAGATCGCCCAAGAAATTATTATTTGCTTTTAATTCTTTTTGGTTTTGTAATTAAGATTATCATCTATATTTATGATAGGGAGACAAGCACCCAGCGGCGACGGAGGTCGAGACAAAATGGAAATCCACGTCAAAGTCCTACCATCCAATATGACCTTGGTCAAACTTGACGGCTCTTTGGACATATCGGGGGCGACCAGGATCGAGACCGAACTGCGGGGCACGGTGCGCCAGGACAGGGACGTCGTCGTTGATTTGGCCGGTGTCACCTTCATCTCGTCCCAAGGTGTTAGGGTGCTGGTCGCCACGGCAAAAACGGCCAACCTGAAGGGCCTGAAACTGGTACTGGTCGGCCCCAATCCATCAGTGGGCAAGGTTCTGAGCTTCATGAGCATCGACACCATTATCCCGATCTTCGACAGCCTCGACGCCATGAAGCATGAAAGCCGGACGTGACCGAACCGTCGACCGAGCCCCCCTGTCAGGACGGCTCCATCCCGGCGATGGGGCCGCCGCCTCTTCGGCAAAGCTTGACCTTGGAATGCCGGATCGATGACCTGGTCCGGATACCGCGCTGGTTTGAAGAAGCCTGTAGTTTTCCGGGGCTGCCGTCCGATTTGCTGTTCGACCTGATGGTCTGTGCCTACGAAGCAGCCGCCAACATCATTCTTTATGGTTACGATAACCCCAAGGGGCACGCGATCACCCTCGAATTCGCGCGGAGCGATGATGTGCTGGTGCTGTCGATCGAGGACGATGGCCGCCCGTTCAATCCGCTGGAACGGCCCGAGCCGCCTGCGGTATCGACCATCGCCGACGCCCCGATTTCCGGACGCGGCATCTTGCTGATCCGTCGTCTTAGCGATGGCTTGGAGTATAGCCGCGCCGCGCAGTACAATCGTCTGGTGATCAGACGAAACTTGGTGCCCAGGTGTGAACCATGCCGGAAGGTGCAGGAATAGGGCGTCCGCCACAGACGACCGAGGCAGCTGTCCGTGCCAATGCGGCGGCTGTCAAGACGGTTGATCTGGTCGCAGGTCACCGGCGGATTCTGCTGTTGACCTTCCTTGGGATCATTCTGGTCGCGAACATCATCGTCTTCGTTCAGCAGCGCCAGGAATACTTGTCGCTGAGCGCGGTCCTCGAAAATCATTTCCTGGAAAAGGTGCGGGACCTCGACCGGCAGTGGAAGGGCTATGCCCAGGTCGTCGATGCCCTTCGGACCCGGAGCGAGATCTTCTGGAACCGAACCCGCGAGCCCGACGGTGATCCGCTGCAGCGTTGGCTGTTCCGCAACGGCGCCGATGGGCCGGTCGATCTCGACACCCTGCCCGATCAATACCGGACCAGCGAAGTCGGCAATTTGACCGGCGTGATCGAAAAGCCCGACCCACAACTCCTGATAGAGTTGGAAATGGCGATCCAGCTCAACGACTGGTGCGCCGGTTTCGTCTCCAACCTGCCGGAAATTGCCTGGTGCTATTACCTGTCCGACCGGCATTTCATCAATCTGTTCCCCTGGGTGCCGTCTTCGCGCTACCGCTACGGTTCGGGTTCTGACGATAAATCCGCCCTTCTCGCCGCCCTGCCGTCGGTGCTGCGCAACGGATCGGGCGAGGGCCCCTACGAGCAAAGCCGCCAGTGGTCCGACGTTTATCCCGACCCGGCCGGAGCCGGGCCGATCATCACGGTGTCCCAGCCGGTCTACCTTGGCGGCCGCTTCCGCGGCATCGCCGCGGTCGACCTCTCGCCGGCAGAGTTGAGAAAACGGCTCCAGAGCTGGTTTATCGAAGCCGGCGAAGTGTTCGTGGTCAACGACAGTCAGCAGGTGCTGGCGCGCTCGTCTTCGGCCACCGAACTGCCGACGGCCCGGTCGTTCCGGGACGTCCTGCCCGACCCGCTCAAGGACCGGGCGTCGGAATTGCTGAGCCGGGCCGATCCGGACGCGACGCCGGTCAAGGACTACGAGGTTCAGGCCATTCAGGCCAGCGATGCGCCGGTTACTTTCGTCTATATCATCCCCAAATGGGATATTTATTTCATCTTGTTGAAGGGTGATCTGGGTTTTCTGCTCGCCTTGATATTCAGTTCGATGCTGATGCTGGTCGTCGCGACGATCGCCACCAACCACCAGCTGGTCCGCCCATCCCAGCAACTGCTCGAATTCATCAGCCGCGAAAGCCGCAACGAGGGCGGCAACCTGCCCATGGTGGCGCCGAACTGGCAGCCCTGCTTCGAGAGCATCCGCCTGGCGTTCGCCGCCCATACCGGCATGGTCGCACTCCAGCAGGAACTCGAGGTGGCACGGCAGATCCAGCGCACGGTTCTGCCGACCCATTTTCCGGCCCGGCCCGAGGTCCGCCTGAGCTGCCGGATGGTCCCGGCCCGCGACGTCGCCGGCGACCTCTACGACTTTTTCTGGCTCGACCAGCATCGGCTGGCCATTCTCATCGGCGACGTGGTCGGCAAGGGCGTTCCCGCCGCTCTGTTCATGATGATGGTGCATACCTTCCTTCGTGCCAAAGCGCGCCAGTTTCCCAGACCCGGGTCATGCTTGAGGCGCGTGAATGCACGGCTGGTCGAGGACAATGACGCGGTCAACTTCGTGACCGCGGTCTACGGTGTCCTCGATGTCGCGACCGGGGTCTTCACCTATGCCAATGCCGGCCATCTGCCCATGTACCTGTTGCTTCCCGATGGCGCGGTCAGTGTGGTTCACGACGTCGGCGGGACGCCGCTGGGGATGGTTGACGGCGCAAGCTATGCGGAAAGCCGCATGACCCTCCCGGCCGGTGCCTCGCTGCTGCTCTACACCGACGGCATCACCGAGGCGTTCGACCCGGCCGGCGAACAGTTCGGCGAGGCCCGGCTCTGTGCCGCTTTGGCCGAGAGTCATGCTCTCGGTCCCGACGCGATCCTGGACGAGGTCTTCAGCGCGGTCGGTAAGTTCAAAGCGGGCGCACCGCAGGGCGACGACTGGACCTGCCTGCTGGTGCAATACACCGGCGAGCGGGGAGACCAGGGATAAATGTCCGAGAGGTCAGGGAAGGAAAGTCCGCTCAGAGGATATGATTTCCGTCGCCCCGGAGAAGGAATCTCCGAAATTCTGGCAGGGGTTCACCTAGAATTGGTCCGAATGTTTCGACCACTGCGTCGGGCGGCCGGGGGCGGGCCAAGGCCCGCCCGGCCAGCCGCCTCTATGAGCGGACCGCCGTCGTAATCACCACCAATCTCGCCTTCGCCGATTGGGCCGCGGTCTTCGGCGACGCCAAGATGACGACCGCACTGCTGGATCGCCTGACCCATCACTGCGACATCGTCGAGACCGGCAACCAAAGCTGGCGCTTCAACGACCGAAGCTGAACCCTCCCCCGGACACCCACCCCGGCTGGCTGGCCGGGATTAGGGGCCCTCGTCATGCCGGGGCGGGACCGGCTCGAAAGCATCAATGATCCCGCTGATCAGGTTGAAGGCGTAGAGCGCTTCCAGATCGATTTCGCCGGGGGCGGCCGCCTCTGCGATCCCGGAGACCAGACCGGAAAGAAACGCCTCGCGTTGCCTGCGCAGCCGTTCCGCCTCGGCCACCGTGACCACCGCGAACCGCAGCCGGGCGCCGGGCAGGAGGCGCCCCAGACGAGGCAGGTCGACCGACGCCACCGTGGCGATCTTGGGATAGCCGCCGACGGTCTGGCGGTCGCACAGCAGGATGATCGGCTGGCCGTTGCCCGGCACCTGAATGCACCCGGTCGCCAGGCCGTCGGACACGATGTCGCTGCCGAAACCCGGATCATGCCGCAGGGCCGGGCCGTCCAGCCGCAGGCCCATGCGGTCGGCATTGCCCGATACCACATACTCAGCACCGAGCAGGGCCTCCCAGGCCGTCGGCAGGAAGTGGTCGTCCTGCGGCCCGGGGATGACCCGGATCGCTCCGCCCGGTTCGTCTCCCCTGGGATCGGTGGGCAGGATGCGATTGCCGCTGCCGAGGGCGTCGTCGCAAACCAGCGGCAGGCGATCCCCGACCCGCAAGGGGCGACCCTCCAGACCGCCGATCGCCGAACGCCCATAGGTCGCCAGGCTGCCGAGTACCGCGGGCAGGGCGAACCCGCCCTCAACCGCAAGATAGGCGACCGCCCCTTCGCGCACCGACCCGATGACCACCTCGTCGCCGTCCTCGAGCAGGTGGCTTCGCCACGGCTCTGCCGGAAGCGTGACCTGAGGATCGCTGTGGCGCCGAATCCCAAAATCGGCGGTTCCGGCCAGGGCGAGGTGGACCCGGTTTGCCGCCACCCGCAGGACCGGGCCGCTCAGGCGGATTTCCAGACCGGCCAGGTTCCGGGGATTGCCGACCAGGGCGTTGCCGAGCCGCAGGGCCTCGCCATCCGCGGCGCCGCTGACCGGTACCCCCAGGTCCTGAAAGCCATAGCGGCCGTCATCCTGGACGGTGGTCATCGCTCCTGCGCGGATGACCATCAAAGCCGGCGAGCCGGTCATGGCGGTGCCTCGCTTTCGTCCGGTTGGGTGGGTTTGGGGACCAGGCGGAAGCGGCCGTCTGTCGCGTCTCGGCGCAGCGCGTCGAATTCGGCCCGGTCTACCGGGAGGAAGCGCACGGTATCGCCCGGTGCCAGGAGCGCCGGCGGCGTGCTCGCCGGATCGAAGATCTCGATCGGAATCTGTCCGACCAGGTGCCAGCCGCCTGGGCTGATCACCGGATAAATCGCACACATCTCGTTGGCGATCGCGATCGACCGCGCCGGCACCTTGAGGCGCGGCTCGGCACGACGGGGTAGCGACAAACGCCCCGGCAATCCGCCCATGTACGGAAAACCAGGCAAGAATCCCAGCATGTAGACCAGAAAGTCGGTGCCTGCCAGATCCGCCACCACGGTCTCTGCCGCGAGCCCGGACTGCTCCGCGACATAGCCGAGATCCGGCGCCAGCGCTTCGTCGAAGCAGGCCGGAACCTGCCACCGGCGACCCGAGACGGTTTCGGTCCCGGCGGTCGCCAGCACCGCCCGCAACTGCCCCACCAGTGCCTCCTGACCCAGGATCAGCGGATCGTAATGCACGGTCAGCGATCGGAAGGCCGGTACGGTCTCGATAATTCCGGACAGACCCCCGGCGGCCCGTTCGGCCTCGATCGCCTGCCGGAGCCCGATCACGCGGGCGAACAGCGGACGCTCGATCGAGCGTCCGAATTCGACCGTCAGCGCGGTATCGCCCAGGGACAGAAAACGCGGCTCACAATTTTTCATTCAGCCCTCCAGGGCCAATCAGCACTCCAAGACCAATCATCACTCCAGAACGGGCCGGTCGCGGCAGCGAGCCCGCGGCCTGAACCGCGCGGCCGGGATCGCGGCATTTCCGGTCAACTGACGAAAGGAGCAAAACGGCGCCAATGTTCGAGATAAAACCGCTAAAGCTCTAAGGATTAGCCAAAACATCCCCTCGAAGTCATATCATTACTGCAAATTTACCGAGAAATTAAGCGCGATCAAGGGTCGATATCCGATCGCGGGGCCGACTGTTAGCCGGTTATGGCAAGGGTTTTATTCATCGGCTGTCGGACTCCTGTATTCTGGCCGTGCGATAATGCATATTTAGCGCTGACCGGTCCAATTGATAATTTTCATCGATGTCGATAGATTTGACTTACCAGTCCTGCCGACGATCCCGCGCGACTGGCGGCGCGCGCCGGTCGGAGATCTGAAATTCTGATGGGCGCCGATTAGAAATGACAATTTGATAATTGGCCAGCCCTGGTGTCTGATCTTGGTGAAAAAGTCGCAATCATGCAATGATAACTTCGGTCTCCCAGGAGAACCCATGGTTCATCCGTCCGTAATCGATCTTAAATCGGCCCAGGCCGCCCGCAAATCTATTCGCACCGGCCAAATCACCGGACAGACATCGGGGCTGGCGCCCGGCTTTGTTCAAGGGAACATCGTAATTCTAACGGTGGATTGGGCGAACGATTTCCTTCAGTTCTGTTTGGCCAATCCCAAGCCCTGCCCATTGCTGGCGGTCGGCCACGCCGGCGACCCGCACCTGCCCAACCTTGGCAGCGATCTCGACATTCGTACCGACGTCCCGTCCTACCGGGTGTTTCGCGACGGCGCGGTGGTCGAGGAATGCCATGACATCGGCCGATATTGGCGGGACGACTTCGTCACATTTGTCCTCGGCTGCTCCTTTTCCTTCGAGGCGGAATTGCTCCGGGCCGGAGTCCCGGTGCGCCACGTCGAACAGCAGGTCAACGTACCGATGTTTCGCACCTCGATCGACTGCACGCCGGCCGGCCGGTTTTCGGGCAAGCTGGTGGTGTCGATGCGACCGCTGGCCACTGCCGACGCGATCAAGGCGATCGAGGTGACCTCGCGCTTCCCTCAGGTCCACGGTGCCCCGGTCCATTTCGGCAGCCCCGCGGCGATCGGTATCGACGATGTCCGGCGACCCGATTTCGGCGATGGTGTGACCGTCGCGAGCGACGAAATCCCGGTTTTCTGGGCCTGTGGCGTGACCCCGCAGGTGGCGCTGGAGAGGGCAAAACCGCCGCTCGCGATCACCCACAGCCCAGGCTGCATGCTGATCACCGACATCAGCGACGACGATCTGGCGACCGGCCGCTTCGTATTTGTGCCCCCGGCCGACCGGTTGGGTACTATTGCCGCCACGATGGTTTGAGGGGGAGGGCGATGCCAACCGGGCGGATCGATCTCAACTGCGATATGGGCGAGGGGTTCGGGGCCTGGACGATGGGCGACGATCCGGCGATGCTCGATGTCGTCACCTCGGCCAACATCGCCTGCGGCTTCCATGCCGGCGACCCGATGATCATGACCGAGACCGTCCGCGCCGCCCTGGAGCGCAAGGTTCAGATCGGTGCCCACCCGGCGTTCAATGATCTGGCCGGGTTCGGCCGCCGGGCGATTGCCGGCATCGGCCCGCGGGAGATCGAACGCCTGGTCGCCTACCAGATCGGTGCCCTGCAGGGCTGCGCCGCCCTGGTCGGTCACCGGGTCGGCCACGTCAAACCCCATGGCGCACTCTATAATCTGGCGGCGGTCGAGCCGGACATCGCCGCCGCGATTGTTCGGGCGATCAGGGCGGTTGACCGCTCGCTGACCCTGGTGGGGCCGCCGGCCAGCGCGCTGGAAGCGGCCGGCGGGTCGGCCGGGCTGCGGGTCGCGCGCGAAGTGTTCGCCGATCGCAGCTATGAAGACGACGGGCAGCTGACCCCGCGGTCGCAGCCGGGGGCGGTGATCCATGATGCGGCCGTCGCGGCGCAGCGGGTGGTCGGCATGGTGGTCGATCGCACCATCATCTGCCGCTCCGGCAAGCGGCTTGCGCTCGTTGCCGATACCGTATGCGTCCATGGCGATACCCCCGGTGCGGTGGCGATCGCCCGCAGCATCAGGGCGGCCCTCGAAGCGGCCGGCTGCACAGTCGCCCCTTTGGCGTCAGCCGCCATGCCCTGAGCGGCCACCCGGCTTCGGCCCGGTCACCGGCCGCCAGTTCCTGGTCAGCATCTTTGGCGACAGCCGCGACGCCGCCAGCTACGATGGAGCTCTCGACATCGTTAGGCGGTCGGGATGCCGGTAGTGCACTGCTGAGGGAAACTCGCCGATGACGCAGTCTCCTGAGTTCCGGGGCCTGGCTGGTATCCTGGTGGTCGCCGTCGAGCAGGCCGTCGCTGCTCCGTTCTGCACCTCGCGCCTCGCCGACGCCGGGGCTCGGGTGATCAAGGTCGAACGACCGGACGGCGATTTCGCCCGCGCCTACGATCATGTCGTCCATGGCGAGAGTGCCTATTTCGTCTGGATCAACCGCGGCAAGGAATCGATCGCGCTCGACCTAAAGACCCCGGAGGATGCCGCCCTGCTCCAGCGCATGATCGCCCGCGCCGACGTGTTCGTGCAGAACCTGGCGCCGGGGGCGGCGGAGCGGTCGGGCTTCGCCTCGGCGGCTCTGAGGGCGCGGCACCCCCGGCTGATCACCTGCGACATTTCCGGCTACGGCGAGGGCGGGCTCTATCGCGACATGAAGGCCTATGACCTGCTGATCCAGGCCGAGACCGGGCTGGCCTCGATCACCGGCGTGCCCGAGCGGCCGGGCCGGGTCGGGGTCTCGGTCGCCGACATCGCCTGTGGCATGTACGCCCATGCCGGCATCCTTCAGGCGCTGTACGAGCGCGAGCGCAGCGGCCGCGGCAAAGGCGTCGCGGTGTCGCTGTTCGACTCCCTGGCGGACTGGATGACGGTGCCGCTGTTGCACTTCGACTATGGCGGCTCGGCCCCGCCGCGCGCCGGCCTCAACCATCCGACCATCGCCCCCTATGGCGCCTACGCGATGGGCGACGGCAAGGAGATCGTGTTCTCGATCCAGAACCAGCGCGAGTGGCGGACCTTCTGTGCCGAGGTACTCCACCGGCCGGAACTGGCCGATGACCCGCGTTTCTGCAGCAACCCGGCGCGGGTAGCCAACCGGCCGGGGTTGGACCGCGAACTCGATCGGGTCTTCCGCACCCTGACCCGCGATCAGGCACGCCGGCGCCTGGATGCCGCGCGGATCGCCTATGGCGCGCTCAACGGGGTTGATGATCTGTCGGTCCACCCGCAGCTGCGTCGGATCGAAGTCGACACCCCAAGCGGTCCGGTCGCAAGCATCGCGCCGCCGTTGCGCTGGTGCGACGCCGGGGGCGAAGGCGAGGGCGAGGGCAACCTCAGGCCGGTCCCGGCGCTCGACCAGCAGGGGGCCGCCTTGCGCGACGAGTTCGCCCGGCCCTAATCGGGCGCCTCCGGGCGCGAGGGGTGGCGCCGATGGGTCAGCCAGCGCCACATCATCGGCGACAGATAGACCGGGACCTGACCGACCGCGACATAGACCGCGAACACCTCGCCGGCCGCCCCGCCGACCCCCGCGAAGGTCATACCGAGATTGCGGCAGCCGCACATGATCGCAATCACGCCGGCCTGGTCGATCCCGGCCCAGGTCAGCAGGCGGTGAACCACGAACTGGTGACCGAGATTGAAGGCAAGCGCCGCCAGCGTCACCCAGATCACGCTGACCGGATCGCGCGCCAGTGCCTGGTTGGCGCCGTCCATCAATCCGACCCCGAGGATCGCCAGTCCGGCGACGATCAGGTGCTGCAAGGGCCGGCCGGCGGTGGTGACCCGGTGCCACCCGATCCACCTTTGCATCGCGACCCCGGCCAGGGTCGGCGCCGCGGTCAACAGGGCGACCCGGACCAGGACCGCAACGAAATCGATCGGGCTTTCGGCCGACAAGGCCAGCCAGCTGGCGGCGGCCAGAGTCAGTGGCGCCATCAGGGTTCCGGTCACCATGCAGACCAGCGCCAGCTCAAAATCGAAAGCCAGTAGCAAGGCAACTGCCGGCGATCCCAGGATCGGCGGGGTCGCGCTGTTGAGCAGCAGCGACCGGGCCAAGCCGTCGTCGATCGGCAAAAGCGCGACTGCTACGGCGGTTAAGGCCGGCACCGCGGCGAAGATGGCGGCGAGCCCGAGCAGGGGCAGGCGCGGCCGGCACAGGTAGCGCAGGACGATCCGGCTATCGGTGCGCAATACGGTGAGGAACAGCACCGCCGCCATCAGCGGCGCAATCGCCCGGGCGATGACTTCGGCCAGCGGCGGTACCGCAAGGCCGACCACCAATCCCAGCGCCATGATCATGGGGCCGTTCACGTTCGAACAGCCCCCGCCCGGGTCCCAGGCCCGGTCGGCGCCGCCACGAAACGGCGCAGGACCGGGGAAGGCTCGATCGACGGCACGCCGAAGCGTGTGGCAAAGTGTCCGTCGTCGTCAATCTGGACCAGGATGTCGCGCATGGCTGACGGCTCCGGGTGAGAACGGCGGCGGGCGCCGCGAGGTCGGCCCTGCGGCGATCGGGCACCGCCCAAACCGCCGCCGGTGACAATGAGAACTTATCAGGAGTGATACAAAAAAATTTATCACCAATCTGTTCTTGTGATAAATCTATGTTTGCAGCTATAATTCGTCAAGCTGTTTATCTCAGGCTGGATTCTGCAGAATTTCGCCGCTGGGTAGCAGGAGGGCAGGCTCGATGGACCTCAAAGGCCTTGAAACCCTGATCTGGGTCGCGAAGCTGGGCGGCTTTCGTGCGGCCGCCGAACGGCTCAATACCACGCAGCCGGCGATTTCTGTGCGCATTGCACAGCTTGAAGAGGAACTGGGGCAGCGGCTGTTCGATCGCGACAATCGAAAATCCTCGTTGACGGCGAAGGGATTGGAGTTCCTGGAATACGCCGAGAAGATGATCGCGCTCCGCAATGAAATGCTTCAGGCGGTTGCCGATAAAACCGCGTTTCGCGGCGTCGTCCGGGTCGGTGTCGCCGAAACCATCGTCCACACCTGGCTGTCGCGTCTGTTGGAACGGGTCCATTACCTCTACCCGTCGATCAGTCTGGAGATCGAAGTCGACATCTCGGTCAATCTGAGCAATCGCCTGATCGCCCATGAACTGGAGATCGCCTTCCTGATGGGGCCGGTGACCGCGCCCTATGTCAAGAATCAGCCCTTGTGCAGCTATCCCCTGGAATGGGTGGCCAGTCCGCGCCTGCCGCTCGACTGGGAGACCCCGGCCTCGCTTGCGGCTTTGGCCCACTGGCCGATCATCACCTATGCCCGCATCACCAAGCCGCATATCGCGATCCGTGAAATGTTCGCCACCGCTCCGAACACCACGTTTCCGCGGATTTTCGGGAACAGTTCGCTATCGACCATCATTCGGATGACCACCGACGGCATTGGCATCGCCTCGATCCCGCCGGTGGTGATCGGGCGGGAACTGGCCGAGGGCCGCCTGCGCATCGTCAAACCGGAACAGCATCTCGCCCCGCTCGACTTCACGGTCAGCTATCCGAGCAATCCCGACAACCACCTGGCGACCGCAATCGCGACCCTGGCGCGCGACATCGCGAAGGCTGGCGAGTAATTTTTTTTATTGAGCACGATAATATTTTAGAATTTGACTTATCACAAGAGTACTACGAATGTTGCAGAATAAATACCTGCAACATTCGGCCTGGATGATAATTGGTAATGCCCATAAATCTGCATAATATTTGCGCAGCTCGGGCATATTTTCTGCACATGGCGCTTCTCTGCCCGCTGCGGCGGCCGGGGTTGACCAGAATTCCAAAATATTTTGTAAGAAACGAGGCGGAATTACCGGAAAATTTCCCGAAGCGTCGGGAGGTTATTGTCGGGAAGACTACAAACAGCGCGATCATGACGGAACCCCACGATTGTTCCGAAGCCCTCCGCGCGCCCTCCAGGGGTGCTTGATGACCTTATTTAGCGAAAGGATACTGGTATGAACACCATCACCCGCATCCCTGTGGCCGCGGCCGCTCTGGGTCTCGGCTTGCTGGCCGGCACCGCCTTCGCCGAAACTTGGGACATGCCGACCCCATATCCCGATGGCGCGCTGACCACCGGGATCGTCCGGGATTTCGCCGCCGCGGTAAAGGCGTCCACCGGCGGCAAGATCGACATCACTGTCCATTCCAACGGTTCGCTGGTCCGTCACCCGGAAATCAAGCGCGCGGTGCAGACCCAGCAGGTTCAGCTGGGCGAACTCCTGATCTCCAGCCTGTCCAACGACGACCCGGTGTTCGGCGTCGATGCCATTCCCTTCCTGGCCTCCAGCTACGACGCCGCAAAGAAGCTGGATTCCCTGTCCCGGCCCTATATCGACCAGCGCTTCGCCAAGGTCCGGCTGAAGGTGCTGTTCACGATCCCCTGGCCGCCGCAGGGGCTCTACACCAAGAAGGAGGTCGACTCTCTGGCCGATCTCAAGGGCATAAAATTCCGCACCTATAACCCCGCAACCTCGCGGCTTGCCGATCTCGCCGGCACCATCCCGACCAAGATCGAAGTCGCGGAACTGGCCCAGGCCTTCGGCACCGGCCTGGTCGACGCGATGCTGACGTCCTCGGCGACCGGGGTGGACACCAAATCCTGGGAATTCATCAGCCATTTTTACGACGTCCAGGCCTGGCTGCCGCGCAGCGTCATCGTCGTCAACGCCGAAGTCTTCAAGGCCTTGCCCGAGGATCAGCAGAAGGCCCTGACCGATGCCGCCGCCGCGCTGGAAACCAAGGGCTGGGCGACCAGCCGGCAGCGTAACGAAGAGTTCAAGAAAATCCTGGCCGACCACGGCGTCTCGCTGCACCAGCCGTCGCAGACCCTGGGGGACGAGTTGGCGAAAATCGGCGCGATCATGACCGCGGAGTGGATCAAGACCGCCGGAGCCGACGGGCAGGCGATCGTCGAAGCCTTTCACAGATAGGCCGACGACCCACCGGGGGGGGCGCCGCGGCGCCCTCTCCACCGAACCTTGAGCACCGAACCTGGAACGAGGATCAAGCCGATGAGGACGACGCTCACCGCAGTATATCGAATGACCGAGGCGCTGGGCGCGCTTTGTCTGGCATTGGTCGGGGTCATGACCCTCTCCCAGGTGATCGGACGGCTGTTCGACTTCCAGGTCGCGTCGGCGGACGAGATGGCCGGGTATTTCATGGCGGCTTCGGGCTTCCTGCTGCTCGGACCCAGCCTGAACAACGGCGTTCACATCCGGGTCGGCATCCTGGTCGAGCGGTTGCACGGCGGGCCGCGCCGGCTGCTGGAAATCGTTTGCCTGGGCGCCGCGCTGTTCTTCGTCGGATATCTCGCCTGGTATTGGGCGGTGGTGGCCTGGGATTCCTTCGATCTTGGTGAGATGAGCCAGGGATTGCTGGCGATACCGCTGTGGATTCCTCAGGCGACCATGGAATTCGGCCTGATCGTGCTGACGATCGCCCTGATCGACAACCTCGCCGCCGTCCTGGCCGGAGGCGAGGCTGCTTACAACACCGCCGGCCCGGCCACGGAGGGCTGACCGATGAGCCTCACCATCGCGTCCCTGGCGCTCGTCCTGGCCATGCTGGTTCTGCTCGCCTCGGGCTTGTGGGTCTCGCTCTCGCTGCTCGGCGTCGGCTTCGTCACCATGGCGCTGTTCACCCACCGCCCGATCGGCCTGGTTATGGCGACCAATATTTGGGGCGCCTCCTCGTCCTGGACCCTGACCGCCCTGCCGCTGTTCATCTGGATGGGCGAAATCCTGTTCCGCAGCCGTCTGGCGTCGGACCTGTTCCGCGGTCTCGCCCCCTGGACGACCTGGATTCCCGGCCGCCTGATGCATGTCAACATCATCGGCTGCAGCATCTTCGCCGCGGTTTCGGGTTCGTCGGCGGCAACCGCCGCCACCGTCGGCAAGATGACCATCCCCGAATTGAAGCGCCGCGGCTACGACGAGGACATGTGCATCGCCTCGCTGGCCGGCGCCGGCACGCTCGGCCTGCTGATCCCACCCTCGATCATCCTGATCGTCTACGGCGTCGCCGCCGAAGTGTCGATCGGGCGACTGTTCATCGCGGGCGTGATCCCAGGCATCGCACTTTCGGCCATCTTCGTCGGTTATGTCGCAACCTGGGCGTTGCTCAACCCGTCGAAGACGCCGCCCAATGACCTGGCGATGAGTTTTGGCCACAGACTGTCGGAATCGCGCTACCTGATCCCGGTGGTGCTGCTGATCGTCGCGGTGTTGGGCTCGATCTATTCCGGTTTCGCCACCGCCACCGAGGCGGCGGTTCTGGGGGTGGTCGGCGGGCTGGTCCTGTCGGCCTGGTCGGGCACGCTCGACCGCAAGACCTTCTGGGCCGGCCTGATCGGCGCCGCCCGCACTTCCTGCATGATCCTGTTCATCCTGTCCGGGGCGGCGTTTCTCACCGTCGCCATGGGCTATTCCGGCTTGCCGGCCAGCCTTGCCCAGTGGATTGCCTCGATGGGGCTCAGCCATTGGCAATTGCTGGCGGTTCTGACGGTCTTTTTCATCGTGCTCGGTTGCTTCCTCGACGGCATCTCGATGGTCGTGCTGACTACCTCGGTGATCATGCCGATGGTCGAGAAGGCCGGCATCGATCTGATCTGGTTCGGCATCTATGTCGTCTTGGTGGTCGAGATGGCCCAGATCACACCGCCGGTCGGATTCAATCTCTTCGTCCTGCAGGGCCTGACCGGGCGCGACCTGCTGCACATCGGCAAGGTCGCGCTGCCATTCTTTCTGCTGATGCTGATGATGGTGGTTCTGATTACCGCGGTGCCGGAGCTGGCAACCTGGCTGCCGGTCCACATGATGGGACGCTGACGCCACCGCGGTCGAAAATTCGGTGAATAGTTGCTGAAGCCGCCGGCTCCGGCACCGGCGTCGGCACCGGCCGCTCAGACCGGCCGGTGCCGACGAGAGTCCAGGCCGCCTCGATGATCCGTGGCCTGGGTGCTCGGCTTGCCCCGGCCAATCTGCGTGCCCGGTTGGACCTGGTCGCTCCAACACAAGATGAGAGGGGGGCAGCTAAAAATATACCGTATGGCGGTCAAAGTGCGATGTAATTGCAGTGATAAATTTGGGATAATTTATGGTCGATCGGGTTTCGCTAAATCTGGATTTTATACCTTTGGCGATCAGAGCTTTGTGGCTATATTATTTACCATGAACAGTCAGATTATAGAAACTTCTTATCGCGTCACATCGTCTCTTGAATTCTTCAAGCACGGTTCTGGCGCGACCGGCGTTCCCGGCTGGAGCGGACGTCGAATGGTTGGACCCTGTCGTGTTCGCACGACATCGACGCCGCGGTCAATCGATACCCCGAAGAAGGAGGGACATCACATGATCAGACTATCGTTGCCCAACCCTGGGAGAGCGAAGGGAACCGCTGCCGTCTCGGTGGCACTGCTGGCGGCGGCCTGTGCGCCACTGCACTCGCCGCCGGAACAAGTGCGGGCGACCAATCCGAGCGTTACCTATAAGTATCTCGGCGATCAGGAGTTGCTCGTCGCCAATCAGAAGGCGATGGCCTACTGCAGCGGCTATAACAGCACGCCGCAAACCCTGAGCATCACGGAATCGGCCGACGGCAGCAAGACTGTCGTTTTCGAATGCATCGCGACCACGCCGATCCTGACGACGGCCCGGACCTATAATTCCAATCTCGTCTACAGCTACCGGACCGACCAGGATTTGCTGGATGCCTCTCGGAACGCCCAAATCTACTGTCTGAATAATGGCTGGCAGGGAGCGGTTTCGACCGGTGTGACCCATGCGAACGGCAGCGGGACGGCTTCGTTCCGATGCACCGGACGTTAGTCCGGTTTGCGCGGCGCATTCCAGCGAGGCGCCATCCGGGGAGCCCCTTGCCGCTTCGGGTGCCGTGTCGGCCGTGTAGATGGTAAATCTGGTGATTGGTTGCCTCCTGTGGTGGTGAGGTGAACGGCAATCGCGATTGCCTTTTGCACGCCGGGTCCCGGCTTGCGGTCTTCCTGGTGGACGGGGGCCGCGCTCGGCCGGCGCCTTAAAGGGCGGCGTGATCCCGCACCGCGTCGGCAGGCGCCGGCTTAAGCCGAACGAACCGCTCGTCGAGGGCTTCTGGGTGGTCTCGATTGGCGGCGATCATTTGCGCCCTGGTCTCGCCGCCGCGGATCCCCTCGAAGGCGCCGGTCCAGGCCAACCAGGCGGGGCTCCGCGACGAAAATTCGACCGCGGGCACGATTGCCCAGCTGATTCTGGCCGAAAAAAGCCCGCCGGCGCAGGACCTGAGTGGTTGTTTCATGGCTCGGCGCCGCTGGTCTGCGGGGTTGATCGCCGAACCGCCGGCAAAATCGTCATTGGCGGCGTCACGCCGGAGCGCGCCGACTTCAGAGCCGGATCATCCCGGTGCCCGGCTTTTCGGAGGAAAGCCTACCTTCCCAGCAGGTGGCTCTCGTATTCCTCGCGGAAGGTGTGGAGCGAGCTGTCGACCACGGTCACCGCACCATCGATCAGGCCACAGCGGCCGCTGCCCGGAAGAATCCGGCAAAGGTTCTCAAGGGCCTCCAGATCGGCGCGGATGCCGCGGCCGGTATCGATGCGGTGGATCAGCCGGGCGAGCTGGAAGGTGCCGCCCTTGCACGGCGGGCATTGGCCGCAACTGCCGTCAGCGAAAAACTGGACGTATTCCGCCACCTTGCGCACGATGCTGGTGCCCTCCGAGATCACGATCATCGCGCCGGTACCCAGCCGCGAGCGGCGTTCGCGCACCGATTCGAAATCCAGTGGGACATCGAGGTCGCGCTTGGTCAAAAGCGTGTTGGACGGCCCGCCGGTGAACACCGCCTTGAACTCCTTGCCCTGGAGCATGCCGCCGCCGAAGCTGAAGATCAAATCCTCCAGGGTGGTGCCCATCGGCAGCTCGTAGAGCCCCGGCCGCAGCACGTCGCCCGACAGCGAATAGAGCTTGGTACCGCAGGCGGCGCCGACGCCGAGATCGCGGTACCACGCCGCCCCCTCGCGCAGGATGTGCGGGACATGGGCCAGGGTCTCGGTGTTGTTGATCAGGGTGGGCGCGCCGCGGATGCCGCTCTGGCCGGGATAGGGCGGCTTCTTGCGCGGGAACGGGAAGCCGCCCTCGATGGTGGCGACCACCGCGGTTTCCTCGCCACCGATATAGAGCCCGGAACTCGGCACCACCGCCAGCGTCACCGCGCCGCCGAGCTGGGCCGCCAGCCGGGCGAGCAGGGGATGGTCGAGCCATTGCGCCACCGCCTCGCGGCAGGTCCGGAGCGCCTCGGTCTGATGGGGATTGACATAGAGGATGACGTGGTTGGCGCCGACCGCGGTCGCGGCAATCAGCGCGCCCTCGATCACCTGATGTGGCGCGTGCTCCAGGAGGAAGCGGTCCTTGAAGGTGCCCGGTTCGTCCTCGTTGCCATTGCAGACGACATAGCGGTCGCCGCCGCTGCCGCCGGCTGCCGCTACGAATGCCCATTTGCGATGGGTCGGGAATCCCGCTCCGCCCATGCCGCGCAGGTCGGCTTCGGCCAGCACCCCGATCACCCCGGCCGGATGGTCGAGCGCACGCGCCAGTCCGGTGCCGCCGCCATGGGCAAGCCAGCCCGCGAGGTCGGCACCGACCAAGCGATCCATCGCCAGCAGAACCTGGTTGAGACGGTGCATGTTTACCCCCCACGCTCTCCCCAGGGGGAGAGGGCCTTTGGGACTTTGACTGGTTCAGCGTGTCGTGCGTCCCGACCCGATCCGCCCCTTTCCGGAGCGTAACCCGGCATCGGCGCGCAGGTCGAAATGGCCATAGCTCGGGAACAGCGCCGGCCCCTTGACGTGGAGCGGCAGGCCAGCGGCGGTCAGCTGGCGCTGCCACTCGTAGACATGGCCGATCCCGGCCCGGCCGGGTCGCACGCCGCCGAGTTTGCTCGCGGCTTTCGCCCCGGCACGGCGGCCGAAGCTCAGAATGTCGAGCAGGGCATTGCCCATCATGCGGTTGCGGCCGTGGATGCCACCGGAAACCTCGCCCGCACAGTAAAGTCCGCGCACCCCGGTGAAGCCGCTCGCATCGATCGCAACGCCGCCATTCTGGTAATGCAGGGTGGGATGGACCAGAAGCGGTTCGCGCGCCGGATCGATCCCACATTTTTCCGCCAGGTGGCAGAGTGTGACCAGGCGGCGCCCCAGGATGCCGGGCTCGCGCGCCTCCAGAGACGGGCTATCCAGGAACAGGCCGGTGCGGCCGTCGCGCTCGATCGCCCGGCCTTCGGCGCATTCCCGCAGCATGGCCGCCGCCACCACGTCGCGCGGCTGCAGCTCGTCGATGAAGCGTTCGCCCAGGCCGTTGACCAGGGTCGCCCCCAGCGACCGCGCGGCTTCGGAGATCAGCGATCCGGCCAGCCAGGCGGGATGGGCGAGCCCGGTCGGGTGGTACTGGAACGAGTCCGCCTCGCGCAGCTTCGCACCGATCCGGTAGGCCAGCACCAGCCCGTCACCGGTGGCGCCGTAGTGGTTGGAGGTGGCGAAGCGGTCGAGATGGAGCCGGCCGCTGCCGCCGGTCGCCAGGATCGTGGCGCGCGAGCGGACCAGGACGAAACTGTGCCACTCCAGATTGTAGATCACCGCCCCGGCACAGGCGCCGTAGTCGTCCGACAGCAGTTCCACCGCCGGGCAACCGTCCCACACCTCGATGCCGGGATCGAGATCGACCGCCTCGCGCAACACCCGCATGATCTCCAGTCCGGTGTAGTCGCGGTAGGACAGGATGCGCGCCGCCGAGGCGCCGCCCGCCCGTTTCAGCAGCAGCCGGCTGCAGGCGGACTGGTCGGTCGCGAGGTCGAAACTCACCCCCTGACGGATCAGCCAGCGGATCACGTCGGGGCCATCGGTCACCATCCGTGCCACCAGCGCGCGGTCGGCGGCGAAATGGCCGGTCCGCATGGTGTCCTCGAAATGCGCCTGCAGGCTGTCCTCGGCCCCGACCGCGGCCTGGATGCCGCCTTCGGCCATCACCGTATTGCTGTCGCCGATCCGCAGCTTGGTCGCCAGGACCACCCGGGCGCCCTTGGCGGCGGCAACCAGCGCCGCGGCACACCCGGCGCCGCCGCCGCCGACCACCAGCACGTCGGTGGTGTGGAGCGGGGCTCCGGCAAGATCGAGGTCGTCGACCAGCGCATTGCTCTGAAGCAGGCGAGCGACCTCGGGCGGACAGGTGTCGCCGCGGTTGGCGCCCACTGCCAGGGTCACCCGCGAGGCCCCGATATGGTCGGGGTGATGGCGGGCGAGCAACTCCGGAGCCGGCAACGGGTCGGGACGCATCGGCTGGGCGCCGCCGGGGGGGAGCCGGCTCAGGGCCTCGGGATAGGGGATGCCGGTGGTCATGGCATGCCTCCGCTCAGCCGGCCGGGGCCCGGCCGCCGGGAGCGTCCGGGTCGACGGCCATCTGCGCCTCGGCGATCTGGTGCAGCCGCTGCAGCAGATCGACCGGCCGCAGCGTCTGGGAGGCCACCATGCGCCGGACGAACAGGCCCAGATGGTTGGGCCGGATATGCTCCGGACAGGCCAGCGTGCACAGGTTGCACATGATACATTGGTCGAAGGCGGCGGCGGCGGCGGTAAGATCACCGGCGACCGCCCGCTCGACTCCGATCTGGACCTCAAGGTGCTTGGGACAGGCGCGGTCGCAGCCGCTGCAGTGGCGGCAATGGGCGGCCTCGGGGAACACTTCGGGGACCTTGTCGAGCATCCGCCAGCTGTCGGCGACATCCTCGATACGGTAGCGATGGGGGCGCTCTGCTTTGAAATAGGCCAGGAAGCTGACCTGCATGCCGTCTTCGATCAGGCTCTGGCAGGCCAGTTCGGCACGCACCTCGGCGGCGCCGGCCCGGCGCACCAGCACCCGGCACGAGCCGCACACCCCAAGGCCCATGCAGCCCACGCCCTCGACCAGGGTATGGCCGGCGGCGACATAGGCCTGGAGGATCGACTGGCCGCCCGGCACCTCGACGGCGCGCCCGTCGACGGTGGCCCGGACGATAGTGCCCGCCATCGGCCTCCTCCCGGAATTAGTTTTATTGTTAACGAAGAGAGTGCCAGCGCCACGCGCGGAATGCAAGGGGCAGCCCGCCATGCCCAGGGCTCGGGCGATCGCTCCGTAGGCCTCCGGGGAAGGCCGCCTTCCGCGGGTATCTTGACGCGCGGTAAATTTGCAGCACTGCAAACACCGCGCTTTGCTCCCGTGCCAAGCTCAGCACATTACCCGCAGACCCGCCAGGCGGCCCTCGCCGGAGGGATACGTTCCGTCCGGCGTGCGGGCCGGTGTGCGGGTGTGGCTGGCGGTTGGCCGCACCGACATGCGGCGCGGCATGAAAGGTCTGGCGCTGCAGGTCCAGGAGGGGCTCGGGCGCGACCCTGATGCCGGTGATCTGTACGTTTTTCGGCGCGCCAGAGGCGACCTGGTCAAGATCATCTGGCATGACGGGTTGGGGATGTCGCTGTATGCCAAGCGACGGGAGAGCGGGCGTCTCACCTGGCCCGGCCCGGCCGATGGGGTGGTGGCGATCTCGGCGGCGCAATTGGCCTATCTGCTCGACGGGATTGACTGGCGCAATCCGCGCCAGACCTTTCGTCCGGCGCGAGCGGGCTGGCATCGGGCTGCTTTTTTTTCTGTGGACACTTTTGATTTCTGTGCGGCATGGCGGGCGGTTTGCGGATTCTATCGGGGGCCATGAGCTCGCCGTCGCCACCCGAGACCCCGGCCGAAACCATCGAAAGCCTGCGCGCCGCTTTGGCCGCGGCCGAGGCGAAAGCGGCTCTTGCCGAAGCCCGTGCCGTCGGCGCCGAGGCGATGGTTGAGCATCTGCGGCTGGAAATCGCCAAACTCCGGCGCGACCGGTTCGGCCAGCGCTCGGAACGCGGGCGCCGGCTGCTCGACCAGTTGGAATTGCAGCTCGAACAGTTGGAGGCAACCGCCGCCGAAGAGGCGTGCGCGGCGGAAACCGCAGCCGCCAAGGCCGGCCAGGCCCCCGGCCAAGCTGAGGTCGGGAGCGTTGCCCGCAGGCGGCCGGTGCGCGGGCCGCTGCCGGCGGATCTGCCGCTGCTGTCGCCGGGTGCTGCCCAGCCCCAGCGCCTGCCCGTGCTGCGGCGGCAAGGTCTCCAAGATCGGCGAAGACATCACCGAGACACTGGAGGTGGTTCCCCGCCAGTACCAGGTGATCCAGACCGTGGGCGAGAAGTTCTCATGCCGGCCGTGCGAGACCATCCCAGAGCGAGGACTTCGCCCGCGAGGGCTTGGACCTCGACCTTGTCGACGCTCGCCGACTGGGTCGGAGCGGCGGCCACCCCGGCGCCGCTGACCGCGTTGATCCGCAGCCACGTGAGCTCCGGCGCCCGGTTGCATGGCGACGACGCCACGGTGCCGGTGCTGGCCAGGGTCAGAACCGTAACCGGCCGATTATGGACCTATGTCCGGGATGACCGCCCGTTCGCCGGCCCGGCGCCGCCAGCCGCCTGCTTCTTCTTTCCCGCGACCGTTCGGGCGAGCACGCCGCCCACCACCTGGCGGGCTGGACCGGCATCCTCCAGGCCGATGCCTTCGCCGGCTTCAACCCGCTCTACCAGGCGGGGCGAAGTCCGGGGCCGATCATCGAAGCCAGATGTCGGGCGCATGACCGGCGCAAATTCTTCGTGCTCGCCGACGTCACCAAGGCGGCCATCACCAAGGCGGCAGGGGCTCGCGCCGAGAAAAAGACCGCCAGCATTGCCCCTTTGGCGCACGAGGCGGTACGCCGGATCGACATCATCTTCGATCTGGAACGCTCGCTGATCGGTTTGCCCAAACACCAGAGGCTTGCCGCGAAAAAGAAACGGTCGCGCCAGAAGTGACCGCGCTGGAAAGTTGGATGAGGTCGGAGCGCGCAAAACTGTCGCGACACAACGAGTCTCTGCGGCCTGGCCGTCACCGCCGGCCGCTTTGGCCGCGGCGTCGGCGACTTCGGTGGCGGCGACTTCGGTGGCGGCGACCGCGAGCTCCTGTTCGCCGTTTTCCAGCGCCAGCTGGAGCTGCTCGGGATCGACCTGCTCGGAGGAGCGGCCGAAACGGGCGCGCCGGAGCTGGCGGATCAGCTGCTCCCGCTCGGCGTTGGCGTCGTCGAGGGCGGCTTTCAAGCCCGCGCATTCGCGACGAAGGGCGTCGATCTCGGAGATCGGCTGGTGATTGGCAGACCCATTCTGGCCAGACAGCGCGCTGCCCCGGGTGTTCTCCTGATTCTGTTCAGGATATGATTGGCTCATGGCCAGGATTATACTTATTCTTACCGGCCATGATCAACAGTATTATTGACTCACCCGGCCAGAACCGGGCGTTTGACAGAGGTTGGTCGCACCCGCAGCCAATCGAGCCCTTCCAGCAACATGGCCAGCTGGGCCGTCGTCAACA
>WGNK01000064.1 GCA_016124535.1 Azospirillum sp.
CGCAGCGACGGCTGGCGCACGCCCTCGACCCCAAAACAACTCTGGGGCCAATGCCGAGATCGCCCGCGCCGGCATGCTGTTGCGCTCCCCAAGCCCGCGACCTGGTGCGCAACAATCCGCACGCCGCCAAGGCGGTCTCGGTGCTGGTCAACAATCTGGTCGGCGCCGGCATCACCGCCCGGGCGGCGACCGGCGACGATGCTCTCGACCGCCTGATCAACCAGACCTGGGAGCGTTTCCAGGACCGCTGCGACGCCGACGGCCAGATGGATTTCGCCGGGCTCCAGACGCTCCCCCCTTTTTCGCAGGATGGGCGCGCCATGGTCGAAAGCGGCGAAGTCCTGGTCCGGCGGCTGCCGCGCCGCTCCACCAGCCGGCTGGAGGTGCCGCTGCAGCTCCAGGTGCTGGAGATCGACCTGCTCGACAGTGCCCGCACCCAGAGCCTTTTCGACGGCGGCCGGATCATCCAGGGCGTCGAACTCGATGGCGAGGGCGGCCGGCGCGCCTATTGGCTGTTGCCCGACCATCCGGGCGAGTTGTTGCTGCCAGGCCGCGGCTGGGGTGCCAGCACCGCGTTCCCGGCCGCCGGCTTCGCCCATCTCTACGAGAAGCTGCGCCCCGGTCAACTGCGGGGCGTGCCCTGGCTGGCGCCGGTGATCCGCAAACTCCGCGACCTCGACGACTACGAGGAAGCCGAGCTGGTGCGCAAGAAGATCGAGGCCTCTCGTCACCGCTACCCTTGTTCGGCGCCAGCGAGGGCGAGGATGGGATCGCGCCCTCGGTGGTCGATGCCGACGGCAAGCGGGTCGAGAGCTTCGAGCCCGGCCTGATCGCCTATGCCCGCGGCGGCTACGGCGAGTACAAGCGCTCGATGCTGCACACCGTGGCTTCGGGCGGACGCAACACCGACGGCTGAAGGTCCAACTCCTTCGCCACCTGGTCCAACGGTCGGCCGCTGCTTTCCAACAGGGCAACCGCCTCGCGCTTGAACTCGTCCGTGAACGACCGTCGCTTCCTCATCATGGTCAACCTCTCCGCTCCCAAGGGAGCTTAGCAGAGGCGTCCACCAATTCGGGGGAAGGTCAGTCATGGCGTATCGCTCCTTCCTGGAGTCAGGTGGCCCACTTTTCCACGCCACTGCACACTCACAGGAAAAGCTGCCGATCTGCCACGCCTTCTTTCAAGTCTTTCACAATGGCCGTAAAAGAGGAAAAGCGCCACTCGATGATCTCGTAACAACCTTGCTCGCGTGCGGGCGGAATCACCACCACGGAACACAGGATCAGCCTTCGTGATCTATTCTGGGCAAGTAGCAGGATCCGACTTGAAGGCATCTACTCCCTGGCTATTCAGCCGTGCGAGGTAGCATCGATAGTGTTTGGCCCAGTCGAATGGCCTTTGATCGGCAATGATTCCGGGAACGTTGTTGATCTGAGCGCCGGCAACTTCCATCTGGTCAAGCCCGAGGCCGTCCATTAATGCAAGTACCAGGAGCATGTCGGTGACAAAACTGTCGACGAAGCGCGAAGTGCAAATCGGTGCGTCTGTGTTTTCGCGGCAACCGTCCAGCACGGTGATGATTTCCGGGCTGGTCTTGTCCCGAAGCAGCGCGACCGCTGTTTCCAGCGCCGCCCGGGAAAAGGAATGGTCATCGACGCCGCTGAAGCGATATTTCGCCGCCAGGTATTTCAGGGTCGGCAGGACGCCTTTGACCACCGGCGTGCTCACGGCGGTAACCGCTCTGCTGGCACCGAGCGCGGCCTTTGCCTCGGCGATCTGGGGTGCCAGCACTTGGGCGGTCCGTGCCACCGCTGTCGGCCCGACCGGGTTAGGTCGGCAGATCGGCGCTTCGACCCCCTTGACCGCCTCGCAGAACAGGCGGCGCCATACTCGTTGCCCGAGGGCTGTGCCCCAACTGAGTTCGGCGCCGGCGATCTGCATGCTGCCGCCGCCGAGATCGAGAATCAACGGCGTGCGCAATCGGTCGCCCAACGCCTGCCGAGCCGCGTAGTAGCCGTAAGCCCCTTCCACGTCCTGAGGCATAATGAAAAGCGGAATACCGGTCTCATCGTGGATTTGCAGCAAAAGCGCGATGGCTTCTGCTCTGCCATCATGGTCGAGGATCAAGCGCCAAATCGAATAGCCGCCAGCGACCGCGATGCATCCCGCAGGGAGGCCGGCCTTTGCCGGCAGGGTCTTCAGGGCCTCGATCGTCGCCCCGATGGTACGATCGAGTCGCATATCGTCCCAGAAATCGGCAAAATAGTCGATCGACACGGTCGCGGTCGCAGGGGACCCCTGCGAACCCACCCGGATGCCGCTGGAGCCGACGTCGAACCCGACCCGACACCGTGCTTCGTCGGCGCGGGCGATTCCATTCGCACAGACCGAAAGGCACAGGCAAGAGAGCATCCACAGGGCAGTGAAGCGCGACATAGGCTGTAGCTCCGAATTGGAGAGTGGGGTGCGGAGACGTCCGGTGCGCCGTCCGGTGGCGTTCGGGCCAAACCCAGACCGCCGGTCGGCCGAGGCTCAGGCGATGGTGCGGTAGATCATAAGGCCAAGCCGGTGAAGTTGATCGCAGCGGAAGCGACGTTCAGCACCTTAGTCGCTTTCTCGTGCCCCGTGGAGACCACCTTTCGGGAAACATTTGACGACGCCAAAATTTTTCAAGCGGGCGAAGGACGAACAGGTCTTACAAAGGCGGCTGCTATCCTTTTTACGGCTGGCGGGCCGGGCAAGGGTGTGCCGATTGTCTTGTTCCTATCGGGGTGTGGTCGGCTCGCTGGCAACTTTCGGTCGATCGGTAAACACCACAGACAGGGGGGCGTCAGGGGTGGTTGCGCCAGCGTTGCGATAGTGTTGCTCCGCTGCCTGAGCCAGTGTATCGGTGGCGCCGACCCCGATCGGGAGGGGCTGGCCCTGGCTGAGCGGCTGCAGCAGCGCGCGGTAGAGTTGACGGGTGTATCCCAGGCCGGTGGCAAGGACCGGCACCGTCTGTTCGGCGGCTTGGATCACGTCCTGGCCGGTGGCGAGGGCCTGGATCAGGCGTGAACCATAGGCTCCGGGCTGGCTCGCGGCAGCAAGCTGGGAGCGGGCGGAAAGCGCTGCTGCTCGCGCGATTTCGAAGGCGGTGGTACCGGGAGTGCCCTGGGCCAGTGTCCGGTTCAAAGCGTCAAGGAATGCGGCGCCTTCGGGGGATGACGCATCCACGGCGCCAAGCTGGGCGTGGAGCGCCGTCATCGCCGACGCGCTGTCGGAGGCCACCGAGGCGGCTGCCTCGGCGTATGGAACGGTGGCCTGCCGCTTTTGCGCTTCGGCGGCGAGAGCCGCGGCCTTTGCCTCGGCGACCGCCTGGGCGGGCTCAAGCCCTCGGGCCAGGCCGCTACTAAGGGACTGGAGTGCCGCCTGTCCGGCGGGACTGTCAGGGGCGCCGTTGATGCCAAGTGCTGCAAGCAGGTCCTTGGCTGGAATCCCTTCCTTCAGTCCCGCCACCACCGCGCCGGCCGGACCGAGCGGAACCGTCGAGGCGTCGACCGCCTGTCCGGCGGCGGAAGCGGCGGCCTGGGCCGCTGCGACCGCGTCTTCGGCGCTGGCCCCCGCGGCCAGGCGGGCGGCGAGTGCTTCGTTGAAGGCGGCACCTTGCTCATGCGACAGGCCTCCGGTCAGCGCGGCGACCGCATCTTGCGCGGCGGCGGCGTCGGCAAGTGCCGCCACGGCCTGTTTGGCCGGTGCCAGGGGAACCGCGGAATCGCGGAGCGCCGCCGCCGCGGCCTCTGCGTGGGAGCGGGCAACCTCGAGCGCGCGCTCGCCGCCGACACCCGCCGCGAGCTGACCGGCGAGAGCGTTGGCGAAGGTGGCTGCCATTTCCGGCCCACCGCCCAAGGCCGCCGCTGCGACCGCCGCCTGGGCGCCCGCGCCGCCTTCGACCAGTGCCGCGACCGATCGCTGGTCGGGCGACAACGGCACCGCCGCCTCGGCCTGCATCCGGGACCCGGCGGCGGCGGCCTCGGAAGCATGGGCCAGGGCGGTGCCGAGGTCGGCGCCGCCCGCAAGCCCTGACTCCAGGGCCGCGAGTGCGGTTGCCCGGTTGTCCGGCGAGGTTCCGAGCACGCTTTCCACCGCCCGGGTCATGCCTTCGCCGCCCTGAGCGAGGTCGGCGGCGACCGCGGCGGCCGGGTGGGGCGGCAGCGCCGCCGCGGCGGTCTGCGCCGCGGCGGCGCTCACGCTCTGAGACAGGTTGGCCAGCGCGGCTTCCAGCGGAACGCCGGCGGCAAGCCCTTCCGCCAGGTTCTTCATTGCGGCGCCGACCAGGGCGGGGATTTCTCCGGCCGGCGTTCCCTGCAGCGCCAGCAGGCCTGCGGCCGAGTGCTCGGCGGATTCCATGGATTTCCCGATCGATCCGCCGGGGCTGTCTCCGTCCGCCCCGCCATTCGCCAGCGCGGCAGCGCCACTTGCCGGGTCTGCCCGGCCCGCGGAGGGCGACTCGCCGGCGGTCCGAGTTTCGGCGTTCGCTCCGGGCGCCGGTTGTTCGGGCTCGCCCTGGGTTGGAGACGGTGTGCCGGGCTCGGGCGTCCTCGCCGACGTCGAGTCTTCGCGCGCGGGTGGCGGCGCGGATGGTGGCGCCTCGCCGCGCGCGGGGGAGGATGGTCGCGGCTCCGGTGCCGGAGTCTGGGTTGGTGGCGCCTCCGGTTGCGGTGCCGAGTCCCGCGGTGACGGCGCCGGCTCGGGCGCCCGTGTCTCGGCCGGAGACTCCGCTGGTGCCGGCGGCGTCGGTCGCTGTGGTTCGGACAAGTTCGGAACCGGATCCGGTGCGTTTGTCTCGGGAAGTGCGGAGAACAGGTTGGCAAGGCTGGCATTCGCGCCCGCCGTGTTGAAGTTCGGCGTCGGCGGCGGCGGTACATAGGGGATGATGATCGATCTCGGCAGGTTCGGTGCGGCATCGGTAATGGTCAATGCGCCGGGCCGGTAGCTGATCGCGTAGTTGCCGCTGGAAAACCCTTGCGGAATAATCGGGTAGCTGCCGGCCGTGATCGCCCCCTGGCTGGTGCCGGCATAGCTCAGGGTTCCTGCCAGAACCGCGGCGCTCTCGCCCGCGACCAGCCCGGCGTAGCTGACACCAGCCCCACCGGAATAGCCCTGACCATCCGCGGTCTTGGCGGCGTCGGCCGCGGTTATCGTGAGTGGCTTGGGCGATACCGTCAGCGTGCCCGAGGCATAGGTGATCGCGTAGTTGCTGTTGGTCAGGCCGTGCGGGGTAATCGTGTAGCCGCCGGCATTGACGGCACCTTGACTGGAGCCGGCGTAGCTCACGGCACCCTCCAGCACCGAGGCGATCTCGCCTGCGATCAGTCCGGCCAAAGTGGTTCCAGCACCGCCGGAATAGGCTTGGCCGTCATAGGTTTTCGTCACGTCGACCGCGGTTATCGTGAGCGGCCTGGGCGACACGGTCAGCGCACCGGCGGCAAAGGTGATCGCGTAGTTGCTGCTGGTCAGGCCCTGCGGCGTGATCGTGTAGCTGCCGGCATTGACGGCACCCTGGCTGGAGCCGGTGTAGCTCACGGTGCCGCTCAGCACCGCGGCGGTCTCGCCCGCGACCAGTCCGGTCAAAGTGGTTCCAGCACCGCCGGAATAGGCATGGCCGTCATAAGTCTTGGCGGCATCGACCGCGGTTATGGTCAGCGGCTTGGGCGACACCGTGAGGGTGCCCGAGGCAAAGGTGATCATGTAGTTGCTGCTGGTCAGGCCCTGCGGCGTGATCGTGTAGCTGCCGGCATTGACGGCACCCTGGCTGGAGCCGGTGTAGCTCACGGTGCCGCCCAGCACCGCGGCGGTCTCGCCCACGACCAGCCCGGTCAAACTGGTTCCAGCACCGCCGGAATAGCTCTGGCCGTCATAGGTCTTGGTGTCGCTGTCGGCGGTCACGGTCAGCGGCTTGGGCGACACCGTGAGGGTGCCGGTGGCAAAGGTGATCGCGTAGTTGGTGCTGGTCAGGCCCTGGGGCGTGATCGTGTAGCTGCCGGTATTGACCGCACCCTGGCTGGAGCCGGCATAGCTGAGGGTGCCACCGAGAACCGAGCTGGTTTCACCACTGACCAGCCCAACATAGGTTACGCCATCGCCACCGGAAAAGGCGACGCCGTCATAGGTCTTCCCGGCGGCATCGGCGGTAACCGTCAGCGCCTTGGCATTGACCGTCAGCGTGCCCGCAGCATAGCCGATGGCATAGCCGAGGGCGTTCGGGGTGGTGCTGCCACCGGACGGGGTCAGGGTGTGGCTGCCGCCGGTGTAATAGCCGGCGGTGGACTGTCCCCCGGCCACCGCGACCGAAACCGTGGTGGTAGTCGTCTGAATGGCGCTATCCCCGTTCTTGAGCCCGGTCACGCTGGTGGTCAGGCTGGGCGCGGTGCCGTAGGTCACGGTCTGGTCATCGGCGGTGACCGTAATCGTCGGCTGCTCGCGGTAGATGCCATAGAGGCCGCTGGACAGGGCGGTGCTGAAATTGGTCGCGGCTTCGTCGCTGTGGTAGCGGAAACGTCCGCTGCCCGCCGTGACCAGGGCGGCCAGGGCGGTGCTGCCCGTGATACTTCCGGAATACAGCGTCGCCCGACCACCGCTGCCGACCGAGACGGTCGGGCTGCCGCTGATCACCAGGTCGCCGCCGGTGGACGTACCCGCGGCACTGCTCTTGCCGGCGTTGAGCACGACAGCGGCGGAAGTCGTATCGGTGGTGGTGATAGAGCCGGACAGGGTCAGGTCGCCGGTCAGCGTTGCAACCGAGACGGTCCCGCTGGCGGTGACACTGCCGAGCGTCAGGGCATTGGCATCAACCAGGGTAATGTTTTTGCCGGCCGCCACCGTCAGCGTGCCGGCGAAATCATTCAGAACATTGCTCGCTGTGATATCGTAGCGGGTCGCCTGGTCTACCGATTCCGCGGTCAGGGTCGTGGCGCCGGCCAGGATTTTGGTCGCCGCCAGTCTCATTTGGCCCCTTCCGAGCAAGGTCAGGGCGCCGGAGGCGGTGTTGATGGTGACCGATCCGGAGCCGTCGTTGCCCCAGATCGCGTCATTGTAAGTGGCGTGGCCGCCACCGGTTCCCGTGAGGCTGATGCCGCCGCCGCCGGTGGACAGCGTGGTACCGGAATGCAGCCAGATGCCGGTCGTGCTGTTGCCCGAGGTGGCGGCCGCGCTGGCATCGCCGATCAGGGTGATTGCGGTGCCCGAGGTCGCGGTCGAGGTGATGACATGCGAGGCACCACTTTCGCTGTCGAACTCGATGCCGGCAATCCATCCGCTGGTGCCCTGGGCGATGCCGTCCATCAGAATGGTACCGGTCCCGGCATTGACCGTGACCGAGTGCTGAATGCCAAACCGGATGCCTTCGGCATTGGAACCGCCGTCGCCCCCCACCGAAGCACCAGCCCGGCTCTTGCCGTAGAACGCGATCTTGCCGCCACCGGTGCTGATACTCGCCCCTTGGATGAAAATGCCGTTTGAATTGACCGAGGTGCCGGTGGCGTAACCGTTGCCGACGGTCAGTCCGTTCCAACTGGTCGAACCGCCGCTGCTGGCGCTGCCGCCCAGCCACAAGTTTCCGCCCTTGGTGTCGAGGGTGATGCCGGTGGTGGCGAGACTGATACTGCCGCTGCCGTTGCCGTCGGCGTCCGCCCACAACACCAGGTCGGTATTCTGGCCGGTGACGCCGGTGACACTGGCGTTGGAATTGACCAGGATACTGCCGGCGGTCTTGAGCGTCAGCGGATCGCTGTAGGTCAGGGCGGTGGTGCCAATCGTGAGATCTCCGGCGGTGGCATTGCCGACGGTGATCGACGAGAAGCCGTCCTGGAACACCCGCGAGGCGCCGCTGAACAGGCTCGATGCCAGTGACAGCGTGCCGGAGCCTCCAGCCAGTCCGATCGTCGTACCGGTGGTATAGGGCTGGATAGTCAGAGTACCGGAGCCCGATATCGAGGTACCGGACTGCACGGTAACCGTGTCGGCGGTCAAGGTGGTCGCCGCCGTCGATGTCAGCGTCGGGACGCCCCCCGATGTTGCGTCGAAGACGATGCCGGTGCCGGTGCCGCTGCGTTGACCGGTGACGATGATGGTGGCGGCACTGGCGGTGAGCGGGTTGAAATAGACGCCGTCCCGGTTGGTGCCGCCATGGGCGTCGCCACTGATCGTGAGCGTGCCGGTCGCGGTCAGATAAGTCGCAAAATCGCGGTCGCCAAAATCGATCTGGATGCCGTCGCCCTTGGTCGCCTGGCCGTAAAGACTGATGTTGTTGCCGGTCACAGAGGCAAACGTAGCTTCGATCAAGCCGTAGGAAAAGCTCGGGTAGCTGCCGAGATCGCCGGAGCCGGAGGTGCCCCCGCTCCAGCCGGTGCCGGAAAGTGTGACATCCCCGCTGTTGGTTTTCAGACTGACATATTTGCCAATGTAGACGCCGCTGGCCCAGGTACTGTTGCCGGTCGCCGAACAGCTAACCCCCGCGGCGCAATTCAGGCCGCCGCCCGACAGATTGCCGTGGATATTGACCGCGTCGACCAGGCTGCTGGCATCGGTGTTGTCAAGGAACTGGATCGCCCCGCCGGCCTGCAGAGTCAGATCAGCCTTTTGGGCCTGGCTGCGATCGCTCAGGCTGCTGTCGGCGTTGAACAGGATGTCCTGGCCGCTGACGAAGGTGGTGGAATTCCAAAGCGTGGTGGCGCCGGTGAAGGTGATGGTTCCGGCATTGGCCTTGCCAACCGTGGTCGCAGCGAAGTTGGTGGCCAACAGCGACACCGGTAGCTGCAAGGTGGCGGTATCATCGCCGACTCCGATGGTGACGCTGGAGGACTTCGGTTGGACGGTCAGGGTGCCGGTGGCACTCGCCAGGGTTCCTGAGTACGACAGACTGTCGGTGGTGAGACTGATGTTGCCGCCGCCGCTGCTGCTGACCGTGCCGTGGGCGCCGATCGAGATGCCTGCCTTGTTGTTGCCCGAAGCGCCGGTGCCGCCGGTACCGGTGAGCGAGATCGCGCCGCCGGCGGTGGTCACGGACGTGCCGCTGCCACCGATCACGAGCCCGATGTTGTGGCTGCTGGCCGAGGCGGCACCGGCATCACCGATGATCGTGATCGTCCCGGCGCCGCTGGCCGTGATCGTGGTGGCGGTGCTGTTGGAGCCAAATTCAATGCCGTCGCCGTAAGTGGTGCCGGTCGACCGGGAAACGCCGTCGATGGTGATTGAGCCGTTGCCGCTGTTGATCGCAGTGTTGTCCGAGGTCGCGATGCCCCAGCCGCCGCTGGCGGTGATGATGCTGCTCTGGGTTCCGGTGCCGCTCTTGCCGCGTAGCGCGATGTCGCCGCCGCCGGAGTTCAGCGTTGCGGTCTTCAAGGCAATGCCGGTGGCGCCGACGGTGAAGGCGTTGGTCCCGGCGGCGGTGGCATAGCCGCAGTCGGCGACCGTGGTGCAGGTAGTGCCGCCGCCCAGCACGATGAAACCGCCGTTGGTGGTGATCGCACTGTTGACGTTCATCGCGATGCCGCCGCCGGTCCCGGTGCTGCCGGCCTGGAGGATGGTGTTCAGCTTGCCGGCGGTGGCGGTGATGTTGGGGGCGGTCCCGGAAGCAACGGCGGGAAAAATAATGTCGCCATGGGCGGAAAGCTTCAAGGTTGCATCGCCGCCCGCCGCCTTCGAGAGGGTGCCGTTGACCGTGATGTCGCCGGCCGAGGTGAAGGTGCCGTTGCCCGTGAGCTGCGCCGAGTTCAGCACGAGATTGCCCGACGTCGCAGTGAGCGTGGTACTGCCGTCGCCGCTGGTGGTCAGGGCGCCGGTCAGTGCCAGCGTCCCTCCGCCAGAGCCGGTTGCGGAAACCGCCAGGGTTGCGTGATTGGCGTTGGTGGCGGTGAGCGAGAGCGTGCCGCCGCTCTGCAGGACCACGCTGGACAGATTGAGGTCACCGCCATTTGACGTCAGGTTGATCGACCCGCCGGCCGAGGACTTGACCGTGCTGCCGCTGACGATATTGACGCCGTTGGTCCCCGTGCCTCTGGTGCCGGTGATCGTGATATTGCCGGCAGCTGCGATCACGCTGCCGTTGAGCGTCTGGCCGGTCAGGTTGGTATTCGAGCCCAGCTGATAATATTGAGTATCGCCGACGGCTACGCCGTCCGAGCTGCCGGTGGCGGTGCCGGTGATGGCGATGGTGCCGGACCCGCTGGTCATGACCGTGCCGCCGATACTGACGCCGCGCGAGAAGGTGCAGGCGCCGATATTGCAGCCCTGGCCGTTGATGACGATGTTGCCGCCGGCCGCGTCAATGGTGCCGGTAACGCTGACGCCGCGGCGGTTGTCGACCGTGCCGCCGGTGACCGTGTAGATCGCAGTCGAATTGCTGCCGATCGCGGCACCGTTGGTCGGATCGGCACCGCCGCCGATGGTGACGCTGCCGCCGCGGGTGGTGATCGTCGAGTCCTTGAAAACGGCCACCGAGCCGGCCGGTCCGCCGCTGTGGCGGGCGTTCAGCACCAGGTTCAACTTGTTGCTCGCGCTGGCGGTGATGTTGGCGCCGATATAGATGTTGGTGTCGGCCTGCAGCGTCAGCGTGGTCGGGGTTTCACCGGCGTTGCCCTGCTGGATCGCGCTGGCGATGTTGATCTCGCCGCCACCGCTTGCGCAATCGCCGTAGACCACGTTGCAACTGGTGGAGGTCAGCGTCAAATTGGTCGAGCCGAGCGCCGCGCCCAGTGCCGCGGCGCCGGAACTTGTCACCGTCAGGTTCGAGGGATCAAGCAGCCAGGTGCCTGCGGCACCGCCCCGACTGCCGGCATCGACTTGGGCGCCGGAAAAATCGAGGACATGGCCGGACGTCTCGATCAGGCCGCCGTCACCGGCACCGGCGCCGCGGGCAAACAGGCTGCCGTGGACGATGGCCTCGTCCGTTCCCCAGACCACCACGGTGCCTCCGAAACCCTGGTCGAGGGCGCTGGCGTCGATCCCGGCACCGGCCTCGACCACCACGGTATCGGCGGGCGGCACCGGTTTGTGCGCCGGACGAACCCGGTAGAGCGCATAGTCGGTGGCGGTGGCATTGCCGCCGCGGAACTCGCCGCCGATCAACGCCTCGCCGCCGCCGGCCCGGCCGGAGACGTCGATGCGCGCGGTGCTTTTGACCGTGACCGCTGTGCCGCTTACGCTCACCGTGCCGCCGGTCTGGCCGGCGGCCTTGCCGGAGGCGTCCAGGGATCCGGCGACTGTGACCGCACCGCCGTCGCCCGACAGGATGATCCGGCCGTTCTTCTGCTCGACCGTGCGCGCCTGAACGATGCCGCCGACATTGATCGCCTGGTCGACCACGCCCTTGGCCGCAGCCGCACTCAACGCCACCGTACCGCCGTCGGCGAAGATTTTGCCGTCGGTCTTGACCCGGGCATCGAGCGGCTTGCCCTCGCGGTCAACCACCTGGCCGGCTACCTTCTGGTCCAGCGCCAGGTTGATCTTCTGGTCGCCGTAGAAATCGATCGTGAACGCGTTGCCCGAGGCGAGGGTGACCTCGCCCAGACGGGCATTGATAGTGCCGTGGTTGACCACACCCGGTGCCACAAAGGCGACCAGCCCGGCGTCGGCGGCCGTGATCGTGCCTTGGTTCTCGACAATCCCGGCCGGCTGGCGGTCGCTCTGGAACAGGTAGCGCCCGGCCATGAAGTCTTCATTTTTGATGTCGTGGGGGGTCGCGACCAGCCCGCCGACATCGATCCGCGCATTGGGGCCAAAGAAGACGCCGTTGGGATTGACCAGCCAAACCTGACCGTTCGCGGTCATCCGGCCGAGAATCTCAGAAGGATTGCCGCCCGTGACCCGGTTCAGCGTGATCGCGCTCGCCGAGGACTGGTTGAAATTGGTGTGTTCGTTGGCGCCGATGCTGAAACTTTGCCAGTTGATGATCCCCTTGGCGCTGGTCTGGGTGATGTCGACCCTGGTCGGCGAGGTTTGGGTGATGGTCACATCGCCGCCGACCACCGTGCCACCCTGGGGGTTGGCCGCGGCCGGCTGGGTCGTCAAGGCCAAGGCAAGGGCGGTGCCGGCCAGCAGCCGGCTGCGGAAGGCCAATATCCGACGATTCCGCTGGAGAACCGGGGCTGTGACTCTGGACAAGGAAACTCGACGCGCGGCCATGGCTCAATATCGCGCGGTCAGCGAGAAGAATACTCTAGGGTCTTTGTTGCCGTTGACGCTGGTATTGCGATGATAAGGTTTGCCGAATTCGACGCTGCCGCTCACCGTGTTGGCAATCGCAAAGCGAATCCCGGCCCCGAACGAACCCAGTTCCTGGCGCGCCGGTTGATCGCCGGGCTGGTAATTCCAGGTCCAGCCATAGTCGGTATAGCCATAGAGCTGGATGAACTGGAGCGCCGGAACCTCGATCTCGGGGGTGTATTGCAGTTCGAGCTTGGCGGCAGCCCCTTTGTCGCCGGCGATTTCCGACGAGTCGAAGGCGCGTCCGAACCGGCCGCCGCCGAACCCGAATTCTTCCGCCGAAACCAGCAGGTCGCGGCTGTATTGCCCCTCGGTCCCCACCAGCACGCTGAACCGCTCGGGCAATGGCTGCAGGCGCTGGGCGGAGACGGTCAGTTTGGTGAAGGTGTTGCGCGCGCCCTCTCGGCTCTGCGCCGGGTCGTCGTTGCTGCTGGCATTCAGGATATCGAAGCCGCGGTTGAGCCCAATCTGGAACAGGTTGCTGCCTTGCCAGGCATCGGACACGTCGTAACTGGCGCCCAGGCTCACGAACCGTACCCGGTCGTCGTTCAGCTTGTCGCCTTGAACATTGGTCCGGCTGTTGCGGTAGGTGAGATCAAAGGCGAGCCGCAGGGTTTCCGAACGGGAGCGGATCAAGGGATAGGCAAGACCGAGATGCAGGGTTGAACTCACGCTTTTGACCTCAAACGGCCGCAGGGTATCGCCCGGTTCCGACCAGTTGCGGCGGGCACCAAGCTGAAGCGTGGTACCGTCGTGTCCAAGTTGCTCGGTGTGGCTGAGATCGAAATAGCGCAATTCATCGACTTGGGGAGTCAAGATGCCGCGCAGTGTGGTCTGTTCGAATACGCCCAGGACGTCGTTGAAATCGACCGAGCCGTCGATCTGATAGGGTCCGGTTGATTTGGTGCCGCGATTGTCGAGCGCCAGGCTGGCGCCGATCGGCTTGCGCTCGATAATCACGGTCAGGTCGGAGCCGGCGGCATCGCCCTCCGAGGGCTTGATTACGGTCCGCGCGGTGATGCCGGGCAGATCGTCGATCAGAAGCACATAGCGTTCCAGGACGGCGGCCTGCAGTGGCCGCGACGCCTTCAGGCGTTCGGCATAATCTTCGAGCAGGCCAAAACGGTCGGCCGCGTCGCCGTCGAAGATCACCTTGTTGAGATGACCCTCGACGATCGCCAGGTGGACGATGCCGCCGGCGATTTCCTGGGCCGGGATCACCGCGACCGACAGCAGATAGCCGGCATTGCGGTATTTGACGGTGATGGCGTCGCGCAGCTTGTAGAGATCGAGCAGCGAGATCTCATGCCCGAGCAGCGGTTGCCACAACGGGGCGAGGTCCGCCTGGGAAAAGACGGTGCCGGCATCGACCACGACTGCCGACAGTTCAAACTTGATCGTTCCCGCCGCTTCGGGCGCCGGAGCCTGTTCCGGGGCCGGCAGTGCGACCGGCGGCTTGGACTGGGGTCGCTGCGGGCGCTCGAAACGCTGCTCCAGCCGGTTCGGGTCGACGGAACTGGGGAGCTGTTGGGCAAACGCTGTGCTGAGCGATATCCCGGCCGCAAGAACCACCACGGCGCAGACCCGCAAGCCGACCGCGAGACCCTGCCGCTGACAGGGCCGCGTTCGCAAGGGTGGGCGCCCAGGGCTCGCCACCAACGGCTCTGGCGGCAGAGACAGCCGCAGTGCGCTGGCGGAAGCCAAGGGCGCCCCTCGGGTCAGTGCGCCGCGGCAGCGCCACCGTATCCGCCGCCTCCACCGCCACCGCCCGCGGTAAACGTCCGGTAGAGGCCTGGAGTGACGCCCCAGTGGAAATAGAGATCAGCGGCGACACCCACCGCGATCACACCGGCGATGGCTGCCGCTACCGGGATCCAGTTGGATTTATGACCCATCGGATCATCCCAGTTCCAGGCAGGCAGGGATGGTTCCGCCTGGGCGAAGGACGGCGAAGGAGCCAGCAGAGCGGCGGCGAGCAGCAGTCCGGCGAGGCGACGGTCAATCATGGGGCGATGCCTTCAACAAAGAGTTGACAATCAATGGGAGTGCGAACAAACGCAGGTCAATGTTTTGCAGGCGCAGTCGGCGTTTCCGCGGCGGTCGCGACCGAGGTTCCCAGACTCTTGAACAGCTGGTCCTGGCTGCCCAGGGCGCCGTCGAGTGCCGTCTGAAAATCTTTGTCCTTGGGTTCGAGGAAAACCGCGCGCCGGAACGCCTCGATCGCCGGGACGGTCTCGCCGCGGCTGGCCAGCACTTGGCCCCATTTGTAATAGGCGTAGCCATGATGGGGATCCAGCGCCAGCGCCGCTGCGTAGGCTTGCATCGCCTTGATCGGCTCGCCCATGGCGGTGAAGGTGATCGCGCGCTCGACCTCGACATCAGCATAACCAGGATCCAGGCGCAGTGCCTTGGCGTACTGGGCAAGTGCCTCGGTATATTTCTTCTGCTCGTTCAGCGCCCGCCCCCAATGAAGATGGGAACGTGGGAAGTCAGATTTGATTTCCAGCGAGCGCTGATACTGGGCAATAGCCTCGTCATAACGCCCTTCGACATGGAGCATCCGGCCAAGAAGATTGTAGAACCACGGCAAATCTTCGCGGGTACCTTTCAGGATGCCCTCGCGGATCAGCCGCCGGCTATTGACGAAATCTTTGCTCTTGCGCTCCGACTTGAACCAGGCATTAGCCGCAACATAAAGGTCGAGTTGCTCCATCAGATCCAGCCCGGCGGTCCGCATCATGCTTTCAACCGACTGGTCGTGGCCGAATTTGCGTTTAACCTTGTAGACTTTGCCGCCCGAGGTATAGCCGGTCAGCATCAGCTGGTGCTCATGCCCATCCTCGACCAGCGACCCGCTGATCGTCAGCGGGATCAAGCCCAGCGCCAGCTGCAGTGCCTTGACCGGCTTGGTGATTTGAAGCGTCTCGCCCATCGCTTCGGCGGTCTTTTCCTGAAGCTTGTCAGAACTCTGATAACGATTGCCGCGGCTGGTATTCGCCCCTTGCTGGATAGCGTTAATTTCACCGACCAGCATCGCGCTCAGTGTCTCTGGCAAATATCCCTGATGGTGCAATTCCTCGCCGGCATGGATCGGTTCCACCGAAATTGCTTCCGGATCCGCCGTGTAGAACGCGAACCCGAAAAGCCCTGCCAGACCTAGCAAAGGTGTCAGTAGGAGACTGAATGACATTAGCGTTCCCTTCCCAGGGCCGGCTAACGGGGTGTCCGGCCACGCACGTGAATCCTGACCAACCGCTGCGGTTGGCATTGCCATTAACAATAGGTAAGGTCGAAAAGCAGTCAATCTTAGAATGGGAGAATTTTGCTATTTGTCATGGTCATCAGACTGTCGGCCATAAATGAATCATTTATAGTGACCTGGTTCGGTGTGCATCACGCACGGTTAGTATCTGTGACCGTAGTGCCGCTTGATATTTTTCATGATGCCCCCTGGTTGCCGGATGGGGCTTTGCTATTCTAACTGCATTGATTCCAGCCAGCGGAAATTTGTAGCGGCGGTTCCGGACGAAGTTCCGCCGTTCGCCCCAAGAACTGAAGAGTGCTGCCGATGTCCGATGTGCCGACCAAGCCCCAATTCTCCAAGCGGATGGTGTTTCTGGCGATTCTCGCCGGTGCTGCCGGACTGGCTGGGATCATCTCACTGGTCAGCTATTCTTTTCTCGATCGTTCGACCGGGCGCGAACTTCGACTGGCGGTGGTCGCCCCCCTCAGCGGCCCCCAGCAGGCCCTCGGACAGGCGATGGTCCAAGGTCTGTCGCTGCTGGTCGAGCAGACCAACCGCAATGGCGGCATCAAGGGTCAAAAGGTGCGCGTCGACGCCTTCGATGACCGCGACGATCCGGAGCAGGCGCGCCGCGCCGCCGAGCAAGCCGCCGCGAGTGGCGCCGTCGGTGTGGTCGGACATTGGTCGGCAGCGGCCGCTGCGTCGGCCGGCGAGATCTACCGGGAACGCGAGGTGCCGGCGATCGCGATCTCCGCCGCTGCCGGGAGCGATGCGGCCGCTGATCCCTGGCTGTTCCACACCGATTTCGATCGCCTGTTCGAGATCCGCTTTCTGGCCAATTATGTCCGCAACGTCGTTGGCGAAAAGACGGTGTCGGTTATCCTCGCCGATACCCCGGAGAACCGGTCGTCGTTCGATGCTTTTGACGAGATACTCCGGCGTTTCGGCACCAAGATATTGTTTCGCTGGGACTATCCGCAGGATGCCCGCGATCTGGACCAGCGGGCCGATGCGATCGCCGCCGACATCGTCGAGAAAAAGCTGATCGGCGTCGTTCTGGTGCTCGGCGATGCATCGGCTGACGCCCGGATCATCGCGGCCTTGCGCAAAGCCGGCGTCCGGAACCGGGTCGTTGGCCCCGGGGAGCTTGCCACCAACGCGTTCACCTCGGCGTTCCGAGATGCCTGGTCGGGGAAGGGGTCGCTGGCGGCGGCGCTCAATGGTACCTTGACCATTACGCCGTTGCTGTTCGATACCGCGGGCGAAATGGCGGAAAACTTCCGCAATGCGTTCGTCAACCGCTACCGGACTCCGCCCGACTGGGTTGCGGCAGGGGCCTACGACGCCGGTCGGATGATTCTGCACAGCCTGGGACCTACGCCGGACGGCGGCGAACCGGCCCTGTCGGACCAGCGTCGTCAGGTCCGCGACCACCTCGCCCATCTCGGGGCCGGCGGCGTAGCCTATCATGGTCTTATGGGAACGGTTGCCTTCGACAAGCGGGGCACCTCGCCGCCGACCGCCCAGGCCGGCAGTTATGACGGCGAAGACCTGATCGCGGCGCTGACCCAGCTGTCGCCGATCCGCGAGGAGAATGTCAGCAACTATCTGGACGAGCTGTTCGCGGGTCGGGCGCTCTATGTCAACGACCGCTTCATGTACAAGACCAACGTGGTCTATGCCGGGATCAAGCTGGAAAAGATCGGCGCACTCAGTTTTGGCGCCAGCGCGGTCGACCTTGAGTTCATGATCTGGTTTCGCTGGCGCGGCAACATCGAACCGCAAGACGTGGTTTTTACCAATGCCGTGGAGCCAATTCGCCTCGACCATCCGGAGCGGGAACAGAAAATCGGCGATATGACCTATCGCTCCTACCATGCCCGCGGCCGGTTTTTCCTCAACTATTCCAGCGTCGAGCGCGCTTACGGCACCGAAATCTTCGGCATTGCCATTCACCACCGCACGCTTAACCGCAATAACCTGATGTTCGTCAGCGATATCCTGGGCATGGATCTGAACCGGGGCCTGACCCTGACCGAGCAGATGAACCAGGCCAATGTCAGCGGCGGTATCGAGGTGGAATCCGGTGACGCCTCGCTGGTCCAGCGCCTGACCGCACTTCTGCCATCCTCGGTCCGCAACGCCGATCCCCTGGTAGCGGCGATGCAGCAGGGCCGGGTGCTGGCCGGCTTGTCGAACTGGGCGTTGGAACGCGCCTGGCTGTCGCAGGAGACGGTGCGCCGCGGTGCCCAGGGCGACCCTGCCTTCGTCGGCTTTGGCAAGCCGCAGCCGGAATTCTCCCAGCTCGATCTGGGCGGCGTGCTCAAGCCGGATCAGATCAAGGCGCGGGATATCGTGCCGCCGCGGTTTTTTCTCGCCATTGCGATCTTCGGTCTGGTCGGCTCCGTCCTTGCGGCCGTGCTCGACTTCAAGGATCGCGGTCAGTTCTGGCGCATGCAGACCCTTGGCCTGCGTTTGGTCAGCTGGCCGCTGCTGCTGGTCGCCGGGGGCAATCTGGCCCTTGACCACGCGCTACAGGATTTCGGCACCGGTACCGCCGACGCCCTGGTGCTGATCTACAACGCGCTGTGGTGGCTGGTGCCTGCGCGGCTGCTTGCAATCTCGGTCGAGCGCTTCATCTGGGTGCCGCTGGAGATCCGGGCCGGCCGCAAGGTGCCCAACATCATCCGCATGGTTGTCACGGTGATCATCTATCTGTTTTCCGTGTTCGGCGTCGTCGCCTTCGTCATGGGCCAGACCATCACCAGCCTGCTCGCGACCTCGGGCCTTTTGGCAATGATCATCGGCCTGGCGATCCAGGCCAACATCGCCAATATCTTTTCCGGTATCGTGCTGAATCTCGAACGCCCGTTCAAAGTCGGCGACTTCATCATGATCAACAAGTCGGTCGGGGAGGTCATCGACATCACCTGGCGTACCATGCGCATGCGCTCGGTGACCGGCAATCTGGTATGCCTTGCCAATGCCAAGGTGTCCGAAGCGGAAATCCATAATTTCAGCGTGTCGAGCCCGTCCGACACCGACGTACAGATCATGCTCAGCCCCGATCAGGAACCCGAGCGGATCGTGGCGATCATCGAATCCTGCCTGATCGACATACCCGACCTTGCGGGCCAGAAATCGCCCGAGGTGCGGTTCAAAGGCGTCGATATGGCGGGCGAGCGCTGGGTCGCCCGCTATGGCATCTCCTACACGGCGCCCAAGTTCACCAAGATCAAGAAGATCAACCAGGTGATCTGGAACCGGCTGTGGCACCGCCTGCACCAGGAGGGGATTTCCTGGGTCCAGCCGCGGGGGCCGGCGGAGCGCGGCGACGGTGCGATCCATGTACCGGGCACCGAGCCCGCATCCGAGCCCCGGTTACCAACCTTGGTCGCTTCCTGAGTAAGCGCTGCGGTGCGCCCACATTGATCTGAGCGTTGGCGGGCGGAAGAATGGCTGGCTCAAATCTTGGGGGTCAGCAATTATGGCTGTGATCAGTCATACGACCAGTCATATGCCTGGTCGCAACGCCGTGGCTGGGGC
>WGNK01000003.1 GCA_016124535.1 Azospirillum sp.
GGCCTGAATTAAGGCGGGGCCTGAATTAAGGCGGGGCCTGAATTAAGGCGGGGCCTGAATTAAGGCGGGGCCTGAATTAAGGCGGGGCCTGAATTAAGGCGGGGCCTGAATTAAGGCGGGGCCTGAATCAAGGCGGGGCCTGAATCAAGGCGGTGCATGGGCCAACGCCAGCACCGCGGCCGGGGCGCAGTCGCCGGCCCGCCGCCGCAGCTCCGGGGAGGCATCGAACAGGTCGCCGAATTCGACCATGCCGGACAGTCCCAACCGAACCGCCAGCGGCACCGCCAGAAATCGCCCGACGCCACAGCCGACCAGGCAGGCCTCGGCGCCGAGCGCGGTTCCGGAAACGACTCGGGCGGCTGCGTCATGGATCCGGCGCAACTGGCATTCCGCCAGGTAGCGGGCGAGATCGCGGACCGCTTCCATCCGGTCGGCGGAAAAATCCCAGCCGATCTGGCGCAGCAGGCGACGGGCGCTGGCTTCCGGCGACTTGTCGCGGCCGTCGGCGCTGGGGTGCTGATCGGCGCCGTCGGGCAAGGCGCCGGTCAGGCGATAGACGTCGGCGGTGGTCGCGAAGATCTCGGCCATCACGCCGTGCTGGGCCCCGGCATAGGGCAGGCGGGCCGCCAGCGCCATCACCGGGGTTCGGACCACCCCGCTATAGACCAGCTCGTCGGCGACCAGGCGCTGTGCATCGGTCATGCCCGCGGGACGGGGGTGGCCCTGGTCAAACGCGACCACATCCGTCGTGGTGCTGCCGATATCGAGGAATAGTCCCCGATCGACCCGCGCGGCCACGAAATCGACCACCGCGTACCAGTTGGCCGAGGCGATCCGGTCCGCCAGCCGGGCGGCATCCGACACCGTAGCCCAGCCGGCGGGCCCGGCATAAAGCCTGATCTCGCCGTCGAGCCGTGCCGCCATCGCCGCGGCCAGCCGCACCACCCCTTCGGTGCGATCGGCGAACAGGTCGGCCAATTCGCCGGTCATGGTCACATGGTGGCGCTCGGCGTGCCCGAGTCGCGCCGTCGCCTCGGCCACCGCAGCCTCCAGTCGGTCGAGCCCCTGCCACAACGGGCAGGGCACCTGGACCACCCGCTGCAGCCGGCCCTCGCTATCGGCCAGCGCCGCCTTGAGATGGGCGCCGCCGAGGTCCCAGCCAATCGTGGTCATACCGTCTCCTTAAACCAGAACCTCGACCGGCCGGATGGTCAGCGGTCGACGCAACGCCGATACCGGATGCTCGTGCAACGCCAGCACCGCCGCCGCCGGATTGATCCCGCACGCTCGCCCAAGCCCGACATAGGACGTGGTCAGGCGCGGATTGACCTCAAGCACCAGGGGCGGCCCGTCCCGCGGCAGGATCAGATCGACCCCGACATAGCCCCATAATCCGGGCAGCGTCGCCGCGACCCGGTCGGCCAGCCCGGCGAAAAGGCGATCGCCGCCGCCGTCCACACCGACCGTAACACCCTCGAAGCGAAAATTACCGTCCACGATCCCAACCTGCTGGCGGTTGACCGTAAGCAGCCAGGCCTCGCCGTCCCGGCACAGCATCGACAGGCTCAAGGGGACCCCGGCGATCAGCGGCTGGACGACAAAACCCGCCGCAGCGGCCTGCCGGCCGCGCGCCGCCAGAGCTTCTCCATCCTCGACCAGTGCGGTATCGCAGGCGCCGGCGCCGTCGTCCGGCTTGACCACCCAGGGGCCTGCGGTTTCCGGCCGCGCCGCCGCCGGCCAGGTCGGCACCGTCGCCACCCCGGCGGCGGCGAGCGCACGCTGGGTCGCGCCCTTGCTGGCGGCCAGCCGGACCGCGTCGGGGCGGCAGCCGAGCAGACCGCCGACGCCAGGGGGCGCCAGGGCGCTGAGCCGCTCCAGGGCGCCGCCGCTCTCCGGCGCGATCGGCCACAGGGCGTCGGCCTGCCGCGCCAGCCGGCCCCAGCACGGCCACACCGCGGCCGGATCGTCGAGCGGTACCGCCGCGTCGTCGTCCTGCGGGATGCGGTGGTCGCGGGTGACGGCGATCGTAACCCCGCCGATCCGACGCAGGTCCTCGACCAGAGCACGCCGCATCATCAGCCCTTCGGCCGCCAGCGCCCGGGGAAGCGGCTCGCCAAGCAGGCCGCCCGCGGTTATGTACTCGCAGACGAACAGCCTCACAGCCTCGATCCGAAGAACGGGGTACACCAGTGCAGATCATTCCAGTGCTCGATCTGATCGCCGGGCAGGTGGTCCAGGCGGAGGGCGGCAACCGCCGCCGCTACCGACCGATCCGATCGCCCTTGGCACGCTCCAGCGCGCCCGAGGCGGTGATCGACGGATTGCTCGGGCTCCATCCTTTCGACACTTTCTACCTCGCCGATCTCGACGCGATCGAGGGCACCCCCGGTCACGACGCCACGGTCGACCGCCTGCTGCGCAGCTATCCGGGTCTTACCCTGTGGGTCGACCGCGGGTTCCACCATGCCGCGGAGGTGACGAACTGGGTGGCGGCACGGTCGGCGCTGGCCGTGGTCGGCAGCGAAACCCTGGCCGATGCCGGAGAGCTGGCAACCCTGACCGCCGGCCCCTTGGCTGGGCGGGTGGTGCTCTCGCTTGATTTTCGCGGCGACCAGTTCCTCGGCGATGCCGAGGTCTTCGACCGCCCGGAACTGTGGCCGGCCCGGATCATCGTGATGACCCTGGCGCGGGTCGGCTCCGCGGCCGGCCCGGACGTCCTGCGTCTGACCGCGACCCGGCTCAGCAAGCCGCAGGCGGCCATCTTCGCGGCCGGTGGCGTGCGCGACGCCGCCGACCTGACCGCCTTGGCAACCACCGGTGCCGCCGGTGCACTGGTGGCGACCGCGCTCCATGCCGGCCGGCTTACGCCGGCCGACTTGCAGCATTGGCAAGGCCGCTGAGCCTGCCGATCCCAAGGATACCGCCTGGCGTCATGAAGCCGCGAAGGGATGGCTGGCGGTGTCCTTCTTGGCCAGCATCTCCTGGACCGTGGGCTGGCCGGTGACCGCGCGGGCGATCGCTTCCTTGACCGCCTGGTAGTTGTAGTCCTGAATCTTCTTGTCGTCGGCGGCTTCCCAGTGGATGAACACGCCGACGCTGATGAAGATGTCGTCGGCCTCGTCGGCCGGAATGGTGCCGTCGGCAACGCTGTCGGCGACCGCCTTGGCGACCGCATATTGAGCCGGCCCGAACATCTGGACCGCCTGCTTGGCCTCGTTGATCGTGACCTTGTTGTAGAGAATCGTCGCCGGCTTGCACAGCAAGTTGGGAGCAACCACCGCGAGCAGAGTGGTAAAGCCATGCTTGTTGTTGGTCAGCGCATTGCAGAACGCGGCTTCGGCGGCGCTGCCGCGCGGCCCCATGATCAGGTCGATATGGGCGACCTCGTTGCCGTCGCCGACCAGCGATTCTCCAACCAGGACGCGATTGATCTTGCCCATTTGTTTGCCTCCCTAAAATTCTGATTGTTTGATCGTTACACCGCGCTCCGCAGACGACACGATGGGACGGCCGAGTGTATGCGCCAGACGCGCGGCGAGCAAGCCGGCAACCGTCAGATCGGCACTGGTGCCGGGATTGAGCCCGCGCGCCTTCAGCGCGCGGTCGAATTTGGCGAGCGCCGGCCGGCGTTCCGCTGCGGGCGCCAGAGGCTGGAAAGCACTGGCGACAGCGGCGGCCTCGCGGCAAACCTGCTCGGCGACGGCCGTGCCAAATTTGCGCGAGATATGACTATCGGGAAAGGCAGACAGGAATTTCAGGTAGATCGCTTCGGTGATCGCCTCGGGATCGGCGCCGATGGCGCGCAGCCCGAAAGCCGTGGCGACGCCGAGTTCGAACACATCGGCATAGTCCTCGGCATATTGACGGGCAATGCGGTCATGCGCCGCCGCTTCGGCCATCGCCACGCGCAAGGTGACCGAGGCCGGTTCGTGGACATCGTGGCGCGCGGCACGCCCAAGCCCGGCGGGTGCGGCGAGCCGGATCGCCGCAAAGGCGGCCTCGGCGTCGGCGACCGTGAGCCGGTCCAGCACCCGGGCGAGCTGTCGGCGCAGGCCGTCGCCGGCCGCGGCGGCTGGCCCTTCGATCGCGGCATGAACCAGCGGTGCTGCCAGCAGCAGAATACCGAGATTGGTGTTGCAGCCGACCGCGCGCCGGGTCGCAGCTTCGCCGGCCAGGATGCGTTCGCCGACGCTTTGCCCGGGATGGCACAGCGCCGGTGCCGCCGCATTGGCGCTGGCCAGGAAATCCTCCACCGTCATGGCGTGGCCGGCGGCAAAGATGTGGACGTTGCCCGGCTTTAACGCCTGCAGCTCGGCGCGGCAGGCCTCCACAAAAGCGGCTGCCGCGGCGTCGGCCCGAATGTCGCGGTCGGGATCAGCCATGACCGGCAATCCGGTCGAGCAGGTCGGCGGCGAGCGCGTCGGCGATCGAGGCCGGAGTGACCGCCTGCAGCCCCGACCAGGCCGGCATGCTGTTGACCTCCAGCACGGTCAGGCGGCCGGCGCGGTCGGCGATCAGATCAACCCCGGCATGGACGGCGCCGACCGCGCGGGCCGCCGCCACCGCCAGGCCGGCCAATGCCGGCGTGACCTCCATCCCCTCGCAGCGGGCGCCCTGGTGGCGGTTGGTCACCCAGCCAACACCCCAGCGGGTCATCCCCGCCACCACCCGGTCGCCGATCACCAGCGCGCGCAGATCATGCCAATCGCGGTCGGCGCCGACATAATTCTGGAGATACCAGACGCCGCCCTCACCACCGTCATCGGGCAGGGTGGTCCGCGGCGCCAGACGGCGCAGCCCTCGGCCGCGGGAGCCGAACAGCGGTTTGGCGACCAGATCGGTCTCGGCACGGGTGAGCTGGTCTTGGGCCTCGACCGGCGATTCGCCAGCCCAGGTCGCAGGCGTGGGCAGGCCGGCACGGGCGAGCAGAAAGCTGGTCATGCTCTTGTCGACGCAGCGCTCGATTGCGCGCGCAGAATTGCACACCACCACACCCAGCGCCGCCAGGGCATGGAGCAGACCCAGCCGCAGGGTGACCTGTTCGAAGCTGCCGCGCCCGATCGTCCGCACCAGGACGCCGCGCGGCAGCCGGCCTCCGCAGCCGGCGAGCGCGACGCCGGGCCGCCCGTCGCCGATCGCGAAGGCGCAATCCGCCAGGTTGACCGCGCTTGCCGCGACCCCCCGACGATCCAGCGCTTCGAGGACGGCTGCGGTGTGCCAGTCGCTCTGGTCGGTAAAGACGACGACCTCGGGGTCAGACGCCATGGCCGAACGAGCGGTCAATCAGCGGGGCGTCGATCGCGCCGCGCCGGAAGCTGCGTCCGCTCCCCAGCGCGGTCACGATCACTCGCGCCGGGCTGAACAGCAGGGGATCGATCGCATAGAAATCGCCGTCGTATTGCCCGAACACTTCAGCGAAGGGCCGGCCGTAGTCGCGCGAGGTGCTGCTGGGCAGACGGTCGGCGAGCGCCTGAGCGTCGTCCTCCGGGCCGGAGACGAACAGATGGACCTCGCCGCCATAGAGGATGGCATCGTTGGTCCGGCCCATCGCGGTGACGAAATCCGGACTGGGCGGCGGCAGCGGCGCCGAACCGATGCCGTCGGCGATCCGCGCCAGCGCAAAGCCCAAAGTATGGGCCTTGTGCAAGGCAACTTCGAGCACCCGTGCCGCGATCTGCACCGCACCGGCGAGGCTGGTGGTCGGCGTCATCACGAAGGTCAGCCGGTCGGGGGCGACGCCGCAGCCTTCCGCCACCCGCTCGACCAGGGCCGGCGGCGGCGGCGCCGCGGTCTCCAAAACCAGGCAGGCGTGGGATCCCCGGTCGCGCCAGCCGAACTCCTGGAACAACGGCTCAACCGCGGCGAGCGCCCGGCCCGGCCCCGAGGCCAGGGCGAAATACGCCCCCTCGCTCAGCGCCCAGCCGGCATACTGGCTGGCCAGGCAGGCCGGCACCGGGTACGCCGTGGCGGCCGAAACGGCCAGCGGCCAATCGGCGAGACGGCCGTGGCCGGTCAGGGTGACGCTGCCCAGGCCGCCCAGGCACAGCTCGGCGATCCGCCGCCCGGCTTCCAGCCCGCCGCGGGCGGCGATCCCGCCATCGACCAGGACGGCACCGGTCCCCTCCTGCCGCTCGACGATCAGGCCGAGCGCGTCGGCATCGACCAGCAGGCGTTCGACCAGCGGCTGGCTCAGCGCCGCCAGACTGGGCCAATCCTCGGTATTCATGCTGCACACTCCCACGCTTGGACCAGGGACCGCCGCCGCTGTGCGAGTCGCCGCCGCGCCACCGCCGGGTTCTCGCCGCCAGCCGAGACGGTGCAGATCGGGCATCCGGCCGGAATCACGGTACCCGGACGGGGCCGGTCGGCGACCCAGCCCGGCCAATCGACCACGGCCGGCACCTGGTGGTCCAGCGCGGCATAGACGGTGGCGAGCGCGCGCGCGCCGGCCGGTCGCGGCAGTTCGGTGGGCAGCACGCCGGCGAGCGCGGCCAGATGCAAGTCGAACAGCGGCGGCACTGGCGCGCGGTCGAAGAGATCAAGGCTGGCGGTCGGCCGAGGATTGACCTCAAGCAGGCTCCAGGCCTCGCCGTCGACCACGAAATCAACGCCGCCGAGGCCGCGCAGCCCGGTCGCCGCAACCAGGCGCCGGATCGCTTCGGCGACCGATCCGGTGAGCGCGGCGGGCGGTTCGGCCGGTGCTGCGACGCCGCCGAATCGGAAGGGCTGGCCGGGCGCCGGGTCGAGCCAGGGCTCTGCGAAGCCGACCACCACGGCATCCCGGCCATCGGCAAGGAAGCTTGCGGAACCGAGGCGCCCCGGCACCCGCCGTTGGAAATAGGCTCCCGGCGGTGCGGCACCGGGGCCGGTTGCCGGAACGACATGGCCACCGCCCGCCCCGGCTTTTTTCTTGATCAGCCAGTCGGAGGGGGAGTCGCCCTTGCCCAAACCGCGGCGGATTTCGGGATGCGGAATTTCCGCCAGGCGCAGCACGGTGGCCAGCGCGAACGGGTCCTTGACCCGCGCAATCACCTCCGGCGGGTTGCCGATCAGCCGCCGCGCCGCCGCGAGCCGGCGCAGCAGGCCTGGCGCCGCCTCGAAGCCGGTACCGGCAACCAACCGAAGCTCGGGAAAGCGCACCGTTGCCGCGCATAACGCGGGTTCGTCGAAGCGGCCCGAGCGGTCAATCGGCACCGTCTCATGGCCCGCTGACAAGGCCACAGTGTCGCTGTCGCCGAAAGCGTCGATGGTTGCGACGATCCGCCCGGCGCGGCGCGCGGCTTGGGCCAGCGCCCGCGCCGACAGCGACACGATCAGCATCTCCGGGTCACATCGCGACGTCGCGGGCAATGCGGTAGGCATCCTCGACCCCAAAGGCGCGCGGCTCGGCGCCCGCGGTCATCTCCCGGAGCAGCCGGTGCTGGACCTGGAACTTGACGCCGCCGACCGCGATCGCCCCGATAGCGCCCGCCGGACTGCCGCTCGGGGGGGCGCCGGTCAAGGGGCTACCATCGTCCATCGCGCCGATGCCCTCGATGCCGGCCGGCGGTACCGCGTTGATGTCAGCCGCGACCAGCAGACGGCCGGCATGGGCGAGATGCTGTGGCCCCAGCACCTGGACCCCGGCACGGCCGCAGCACAGCACGACATCGGCGCCGGGCAGCAGGGCGTTCTTGGCCCGGTCGTCGGGTGCGTCGGCGGCGGCCATGACCACGCCGAACCTTGCCTTGAATTCAGCCGCCTTGGCCTCGACCGGGGCCAGGCCGCGATAGCTGACCAGAGTCACCCGGGCGCCGACCTGGGCCGCGATCACGCCGGCGACACTGCCGACCACGCCGGTTGCGCCGAACACCAGAACCGACAGCCCGTTGAGCCCGGCCCGACCGCTGCGGCGCAAGGCCCGCTCGACCACCGCGACCAGGGCGGCAGCGGTGGTGAAGGCGCCCGAGGGGTCGGCGAAGACGGAAAAGCTGAAGGGCGGGAACATCGCCTTGCGCGCGGCGTCCAGCATATCCAGCGCCAGGCCGGCATCGCGACCGCCGATGAACAGGCCGGTGAAGCGGGCATGGTCCGGGTTGCGCGAGAACATGGCGTCCTGGGCCAGCCCGGTGACCTGGTCCAGGGTAATCCCGGTATAGGGCACGATCACGCGGAACCCGGCATCGGCCGCCATGTTGACGTCGAACGGGCTGACAGCGGCGAGCGGCGTCAGCATATGCAGGATCTTGGGCGCTTCCATCTCCTTCGTCCTCCCTTTGGCCTCTGGCATCCGATCACGGCAGCGGTTCGACCACGGCTCCTTGGTTGCGCCCCTGGTGTATGGCAAAGCTCAGCGTCGGGTGGCCGCTCCAGCCGCCCTGCAACGCCGCAAGCACACGCTCGGCGGTGATCTGGTCGGGCAGCAGGGCGAAGCCGGTCGGCCCCCACGAGCTTTGGCCGGTGCCGGCGAAACCCTGGCGCCCGAGCCAGTCCAGCACTTCGGCCACCGCCGGGCTGGCGATCGCGCCGCCCTGGACCGGCGCGAAATGGCCGCCGACCACCGCCTGCAGCGCCCCGACCGCTGCCGCAAAGGGCTCGAAGTCATGCTCGACCAGGGCCGGCAGCGCCTGCATCACCAACAGCCGACAGCACTGCCCGGCCAATGCGGCGGGAAACGGCGGCAGCCGGCGAAACGCCTCGACCTCGCGCTCGCCGGCCAGGCCAGCGCCGTCGGTGTCGAACACCAGCAGCAGGCGCCAGGCCGCCGGGAAGGCGTGGCGACAGAGCAGCGGCGGCGGCGTCCGAGCGGCCCCCCGTCCGCCATCGACCACCACGCCGCCGCCTTCGAAGGCGGCGACGCCGATGCCGGAGCGGCGGCCGCGCCCGAGCAGCACCGCCAGGGCTGCCGCTGCCGGCGGTCGGCCGTGCAAAGCGGCGAAGCCGGTACCGACCGCCAGCGCCAGCTGGGTGCCGGAGCCCAACCCGGCATGGGCGGGGATCGCGTGCGTGATCTCGATCCGGCCGGCCGCTGCCATGTCCCAGGCGCGCGCCAGACATTCCACCGTCCGGCAGGCGCGTTCACCACCCGGCCCGACGGCGGTGAGCCCGCGGTCACGGCGGACCACGACCCGGGTCGACAAGCCGTCGAGGGTCAGGCCGAGGCTGCCGAATCGGCGCCCCAAGCCGCCTTCGAGGTCGAAAAAGCCCAGATGCAGGCGAGCCGGTGCCGTGACCGTGACGGCATCCGGCGGGGCCTTGGCCATCGCCATCTCCTCCCACCATCCCTGCCGCGCCGGTCACCCTGGCGGGGTGCGGCTTTTGCCATGCCGCGACATTTCAGCCTATACTACCCGCTTGTCCGCCCGACCGGAACGCCCTTGATCCGGGCGACGGCGGGCGCAAGAGGCGGCGCCCAGCCGCCCGCGACGGCATCGGCCCGCGACGGCATCGGGAGGAGAGATCATGAGCCCGCAACGCGAGGAGTCTTACGCGCCCGAGCAGGTGGCCGCCCGGCTGACCGCCGAGCTGCCGAAATGGCGGTTCGAGGATGGCTGGATCCGGCGGACCTACAAGACCAGCAGTTGGAAAGGCACGCTGATGGTGATCAACGCGGTCGGCCATCTGGCCGAGGCGGCGTGGCACCATCCCGACTTGACCGCGTCCTATGCCTGGGTCGAGGTGCGATTGATGACCCACACCGCCAAGGGCATCACCGACAAGGATTTTGCATTGGCCGCCAAGATCGAGGAGGTGGTGCAATGGCAGCCCGGCACCGAGGGCAAGGGCCTGGAGGGTACCCCCCGCGACGACCTGCGGTTTGCCTATGTCAAATACGATTGACCGGCGATGGCAGAGGAACCCGCCGCGCCGGTGGCCTGTCCGTTTTGCGGTCTCGCCTGCGACGATTTTTTTGACCTCGGCGACGATCTCGACAGCAAGGGCTGTGGGCTGGCTGCCGAAGGGCTGGCGATCCCGGCCGAGGGCGGCGGTCCCCGGCTGGCCGGCGGCGCGGTCGCCTTGGACCAGGCCGTTACCGCCGCGGCCAAACTGCTGCGCGGCTCTGCTGCGCCGCTGATCGCCGGGCTGGGCAGCGATGTCGATGGCCTTCGCGCGGCGCTGGCGCTGGCCGAGCGGGTCGGCGCGACCGTCGATCACCTGGCCTCGGACGGGCTGTTCCGCAACCTCTCGGTGCTACGGCGCAAGGGCATGATCGCGCTGACGCTCGGCGAGCTGCGCAGCCGTTGCGACCTGCTGGTGGTGATCGGCGCCGATCCGCGGCCCGGTTTCCCGCGCTTTTACCAGCGCTGGTTCAACGCCTCGCTGCCGGCGCCGATCGGTGGCGGCACCCGGCGGGTGCTGTTCCTCGGTGCCGAGCCGCTGCCGGAGACCCGCGCCGATCTCGGCGAAATCCCGATCGCCGTCGTGCCCGGCGAAATCTCCCGGTTGGCCGAACTGGCCCTGGGCTTGCGCAGCCTGGTCGCCGGCGATTACTTTTCGGCCGGGAGCATCGCCGGCGTGTCACGCAATGTCCTGACCGACGTTGCCCAGCGCCTCGGCGCCGCGCGGTTCGGTGCTGCGGCGTGGGCGGCCGAAGCCTTCACCTTTCCCCACGGCGATATCGCGGTCAGCGCGCTGCTCGATCTGATCCGCGCGCTGAACCGCACCACAAGATTCGGTGCGGTGCCGCTGACCGGCCGGGACAACGGCATGGGCGCGGTCCAGGTCGCGACCTGGCAGACCGGCTACCCGCTGCGCCTGGCCTTCGAGGCCGGCACCCTCCGCCACGATCCCACCCACCTGTCCTGGCGCTATCGCCTGGCCCAAGCCGACCTGCTGGTCTGGCTGTCGAGCTTCCGCCGGGAGCCGCCGCCGCCGTTTGACGGCCCGGTGATCGCGCTCACCGCACCGGGCACCGCCTTTGCCGCACCGCCGGCGGTTTGCATCCCGGTCGGTGTTCCGGGGCTCGATCACGCCGGCGACGTTTTCCGCAGCGACGGCGTCGTCGCCTTGCGGCTGGCCCGGCGCCGGCCGAGCACGCTGCCGCGCGCCGCCGAGGTGCTGCAGGCCATGAACGAGGCTTTGGCATGCTGACCCGCTTTACCGACGCCAAGGTGTTCGACCCGCTCCATGGCGAAGTCGGACAGCGCCGCGATCTCTGGGTCGCCGACGGCCGGATCGTGGCGCCGCCGCCGGGCGCCGCAGCGGCGGAAACCATCGATCTCGGCGGTGCCGTGGTGATGGCCGGGGCGATCGACCTGCACAGCCACATCGCCGGCGGCAAGGTCAATCTGGCCCGGCTGCTGTTCGCCGAGGACCACGAACACCATCCTTCCTGCGAGCCCCACGGCTTTCGCTGCGGCGGCGGGCTGGTCACGCCATCGACGTTCACCACCGGCTATCGCTATGCCGAGATGGGCTACACCGTGGTGGTCGAGCCGGCGATGCTGGCGAGCAATGCCCGCCACGCCCACCTGGAAATGGCCGACATCCCCAATATCGACACCGCAGCCTATGTCGTGCTGGGCAACGATGACTTTCTGCTGCAACTGATCGCCGACGGCGCCCCCCAGGGCCAGATCAACGATGCGATCGCCTGGCTGGTCGGCGCCTCCCAGGCGATCGGGGTCAAGGTGGTCAATCCCGGCGGCATCAACGCCTTCAAGTTCAACCAGCGCCGCCTCGACCTCGACGAGGCCGGCCCGTATTACGGTGCGACACCGCGTCGGGTCCTGTCCGCCCTGGCCCAGGCGGTGTTCGAGCTGGGGATTCCCCACCCGCTCCACGTCCATGGCTGCAATCTCGGCGTGCCCGGCAGCGTCGACACCTCGCTGGCCACCATCGCCGGTGCCGAAGGGCGGCCGATCCATCTGACCCATCTGCAGTTCCACGCCTATGGCACCGAGGGCGACCGCAAATTCTCCTCCGGTGCGGCACGCCTGGCCGAGGCGGTCAATGCCAACCCCAATATCAGCGTCGATGTCGGCCAGATCATCTTCGGCCAGACCATCACGGCGTCGGGCGATACCATGTCGCAATACCGCCACAGCGGCCATGCCAAGCCGGGCAAATGGATCCTGATGGACATCGAATGCGATGCCGGCTGCGGCGTGGTGCCGTTCCGCTATCGTGACAAGAGTTTCGTCAATGCCCTGCAATGGGCGATCGGCCTGGAGCTGTTGCTGCTGATCGAGGACCCCTGGCGGGTGTTTTTGACCACCGACCACCCCAACGGCGGGCCGTTCACCTGCTATCCGCGGGTGATCCGCCTGCTGATGGACAAGGATTTTCGCGATGAGCAGTTCGCCGATCTCCATCCGGCGGCGCGGCGCGCCTCGATCCTGCCATCGATCCGGCGGGAATATTCCCTGGCCGAGATCGCGGTGCTGACCCGCGCCGCGCCGGCCCGCATCCTCGGCCTCCGCGACCGCGGCCACCTGGGCCCGGGTGCCGCCGCCGATCTCGTGGTCTATCGTGACCAATCCGACCGCGAGGCGATGTTCCAGCACCCGACCGCGGTCTATAAGGACGGCCGCCTGATCGCCCGCGACGGCCGCGTGGTCGCCCGGGTCGAAGGTTCCACCCATGTCGTGCGACCGGCCTACGACCGCGGCATCGAAGCGCGGCTCGCCCGCCATTTTGCCGACCGCATCGGGCTCAGGGCGGAAAGCTTTCGGATTGCCGAGGGCGAGTTGCGCGGCGGCCGCGGCGCGGTGATCCACGCCTGCCGGACATCCGGAGACTCCCCGTGAGCGGCCTGGTCCTCAATGGCGTCGTGATCGACGACACATTCGCGGAGGCCTTCCCGATGGCCGCGACCCGGCTGGTGATCACCGCCGACAGCCCGAAATGGGCGCGGATCGCGGCGGCGACGATGACCGGCTTTGCCACCTCGGTGATCGGCTGCGGCGTCGAAGCCGGGATCGAGCGCGCGCTGTCCGGCGAGGAGACCCCTGATGGCCGGCCAGGCGTCGCGGTCCTCGCCTTCGCCATGAACGAGGAGGGCCTGGCCCAGCAGGTGACGACCCGGGTCGGCCAATGCGTGCTGACCTCGCCGGGCTCGGCCTGCTTTGCCGGCATCGAGGGCGGGCGAAAAATTGCCCTGGGCAAGGCGCTGCGATTTTTCGGCGATGGCTGGCAGATCGCCAAGCGCCTCGACGATCAGCGCTTCTGGCGGGTGCCGGTGATGGACGGCGAGTTCTTGTGCGAAGAGACGACCGGCAGCGCGGGCGGCATCGGCGGCGGCAATTTTCTGATTCTGGCCTCGTCGCGCCCGGCCTGCCTGGCGGCGGCCGAGGCCGCGGTGGCGGCGGTCGCGCCGCTGGCCGGCTGTATCTTGCCCTTCCCCGGCGGGGTCGTGCGCTCGGGCTCCAAGGTCGGGTCGAAATATCCAAAATTGTTCGCCTCGAGCAATCACAAGTTCTGTCCGACCCTCCGCGCCGCCGTCCCCGACAGCGCGCTTTCCGCCGACGATGCCGCGGTGCTGGAGATCGTGATCGACGGCCTGGACGAGGCGGCGATCCGCAACGCCACCCGCGCCGGCATCCTGGCTGCATGCGCGCTCGGCCGCGACGGCGGGATCAACCGGATCAGCGCCGGCAATTACGGCGGCAATCTCGGACCGTTCCATTTTCACCTGCACGAGATCATGGCATGACCGGCTGGCGCCTCGTCCTCAAGCAGCCGACCGGCCCGCGGATCGACATGGCGCCGGTGCTCCCCCAACGGTTGTCGGCACTGGCCGCCGCCGAGATTCGGGCGCTGCCGCTGACCTGCGGCAACCGTTTGCGCCCGCTCGGCGCGTTATTTGACGAAGAACCGGGCGACCAGTCCGGCGACGGACCGACGCTGGCGATCGGCGCGGCCACGGCGCGGCTCGACAATCTTGGCCGCGACATGGCCGGCGGCACTCTGGCGGTCGAGGGCGATACCGGCGCCTTTCTTGGGCGAAGGATGGCTGGCGGCACCATCACCGTGACCGGATCGTGCGGCGCCCATGCCGCCGCCGGGATGACCGGCGGGACGCTGCGGGTGGCCGGCAGTGCCGGTGATTTTTTGGGCGCACCGGCGGTCGGCGAAGTGACCGGCATGGCCGGCGGTCTGGTGGTGATCGGCGGCGATGCCGGCGACCGCGTCGGCGAGCGGCTGCGTCGCGGGTCGATCCTGATCGGCGGCGGCGCCGGCGCCTATTGCGGGGTTGCGATGATCGCCGGCACCATCGCGGTCGCCGGGATCTGCGGTGACGGGCCGGGTTTTGCCATGCGCCGCGGCTCGATCATTCTGGGGACGGTGCCGAAGCGTCTGCCGGTCGGCTTCGCCGATAGCGGACGCTATTCGCTGCCCTTTCTCCCGCTGCTGCGCCGGCACCTTGCGCGCCACGCCGCCTGGCTCGCCGGCAGCGGCGGCGCCGATCGCTGGCTGGGCGACCTGACCGCCGGCGGCCGCGGCGAAATCCTCTGCCTGGACCGCGACTGAACCCTTGCCGGCGGTCCGGCTCTTTTCCGATCGCTCTGGAAGCGCTACATAACCCGCTATGTCGACCGTTCGATCCCTGGGCGCCGCCCTGCTCGCCGTTTCCTTTCTGATCGTCGGCACCTCGTGTGAGGCACCCGGCCAGACCCGTCTGGCCCCGGACAGCCGCGAGCAGATCACCCTGTCCTTCGCCCCGGTGGTCAAAAGGACGGCGCCGGCGGTGGTCAATGTCTATAGCCGGGTGGTGGTGCGCGAGCAGCCGTTCGCGCCCTTGTTCGACGACCCGTTCTTCCGCCAGTTCTTCGGCGAGAATTTCGGCTTCGGCATGCCGCGCGAGCGTGTGCAGAACTCGCTGGGCTCGGGGGTGATCGTGCGCGCCGACGGACTGATCGTGACCAACCACCACGTCATCAAGGGGGCCGATCAGGTCAGGGTGCAATTGGCCGACCGGCGCGAGTTCGACGCCACGGTGGTCAAATCCGATGCCCGCACCGATCTGGCCTTCCTGCGGATCGACACCGGCGGCAGCCGGCTGCCGGTGTTGGAACTGGGCGACAGCGACGATCTCGAGGTCGGCGATCTCGTGCTGGCGATCGGCAATCCGTTCGGGGTCGGTCAGACCGTCACCAGTGGCATCGTCTCGGCACTGGCGCGTACCGCAGTCGGCGTCTCCGACTACAGCTTTTTCATCCAGACCGATGCCGCGATCAATCCGGGCAACTCCGGCGGCGCCCTGGTCTCGATGTCGGGCAAGCTGATCGGCATCAACAGCGCGATCTATTCCCGTTCCGGCGGTTCGATCGGCATCGGTTTCGCGATTCCGTCCAACATGGTCCACAGCTATCTCGACGCGGTCTCCGGCGGGCGGCGGGTGGTCCGACCCTGGCTCGGCTTCAGCGCCCAGACGGTCACCCCCGACATCGCCGCCTCGATCGGGCTGGACCGTCCGACCGGCGTCCTGGTCAAGTCGGTCGATGCCCGCAGCCCGGCCGCTGCGGCCGGTCTGCAGGTCGGCGACGTGGTGCGCGCGGTCAATGGCCGCGAGGTCGATGACCCCGAGGCGCTGCGCTATCGCATCGCCACCGAGCCGATCGGTGGCCAGGCGGCGCTGTCGGTCACCCGGCGCGGACAATCCCGCGAAGTCGCGTTGCCGCTGGTCCGGCCGCCCGAGACGCCGCCCCGCGAAACCACGCCGATCCGGGGACGCGGGCCGTTCAGCGGTGCCACCATCGCCAATCTGTCGCCGGCGCTGGCCGATGAGCTCGACTTCCAGGGAGCACCCCAGGGCGTCATCGTGCTGGAGGTCGCGCGCGGCTCGCCGGCCGCCCAGATCGGCTTCCGCGACGGTGACGTGGTCCTCAGCATCAACGAGCACGAGACCGCGGCGGTCGGTGACGTGGTCGCCCAAACCCGCGACCGGGCGCTGCGCTGGACCATCCGGGTGCGCCGCGGCGACCGGGTTTTGACCACCACCGTCCGAGGCTGACCCCATGACCGCACGCGGCGGGGACGGGCTGTTCGCGTCCCTGGCGCCGCGGCCTCTGGCCGACCGCATGCGGCCCAAAGCGCTGTCGGAGGTGGTCGGGCAGGACCATCTGCTCCGCGCCGAGGGGCCGATCGGACGGATGGTCGGAATTCGACGGCTGGCCTCAATGATCCTGTGGGGACCACCCGGCTGCGGCAAGACCACGATCGCCGGCCTGCTTGCCGACCTGACCGACCTCCATTTCGAGCCGCTGTCGGCGGTGTTCTCCGGCGTCGCCGATTTGCGCAAGGTGTTCGACGCGGCGCGTCGGCGCCGCGCCGACGGCCGTGGCACCTTACTGTTCATCGATGAGATCCACCGCTTCAACCGCGCCCAGCAGGATGGCTTCCTGCCTTACGTCGAGGACGGCACGGTGACCCTGGTCGGTGCCACCACTGAGAATCCGTCGTTCGAGCTGAATGCGGCCCTGCTCAGCCGGTGCCAGGTCTTCGTGCTCAACCGCCTGGACGATGCCGCGCTGGACGGCATGCTGGCACGCGCCGAGGCGGAAACCGGGCGCGGGCTGCCGCTCGATCCCGACGCCCGGTCCGCGTTGAAGGCGATGGCCGACGGCGACGGTCGCTTCCTGCTCAACCTCTGCGAAGATCTGTTCGCGCTCAACCCGGTGCGGCCGCTCGACACCGCACAGCTCGCCGCGACCGTGCAGCGGCGGGCGCCGCTCTATGACAAGGCCCAGGAAGGCCACTACAATTTAATCAGTGCCCTGCACAAATCGCTGCGCGGTTCGGACACCGATGCCGGGCTCTATTGGCTGGCGCGCATGCTGGCCGGCGGCGAGGACCCGCGCTTCATCGCCCGCCGCCTGACCCGTTTCGCGGTCGAGGATGTCGGGCTGGCAGATCCCGATGCCCTGGTCCAGGCGTTGGCCGCCTGGGAGACCTACGAGCGGCTGGGCAGTCCCGAGGGCGAGTTGGCCCTGGCGCAATGCGTGATCTATCTCGGCACCGCACCGAAATCCAATGCCGCCTATGTCGCGTTCAAGGGGGCGGTGCGTTCAGCCCGCGAGACCGGCTCGTTGATGCCGCCCAAGCATATCCTGAACGCTCCGACCCGGCTGATGAAAGATCTCGGCTACGGCGAAGGCTATGCCTACGATCCCGACACGCCGGACGGCTTTTCCGGGCAGAATTATTTCCCCGACGGGATGCCGCGGCGCCAGTTCTACCATCCCGCCGAGCGCGGCTTCGAACGCGAAATCAAGAAGCGCCTGGACTATTGGGCCAAACTCCGCGGGCGCAAACCGAATGACCCTGCCGCCGCCCCTGAGGACTAGGCGATCGCCGCGCGCCGACGCTTCACGGCCCGCCCGGCAGGCAGCGCAAGCTGTTGCGGCGAAACGCCGAGAACGGAATGACGGTGGCATCCGCGATCACCGCCGGGGTCGCGTTGACCGTGGGGGTCGCCGGGCCGGGCGCCGCAGCGGTGGCGCGCAGTTTGGTCGCCAGATGCACGACGTTTTCCGGGAGAACCGCGATCGGCCGGGCGTGCCGCACCGGGACTGGCATCGGGGTCGCCAGCATCATGCTGCGCGCAAAACATTGGTAGAAAGTCGCCAGAGCCAAGGCCTGGACCGGCAGGTAGGAAAAACCATAGGTGAACATGATAAACCTCGTTCCTGCCAGAGCAAACGTCATACGATGGCGATCGTCATACGATGGCGATTTTTGTCGCCTCGGTTCCCAGACAGGAAACCACTATGCGTTTCAACGGATAAAGCATTGTTTACACGATTTCAAGCCCAATACCATGCTGCGTTGCAACCCTTAGCAGCGTCAGGAATGCTTCACGAAATTCCGAGGAAAACTTAACATTGGCGGGAAAGCGGCAGATTGACGCAGATCAAATATTGTTTCGCTCTCCTCAACGGCTGCTGCGGCTATGCCACAGTGCGCACGCAGATCTGCCATGCTCGGCGCGCAACGAGCGTGCCTTCGCCACCGACCCGCCTGCCGAGGGCGCGCGGTTGCCGACGACGGCACTTTCGAACCGCCGGTCAAGGATGCTAAGCTGGGAGACAAGACGGCTTCGAAAATAATGGGTCAGTAATGAGAGAGCTTCGATGCCTGGCATTCTCGGAGCCCGAGCTGATGAGCGCGATCATGCGGCACCGGCAAAGGAGTAATGCTCCTTTACCAAGCGGAACCTGCCGAAAAATCAGCCATCAACTCGGTGAAGATATTTTGACCATCGTCGATATCGTCGGCGATGACGGGACTTCGCATGCGGTCGAAATCGGCAGCGCCGAAATGGCGGCGGCCATGGTCAATTTTTGCATCGAACGGCGGACCCGGCTGCCCGCCAAATCGAAGAAGTGGCTCGAAGTCATCAATGACGCCCTGGCGCTGCTGATCGAAGTCGAGCAAACCGGCGAGGATACCCGCAAGCCCAGGCGGTTCGGTCGCCAGCCCACCGCCGCGGCCTCGGGGCGCTAGGGCCAGGAGACGCCGCCATGCTGCCATCAGTGGTCACGGTCTACGAGGTCGGCCCGCGCGACGGCCTGCAGAACGAGCGCCAGGTGGTGTCGCTCGCGGTCAAACAGGGCCTGATCGAGCGCTTGGTTGCCGCCGGCTTGCGCTGGATCGAGGCCGGCGCCTTCGTATCGCCCAAATGGGTTCCCCAGATGGCCGACAGCGGCGCGCTGCTCCCTCGCCTGCCGCACCCTCCGGGGGTGGTCTACCCGGTCCTGGTGCCCAACGCTAAAGGACTGGAGGCGGCGCTGGCCGCCGGCGCCGGGGCGGTCGCGGTGTTCGGCGCCGCGTCCGAGAGTTTCAGCCGGCGCAACATCAATTGCTCGATCGCGGCCAGTCTGGAGGGCTTTGCCCCGGTTCTTGCCGGCGCGCGCGCGCGCGGCGTTCCGGTTCGCGGTTATATCTCCTGCGTGGTCGGCTGCCCCTACGAAGGGGCCATCGCGCCGGCCGCGGTCGCCGAGGTCGCGGCGGCCCTGACCAGGATGGGCTGCTACGAAATTTCCCTGGGCGATACCGTCGGGGTCGGCACGCCGGGCAAGGTCCTGGCGATGCTGGAGGCGGTCGCGGCCCGCGTGCCGGTGGACCGGCTGGCGGTCCATTTCCACGACACCTATGGCCAAGCCCTGGCCAATACCTATGCCGCACTACAATTCGGTGTCCGGGTGGTCGATGCTGCGGTTGCGGGACTCGGCGGCTGCCCCTACGCCAAGGGCGCGTCGGGCAATGTGGCGACCGAGGACGTGCTCTACCTGCTGAACGGGCTCGGCATCGAGACCGGTGTCGATCTGGATGGCGTGATCGAGGCCGGCCGCTTCATTTCAACGGCACTCGGCCGCCCGTCGGCCTCCAAGGTGGCCCTGGCACTGGCGCCGGGCGCCCATTGAGGGCAGGAACCCGACCTCAACCGCAGCGCGGCAACGCCAAGGGCGTCGCCGGGGCGCTGCTGCCTGTGTTAGGGTCTGCGGGCCAGACGGGTGGCTGGATCGGGAGTTGAGGGGACCATGTCGGACGAGAGCGCAGCGGTTGAACCGGCATCGACGCCGGACGGCGAACTCGACGAGCTTCGGCGGCGGCTGGCCGAATCCGAAGCGGAGAAAGAGGTTCTCGAAATCCGTCTGAAAAAGGCCGCCGCCGAACACAAGAGTTGGCTGAAGACCCTGGACCGGGAACTGACCCAGGCCCGCGAGACCATCACCGCCCAGGCCGACCGGATCGGCAACCTGGAAGGTTTGGAGGCGGATGCCACCCGGCGCCAGAAGGCAGGTATGGCAGCACTCGCCGAGCGCGCCGAGGAGATGGAGCAGCTCTGCGCGAATCTGGCCACGGCCGAGGCGGATTTGACCGCCGCCGTGGCCGCGCGCGAGAGCGCCGAGGACACCCTGCAGGCCTCCACCGCCGAATATGAAGCCCGGCTCTATGCGGTCGGCGAGGTGCTGAAGCGGGCCGGCGCCGAGATGGAGGCACAGCGGACCCGGTTGGCCGAGCGCGATGCCGATTTACAGACGGCCGCGACGCACGGACAGACGCTGCAGCAAGCACTGGAGTCCCGCACCGCCGAGGTCGAGCGGCTGTCGGCGGAGGTGGCGGCAGCAACCGCGGCCAAGGCCGAATTCGAGCGTCGGCTCGGTGCTGCGACGGCAACCCTTGAGGCCAGGATCGCCGGCTTGACCGGCGAGTTGGGGGCGGCGCGCGCAGAAGGTGCCGACCAGTTGACACGGATCGGTGAACTGGAAAGCCGCTTGGACGCAAGCGAAGCGCGCGAGCGGGATCTGGCCGATGCGGTGTCCGAACGCGGCGCCGAATTGGCCTCGGCCACCGCGGCGTATCAGTCTCTGGAAACCGCCAAATTCGAGCAGTCCGCCGGGGATCAGGCGCGCATCGACGATCTGGAACAGCACAGGCGTGCCGCCGAAATCCGCGAAACGGAGTTGCGGGCGGCCCTGGTCGAGCGCGCTGCCGAACTGAGCGCGGCGGTCGCGGCACATCAGGCGCTGGAGAGTGCCGCGTCCGGGCAGGCGGAATCGGATCGGACCCGGATCGGCGACCTGGAACAGCTTCTGGCTGCCAGCGAAACGCGCGAGCAGTATCTCCAGGCGGCGCTGGCCGAACGCGGCGCCGAACTGGCCGCGGCGGTCGCGGCACATCAGGCGCTGGAGGCCGATTCGGCCAACCGGGCGGCCTCGTACCAGGCGCGAATCGGCGATTTGGAGAATCTGCTGAACGACGCCGAAGTGCGGGAGCGGGATCTGGCGACGGCGGTGGCGGAACGTGGTGCCGGATTGGCCGCGGCCGCCGCGGCGTATCAGACGCTGGAGTCCGTGACGTCCGGGCAGGCGGCATCGGATCGGGCGCGGATCGACGGGCTAGAGCAGCAAATCCTTGCCGGAGAAGCGCGCGAACGGGATTTGGGCAGCGCCTTGGCCGCGCGCGACGCCGAACTGGCGGCAGCGGTCGCGGCCCGGCAGGCGCAGGAATTCGCCGCGTCGGAGCAGGCGGCTTCGGCTCGGACGCGAATTGACGGGTTAGAGCAGCAAATCCTTGCCGGCGAGGCCCGCGAGCGGGATCTGGGCAGGACCCTGGCCGAACGTGGCGCCGAACTGGTGAGCGCCGCCGCGGCGCACCAGGCGCTGCAATTGGCCTCGGCCGAACAGGCCGCCGAATCTCAGACCCGGATCGGCGAGTTGGAGAAGGCGCTGGAGCAGGCGCGCAGCGCCATTGCCGCCTTGTCCGATCGCCTGTCCCAGCTTGAACAGCGCAGCGCCGCCGAATTGGCCGAGGCCCGGGTTGCCCACGAAACCCTGGAAGGGGAACTGAAGGGAATCGCCGGGGATTTCGATACCCATCTGGTCTCGGTCGGCGAGCTGCTCGATCAGGCCTGGCAGGATGTCAATGCCCGTCATGCCCGGATCGTCGAGCTCGAGACCGCACTGGCGGCTGCCGGCACGCGAGGCAGCGGGCTGGAGGCCGCAGTGGCGGAGAGCGAGGCCTATATCGGCCAGCTGGTCGAGGAACTCGAACGCCGCGGCCCTTCGGGCAGCCCGCGCGCGGTCGGCACGGCGTTCCGCGATATGGTGCGCCACGCCCATGCCGTCCGTCTGGAGCGCCTCGCCGCCACCGAACCGTGGCGCCTGCCCCACGATTACCCGCGTTGAGCGCCGGCTGGCGCTCAGTCCCGTTCCAGCAGACCCTCGCCGGCCAGGGCCTCACAAAGATCGGCGACCCGGCCGATCTCCAGGTTCAATGCCTGGGCGATCTGGTCGGGATAGAGCGTACCGCCACGATTCTTCAAGAAAAAGGCGCGGATCTCCTGCCGGGCCTCGTCATCGGTCAGGCGGCGCTGGACCATCCGCGGCGGCACGGTCGCCAGCGGAGCGCTGGCGATGCCGGGGACCGGAGCTTGGGGCAATTCGCGCAGCGCCGTGGTCAGGGTCTCGACCGCACCGCGCAGGTCGCGAAGCTCGGCGGCAACCAAGGCAAGCGCCGCCACGGCATCCGGCATCGCCGCCGGCTTGGGGCGCGGCGGCTCGAACGGCAGCACGGTAAAGGTTTCTTCCAAGGCTTCGGGCGAAGATTCGGGCATTGACTGGGTCCGTGATGGCAGATCGACGTGCCGCGCACGCCTGGGCGAACGCGCGACTCCGGACTGGCGGTCGCGGCGGCGACGCAGCACTATAGGGACCGCCGCCCCGAACCGCAAATCCGCTTGCCCCGCGCCCCGCACTACAGCCCCGGCGTCCTCCCTTGTCGCAACGACCCGCCTTGCTCTATCCGCTGTTCGCCCCCCTGGCCTCGATCAAGGGGCTGGGGCCGCGCTTGGCCAAATTGGCCGAGAAGCTGGTCGGTCCCCATGTCGTGGGGCTATTGTGGCACCTGCCCAGCGGCGTGATCGACCGCCGCTTCGCGCCCAAGATCGCCGAGGCGCCAAGCGGCCAGGTTGCGACTCTGACGGTGCGGGTGGATGGCCATGCCCCGCCGGTGCTGTCGGGACGCCCCTACAAGGTGCGCTGCACCGACGAGACCGGCGTGCTCGACCTGGTGTTTTTCCGGGTCAAGGGCGATTATCTGACCCGACTGCTGCCGATCGGCCAGACCGTGGTGGTCAGCGGCAAGGTGGAACACTTCCATGACCAGCCCCAGATCAGCCATCCCGACCATATCGGCCCCGCCGAGGCGCGTGGCGACCTGGAAACCGTCGAGCCGGTCTACCCACTGACCGCCGGCCTGCCGCCCAAGACCCTGCGCCGGGCGATCCGCAGCGCGCTCGACCTCGCGCCGGAGCTCCCTGAATGGCAAGACCCGGCCTGGCTGGCCGCGCGACGCTGGCCTGCCTGGCGCGCCGCCCTGGAGACGGTCCATGCACCGGAAGACGACACGATGCTGGGACCGGCGACGCCGGAACGCCAGCGCCTGGCGTTCGACGAGTTGCTGGCCAACCAGCTGGCCCTGGCTTTGGTTCGCCAGCACCAGCGCCGCCTTGCCGGCCGGGCCCTGGCCGGTGACGGACGGTTGCGCCGGCCGGTGCGGGCGGCGCTGCCCTTCGCCCTGACCGCGGCCCAGGAACAGGCCCTGCGCGAGATCAACGCCGACATGGCCGAGCCGCGGCGGATGCTGCGCCTGCTCCAGGGCGATGTCGGCAGCGGCAAGACCGTTGTTGCTCTGCTGGCGATGCTCAGCGCGATCGAGGCCGGGACCCAGGCAGCACTGATGGCGCCGACCGAAATCCTGGCGCGCCAACACCTGGAGACCCTGTCGTCGCTGGCTGCCCCGGCGGGCTTGCGCATCGCCTTGCTGACCGGACGCGATAAGGGTAAGGGGCGGACCGAGACTCTGGCGCGCCTGGCGGCGGGCGAGATCGACCTGCTGGTCGGCACCCATGCAATTTTCCAGGAGGAGGTGGCGTTTCGCGACCTCGGGCTGGCGGTCATCGACGAGCAGCACCGCTTCGGCGTCCACCAGCGCCTGCTGCTCTCGGCCAAGGGGCGGGCGACCGACGTCCTGGTGATGACCGCGACGCCGATCCCGCGGACGCTCACGCTCACCGCCTATGGCGACATGGAAGTCTCCCGCCTGACCGAACGCCCGCCCGGCCGGAAGCCGGTCGATACCCGCACCATTGCGCTGGATCGCCTGGACGAGGTGATCGGCGGGGTGGCGCGCAAGATCGCCGAGGGTGCCAGGGTCTATTGGGTCTGTCCGCTGGTCGAGGAGTCCGAAGTGGTCGACCTTGCCGCCGCGACCGAGCGCCAGGCCCTGCTCAAGGCGCGCTTGGGCGAGCGGGTCGGGTTGATCCACGGCCGCATGAAGGGCGCGGACAAGGACCGGGTGATGGCGGCGTTCGCCGAGGGCGGGCTGGATGTCCTGGTCGCGACCACGGTGATCGAGGTCGGCGTCCATGTCCCGGCGGCCAGCGTCATGGTGGTCGAGCATGCCGAGCGCTTCGGCCTCGCCCAACTCCACCAGCTGCGCGGCCGGATCGGCCGTGGCGCCGCTGCCTCGACCTGCCTGCTGCTCTATGAGGGACCGCTGGGCGAGGTGGCACGGTCGCGCTTGCGAATTTTGCGCGATACCGAGGATGGATTCTTGATCGCCGAGGAGGATCTGCGGTTGCGGGGGGCCGGCGAGGTGCTGGGCACCAGGCAGAGCGGCTTGCCCGGCTTCCGCCTCGCCGACCTTGCCGAGCATGCCGAATTGCTGGAAGCCGCCCGCGACGATGCCCGCCTGATCACCGAACGCGACCCCGACCTCAAGACCGACCGCGGCCAGGCGCTGCGGAGCCTGCTTTACCTGTTCGAACGCGACGCCGCGGTCCGCTACCTGCGCAGCGGCTGACAGTCATCGGCTCGGCCAGACCCCGGACCGCTCGGAGGGCAGGGCTTCGCTGCGGGCTGGTTGATGCCGCGCCATTTCGTGTAACCTCGCCCCAATCTCGGGATTGTCCGCGGTGATCACAAAGGTATCGGCGCGCCATGACCACCCAGGAAGAACCGGCCACGGCGTCGCCGGTGGCGGATCAGCACCGCGAAGGCGATGGCTTTCCGGTCGTCTGCCTTGGGGCATCGGCAGGGGGGCTGGAAGCCTTTCGGCAGTTCTTCGGTGCCATGCCGCCGGGCAACGGCATGGCCTTTGTTCTGATTCAGCATCTCGATCCCCACCATAACAGCATGATGGCGGAACTGCTGGCCGGCAGCACCGCCATGCCGGTAGCGCAGGCCGTGGACGGCATGGCGCTGTCGCCGGGGCATCTCTACGTCATCCCACCAGGCGTGTATCTCTCGATTCGCGATCACGGCAAATTGCGGCTGTCAGAGCCGCACGACCCGCATGGCGCACGCATGCCGCTCGACCACTTCCTGCGCTCGCTCGCTTCGGAATGCCGCGAGCGCGCGGTCTGCTGCATCCTGTCGGGCACCGGCGGCGACGGCAGCCTCGGGTTGAAGGCGGTCAAGGAGCGGGGCGGACTGGTGATCGCCCAGGACCCCGACGAAGCAACCTTCAACGGGATGCCCCGCAGCGCCATGATGACCGGTTGCGTCGATCTGGTGTTGCCGGTGGCGCAGATGCCGATGGCCTTGGTCAGCTACAGCCGGCAAGGCTACCTGCGCTCCGCCGCCGGCGAAACGCCCGCGATCAGGGACACGCCGGGCGCCGAGCCCCCGGCGGCCGGTGATCTGTCGGAGTTCGTCGCCCTGCTGCGCGAACGGACGGTGTTTGATTTCTCGCTCTACAAGCAAGGGACCTTGCGGCGGCGGATCGAACGCCGGATGGCGATGGTGGCCTCACCCGATAGCCACTCTTATCTGGAGGTGCTGCGCCAGAATGATGCCGAAGTGCAGCTGCTGGCCAAGGATCTGCTGATCAACGTCACCCATTTCTTCCGCGATCCCGCAACCTTCGCCGTGCTGGAGCAGACCGTCATCCCGCAGCTGGTTCAGCGTGCCGCGCCCGGCCAGTCACTGCGGGTGTGGGTTCCCGGCTGCAGCACCGGCGAGGAAGCCTATTCGATCGCGATCTTGTATCTGGAGGCGATCGCCGCCGCCAGAAAAGCGGTCAAGCTGCAGATCCTGGCCTCGGACATCGACGCCGAGGCGATCGCAGTCGGCCGCGACGGGCTCTATCCGGAGGCGATCGCGGCGGATGTCTCGCCGGCCCGGCTGGCGCGCCATTTCGTCAAGGAGGATCACTGCTACCGGGTGCTGCCCGAGTTGCGTGGGCTGGTCGTGTTCACGGTGCATGATCTTCTGACCGACCCGCCGTTTTCCCGCATGGATCTTGTGTCGTGCCGCAACGTCTTGATCTATCTTGGCGCCGAGGCGCAGAAAAAAATCCTGCTGCTGTTCCATTTCGCCCTGCGCGAAAGCGGATTTCTGCTGCTCGGCAGCTCGGAGACGGTCGGCAACCTGGAAGATCGCTTCCAGGCGATCGATAAGAAGCAGCGCATCTACCGCCAGATCGGCCATTGCCGCGCGGCCGAGGTCGATTTCCCGCTCGGCTTCGGCGAAGCCTCGCGCGGTTTAACCCTGTTCTCCAGATTGCCGCCGACCGCCAAGCCGACCAGCCCTGGCGAGATTGCCCGGCGCGTGCTGCTGGCTAGCTATGCTCCCGCCTCCGTGCTGATTACCCGCAATTTCGAATGCGTCTACTATCTGGGCGCGACCGACCGCTACCTGCGGGTCGCCGAGGGCGAGCCCAGCCGGGATCTCCTGGCGATGGTCCGCGACGGGCTGCGGGCCAAACTGCGTGCCGCGGTCCAGCGTGCGGCCGAAGGGCCAGCTCGGGTCGATATCGCCAATGTTCCGGTCCGCCACGCCGATGGCGCCGTTGCGGTGACGATCAGCGTGCAGCCGATCCAGGCCGAGGGTGCGGAGCTGTTTCTGGTCAGCTTCATCGACGAAGCGGTGCCCGAGACGAGGCCTCCGGTCAAGGATCCCAGCCGGGGTCGGAGCAGCCGCCCGACAGCCCAAGGCTCTGCCGGCGATGGCGACCGCGTGGCCGAACTGGAACGGGACCTGGAAGTGACCCGAGTGGCGTTGAAGGACGCGGCGCGCAGCCTGGAGATCGCCAACGAGGAGCAGCGAGCCTTCAGCGAGGAGGCGATGTCGGTCAACGAGGAATTCCAATCGACCAATGAGGAATTGGAAACATCCAAGGAGGAGTTGCAATCACTCAATGAAGAACTGACCGCGCTGAACAGCCAGCTTCAGGAAATGGTCGAACAGCAACGTGCCACCGCCAACGATCTGCAGAACGTGCTCAACAGCTCCGACGTTGCCACCGTGTTTCTGGATAATCAGCTTAATATTCGCTTCTTTACACCGGCGGCGAAGGCTTTGTTCGGCATCATTGCCACCGATATCGGGCGGCCGCTTTCCGATCTCGCGCGCCGTTTCGATGATCCCCTGCTGCTCGACGATGCCGGCGCGGTTCGATCCAACCTGGTGCCGCGGTGCCGCGACGTCCGCACCGAGGCCGGGGCCTGGTATATCCGACGCGTCCTGCCCTACCGCACCGACGACAACCGGATTCAGGGCGTCGTCATGACGTTCGCCGACATCTCGGTGATCAAGGCGGCGCAGCAGGAGGCCGACCGGGAACGGGCCTGTTCTGGCCGCATCATCGATACCGTCCGCCAGCCGCTGGTGGTGCTCGACCGGGAACTGCGGGTGGTCTCGGCCAGCATGGCATTCTATCGCTTTTTTCACTGCGAGGCGGCGGGGACGGTCGGCCGCCGGCTGGACTTGCTGGTGCAGGCGCCGAAGAACGCCGCGGTGCTCGCCGGCTTTCTCGACAAGATCGCCAGCGGTGCCGGGGTGGTCGAGGATGTCCATGTCGAAGTCGTGGTGCCGCAGCGCGGGCCCCGCCGGCTGATCCTGACCGGCCGGGAAATCCTCGACGAGCCCGGCGGCCAGCGAAAATATCTGCTGGCTATCGACGATACAACCGAGCACGAGCACGCTTCGGCCGCGCTGGAGGCGGCCAAGCAAGAGGCGGAACGGGCCAATCAGGCGAAATCCCGGTTCCTCGCCGCCGCCAGCCACGACCTGCGCCAGCCCCTGCAGGCCCTGGCGATGCTGACCGGGCTGCTTGCCCGCAAGGTCGCGGATGATCAGGGCGCGGCCAAACTGGTCGGCGGACTCGAGGAAACTCTGACCGGGATGACCGGCATTCTCAATACCCCGCTCGACATCCACCAGATCGAAGCCGGGGTGATGCGGGCCAAGCTGGTGGAATTTCCGATCAGCCGGCTGCTGGAACCTCTGCGGATCGAATTCGCCCACGACGCCCGGGCGCGCGGCCTGGAATGGCGGGTCGTGCCGTGCCACGGCAAGGTGCGCAGCGATCCCGATCTTCTGGGCCAGATGATCCGCAACCTGCTGTCAAACGCCCTGAAATACACCCCGGCCGGCAAGGTTCTGTTGGGCTGCCGGCGTTGCGGCGGCGCGCTCAGGATCGAGGTTTGGGACACCGGTTCCGGAATCCCCCCGGAGGAACGCCTGGACATCTTCCGGGAGTTCCACCAGGTCGGGAACCCGGCACGCGAGCGGGGCCGCGGTCATGGTCTCGGCCTGGCGATCGTCGAGCGCCTGGGAAAGCTGCTCGATCACCCGCTCTCGCTGCGCTCGACTCCGGGCAAGGGCTCGGCCTTCGCGATCGCGGTACCGCTGGCGGCGGCCGAACCCCGGTCCCGCACCGACCCGGCGCCGTTGACGGCACCGTCCAGCGTCGCCGGCGGTCGGGTGCTGCTGGTGGTTGAAGACTATGCGCCGCTGCGCGAAAGCATGGCGTTGCTGCTGGAGGGCGAAGGCTTCCGCGTCATCACCGCCACCAGTGGTCAGCAGGCGCTCGACCTCGCTCTCCAGACCCCCCCGGATCTGGTCATCGCCGACTTTACCCTGCCCTTCGGCCTCTCCGGACCTCAACTGGTCGGCCGGCTTCGCCGGGTTCGCCCGAACGTGCCGGCGATCATTTTGACCGGCGATATCGCCGCGGAAGCATTGATCGAGAACACCGCCAAGACTTGCGGATTTCTCAAGAAACCGGTCAAGCCGGCGGAATTGATCCGGGAAATCGCCGATCAGTTCGACCGCACCCCACCACCCGCCGGGCCGGTCCCGCCCGATGCGCAGCCTCCGGCAGCGACCGGGACCGCTAGCGACCCGGTCGCGACGGTGTTCCTGGTCGACGATGATGCAGCGGTCCGCGAGGCCATGGCAGCACAGCTGCGCGCCCATGGCCGACCGGCCGAGGCCTTTGCCGATTGCGAAGCCTTTCTGGGTTCGGTCGGTCCCGACTGCTCGGGCTGCCTGGTGGTGGATGCCTGCTTGCCCGGCATGGATGGCCTGACGTTGCTGGAACGACTGCGGGCGGATGGCTACCGGTTGCCGGCGATCATGATCACCGGTTACGGCGACGTCGGTCTGGCGGTGGACGCCATGAAAGCCGGTGCTGCCGACTTCATCGAAAAGCCGATGCGCATCGAAGATCTGCTGGACGCGATCGATCGCGCCCACACCCAGGCCCGCGGCGACCACGGCCGGACCTCCTGGCAGGCCGAGGCGAACGCCCGCATCGCCGCGCTGACCCCGCGACAGCGGCAGATTCTCGACCTGATCCTGGCCGGGTTGCCGAACAAGACGATTGCGGCGGATCTCCACCTCAGCCAACGCACGGTAGAAAACCACCGGGCGGTCATCATGCGCAAGAGCGGCGCGAAAACCCTGCCCGAACTGGTCCGCCTGGCGCTTGCCGCCGCGCATTGACCCAGTCGGGACAATTGCCAAATTTATCACCGGACCTGTAAATGCCACAGGTCCGGGTCCATATATTGCAAACGATCCTCCGTGATAAACCTCATAATGCGCCTGAAATTTCCAGATAGTCCGGTGCTGTGGGGCAGTTAAAATGAGACAAGATCGGAATCATCTTCAGTAACGCCGAATTCATGGGTCGGAACCCTCGAATGCGACTGGTGGGTGATCCGGAAATAGATCGACTGCGGGCAGAGGGACGGCCGAATGGACCAGAAAGACATTTTCGACGCCGGCTATCGCGCTTATGAAGACGGCAATGCTGAACGTGATTTCAATCCGGGTTCGGTTACCTGGACCGAGGGCGACGGGCCGCTCGCCGCAACCTGGCGCGCCGGCTGGCGCCGGGCACGCGAGGACAGCGTCCTGCTCCGCTACGGCGCCAAGCGGGCACGGCGCGGCCAGCCGAACCGGCCCACCGGCGACCTTCGCGCTTAACCGGGCTCGCGCCGACGGGGTGGTGATCATTATTTTGCCCCGCAAGCCCCTGAAAGGGGCTGATTTTTGACGGTTGATCGCCAAACGGCTCCTGCCCAGGAATGGGGCTTTTCGAGCAAAGATCGGCAAGAAGCGAGAAAACTTTGGGTCGGAATGAGCAAATTCGGCGCGTTTTTGCAATCATCTGCACCACCCGCCGCGAAGCTTGCCCCCGATTGCCGAGGCAGCGATAATCCCGATTGTGGCCGCGATGACAACCGGGAAACGCCCGCAACCGGGCCGCACCGGTTCAGCCGCTTTCAGACAAGCCGCGCGCCACCGGCAAAGCGGTCAGGCGAAGGGCGCCTTCTGCTCCGGCCGGAACAGCCGTGCCGCAGTCCTCAGGGTGGCGAAGCCGTGGCGGCTGTCGGCCGCCAGCTTCAGCAATGCCGGCAGGTGATAGGGCGCATTGAGCAGCGCCAGGGCCACCGCCAGGGGGCGGGTCTCGCCCTCGGGGCCGAGCCCGACCAGAGCCGGCGGCGGCAAGGCCCGCGCGGCCGGGTCGGCGATCGCGCGCACCACCACGAAGGGCAGGCCATGGCGCGCCGCGACCGCGGCAACGGCATGGCTTTCCATATCCACCGCCACGGCGCCGCTGGCGGCGTAGAGCGCCTGCTTGGCCAAAGCCGTGGTAAGGGCATGGTCGCTGCCGGCAATTTTTCCATGCCTCAAGGCAAGGCCAAGACGTGCCGCGGCTTCGGTCAGCAGCCGGATCACCCCGGCGTCGGCGCTGCGGTCCCCGCCATCGGCGGTGACGACTGCCGTGGCCAGAACCAGGTCGCCCGGTCGCAACCCGGCATCCAGCCCGCCGGCCAGTCCAAAACTGGCCAGGCAGGTCGCTCCGCGTCCGGCCAATCGGTCGGCACCGGCGGCGGCGCGTTCGGAAACGGCGCCGGAGCACACCACCAGCTCCGGTTCAGCGATGCCGTCAAGACAGCGCGCCTCGTCGCGGAGACCTGTTACGAAGCCGAAACGAGTCAGGAACTGCGCCCTCCGGCCATCGGTGCAAGCGAATTCGCCTCGATGAACACCTGCTTGACCTCGGGATGGCGTTCGCGAAGCAGGCGATCGAGTTCGACCACCGCGGTCTCGATCGCCCCGGTGCCCAGGTTGTCGCGGAAATCGACCGCTATGCCGAGTACCACATCATGGGGCCCCATATGCATGCTGTGCAGAGTCCCGACCCGTTCCACTGCGGCATGTCCGGCGATCGTCGCCTTGACCGCCGCCTGCGCCTCGGCGGCCAGGCTCTCGCCGATCAGCAATCCCTTGCACTCGATTGCCAAGACCAGCGCGACCCCGGCCAGGATCACGCCGATGATCATGGCCGCAATCGCATCGAAGATCGGCATTTGAAAGAATTGGCCGAGCGAAATGCCGATCAACGCCACCACCAGCCCAAGCAGGGCGGCGCTGTCCTCGAACAGCACGGTCATGACGGTCGGGTCCTTGGTCCGTCGGATCGTCTGGAACAGCGTGGCACTGCCCTGCTGCTTGCGGAACTCCTGAAACGCAACCCACCATGAACCGGCCTCGAACAGGATCGCCAGCCCGAGCACGAGGTAATTGACCAGCGGGTCGTGCATCGGTTCGGCATGGCCGAGCGACACCCAGCCTTCATAGAACGAGATACCGCCACCCAGCGCGAACACCAGGATCGCGACCACGAAGGTCCAGAAATAGAGCTCCTTGCCGTAACCGAACGGATGGCGCTGGTCGGCCGGCCGCGCTGCCTGGGCCAGGCCGTGGAGCAGCAGCAGCTGGTTGGCGATATCGACCGAGCTATGGAACGCCTCGCTCAGCATGGCGGCACTGCCGGTCCAGCCTGCCGCGGCAAATTTTGTGATCGCGATCAAGGTATTGCCGGCACAGGCGGCATAGATCGCGCGTTTCGAGGAATGAGCGGACACCAGAGCCTCCCGCCGACAGATCGGATGAACGGCTTGTAACCTTTCTTTTGCGTGTCGCCAACCACCCGTGGCACGACGGCCCTACCGCTCCGGCCGAAACAGGCTTGGATGGCTGCCGCACAACGGGCAGTCCGGGTCCTTGGCCACCGCAAGCTTGCGGAACTCCATCGACAGGGCATCGAGCAGCACGAGATGACCGGACAAGCCGGCGCCGATCCCGAGAAGCTCCTTGATCACTTCGACCGCCTGGAGCGAGCCGACTGCGCCGGCCAGCGCCCCGAGCACTCCGCCCTCCGAGCAGGACGGCACCAGACCCCGCGGCGGCGGCTCGGGAAAGATGCAGCGGTAGCAGGGATGGCTCGCGCCCCGATGGGCCTTGAAGGTCGCAAGTTGGCCGTCGAAACGTAGAATCGCGGCCGAAACCAATGTCTTGCCGGCGAAAAAGCAGGCGTCGTTCAACAGATAGCGGGTGGCGAAGTTATCGCTGCCGTCGGCGATCACGTCATACCCTTCGATCAGGGCGGCGACGTTGTCGGCACCGAGGCGAAGCCGGTGCGCCTCGACCGTGACATCCGGATTGATCGCGGCGATCCGGCGCGCCGCACTCTCGACCTTGGGCTGGCCGAGGGTGCTGCCGTCATGGATGACCTGACGCTGCAGGTTGGACAGATCGACCGCGTCGTCGTCGACCACGCCCAACGCGCCGACTCCGGCCGCCGCCAGGTAGAGCAGCAACGGCGCACCCAGCCCGCCGGCGCCGACCACCAGCACCCGCGCCCGCAACAATTGCGCCTGCCCGACACCGCCGACCTCGGGCAGGATGATGTGACGGGCGTAGCGCTGGATCTGGGTCTCGGTGAAATCCATCACTCAACCGCCATCACAAATTTCGAATCACCGGGTCGAGGCGCCTGGCCGTTCCGGGGGGGTGCCAGCGCTACTCGGCGCCGTCTTCGTCTTCCGCCTCGCCGCTGCCCAGATGCTGGGTCAGTCTGGCGAGCAGGGCGGGCAGCCGGGCGGGCTTGCGCTGGATATCGGTGGCTTCGCGGACATAGACCGCGTCGGGTTCGTTGTCGGGGTCGCGGCCGGTGACCACGATGATCGGGATCTGGGCGGTGCGCGAGCGCAAGGCACGGATCAACTGGTTGCCGTCACCACCGGTCATGGTGATGTCGGTGATCACGGCGTCCGCACCGTCGTCGAGGAAACGCGCCATCGCCTGGGCGCCGTTGCGCGCGGTGGTGATTCGGAAACCGCGCCGCCGGAGAAAGCCCGCGATCATCCGGCAACACGTCTCGTCATCATCGACCACCAGGACATGGCGGCCGCGACCGCGCGCCTGGCCCCTGGCCGCGACCGCCGGTTGCTGCTGCAGCGGCGGCGGCGATGCCGAAGCCGGCTCGGTCGCCGCCGGGACCACCGGCAGCACGATATCGATGCAGGCGCCGCGCTCGACCGCGGCGACCTCCAGCCGACCGCCCATCTCGGCGACGATGCCGAGGCAGATCGACAGCCCGAGCCCGGTGCCCTTGCCCGCCGCCTTGGTGGTGAAAAAGGGATCGAACATGCGCTCGCGGACATGGGCCGGAATGCCGGGGCCGTCGTCCTCGAGCCGGACCGTCACCGTGCCGGCCGCCTTGTCCTCGTCGAGCCCGACCGAGATCGTGCCCATCGATCCGAAGATCGAACGCCCTTCGCTGCCGACGATCGCGTCGATCGCGTTGGTCAGCAGATTGATGATGACCTGCTCGAAGCGTCCGGGATGGCCCATCACCGTGGACCCGGAATCCGGCAACAAGGTGCGCAGGCAGATCCCGGCGCGCTCGATCTGGTGGTTGGTCATCATGATCGCCGACCGGATCGAGGCGACCGGATCGAACGGCGTGCTGGTCTCGGTATCGCGGCGGCCGAAGCGGCGAACATAGCTGATGATGGTGTTGATCCGGTCGGCCTGTTCGATGATCGCCGAGAACTGCCGGCGCACCCGGTCAATATCGCTGTCGCCCTGATCGAGATGGTCGAGCCCGCCTTCCGCCATCAGGCGAATGACGTAAAGCGGCTGGCTGATCTCGTGCGCCAGACCCGCCGCCAGTTCTCCCAGCAGCGACAGCTTGGAAACATGGGCGATCCGGCTTTCCAACTCGCGGCGGGCGGTGACGTCCTGGGTCACACCGAAGAACAGCGCCGGCCGGCCGTCGGCGTCGTTCTGAACGCTGCCCTCGGTGATCAGATGGCGCACCGCGCCGTCGGGCTTGCGGATGCGGTACTCCACCACCGGGGCGGAAACCCGCACCGCCTCGGCGACCCGCTCCCGATCATCGGCGTGGACGGTCGCCAGGACATTGTGCAGGGTCGGCTGGAACGCCGCCGGCGACCGGCCCCAGATTTCGAAAAGCGAATCCGACCACGTCATTTCGCCGGTCGTCAGGTCCTGCTCGAAATGGCCGATTCGGCCGATTCGCTGGGCCTGGCGCAGCTTGGTCTCGGCGGCGCGCAGATCGGTGACATCGCGCGCCACCGCGATCACGCCGACCACGCCACCCGCGGCGTCGCGCCAGGGCGCCTTGATCGTTTCGAAGTCGCGCATTTGCCCGCCGGGCGTGCTCAGGCGGACGAGAAACCGCTCGACACCGCCGTTTGCGATCACGCGAGCATCGTAATCGGCCAGCAGCCGGGCATCCTCGGTCGGGTAGATCTCGGTGTCGCGCTTGCCGATCACCGCCGCCTTGGTCCGGCCCATGGCGGCGGCCATCGCCTGGTTGATTTCGAGATAGACGCCGTTGCAGTCCTTGATCGCGACGCAATCGGGCACCGCGTCGAGCACGGTGTCGAGCAGGGTGCCCGGCCGGTCAAGGCCGGAGACTGCCGGGACCGGTAGACATCCGGGCTCGAGGTCGACGATCCCGGTCGGGTCTGCCTTCGCCATCGATCAACGCCTCTCGCGCTTGCGCAGACTGGCTTGCGGTTTCGATGACGGCGACCCTACCAAAGTCTGGACCAGCCCATCCTCGCAGCCACGGGACAGTAGCCCCGCCGCCGGCTGAGGTAAATCGCTTTCGCCCCCGCCGGTCTGCCGGCCCGGACGTTCAGCCGCCGTTGTGCAGCGGCCCGAGCGAATCCTGCAGCGAGATTTTGGCGCCGCCCTCAAGGTAGGGTGCCGGATTGATCGCCTGGCTGCCCCGGCGAACTTCGAAATGCAGTTGCGGGCTGGTCACCGATCCGGTGACGCCGACCGTACCGATCTTCTGCCCGCGCCGCACGGTCGCGCCGCGCTCGACCAGGATGCGGTCGAGATGGGCATAGGCGGTGATCCAGCGATCGGCGTGGCGGATCAGCAGCAGATTGCCGTAACCGCGCAGCTCGTTGCCGGCATAGGCGACGACGCCATTCTCGGCGGCGACCACCGCCGAGCCCTTGGCCGCGGCAATGTTGAGACCGTCATTGTGCAACCCGTCCGGCTTGGTGCCGAATCTCGAGATGATCTGGCCCTTAACCGGCCACAGGAAGCGTGACGAGGCCATGGCGGGCGCCGGCGGCACCGCGGCAGGTTTCGCCGGTTCCGGCACCGCGGCAGGTTTCGCCGGTTCCGGTGCGGCGGCGGGTTTCGCCGGTTCTACCGCAGCTGCGGGCGCGGCCGATGACTCCGGCGGGCCGGAGGGCGGCGAGGCCGGCACGTCAGCGTGGGACGGCGAGCCCGATACGGAGGGCAGGGCGGCCGACTCGACGGTCGCTCTGCCGGCGGGAACGGTCACCGTCGCCGGCTGAGGCGGGAGTGCCACCGGCGGCACCGCGGCCACCGTGGTGCTGCCTGGCAGCGGCGGCAGCCGCAACCGCTGGCCAATCCGGATCGGGTAGGGCGGCGTCAGATCGTTGAACCGCGCCAGCTCGGCCTGATCGACGCCGATCTCATGGCTGACCGTGGACAGCGTGTCGCCGCGCTTGACGGTATAGGAGCGAGTCGCCGGGAGCGTCAGCTTCTGGCCGATCGCCAGCACATAAGGCGCCTGCAACCGGTTGGCCTCGATCAGGTCGCGCATCGGGACCTGGTAGCGCCGTGCAATCACCGAGACCGATTCGCCGGAGGCCACGGTGACCGTGGCCGGATTGGCCGGCGGCACCAGGCCGGCGCCGGCCGCGGTGGAGGTCAGCACGGGTTGTCCGAGTTCGCCGCAAGCGGCAAGCCAGGGCAAGGTCGCGACGAAGGCGACGGCGAGCGTTAAGCTCCGTGGGCATCGACGCCCATCGGATCCGACGGCAGACCGGCCAGCAACGGGACAAAGCGAACGGGCCACAATTCCTCCCGGCGAAGACCGGACTGGGTACGCGTAAAGCGGCAGACGCGCTGCTCTCGGCGGTCGCCGCCCAAGGGAATGACCAGGATGGCGTCGTCCGCCATCTGCTCGATCAGTGCCGGCGGCGGTTCCAGCCCGCCCGCCGCGGTCACCATGATGCGATCGAACGGCGCCTGCTCAGTCCACCCTTTGGTGCCGTCGCCGAGACGGGCGGTGACGTTGGTCAGTTCCAATTCGGCGAAACGGCGCACGGCGCCCTCCAGGAGCGGTCCGTGCCGCTCGATGGTATAGACGTGACCGCTCAGTTTCGCCAGCACCGCCGTCTGATAGCCGCAGCCGGTGCCGATTTCCAGCACCCGATGGCCGCCGGAGAGCATCAGCGTCTGGGTCATCATCGCAACCACCAGCGGCTGCGATATCGTCTGACCAAGCCCGATCGGCAATGGCATGTCTTCGTAGGCCTGGTCGACGAAGGATGGGGGGACAAATTTCTCGCGCGGCACCCGCTCGATCGCACCCAGAACCGCGGTGTCGGCCATGCCCGAGCGGCGCAAGGCCATGATCAGCCGGATCTTGCGCGCCGCAATGCTCACACCATCGCCCTTTTCAGGTGCTGCAGGCTGGCCCGATCGGTCAGATCCAGAGCCAGCGGCGTCACCGCGATGCCGCCGCGGCCGATCACCGCGACATCGGTATCGGGCAGGATATCCGCAGCACTCCGGCTTTGGCCGATCCAGAAGTAACTGCGGCCTCGGGGGTCCTGGCGCTCGGTCAGGTCGTCGCCGATCTTGCGGTTGCCGTGGCGAACCACTTCGACAGCACCGACCCGATCGGCCGGGCAACTCGGGAAATTGAGATTGATCAGCACCCCCGGCGGCCAGCCCGCCGCCGCCGCCCGGCGAATCACCGCCGCGCCATGCGCGAGGGCGTTGTCGAAACAGGCCACAGCACCGTCATCGACATGCTGGCTGAGCGCAACCGCCGGAACGCCCAGCAGCGTCGCTTCCATCGCGGCGGCGACCGTGCCGGAATAAGTCACATCCTCGCCAATATTACTGCCGCGGTTGACGCCCGACAGCACCAGGCCGGGCCGGCTCTCGCGCATCAGATGATTGAGCGCCAGCAGCACGCAATCCGTCGGCGTCCCGTCCGTCGCGAAGCGACGGGCGTCCAGCTGGCGCAGGCGCAGCGGCCGGTGGATGGTCAGCGAGTGGCTGGCCGCCGACTGCTCGATCTCCGGCGCACAGACCCAAATATCATCGGACAGGCTGGCCGCGATCCGCTCCAGCACCGCAAGCCCCTCGGCCGCGATCCCATCGTCATTGGTGATCAGTATCCGGACGCGGGAGAGGTCGAGCGGCTGGTCAGGCATCCGCGGCGATCCGCTCCTGTCCGCCCATATAGCGGCGCAAGGCGTCAGGAACCAGGATCGAGCCGTCGGGCTGCTGATAATTTTCCATCACCGCGATCAGGCAGCGGCCGACCGCGACGCCCGAGCCGTTCAGGGTGTGCACGGCGCGGGGCGCCTCCTTGGTGCCGCGAGGCCGGCAGCGCGCCTTCATGCGCCGGGCCTGGAAATCGCCGCAGTTGGAGCAGCTGGAAATCTCGCGATAGGCACTCTGCCCAGGCAGCCAGACTTCGATGTCATAGGTCTTGGCGGCGCAAAAGCCCATATCGCCGGTCGACAGCACGATCACCCGATAGGGCAGACCCAGGCGCTGCAGCACCGCTTCGGCACAGCCGGTCATGCGTTCGTGCTCATCTGCCGACTGTTCCGGGGCGGTGATGCTGACCATCTCGACCTTCCAGAACTGGTGCTGGCGGATCATGCCGCGCGTGTCCTTGCCGGCCGCCCCGGCCTCGGCACGGAAGCATGGCGTGAGCGCAGTCAGGCGCAGCGGCAGGCTTTCCTGGTCGAGAATCTGCTCGGCGACCAGATTGGTCAGCGGCACCTCGGCGGTCGGAATCAGCCAGTGGTCGGAGGTGGTCTTGAACAGGTCTTCGGCGAATTTCGGCAACTGGCCGGTGCCGAAGGCGGCACCGTCACGCACCATCAGCGGCGGCGACACTTCGGTGTAGCCATGCTCAGTGGTGTGAAAGTCGATCATAAATTGCCCGAGCGCCCGTTCCAGCCGGGCCAAACCGCCTTTGAGCACGGTGAAACGGGCACCGGACAGCTTGGCCGCCGCCGAAAAATCCATCAGGGCGAGCTTTTCGCCGAGATCGAAATGCTCCAGCGGATTTTCGATCGCCGGTGGATTGCCCCAACGCCGCAGCTCGACATTGGCCTCGGCGTCGGCGCCGTCGGGCACATCGTCGGCCGGAAGGTTCGGCATATTCGCGAGAATTTCGTCGAGCGCCGCCCCGAAGACCTTCTCCTTGATCTCGAGAATCGACAGAGTTTCCTTGATCTCGGTGACCCGGTCGGTCAAGGCGGCGGTGTCACGGCCCTCGCGCTTGGCCAAGCCGATTTGCTTGGAAATATCGTTGCGCTGCTGCTGCAGCGTCTGCAGCTCGGTTTGCGCCGCCCGCCGCCGGGAATCGAGCCCGAGGATCTCGACCGAGCGCGACGACAGCCCGCGCCGGATCATGCCGCGGTCGAACAGAACAGGATAGTCGCGGATAAAACGCAGGTCGAACATTGCCCCAGAACCCCGAACAGCCGACGGCCTGCTCGCTTATAGGCTGCCCGGCAGCCCCGGTCCAGGGGCAGCCGGCCCGGCCGGAGCGCCCCTGCGAATACCCGGTCCCGCCCGGTTACCGGCGCAGCCGCTCCAGCAGCGCCATCAGCTCCGCCTTCATCACCGGCTTGACCAGATAGCCGGTAGCCCCCATCGCCATCGCCCGGTCGAGCAGGCCGACCTGACGGTAGCCGGTCAGTACCACGACCGGCAAAGCCGGCTCGCTCGAATTTCCGGCGCCGCGCACCGCTTCCAGGAAGGCAAAACCATCGAGCACCGGCATTTCCAGATCGCACAGCACGAAGTCAACCCGCCCGGCGTCGCCGCGCAATAACGCCAGTGCCTCAGCGCCGTCGCCGGCCTCGAAAACCGCCGCCGCGCCCAGGTCGCGGAGCAGGCGGGCGACCAGTCGTCGCTGAAATTCCTCATCCTCGACGATGAGAATGCCCATATTCTCGGCGGGCGTCCCTCTTGCGGCCATGACCCTGCCTCCGACCGGCTCCCGGCTGCCCGATGCGGCCGGGCCGACGCGGCCCCCGCCATCATTCGCCATGCGGCGGGTCGCTGCAAGGGCTTCTCACCAAGACCAATTGCAGCGGTGGCTCCGACCATGATATTAAGGGTGGTAGGGTTGGGGCAGCGCGCAACCAACCAAAGCGCAACCAACCACAACCGTCGTCGAACCAGGATCGAGGATGCCCCGAGCAGCGCCGCCTGCGCCAGGGTCCGCAGGCGATTCCGACGCCGTCACCGAAGCCGTTCTGAATGACCGGGCTCCGGCACGCGCAGACCACACCAACGACCAAACCGTTGCGGGTCTGTCCGAAGCCACGCGGGAATTGCTGTCGACCGCCCAGGGACGGCCATTGATCGACCACAAGCTGCTGGGCGAACTCCGTGATTCGCTGGGCGCCGAAGGGTTGATCGACCTCTTGCGGCTGGTTCCGGAATCGGCGGACCAGGCGATGACCCGGCTGCATCAGGCCTGGCGCAGCAACCAGGCCGACGAACTTAAAATGGCCGCCCACACCATCCGCGGACTGGCCGGCAGTTTCGGCGCGCCGCGCGCGGCAGCACTGGCTCATGTGGTCTATGATCAGATCGCATTCGCCAAGGGCGCCGGCCTCGACTTGCTGGTGACCGCGCTTTCCCGGGCGCTCGAGGAAACCTACCGGCAATTCGAACTGGAACAGTGATGAAACTGGCGCGGCTTGGTCGCTTGGCCGTTACGGCATCGTTGCTCGGCGCGTGGCTGACCGGTTCGGCCCTCGGCCAGGATGCCGATCTGACCTTGCTCCATATCAACGATGTCTACGAAATCGAACCGGTCGCCGGCGCCGGCGGTTTCGCCCCGCTGATGACGCTGTTGAAGCAGCAGCGTGGCCGCGCCGCCCACAGCCTGACCACGGTCGGCGGCGATTTCCTGTCGCCGTCCCTGCTGTCGGGTCTGACCAGGGGGGCGCAGATGGTCGAGCTGCTCAATGCCGTCGGCGTCGATCTCGTCGGGTTTGGCAATCACGAATTCGACTTCGGCCCGGAGATCACCCGGCAGCGAATCGCCGAGTCGCACTTCCCCTGGCTCGGTACCAATGTCCTGGACGACGCGGGCGAACCGTTCGGCGGCGCGCTTGCCACCGCGGTCCGCGAGGTCGGCGAGGTCCGGATCGGCTTCTTCGGGCTGCTCACGCCCGAGACCGCCATGGTATCCTCGCCCGGAACCGCGGTCCATTTCAGCGATCCGGTGACCGCGGCCCGCCAGGCCGTCACCGAACTCAGAGCCGCCGGCGTCCATGCCGTGATCGCGCTGACCCATCTCGACTTTGCCGCCGACCGCGCGTTGGCCCGCCAGGTTCCGGGCATTGATGTGATACTGGGCGGCCACGACCACGATCCGGTCAGCCTCTACGAGAACGGCACGCTGATCGTAAAGGCCGGCCACGACGCCCGGTTCCTCGGCGTGGTCGATCTGGAAATCCGCACCGCTTCGACCGCTGCCGGGCCGAAGACCACGGTGTCACCCCATGCCTGGCACCTTCTCGCCAATTCCGGGCTGTCGCCGGATCCCGAGGTCCTGGCACGGCTGGCACCCTACCGAAACCGTTTAGATGCCGAAATGGCGACGGTGATCGGCACGCTGGCGGCACCGCTGGACAGCCGGCGGGCGACCATGCGGGCCGGCGAGGCGGCGATCGGCGATCTGTTCGCCGACACCTTGCGCCGGGCCTTGGGAACCGATGTCGTGCTGCTGAACGGCGGCGCGTTCCGCGGCGACCAGGTTCGGCCGGCTGGCGGCCAGTTCACCCGCGGCGACGTATTGGCGGAGCTGCCGTTCGGCAATCTTGCGGTGGTCGTGGCACTCAGCGGTGCCGACTTGCGTGCGGCGCTGGAAAACGGTGTCGGCAGCGTCGAGACTCGCGCCGGGCGCTTTCCCCAAGTCTCGGGGCTGCGCTTTTCCTACGACCCGGCCGCTCCGCCGGGCCATCGGCTGCGATCGGTTACGGTCGGCGGCCGGCCGTTGGACGAGGCCGCGACCTACCGGGTCGGAACCAGCGACTATCTGCTGGGTGGAGGCGATGGCTACGACGCGCTGGGGCGGGGCGAGGTGGTGGTCGATGCCAGTGCCGCCGTCCTGATCGCCACCTTGGTGATGGACGCACTCTCCGGCCACGGCACCCTCACGGCGGGCCTCGACGGCCGTATCGCTGCGGTTCCCTGATCCGGTCGGCCCGCCCCCCCAGGGGCATCGGCAGCGTGGTTTCTGGCGGCGCCGGGCGGAACACGTTATAGTCCGGGTCATGCTGCGCCGTTGTCTCCCCAGGGTGTATCGATGACCGCACGCGGGCGGCGGGAGCCGGACCCACCCGAAGACGGCGTCCTGCCTGGCCTCGGCGAAGGGGCAATACCGGCCCGGCCGCAAAGCACGGTACAGGTCCAGCCGCAAAGCGCGGCAGCGGCCGGCGCCCCCCCCCACCACGAGGGGCACCGCGAACGCCTGCGTCGGCGCTTTCTGACCAGCGGCCCCGACAGCCTGGCGGACTACGAAGTCGTGGAATTGCTGCTGTTCGCCGCGGTGCCGCGGCGCGACGTGAAGCCTTTGGCCAAGCAGTTGATCCAGACCTTCGGCGGTCTGTGGGGGGTGGTCAACGCCCCCGCGGAGCGGCTGCGCGCGAGCTTCAATTTCAGCGACGCCACCATCGTCGCGCTGACCGTGGTCGGCGCCGCGGCGCTGCGCATGGCCCGTCAGGCGGTGCTCAACCAACCGGTTCTGGGCCATTGGCAGGCGCTGCTCGACTATTGCCAGGGCGCCATGGCACATCTGACCAACGAGCAGTTCCGCCTGCTCTTCCTCGACCGCAAGAACCAGTTGATCGCCGACGAGGTCCAGCAGCGTGGCACCGTCGACCACACCCCGGTCTACCCGCGCGAGGTGGTCCGCCGGGCGCTCGAATTGGGCGCCTCAGCGGTGATCCTGGTCCACAACCACCCCAGCGGCGATCCCACCCCCAGCCGCGAAGACATCACCATGACCAACGAAGTCGCCCGCGCCGGCACCGCCATGGGGGTGAGGGTCCACGACCATGTGATCATCGGCAAGGGCCGTTTCACCAGTTTCAAGGCGATGGGCCTGCTCTAGGCCGCCGATACCGGGAGCCGGTGGCCGCACCTCGATATCCCGGGGCGGTATCCCGGGGGGCAGTATCCCGGGGGGGCAGTATCCCGGGGCGGCAGCTCGGGCCGGAGGGCCGGGGCGCGACAGAACCCCGTCACTTGCGCTTCTGTCGGCCGACATAGTTTGCTAGAGAAGCGTCTTCCGCCACCGGAGAGCCGTAATGACCGTTGCCGCCCCGAACGGGGACAATGCCCTCGATCTGCTTCAGGACCTGATCGGCAAGGCCAGGGCGGCCGGGGCCGATGCGGCCGACGCCATGCTTTACGACGTGACCGCGCTGTCGCTGTCGCAGCGGCTGGGCGTGCTGGAAAAGCTGGAGCGCACCGAATCAGGCGATCTCGGGCTGCGCGTGCTGATCGGGCGGCGGCAGGCGATCGTGTCGAGCACCGACCGCGCGCCCAAGGCGATGGCGGAGCTGGTGGAGCGGGCGATCGCGATGGCGCGCGCGGTGCCTGAGGACCAGTACTGCGGCATTGCCGATCCCGACCAGATCGCCCGCAGCTTTCCCGAACTCGATATCTGCGATGATGCCGAGCCCGACGCCGAGACTCTGATCGCGCAGGCCCGGATTGCCGAAGACGCGGCACGCGCGGTCCCCGGTGTGACCAATTCGGAGGGTGCCGAGGGCAGTTGGAGCCGGTCACGGGTCGCCCTGGCGATTTCCAACGGCTTCGCCGGTGCCTATGCGGTGTCGCGGCGCAGCCTGTCGACCGCGGTCCTGGCCGGCACCGGCACCGCGATGGAGCGGGACTACGATTTCGCCACCGCGGTCTATGCCGCCGACATGCGCGACGCCGCCGAGATCGGCCGGCGTGCCGGGGAGCGTGCGGTGCGCCGCCTCAACCCGCGCAAGGTCCCGAGTTGCCGCGTCCCGGTGGTCTTCGAACCGCGCGCCGCGCGCGGACTGCTGGGTCATCTGGCCGGCGCGATCACCGGTCCGGCGATCGCCCGCGGCACCAGCTTCCTCAAGGACAAGCTGGGCCAGCCGGTGTTCGCGCCCGGCGTCTCGATCATCGATGATCCGCTGCTCCGCCGCGGCCTGCGTTCGCGGCCGTTCGACGGCGAGGGCTTGGCGGTGACGCGCCATGAGGTGGTCGCCGATGGCGTGCTGACCACCTGGCTGCTCGATCTGCGCTCGGCACGTCAGCTCGGCCTGGCGCCGACCGGCCATGCCGGCCGCGGTACCGCCGGCCCGCCGAGCCCTGCGCCGGCCAATTTCTATCTGGCCGCCGGAAGCCGGACACCCGAACAACTGATCGGCGACATCGAGCAGGGGTTTTATATCACCGAGCTGATGGGCATGGGGGTCAACGGCGTCACCGGCGACTACAGCCGCGGCGCCAGCGGCTTCTGGATCGAGAACGGCCGAATCGGCGACCCGGTCAGCGAGCTGACCGTCGCCGGGAACCTGATCGAGATGTTCCGCCGGCTGGAGCCGGCCGATGATCTGGTGTTCCGCTATGGCATGGATGCCCCGACCCTCCGCATCGACGGCTTGACCGTCGCCGGGCTGTAGCCCGGGCTTTCGCCGGAACCAGCCGTTGCCGGCCCGGTTCACGGGATCGGGGTTCACGAGATCGGTTCCGGTGACGGCGGCGGCAGCGGCCGGGTCGCCATCGCCGGGGCGGAAGGGGCTTCGCGGTCGGACTGGCCGTCGCTGCGATGAACTGTCGCCAGCTGTACCAGCAGCCCGCTGCCGTGACCGGCCCGGGCATGCCCCTCCTGAGTCGCCGCCTGGCGGAAATAGGCCAGAATAAAAACCCGGATCGCCGCGGTCAGGCTGCCGCCGCGCCGGCGCCGGCGTTCCTCGACCAGAGTGCAGATCTGGTGAACGGTCATGCCTTCGCGCTGGCAGATGTCGTGGAGCGCGTCCCACATCTGCGGCTCCAGGCGAATGCTGGTCCGCCGTCCGTTCACCGTGACATTGCGGTTGACCAGACCGGCTTCAGGAACCAGGTCCTGGCCGGTGCCGCGCTCATCGCCGTGGGGTGCCATGCCACGAACTTTCCTAATTTGCGGCTTTCCTAGTTTACGGCTGGGGCCGCTTGGTGCCGTTCGATCACTGTGCCGCCGTAGGCCGAACTTTACGGACTTTCACGGGATTATCAATAATTCACTGAGTAGCGTCGATCAGATTCTCCGGGACCCGCCCGGCGAGCGCTGCCTCGACGCTCCGGGCCAGCGCCAAGGCCATTATTTTACTGGGTTTTCGCCGTCTTCCGCCGGAGTCAGGGTGCGCAGGCTCAGCGCATGGACCCGCTCCGCCAATTCGTCTGCGACGATGCCGTAGACCAGCCGCTGGCGGGCCAGCCGCGACAGCGCCTCGAACGCCGCCGACACGACGGTGAGGTTGAAGTGAGACTCGCCCTGCGGATTGGCGCCGCCGTGTCCGGCGTGGCGCGCAGAATCATCTTCGATTTCCAGACGAACGGGGTGCAGCGCCTCAGTCAGCTTGGTGCGCATTCGGGTGGCGTAGTCCATGGCAGCGGGCGCTCGGAGGTGGTTGATATGACCACCGAGTCTGCCGCCGCCGGAGCGACCCTGTCAAGCAAGCCTGATGGCTTGCCAGGGGCAGCGCGGCGAACGATACTTCAGCCATGTCGAGGGCCGGAGCGCAGATGGCGTATCACGTCGAGCCAGGGCAGGCACCGCTGCACCGGTCCTGCGACGCCGCCGGCTGTGCCGGTGAAGGGCTGCACCGCGCGCCCAAGGCGCGCGACCGCCTGACCGAATATTTCTGGTTCTGTACCGACCATGCCCGCGAATACAATAAGGCCTGGGACTACTTCGCCGGCATGACGCCGGAGGCGATCGAGGCCGAGTTGCGCCGCGACACCACCTGGCAGCGGCCGAGTTGGCCGCTGGGCGAATGGCGGACTCACGAGCGCCTGCTGCGCGATGGGGTTCTCCACGGTTTCGGCTTCGGCCGCCACGGTGGCGGAGACGCCCGCAGCCATGGACCGCGCAGCGAGCCGGAGATGGCGGTCTCGCCGGAGGCCGAAGCGCTGAAGCTGTTCGGCCTGGAACCGCCGGTCGATTTTTCGCGGATCAAGGACCGCTATCGTGAGCTGGTCAAGCTACACCATCCCGACGCCCATGGCGGCGACCGCGATGCCGAAGAAAGGTTGAAACAGATCAACCAGGCCTATACCACCTTGAAGGCGAGCTACAGCGGCTGACCGACAGGATGGGCGGCGCTTGCGGCCGCAGCCGGACTTTTCTCCCCCCCCGATAGTGAAGCGACCACGAAGATGGCATCCCAGGCGTCAATTCAGGGCAATTCGGCCAAATTCGACCATGTTCCCGATATCGAGGTGTCGGTTCGTCAGACCTTCGGGATCGATTTCGACCTGCAGGTGCCGGCGTTCAGCCAGGCCTCAGAACATGTGCCGACCCTGGACGAGGCCTATCGATTCGACCGCGACACCACCATGGCCATCCTGGCCGGCTTCGCCCACAACCGGCGGGTTATGATCCAGGGTTATCACGGCACCGGCAAATCAACCCATATCGAGCAGGTTGCAGCCCGGCTCAACTGGCCCTGCATCCGCATCAACCTGGACAGCCACATCAGCCGGATCGACCTGATCGGCAAGGACGCGATCGTGCTGCGCGACGGCGTTCAGGTTACCGAGTACCGCGAGGGGATGCTGCCCTGGGCGCTGCAGCACGCCTGCGCCCTGGTGTTCGACGAGTATGATGCCGGTCGTCCCGACGTGATGTTCGTGATCCAGCGGGTGCTGGAGGTCGAAGGCAAGCTGACCCTGCTCGATCAGAACCGGGTGATCCGTCCCCACCCGGCGTTCCGCCTGTTCGCCACCTCCAACACCGTCGGTCTGGGCGATACCTCCGGGCTCTATCACGGGACCCAGCAGATCAACCAGGGCCAGATGGACCGCTGGAACATCGTGGCGACGCTCAACTATCTGTCCCATCGCGAGGAGGTCGGCATCGTGCTGGCCAAAGTCCCGAGTTGGGACAGCGAGAAGGGGCGCGACCAGGTGGCGGCGATGGTGCGATTGGCCGACCTGACCCGCAGCGGCTTCATGGCCGGCGACATCTCCACCGTGATGTCGCCGCGCACGGTCATCACCTGGGCCGAAAACACCAATATCTTTAATGATCTCGCCTTCGCGTTCCGGATCACCTTCCTGAACAAGTGCGACGAGGTCGAACGCCCGACCGTGGCCGAATATTACCAGCGCTGCTTCGGCAAGGAACTTCCCGAAACCGGCGTTCACGTCAATCTGGTCTGACCCCGGTCATCGCCGGCCCGATCGGGCCGGGCCCGGCGCCGGGGTGCCCACGGCCCGCGCCGGGCTGTGACGGCGGTCACAGCGGCCTCTGCCCGACTTGATCTATCATCTCTGGTCCGCCAGCCGGCGTATCGACAGCCGCGGGCCGGCGCGTCTGCGTGACCGTCGATGGTTGCGATCGTGAATTATTTGATTATTAACCACCTGCGCTCTGAAGTTGTGATGCAGGCGCATTCGCTGGCGGTGGCATGGATGGGCAAGATGAGCGACGGTCGGCTGAAGGACCAGGTTCTGGAACTGGTGACCAAACTGCCGCCGAGCTCGGTGAGCGAGGTCTATCGCCAGATACGCCGGTCGGGCGATGCTTCGGCCGAGAAAGTGGATCTGGTCCGCCAGGCGGTGGTCCAGTACCTGAACACCTCGCGCCCCCACCGCGCTCAGCGCCTGTTCACCGAACTGTTCGCGCCGTTCCTGGTCAGCGACCCCGTCCTGCTGCGTGCCAGCAGTTGGATTCCAGGGGTCATCCAGCGACTGGACCTGGCCTGCGTCTGGGCGGTGCTGGGACGCCAGGCCTTTCGAACCCTGACCGCTGAAACCCAGCGCGCCCTCGACCGGCTGGTCGGCGACCAGATGATGGACGAGGTGTTCCAGTCGGCCGAAGCCTTGGCCTTGCAGAACCGCATGCGCCTTGCAGCGATCCGATACCTCGACGAGATTTGCGTCACGCCGGAGGCATTCGACGGCTTCCTGGCCGGGTTCAACCGCATCCGACACGTCGAAGCCAGGAAGAGCCTGCCGGCGATCACCGAGATCGCCAATGACGATCACGGCTTCGTCGAGACCATCCGGGACATCCTGGTCTATCGGAAAATGTTCGAGCCCTACCTGAACGCGACCCTGAACGGCTTGCGCGACGGGCCCCGCTCCGACTTGGAGGCATCCCGCCGCGCTGACGCCCTGGTCGCGCAGGTCGAGGAGCTCCGCGCCATGCTCGAAGGCTCCGGCCGCCGAACCCGCTTCCACCTGATGCTGGCGCTTTCGGTGATCAATGTCGGGCGGCGCTACGATGTGGCCGCGCTCTACCTGCGGCGGATCGACGGCGAGAGCGAGGAAGCAGTGGCCGTCACTGCTGCCATGGTCGGTCACTATCTGGCGTGCTGCCAGGCCATCATCGAATTCCTGACCGCTGCGCTCAGGATCACGGAACGTCTCGCGGACGAATCGCTGCAATTCGGCGAGGAGCGCCGGCACGAGCTGGAGGCCGCCCTCGGCCGGCTGACCGACCTGGTCCAGGCGGTCGCCGCTTGCGGCCTGTGCGAAGACCCGCGAACCCAGGAAATGATCCGGCTCGCCTGGGAGCGCTTGAGCACATTCATCGCCAAGCGGGTAGCCCCCCTGGCGATGCGCCGGGCCTCGGCGGCAATGAGCGCGCGGCAGCAGGGCGCCGACGATCACGACGAAGTGGCGTGGCTGCTCGACTTCCTGGCGCGTTGGCTGCAGTTGCTGCGCCTGCGCGGCGACGCCCCCGGCAGCCTGGCGGATCTGCCGGTCGGCTTCGGACAGGATCTGCGTCTGGCGGTTCAGCAGGCGATCCGGGTGGAGCCCAAGGAGCCTCTGGAGGGTCGCCTGGCGCATTTGCTCCGACTCGATCGGCTTGCGGCACCGTTCCGCTACCGCCTGGCGCCGCTGCTGTCGCTGTCGAGCCAGAATGTGGTCAAAATTCTGATGGATCGGCTGGGTCGCCCCGCCCCCCTGGAAGGCCGCGAACGCGTGCTGATTTCCGAGGTGGTCGATGCGGCGCGCAAGGATGTCGATCGCTCGCGGAACTGGAAATCCCCGGAGCTGGTCGATTTGATCGAAGCAGCCGACACCCGGGGCTTGCGCGACCGCGCCGACGGGCAAGGGGCATTGGCCTGAGCCCCCGGCCCATGTTAGGGACTAGGGAGTTCCTTTCGGGCCATTGATGCCGAGCGAGCGATGTCGAGCGAAAACGACGATCCGATCGACCTGTTCAAACGGGCGACCGCCGCGGCGGTGCGGGCGATCTCCGGGCGCAGCGACGTCGAGGTCGGCTTCAGTACCGAACCGGCCGGGGTGGCCGGCGCGCGGGTCCGGGTGCCGGCGCCGCCGCGCGACCTCAACCCCCATGCCGTCGCGGTGCTGCGCGGTGCCGCCGATGCCGCCGCATTGCGCCTGCGCCACCACGACGACCGGATCCATGCCCAGCGCCTGCCGGCCGGCGATCTGGCACGATCGGCCTTCGACGTGATCGAGCAGGTCCGCTGCGAGACGATCGGCGCCCGGGCGATGGCCGGGGTTGCCGCCAACCTGGCGGAAGCCGCGGAGGATCGCTGCCGTCGCCAGGGCCTTGAACGGGTGACCAGCCGGGATCAGGCCGCGCTGCCGGAGGTTCTGCGTCTGCTCGGACGCGAGGTGCTGACCGGTGCCCCGCCGCCGCCCTTGGCGCGGTCCGCAGTCGAGGTCTGGCGGCCCTGGGTCGAGGAGCGGCTCGGGAGCGACTGGCGCGGCCTGTCGCGCATGGTCGACGACCAGGACGGCTTCGCCCGCGAACTGCGCCGGCTGCTCGCCGATCTCGATCTCGATGTCGGCGCCGATGCCGAGGAGGACCCGCAGCAGCCTGAGGACCAGCAGGACGGCGACGACGCCGAACCCAACGACGGACAGGTTCGGGGCGGCTCCGAGGACAGCAGCCAGAGCGACATGATCGGACGCCCTGAAGCCGGGCAGCCCGATGCCGGTGGCGAAGACGAGCAGAGCGCCACCGAACAGGACGACGGCGACGGCGCCATGGGCAGCTTCGGCGAGGATGCCGATGCGCCGGGCCAGCCCTGGCGGCCTCATCGCGACCGCCGGGAAGACCCCGATGCCAACGCCTATCGCGCCTATACCAAGGAATTCGACGAAACCATCGCCGCCGAAGAGCTGTGTGACGCCGAGGAGCTGACCCGCCTGCGCGGGCTGCTCGACAACCAGTTGAAGAGCCACCAGGGCGTCATCGGCAAACTGGCCAACCGACTGCAACGCCGGCTGCTGGCCAAGCAGACCCGTTCCTGGGAGTTCGACCTCGACGAGGGGCTGCTCGACGCCGCCCGCCTGGCGCGGGTGGTGGTCAACCCGGTGCTGCCGCTGTCGTTCAAGCGCGAACGCGATGTCGAATTCCGCGACACCGTGGTCAGCCTGCTGATCGACAATTCCGGTTCGATGCGCGGCCGGCCGATCACCATCGCGGCGATGAGCGCCGACATCCTGGCGCGCACGCTCGAGCGCTGCGGCGTCAAGGTCGAGATTCTCGGCTTCACCACCCGCGCCTGGAAGGGCGGCGAAACCCGCGAGCGCTGGCTGAAAGATGGCAAACCGGCCAATCCGGGGCGACTGAACGACCTGCGCCACATTCTCTACAAGGCCGCCGACGCGCCGTGGCGACGGGCGCGCAAGAATCTCGGCCTGATGCTGCGCGAGGGCATCCTCAAGGAGAACATCGACGGCGAAGCCCTGTGGTGGGCCTATCAGCGTCTGCTCGGCCGGCCGGAGCAGAGGCGGATCCTGATGGTGATCTCCGACGGCGCGCCGGTCGATGATTCAACGTTGTCGGTCAATCCCGGCAACTATCTGGAACGCCACCTGCGCCAAGCCATCCGCGTGATCGAGGAGCAGTCGCCGGTGGAATTGGTCGCGATCGGGATCGGCCACGACGTGACCCGCTATTATCGCCGCGCGGTAACCATTGTCGATGCCGAACAGCTGGGCGGTATCATGATGGAGAAGCTGGCCGAGTTGTTCGACGACAAGGACCGCCTGACGACCGGCCGGCGGGTCACCGCCGCCGCCCGGCGGCGCGGCTGAATGCGGGAGTGCGACGGCGGGGTGACCGATGGGCCGGCGCGGGTCGGCCGCTCCGAGGAGGCTGGGTTTTTTTCGTGGCATTTTGCCGCGGACTGTTTCTATAATCTTAACCTTGTCGTCGTTGTTCGGTAGAGAATAAGCGGTGTCTGTCGGCGTCTTGGCCGGACCAGAAAGCTGCACAAAAAAAGTCGGGTATGCAAAGGGGGAGGGCAATCGCTCATGACCATCGGTTTGGCTCGCGCTGGGGCGGCGGGAGTCGCCATTCTCGGCTGCCTCCTGGTTGTGACCACGGATTTCGCCGAGGGCAATGTCAGGCCACCGACCGCTCCGGATAAAGCGGTTGCCAAGGCCCTGCTTCAGGATTTCGCCGGACGCAAGCTCGGTTCGGCGCAAGTCTTCGGTGCGCCGGTCGGCACCCTGTTGAAATTGGAGATGGCGCAGGTACCGTCCGGTTTCTACACGGTCGAACTGGTTCGCAGCGGCTCTTGTTCCAGCGTCGTTGCCGATGCTGCCGCGGGTGTGGTGCCGCTGTCTGGTGTTCATGCCGGCGCCGACGGCCAGGTCCGGGCCGACCTCTTGACCGACGAGGTCAGTGTCGCCGGCGACGATGATGGCCTGTTCCAGGACAACCGGACCCCGCTGCTGGTGCTGGCCGCGGCCAGCGATGCCGATTCGGCCGGCGTGCCGCCAGCACCGCTGGCTTGCGGTTCCTTCGCGCGGTGAGTTTGACCGCAGTGCGCTGATCGGCGTCTCTTCCGGCGCCGGTCGTGGCCTGTCTCATGACTCCGGTTTAGGCGGCTGCGTTTACGCAAGGTCGCTGGCGCTTGCGAGTGCGAGTAACTATCATTGCCTCTTGACCCTGCCGGCCCGGCGCCATTAGCTTGGCCTGCCTCCGTGCGACCGTCGATCCGGAGGCCGGCACGGCAGGCAGAGGATGGCAATAATGGCACTGGCACGATTCCTGGCGATGGTCTTGCTCGCGGTCGCGGTGAGTACCGGGCTTCCCGCCGCGGCGATTGCCGAGACCGCAGGCGAGGTCAATGTCTATTCAGCCCGCCACTACGATGTTGACCGCGCGCTCTACAGCAATTTTACCGCCGAGACCGGCATTCGGGTCAATCTGATCGAGGGCAAGGAAGACGAGTTGATCGAGCGCATCCGCAACGAGGGCAACAACAGCCCGGCGGATCTGCTGATCACCGTCGATGCCGGCCGGCTGTATCGTGCCCAGGACGCCGGGCTGCTCCAGCCGATTCGGTCGGAAGTGCTGGAGCGGGAAATCCCGCCCCATCTCCGCGAGCCCGAGGGATATTGGTTCGGGCTGTCCAAGCGCGCCCGCGTGCTGATCTACGACAAAGCCGCGGTCAAGCCGTCAGAGCTGTCGACCTACGAGGATTTGGCCGATCCGAAATGGCGGGGCCGGCTGCTGGTGCGGTCTTCGACCAGTGTCTACAATCAGTCGTTGGTCGGCTCATTGCTCGCCGCCGACGGCGAGCCGGCAACCGAGGCCTGGGCGAAGGCGGTGGTCGCCAACCTGGCCCGCCCGCCCCAGGGCGGCGATATCGACCAGATCAAGGCGGTCGCCGCCGGCGAGGGCGACGTCGCGATTTCCAACACCTATTATTTCGGCCGCTTGATCAATTCTCCGCGGGCCCAGGTCAAGGAACTCGCCCAACGGCTGGGGGTGTTTTTTCCCAACCAGGACGGTCGCGGCACCCATGTCAACATCAGCGGCGCCGGCGTGATCAAGACCGCCGCCCATCGCGCCGAGGCGATTCGCTTCCTGGAATATCTGGTCACCCCCGAGGCCCAGCGCCTGTTTGCCGACGGCAATTTCGAATATCCGGTGGTCGCCGCGGTGCCACCCCACCCGAGCGTCGCCGCCTGGGGCACGTTCAAGGAAGACCCGCTCAACGCCGCGGTTTACGGCCGCAGCAACGCCGAAGCGCTCAAGATCATGGATCGCGCCGGCTGGAAGTGAGGCTGCGCCGTCCTTTCGATTGAACTCTAAGCAAGCGGCGCGGACCCACCCTTGCCTTCCGGCCGGGCGGCACCTAAGCTGTCGACTGTGAGGGAATCTGACCGGCCCATCGGTGCAGAAGGCCGGATGCGGGGAAACGTGCCACAATGACCGAGAAACCAACGAAGCCCAGGGTCGGGCTGTTCGTGACCTGCCTGATCGACATGTTCCGCCCGACCGTCGGCTTCGCCGCGGTCAAATTGCTCGAGGATGCCGGCTGCAGCGTCGAAGTCCCGCGCGGGCAGACCTGCTGCGGCCAGCCGGGCTGGAACAACGGCGACCGCGCCGACGCCGAGGCGCTGGCCCGCCAGACCATTACCGCCTTCGAGGGGCTGGACTATCTGGTGATCCCGTCCGGCTCGTGCGGCGGCATGATCAAGGTCCACTACCCCAAGATGTTCGAAGCCGACCCGGTATGGGGGCCGCGGGCCAAGGCTTTGGCCGATCGCACCTGGGAACTGGTCAGCTTCCTGGTCGAGGTACTTGGGGTCGAAGCAGTGGCGGCGCGCTATGACGGCACCGTCACCTACCACGACAGCTGCCACGGCTTGCGCGAAATGGGCATCAAGGACGGCCCACGCACCCTCCTGCGTTCGGTCGGCGGCCTGTCCCTGACCGAATTGCCGGGCGCCGAGGATTGCTGCGGCTTCGGCGGCACCTTCTGCGTCAAATATCCCGAGATTTCGACCCAGATGGTCGAAAACAAGGCGGCGGCGATCGTCGGCACCGGGGCCGATACCATGCTTGCGGGGGATCTCGGCTGCCTGCTCAACATGGCCGGGCGACTGAAGCGCAACGGCTCGGGCGTGAAGGTTCGCCACGTCGCCGAGGTGTTGGCGGGCATGACCGGCGAGGTCGCCCCGATCGGCGACCCGACCGGGCGCTGAGCAGAAGGATAAAGCCGATGCACCCGACCAGCCATGACTTCAAGGACAACGCCCGCCGGGCTCTGGACGACGTCCACCTGCAAACCGTGATGGGCGTCTTCCGCGGCGGCTTCGTGGACAAGCGCAAGCGTGCGATGGAACGCTTGCCCGAATTCGACCAGCTGCGCGATCAGGCACGCGACCTGAAGAACCATATCCTGGAGAATCTCGACCATTATTTGGAGCGGTTCGAGGCCAAGGTGGTCGAGAATGGCGGCCAGGTCCATTGGTGCCGCACCCCGGCCGAGGCGCGGGAGACCGTGCTGGAGCTGTGCCGCGCCGCCGACGCCAAGACGGTGTCCAAAGGCAAGTCGATGGTCGCCGAAGAGATCGGCCTCAACGACTATCTGGAAGAGCATGGCGTGGTGCCGATCGAGACCGATCTCGGCGAATACATCATCCAGCTCCGGCGCGAGCCGCCCAGCCATATCATCGTGCCGGCGATCCATCTGACCAAGGGCGATGTCGCCGACACCTTCCGCGAACACCACACCGATCTCAAGCCCGACCGCAACCTCGGCGAGGCGCGCGACCTGGTCAATGAGGCCCGCGCGGTCTTGCGCCAGAAATTCATCGCCGCCGATGTCGGGATCACCGGCGCCAATTTCCTGATTGCCGAAACCGGCTCCACCGTGATCGTGACCAATGAGGGCAACGGCGATCTGACCCAATGCCTGCCGCGGGTCCACATCGTGGTCACGGGACTGGAAAAGGTGGTGCCGACGCTGGAGGATGCCTCGACCCTGATCCGCCTGCTCGCCCGGTCGGCGACCGGCCAGGAGATGTCGTGTTACACCACCTTTTCCACCGGACCGCGCCGCGCCGGTGATCTCGACGGGCCGGAACAGTTCCATGTCGTGCTGGTCGATAATGGCCGGACCTCGCTGCTCGGCACCGAATTCCACGAGGTCCTGCGCTGTATTCGTTGCGGCGCGTGCATGAACCACTGCCCGGTCTATAACGCGATCGGCGGGCACGCCTATGGCTGGGTCTATCCGGGGCCGATCGGCTCGGTGCTCGACCCGGCTCTGATCGGATTGGCCGAGGCCCATCACCTGCCCAACGCCTCGACCTTCTGCGGTCGCTGCGAGGCGGTCTGCCCGGTCCATATCCCGCTGCCCAACATGATGCGCCAATGGCGCTTCCGTGAGTCGGAGCAGAAGCTGTCGCCGCCGGCACTCCGCTATGGCCTGGGATTTTGGGGATTTTTTGCCACCAAACCGGCGCTCTATCATTTCGGTACCGGTATCGCGATGACCGTACTCGGCCTGCTGGGGCGGGCCAAGGGGCGGTTCCGCTCGCTGCCCGGCGCCAAGGGCTGGACCGACACCCGCGACATGCCGGCACCCGAAGGCGGCACCTTTCAACAGCGCTGGGCCCAACGCCAGCGCAAGGCAGGCTGATCCCCATGGCCGAAATTTCCCACTCCCTCGCCAGCCGTTCTGCCAAAGCTCGCGCCGGCATTTTCGGCGATATCCGCGCCGCCCTGAAGCCGATGCGGACCGAGGGCGCGGCAGCCACCGTGGTCGATGACCGTATCGCCCGCCATCCCCGCAACCTGGTGCCGGCGCGCGCAAACCTGCCGCAACCCGAGCAGGTCGCGTTGTTCATCGCCAAGGCCACCGAGGTCATGACCTCGGTCGAACGGGTGGCCTCGGCCAGCGATGTGCCCAAGGCGATCGCCGACTACCTCAAGGGCAAGAACCTGGCGCCTGAGCTGCGCCTGGCGCCCGACCCGCGGCTCTCCGCGATCCCGTGGGACCGCCAGCCGACCCTGGCGCTGACCTCCGGCCACGCCCGCGACCGTGATGCCACCAGTGTGACCGGTGCGGTCGCCGGTATCGCCGAGACCGGCACCTTGATGATGATGTCCGGCCCCGGCGCCCCGATCACCCTCAACTTCATGCCGGACAACCATATCGTCATCATGGATCCGTCCCGGATCGTCGGCAGTTACGAGGACGGCTGGGACGTCGCGCGGACCCGGGACGGTGGAGCGATGCCGCGGGCGGTCAATTTCATCACCGGCCCCTCCCGCACCGCCGACATCGAACAGCAGCTGCAACTCGGTGCCCACGGCCCCCGCAATCTTCATATCATCCTGGTCGACCAGCTCGACCGTGGAGATCAGGGACCATCCGAGTCGGACGGCAGCTCCGCCTGAGCCGGATCCGGTTCGGTACCAGGGGACGAGATGTCCGGTTCGCCATCCCATCCCCGCCGGCCGACCGAGGAAGAGTCGGCGCTGTGGCGCGAGGCAATGCGCGACGCCAAGCCACTGCGCCGGCCGGAGGCTCCGGCGGAGCTGCCGCCGGTCCGGGCGGAGACCATGGCCGACCTGATGGGCCCGCCGCCGCCCGGCGGCCTGCCGGAGCCGGTACCGGCGCCGGCCCGCGCCGGGCCGGTGGCACGGCCACGGACGGCAGCGAAGCCGGAACCGCCTCCGCTGGCGCCGGGTCACCCGGCCGGCCTGGACCGCCGCACCCATGACCGTCTGCACCGCGGCCGGCTGGAGATCGAGGCCAGGATCGACCTCCACGGCTTGACCCAGGCCCAGGCCCATACCGCGCTCTCGGCCTTTATCCACCGCTGTTGGCGCGAGCAGTGTCGCTGCGTTCTGGTCATCACCGGCAAAGGTGGGCGCGCGACCGACGACCGCAGCGGCGGAATCCTGCGCGCCGCGGTGCCGCGCTGGCTGGGCGAGCCGGTGCTGCGAACCATGGTGCTCGCGATCGACCACGCCCGCCCGCGCGACGGCGGCGACGGCGCCCTCTACGTGCTGCTGAAACGGCACCGCGCCGGGCCCAAGCCAGCGGCAGGCTGAACATCAGCCCCGCGCCGCCATGCTGTTGCATGTCTTTCGGGCAGCGTATACAAAAGGTTGTTTGATCGGCCGACCAAAGTCGGAAGCGGCCGCAATAAAAAATGACAACCGAGGAACGCTCCAAGGAGGATAGTGACAATGTCCAGGACCCCAACCACCGTGCTGCGCACCCTGGCCGTAGCCGGGCTCGCGCTTGGTGCGCTGAGCGCGCCGGCCACCGCCATCACCTTCAAGGCTTCGCACCAATGGCCGGCCGGCACCGGCGACTTCCGCGACGAGATGATTCAGATCATCGCGCGCGAGGTCAACGCCGCCAATGTCGGGATCGACGTCAAGGTGTTTCCCGGCGCCTCGCTGGTCAAGCCAAAGGACCAGTGGAACGCGCTGGCCAAGGATCAGATCCAGCTGGCGCTGTTTCCGCTCGACTACGCCGCCGGCAAGCACGCCCAATTCAGCGCCACCCTGATGCCGGGCCTGGTCAAGAACCACGACCATGCCCGCCGCCTGTCGGCCTCGCCGTTCATGGCCGAGATCAAGAAGATCATCGAGGGCGACGACGTCATGGTTCTGGTCGACAGCTGGCTGGCCGGCGGATTTGCCTCCAAAAAGACCTGCATTCTCAATCCGCCCGATATCAAGGGCCAGGTCACCCGGGCCGCCGGGCCGATGTTCGAGAAGATGCTGGCCGGTGCCGGCGCCTCGCTGGTCAGCATGGCGTCGAACGAAATCTACACCGCGATGCAGACCGGCGTGCTCGATGCCGCCAACACCTCGTCAGAAAGTTTCGCCTCCTATCGGCTCTACGAGCAGGTGGTGTGCTTCACCCCGCCCGGCGACCACGCGCTGTGGTTCATGTATGAGCCGCTGCTGATGTCGAAAAAGGCGTTCGACGGCCTGACCGACGATCAGCGCAAAGTCCTGATGGCGGCAGCCAAGAAGGCCGAGGACTATGGCTACGAACAGGCCAAAAAATCCGACCAGGACACCATCGACCGCTTCACCAAGGCCGGGGTCAAGATCGTCTACATGGATGCCGCCCAAGCCGCGGCGTGGCGCGCCATCGCCGCCGAGACCTCGTACAAGGCCTTCGCCACCGACGTGCCGGGCGGCAAGGAGCTGATCGAAAAGGCGCTGGCGGTCGAATAGGCGACAACCAAGGAAAAGGTACAACAGCAAGGGGGCCGGGGGGCCCCCTTGAACCCCCGCTTATTCGGGAATTCGCCATGGATTGCTTTATCCGCGGTGTCGCTGCCGTCTCGAAAATTTGCGGCGTGGTCGCCGCCCTGCTGATCGCGCTGTCCGTGCTGGTGATCTGCCATATGGTGGCGATGCGCTATTTCCTGCGCGCGCCCACCATCTGGCAGACCGAGTGCGTGACCTATGCCTTGATCGCCGCCACCCTGATCGGCAGTCCCTACGTCCTGCTGGTCAACGGCCACGTCAACATGGACATCGTGCCGCTGATCGTTGGGCCTCGCATCCGCTGGTGGCTGGCCGTCGTCGCTGCTGTCCTGTCGCTCGGGTTTTGCGTTGCGCTGGCCATCTATGGCTTTCAGTTCTGGCACGAAGCCTGGAGCAAGGATTGGCATTCCGACAGCCTGTGGCGACCGCCGCTTTGGCTGCCCTATGCCGCCTTGCCGGTCGGCCTCGGCGTGCTAGCGCTGCAATCCGCCGCCGGGCTCGCCGCCTTGATCACCGGACGAGTCCAGCCCTTTGCCGCCCATGGGGAGGCTCAGCAATGAGCCCGATAGTCATGGGTCTGGCGGTGTTCGCCGGCACACTTCTGGTCTTGCTCAGCGGAACCCCGGTGGCCTTTGCGCTGGGCATCGTCTCGATGGTTTCGCTGCTGGTGTTCGAAGGACCGGGCAGCCTGCACATTCTCGCCGAGACCCTGTTCGGCGGTCTCGACGACTTCACCCTGGTCTCGATCCCGATGTTCGTCATGATGGGCACCGCGGTTGCGGTCTCCGGGGCCGGCAGCGACCTCTACGAGGCGCTCGATCGCTGGCTCTACCGGGTCCCCGGCGGTCTGGTGATCTCCAATCTCGGCGCCTGCGCGCTGTTTGCGGCGCTGACCGGCTCGTCACCCGCGACCTGTGCCGCGATCGGCAAGATGGGCATCCCGGAGATGCGCCAGCGCGGCTTTCCCGACGAAATCGCCACCGGCTCGATCGCCGCCGGCGGTACGCTGGGCATCCTGATTCCGCCCAGCCTGACCTTCATCCTCTACGGCATCGCAACCGAAAGCTCGATCGGCCGGCTGTTCCTCGCCGGGGTCGGGCCGGGCATCCTGCTCACCCTGATGTTCATCGCCTGGACGATGTTTGCCCTGCGCCATCACCGGCTGAGCGATGTTCAGGCCAGCGTGGTGTGGTCGTGGCGCGACCGTTTCGCCGCCCTGCCCAAGGTACTGCCGTTTCTGGCCATCATCGGCGCGGTGATGTGGGCACTTTACGGCGGCGTCGCCACCCCGTCGGAGGCGGCCGGCGTCGGGGCGGCATTCTGCGTCATCCTGGCGATGACGGTCTACCGGATGTGGCGGTGGCAGGACCTCTGGCGCATCCTGCAGGCGACCACGCGGGAATCGGTGATGATCTTGATGATCATCGGCACCGCGATCCTGTTCAGCTATATGCTGACCTCGCTCTACCTGACCCAGTCGCTGGCGGAATGGATCGCCGGGCTCGATGTCAATCGCTGGGTCCTGATGGTCTGGATCAATCTTCTGCTGCTGGTCGCCGGCTGCTTCCTGCCGCCCGCCGCGGTGATTCTGATGACCGCCCCGATCCTGCTGCCGATCCTCAAGGTTGCCGGCTTCGACCCGATCTGGTTCGGGGTGATCATGACCATCAACATGGAGGTCGGCCTGATCACGCCGCCGGTCGGGCTCAACCTGTTTGTGATCAACGGCATCGCCCCAGACGTACCGCTGCAGAAAATCCTGAAAGGGGCGGTCGGCTATGTCCTGTGCATGCTGGTGGCGATCGTCGTGCTGTGCTTCGTGCCCGAGATCGCCACCTGGCTGCCCGACCGGGTCATGGGGCCGGCGATGTAGCGGGCAAGCCCTTCGGCGTCAGGTCCGGTAGCTGCCGTTGATGTCGATATAGCCGTGGGTCAGGTCGCAGGTCCACACCGTGGCGCTGCCGTCGGCCAAGCCGAGGTCGATGTCGATCTGGATGTCCTGGCCCTGCATATGGGCGACCACCGGGGCCTCATCGTAATCGGGCACCGCCATGCCGTCGGCGCAGATCAAGGTGCCGCCGATCGTGATGCGCAGCAGGTCGCGCTCGGCGCGTTCGCCGGCACGCCCGATCGCGGCGACGATCCGGCCCCAATTGGCGTCCTCGCCGGCAATCGCGGTCTTGACCAGCGGCGAATTGGCGATGGTCAGCCCGATCCGTTTGGCGGCCCGGTCGTTTTCGGCGCCGCGCACGGTGATGGCGACGAATTTGCTGGCACCCTCGCCATCGCGCACGATCTGGTGGGCGAGATCGCTCAAGACCGCCTGGAGCGCGGCACGGAAGCCGGCGGCGCGGGGATCGCCGGGCTCGGTGATCGGGGCATGGCCGGCACCACCGGTGGCGGCGAGCAGCAGAGTGTCGCTGGTCGAGGTATCGCCGTCGACGGTGATGCAGTTGAACGCGCGCTGGTTGGCCTCCGCCAGCATCGTCTGCAGCGCCGGCGCCGCGACCGCGGCATCGGTGAAGACGAATCCGAGCATGGTCGCCATATCGGGCGCGATCATGCCCGAGCCCTTGGCGATGCCGTTGATCGTGACCGCCACGCCATCGATCATGGCACTACGGCTCGACCCTTTCGGAAACGTATCGGTGGTCATGATCGCCCGCGCCGCCGGCTGCCAAGCCGTAGCGGCGGCACGGGCAACCGTATCCGGCAACTGGCGCGCCACGATCTCGGCCGGCATCGGCTGGCCGATGACCCCGGTCGAGGCGATCAGCACCGCCTCGGGTGGGCAGCCGACCGCCGCCGCCGCCGCCGCCGCGGTCGCGGCCACCGTCGCCTCGCCGGCCCGCCCGGTGAAGGCATTGGAATTGCCCGAATTGACCACGATTGCCCGACCGCTGCCGGTCGCCAATACCTTCCGGCACCAGTGGACCGGGGCCGAAGCGGTCAGCGAGCGGGTGAGCACGCCGGCCACCGCGGTGCCTGGCGCCAGGACCGCGACCATCAGATCGTCGCGGGCCTGGTAGCGAATGCCGCAATTGGCGGTCGCCAGGCTCACGCCGAGCACCGGCGGCAGATCGGGGAAGCAAGCCGGGGCGAGCGGCGAGGGCTTTAGATCGGGCATGATCGGGATCGGCAGCGGCTGGAGCGGCAGGATTATTGAGCAGGGGCCAGGGGCGCCGGTGCTGCAGGCTTCTGCGGCGAACCGTCGGCCTCGAACCGCTCGATCTTGGCGGCGGCGCGCAGTTCCTCGATCACGCCGCTGACGATCTCCTGCGACAAGTCGTTTTCCAGCTCGCCTTTGACCGCATCAAACGCCTGGGCGGTGCCCTGGTGGCGATCAACCACCTTGATCACGTGCCAACCAAATTGGGTCTTGACCGGCGACTCGGAGATCTGCCCCGGCTTCATGGCAAAGGCGGCATCGGCGAAGGCCGGCACCATGGCGTCGCGGGTGAAGAAACCGAGGTCGCCACCCTGTGCCGCGGCCGCCGTATCGGTCGATTTCTCCTTGGCCAGTTTGGCGAAATCGCCGCCGGCCTTGATCTCCTTGATCAACGCCTTGGCTTCGGCCTCGCTGGCCACCAGGATATGCGCGGCATGAACCTCGTCCTGGGGCGGATTTTCGGTCAGCCAGTGTTGGTAGCGCTGCTCGAGTGCTTCCGGGGTGATCTTTCCCGCCATCGCCCGGGTCAGATAGACTTCCTGGACCGCCCGCTGTTCGGCCCGCTTCATCCGTTCCTTGACCTCCGGGGTCTCGGCCAGATTCTCCTTATAGCCGGCGGCGGCGATCAGTTTGGCGTTGATCAACTGGTCGACCACCGCGCCGAACAGCATCTGGACCGGCATGTCGCGAACCTGCGCCGGCAGATTGGCGACCGTCTGCATCACTTCGGAGCGGCGAATTTCGCCACCATCGACCCGTGCCACCACCGGATCCTCCTCGGATTTGACCGCGGCAGGCGCAGGCTCGGCGGCCCACGCCGCCGGTGCCAGGCTGAAGCCAAGGGCCGCGGCGACCAGGGCGGCGCGGTAGACGGCAGAGATCACCATCGGAAGCCTTTCAGCGTAAATCGCGCCATGCGGCGGAGAAGGGGGCGGCGGAGAAGGGGGCGGCGGAGAAGGGGGCGGCGGAGAAGGGGGCGGCGGAGAAGGGGTAAGTGCAGGAGCAATCGACGGGTGGATTAAGCATGGCGGGCAGGACCGGGGCAAGAACCAGTCTGCGGCGCGCGCGCCATTCACGGCGCCCCCGTGGCCCGCACTACCCGCTTTTCGAGCGCCAGCCCGGCCTCCCGCCCGCGCTCAGATCGGGCGGATCAGCCGACGACTGCGGTATCCGGGACGCCGGCCCGACGGTGCATCCTCCTCCGTCGTCTCGGCCACCTCTTCCTCGCCTTCGCCATCTATTTCCTCGTCGTCCTCTTCGTCGGCACCACCGTCCTCTTCCGGATCGACTTCTTCCCCCTCGTCGTCCTCGTCCTCGTCCTCGTCCTCGTCTTCGTCCTCATCGTCGTCTTCGGCGGCAAGATCGATTTTCACCGACTGGACCAGGGCGAAGGCGGCGACCATCTCCAGCCAGGCCCGCCGGGGGCTGTCGGGATCGCTCTCCTGGGCATCAGTGAGCAAATCCTCAGCAATGTCCTCCAGCACGTCCTCTACGAGATCGGAATCCTCGACCTCGAACATCAAGTTCAACGCCTCGGCCGCAACCTCGACCGCCGCGTAGAATTTTCGCGCCGCCCCCTTGGCGACCTTTCTGGTTCCAGCCATGCGATGTCCTTCTCTCAATCTGTGCTGTGAAGACGCTCTAGATCGGCGCGGTTGCCCACCTTATACGGAACATCGCGAGACGGCGCCACCGCTGCCCGCTGACCCAGGCAGGTTCCACGGTCGGCAGCCGGCACCCGGACTGCCGTCATCCGAGTTGGAGGTAAAGATCGATTTCCTCCTGCTCCATCACCCGGGTCGTGCCGTGAATGATGCCGTTGGCGATCTGGATGATTCGGTGAAGCATCTGGACGGCGCTGTCGCAGTCCAGCCGCAGCTGCGTCTGGTCGTCCTGGGCAATCGCCTCGGACATGCGCTGGAGCGTGAAGACGACCACGATCTGGAGATGCTCGATCGTATCCTCGAACGGGCGACGGAATTTGGTCGGCACCCGCTGATAGGCAGCAATCGCGAGGTCGCGGTCGGAAAAGCCGCTTTCCTGAAAGTGCTGCTGATAGCTCTTAGGCTGCCAGGCCAGGCATTCCTCGAACATCATCGCCATATCGGGCACCATCTCGATCAACATCACGATTTCGTTGAAATGATTGAGATAGTCGGTCGCCAGCAGCGTCTTTTCGGATATGTTGGTACCCTTTACCCGGCGGCGCCAGTCCAGATAGTCGGGCAGTTCGTCGGGCCTGATACCGTCGAGGATCGCGGCATCCAAATCCTGGTCGTGGTCTGGCAAATCGCTCCCCGTCGCCCTTGCTGCCCCTATGCAGAGTTCGCTTGGTATCCAAAACAGATAGTTCAGGGCCAGGGAATGCGAACCCTGGCCGCAAACGATGTCTGGGCGGCAAGTCCGGTACCGGAACCGCCCCCCCCTTGAGACCGCAGCACCGGCACACCCCCGCGGACACTTGTACCGGCGATATTAAGCCAGCCGGTGTGGGAACGCCAGCGGCACCCCCCGTCCCGATCGATCACCCCCCGGACGATCCTTCGGGCGCTTCGGAAGTCCTCGCGCTCGGCAGTGAAGGGCTCGGCGGTGAAAGGCTCGGCGGCCAAGGGTTCAACCACCGGCGAAGCCGAAAGCGACCTCCAAGGCGGTCGTGCCGGCGCCCCGCTCGACGGCGCGAAATGTCGTGATGCCGCCGGGCAGCAGGTTGGTTTCGGCGGCCAGCAGCGTCCAGGTATGGATCACCCGATGATCGGGTCCGCGCGCCATGGCGACGATCGGCGGCACCACCCGCGCGATGGCGGAGGTGTTGACGATCTGCCCGTCGATCAGCAGCAGCCCGACACCGCCATCATTGTCCCTTTGCACGCGGGCATTCTGGAAGCTCAAGCCGGCGCCGGGCGGATCAACCGGCATACCGATGGTTTCGTAGAGCAGAGCCGCGGCCGGCCACAGTTCAACCACCAGGTCCCGGCCAGCGACCACGCCCAGGGCCAGCGCCAGGATCGCGACGAGGGTGAAAGCGAGCGGCACCAGCCGGCCCGAACGCGCCGGCGGTTCGTCATCCTCGATCACGTCCTCCGACATCTCGAACGGATCCGCCGGCGGCACCTGCTTTTCCATCTCTTCGCGCAGGGCCTGCAGCGTCGCCTCGTCGCTGCCGTAGTCCGTCTCCGAGTCGAACGGGGCATCCGCAGGCGGCTCGACCCATTTGTGGCCGCAGCGGCTGCAGCGAACCTTGCGGCCACGACCGCTGACGGCGCTGTCCGCGATCGTGTAGCGGACTGAACAAGCCGGACAAGTCAGTATCATGATGACCCGAATAGTGCTGGCGGACCGCGCCTGTTGTCCCTTATAGGAATTCCCCGAAACCGGGACAAGCCCCGGCCGGGGCGGATGGCGCGCGGCCGCGCGGCCGCGGGTTGGAGACGGAGTGATCCGATTTGAGAATATCGGGCTGCGCTACGGCAGCGGCCCTGAGATTTTGCGCGACATCAGCTTCATGCTGGCGCCGGGGTCCTTCCATTTTCTGACCGGAGCCAGCGGCGCCGGCAAGTCTTCCTTGTTGCGCCTGATCTATCTCAGCTTGCGCCCGACCCGCGGCTCCCTGACCGTATTCGGCCAGAACATCGACGACCTGTCCCGCGACCAACTGCCGGCTCTGCGCCGCAAGATCGGCGTGGTGTTTCAGAATTTCCGGCTGCTCGACCACCTTTCCGCGCTCGACAACGTGGCGCTGCCGCTGCGGATGGCCGGGCTCGCCGAAGCCCAGGTCCAAGACCATGTCAGCGAATTGTTGCGCTGGGTCGGGCTGGGCAATCACCTTGATGCCAAGCCGCCGACCCTGTCGGGCGGCCAGCAGCAGCGGGTGGCGATTGCCCGATCGGTGATCAACCGGCCACGCCTGATCCTGGCCGACGAGCCGACCGGCAATGTCGACGACGGGATCGGCATGCGGCTGCTCTATCTGTTCGAGGAATTGAACAAGCTCGGCACCACCATGATCATCGCCACCCATAACGAGGGCCTGGTCGAGCAGTTCCGCCATCCGCGCCTGCACCTGGAAAACGGGACCCTCACGGTAATCCCGCCGGCCGGCGGAAGCGAGGGCTGATGTTCCGCCAGCGCAGCGACCTGCCGCTGACCCGCGACCTGACCGGGCACTACCTCGCCTGGATCGTCGCGGTGATGGTCTATCTCGGCATGCTGGCCCTGGCGGTGGCGCTGGTTCTGGCCGATATGGCGGCGCGCTGGGAAACCGGACTGGTCGGCTCGCTGACCGTACAGATCGCCCCGATGCCGGAAACGCCGGGAACCACCGGTGCCGGCACCGCGGCAGCTCCGCTGGCCGCCCGTACCGAACTGGCGCTGTCGCTGTTGCGCAGCACGCCCGGAGTCGAGCGAGTCACCGCGATTTCGGCGACCCGTGCGGCGGAACTGTTGGAGCCGTGGCTGGGCGGCACGCTGCCCGCGGACCTGCCGCTGCCGGCCTTGATCGATGTCGTGCTGAAACGGCCGGTCACGGTCGATGTCGCCGAATTGGCGGTGCGCCTGGGGGGTGCGGTGCCGGGTGCCCGGGTCGATGACCAGGCCATGTGGCTGGCCGATCTGCGGGCGCTGGCCCGGCTGGTTCAACTGGTCGCCTTCGCGATCGTGGCTTTGGTCGGCAGCGCCTGCGTGATCGCGGTGATTTTTTCGGTGCGCGCCGGTTTGGCGATCCATCATCCGGTGGTCGAGTTGCTCCACATCATGGGCGCCACCGACCGTTACGTCGCCCGTCAGTTCGAGGTCCATGTCCTGGGACTGGCGCTGCGTGGCGCCGTCGGCGGTGCTTTGTTGGCGCTGCTGACGCTCTATGCCGTCGGCCACGCCGCGAACGGGTTGCGGGGGGCGATGCTGCCGACGCTCAGTCTGCCCCCGGCCGAGCTGCTGCTGCTGGTTGTGGTTCCCCTGGTCGCCTGCCTGCTGGCGGTGATGACGACCCGCTGGACCGTTCGCCACACTCTGGCGGCAATGCCATGAGCCCGCGACCGTTCCGGGCGCTGTGGCGACCGTGATGGCGATGGGCCGATCCAGGCGGCGGGGCGGGGCGGTGCATGGACTGACCCTACTGCTGCTGGTGACCGGGATCGCCGCGGTCGCCTGGGCGGTCGGGCTGATCTGGTTTGCCGAGACCATCCCGCGCGAGGCGCCGGCGCCGGACAGCCCGGAGGGGCAGCAGATCACCGATGCCATCGTCGTGCTGACCGGCGGCAGCGAGCGTCTGTCCACCGGACTTGAGCTGCTGGGCGCCGGCCGCGCCAAGAAACTGTTCGTCTCCGGCGTCTACCACACCGTCGACGTGCGCGAACTGTTGCTGCTGTCACGCCAGGCGCCGGGCGAGCTGGAATGCTGCATCGAGCTTGGCTACGCTGCTGACAGCACCATGGGCAATGCCGCCGAGACCGCGGACTGGATGGCGGAGGAAAACTTCACCTCGCTGCGCCTCGTCACCGCCAATTATCACATGCGCCGCAGCTTGCTCGAATTCCGCATGGCGCTGCCGCGGGCCGAAGTGCTACCCCACCCGGTGATTCCGGCCAATGTCCATCTCGCCGACTGGTGGCAATGGCCGGGAACCGCTAATCTGATCGTCAACGAGTACAACAAGTACCTGATCGCGCTCGGCCGCCATGGCCTGATCTGGGCGCTCGACGGCCAAGAGGACCAATGACCCTGCTGCGTTCCCTCGCGTTCAATCTGGCCTTCTATGGTTGGACCGGATTGATGTGCTTTGCCCTTCTGTGGATATTGCTATTGCCCCACCGTCAGATGATCGCGGTGGTGCGGTGGTATCTTGGCACCGTTGCGGCGCTGGAGCGGAGCCTGATCGGGCTGCGCTACGAGGTGCGCGGACGCCACCACCTGCCCGACGGCGCCTTCATCGTCGCGGCCAAGCACCAATCGGCTTGGGAGACCATGAAACTGCATCTGCTGGTCGCGGACCCGGCGGTGGTCCTGAAGCGCGAGCTGATGTATCTGCCGATCTGGGGCTGGTACGCCGCGAAGGCGCGGATGATTCCGGTTGACCGGGGCGCCCGCGGGCGCGCCATCGCCTCCCTGGTCGCCGGCGCCCGGCGCATCAAGGCCGAGGGACGGCCGATCGTCATCTTTCCCCAGGGCACCCGCACCGCGCCTGGCGCCTGGCGCAGCTATCGGGTCGGGGTCGGCGTGCTCTACCAGGAGCTCGACCTGCCGATCGTGCCGATGGCGCTCAATTCCGGTCTGTTCTGGGCTCGAAACAGCTTCTTCAAGCGGCCGGGCACGGTCACCGTCGAATTTCTGGCGCCGATCCCGCCTGGCCTGGGCCGGGAACGCGCCATGGCGGAGTTGGAAGAGCGACTGGAAGCGGCGACCGACCGTCTGGTCATCGCCGCCGGCGGCCCGCCGACCGAGCGGCCGCATCCCGTGGCCGCCGCCGCGGCTCCCTCCCCCCCGACAAGTTCGGCGGCGTGAGACCGTTGGCGCGCGCCCGGGGATTGTTGATCGGGGGCCGGTGATCGGGGGCCGGAGTTCCGAGTCGGTTTGTGGATAAGGTTGTGGACTCGGCCATCCTGCAACCAGACATTAACGGCGGTGTCATCGCGGCGCCGCAAAGCCGTCATCCCGGAACCGGTACGAACAAATTGCGAACGACACTGGTTGACCCCTCGGGGGAACTGACCTAGATTGGCATCAGAAGTCCCGCCGTATCCTGCCGAATCCTTCCGGTTCCTGCCGAATCGATGAGTATCGGCAGTCCTGGGGCACGGGCTCGCAAGCACCGGCGGAAAAGGCAATGTCGCAGTTCTCGACGATCTCTCGGCAAATCTGGGACATGAAATACCGCGCCCGCACAGTGACGGGCGAACCTGTGGACAACACCATCGAGGACAGCTGGCGGCGGGTCGCCACCGCCCTCGCCGCACCCGAGGCGGAACCGGAGCGCTGGGCCTCCGCCTTCGCCCAGGCGCTCGCCGGCTGGCGCTTTCTGCCCGGCGGCCGCATCCTCGCCGGTTCGGGGACCGGGCGAGCGGTGACGCTGTACAATTGCTTCGTCATGGGTACCATCCCCGACGACATCAACGGCATCTTCGATCACTTGCGCGAGGCGGCACTGACCCTGCAGCAGGGCGGCGGCATCGGCTACGACTTCTCGACCATCAGGCCCAAGGGAGCGCCGGTCCATGGCGTCGGCGCCGACGCCTCGGGACCGCTGTCGTTCATGGATGTCTGGGACGCGATGTGCCGGACGATCATGAGCGCCGGCGCCCGCCGCGGCGCCATGATGGCGACGCTGCGCTGTGACCATCCCGATATCGAGGCGTTCATCGACGCCAAGCGTCAGCCCGACCGGCTGCGCATGTTCAATCTCTCGGTGCTGATCAGCGACGCCTTCATGGCCGCGGTCAAGGGCGACGCCCCGTGGCCGCTGCGGTTCGGCGGTCAGGTGGTGCGGGAGATCTCGGCACGCGCGTTGTGGGAACGCTTGATGGCGGCGACCTATGCCTGGGCCGAGCCGGGCGTGATTTTCATCGACCGGATCAATTGCGCCAATAATCTGGCCTATTGCGAGACCATCGCCGCGACCAATCCCTGCGGCGAGCAGCCGCTGCCGCCCTATGGTGCCTGCCTGCTCGGCTCGATCAACCTGGCCGCCCTGGTCCGCGAGCCCTTCACCGAAGCGGCAGCGCTTGATCTCGCAGCGCTCGAGGCCTTGGTGCCGGTCGCGGTGCGGATGATGGACAATGTCATCGAGGTCTCGCGCTTCCCGCTGCCGGCGCAGGCCGAAGAGGCCCGTGCCAAACGGCGGATCGGCCTTGGCGTCACCGGGCTGGCTGATGCCCTGATCCTGTGCCGGGTCCGTTACGGCAGCGAACGCGCCGCGGCATTGACCGAGACCTGGCTGGGCGCCATCCAGCAGGCGGCCTACCGTGCCTCGGTGGCACTCGCCGCCGAAAAAGGGCCGTTCCCCGCCTTCCATGCGGACAGCTATCTCGCGGCGCCGACCATCCGCGGCCTCGATCCGGCGTTGCGCAGCTTGATCGCCCGGCACGGCATCCGCAACGCGCTGCTGACCTCGATCGCGCCGACCGGCACGATCTCCCTGCTCGCCGACAATGTCTCGTCGGGGATCGAACCGGTCTTCGCGTTTGCCTCCAGCCGGACAATCCTGGCGCCCGACGGCAGCCGCCACCAGGAAGAGGTCTCGGACCCGGCGTTCCGGCTGTACCGCCGAGTGTTCGGCGACCAGGCGCGGCTGCCCGACTATTTCGTCGACGCCCAGTCCCTGCCGCCGGCGGCCCATCTGGTCATGCAGGCCGCCGCCCAGCGCCACGTCGACAGCTCGATCTCCAAGACGATCAACTGCCCGGAAGACCTGGCTTTCGACGCGTTCAAGGAGGTCTATGTCCAGGCCTACGACCTTGGCTGCAAGGGCTGCACGACCTTTCGGCCCAACCCGGTGACCGGCGCGGTGCTGACCCCGCGCAAGGAGGCCGCCGAAGCGGCGCCGAACGGCGACCCGACGGCGGAGCGGGCCGATGCGGGAGCGGTGGTCTATATGACCCCGCCGCTCGATCGGCCGGAGGCGCTGCCCGGCGAGACCTACAAGCTGCGCTGGCCCGACAGCGACCACGCGCTTTACATCACCGTCAACGACATCATCCAGGACGGACGCCGCCGTCCGTTCGAGGTCTTCATCAACTCGAAGAATATGGAGCACTACTCCTGGACGGTGGCGCTGACCCGGATGATCAGTGCGGTATTCCGGCGCGGCGGCGACATCTCCTTCGTGGTCGAGGAGTTGAAGGCGGTGTTCGACCCGCGCGGCGGCCATTGGGTGTCCGGCCGCTATGTGCCCTCGCTGCTCGCTGCGATTGGCGAGGTGATCGAACGCCACCTGATCGCGATCGGCTTTCTGCCCCAGGAGCCCGCAGCACTCGACCGGCTGCCGGCGCACCGCAGCCTGGCCTCGGCGGCGCAGGGCAAGGACCTTGCCGCATCGGGAGCCACCCTGCCGCGCGCCGCCCAATGCCCGAAATGCGGCCAGGCCGGATTGCTCCGCCAGGAGGGCTGCGACCTCTGCCCGGACTGCGGCTATTCCAAATGCGGTTGATGGCCAACCCGGCGCCCGGCCCGGCGCCCGGCCGTCACGGGGTCGCGGGACCGGCGCCGCCCAGCCGTTCCGCGATGGCGAGGATCAGCTCGTTCGGACGGATCGGCTTGTGGAGCAGGCGGAAGCCGCTGGCCAGGACCTCCTTGAGGCGCTGCGGTGAGGTATCCCCGGTCAACAGGATGCCGGGAATCGGTGCGCAGAACGCGGTGCGCAGCCGCTCGATCGCGTCGATGCCGGTGTCACCCTTGGCCAGCCGGTAGTCGGCCAAAATCAGGTCGGGCGCCACCCCATGGGCTCGCAACTGGGCCAGCGCGGTATCGACATCGGCCGCGGCAGTGACCTCGAAACCGTTGCGGTCGAGAAAGAAGGCCAAGGCCTCGCGCACCGAAGGATCGTCCTCGATTACGGCAATCCGGCCGGTGGCGTGGCCGGCCAGCGCCGGTTCGGCAACCGCACCCTCGGGCAGCGGACCGCGGTGGCAGGGCAGCGCGATCTCGAAGGTCGTCCCCCGTCCGAGCCTCGAGCGGAAGCTCAGCCGGCAGCCGAGCAGTTCCGCCAGGCGGCGGCAAATCGCCAATCCGAGTCCCAGGCCGCGGCCACCGTCGTGCCCCTGATCGCCGATCTGGTAGAATTCTTCGAAAATTGCCGCCGACTGGTCGGCCGGGATTCCGATTCCGCTGTCGCAAACCTGGACCACCAGCTCGCCACCACGCGGCCGGCAGCCAAGCAGGATGCCGCCCCGGCTGGTGTAGCGCAGGGCATTGCTGACCAGGTTCCGCAAGATGCGTTCGACCAGTTGGGGGTCGCTGAGGACCAGGGCGCGGCATTCGACGAAGCGGAACGCCAGTCCCGCCGCCCGCGCCTGGGGGCGAAACTCGAAGGTCAGGCGGTCGAACAGGGTCTGGATGGCGAAGCATTTGGACTGGGGCACCACGATGCCGGCATCCAGTCGGGAGATATCGAGGATGCCGTTCAGCAGCTCGTTGACGATTTCCAGAGATTTCTGGGTCTTTTCGACCAGGTAAAGCTGCTGAGGGTCAGAGGTCAGATCCGCCAGAGCGCTGTTGAACAGGGTCACGGCCTGCAGCGGCTGGCGCAGGTCATGGCTGGCGGTGGCGACGAAGCGGGTCTTCGCGGCGTTGGCCTGCTCGGCCGCCTCCTTGGCGTCGCGCAGCCGGCTTTCCGCCTCCTTGCGCTCGGTGATGTCGGAGGTGACGCCGACGCAGCGCACGACCGCACCGCCGTCGTCGCGGATCACCGCCCCCTGGTCCTCGACCCACAGCCAGTATCCATCGCGGTGACGGGCGCGATAGGCGATGGTGCCCTCGGCCAGGCCGCCGGCGACCACCTCGCGGAACTCCGACACCACCCGCTCGCGATCGTCGGGATGAACCGTGCTCCGCCAGAACTCCCGGCCGGCGGGGAGATCCTCCGGCCGATACCCGAGCACGGCATAGTATTCCGGCGACCACCAGAACCGCTTGTGGGCGATGTCGTGGTCGAACACCCCTGATCGGGTCGCCTTGAGTGCCTGGGTCAGACGCTGTTCGCTGGCGCGCAGCGCCCGTTCGCGCCGTTCCCGTTCGAACACCAGTGAGCGCAGCGCGGCCGCCATATCGGTGATTTCATCATCGCCGTCGGGCGGGACCGGCGCATCGATCCCGGCGGCCTGGGCCTCCATGCAGCGCTCCAGCGCCAGCAACCGGGCGACCAGCTTGCGGCCGACATAGAGCCAGGCGCTGAGCAGGGCGACGACGATTGCCGCCAGACCGGCGGCGATCTGGACCAGTTGGGCCATGGTCAGCCGGCTGCGGGCTTCGAGCGCGGCCCGGTTGGCGGCGGTCCGGGCCTGCTCGACCAGGGCGGTCACCGCGCCATGAAGCTCGGCAGAGAGCCGCCGGGTTTTTTCCGTCAGATCAGCGCACTGGGCGACCGTAACCAGAATCGCGGCGCGCTGGTCGAACAGATTGGACCGGCCTAGTCCGGCGTCCCAGAGCAGACGCGCGCGCTCGAGCAGCGTCCGGTTCGCCGGCGTGCTGGCCAGATTGAGCCGGATCATGCCCATCACTGCGGTGGAACGGGTGAACCGTTCACGAAGGTCGCGCAGCGATTCCGCGCTCTTGGCATCGGCGGTCTGGTGCAGCAGGCTGACCGCGAGATTGCTGGTCGCGGCGAGTTCGAGCAGGCTGCGCATCTCGCGCACGCCGTTGTTGAGCAGGCTGCCCACGGCCAGGCGGGTCTCTTGCAGGGTCATCTCGGCGTGCCGACGCATCTGGTCGGGCTCGTGAAGGTCGGCGAATACCGAAACCGTGGACGAGAGGCCGTCGATCAGACGGCGACTGCTGCGATAAAGGAAGCGGTAGGCATCGTCGATCCGGGGCGACACCGCGTCGAGAAAGCCGCGATGATCCTCGGCCAGCCTGGTTTCGGCGTCCTCCAGCACCCGGCTTTGGGCCAGGCGTTGACCGACCAGGGTGTCCTGACGCGCGAGATTGGCGGCAAATGCCGAGACCTGGCCACCCAACCGGCCGACCGCCGGCGGGGCGACCCCGGCCGCCCGGAGTTCGGCCAATCTTGCGGTCAGGTTTCCGGCGGCCCCTTGCAGCGACCGGGTCAGGTGGCGACGCTCTTCGTCGCTCGCCACGGTGGCCAGGGAGGCGGTCATCGCGACCACCCGGTCGGCCTCGATCGCCATCGCCTGCGCCGAGACCAGGGTCGGCACCACATCGGTGGTCAGCCAGGCCAAACCCGATTCGACTTCGCGGAACGCCAGCCACGCCACCGCCGCCGAGGCCATCGCCATTGCGGCGACCATCAGGAAGGCGGCGGCCAGCTTGCGGCGGATTCCGAATCGGTTGCGGCGCGGCGGCACCGGTTCAGTTGACCGATACATTGTAGCCGAACCACTGCAGCGAAATCCGCGCTATGGTTCCGTCGGCGGCGGCGGCATGGATCGCGTTGTCGAGCGCCTCGCGTAGTGCGACGGCGCCAGGCGGAACCGCGATACCCATACCCCGCCCGAGCGGCCCTCCGGTCAAGGCCGGGCCAAACAGGGTCAGATCATGGCCGAGTTTGTCCGGACCGTTGATGAATTCCATCAGGGCGGCGCCGCCGTCGAGCACGGCGTCAAGCTTGCCTGCGGCAACATCGAGATATTTCTCGTGCTCCGAGTGATAGATGCGCAGCTCGCTGACGCCGCGCAGGTAGGTTTCCATGAACCGCTGGTAGATGGTTCCGGAGTGGACACCGACGATTCGGCCGCTCAGTGCCCGTTTGAGGACGTCGAGGGTATCCCTCTCCTCCGGGCCCAGGCGGTCGAGGTCGAGCCGATCCATGGTCACCAGCTTGACCAGATCGCTGTCGCTGCGGGCCGCGAAGAATTCCGGCGAATAGGCATAAGGTACGGTAAAGCCTACCCGCTGAGCCCGCTCGTCCGTGATCGTCATCGCGCCGATATAGGCATCGAAGCGGCCGTCGCGGATCGACGGGATCATGGTGTCCCAGTTTTCCGGCGTGATCCGGCAAGTCCGGGCGATGCGCCGGCACAGATCGTGGATCAGATCGATCTCGAACCCGGTCAGAACCCCCTCAGCCGTGGTCACGGTCCAGGGCGGATAGTGGCTGTAGGTCGCAACATGCAAGGGCGGCTGCTGCGCCAAAGCGCCGCCGGTGGCCAGCCACCAGGCCACGGCAAACAGAAAGGAGCGATGGAACATCGGCGCAGTCCGTCGAGAGCCGCTGGGCTTCGGGGCCGGAACGGTGCCGTCCCCGCCACCAAACCCGGCGCCGCACCGGGGCCGGCGTCCGGTCGGGCACCCGATGCCCTGGCACCGGGTGCCATTTCCTGAGCCGTATCGTACAATGATACGGCAACGAGGCTCCACCCTTTCCTAGCATCTTAATACGAGCATTGTGTCGCAGTCTGCCGTGGCAGGCTCAACCACAGCAGCTCATGACCTGGCGCAGCAGAGCCTCAAGGCCGTGGTCGGCGATCCCCAATTGGCGCAAATGCTCTACCGTTTTACTCAGGTAGTCGAGATTGCGACCGCGACCGCCGACCCCCTGGCAGATTCGCGTCGCCGCCTCCTCCAGATCGAGCCTGCCGCAATATTGCGGGTGGCTTCGGTCGACGACGAATGCGATCGCAACCACCGTGCCGCTGCTCAAGCGGACCGGCAGTCGTTTCGGCCGATAGACGTGAGACACCATCTCCCGCTGCCACAGCTGAGCGAGCACCTCCGCGATCGCCGGTGCCGCGACCCGGAAGGCGACGCCGCGGCACGATCCGCCGTGGTCGAGGCCGAACACCAGGCCCGGCCGTTCCGCGGTGCCGCGATGGCGGACCGAGGCGATACAGAAGCTGCGGTGGTAGCCGCGCAGCAGGGCGGGGCAATGCTCGGCATAGACGAAGCCCGGATCCCACATCAGGGACCCGTAGGCAAAGACCCAGAGGTCGCGGTCGGTTTCAAGGGTCCGCTCGAACGCGGCCAGCGACGGGGGTTTTGCGGCGGGGTCGGCAGGGTCGGACGACATGCGGATCAATGTGGGAAACGAACGAAACCGGCTATATCACAGGCCCGCCCTGGTGGTCATCGCTTGGCGCCGTCCCGGTTTCGCGGGCCAGCCAAGCCATGCGCGGCGCGCCACCCGAAACCGCCAGCACGCGATGGAGCCATGCCAAGGGTCCGGCGAGGGCCTGGTCGAACTGCCACGGCGGGTTGATCAGCACCATACCGCAGCCATTCAGTCGGTCACTGCGCTCTTCGGGGAAAACGGTCAGCTCGGCGGTCAGCGCCCGGTCAAGGCCGAGCCCGGCAATCGCCTCGTGGAACCGCCATACCGCGGCGCGCTCCTTGATCGGATACCACACCGCATAGAGGCCGCCCGGCCAGCGGCGGCAGGCGACGCCGAGCCCGGCAACGATCCGTTCCGCCTCGTCGGTGGCTTCATAGGGCGGGTCGATCAGCACCAGGCCGCGCCGCTCGCGGGGCGGCAGATGGGCCTTCAGCGCCTGGTAGCCGTCCATCTGATGAACCGCCACCTGGGCGTCGCCGCGGAAACACCGTTTCAAGGCGCCGGCGGTGTCGCCATGGAGTTCGGCGACAACCAGGCGGTCGGTGGTGCGCATCAGGGCGCGGGCCAGCCGGGGCGAACCGGGGTACCAGCGCATCGGGACGGCACCGACCGGTCCGGCGTCACGCACCAGAGAGAGATAGCGCTGCACCAGCGGCGGCGGATCGGTCGCGACCGCGACCCTGGCGATGCCCCCCTGATATTCGCGGGTCCGCTCGGCCTCAACCGCCCCCAGATCATATAGCCCGCTGCCGGCGTGGCTGTCGAGGATACAGAACGCCGTCGGCTTCCGGCACAAATGCTCGATCAGTTGGACGAGCACGATGTGCTTGAAGACATCCGCGAAATTGCCGGCATGAAAGCTGTGGCGATAATTCATGCCACGGCCAGGGGCCGGGCATCACTCCGGAGCAGCGGCGACCTGGGCCTGATTGAAGGCGCGGCGGGTCCGGGGCGCGATCTCGACATTGTGGCGCTGGGAACAGCCATCAGCCCTGAGCAGCTTGGCGCTGCCGGCGTCGAGCTGGACCAGATTGTTCCACACCTTGCAGACATAGGTCAGGCTCTGACGATGGGACCCGCCATTATACCGGGCGACCGCGCGTCCCCAGCTGCCGACCTGGCCATGGAGTCGGACCAGGTAGCCCCCGGCGTACCAGACATTGGCCTGGGGATCGATAATCTTCTCGACCGGCCGGAAATGGGATGAATGGTGACGCAGGGACAGCTGCATGCAGCCGACGAACAGATTGTTGCGCAAACGCCCCTTGCTGTCGCGCAGCTGCTTGGCGGCGGCATTGGCGCTCTCGACGTAGCGCGTGCGACTGCCGAAAGTCAGGGTGAAGGGATAGGGTTCTCCATCATAACCGCTTTCGACCAGCGCGATCGAGAGGAGAAGCCCGTTCGGAATATTGAGTTTTCGTTCCGTCTCCAGAACGTGGGCGTGACAATTATCCTCCGTCGCGCCGGCCCGGGCCGCGGAAGGCAGTACTCCGACGCCGAGTACGCAGGCGATCAAGCCGCCAATCAAGTATGGCACTTGCCGCTTTTGTGCCGTCATCATAGTACCTCCTGGTTTCAGCCCGCTTGCCGGCGGGATCCGTGCCCAACACACGGTCTTGTTTTCCAGTCGCCGCAGTGGTTTTCAGCGACCGCCCCTGCTCATGGTTGCGCTTAGCAGCACTATATTGCGAGTAATTCGCGGAAAACACCTTTGACGAAATTTGTAGGGATCGTCAATCTTTTTCGGGCACTGCGATACCGCATTGCGGCGAACGCTTCGTCGGCGGCCCCGGGGTCGGCCGCTTGACCGCCCCGCTCGGACTTACAGCCCGCCCGGTTCAGAAAACCGGGTATCCCTACGAAATTACGCCGGGATTGCGACGATGTAGAGGTTTCTTCATCCTTTTTTCCGACGTTTCGGTCGGTCGTGCCGTTCTCAGCGCTCCGCACTTTCGGGTCACTAGGCGTGGGTTGCCCTGGACCATAGGCTGGAGCCTCCTACCAAAGGTGGTGTCCCCGCGAAAATTTTCACTATTTCACGGCTCGCCGCCAAAGTGCTGCAGATTAGCCACAGCCAAAAGAAACTTCTCGCGCCGGTCTGCGCCCTCGCCACGGCCGCCGGGGTCCTGCCGTCGGCTTCTGCGTCCCGGAATACCCGAGTCGTGAATCGGGGCATCCGCCGACGGCCCCGCTCACCATGGCGTGGTCAGCGGCGTGGCCAAGCCTTCGACGTGCCAGCGCGCAGCCAGCCGTCCATCGGTCTCGAACGCCAGATCGAGCCAGTTGCGCGCCCTGAGGAACCGCCCCTGTCCGCCGCCAAGCGGCAGAATTTCCACCGAGCAGTCGCCACCGGGACGGGAGCGACCACGGCCCAGCCAACCGAGTGCCGCGGCGTAGCCGGTCGACGGCGGGGGGTGGACCACGCCCGATGAGACCAGCTGATCCAATTCGAAGCCGGGGCCACGCAGACGGCCCGCCATTCCCAGATGAATTTCGCCGGACACCGCGGTGATCCGGCAGCCGGTGCGCTTGCTGAAGTCGCCCAGCAAGCGCACCAGGCGCAACCACTCCACGCGATGGGCCGGGCTTCGCCATTGGTCACGCAGGTCGTCCTCAAGGCGATTGCGCCAGGGTAAGGCATTGAGCAGCCCCTCGACCGCACCGAGATCGACGAACGCCATCGGCACGCTGGACATCAATAGCAGGTGGCGGCAGCCGGCGAAGCGTTCCAGCCAACCGGGCAGCGCCCTCCAGCTGCCGGGCCCGAGCACCCGCGTCGGGCTCCGCTCGCTGCGCAGATCGGGGGCGAAAATACCGATCTCGCCCAGGCGGAATCCCTGGGTGAAGCTGCCGAGCTTCGCCCCCCAGATGCATTCCGGCGGTTCTCGGCCGGCGCTGGCGAGCTGAAACAAGGAGAACTGGCGCCGCGCGACCGCGTGGATGCCGGAGAAGACCGGGCAGTCTTGCAGCGGCGGCGGGTGAGAACCCCAACCGTCGAAGATGTCGTGATCGTCCCACATCATCACCGACGGGATCGAAGACAAGACCGCCGCCAGTTCCGGCTGGCCCCAGGTGGCGACATAGAGGTCGAAATAATAGGCCATGACCTGCTCGGCCAGGGCGTCGTCAAAGCCGCTGCGGCAGCGTTGGCCTCGCGGCAACCGCTGCCACGCGGCGAGGCCCGGACAGGCCTGCCAGACACCGTCGGCGTAGATCTGATCGCCGCCCTGGAGCAGCAGATGAAACGGGTGTTTGGCGTGGCAGCCCGCCAGGTCGACCCAGCGTTCGTTGCGCCCGGCCGGAAGCCGCGCCAGCATGTCGAGGTCTTCGGCACCGTTACAGGCGGTAAACGCCAGCCGCGGCAGCCGCCCGGCACCGGGAACGTGGAAACGCCAGGGCCGCCGGTCGCCGAATCCGTATCCTGCCGTGCTGTCGTCGCGCCCGCGCGGCACCGCGAAATCGAACCGCCAGACATGGCGGCCCTGCCATTCGAACAGATGACGCGGCGGCACCGCCAGTGAAACGCCATCGACCCTGAGATCCTCAGGCTCGGTGGCCCCGCTGAGGACGAACAATGCGGAAACGCGCCAGCGGCTGCCCTGCATCCCGCGAAAGAACAGGACCGGGCCGACCGGCTCCGGCGAGCGGTCCAGGTCGCTGATCATGATCGGAATTTCCTCCGCTTCGGCGTCCCCGTCTCCGCCGAGCATAGGAGCCGTCGCGCGCCGGTCAACGCCCGATCGCCGCGGCGCCACCCGCGGATGGCGGAAATTCGCGGGGCTTCCTTCGTCTTGGCAGATGACCCCATGCCAGTTCGCAGTATATCATGTGCGCAACGCCTGCATGGCTCAGCCGAGCCGGCGCATAACTCGGTAACGAGCCAGCATTGGGTGGCGGCGCTCGGGGAGCCGAAATCGAGGGTGAGGGGAACATGGATTGGGACAAGCTTCGGGTCTTCCACGCGGTCGCCGAGGCCGGAAGCTTCACTCATGCTGGCGAAGCCCTCAATCTCAGCCAGTCCGCGGTCAGTCGCCAGATCAGCGCCCTTGAGGAAAGCCTCAACGTCCCGCTGTTCCATCGCCATGCCCGCGGCCTGATCCTGACCGAGCAGGGCGAGTTGCTGTTCGGCACCGCGCGGGATGTCTTCGCCAAGCTGTCGATGACCGAAGCGATGCTGACCGAAACCCGCGAGCATCCCAAGGGACCGCTCAAGGTGACCACGACGGTGGCCTTCGGGACAGTCTGGATGACGCCGCGTATCCGGGAATTCCTGTCGGTCTATCCCGATATCCAGCTGACCCTGCTGATCGACGATAATGAACTCGACCTCGGCATGCGCGCAGCCGACATCGCGATCCGCATGAGCGCGCCGCGCCAACCCGATCTGATCCAGCGGCACCTGATGACGGTGCGCTTCCACGTCTACGGCCATGTCAGCTATCTGAAGCGGCGGGGCATACCCAAGGTTCCCCAGGACCTCGACCAGCACGACCTGATCGTATTCCCGAACGACAATCGCACGATCATCTCCGGCATCAACAACTGGCTGCTGGAAATCGGCGAGCCGGCGCCGGGCTCGCGCAAGACGATTCTCAAAGTCAACAACGTCTACGCGATTTACCGCGCGGTCGAGAGCGGTCTGGGCCTGGCCGCCCTGCCCGATTACATGGTCGAGGGCAATCGGGACATCGTCCGGGTCCTGCCCGAATATACCGGCCCCAAGATCGAAGCCTATTTCGTCTATGCCGAGGAGCTGCGGCACTCCAAGCGGATCGCGGTGTTTCGCGACTTCCTGGTCAAGAAGGTTGGCGAGAGCACGTTCTGAGCCTGAGCAAAAAGGGGGCGGTGAGGCCCCCTTGGACGCCTGGCTACTTTTGGTCGAGGTATCCCGCCAGGCCATCGACCACGGCCTGCATTTCGTCTTCGCGGCCGATCGATATGCGCAGGGCGGCCGGGAGATGATAGGCCCCCATCTGGCGGACCAGGATACCCTGCGCCTTCAGATACTGGCGCGCCGCCTCGGCATCGGCGGCACCGCCGGGAAAGGTCACCAGCACGAAATTGGCCGCACTGGGGTGGACGGTCAGGCCAAGCTCGGCCAGCCGGGCACCGAGCCAGGCCCGCCAGGTGCGGTTGTGCTGCCGGGCGGCGTCGAGAAAACCGGTGTCGGCCAGGGCGGCCATCCCGGCGGCCTGGACGGCGGCGTTGACGTTGAACGGCCCGCGCAACCGGTTGAGCACATCGGCGACCGCCGACGAACAGTGCGCCCAGCCCAGCCGCAGTCCGCCCAGGCCATAAATCTTGGAAAAGGTGCGGGTGACCACGACATTGCCGGCGCGCTCGACCAGTTCATGGCCGGCACTGTAGTCAGGGGCATCGGCGAATTCGGCATAGGCAGCGTCAAGCACCAGCAGCACGTCCTCGGGCAATCCGGCATGCAGACGAACAACCTCGGCGTCGGGCAGGTAGCTGCCGGTCGGATTGTTCGGATTGGCCAGGAAGACGATGCGGGTCGCCGGTGTCACCCGCGCCAGCAACGCGTCGACATCGGCGATCAGACCCCGTTCCGGCACTGCAACCGGAGTAGCACCCGCCGCCCGTGCGGCGATCGGATAAACCAGGAAGCCGTGGACGGTATAGAGGACCTCGTCGCCTTCGCCGGCATAGGCCTTGGCGAGCAGAGTCAGCACGTCGTCGGAGCCGTTGCCGCAGACGATGTGCCCGGCATCGATGCCATGGCGCAGCGCCAGGGCCTGGCGCAGCTGCGCCGATCCGCCATCCGGGTAGCGGTGAATCTCGCCGGCGACGCGGCCATAGGCCTCGATCGCCCGTGGGCTGGGGCCGAGCGCGCTCTCGTTCGACGCCAGCCGGATCAGGCGCTGGGCACCCGGCGCATGGGACTCGCCGCCGACATAGGCGGCGATCTCCAGAACACCCGGACGCGGTTTCGGCATTGCCATGGCACTCAGCTTTTCCGAGGTTCGGCCGGCAGGGTGATCGGCACGGCATAGCCGCCGATGGTGTTGATCCGGATCAGGGTATCGCCGAGCCGGCTGGCGACCACGGTCAGCCGCGGGTCTTTCGCATCGACAAAGTCGGCGATTTCAACCAGATGGAGCGAGCCGGCCGAGGCCCCGCTGCCCAGCCACGAGCAGAAATTGATCGGCGGCAGCTTGGCCGCTTCCAGCAGGTCCTTGACCCGGCCGCGGCTCAGATCCTCGGTCAGCTCGATCCGGACCAGGGTGCGGTCGTCGCCGGTCCGTTCATAGGAAACCAGCGAGACGGCCAGCGCGTCGCGGTCGTCGCTGCGGCTGTTGCCGCGACCGCAAAACGGCAGACGCGCGACGATTCTCGGCGTCTTGGCATCGTCGGCGGTCAGGAAACGCCACCAGGGGTCGCTGTCGTCATCGGCCGGAAATGGCACCACCCCCACCGCCGCGGTCCCCTCGGCGACCGCTCGGACCGCGGCCGAGGGCGTATTGACCGCGATCATCGGCGTCGAGCTGCCGTAATGGTCGCGGGCGATATCCCAGAAGCCGCGCTTATCTTCGGGGGCGAACACCGAGACCGAATAGGGGCCCTGCAGCCGGGTCAGGCCGGAGATCAGTTCCCGCCAGATGCGCGCCAACACGACCACCGGAAAGGCACCGGTGTGGCGCGCGACCAGGCGGCGCAGGATCATCGCCTCGCGCGCCGGGCGCAGAAAGTTCTTGTCCCTGGTTTTGGTCGCGGCGATCCGTTCGACGATCCGTGTCCGCTGAACCAGCAGATCATGAATGGCGTCGTCGATCTGGTCGATCTCGCGACGAAGCTCTTCGAGCAGGGGTTTCGGGGGTGACATGAACGACGGGACCGTGGCAACCGGGGCGGTCTAGTAGTAGTCTGCGGTCCTGGCAAAATCAAAGAAAACGTTGACAGAGAGCCGGCTTGGTCCAAAGCTATGGTTGCCCCGACCGTTTCGAACCGCCATCCGTCAGCCCCATGACAGTTCAGACTCCTGCCCGCACGGCGGCTGCCCCGATCAACACCGGCTGGCCGGGTCACGGCGTCCTGCTCGGGCCGATGCGGCTGGACTGCGGCGTCGAGCTTGATCGCTTCCCGATCGCCTATCAGACCTATGGCAGCCTCGACCCGGATCGCGCCAATGCGGTCATGGTCTGCCATGCGCTGAGCGGTGACCAGTTCGTGCTCGACCGCCATCCGATGACCGCGAAGTCCGGCTGGTGGGAAGCCATGGTCGGGCCGGGCAAGGCGATCGACACCAATCGCTATTTCGTGATCTGCACCAACGTGCTGGGCGGCTGCATGGGCACGCTGGGTCCCAAGGAGGTCAACCCGGCAACCGGCCTGCCCTATGGGCTGGGGTTTCCGGTGATTACCATCGCCGACATGGTGCGTGCCCAGAAACTGCTGATCGATCATCTCGGCATCGCCCAGCTGTTCTGCGTGGTCGGCGGCTCGATGGGCGGGATGCAGGTGCTGCAATGGGCGGTCAGCTATCCCGAGGCGGTCTTCGCCGCGATTCCGATCGCGGCTTCGGCCCGGCATTCCGCCCAGAACATCGCGTTCGACGAGGTCGGGCGCCAGGCGATCATGGCCGATCCCGACTGGCATGCCGGCGATTATATCAGCCATGGCGTGGTGCCGCACCGGGGCCTGGCGGTGGCACGGATGGCCGCGCACATCACCTATCTTTCAGAGACCGCGCTCCACCGGAAATTCGGCCGCAGCCTGCAGAACCGCACCGCGGTGACCTATGGCTTCGACGCCGATTTCCAGGTCGAAAGCTATCTGCGTCACCAGGGCAGCACCTTTGTCGACCGTTTCGACGCCAACTCCTACCTCTACATCACCCGCGCGATGGATTATTTCGATCTGGCGGCCGAGCACGACGGCGTGCTCGCCAATGCCTTCCGCTGGCGCGGCCGCAGCACCCCGGTTCGGTTCTGCGTCGTCAGCTTTTCCAGCGACTGGCTGTTCCCGACCGCCGAATCGCGGGCCACCGTCCACGCGCTGAACGCGGTTGCCGCCAATGTCAGCTTCGTCGAGGTTGCTACCGACAAGGGCCACGATGCCTTCCTGCTCGACGAACCGCAGTTTCACCAGGTGATCGAGGGGTTCCTCACCGGCTGTGCCGAGCATCGCGGCTTGAAGGACCGTCGGCGGGGAGCGGCATGATGAGCCCGCGTGACGATGCCGGGGTGACGCTGGCAACCGCCCGCGCGACCCGGCCGCGCGACATCCGGGTCGACCTGCAGCTGATCGCGGAGATGATCGAGCCCGGATCGCGGGTGCTTGATGTCGGCTGCGGCGATGGTGCGCTGCTCGACCATCTGGTCCATTTCAAGCAGGTCGACGGGCGCGGGCTGGAGCTCAGCATGGACGGCGTCCACGCCTGCGTCAGCCATGGCCTGTCGGTGATCCAGGGCGACGCCGACACCGACCTCAAGGATTACCCGACCGACGCCTTCGACTTCGTGGTCTTGAGCCAGACCCTGCAGGCGATGCGGGCTCCGCGCGAGATTCTCGGCCATCTGGTCCGGATCGGCCGCAGGGCGGTCGTATCGTTCCCCAATTTCGGCTATTGGCGGGCGCGGCTGGCGCTGCTGGTCCAGGGGCGGATGCCGGTAACCGACCGACTGCCCTACCAGTGGTGGGAGAGTCCCAACATCCATGTCTGCACGATCACCGACTTCGTCAGTTTGTGCCGGGAAATGGGGATCACGATCGAGCGTAGCGTCATCCTCGATCGCCATGACCTGGTGCGCGGTTCGGGTTTCGGCGCCCTGGCCAACCTGATCGCGGCCCAGGGCGTCTTCTTGTTGCACCGGTCCTGAAGGGTTTGGGGCCACCGGCGGCGACCGGGGTGCGGATCGCGCCCCCGTCCAGGAGAGGGATGCGCCATGTCGTCACCAATCCATGTTCTCGGCTTCGCTGGCAGCCTGCGCCAGGGGTCTTACAATCGTGCCCTGCTGAAGGTCGCGGCAAGCGTGGTGCCCGAGGGCATGACGCTGGAAATCTTCGACCTCAAGCCGATTCCGCTCTATGACGGCGATGTCGAAGCGGCGGGGATTCCGGCACCGGTCGCCGAATTTCGCGCCCGGATCAAAGCAGCGGATGCGCTGCTGATCGCGACGCCGGAATACAACTACTCCTATTCCGGCGTGGTCAAGAACGCGATCGACTGGGCTTCGCGGCCACCCGACCAACCGCTGGCGAAGAAGCCCTACGCCCTGTTCGGGGCGGCGGCCGGCGGCTTCGGCACGGCCCGGGCGCAGTACCACCTGCGCCAAGTCTGTGCCGGGCTCGACATGCTGGCGGTCAACAAGCCTGAGGTCATGATCGCCGCGGCCCAGCAGGCGTTCGGTTCCGATGGCGCACTGCTCGACCCGGCGAAGGTCGAGGCCGTGCGCGGGTTGGTGACCGCGTTGGCGGCATGGACCCGGCGGTTGCGCGGCGAGGGCGTCTGACCCCGCGATCAGGCGGCGATCGGCAGGCTGTCGCCGGGCGCGGCGCGGTGTGCCCGGATCGCTTCCATCAGCTTGCGCCGGATCAGCCGGACATAGGCGGCATTGCGGTCAGCCAGGATGGCGCGTTTGCCACCGGCCGTGCGCAGGACCAGCCGGGCCTGCTGGATCATGGCGTAGAAGGTCACCGCCGCCATGCTGAAGCCGAGCAGGACTTCGCCCAGATCGCGGGCGAGGCCGCCGACCACGCCGACGCCGAGCAGGAAGACGATGATTAAGCCGAGGAAGATTTTTTCTTCCGGACCGGTGCCGCCTTCAGCCTCGGCGGAATCGATATCATCGATCGGGCAACTTGCAGCCCCGGCTTCGATCGCCGCGGTGGTGATTCGGATCCGCCCGTCCTGGTAGATCACCTGGTCATTCATGATCGCCGCCCCTCAGCTTCGGTATCGCGGCGGGACCCTAGCCCGGGTTCAAACCGGGCCGTAACGGTCAAGGCTGACAGGATGGTTGTGCCGCAGCGGGGCGCGACATAGTGGCGCGCCCCGACACGGGCGGGCCGGGACCAAAGCCGATCGCCTTGGTTACGGCGACACTCCGGGAGATGCTTTGTTTTAAAAGCAACTTTCTGCGTCGGGTCGCCATCGAAACCCTGCGTGATCGCCCCAAGCTGGGTCATCCGACCGCCGCGCAGCGGAAAAGCCGACGCTGGTGCGCCGGCCCTCCGAGGGCGCCTTCGATTGACGGCGACGCTTTTTTGTCATAGGATGTCGCCCAGGTTGGCCACAGTTTTGCTTCAATATTGAAAGAATTGATTGCGATGCTTCGGAACATCCGAGCTCTGGCAGTGGTTGGCGTCTTCGCAATGCTTGCAGCGGCCCTGCCTGCACGGGCGGAAGAGGACCCGCTTGAGCATTTCAACAAAATGATGTTCGATTTTAATGCGCGGTATTACAGCTCGACCGCTGGAGACGTGACCAAGACGATTTCCGAATACGTTCCCGTCGAAGTCCGCCAGAGTATCGGTAATTTTTTCGCCAATCTGGGCGAGCCGATCGTGGTGCTGAGCAGTCTGGCCAGCGGCGAATACGACAATGCCAAGCTGGCGGCACGCCGCTTTGCCGTCAATTCGATTTACGGCATCGGCGGCCTCTATGACAAGGCCAGCCAGTTCGGGATCAGGAGCGCACCCAAGGATCTGGGCCAGGTGTTGTGCGCCTATGGCGTCCCGGACGGCCCTTACCTGGTGCTGCCGTTTTATGGCCCGGCGACCGTGACCGATTTCGTCGGTACCATGATGCCGGTGATGGCCGGCTATGTCGCGTTCGGCGAAGCGTTCTGGGCCTACCGGGCCAGCAGCCAGGTCGCCACCATCATCGAGGACCAGCCCGAGACCGAGACCGGCGAACACGGCGCCGCCGAACACGGCAACGACTACGCCGCGCTCAAGGCGCGCTATTATCGCGGCCGAACCCAGGTCTGCCGGGCGGTCGGCAAGGCGCCGACCCAGACCGCGTCACTGGCACCGGCCGACAGCCCGGTTGCCAGGACGGAGCTGGTGGTTGAAAATGCCAGCGTCAACATCGGCGACGTGACGCGTTAGCGCTCCGATTCCGGCGGAACGTCCTCACCCCATCGGGTCGGGACACGGACTTTCCCTGAATCGCGTCGCCTGACCGCGGCATGGTCCTTCGCGACAAAGCATCGGGTTCAAAATCCGGGCGCTGCCGTGGACTTGGCGCAGCCGTCCCATCGCCGGATATTCCGCATCATTGCGGAGCCAGGGCCGCCGCCGGGAAGCCGTGCAACCGGTCACGGGCCATCAGCAGAATCGCCAGCCCGGCACCGAACAGGCCGCGAAGCGCCGGGTCGAGCACGCTGAGGCCGCCGGTATAGGCGCCGAACGCCGGTAAGATCAGCCGAGCCCCATCCCCGGCGAAGCAGCGGCCGCGGATCCGCCGCGCGCGGGTCCGGACCACGGCGATCGGGTGGAAATGCCCGGAGACCTCGCCGACCGCCGCCGGCTCCGCCTGATGGCGAAAGCACAGGCCGCCGGTCGTCACGGCCGCCTCGACCCGGCCGCCCCACCGGTCGGGCGGGGCCGGGTCGTGGTTGCCGGTCACCCAGAGCCAGTCATGACTGCGGACCAGCCCGGCGAGACGCTCGGCATCCGGGTCAGCCATGCGCTCGCCGGCCCCGCCGTCATGAAAGCTGTCGCCAAGGCAGACCACCCGCCGCGGGCGATGGCGCAGCAGGACCGCGGCCAGGCGGTCGAGGGTGGCTCTGGTATCGTAAGGCGGCAGCAGGCGGCCGCGCGCGGCAAAGCCCGAGCCCTTCTCAAGATGGAGATCGGCCACCACCAACAGGTCGCATTCGGGCCAGACCAGGGCGCCCGACGGGTCGGCAAACACGGTGGCGCCGTTGACGCGCAGGCTGGTGACCATCGCGACGTCCCGCGGGCGTTACGGATCCCACCGTTCGACCGCCAGGGCGGTGGCTTCGCCGCCGCCGATACACAGCGCAGCGACCCCCCGCCGCAGTCGGTATTTCTCCAACGCGGCGAGCAGGGTCACCACGATGCGTGCACCCGACGCCCCGATCGGGTGGCCCAGCGAACAGGCTCCGCCGTGGATATTGACCCGGTCATGGGCGAGGCCGAGATCGCGCATCGCCGCCATCGCCACGACGGCAAAGGCTTCGTTGACCTCGAAGAGTTCGACCTCGTCTGCCGCCCAGCCGACCCGTCCCAGCAGCTTGGTGATCGCGCCGACCGGGGCGGTGGTGAAGGTCTCCGGGGTCTGGCTATGGGTGGCATGGCCGCGGATCACCGCCAGAGGTCTCAGCCCACGGCGGTCGGCGGTCGAGCGCCGCATCAGCACCAGCGCGGCAGCGCCGTCGGAAATCGAACTGGAATTGGCCGGGGTCACCGTACCGTCGCGCCGGAACGCCGGCTTCAGGGTCGGAATTTTTTCCGGCTGGGCCTTGCCCGGCTGCTCGTCTTCGGTGATGTCCAGGGTGGTCTTGCCGGACCTGACCGTGACCGGCACCACCTCCGCGGCAAAACTGCCGTCGGCGAGCGCCAGCTTTGACCGCCGCAGCGATTCCAGAGCATAGGCATCCTGGGCCTGGCGGGTAAACTGGTAGGCCTCGGCACAATCCTCGGCGAAGGTCCCCATCAACCGACCGCGGTTGTCGGCGTCGTAGGCATCCTCAAGACCATCAAGGAACATATGGTCCAGGACCCTGCCGTGGCCCAGGCGATAGCCGGCGCGGGCACGGTCGAGCAGGTATGGGGCGTTGGACATGCTCTCCATGCCGCCGGCAATCACGATACCGGCGCTGCCGGCGCGGATCAGGTCGTGACCCAGCATGGTCGCCTTCATGCCCGAGCCGCACACCTTGTTGACCGTGGTGCAGCCCGTGGCGACCGGAAGCCCGGCCCGCAAACTCGCCTGGCGGGCCGGCGCCTGGCCGACTCCGGCCGGTAGCACGCAGCCCATCAGCACCTCGTCGACGTCTTCGGCAGCGATACCGGCGCGGGTCAGCCCCGCCTTGATCGCTACCGCGCCCAATTCCGGCGCCGACACCGCGGCCAGGGCGCCCAGAAAGCCGCCGATCGGCGTGCGCGCCGCTCCGACGATGACGATCGGATCATCGCTCATGGCCAAGTCCCCCCTTGCCCGTCATGCCGGTGTTGCCCACCGCTTTTCGGGCGCCAGTTTCGCAAATTGCCGGCGGCGCCCGCGATGGCGTGTCAGTCTAACAGACTGGCGGCCGATCGCCGCAGGAGAAGCATCTCACTCCGCCGGCATCGCCCCGGCCTCGACCAGTTCCGGATTGGCCTGCTTGCGGCCGAGATAGCTGTAGACCATCGGCACCACGAACAGCGTCAGGAAGGTGCCCGAAATCATGCCGCCGACGATCACCGCGCCGATCGCCTGCCGGCTTTCGGCACCCGCACCCTCTGCCAAGGCCAAGGGTACCGCACCAAGGCAGGTCGAGGCCGCGGTCATCAGGATCGGGCGCAGCCGCAAGGCCGAGGCCTCGACCACCGCGTCGCGCACGCTGCGGCCGGCGTGCTGGAGCTGGTTGGCGAATTCGACCACCATGATGCCGTTCTTGGTCACCAGGCCGACCAGGGTGATCAGGCCAATCTGGCTATAGACGTTGAGCGAGGCGCCGGCCAAATGCAGGGCAAGCAGCGCCCCGGTCATCGACAGCGGCACCGTCAGCAAGATGATAAATGGATCGACGAAACTCTCGAACTGGGCGGCCAGCACCAGGTAGATGCAGACCAGCGCCATCAGGAAGGTGGCATAGATGCCGGCCGAAGCCTCCTTGAATTCGCGCGATTCACCGTCGTAATCGATCAGTGCCGCGGTGTTGAGCGCCTTCTCGGCGGTTGCCTCCAGGAATTCGAGCGCCTCGCCCAGGGCATAGCCGGGCGCCAGCGAGGCGGTGATCGTCACCGAACGCAGCTTGTTGAAGTGGTTGAGCTCGCGGGGCGCCACCCGTTCCTCGATATGAACCAGATTGGCCAGCGATACCATGCGGCCATCACCGGCCCGGACATAGATCGCCGCGATGTGATCGGGGTTGGTGCGTTCATCGTCCGCGACCTGGACCACCACGTCATATTGCTTGCCATTGCGCTTGAACCGGGTGACCTGACGGCCGCCGAGCAGAGTTTCCAGCGTCCGCCCGACCGCCTCGACCTCGACCCCGATATCGGCCGCCTTGTCGCGGTCCAGCGTGATGCGCAGCTCGGGCTTGTTCAGCTTGAGATCGCTGTCGAGGCTGAGCAGGCCCGGGTTCTTGTAGGCCTCGGCCATGATCCGGCCGAGCATGGTCTGCAACTCGGAATAGGGCAGCGAGGTCTGGATCACGAAATTGACCGGCTTGGCGATGGCGCGCTGGCCCAGCGAGGGCGGGTTGGAAGCAAACGCCAGCACGCCGGGGATCGAAAACAGCTTGGGCGCCAGTTCCTTGGCAATCTGCTGCGACGACACCGTGCGCTCGCTCCAGTCATAGGGACGGATGAAGCTGATCGCCTGGTTGACCACAGGAAACCCCAGCACCATGAAGAACTTCTCGATCACCGGCATCGCGTGGTAGAACGCCTCCATCTTGCGCGCATAGGCGTCGGTGTAGTTCAGGGTCGAGCCCTCCGGCGCGATCGCGATGCCGATGATGACGCCGCGATCCTCGATCGGCGCCAGTTCGGATTTGAGCCCGACGAACAGGTGCCAGCTCAGGCCGGCAATCGCGATGCCGAGCACCAGCACCAGCGGCCGCGCTCGCAGCGACTGTCGGAGCAGCCAGCGATAGCCGCGGATCATGCCCTGGATCACCGCCTCGATCGCGTTGAACACCCGACCATGACTGGTATGGGGACGGAGCAGTTTCGAACACATCATCGGCGACAAGGTCAGCGCGACGAAGCCCGAGACGATCACCGCCCCCGCCAGGGTGAGCGCGAATTCGGTAAACAGGCGCCCGGTCCGGCCGGTTTGAAAGCCGATCGGGAAGAACACCACCGCCAGGGTCAAGGTCATGGCCACGATCGCGAAGCCGATCTCGCGCGATCCGGTGAACGCCGCCTTGATCGGGGTCATGCCGTCCTCGATGTGGCGATGGACGTTTTCCAGCATGACGATGGCGTCGTCGACGACCAGGCCGATCGCCAGCACGAAGGACAGCAGGGTGAGGGTATTGACGCTGAATCCGAAGACGTACATTAGCGTGAACGCCCCGACCAGCGACACCGGAATGGTGACCATCGGGATTACCGTCGCCCGCGCCGAGCGCAGGAACAGGAAGATCACCATGGCAACCAGAGCCATCGCTTCCAGGATGGTGTGGAACACCGCTTCGATCGAGCGCGAGATGAAGATCGAACTGTCGTAGGCGACGTTAACCTCCATGCCTTCGGGCAGATCGGCCTGGATCTTGGGCAGGATCGCCGCGACCCCCTTGGAGACATCCAGCGGATTGGCAGTGGATTGCTTGACCACGCCCAAAGCCACCGCGCTGCGGCCATTGAAGCGGGCAATCACGCGGTCGTCGCGCGCACCCAGTTCGGCTCTGCCGATATCGGCCAGCCGCACCAGATAGCCGTTGCTCTGGCGCAGGATGATGTTCTCGAATTCCTCGGGGCTGCGCAGGTCGGTCTCCGAAACCACCGTGAACTCGCGCTTGACGCTCTCGACCCGCCCGGCGGGGATTTCGACATTCTGGCGCTTGAGCGCGGCCTCGACGTCCTGGGTGGTGACGTTGTAGGCCGCCATGCGGGCGGGATCCAGCCACAGCCGCATGGCATATTTGCGCTCGCCGAAGATGCGCACATCGGCGACGCCGTTGAGGTTCTGCAGCCGGTCCTTGACGTAGCGATCGGCGTAGTCGGTGACTTCAAGTGCGGTGTGGTTGGAGCTGGAAAACGCCAGATAGATGATCGGCTGGGCGTCGGCCTCGACCTTGGCAATTACCGGCTCGTCGATTTCGTCGGGCAGCAGGCTGCGCACCCGGCCGACCCGGTCGCGGACGTCGTTGGCCGCCTCGTCGGTTTCGCGGGTCAGGCGGAAGCGTAAGGTGATCTGGCTGCGCTCCGCGCGGCTGATCGAGCTCAGCACGTCGATGCCCTCGATCCCGGCCAGCGATTCCTCGAGCGGCTGGGTGATCTGGCTTTCGATGATCTCGGCCGACGCCCCCTTGTAGGTGGTGTCGACGGTGACCACCGGCTCGTCGATCTTGGGGTATTCGCGCACGGTCAGGCGCTGATAGCTGACCAGACCGACCAACACGATGCCCAGACTCATCACCGACGCCAGAACCGGCCGGCGGATCGACAGTTCGGACAGGATCATGGCATCAGCCTCCGGCCTGGGCCGGGCCGATCACCGAGACCGCCATGCCGTTGCGAATCTTGATCTGGCCCGAGGTGATGACGACGTCGTCGGGCTTCAGCCCCTGGGTGATCTCGACCATCGCCTCGCGGCGGGCGCCGACCGAAACCTTGGTCTGAGTCGCCTTGCCATCGACCACCGCGAAGACGAACTGGTCGCGGCCGAACGCAAACAACGCCTGCTCGGGCACCAGCACCGCCTTCGGTCGCTCGGTCAGGTTGAGGGTGATCCGGGCAAACAGCCCTGGCCGCAGGATCAGGTCGTGGTTCTCGACTCGCGCCCGCACCGACAGGCTGCGTCCATTGACATCGATCAACGGGTCGATCGCGAAGACCTCGCCGGCGAAGCTGCGGTCCGGCACGGCATCGACCGCCAGGGTCAGGCTCTGTCCCGGCTTGACCGCGGTCACGAAGGCCTCGGGCACCCGGAAATCCAGCTTCAAACTGTCGATCGCCTCCAGGTTGACCAGATCCTGCCCCTCCTTGACATAATCGCCGACGCTGAACCGGCGCAATCCGACCACGCCATCGAACGGCGCGTTGAGCGTGAGCTTCTCCAGGCGAACCTGGGCCAGAGTCGCCTCGGCGCGGTCGACCAGGAGCTTCGACTGGGTCTGATCACGGGTGCGCAGCGAGCCGGAGCCCTGACGGTAGAGTTCCTCGGCGCGCTGGTATTCAGCCTCGCTCAAGGTCAGCGTCGCCTTCATCTCAATCAGGATCGCCCGCGGCACCGCGTCATCGAGGCGGACCAGCGGCTGACCCTTGGTCACCCGCTGGCCTTCGGTGAAGAGAATTTCGACCACCCGTCCAGCGACTTCCGGGCGCAACACCACCGATTCCGACGACAGCAGCGACCCCACCGCGGTGATCCGGCGCGCCACCGGCCCGATGGTGACCGGAGCGGCTTCGACCGGCATGGCGAAACCGGCGGCCGGCGACGCTCCGGGCGGCGGTTTGGCACCATCTGCGGGTTTGGCACCAATCCCGGTCCAGGTCGCGACCGTGGCCATGACGGTATCGAGAGTTCCAGGATAGCCGCGCAGATACCACCACCCACCACCGGCCGCGGCGGCCAGCGCCAGAAGCGCCAGGAGACGCACGAAGATCCTCATCAATTCCCTCGACTTGGCAGAAGGTCTTTCGGGCCGGTTGCACGGCGTCGCCGACGCCGCCCGATCCTCGATGGCGCGCAGCGCAGCCCTGGGGCAGACGTCGCGGGGCCATTCGGATGTCGCAAAAAGGGGCACCACCCCGACCAGGAGCAGCGCCCTCGTTGCATTAGCGATATTATGCGGAGGCAGGGAGAACAAGTCGAGATCATGGACGCCGGACCCGAGCATGGCAGGGTTGCGGCCCCCCTGTCGGCCCCCCCCCCTGTCGGCCCCCTGCCAGCCAATGGTCGATCGGCCACCGCCGCGGCGCCACCGTTAGCCGACCGGACGGGTGGGTCAGCGGCCGCCGGTCAGCCGCTCGATCAAGCCCTCCAACGCGCCGGCACCGGAGATGGCGAGCGTCGGAGAAGGCGCCGATGGCCCGCTCGACGAGACCGGACCATCGGGCAAGGGCGCGCTTTGGGCCAGCGCCGACAGCGGCCGGACCGGCAGGCCGGCATGGGCGACGGTCATGAAATCGTGCCACAGCTTGGCCGGCAGCATGCCGCCGGTCACCCGCTTCATCGGCGAATTGTCATCATTGCCCAGCCAGACCCCGGTGACGTAGTCGGCGGTAAAGCCCAGAAACCAGGCATCGCGAAAATCCTGGGTGGTGCCGGTCTTGCCCGCGGCCGGGCGGTCGATCCGGGCCGCCTTGCCGGTGCCGTGATCGATCACCCCGGTCATCATCCGCACCAGCCCGGCGACCGCCCGAGGCGCCACGGCACCGCCAGAACCGGACCCCTGGCGGCGGTAGAGCAGATTGCCCTGATGGTCGCGGATTTCGGTGATGGCATAGGGTATCACCGGGTGGCCGCCATTGGCGAAGGCGGCGTAGGCGCCGGTCAGCTCGACCGGCGTAACCTCGCTGGTGCCCAGGGCCAGGCTGAGATTGCGCACCAGTGGTGCGGTGATGCCGAGCCGCAACGCCAGGTCCCGGACATGGTCGAGCCCGGCGCGCTCCAGCACCCGGATCGCACAGGTATTGACCGAGTGCGCAAGGGCTTCGGCGAGCGGCATCGGTCCGTGAAATTCCTTTTCGAAATTGGCCGGATGCCAGGAGCCGATCCTGATCGGCCCATCGTCGACCAGGGTTTCCGGGGTCAGACCGGAGTCCAGACCGCCCAAAAAGACAAACGGCTTGAACGCGGATCCCGGCTGGCGCAATGCCTGGGTAGCGCGGTTGAACTGGCTGTCGTCATAGTCGCGCCCCCCGACCAGGGCGCGCACCGCGCCGTCGGGGGTAAGGGCGACCAGCGCCGCCTGGCCGGCATTGGCGGCGCGGCCGGGTCCGGCCAGCATGCCGATGATCGCGGCCTCGGCGGCGCGCTGAAGGCGCAGGTCCAGCGTGGTCCGGACGATCACATCGGGATGATCATAGCCGATGAAATCGCCGACCTGATCGGCGACCCAGTCGGCGAAATAGCGGCCGTTGCCACCAGCACCCGGCTTGCGCTTGGGCAGCGGCGGGGTTTGCCCCGACCCACGGCGTTCGGCCTCGCTGATGAAGCCGGCGTCGACCATCGCCGCCAGAACCACCTGGGCGCGCTGCGCCGCTTCGTCGGGGTTGTTGGTCGGCGAATAGCGCGACGGCGCCTTCAACAGACCGGCGATGGTCGCCGCCTCGCGCAGGCTGAGCTGGGTCGCCGATTTGCCGAAATAGGTCTGCGCCGCCGCCTCGACGCCATAGGTTCCGGCGCCGAGATAGACCCGGTTGAGATAGGCGGTGAGGATCTGGTCCTTGCTGTAGGCACGCTCCAGCCAGAGTGCCAGCAGCGCCTCCTGAATCTTGCGTTTCAGCGTCCGTTCGGGGGTAAGAAACAGGTTCTTGGCCAGCTGCTGGGTGATTGTCGAGCCGCCCTGAACCATGCGTCGCGCGCGCAGATTGGTGACCATCGCCCGCGCCAGCCCGATCGGGTCGATACCGAAATGGCTGAAGAAGCGGCGGTCTTCGGTCGCCAGCACGGCATCGATCAGGTGGCGCGGCAAGCGTGCGGCGTCGATCACCGCACCCTGGAGATCGCCGAAGCGCTGGACGCTGGTGCCGTCGATCGCGACGATGGTGATAGCCGGACGCCGGATGTATTGGGCAACCCGGCGGATGTCGGGCAGATCGGTGGCATACCATGCCACCAGGCACAGCGCCGCAATGCCGGCCCAGATTGCGCCAACCGCCGACCATTTGACCGCGCCGCCGAGGACTCTGCGCAGATCCCGCCAAGCCGGTCCCGGCAGCCGGTGCTGCGCGGGTTTCGGCGGGAGCCGCGGGCGCGGACCGGGCAGGGGCGCAGACGGCGAGCGCGGCGGGGCGCGTAGCGTCGCCTCGCTCGTCTTGTCCCGCGATCCGGGACGGCGGAGAGTCGCACGCTTCCTGGTCACCGGGCCGCTCTTCAGGTTGGTGGCGTTCCGGGGTTAGTCCAAACCGTCGGCCAGATCAAGCGCCGCCACCCGCAGAGCCGCGACGCCCGGCACTCGCCCCACTTTTCGGTCGGGAGGTCGCCGACGACCGCGGAGTCCGGGACACGGGCCCCGGACAAAGCGTTCTCGGGTAATGATAAGTATAAAAACCAACTTGACAGATTTCATTGATCTCCGCCTATTGCCATGATCGCTGGCGCCTGTGACGGTGCTGGTGTGGCTGATGCCAGCGAGACTTTGAGCGAGACATCGAGTCCCCCGCCAGACCTCGACGAGGAGCCATGACCAGAGGCATCGCACCGCTCGATCGAGACCCCGGAAGCACGATCCCATCGGCCGGACCCCGGCGGTTGGTCCCTGCTCGGCCCCTGGTCGCTGCGCAGACAGTCCGCGCGCGACGGAGCGACTGACCGCGATGTCGAACCAGCTGATTCGGCGCGAGCCCGACGTCACGGCGGAGCAATTGTTCGACCTCGTCCTTGATGTCGAGAGCTATCCCCGTTTCGTGCCCTGGTACGAGGCGGCGCGGGTCAGTGACCGCAAGCCCGACAGCTATCGCACCGACCAGATCGTGCGATTCGCGGTGTTCCGCCAACAGTTCAAGGCGATCACCAGGTTTGAGCGACCGCACTGGATCACGGTCAGCGCCAGCGGCGGCGTGGTCAAGAATTTCGACCTGCACTGGAAGTTTTCGGTCCTCGACAGCGGCGGCTGCGAAGTCGCGCTGACCTTCGATCTCAGTCTGACCACCCGGCCGCTGCAGTCACTGGCGGCAAAGATCTCCGCGGAAGCCGTCAAGACCATGCTCGACGCCTTTGAGACCGAGGCGGCGCGGCGATTCGGTCCAACCGCTTGCGCCATTCAAGACTAATCGCCCAAGACTAACCGCCCGAGCCCCGACGCCCTGCCCGGCAATCGCCCGCGCTGATAACCAAAATGGAGAGGAATCCATGCCGACTGACGACACTCTCGCCCGACGGAGGCCGCAGGTCGGTATCGAATTCGACCTTGAGGGACCGGTCGACCTGGTCCCCGACTATCTGCGGCGGGTCTATTCCTGGGCTTATCTGAACCCGATCGGCCGCGCCATCTTCGATCATCCGGTCGTGGTGTCGGCGATCTTGTGGGGCAACTACCGGCGCCTGATCGAAACCGTTCAGGAGGAGATCGTACCCGGCTCCAAGGTGCTGCAGACCGCGTGCGTTTACGGCGAGTTTTCAGTCCGCCTGGCCGAGACGGTGGGCGAGGCCGGGAGTCTCGATATCATCGACGTGGCGCCGATTCAGGTCGAATATTGTCGCGCGAAGCTGAAGGATTTTCGCTTTGCCCGCGTGATCTGCTGCGACGCGGTCGACCCGCCGCCCGGTCCCTATGACGCGGTGTGCTGCTTTTTCCTGCTGCATGAGGTTCCGGAGGACTACAAGCGCCGGATCGTCGCGGCGATTTTCGACCGGCTTCGGCCGGGCGGCAAGGCGGTGTTCGTCGATTACCACGGCCCCCATCCGGTGCATCCGCTCCGCCCGATCATGCGTGCGGTTTATCGCTGGCTTGAACCATTCGCCAAGGTGATGTGGAGCCGTGATATCGAGAGCTATGCGCCGGCTGACCCTGCGCTGACCTGGACCAAACAGACCTATTTCGGTGGGCTGTATCAGAAGACGGTGGCGATCAAGGCACCGTGACGGAAGACGACAAGTGTTCCGGTTTGCCGCGCTCGCCTTGACCCCGGTAGTCCAGGGGGCTTCCGCCCCCTGGATTCAAGGTGTGCCGCGTTAAAGGCTTTTCAGATACTCCAGCAGGGCCTTCTTTTCCTCGACCGTCAGGCTGGTGCCGTATTCGTGGCCGCACCGGCTGTTTCCGGAGTTGCGGTCGTAGCAGTCGGTGGTTTTCAAGCTGTCCTTGAAGATGGTCTGTTTGGCCGCCAGCCCGACCTTGGCGGTATCATAGGCCGGGCCGACGGCAAACTCGGCCGGACGATCCTGAACCGGTTGCAACAGGTCCCAAAGCGTCGGCACCGAGCCATTGTGCAGGTAGGGCGCGGCCGCCCAGATTCCGTCCATCACCCGCGATTCATAGGCGTAGATCGGCTTGGCGGTCTTGCTAGCGGAATCCGCGTCCTCGGGCTGGCAGGGACCGACTGCCGTCTGGCTGGCTGGCTGGTTGAAGGCTGTTTTCAGGAATTCGTATTCCGGCCGACTGAGCACGCCCTTCAGCTTATCGTCGAAGCGTGCGATGGCTTTGGCATCGAAAGCGGCCATGGCGTCTGTATCTTCCTTGCCCAAGACCCCGGCCAGTTCCCTTGACGCGCGCTGGAGAATCGAGCCAACCACGGTGTTGGAGAGGATTTTGAACGCGCTGTCGCACTTTCCATAGAAGTCAAACGACACCGGTTTGCGCGCGCCCTCCAGGACGCCGGTTTTGGCGCTCCAGGTCAGGATGTCATGTTCGTGGCTGTCGGTGCCGACGTCGAGGATCGGAGTGGCCCAGGTCGCCTGGTTGGGGAATCGGGTGGCCCCCGCACGTTGGTCGTGGCATTCCCCGCAGCCGCCACTGCCCGTCGGCCGGTCGAAGATCGCTTTGCCGGCTGCGACCCGTTTGGCATCGAGCGGCCACGGCCATTTCGGCGACCCCAAGCTGTCGGGCGCGATCAGCTTTTCCAGGGCCAGGAGTCCGCCGAAATTGGCTGAATTGGTCGCCAGGTAGTCAACAAAGAGCACGTATGATTTCGGGTGCATTTCACCGAAGACACCGTAAACTTCTCCGAGATTTCTGGCCAGCCCAAGCAGTTCGTTACCATTTTCGGCGAACCCCGGCCACTGCGTCATATCCTGGATCGGAGCATTCCACAGGAATGGATAGCGGACCGGTGCCGAAGCTTTTTGAATGTTCTCCGGGATCACGTAGTTATCTTTTTTTGCGCCAATGTCGAGCCCGGTCAGGCGGTTGAAGATCATCGCCACGGCATCGAGTCTCGCGACCCCCCAGGGTGGGTTGGGTAACGCGCGTTCCATCAGGGTGTGGTACGGGCCGTACCACTCGGTGACCGAAGCCTTCAGGGTCGTCAACTCGTCCTGGCTCGGCTTGTGGCCCAGGACGTCCGTGGCGAAGACCAGGAGTACGGCATCGGAACCCAGGACCTTGGCGACCGCAGTGTCGAGATCTGCGAGGAAGGCCTGGAAGTCGACGATCGCCGGACCGCCGTCGATCCGATAGGACGTGCCCTCAACGGTTATCTGGCGGGTGTGGCAGGCGGCACAGGTCATGCCGATCGCGGTGACGCCCTGGTAGTCGTTGGTGGTGAAGCCAACCGCCAATCCGGGTGTCGGGCTCTCGGGGTTTGGCAGATAGCCGTAGCGTGACAGGCTGTTGGCGAGAAAGGCCTCGCCGTTCGGTTGCTTCAGCGCCGTCATCCAGGCCAGCGGCATGATCCGGGCACCTTGATCGCGGCTGTAGAAATCGCGCCATTGCACCGCGGTCCAGTTCGGTCCTTGGTCTACCCGGGTCGGTGCCGCCGCGTCCGCCGCCGCCGCACTGCCGGTCACCAGCGCGCCCAGTGCGATCACGGCAAGCAAAGCCGTGGCCGGCCCATGTGTTCGGTTCATTTCCCCCCCCCTTTTCAGCGCCAGCCCCGTGCTGACGGACTGTCCCGACCGAAGATCGGCAGGCGCCGCCCGATGAAGTAGCACAAGCGGCGAGCGCTTACTCTAAGCCGGACTGGTTAATAAAGCGAGTTATCCTAGAGATGTCATACGAATGTATGGCAATGTTGTGTCAGATAGAACCATTGTGCGATTTTCAGTCTGGCTATTGCGCGCCCTTTGCGTGTCTCACTATATGACATACGTTCTTACTGAGTGTTTCGCTGACTTTTACCCGTAAGAATTCGCGGCGAGTCCGGCGCCGTCCGGCGCTCTGGCGGCGGTAGCGAAGAATCGCGGAGTTGACGCTGGCGGATTCGGTCTCTATACAGCCAGCTTCGTGCACATTGCCTCTTCGAATTCGGAGTCACTCTCGTGAAACGGACATTTCAGCCGAGCCGGCTGGTGCGCAAGCGCCGCCACGGCTTTCGCGCGCGCATGGCAACTGTCGGCGGGCGTAAAGTGATCGCCAACCGTCGCTCCCAAGGCCGCAAACGGCTGTCGGCCTGACAGCCGGCAGCCGCGACGGAGTGTCGGACATGGACGGCCGCCCGACCTTGCGCCGGCGGAAGCTTGGGCGATTGAAGCGGCGGCCGGAGTTTCTGGCCGTGGCCGGCGCGAAGCGTAAATGGGCAGCGCCGGGATTTATCCTTCAGGCCCGGCGTCATGATGATCGGTTTCACCCGGCACCGGGTGAGTCCGAGCTGCGCCTTGGCCTGACCGCGACCAAGAAGATCGGCGGCGCCGTGGTGCGCAACCGTGCACGTCGGCGGTTGCGTGCCGCTGCCGCTGCGGTATTGCCGGGCCACGCCGCCCCCGGACACGACTTGGTGTTGATCGCGCGATCGGGCACGCTGACCCGCGGCTACGCTGACCTGCTGGCGGACCTCGCCACCGGACTGCGTCGTCTGGGGCTGTGGCAAGACGGGGCTGACCCACCGTGACGCCGCTGGCCCGCCTGATCGGTCTGCCGATCGTGCTCTATCAGTGGACCCTGGCCCCGGTCCTGGGCGCGAACTGCCGCTACCATCCGAGCTGCTCACGCTACGCCCTGGAGGCGCTTGCCCGCCACGGCGCCTTGAGGGGCAGCTGGCTCGCCGTCAAGCGGTTGGCACGCTGCCATCCCTGGGGGGGAGCGGGCTACGATCCCGTGCCCGATCCCGACCAGCCGCCGACCTCGTCACCCACCCCAGGAACCACCGGGGCATCATGACCGACCAGAAGAACCTCGTCCTTGCGATTGCTCTGTCGATCGCCATCCTGCTCGGCTTCCAGTTGCTGTACGAGACGCCGCGCTTGAAGCAGCGCCAGGCCGAAACGGCCCGCCAGCAGACCCAGGAACTGGCAATGCCACTGGCCGCCGGCTCCCAACCGAACCCGGCCACCTCCGGTGCGGTGATCCCAGGGATCGGCGCGCCGACCGGCGCCCCGCCGGCCGCGGCGATCCTCGACCGTGGGGTCCTGATCCGCCAGCAATTCACCGCCGGTGATCGCATCCGGATCGAAACCCCGCGCCTGCACGGCTCGGTTAACCTGGTCGGCGGCCGCATCGACGACCTGACTCTGGCCGACTACCGCGAAACCGTCGATCCCAAGAGCCCCGAGATCGTCCTGCTGTCTCCGGGTGGCAGCACCAGCCCCTACTACGCCGAATTCGGCTGGGTCGCCGAGGCCGCAGGGGTCGCGGTCCCTGATGCCAACACCCGCTGGACCACCCAATCCAATATCCTGGGGCCGGACCACCCGCTGCAGCTCAGCTGGGACAACGGCGCCGGTCTGGTGTTCGAGAGGACGATTTCGGTCGACCAGAACTACATGTTCACCGTCGTCCAGCAGGTCCGCAATGCCACCACACAGCCGGTCACCTTGCTGCCCTACGGCCTGATCTCGCGCCACGGAACGCCTCAGACCTCGGGCTACTACATTCTGCACGAGGGCCCGGTCGGCGTGGTCAATGACAAGCTCCACGAGCATGCCTATAAGGAGCTCAAGGAAAAGGGCACGGTGACCGATCGCTCGACCGGCGGCTGGATCGGGATTACCGACAAATATTGGCTGACCGCGTTGGTCCCCGATCAACAGGCTCAGGAGACCGCGCGCTTCCTCTACAGCCAGCGGGGAGCCGAAGATCGCTATCAGGTTGATACCCTGGGTGACGGTCAGGTGATCGCGCCGGGTGCCACCGTCGAATCGACCGCGCGGATGTTCGCCGGCGCCAAGCTGGTGCGCCTGATCGACGACTATGCCGACCGCCTCAACATCCACAAATTCGACTTGGCGATCGATTTCGGCTGGTTCTACTTCCTGACCAAGCCGTTCTTCTACGCGCTGGATTTCCTCGGCCGGCTGTTCGGTAATTTTGGCATCGCGATCCTGGTCTTCACGGTCTGCGTCAAGGCCCTGTTCTACCCACTGGCCAATAAGTCGTACCGGTCGATGAGCAAAATGAAAAAGCTCCAGCCGGAAATGACCAAGATCAAAGAGCGTTATGAGTCCGACCGCGCTCGGATGAACGAAGAGATGATGGCGCTCTACAAGCGGGAGAAGGTCAATCCGGTCAGCGGCTGCCTGCCGATCGTGATCCAGATTCCGGTGTTCTTCGCGCTTTACAAGGTGCTGTTCGTCACCATCGAAATGCGTCAGGCCCCATTTTTCGGCTGGATCCAGGACCTCTCGGTGCCCGACCCGACCACCGTGTTCAACCTGTTCGGCCTGATCCCCTGGACCCCACCGCATATGCTGATGATCGGCGTCTGGCCGCTGATCATGGGCGTCTCGATGTTCCTTCAGCAGAAGATGAACCCGGCGCCGCCCGATCCGATCCAGCAGAAGGTGTTCATGTTCCTGCCGATCCTGTTCACCTTCATGCTGGCGAATTTCCCGGCCGGGCTGGTGATCTATTGGGCTTGGAACAACTCGCTGTCGATTGCCCAACAATGGATGATCATGCGCAGCATGGGCGTAAAGGTCACGTGACCGGGGACAAGCGCGGCGCGGCCCCGCCCCCGGCCGGAGCCGACGGCCCCGGCGATCTGGCCCAGCGGCCGGTGCCAGCGCTGATGCCCGACCTCGACGCTGCGGCGATCGAGGCGGGCCGTCTGCTGTTTGCGGCGGAGTGTCGGTTCCTGTGGGGGGTCGCGGAACTGAGCCAACTGCCCGAAGCCGGGCTCGACGAGATCGCCTTCGCCGGCCGGTCAAATGTCGGCAAATCGAGTCTGGTCAATGCCCTGACCGGTCGACGCACCTTGGCCCGAACCTCTGGAACGCCGGGCTGCACCCGCCAGCTCAATTTCTTCGATCTCGGCGAGCGCCTGGTTCTGGTCGATCTGCCTGGCTACGGCTATGCCCAAGAATCGAAAGAGCGGATCAGCGCCTGGACGGCGCTGGTCAACGCCTACCTCAAGGGGCGCGCGACGCTCCGCCGGGTCTGTCTGTTGATCGATGCCCGACACGGCCTGAAGCCGGTCGATGATGGCGTCCTGACCCTGCTCGATGGCGCCGCGGTGGCCTGCCAGGTGGTATTGACCAAGGCGGACAAGGTCAGCCCGAGCGATCTCGAACGCCGGCGCCGGGACACCACCAGCGCCTTGGCCCGCCACCCCGCTGCTCATCCCGAGGTGGCCGCAACCAGCGCCCATGACGGCAGCGGCATCGCCGAATTGCGGGCGGGCCTGGCGACCCTCGCCCGCACCTGAGCTGAGCGCACCCCGGGCAGATCACCCGGAGCGGGGCGCCACCTCGCCCGTCGGGCTTATCTCCTCACCGTGCCGATTGCCCCCCCACGCCGATCAGCGAGCGGTGACAAAAATGCCCCACCGCGAGGCACCGCGGCGGGGCAAGGTAGGATACTGCCGGAACTGAACCGGAAGCGGGAGAGTTAGGAAGGATTCTACCGTAAAAAAGCAATGGCCGATTTGTTGCGCCGCGCCGAGTGGGCTTGATCGCCCCGGCAATCCCCGGCGGTCACGGCGCGTCGAGCATCATCCCGGCCCATTGGCTAGCCGTGAAGTCGTTCCCGTAGTCGGCGATCGTCCAGGCCAGCAGACGCGCGACGCAGTCGTAGCTGTGGTCGTTCATGTGCAACATGTCTGGCGACAAAACCTCGTCAAGGTAGAGCCGACCATGGGTCAGCCAGTTGCGCATAATGGCGAAGCGATGGAAGACTGCGACGTTTTTCTCCCGGGCGACCGTCTCCATTCGCGTGATGAACTCTTTGAACCGCGGTTTGCTCAGGATGCGTGGTGAATACTGCAGGTCCATCAGCAGGGTTTCGATATCGGCATCGTGCAGCCGGTCCAACCCCTGCCGTACCAGCTTCTGATAGTCGTCGAGGTTCATCCCCCGCAGCACCGCATTGGCACCAACCTGCCAGATCACCAGATCGGGGTGATGGGCGAAGACATCGCGATCGAAGCGTGCCAACATCTGGGGCTCGACCTCGCCATTGACGCCGCGGTTGAGCACCGTGATCGATCGACCGGGGTAGCGTTCACGCAGCAGCGCTTCCAGGCGCTCCGGATAGGCGGCGTCTTGCGAGCTGGCGCCGGCGCCGCCGGTCGAACTCGATCCGATCGCGACAATCACGACCGGTAGCCCCTGCTCCAGGCGCGCGCTGATCTTGCTGAGCGGCAGCGTCGCAATCTTCTGGCCTGCGGCAACCTGACAACTCTGGGGAATTTCCTCTGCCGGTCCGGACATCGCCGTCAGGCACCAGACCGCCGCGACCAGAAGTGCGAGTGCGGGTCCAAGCCGTCCGGCCCGCGGCCGGCTGCCCTGTGCGACCGCTGCAATGATCCGCTTACGCATCAGACTTCGGCCCCCCCTGGGCGGCGGGCGAAGCCGTCAATGGATCGAACCCGGGCTGGGTTCCGATTCGGCGCCCGTATTGGTCGGTTGGTCGGCCTTTAAGGCAGCCCTTTCGATCATCTCTGCCAGCAACAGCGCGAGGCAGCCATGGACCATGTCTGCCTGACGCAGTTGCTCGGCACGAGTTTCTTTAGCGAAATCCAGCAGGCCAGATTCAACCCAATGCTTCATCGTATCATATCTATGAAAAAACAACACGTCTTTAATCTGGGTTAGCCATTGCATCTGTTCGATATAGGGCGCCAGGTTGATCATGGTCGTCGATACCGGGGTATACTGCATATCCATCAGGATGACATCGACGCCATGCTGCTGGAGCTGATCGATCCCGCTCCCCAGCGCCGCGCCGAATTCGTCGGGTGCGATCCCCTGGATGGCGTCGGTGGTGCCGGTTTGCCATATCACCAGATTGGGATGCTCGGCGATCACCTCCGGAGCGAAGGCCGCGATCATTTCCGCCGCGGTCCAGCGGGGCCGGGCGAGATTGGCGACATCGACCCGGCGCGGCGCCAGGCGCTGGCGGAGGTCCTGCTCAAGCCGGGCCGGATAGGCCCGGTCGGCCCGGCTTACCCCCTTTGCGGTCGAGGACGCCGTACCAACCACGATCACGCGCAAAGGCCCGCCGGCCAGCAAGGCCGCCTGAACGCTGGGGAGGCGCGCGTCGACATAGACAGCGCTGTCCGGTGCCGGACAGGAGGCTGCAGATTCGGGGGTCTGGGCACCAGCCGATCCGGCCAGCACAACCGCCAAGACGGCAAGCGCCCTCATTGTGCCCCTCCCATCGACGCCACATCGCCGAGCGGCTGTTTCACCGACCGCACGCGCGGCGGCGCCTTTTCCATCGCCTGGTACCAGGCCAGCACATAGGCGACGCCGATCATGCTGGCCGCCCCGGCGATGCTGACCGCCAGCTGCGCGGCCAGGGATTCATCGATCTCGACCAGCACAAAATGCCCGGCGAACGCCAGGACCGTACCAACGCAGAACACTTGCAACGACTGCTTGCCGCAAGCCCGCAGCGGCGCCGCCACCCGCCAGCTGAGAAATCCTGCCTGAGGCCCGACCATCCGCACCACCAGATAACCAACCGCCAGGAAGTGGACCAGACGCAGCAGGTCGAGATTGGTCTTGTCGATCGGATAGAGCAATCGTCCCAGCCAATTGGGCAAGTAGACGCTGAGTTCGGCGAAATGCCAGGTCAGCACGACCAGGAAGGCAAAAGCCAGATAGAGCGCCGCCGCCACGGTCAGCGCCGGATGGTTGGGCGCGAGCGGGGTCGGGGCGCCGTGCCGACGGCCGAAAAAGGCGCCGATAACAAACAGAAATTGCCAGCACAGTGGATTGAAGAACCAGGTGCCGCTGGGATAGGTCGGGAGATTCCAATCGAAAATCCGGGCCGCTGCGTAGAGTGCCGCCGATCCGACCAGAACCATCCAGGGCCGCCGGTGCAGCAGCCACAGGATGCCGGGGAAGCCGATCAGCAGAACCATGTAGAGCGGCAAGATATCCATGTTGCGGGGCCGGAATTTCAATAGCAAGGCCTGGACCAGGCTTGCATGGGGCTGGCTCAGGAAATCGACCACCTTCATTTCTTCAGTGTACATCGGATTGTCGAAGGTCTGGGCGACATAGGCGATCTGAGCAGTAAACAGAACGAACAAGAATATGTGCGCCACGTATAATTGCCAGACCCGGTGCATGATCCTCGCCGCGGCATAGGGAAAGCCATGCTCCCTGAGGGCCGAGCCATAGGCCAGCGCCGCGGTGTAGCCCGAGATGAAGATGAAAATTTCCGTGGCGTCGCTGAATCCGAAATTTCGGATGGTCACCCAGCTGACGAAATTCGACGGAACATGGTCGAGGAAGATGAAAATCAGGGCAAGCCCGCGGAAAAAATCGAGCCGCAGATCACGTTGCCTGGTAGAAGCCGGCCGCGCCATGCGCCACCCACCCGCTCGCAACCCGCCCGACGGGCGGTCATGGAACCGTAACCCGCCCGACGGCGGTCAGGAACCACCGAAAAGAAAAAGTGCCCCAGGACCAATCGTCCCGGGGCACTCCCAGTCATAGCACAGCTCTTTTCGCCCTTAAAAGGCGTTGTCGCCGTCTCAGTGAACCGAAGCGCCTTCTGCGCCCAGCCCGGTCTGTGACCGGACGAACTGCGCCTTGAACAGCTCCCGCTCCCGGGCACCCTGCTCGCTGTTGTCGGTGATCGAGAAGAACCAGATACCGGCGAACGCCAGGGTGATCGAGAACAGACCAGGATTGGCATAGGGGAAGATCGCTTGGGGATGCCCCATGACGCTCTGCCACACGGTCGGCCCAAGGACGAGCATGACCACGGCGCTGATCAAACCCAGCCAGCCGCCGCAGACCGCGCCGCGGGTCGTCATCTTGCCCCAGAACATCGACATCATGAGCAAGGGGAAATTGGCGCTCGCCGCGATGACGAAGGCCAAGCCAACCATGAAGGCAACATTCTGCTTCTCGAACGCGATGCCGAGAACGACCGCGACGATGCCCAGGATCACGGTGGCCACTTTGGACACCCGAATCTCGTCCCGCTCATTGACCCGGCCCTTGAAGAAGACCGAGGCGTAGAGGTCGTGGCTGACCGCCGAGGCGCCAGCCAGGGTGAGGCCCGATACCACGGCCAGAATGGTCGCGAAGGCCACCGCCGAGATGAAGCCGAAGAACAGATCGCCGCCGACAGCATGGGCGGTGTGAATAGCCGCCATGTTGTTGCCGCCGATGATCTGAGTGGTCTTGAACGCCGCATCACCCGGCAACGGCGGAGAGGTGATGAAGATCGGGTTGCTCGGGTCCATGATCAGCACGATCGCGCCGAACCCGATGATGAAGGTCAGGATGTAGAAGTAACCGATGAAGCCCGTGGCATAGAGCACCGACTTGCGCGCTTCCTTGGCATCGGAGACAGTGAAGAAGCGCATCAGGATATGCGGCAGGCCGGCGGTGCCGAACATCAGGGCCATACCGAGAGAAATCGCCGAGATCGGATCGGAGATCAAGGCGCCTGGCGCCATGATCGCCAGCTTCTTGGGATGGAATTCAACCGCCTTCTTGAAAATCGCCTCGGGGCTGAAGCCGAACTTGTAAAGCACCATGAACGCCATGAAGGTGGCGCCCGACAGCAGCAGGCAGGCCTTGATGATCTGCACCCAGGTGGTTGCGATCATGCCGCCGAACAGCACATAGGTGATCATCAGTGCGCCGACGATCACCACCGCCATCCAGTACTCCAGACCGAACAGCAGTTTGATCAGCTGACCGGCGCCGACCATCTGAGCGATCAGATAGAACGCCACGGTGGCCAGGGTACCGCACGCCGCCAGAGAACGAATCGGCGTCTGGCTGAAGCGATAGGATGCAACGTCAGCGAAGGTGTATTTGCCGAGGTTACGCAGGCGTTCCGCGATCAGGAACAGGATGATCGGCCAGCCAACCAGCCAGCCCACTGAATAGATCAGGCCGTCGTAGCCGTTGGCATAGACCAAGCCGGCAATGCCGAGGAACGAAGCCGCCGACATATAGTCACCGGCAACCGCCAAGCCATTCTGAAAGCCGGTGATGCCGCCGCCTGCGGCGTAGAAATCCTTGGCCGTCTTGGTTCGCTTCGCCGCCCAATAGGTAATCACCAGGGTGAAGCCGACGAAGGCCACGAACATGACCACGGCTTCGAGGTTGAATGCCGACTTCTTGGCCTCGCCAGCGATCGCGTCAGCAAGCGCCGGATACGGCATCAGGCCGCCTAGAATGGCCGCCCCGATCCCGGCTGGGAGAGATTTCAACAACCCTCTCATTTCAAATTCTCCAGGACTTGGCGGTTGAGATCGTCGAATTCGCCGTTGGCCCGGCGGACATAGAGCCCGGTGAGGACGAAGGCGGAGACGATGACACCGATGCCGAGCGGGATTCCGATCGTCATCAAACCGCCGGCAATCGGCTGGGCCAGGAAGCTCTTACCGAAGGCGACGATCAGGATAAAGCCGAAATAAATCACCAGCATGGCGATTGACAACGACCATGCATACGATGATCGCTTTTCGACTAACTCCTGGAACTTTGGGTTCGCCAAGATATTGTCAAGATTACTTTGTTGCATTGTGCGTTCCCTCACTAGGACGCCGCTATGTCCCATTTCTTATTTTGGGATGAGTCGGCATGGTAGATCACGACTTGACTTTATTTTTATTGCTTTCAGACTTGTCTCGATTATCTCCTGCTGACGTTCCTCGCCATATCCTCCATCCGTCCATCACTGGGTGGAACCACCCGGCCCCGCCCTTTCCGGTCGTTAGTATGGGCCAAGCGGCAAATCCAGCAAACTGATTAGTACCGCTATCAAACAGGTGGTGCTAAAATGCCGCAGGGCTGAGTGCCCTGGACAGAGCGACTAACCGCCGCCGCCGGAGTCTCAACAGGCGCCGCTTCACGTGAGCCTTAGGCAGGATACCCTGAAGCCCCCGCAGGACCCAACCATGATCCCGGCCAAAGTTGAGCATACACTAAATAAGATTTCGCAACGCCGCTCCCGCATCCCTCGTCCGAGGGCGATACCGCGCCTATATCTGAACCTCGCGTGGCTGGCAACCCGCCCGGAAGCTTCGTCAAGACAGCATAGACTTAGGCTACCAACCTGGTAGCTCGATTCAATGTAAATGAGCCATATCATTTTGCCTGATCCGATATAAACCACGCATAAATATTGTTTGGGTGCTCATTGGCATTCTTGCAGCGATCGTGCCCCACTAGGGCGATTTCCACGGCGATATGGTTGCTCATGATATAACTTCATTATAAACAGGCGGGCTTGCCGCTGCCCCCGTCGGGCGTTCGGTACGCTGCAGACTGCCAGCAGGCTCCACGACCCCAGCCGATCGTCATTGCATCATCAATGCGCACTGCCTCAAACTCCCGATTCTCCCGGCCGCCCGGTCGCACCGTCGACCTCCTCCCCGCCGGCCTCTTGGTCGTCATCGTCATCGCCGCCTCAATGGATGCCGCCGCCCTCATTCTCAGCCACGGATCGGTCAGCAAGGTCGCCGTGACCATGCTGTTGCTTTTGGCTGTGGTGTGGATCGCGATCCGGTTCGGTCGCTTATGCTCGACGCTGACCGCGCTCGCCGGTGTTGGCACGATCAATTATTTCTTCCAGGAACCGTTCTATTCGTTCGGGCTGGTCAAGACCGAAGACATCGTGACCCTCATGGTGTTCATGGCAACCGCCGCGATTACCGGTGGTCTGGCCGCCCGCGCCCGCGAGGAAGCGTCGCGCCACCGCGAACAGGCCGAGATCGCGCGCCAACGCACCGACGAGGTGAGCACGCTCTATGTCGTCGGCGAACGGATCGCCGCGGTCCAGAATGTCGCGGAACTCACCGCACTGATCGAACGGGAGATACCGCCCCTGCTTGGGATCGACGCCCCGCTGGCGCTGATCCCGACTAAGGATATCGACCGGTTGGCGTCCGCCGATGGCTTGGCTGCCGGGGAGACCCTGCGGTCCGGCCAGGTCAATCGGGGCGGCATCGGCAACGGTCGGCTGTTCATCCCGGTGCGCACTACCGACTCGACGTTTGGCGTGCTCGCCGCCGGCCCCGACCTCTCTGCCGCCACCCTGGACGCGCGGCAGTCCCGACTGCTGACCGCGGTCGGCCATCAGGTGGGCATCGCCTATGAGCGGGCGCGGCTGGCCGAGGAAGTCGCGGAGGCGCGTATCCGCGCCGATGCCGAGCGCTTTCGCGGCGCGCTGCTCTCCTCGATTTCCCATGATTTCCGTACGCCATTGGGGTCGATCATGGGTGCGGCATCGACCCTGCTGTCCGAGGATGCGTCCTTCACCGAAGCTGGCCGCCGGGAGCTTCTGGCCACGATTTATCAGGCCGCCGAACGCCTCAATCGCTATGTTCGGAACTTGCTCGATGTCACGACTATCGAATCGGATGCGGTGGCGCCGGCGCGGGATTGGGTCGACATCGGCGATATCATCGGCGCCGCTCTGCAGAGCCTCGAAGCCCCCCTGGCGCCGCGGAACCTCAAGGTCGAAATCGCATCCGGCCTGCCGCTGCTCAATCTCGATTTCGTGCTGATCGAACGGGTTTTCCTCAATCTGCTCGAGAACGCCCTGAAATTTTCACCGACCGAGTCGGCAATCGAAATTGCGGCGACGCGGCAGAACGATCTGGTGGTGGTGACGGTGTTCAATGCGGGCTCGGACGTACCGCCCGAGGTGCTACCCCATCTGTTCAACAAATTCTTCCGCGGTCCGGCGGCAATCTCGGTCAATGGCGCCGGACTCGGGCTGTCGATCTGCCGAGGCTTCATGGCGGCGCACGGCGGCACAATTGAGGCCCTACGCGTCCTGGAACGACGTGGTATGGTGTTTCGCTTGACCTTCCCGGTGGATCCGGCGGGGCCTGACCGGAGTGCCATCGATGAATGAAGCTCACCGGGTCGCCGTTATCGAGGATGACCCCCAGTTACGCCGTTTTCTGACCGCGGGTCTGGAGGCCCACGGCTACCAGGTGTCGTGCAGTGAATCCGGTCGCGCCGGGATCGCCTCGATCGTGACCGTGAAGCCGGATGTCATCCTGCTTGATCTCGGCTTGCCCGACATCGACGGCACCGCGTTGATCGATGAGATTCGCGCCTGGTCGCAGATCCCGATCATCGTCGTGTCGAGCCGGATCGCGGTCGGCGACAAAATCTCCGCGCTCGATCACGGCGCCAGTGACTACGTTACCAAGCCCTTCGACATGGGCGAATTGCTTGCGCGGATCCGCGCCTCGCTGCGTCAGAACATCCGGACCAGCGGCACCGAGCCGACCTTCACCGTCGACCATCTGGTGGTCGACCTGCTGCGCCGGGAAGTCCGGCGCGACGGCGCTCTGGTCAAGCTCAGCCCGCGCGAATTCGCGTTGCTCCGTTTCCTGGTCGCCAACGCCGACAAGGTTTTGACCCACCAGATGATCCTTAAAGAGGTGTGGGGCGCGGCCCATCTCCACGACACCCACTACCTGCGCATCTTCATCGGCCGGCTGCGGCAGAAGCTGGAACTCGACCCGGCGCGCCCCCGCCTGATCGTCACCGAATCGGGTGTCGGCTACCGCTTGCGCGTCAATCGCCCGGAGGAGCGGATGGTCGCCGCCACCGGCGCTGCCGCTCACGCCCCTGCCTGATTGGCCTGGGGCAACGGCACGAACCGCCGGCCCGTCAGTGCAGCCGACGTTTCGGAGGGCGCTGTTCCGCGTCTTCTTGGGTGGCCGTGGCGACCGGGCTCGCCTGATGGTGGGCCAGTCGCCAGCCGCCGCCTTCGCGAACGAACAGATTGGTCGCTGCCAGCACCGACTGCCCGATGACCTCCAGGCACAGCACCGCCGCGACATCGCCATAGAGCAGTACGCGCTCGTCGCGATGCCGGATTAACGGCGACGCCGGGTTGCTTAAAATTTCCCGCCAGCTGCCCATCACCGCGATGCGATCCGCCAAGGGTGTCCAGCCGGGGTGAATACAGGCGACCGGATGGTCGCGCGCCCACAGCCCGTCCATGGCCACCAGATCGCGGCGGTTGAAGGCCTCGTAGAAGGCGCGGTTGGCCGCCAGGAGATAGTCTTGTGTCATCATGGCTCCCGCCGCTGTCGGTCCCGATGCCGAGGGCCCGGCGCCAGCATAGCCGGATGTACCGCGCGATGGGAATCGGGGATCGGTCCCGCCGTCACGGATAAGCTCTCGACAAATCCGCCACGCCGAGTAGAATGAATCGAGAACATCGGTATGACGGGCCGGTGGGCCAGCATCACGCCGACCGAGCAATCCACCGTTTGGCCGCCACACCGATCGCAACCGACCGACCGAGGGGAGCGGCATCGATGACCACGGCAATCGACCAGCCGGCCATGGAGCCGGCCGCCCAACCGAGCCTGTTCAAGGCTCTGCCCGAAACCGCACGACGGTCGAGGAAGAAGGTTCGGGCCAAGCCCGAGGTGCTGGTCGAGACCGCTGCACCGGCCGAATCGGCGACAGCACCGCTGCCGCCGATCGTGGCAGAAGTGGTCGAGCAGCCGCTTGCCGTTGCCGCGGCCGCGCTGACCAACCCTGAATTGCTGGATTTGATCACGGGCCTGCCTGACCTGCGGCTGAGCTACCTGCTGGTTGAAGCCGCCCGCGAGGTGCGGCGCCGGGCCAGTCCTCCCGCCTGGCTGGACGACGGCGAGGCGGCCCCGGCGGAGCCCAACGCCTCCCTGTTGCGCGCCGCGCGCCTGGTCGTGGCCGAACTCGGCGAATCAGAGTCGTCCGGCCTGTGACCGCCGCCCTGCATTGCTGGTATCGTCGGCACGCCATGGACGACCACACCAGTCGGTTTTAACCTGCACCAAAATCTGCCGTGCCGCCGACATATCCGACTGTTGGACTCGGCAATCTATCGGGCGCGAGCCTCGTTTTGGATGAGGAGGGGTCATGCCAGTATCGTTCACGTTGAACGGCAAGCCGACGTCGCTCGACGTCGATCCCGAGATGCCTCTGCTTTGGGCGCTGCGGGAGAACACCGGGTTGACCGGCACCAAATTCGGCTGCGGCGCCGGGCTGTGCGGCGCTTGCACGGTCCATGTCGACGGCGAGCCGACCCGCGCCTGCATCACCCCGGTCGGCACGATCGACGGTCAGCAGGTCACCACCATCGAGGGCGTCGATGGCCCCGCCGCCGCCGCGGTGCGGACCGCGTGGCGCCAACTCGATGTCGTGCAGTGCGGCTATTGCCAGTCCGGCCAGATCATGGCCGCCACAGCCCTGTTGCGCCAGGTGCCGAGACCCGATGATGCCGGGATCGATGCCGCGATGAGCGGCAACATTTGCCGGTGTGCAACCTATGTCCGCATCCGCGCCGCCATCCATCGGGCGGCCCGCATTCTGGAGGGCTGAGTCATGGACGGCTCGCGTGAGATACCGCCGACACCGACCCGCCGCGCGTTCCTGCAGAGTTCCGCGGCCGGGTTTGCCGGCCTGGTGCTGGGGTTCACCTGGACCGGCAAGGGCCGTCTGGGTGTGAACGCGGCGCAGGCCGCGGCCGACGGACGGTTCGCCCCCAACGCCTTCGTGCGCATCGCCGGCGACAATACCGTGACCGTGGTGATCAAGCATCTGGAGATGGGCCAGGGCATCGACACAGGATTGGCAACCATCCTCGCCGAGGAGCTTGACGCCGACTGGGCACAGATCCGCAGCGAAACCGCGCCGGCCGACGCCGCAGTCTACAACAATCTGAACTGGGGGCCGGTGCAGGGAACCGGCGGCAGTTCGTCGATCGCCAATTCCTACCCCCAGCTGCGCCAGGCCGGTGCGGCCGCGCGGGCGTTGCTGGTCTCGGCCGCGGCCGAGACCTGGGGCGTGGAACCGGCGACGATCACGGTCAAACAGGGCGTGATCGCGCACGCCGCCTCTGGCCGCAGCGCGCGTTTCGGGGAGCTTGCAGCCAAGGCCGCGACCTTGCCGATTCCGGCCGAGCTGCCCCTGAAGGAGCCCAGGAGCTTTACCCTGATCGGGACGCGGCTGCCTCGGCTCGATTCCGCGGCCAAGACCGACGGCACCGCGCGATTCGCGCTCGACATCATGCCGCCCGGTACGCTGGTGGCACTGATCCGACGCCCGGATCGTTTCCATGCCACGCTCAAGTCGGTTGAGGCCGGTGCGGCCCGGGCGATCGCCGGCGTGGTCGATGTCGTCACGGTGCCCGCCGGAGTCGCGGTCCTCGCCAAGGGCTTCTGGGCGGCCAAACAGGGCCGCGACGCGCTCGCGGTGGAGTGGGACGAGGCCGCTGCTGAGAAGCGCGGCAGCGCCGAATTGTTGACCGCCTATCAGGCGCTGGCGGCGACTCCCGGATTGCCGGCGCGGCGCGAGGGTGATGTCGCGGCGGCACTGGCCGGGGCGGCCAAGCGAATCACCGCGTCATACCAGTTCCCTTATCTCGCCCATGCCCCGATGGAGCCGCTCAATTGCGTCGTGGTGCTGACCCCGGACGGCTGTGACATCTGGGCCGGCGACCAGTTTCAAACCATGGACCAGGCCAATGCCGCGGCAACCGCCGGGCTGAAACCCGAACAGGTCCGCATTCACACCGTCTATGCCGGTGGCAGTTTCGGCCGGCGGGCCAACGCAGCGTCCGACTACATCGTCGAGGCGGTATCCATCGCCAAGGCGGTGGGCGCCAACGGCACCCCGATCAAGCTGATCTGGACCCGCGAGGACGATATCAAAGGCGGCCGCTACCGGCCGATGTACTACCATACCCTTGAGGGCGGGCTCGACGGCGACGGTAACCCGGTGGCTTGGCGCCATCGGATCATCGGCCAATCGATCATCGCCGGAACGCCGTTCGCCAAGGGCTTCATCAAGGAGGGCATCGACCACACCTCGGTCGAGGGTGCGGCCAATCTGCCCTACGCCATCCCCAATCTGGCGGTCGAGCTTCATACCACCGAGGTCGGGGTGCCGGTGCTATGGTGGCGTTCGGTCGGCGGCACCCACAATGCCTATGCCACGGAAGCCTTCCTCGACGAACTGGGCGAAGCCGGCGGCCAGGACCCGCTGGCGCTCCGGCGACGGCTGTTGGCCGGCCACTCCCGCCACCAGGGGGTGCTCGATCTCGCGGCGGCAAAATCCGATTGGGGGAGCGCTCTCTCGGCCGGTCGGGGCCGGGGCATCGCCGTCCACGAGGATTTCCACACCTTCGTTGCCCAGGTCGCGGAGGTCACGGTGGCGCCGAGCGGCAAGGTACGGGTGGATCGGATCGTCTGCGCCGTCGATTGCGGCCGGGCGATCAACCCCGACGTGATCAAGGCACAGATCGAGGGCGGGATCGGCTATGGCTTGGCCGCCCTGCTCTACGGCCGGGTTACGCTTGCCGAGGGTCGGGTCGAGCAATCCAATTTCCACGACTACCAGGTCCTGCGGATCGACGAGATGCCGAAGATCGAGGTTCACATTGTGCCGTCGGATGCCGCCCCAACCGGAGTCGGCGAATTGGGGGTCCCGGCACTTGGTCCTGCGGTCGCCAACGCCGTCTATGCCGCGTCCGGCAAGCGCATTCGCGTCCTGCCGTTCGAGGAGACCGGCAACGCCTGACCGCTTTCCGACCCGGCGCCGGGTGCCGGAGCCATGGGGTTCGCCCGCGGCCGATCGCCCCCTCCGCCGGTATGGCGGAGGGGTTTTTCGTTGCCACCGGGGCGGTCGCGGTTGGGGTCGACGACTCGGAAGCTTCGGCTGTGCTATGGCTGACGCCGGGCTAATTCCAAACAGGAAAACCGATGAAGCGTTTCTATCGGGAGGTCGCAGCGGCCGAAGCGACCGGCGGTTGGCAGGTCCAACTGGACGGCCGGCCGCTCCGGACCCCGGCCAAGGCGGCACTGCTGCTCGAGTCCCCGGCGCTGGCCGGGGCGATTGCCGACGAGTGGCGCGGTCAGGAGCGCGAGATCCGTCCCGAGACCATGCCGTTGACCCAGCTCGCCAATACCGCGGTCGACTTGGTCGGTCCCAAGCGTGGCGAAATCGTCGAGGCGGTGGTCGCCTATGGCGAAACCGATCTGATCTGCTACCGCGCCGAGCGCCCGCCGGATTTGGTCCGGCGCCAGCACGAGGCCTGGCAGCCGCTGGTCGATTGGGCGGCTCTCCGTCTGGACGCACCGCTCACGGTCACTGCCGGGATCATGCCGGTGCCCCAACCGCCCACGGTCAGCCGTGCCTTCCAGACAGCGGTCGGCGCGCTCGACTGCTGGCGCTTGGCGGCGGTGCAGGATGCCGCCGGGGCGTGCGGCTCGCTGGTCATGGCCCTGGCCCTGCTCGACGGCCGAATCGACGACGAGGCGGCCTATGCCGCAGCCGTTCTCGACGAGTCCTGGCAGATCGAGCATTGGGGCACGGATCCCGAGACCACCCGCCGCCTGACCGGGCTGCGGTCGTCGATTGCCGCCGACCACCGCTTCATGACCCTTCTCTAGGCCGTCGGTTACCGGTTGAGCCGGTGCTTGGCGAGCAGACGGCGGAATTGGTGATAGCCCAGCCCCAGTTCCGCCGCCGCGGACTTCTGGGTCGCACCGGCATGGCCGAGCGCCGCGGTGATCAGCTGGCGTTCGAAGGCCAGCACACGCTCGGTCAGGCCGGTCTGCCCGCCCCCCTGGCGCGCCTCGGGGCTCGCAGTGGGGTCGCCGTCGGGGACGGGGCGTCCCGGACGCGGGTGCCGGTCAAGGCAGCCGCCGGCATCGCCGCCGCCCGGCCGAAACGGCGAGGCGAACGGATCGAGGATAATCTCTTCTACCTCCGCCTCGGGATCGCTCGCCCGGTAGACCGCCCGTTCGACCACATTTTTGAGTTCCCGGACATTGCCCGGCCAGGGATGGTCCTGGAGGTGTTGCAGCGCCAGCCGTGAGAACCCGGCGAAATAGGGCCGCCCCAGGGCCGTGCTCATGCCGATGGCAAAATGGTCTGCCAGGATCGCAATGTCGCCGGTGCGGGCGCGCAGGGGCGGCAGCGTGATCACGTCGAACGCCAGGCGATCGAGCAAATCCGCGCGAAATTTCCCCGCCGCCGCCAGGCTCGGCAGATCGGCGTTGGTTGCCCCGATCACCCGCACATCCACCGCTACGGCCTGGCCACCGCCGAGCCGCTCGAACGCGCCGTACTCGATTACCCGGAGCATTTTCTCCTGAACTGCCGGCGACGAGGTCGCGATCTCGTCGAGAAACAGGCTGCCAGCGTCGGCCTGTTCAAACCGGCCGGCCCGCCGCCGTACCGCGCCAGTGAACGCCCCGGCCTCGTGACCGAACAATTCCGATTCGAGCAGGTTTTCCGAGAGCGCCGCGCAATTCACCGTGACCAGCGACCGATCCCACCGCCGCGACAGGAAGTGCAGCCGCGCCGCCACCAGTTCCTTGCCGGTGCCGCGCTCGCCGATGACCAGCACCGGCCGGTCGAGCGGTGCCGCCCGCGACACCTGGCCCAGCATCGCCTGGAATGATGGAGCCTCGCCGACCAGCGGCGGCAGCGAGCGAATAGCGTTTTCCGTCATATTTGGCGGGATATCGTGGTTACTTCGCAGATATCGCTATTCCGATACGCCCTAGTCGTCAAGCCCGCCAGATTTTTAGTTTTATCTCAATGTGTTACGGGAGCGGGACAGCTTGGTATGAAGATTGCAGTTTCCAAAAAACCGTCCGCCGATGGAGTTCCCAATGGGCATTTTTTCCCGCCTCACCGACATCATCAACGCCAATCTCAACGCCCTGCTTGACCGGGCCGAAGACCCGGAGAAGCTGGTCCGTCTGATTATCCAGGAGATGGAAGACACGCTGGTCGAGGTCCGCTCGTCCACGGTCAAGATCATTGCGGAAAAGAAGGAGATCGAACGCAGGGTCGCGGCGCTCGGTCGGGAACGGGACGATTGGATCAGGAAGGCCGAGGTTGCGCTGTCGCGCGGCCGCGAAGACCTGGCACGCGGCGCTTTGGTCGAAAAGGCCAAGGCTGCGGAGCGGACCGACGCGCTGGCCGCTCAATTGGCACCGCTCGACGAGGCCCTGGCCAAGGCCGGCGACGACATCGCCCGATTGCAGGCCAAGCTGGCCGACGCCAAGAACCGGGAACGGGCGATCGCCGCCCGCCGTGAATCGGCGGTCAACCGGGTCAAGGTGCGCGAGAAGCTCCACGACACCCGGATCACCGACGCCTTCGCCCGCTTCGAACAGGTCGAGCGCAAGGTCGACGAGATCGAGGGCAAGGCCGAGTCCTATGATCTCGGCACCGGCAGCCGCCGCAAGTCACTGGCCGAGGAGATCAACGAACTCGACACCAACGACCGGGTCGACCGTGACCTCGCCGAGTTGAAGGCGCGGCTGGCCGCCCGTGCCGGCGGCACGCCGCCCCATTCCTGACCGGCGGAGTTCCAGCCATGTCGGAGTTTCTGTTCATCCTGGCGGTGCTGTTCATGATGATCGTGGCACCGCTGTGGATTCTCTTCCACTACATGACCAAGTGGCGGACGGCCCGCGCACTGTCGTCGGAGGATGAACGCCTGCTCGGCGAATTGTGGGAAAACGCCAACAAGATGGAAGGGCGTATCCACACCCTGGAGCGCATTCTTGACGTTGAAGCCCCAGGCTGGCGCAACCGCGTCTAGGGAGGCCGTCATGTATCGTCCCGACTCGCCGTTTCGCTCGCCCAACCCGCACCAGCTCTACCGCAACCGCGATCGGGCGAAGATTTTCGGAGTCTGCGCCGGCATCGCCGATTTCTTCGGGATCGAGCCGATTGTGATCCGCTTGGCCGCGGTCGGCGGCCTGCTCTTCTTCGCCATGCCGACACTTGCAGGATATTTCATCCTGGCGCTGATCCTGCCCGGCCGGCCCAAATCGCTCTACCGTTCCGCCGAGGAGGAGGAGTTCTGGCGTTCGGTCTCGACCAAGCCGGACGTGACCGCCGCCGCGGTGCGCCATCGCTTCCGCGACCTCGACCGCCGTCTCGCCACTCTCGAAAGCTATGTCACCACCCGCGAATTCCAGCTCAACAGCGCAATCCGCGATCTCGACCGGTGAACCGGGCCACCGCCTGTCGTGTCGGCGTCGGTGCGGTTTCCCTTGCGGCGGCGGCGCCCGCGGACTATATACCGGCACCACAGGGCGCGGAGAGTAGCTCAGCCTGGTAGAGCACTGCTTTCGGGAGGCAGGGGCCGGAGGTTCGAATCCTCTCTCTCCGACCATGGTTTGCAAAGGCTTCCGGAGAGATCTGGAAGCCTTTTGCTTTTTCGCCTGCGGGCGCCTGGCGGCGCTGGCTACATCACGGCGGTGTTGAGGTTGACGCCGTCCAGGAGCGCGCCGGTCAGCTTGGCACCGGCGAGATAGGCCTCGCGGCAACTCGCCCGGCGCAAATCCGCATTCGACAGATCGGCGCCGATCAGCCGGCAAGGCACCTTGGTGCCGCTCGGCCGGCCATCCTCGCCAACCAGCTCGACCGCATCGAAGCGCGCTTCCTGCAGCGAACAGCCGATCATCGAGCACTCGCACAAGTCCGCGCCCGACAAATCGGCGCCCTCCAGACAGGCACCGTCGAGTTTGGCGCCGGTCAGGATCGCCAGCCGCAACAACGACCGCGTCAGATTGGCGCCACGAAGGTCCACCCGCGCCAATTCGGCCTCTGACAGATCACAGGCGCTGAGGTCCAGCCGCGACAGGTCCTGACCGCCAAGGTCGGCGCAGGCGCCGATGGCGCCATTGGTGCGCAGCCATTCGGCATGCTGGCCGATGGCCGAGGCCACCGCCTCGGGCAGCGGCGTCGTGCTCTTGCGACAGATCGCCCCGCTCAGGTCGGCGCCGGTCAAGCGGGCGCGCGACAGGTCGACGTTGCGGATCACCGCCTCCTTCAGGCAGGCACCCGAGAAATCGGCGCCCTCGAGATTGGCGCCGGTCAGGACCGCCTTCTTCAACTTGGCATTGACGAAACTGGCCCCGCGGAGATCGGCGCCGGAAAAATTGGCCGATTCGAGGGTGGCATCAGCGAAGCTGGCCCCTCGCGCCGAAGCGACCGCGAGCAGGGCGTGGCTAAGATCGGTGCGCCGCAGCGACGCACCTTCCAGGCAGGCGTTTTCCAGGTCGACCGGGTTCTTGACCGTTTCCACCCCTTTCAGCACGATCAGCTGGCCCGGCCGCAGATCGGCGAAATCGAGCTTGGCATTGCGCAGGATCGCCCTGGAAAAGCGCGCGCCGCGCAGTTCGGCCCGTTCGAAATCGGCCCCGGTCAAATCGGCTTCGCTGAAATCCGCACCGAACAGATCGGCGTTGCGGAACAGACAGCCGGGCAACTGAGCTTTCCGACCATTGAGGTCGGGCAGGAACGCCATCGACAGCACCAGGTTGGCCAGCTTGACGCCGCTCAGATCCAGGCTGGTCTTGCGTAAACGGAGACCACCGTGGCGCCCTTCGATGAAGTTGCGATGGCTCCGCAGCAACACCGCCAAGTCCCGCATGCCGTCAGTCATCAACCCTTGGCTCCAACATTGCCGGCCGCCACCGGGCCGTTGGCTCCGGTGTGCCGGCGAGTCCGAACTCCACCCCGGCCGTCACCGTCAATTTTGGCCAAGGTCGCGTACTATAGTATGGTTCACTATCATGGTGGCGTCAGACTTAAGCAAGCACCTTCCCTGCCGGGCACCCCGCTGATCACGTTGGGGCGGTCATGCCTCGACTTGCCGGGGACGCCTTGACGGGAGCCGGGGGGCCACCCATAGTCCCGCCAGTGCCGCCGGCTGCGGCGGCCGATGCGGCTAGGCAACAGTGTGGCGCCGGCCATGGCAGAGGGATTCGCCAAGGACAGTCGAGCCTGCGCCGCCTGCATCTCCTGGACCGGCGAGCGCACGTTGAGCCATGCCTGCACGCTGGCAACGGTGAACACCCGACAGCAGCCGGGCAATTGCCGGGCACCGAACAGTCCCAACTACCGGAAGTCCACCCGGGCGTTCCATACCTGTGCGGCCTGGGCAGTGATGGAAATGTTGCGCGCCCATGGCGGCCGCCCCGACCTGCCGGTGCGGGGTGGGCCCGAGCGCCCCGCCTCCGATCGCGGGGTCCCGGAACGGGTGATCGTGGAGCGGCGCGTGTCGAGCGATTCAGGCCGATCGCCAACCTCGGGGCCATCGAAGGCTGCCCCACCGGCCGAGTTGCCGCGCTTTCAATCCCGGCGATTTCCCCTCGAGCGCTGCCCCGAGCCGATGCGCGCCTTGCTCGACTATTGGCAGGCCAAGGCCGGCGGGCGGCAGATTCCCGACCGCCGCCGCATCCTGCCCTGGGAAATTCGCCATCTTCTGGGCAGGCTTAGTCTGGTTGAAGCTGGCCGCAACGGGGGAGCGTTCGTCTTCCGGCTTTATGGCAGCCAACTCAGCGGCCCGTTCGGGATCAGCCCGACCGGCAGGCGCCACACGGAAATCTTCGGGCCGGAAACGGCCGGGCTGTTTGATGCCGAGTGGTCCGCCTGTTTGCGCGCCCAGGAGCCCCGGTGCAACCGGATCTCGACCGACCTGTTTGGGATGCGGCTATCCTATCTGGAACTCCTGCTGCCGCTTGGCGAATCGGACCCTGCGCTGCCCGCCCACTTGTTATGCAGCTATACCCATCTGCTCGATAGCCATGGGCGCGATGATCAGACTGCGATCGCGTGAGGGCGACGGCCGCTACCCTCAGCCATCCGACCCGGCCAGCGCCGCTTCACGATCCAGCCGGCCGATACCGTCGAAGTCCTTGGCCCATTCCACGCCAGCCAAAAAGGCGAAGGCTGCAATCACCGCCATAGCCTCGTCTTCCTGGCCGCTGCCGTAAAGAATGTCCGACCGATCGGAGCCCGGAAACACCTCGATGTCCCATTCGACCCGGCCATCCGGCCAGGAATGCTGGACAAGGTTGAACGGTTTGGCGTTCAGCGCGCACCACAGGTTGAACTCCTCGGCAGTGACAACCAAGGACCGCTCGGTGCTCGCGGGGACATAAGGTGTGGTTGAGTTCATGGTCGGGCCTCTAGATCTCGTAGGCTGCCACCAGCATCCGGTCGACCGTGGCGCCATCGGTCGACAGCGGCAGGACCAGACGCTCCCAGGTCTGAACGACGCCGTTGAAATCCGCGGTATAGACCCGACCGATCGGTCGCCGTTCGGTGCGGACCTTATCGTATTCGGCGTGCAGGATGGCGCGGTGTTCGGCCGGCAGCCGTTCCAGGGTCTGGCCCAGTCGGTTCTCGCCGAACGCGCTGGTGAACGACCGCCCGTAATAGGCGTAGGCAAAATTCCCCGCCGAAACGATTTCCATGATCAGGATATTGGGAATCCATGGGCGTAGCTCGTCCGGTTCGAGATCGGCGGCCGACGGCAGTCCTTCCTCGCCGCATTTGTCGGTCCACAGGACAAAGAGCCGGCGCAGCTCTGGGTGAGCCAGGTTGGGTTGTTCGCTGGACATATCCGTCTTTTCTGCGAAGTTCTTATTTCTGCGGAGATTTTCTGCCGTATTGCCGCGGTGCGCCGCGAAGTCCTTGAACCGGGAAGCAACCATAGCGCCGAACGCGCTGACAGCGCAACCACTGGTCCGACCGCCGCTCCACCGCCCGAAGACAATCACCACCGGCGGCGCAGGCTACTCGAATTTTCGCTGGTCGTCGATCACCTTGCCATCGTTGGGCAGGCTGGCCGGAGCCACCAGTTCGACCCGTCCCTTGAGTTTGGTCACCACGGCCAGGCTTTCGCTCAGCGCCGCGCTCAAACCCTCGGCGGGCGCCGCCTCGACCGTCAGGGTCATGACGTCGTTACCGTCTTCGCGGGTGACCACCAGGCGGGTGCGGCCTAGCCCCGGATGGCGCGCCATCACCGCGCCGATCTGCTCGGGGTGAACGAACATGCCCTTGACCTTGGTCGTCTGGTCGGCCCGGCCCATCCAGCCCCTGATCCGCCGGTTGGTCCGGCCGCACGGGCTGGTCCCGGGCAAAAACATCGAGAGATCGCCGGTCGCAAAACGGAGCAAGGGATAGTCGCGATTGATCAAAGTCACCAAAATTTCGCCGACTTCGCCGTCTGACACCGGCTCTCCGGTGCCTGGACGGACGATTTCGACGATCACATGCTCGTCGAGCACCAGGCCGTCGCGCGCGGTGCTCTCGTAGGCAATCAAGCCAAGATCGGCAGTGCCGTAGCCCTGATAAACATCGATTCCGCGCGCGGCATAGAAGCGCCTGGCATCGGGCAGGTAGGGACCGGCGGTGACGAAGCCGCGGCGCACGCTGTCGAGCACCACGCCCAACTGATCACCCTTTTCTAAGATGATCTTGAGGAAGTCGGGGGTGCCGACATAGGCCGCCGGCCGCAGGTGGGCGATCGCCTGAACCTGGAGTTCGGTGTTGCCGGTCCCGGCCGGAAATACCGGGCATCCGAGCGCCGAGGCCGCCCCCTCCAACATCGCCCCGGCCGGGGTGAAGTGATAGGAAAAGCCGTTGTGGACGAGTTCGCCCTTGCGAAAACCCGCGGCATAGAGTGCGCGCGCGAACCGGAAATAGTCTGGACGCCGGCCCTCGGGATCGTAGATTGGCCCCGGCGAGGCGAAGATGCGCAACAGCTGATCCGGAGGGGTCGCGGTCAGGCCGCCCAGCGGCGGGTTGCGCTTCTGCAAGTCGATCAGGGCCGATTTGCGGGTCACCGGCAATCGGGCGAGCGCAGCGCGAGTGTTGACCGCGAACGGGTCGACGCCTTCGAGGATGCGGCTATAGGCAGGGGCCCGGCGCTGGGCCAGTGCCACCTGCTCCGGCAGTGCTGCCATCAGCGCCGCCTCGCGCGCCTGCGGATCGCGGGTTTCCAACGCGTCGTAAAATGGCGATGTCATGGCCCCGACCTCGGTTTACGGTAATAGCTGTCATTGCAGAGCTTTGTCCCGACGCCCCACCACTGGCCGGGCGCTCTCAGGCCAGCCAGCGCTTGCGGCGCTTATAGTGTTTGACGTCGCGGTAGCTCTTGCGGCCGGCAGCGCTGAGACCGAGGTAGAATTCCTTGACGTCCTCGTTGGAGCTCAATGTTTCCGCGCTGCCCTCCATCACCACCCGGCCATTTTCCAGAATATAGCCGTAATGGGCATAGCGAAGTGCGATGTTGGTATTCTGCTCGGCCAGCAGAAATGAGACGTATTCCTTCTGGTTGAGCTGACTGACGATTTCGAAGATTTCCTCGACCAGCTGTGGAGCCAGCCCCATCGACGGCTCGTCGAGCAGAATCGTGGACGGGCGGGCCATCAGGGCGCGGCCGATCGCGCACATCTGCTGCTCGCCGCCGGAGGTATAGCCGGCCTGGCTGTCGCGGCGCTCGCGCAGGCGTGGGAAGTAGTCGTAGACCATTTCGAGGTCACGCTTGACCGCGCGGCCGCCATCGCCACGGGTATAGGCGCCGGTCAGGAGATTTTCTTCGATTGTCAGGTGTCCGAAGCAGTGGCGACCCTCCATGACCTGGATCACGCCGCGCTTGACCAGGGCATTGGGCGACAGGCAGTCGACCCGCTCGCCTCGGTAGCTGATCGCCCCCTTGGTGACCTCGCCGCGCTCGGCATGGAGCAAGTTCGAGATCGCCTTCAGGGTCGTGGTCTTGCCGGCACCGTTGGCGCCCAGCAGGGCGACGATCCGGCCCTTGGGCAGGTCGAGCGATACCCCTTTCAGAACCAGGATGACGTGGTCGTAAATCACCTCGACATTATTGACCTGGAGCAGGATTTCAGGCGCGGTCTGATCCATGGCGGTTCCGAGGCTCCACAGTTGGGATCGAACGATCCAGGGGGCAGGCCCCCTGGATCGCCGAAATCGCTCACTTGCAGTCGCGCGGCGTGATGTTCTTCTCCTTGGCGTATTGCTCCGCCGCGGCTTCGATCATCGGCCGGATCAGGCTGCGGTCGGGCTGGATCCAATCGGAAACGAAGGTCCACTGCTTGCCGTCCCACTGCTGGACGCGGACCGGGACGCTCGCCTCATGGTCGGCACAGGTGATCTTGAACGGCTGCATGAAGCCGGCAAGCCCGAGGCTGGCGAGTTTCTCGCTGGTCATGTCGAGATTCTCGAAGCCCCACTGGATCTGCTCGCCGGTCATCGGCTTGTTGCCGAACTTGTTCATGGCATTGCGGATCGCTTCGACCAGAACCACCGAGTTGAAGATGCCGCGGTTATAGAGCACGGTGCCGACATTGTTCTTGTCACCGGTTCCCTTGCCAGCGGCATAGAGGAATTTCTCGACGTCCTGGATCACCTTGAAATCGGCGCCCGGAGCGTGGAACGCCAGCGCCTTGTAGCCCTTGGCGGCATCGCCGGCGGGGATCACGTCGGGCTCGGCCCCCGACCACCAGACGCCGAGGAAATGCTCCATATTGTAGCCGACCGCGGCGGCTTCCTTGATCGCGGTCGAGTTCATCACGCCCCAACCCCACATGATCGTCCAGTCGGGACGAAGCTGCCGGCCGATACGCAGCCAGACCGCCTTCTGCTCCAGACCGGGATGAGCAACCGGGAAGTTGCTCAGTTGAAAGCCGTATTTGGCCGCCAACGCTTCGAAAACCGGGATCGGCTCCTTACCGTAAGGGCTGTCGTGGTAAACAAAGGCGATCTTTTTGCCCTTCAGCTTGTCGAAGCCGCCCATTTGCTGGGCAACATAGGTGATTGCTACGTCGGCGCCGCTCCAGTAGCTGTCGGGCAGGGTGAAGACATAGGGGAAGACCCGCCCGTCACCGCCGGCAGTGCGGCCGTAGCCGGTGGTCAGCAGCGGAACCTTGTCGACCGCAGCGCGCTCGATCAGCGCATAGGTAATCCCGGTGGACAGCGGGATGAAGGCGGCGGACCCGGTTGCACCCTTGTTCTTGAGCCGCTCGTAGCATTCGACGCCGCGATCGGTGTTGTAGCTGGTATCGCATTCCTCAGTGCTGATCGGCACGCCATTGATGCCGCCGTCACGTACATTGATCAGCTGTAAATAGTCGGCAACGCCGTCGGCAAACGGAATGCCGTTGGGCGCATAGGGACCGGTTCGATAGGGCATCAGCCCGACGAACTGACTGTCCACCGCCAATGACGGTGCCGGCTCTGCCAGCAGACACGCGGCGGCAACGGTCGCTAAAGTCAGGACTCTCCCGCAGACTCGCATTGATGTTCCTCCCGTATTCTTGTTGAGCGATTTTTTGGCAAGATCAGTATGGAAACGGCCACAGCCTCAACTTCTCCTTGAATATCCGCCACAGTCGGGCCAATCCGTGGGGTTCGACGATCAGAAAAAACACAATCAAGGTGCCGAATACCATGACCTCGATATGGCTGATCGTCGCGGTCGAGATCGGCAATCCCAACATCAGCGGCAACCGGCTGAGCACGATCGGTAACAGCACGATGAAGCCAGCTCCCAGGAAGGCGCCAAGGATGCTGCCCAGCCCGCCGATGATGATCATGTAAAGAATCTGGAACGAGCGGTTGATGTCGAAGGCGCCGGGCTCAACGGTGCCGGTGTAGAAAAACGCCCACAACGCGCCGGCGACGCCGCAATAGAACGAGCTGATCGCAAACGCGCTGAGCTTGGTGCGCAGCGGCCGGATGCCGATGATCTCGGCGGCGATATCCATGTCGCGGATCGCCATCCATTGCCGGCCGATGCTGGAACGCACCATATTCTTGGCCAGCAGTGCCAAAACCGCGACCAGGGTGAGACAGAACAGATAGCGCGCCTGCGGCGTGGCGTGAACCCCGGTGACATAAAGCTCGCCGACCACCGCGCGCGGCGGCGCCGAGATCACGCCGGACGCGCTGTAATTGGTGAACCACGGCACCTTGGCGAACAGCCAGATCAGGAAGAACTGCGCCGCCAAGGTCGCCACCGCCAGGTAGAACCCCTTGATCCGCAAACTGGGCAGGCCGAACACGATTCCGACCGCCGCGGCGGCGACGCCTGAGAGCAGCAGGGCGACGATGATATTCAGGTCGGGAAAGGCGGTGGTCAGCTTGTAGGCGGCGAAGGCGCCGCAGGCCATGAAGGCTCCGGTGCCCAGCGAGAGCTGACCAGCATAGCCGGTCAGGATGTTGAGCCCGATCGCCGCCAGGGAAAACACCAGAAACGGGATCATAATGGTTTCCAGCCAGTATTCGCTACCGGCCACCGGCATCACGACATAGGCAACAGCCAAGATCATCGCCATGCCGATCTGATCCTGGCGGATCGGGAAGATCGCCTGGTCGGCGGCATAGCTGACCTTGAATTGTCCGGCTTCGCGGTAGAACATTTTTTGCTTTTCCCCCCGTCTCACCCCTCACCGGCCAGGGGATCGGCCTTCTTCGCTCGACCCGCCTGCTACACGCGCTCGATGATCTTTTCACCGAACAGCCCCTGGGGCCGGAACAGCAGGAACACCATCGCGATCATGTAGGCGTGCCAGTCCTCGATCGCGCCGCCCAGCGCCGGACCCCAATAGACCTCGCCGATCTTCTCGCTGGCGCCGATGATCAGGCCGCCGACGATGGCCCCGGGGATCGAGGTGAAACCGCCCAGGATCAACACCGGCAGCGCCTTCAGCGCAACCAGCGCCAGGCTGAATTGGACGCCAAGGCTGGAGCCCCACATGATCCCGGCGACCAGTGCCACCAGTCCGGCGACCGACCACACGATCACCCAGATCGATTGCAGCGGAATGCCGACCGAGAGAGCGGCCTGGTGGTCGTCGGCCACGGCGCGCAACGCCCGGCCGATCTTGGTGTAATGGAAGAACAGGGCCAGCCCGGCGACCAGCAGTCCGGCGGTCACCCCGGCAACGATGTCGAAGCTGTTGATCAGGACGCCATGGATTTCCAACGGCTCCTTGGGGATGCCGATGTCGATCACCTTGATGTCGCTGCCCCAGATCATCTGGCCGAAGCCGTCGAGGAAAAAGGTCAGCCCGATCGTCGCCATGAACAGCACGATCGGCGGCTGATTGACCAGGGGCCGGAGCACCACCCGTTCGGTCACGATCGCGAGCGCCACCATCACCACCGCCGACGCCCCCAAAGCCAACCATACCGGCATCCCGGCTTCGAGGAACCCGGCGAAGAACAGGGCGGCAAACAGCACCATCGCGCCTTGCGCGAAATTGAACACCCCGGACGCCTTGAAGATCAGCACGAAACCAAGCGCCACCAGCGAGTACATGACGCCGACCAGCAGGCCGCCGACCAGCACCTCGACCAGGAACACCGGGTATTCCCACATACTGACGAAGGGCGCGATGAAGATATCGCTCAGGAAGCCTTCCATCCGGTCCCCCGCTGCTCGAGTTCAGTCATGGCCGACCCCCAGATAAGCCGAGACCACCGCCGGATCGCTGCGCACGCTGTCGGGCGGACCATCGGCCAGCTTGCGTCCGTAATCGAGCACCACCACCCGATCGGAGATGTCCATGACCACGCCCATGTCGTGTTCGATCAGCGCGATGGTGGTGCCGAACTCCTCGTTGATGTCGAGGATGAAGCGGCACATGTCCTCCTTTTCCTCGACGTTCATCCCGGCCATCGGTTCGTCGAGCAGCAGCAAGGTCGGCTGGGCGGCGAGCGCCCGGCCCAGTTCGACCCGTTTCTGCAGCCCATAGGGCAGTCGGCCCACCGGGGTCTTGCGGATGTGCTGAATCTCCAGGAAGTCGATGATTTCCTCGCAGAATTTGCGGTGCTCGATTTCCTCGCGCTGGGCCGGCCCCCAATAGAGCGCCTGCATCCAGAACGGCTGGTGCATTTTAAGCAATCGGCCGGTCATGATATTGTCGAGCGTCGACATGCCCTTGAACAGGGCGATGTTCTGGAAGGTGCGGGCGATACCCTGGGCCGCCGCCTGGTAGGGGCGCATCCGGCTGCGGGTCTTGCCGCGATAGGTGATCGTGCCCTCTTGGGGGTGATAAAAGCCGTTGATGACATTGAGCATCGACGATTTGCCGGCACCGTTGGGGCCGATGATCGCCAGAATCTCGTGCTCGCGGACCTCGAAGCTGATGTTGTTGAGTGCGCGGACGCCGCCAAAATAAAGGCTGATGCGGTCGACCCGCAGCAGGACGTCACCGATCTCCCGGGTATCGGCATCCGGGGTTTCGGCCTGATCGAGTGCCGCCATCGCTTTAGCCCGCCTTCCGGAGCCGACCGGGATCCCGATTGGCGACTTCGACCACCGCGGCGTCGCGCAGTTCGAGATCCGCGTGGATGCGGCCCTTGCGCCCATCCTCGAAGGTGACCTCGGCATCGACCTGGCAGTTGGACTGGCCGGTGTAGAGCGCCTCGATCAGATCGGCATAACGCTCGGCGATGAAGCGGCGGCGAACCTTGCGGGTGCGGGTCAACTCGCCATCGTCGGGGTCCAGTTCCTTGTGGAGGATCAGGAAGCGCTTGATCTGCGAGCCGCTGAGGTGGCGGTCGGCGGCGAGGTCGCGGTTGACCTGCTCGACGTTCTTCTGGATCAGGTCGTAGACTTCCTGGCGGCGCGCCAGGTCGGTATAGCCCGAATAGGCCAGATTGCGCCGCTCCGCCCAGTTGCCGACCGCGGTCAGGTCGATGTTGATAAACGCCGCGACATGGTCCCGGCCATCGCCGAAGGTCACCGCCTCCTTGATGAAGGGGAAGAATTTCAGCTTGTTCTCAAGATACTTCGGCGCGAACATCGCGCCGTCGTTGAGCCGGCCGACATCCTTGGCGCGATCGATGATCTTGAGGTCGCCGTCATCGTCGAAATAGCCGGCATCGCCGGTGAGGAACCAGCCGTCTTCGGTCTTGGCGCTCTGGGTCGCCTCGGGATTCTTGAAATAGGCCTGGAAAACCCCGGGGCAGCGGAACTGCACTTCGCCGGTCTCGGTGATCCGGACCTCGACGTCCTTGCACGGCGTCCCGACGGTGTCGGGCCGAACCTCGCCGTTCTTCTGCATCACCACCAGCACCGCGGTCTCGGTCATGCCATAGAGTTGCTTGACGTTCATGCCGAGCGAGCGGAAGAAGCGGAAGATGTCGGGGCCGATCGCCTCGCCGGCGGTGTACGCGACCCGAATGCGCGAAAACCCCAGCGTGTTCTTGAGCGGCTCGTAAACCAGCAGCCGCCCCAGGCCGTAGAGCAGCCGCTCCTGCCACGAAACCGTCTCACCATCGAGGATGCGCAGACCGACCCGGCGAGCGACCTCCATGAAATAATGGAACATCTTGCGCTTGATCCAGGCGGCGTCCTCCATCCGGATCATCACCGTGGTCAGCAGATTCTCGTAAATGCGCGGCGGCGCGAAGAAATAGGTCGGGCCGAGTTCCCGCAGGTCGGTCATTACGGTCGCGCCGCTTTCCGGGCAGTTGATCGCAAAGCCGGCAGCGTAGGCCTGGGCATAGGAAAAGACGTGGTCGCCGACCCAGGCCATCGGCAGATAGGCCAGCACCTCGTCGCTATCATTGAGCCCATCGCGCTCGACGGCATTGGCGGCGGTGATCCGGACATTGTCATAGCTGAGCATGACACCCTTGGGCTGACCGGTGGTGCCCGAGGTATAGAGGATGATGCTGGTGTCGCTGCCCTTGCCCGCTGCCAGCTCGCCCTCGAAGAAACCGGGATTGGCGCGGGCGAAGGCCTGGCCGCGCGCCCTGACCTCGTCGACGGCGATCAGTGCCGGATGGCGGTATTTACGCATCCCGCGCGGGTCATCGAAGATGATCCATTCGAGCTTTGGCACCCGATCCTTGACCAGAAGCAACTTGTCGACCTGCTCCTGGTCCTCGGCGATGGCGAAACGAACTTCGGCGTGGTCGAGGACGAAGGCCATCTCGTCGGCCACCGCGTCCTGGTACATCGGCACCGGCACCGCCCCCAGCGCCTGGGCCGCGGTGATACCCCAGTAGAGCCGTGGCCGGTTGTCGCCGATCAGGGCCAGCTTGTCGCACCGCCGGAAGCCGAGATCGGCCAGCCCGCAGGCCAGCCACCGCACCTCGTCGCGCACCTGGGCCCAAGTCCAAGCCTGCCAGATGCCCCATTCCTTTTCCCGGATTGCTGTTCGGTGACCTCGCACGGCAGCGTGATGCACCAGTAATTTGGGGAAAGTATCGAGGATCTCGCCGCCGGTTGTGGCGACGAGATCCGGAGCGACAGCCACCGCCTGCCGGCTCATGCGACCGCTCGACCGCCCGCGTCGGCCGAGTCCCGCAAAAGACTCGAAGTCTTGACCACCTCAGTCGATCCTCCCGGATCATGTTATTGTTGCACCGCAGTATTTCCGGGTGCTTGTTTGCATGGTTAGGTTGCGTGATCGGCACGGAAAATTCAAGCCTGCAGGACTCAATTTTGCAGCACCATGGTCTGGCCGTGTCGTCGTGACGCATCGGTTTATAATATTCATTGTGTACGTTCGCCAAAGGGTCGCATCCTTGGTCCCAGTTCGCTATGGTCCTGGCGAAATGCTGCCGCCGCCGCACCGTGCCCCGCCCGTAGCCGCGAGCCTCAATCACGCATGACCGACGCGCCGCCTCCGCCATACGCCCCAGAGGTTCCCGACACGCTGGATAGCATCGCGCTGTTCCTTGATGTCGACGGCACCCTGCTGGAGATCGCCCCGGCACCACATCTGGTGGTGGTGCCGCCGGAGTTCCCCGCGCTTCTGGAGGCTCTGCGGCGGCGCTTGGGCGGCGCGCTGGCCGTGATCAGCGGTCGCCCGCTGGAACAGCTTGACCGCCTGTTCCGCCCCACGATCCTGGCCGGCGCCGGGCTGCACGGTGCCGAATTGCGGCGAGGCGGCGACTCACCGCTCTGCCGCCTGGCCAAACCGGTCGACAGCCGGCTGCGCGACGCCGTCGCCGCGCTGTGCCGTCGCCACCCGGGCGCGCTGGCCGAAGACAAGGGCAGCATGATCGCGATCCACTACCGCGCCGCGCCGGACGCCGAATCCGCGCTGCGCCAGGGCCTGCAGGAAGCGCTGGCCGCATCCGCTGCCCCCCTGCGCCTGCTCGAGGGCCGCATGGTGTTCGAGCTGAAGCCACCCCATATCGACAAGGGTGTCGCCCTGCGGACTTTGATGGAGCAGCGGCCTTTCGCCGGCCGTCGCCCGCTGTTTGTCGGCGACGACGTGACCGACCGCGATGGTTGGGCAGCCGCCCGCCTTGCCGGCGGCTGGGGCTTCAAGGTCGGCGATGCGGTTCCCGACGAGCCGATGGCCGGACCGCCGGCGTTTCAGACCCCGGCCGAGGTACGGTCATGGCTGGCCCGATTGCTCGACCGGTAACCGCGGACAACACCGCACAGGACGGAACTGCCGGCATCGATCAGCCGGCGAGACAGTGGGAGGACCGATCATAGTGGCCAGGCTGGTAATCGTTTCCAACCGGGTTTCCCTGCCGACCGAAAACTCTGCCACCGCCGGGGGGCTCGCCGTGGCGCTTAAGGATGCCCTGGCCAAACGCGGTGGCGTGTGGTTCGGCTGGAGCGGCAAGGTCGCCGATTCGCGGCCCGGTCCCCCCGCCGTCACCGTCGCCGGCAACACCACCTACGTCACCACCGACCTCAGCCAGAACGAGTACGAGAACTACTATGTCGGCCACGCCAACGCGACCCTGTGGCCGTTGTTCCACTACCGCCCCGGCCTGGTCCGGTTCCGCCGCAAGACCTTCGACGGTTATCTCAAGGTCAATACCCGCTTCGCCGCGTTGTTGGCTCCGCTGATCAAACCCGGCGATCAAGTCTGGATTCACGACTACCACTTCATGGTGCTGGCCTCCGAGTTGCGGCGACTCGGCGTCAGCAACCGGATCGGCTTCTTTCTCCACATCCCGCTGCCGGCCTGCGAGCTGCTGGCGACGATTCCGGGCCATCAACGACTGATCGAGGGCTTGCTGAGCTGCGATCTGGTCGGCTTCCAGACCGCCCATGATCTTAAGACCTTCCGCGATTATGTCGTTTACGAAGCGGCGGGCCGGGTCGGACCGGGCGATCTGGTCAGCGCGATGGGTCAGCAGACCCGTGCCCAGGTCTTTCCGATCGGCATCGACGCCGAGGACTTCTCGCGCATGGCGGAGACTGCGGCGACCTCGCCCGAGTCGGAACGCCTGCGCGCCAGCGTCGCCGGGCGCCCGCTGATCATCGGCGTCGACCGCCTGGACTACAGCAAGGGGCTGATCGAGCGCATGACCGCCTTCGAGCAGTTGCTCAACCGCTGGCCGGCCCATCAGGCTGCCGTCACCTATATGCAGGTGGCGCCGCCGTCCCGCGGCGAAGTTCCGGCCTACCGGGCACTGCGCAGCGATCTGGAAAGCTCGGTTGGCCGGATCAACGCCCAGTTCGCCCGCTTCGACTGGGTCCCGATCCGCCTGCTGGTCCGCGCCTATCACCGGGCCAATCTGGCGGGCTTCCTGCGCCAGGCCCAGGTCGGCCTGGTCACGCCGCTGCGCGACGGCATGAACCTGGTCGCCAAGGAATTCGTCGCGGCACAGGACCCGGCCGACCCCGGCGTCCTGGTGCTGTCCCGCTTTGCCGGCGCGGCCGAGGAATTGGACGGCGCCCTGGTGGTCAACCCGTTCGACCAGGACCAGGTGGTGGAGGCGCTTCATCTGGCCTTGACCATGCCGCTCGACCAGCGCCAGACCCGCTGGCGCACCATGATTGCGGCGGTGCGCCAGAACACGGTATCGGTGTGGCGCAATCGTTTTCTCGCCGCGCTTTCGGCTACGCCGGAGCGGCCCACGCCGTAACCGCCCGCGCTTCATGCCCACTGCCGTGTCCCTTCGACGCCTGATCCCGCCGGGGTTGCTCTGGCTCCTGTCGACCACGGTCTATCTGTGGCCGCCGATCTATCAGCGCCTTGGCGCCTGGCTGCCGGTGATGACCGCCGACGGGCTTCGACTGACTGCCGGTACCGTCAGCTGGCTGGCGCTGGCCTGGTTCGGTCACCGCCTGTTCGACCTTGTGGTGGCTCAGGGCCGGGCGCGGCCGCTGCCCCAGTTGCTCAACGACCTGGTCGAGGTGGTGCTGTTCGCGCTTGCGCTGTTCGCGATCATGGCCTGGGTGTTCGACCAGCCGGTGACCGGTCTGATCGCGACCTCGGGCGTTGCGGTCGCCGTGATCGGCTTTGCACTGCGCGATATCATCAGCGACATTTTCTCCGGTATCGCTCTCAACCTCGAACAACCGTACGCGATCGGCGACTGGCTGGAGGTTCAACAGGGCGGACCGGTCGGCAAGGTGGTCGAGATCACCTGGCGCGCCACCCGCATGGTCACCCAGGACCAGACATCGGTGGTCGTGCCCAACGGGGTCATGGCACGCGGCCGGTTCATGAATTTCAGTACGCCGCAGCGCCATTTCCGCGTCAATTTTCCAGTCGTGCTGGAATACGACATCCCGGTCGAGCGCGCCCATCGGCTGCTGTTGGCCGCCACCCGCAACCTGCCGCTGGTGATGGCCCAGCCTGAACCCGACGTGGTCGCCGAGTCCTTTACCGAGCGCGGGGTGCGCTACCTGGTGCGCTTCTACGTCGCGGATTACTCGGTATTCGTCCAATGCCGCCACCAGATCGCGGCCAGCCTGCATCGCCATCTGCGCCTGGGCGGCGTGCCGCTGCCCCACGCGCGCCAGGATCTTACCCTGGCCCGCGCCGGCCGGGCGGTCGATCCGCGCAAGCGGCGGACCGCCCTGCTCGCCCATGTCGGCCTGTTCCAGGCGCTCAGCGACGACGACTTGCGCCAGCTCGGTGACGGCTTGGCGGTGCGCTGCATCGCCACCGGCGAAGCCGTGGTCCGTCAAGGCGAGCCCGGCGCGTCACTGTTCGTCGTGGTCGAGGGACTGCTGCGAGTCGAAGTCGATGCGGTGGCGGTGGGCACGCTCGGCCCCGGCGACGTGTTCGGCGAGATGTCGCTGTTGACCGGAGATCCGCGCAGCGCCACCGTCACCGCCGAGACCGCGGCAACCTTGTTCGAGATCTCCGACGAGCAGTTGCGACCGATCTTGCGTCACCAGCCGGAGCTGGTCGCCGGTCTCGGCGCGATCATGGCCGAGCGCCAGCACACAAGGCCCGTTGCGGCGACGGCCGACGCCGAGCCCGGCGATCACCGTCCGGCGGTGCCCTTGCTGGTACGCATCCGCGACTTTTTCGGTTTGGCACGCTGATCGAGCGCCACCCGTTCGCTTCGATCTTGAAGTCTGCGTGCCCCGGCCATACTGTGAACGGTAAAATGCCAGGAAGCCGTTCCCATGAGCACAATCATCGACTTCGAAAGCCATCGAGCTGCCAAACGTCAGAAAGAGTCCGAAGCGGTCGACGAGGCCGCTATGGGCATGCTCGATTTCGACCTCTCTGGCCTGATCACCAAGGAAGACTTGGCGCAGGTCCGGGCCGAGACCAAGGTCGAAATTGCCGAGATGGAAACGCGAGTCGCCGAATTCGAAACCAGGGTCAATGGCGAGTTGGCACAGATGCGCCGACGGCTGCGACGGGTCGAATTGCTGTTGGCGGTGAGGATTGGCCTTTACATGGTCTCCGGCGCGGTCTCCGCGCTCTTGGGTGTCTATATCGCGACGCTGATCTGAAATCCCCAGACCATGAGCCTGACCGGGAAATCACGGATCGCCGGCGTCATCGGCTGGCCGGTGGCGCATTCCCGCTCGCCCCGGCTGCACGGCTGGTGGCTGGAGCACTACCGGATCGACGGTGCCTATATCCCGCTCGCGGTGCCGCCGGAACGCGCCCGTGAGGCAATCGGCGCCCTGGCGGCGCTGGGCCTGCGCGGTGCCAATGTAACGGTTCCGCACAAGGAAACCGCCTTCCTCGCGATTGGCGACCGCGAACCCTCGGCCTTGCGAGTCGGTGCGGTCAACACGATCGTGGTCGCTGCGGACGGCCGGCTGATCGGCTCCAACACCGACGGCTTCGGGTTTCTCGCCAATCTCGACGACCAGGCGCCGGGCTGGCGAGACGGCGCCGGGGCGGCCACGGTGGTCGGCGCCGGCGGCGCGGCGCGGGCGGTGGTGGCAGCCTTGCTCGATGCCGGTTTTGTCGACATCCGTCTGGTCAATCGCACCGCGGCGCGGGCGACCGCCCTGGCCGATCTGTTCGGCATCGCGGTCCGGGTCTGGCCATGGCAGCAGCGCGCCGACGCGCTGGACGGCGCCGCGCTGCTGATCAACACCACCACGCTCGGTATGGTCGGGATGCCGGCACTCGATCTCGACCTCAAGGCCTTGCCCAAAACCGCTGTGGTCAATGATATCGTCTATACCCCGCTGATGACGCCTCTGCTCGCCGAGGCCCAAATTCGCGGCCACCGCATCGTCGACGGTCTGGGGATGCTGCTGCATCAGGCCCGCCCTGGATTCGCCGCCTGGTTCGGCATGATGCCGGAGGTCACACCGGAGTTGCGCCAGCACATGCTGCGCAGCATCGATAGCGAGGGCTGAAGCCTCACCATGGTGATCGTCGGCCTGACCGGATCGATCGGCATGGGCAAGAGCACGGCGGCGGCGATGCTGCGGCGGTTGGGTGTCGCGGTTCACGACTCCGATGCGGTTGTCCATCGCCTGACCCGGCCCGGCGGCGCAGCGGTGGCCGCGATCGCCAGGGAATTTCCCGGCACGGTCACCGGACAAACGCTCGATCGCCGCGCACTGGGCGCGCTGGTGTTCGGCGATCGCGCGGCATTGCGCCGACTCGAAGCAATTCTCCACCCACTGGTGCGCCGGGCGGAAAGCCGCTTCCTGCGCGAGGCGGCCCGCCGGCGCCGACCGGTCGTCGCCCTGGACATCCCGCTGCTGTTCGAAACCGGCGGCGGCGGTCGAGTCGATGCCGTGATCGTGGTCAGCGCTCCCGGCATGGTTCAAACCGCGCGGGTGATGGCGCGGCCTGGGATGACATCGGAAAAGCTGGCCGGTATTCTGGCCCGCCAGCTGTCCGACCGAGAAAAGCGTCGGCGCGCCGATTTCGTGGTACCCACCGGCGCAGGCCGACGATTGACGCTGCAGCGGTTGCGCCGGATCGTCGGCAGTTTGAGACTGATGCGGGGCCATCACTGGCCCCGCCGGGGCTATACGGCACGATAGGGGCACCATGCGGGAGATCGTTCTCGATACCGAGACCACGGGGTTCAAGCCCGAGGAGGGTCATCGGATTGTCGAAATCGGCTGCGTCGAGTTGATCAACCATTTGCCGACCGGGGAGCGGCGGCAATGGTACATCAATCCGGAGCGCCCGATGCCGGCGGAGGCCTTCGCGGTCCACGGCCTGTCCGACGAGTTTCTGGCCAAGCAGCCGGTGTTCGGCGAGGTGGTCGGGGCCTTCCTGGACTTCGTCGCCGCCGACCCCTTGATCATCCACAATGCGGCCTTTGACCTCAGCTTCCTGAATGCCGAGTTGCGGCGGTTGAGCCTGCCGGCGATCGCCCCGACCCGTGCCGTCGACACCGTCCTGGTGGCCCGGCGACGGTTCCCCGGCGCCCCGGCCAGTCTCGACGCGCTGTGCAAGCGGTTCGAAATCGACAACTCGAACCGCACGCTGCACGGCGCCTTGCTCGATTCGCAGCTGCTCGCCGAGTGCTATCTGGAGCTGCTGGGTGGCCGCCAGACCGACCTCATGCTGGCGACGCGGGGACCGGAATCGGGAACCCAGTTGCGGGCCGCCCGCCCGCCGCGCCCGCCGAGAATTCATGAACCGAGCACCGACGAGCAGGCGGCCCACCGCGCCCTGCTGGAACGGCTGAAGAAGCCGGTCTGGCTGAATTGACCACGGGCTGGAGCTGCGCAGCTCCAGCCCTGACGTCTCAGGGAATCAGCACGATCGACCCGGTGGTTTGACGGGCCTCCAGGGCGCGGTGGGCGTCCGCCGTGTCCTTCAGGGCAAATCGGCCCCCGATCTCGATTTTCACCCTGCCCGACGTCACCGCGGCGAACAGCTCCGCGGCACTGGCCAGAAGGTCGCTGCGCGCGGCGACATAGGTGAAAAGGGTCGGCCGGGTGACATACAGCGAGCCCTTGGCCGACAGGATGCCGAGGTCGATCGGGCCGATCGAGCCGCTGGCCTGGCCGAAGCTGACCATCAGGCCACGGGGCTTCAGGCAGTCGAGACCGGCGAGGAAGGTGGTCTTGCCGACGCCGTCATAGACCACCGGCACCCCCTTGCCGTCGGTCAACGCCTTGACCCGCTCGACGAAATTGTCCCGGGTATAGACGATCGGGTGATCGCAGCCATGGGCAGCGGCCAATGCGGCCTTCTCGTCGGTGCTGACGGTACCGATCACGGTGGCTCCCAGCGCCTTGGCCCATTGGCAGAGAATTAGACCGACGCCGCCCGCCGCGGCATGGACCAGAATGGCATCCCCGGGCTGGACCCGGTAGGTCGAGCGCAGCAGGTATTGTGCGGTCATGCCCTGGAGCATCATCGCCGCCGCCAGGTCGTCGGCGATCCCGTCCGGCAGCGGCACCAGCCGGTCTGCCGGCATCAGCCGCACTTGGGCATAGCTGCCGATCGGACCCGGCGCATAGGCAACGCGATCGCCCGACTTCAAGTCGGAGACCCCGGCGCCGACCGCCTCAACCACCCCGGCGCCCTCGACCCCGAGGACGGCGGGCAACCCGGCCACCGGGTAGAGACCGGTGCGGTGATAAACGTCAATAAAATTGAGCCCGACCGCGGTATGGCGCAGGCGTACCTGGCCAGCGCCGGGATCGCCGACCTCGACCGCTTCCCAGTTCAGCACCTCTGGCCCACCGGTCTGGTGGATGCGAATGGCGTAAGTCATGGCGAGCGTCCTCTCAATATGAATTCGGGGGCGACGAGACTTCGCTCCCCGCCCCCGACCTCTGTCCCGGCCGGCGTTACTTCAGGTTCTCGGCGAGGAACGCGGCGCTGCGCTGGTTGGCAAGCTCGGCCGCCGCCGGATTATAATGCTCGCCACCGATCCGCGCGAAGGCATGATCGACCCCGGCATAGCTGTGCAGCGTAATCTTGGGGTGCCCGGCCAGCGCCGCCTTGATCTTGACCTGCGCCTCCGGCGGGACGAAACCGTCGAGTTCGGCCATGTGCATCAGCAGCGGATTGGCGATCTGCCCCGCCTCATCGACCAACTCGTCGAGGCCGACGCCGTAGTAGCTGACCGCAGCGTCAACCCCCGACCGGGTCGCCATCAGGAATGCAAGCTTGCCGCCCAGGCAATAGCCGACGCAAGCGACCTTGCCCGAGCAACCATCGACACCCCGCAGGTAGTCATACGCCGCGATCAGGTCGTCCACCCCCAGGTCGACGTCGAAACCCTGGAACAGCTGGAAGGCCCGTGCCCACTCGGCCTCGGTGCGATCGGTGATCTGGATGCCCGGCTCCTGGCGCCAAAACAGGTCGGGACACAGGGCCACGTAGCCCTGGGCGGCCAAGCCGTCGCAGAGCTCGCGCATCACATGATTGACGCCGAAAATTTCCTGGGCAACCAGAATGCCCGGTCCGGTGCCGCTGGCGGGTTTTGCGAGGTAAGCGGAAAAGCTGCCGCCATCGGCAGCAGCGATGGTGACATCGGCCATGCTGAAGTCCTCCCCTGTGATTAGCCCGGAACTGTACTTGCCCCGGACCATGATTGGCCCCGGACCATGATTGGCCCCGGACGATGATTGGCTATGAGGAATCGGCCCGGCGGTGAGTCCGGGTAACGCCGAGCAGCTCGGTTACCGCGGTTTTACTTAGCGTCCGGCGGAGTCGATGTCACGGGGGGAGACACCGCTGGCGTTCCGGGCGGCACGCTCTCAGCCGATGCCGCGCCGGGCGGCGCGCTCTGAACTGATGCCGCGCCGGGCGGCGCGCTCTGAACCGATGCCGCGCCGGGCGGCGCGCTCTCAGCCGATGCCGCGCCGGGCGGCGCGCTCTCACCCGATGCCGCGCCGGGCGGCGCGCTCTCAGCCGATGCCGCGCCGGGCGGCGCGCTCTGAACCGATGCCGCGCCGGGCGGCGCGCTCTGAACCGATGCCGCGCCGGGCGGCGCGCTCTGAACCGATGCCGCGCCGGGCGGCGCTTTCGCCGGTGCGGGCGTGGTTGCTTCCCCACCGACCGCACCGGCGCCCTCGGCCGCCTTCTCGTCGGCGACCTGCCCCGCAGCCCCCGCCGGCCTCTCGGCACTGTCGCCGGTCGCCGACCCATCTTCCGCCTTCGCCAGCGCCGCGGCGACCTCCGGGGCGACCTTGCGGATCTGGTGCAGCGCCCATTGGGTCGCTACGGCGGTGGCACCGGCCCCGGCGCCGATGGCACAGCCGAAACCGGCAGTACCGAGCAGTGCCGCAGCGGCAAGCGGTGCGCCGACGCCGGTCGCCGCCGCGGCCATCATCGGCAAGCCATGGGCAACCGCACCGGAAACCGCACCGGCACCGCAGGCGATCACCAGAGTGTCCAGGCTCATGAAGGCATCCTCGCGCTTCTTCAGCAGCAGGACCGACGGGCCGTCGCTGACCGGCCCGGCCATCATGCCGATGATATAGGAATCGAAGAACTGGGCGTTGCCGCGGGCCGGCAAAACGACGGTCAAGGCAAGCGCGCCTGCCGTTGCCACGGCCAGGGCGGAGAGTGATCGCGGCATCGGCGGTATCCTTTGGTGCAGTTTTTTGTTAACCCGACAGCTCGAGTCCGGGCAAAACCCACGAACTCAATCCATCGAATATGGGGATTCATAGTTTAGCAGCCAGAGTTTGGTGGTCCGCCCGCCCATCCCTGAGTATCCGCCCAAGCCGTTTCGGCCGACCACACGATGGCACGGCACGATGATCGGCAATCGATTGCGACCGCAGGCATTGCCAACGGCGCGGGCCGAAGTCCCAAGGCGCCGCGCGATTTCACCATAGGTGGCGGTCGCGCCGAACGGTATCTCCGACATCGCCGCCCAGACCCGGTGCTCGAAAGCCGTTCCGGTCGGACGCAGCGGCAGCTCGAACTGGCGCCGCCGTCCGGCGAACCACTCGGCGAGCTGGCGCGTCGCGGTCTCGACCACCGGGTCTCCATCGGCGTCCCCGGCGCCGCAATCGCCATCGCCGAGGCGACCGAACGACACCTCGACCAGGGCGCCGGCGGCACCGAGCACGGTCAGCGGCCCCAGCGGGGTATCGACGACGCGCCGGCCCATGACGGTCACCGCCGGCCGAGCGCCACGGCCAGCGCGCCCGGATCGGTCAGCGGAGCGGAGCAGGTCATGTCGGCGCAGAGATAGGCGGCAGCGTGGCCCTCGACCAGGCCCTTGCCGTGGGCCGGATGACCGCCGGGCAGGACCGCGCCGGGCCGAACCATCGTCAAAATCCGATTGGGCATCGAACGGTCGAGCACCGCGCGGCGCAGGGCGACGGTATCGCTGGCTTCCGGGTCGCCGACGATCACGACGTCGACCGCTGCCATCAACAGTTCGGCGTTGTTCAGCAGGGTCGACAGCGGGAAGAAATTCCGGCCCAGCTCGCCGGAAAAGGCACCGATGATCGCCTCTGCGCGGTTGCGGTAGTCGGCCTCGCCTGACAGGTGCCACAGCCGGGTGAGCACCCCGACCATGGTACCGTTGCCGCTGGGCACCGCATTGTCCTGGGCCTGCTTGGTCCGCACGATCAGGGCCTCGGCATCGTCGGCGGTAAAGAAATAGCCGCCCCGCTCGCTGTCCCAGTAATGACGGTCGAGCACCCCGACCCAGCTTCGGGCCTGGTCGAGATAGCCGGCATCGCCGGTCGCCTCGAGCAGGGCAAGCGCTGCCCGGCTGAGATTGGCGAAGTCGTCCAGCGTCGCCCAGTGCTTGGCCTGGCCGCTGCGCCAACCGTGGCACAGCCGTCCGTTCAGAACCAGGCGGTCGCGGCAGAAGCCAAAGGCGCGTTTCGCCGCCGCCAGCCACGACGGCATTTCGAATACCTGGGCGGCATTGGCCAGCGCCGCGATCATCAGACCGTTCCAATCGGCCAGAACCTTGTCATCCCAGCCGGGACGGACCCGCTGCGCGCGGGCCGCCAGCAACACCGCGCGCGACCGTTCCAGCGCCGCCTCGAAACCGGCGTCGCCGAGGTCGGGTCGGTGCCGCCGGTTCAGGATCGACTGCCCCTCCCAATTGCCGCCGGGAGTGACATCGTAGGCGCGCTTAAAGACATCGGAGTCGGGGCCGAGCAAGGCATCGATTTCCGCCTCGCTCCAGACATAGAACTTCCCTTCCTCATGCTCGCTGTCGGCATCGAGCGTGGCGGCAAAGCCCCCACCTTCCGGCAGCTCCGCAAGCGCCACCATCTCGCGCAACACCCAGGCCGCGGTTTCCTGAACCCGTGTGCGATAGAGCGGATCCCGGTTCTCCTGCCAGACCAGGGTCAGAAGGTCGATCAGCTGGGCATTGTCGTAGAGCATCTTCTCGAAATGCGGTGCCAGCCATTCGGCATCGGTCGAATAGCGCGCGAAGCCGCCGCCCAGATGATCGTAGATGCCGCCCTGAGACATCCGCGTCAGGGTATTGGTCACGGCATCACGAAATGGCTTCCTGCCGGTCCGCTGCCAGGCGCGCCAGAACAGCTCGAAGATCGAGCATTGGGGAAATTTTGGGGCCTCGCCGATGCCACCCTGGAACGGGTCGACCTCGCGCAGTAGCCGTTCGGCGATATGGTCGATCACCGAAACCGTGATCACGCCGCCGCCCCTGGTCTCGGCCATCCGGGCCAACGAGTTGCGCAGCGCCGAGACATTGCGGGAAATCTTCTCTGGCTCCCGATGATAGGCCTCGGCGACGCCGGTCAGAACCTCGGGGAAACCGGGCCGGCCATAATGGGCGACCGGGGGGAAATAGGTGCCGCCCCAGAACGGCTCGCCGGCCGGGGTCAGGAACATGGTCAGCGGCCAGCCCCCGTGCTGACCCAACAGTGCCAGCGCCGATTGATAAATCTGATCGAGGTCGGGGCGCTCCTCGCGGTCGACCTTGATGCTGACGAACAGCTCGTTCATCAGCCCGGCGATCGCCGGGTCCTCGAAGCTTTCGCGCGCCATCACATGGCACCAGTGGCAGGCGGCGTATCCGATCGAGAGCAGGATCGGTTTGCTTTCCGTCCGCGCCTGGTCGAGCGCCGCCTGGCCCCAGGGCTGCCAGTGGACGGCATTGTCCTGATGCTGCAGCAGATAGGGGCTGGTCTCGAACCTCAGCAGGTTTTCGTGGCGAATGGCCGATGGCATGTTTGATGACTTTCTCGCCGGATCAACCTTCCCGGAAAAAACTCCGTGAAGAGGCGATCGAACGTGACGGTGGCTCTTCGTTTTCGCGGTGACGCAAGATAGTGTGGCGGGGGGGCGAAGACCTCAACCCTAAAATCAATTGGGGATCTACCATGATGCGAATCAAGATCGACATCGAATGTGCCCCGGAGGAAGCGAGAGCTTTCCTTGGGCTTCCCGATGTCAGACCGATGCAGGACGCGCTGCTGCTGCAAGTGCAGAACCGCATGTCCGAGACCCTCCATGCCATGGAGCCCGAGGCGATGTTCAAGGCCTGGCTGCCCATGGGCATCGTCGGCGTCGAAGAAATCTGGAAGGCGTTCCTCAAGCAAATGGACGTCAGCGGCAACAAGGGAAAATCAGCGTGAGCGATCCGGCGCCCTATTTTCGTCACCACGTGTTTTGCTGCAGCAATCAGCGACCGCCCGACAACCCCCGCGGCTGCTGCGCCAGCAAGGATGCCCAGAAGCTGCGCAATCACATGAAGGCGCGGATCAAGGCGCTCAAACTCGAGGGCATCCGGATCAACGATGCCGGCTGTCTCGACCGCTGCGAATTCGGGCCGACCCTGGTGATCTACCCCGAGGGCATCTGGTACGGCTGCCGCACGACCGCCGACATCGACGAGGTCGTCCAGACCCATCTGGTCGAGGGCGGTCGGGTCGCGCGGCTGATGCTGCCACCGGCCCCGGACCCGGCCTGACTCCCGCCATGGCGGAGACCATCTTCGCGCCGGCCAGCGGCGCCGGGCGGGCCGCGGTCACCGTCATCCGTCTCTCCGGTCCCCAAGCCGGCGCCTGCCTCGATGCGCTGACCCGCGGTCCCCGGCCGATGCCGCGCCGGGCCAGCCTGCGCCGGCTGTTCCGCATCGGCTCCGACGAGTTGATCGACCGCGCCCTGGTGCTGTGGTTCCCCGGCCCCGCCAGCCAGACCGGCGAGGATCTGGTCGAGTTCCAGGTTCATGGCGGCCGGGCGGTGATCGCCGCGCTGGTCGACACCCTCGCCACCATCCCGGGCGTCAGGCTGGCCGAACCCGGCGAATTCACCCGCCGCGCCTTCGATCACGGCAAGATCGATCTGACCGAAGCCGAAGCCGTGGTCGATCTGGTCGAGGCCGAGACCGCGGCCCAGCGCCGCCAAGCCCTGGTCCAGATGGACGGCGCGCTTGGCCGCCTGACCGAGCGCTGGCGACACGCCCTGGTCGCCTGTCTCGCCCATCTCGAAGCCGTCATCGATTTCGCCGACGAAGACCTTCCCGAGGACCTCGACGACCGGACCCGCGCCAGGCTGACGCCGCTCGCCGCCGAGATCGCCGCTCACCTGGCCGACGGCCGCCGTGGCGAACGCCTGCGCAGCGGTGTCTCGGTCGCCATCATCGGTCCGCCCAATGTCGGCAAGTCCAGCCTGCTCAACCTGATCGCCCGCCGTGACCTTGCGATCGTCTCGGCCCGCGCCGGCACCACCCGCGACGTCATCGAGGCCCATCTCGATCTCGGCGGCTGTCCGGTGGTGCTCGCCGACACCGCCGGTCTGCGCGATGCCGACGACGACATTGAAGACGAAGGCATCCGGCGCGCCCGCGCCCGCGCTGCCTCCGCCGACCTGACACTGGCGGTATGCGACGCCCAGCTCTGGCCACTGATCGACCCGGCGCTCGCTGCTTGCCTCGACCAGCGCAGCCTGATCGTGGTCAATAAGTGTGACCTGGCACCGCTGGCCGCCTCTGGCTCGGCGGTCTATCCGATCTCGGTCGCGACCGGGAGTGGCATCGACGCCCTGCTTGACGAACTGGGCGCCAGGGTCAAGGACAGCCTCGGCGACACCGGCGCCCCGGTGGTGACACGCGCGCGCCATCGCGCGGCGCTGGAGGACTGCCTGGCCGCTGTCGCCCGGGCACAGGCTGGCGGGCCGGCCGAGCTGGTCGCCGAGGACCTGCGCCTGGCGGCGCGCGCACTCGGACGGATCACCGGCAAGGTCGACGTCGAGGAGCTGCTCGAGGTAATCTTCAAGGACTTCTGTATCGGCAAGTGACGTTTCACGTGAAACACCGGCGGCGGGCACGACCCTCCGCACCAGCCGGCAAGGGATGCCGCCCTTGCGACCGAGGACGAACGCTCACGATGACAGGCAAGAGTTACGACGTTGTGGTGGTTGGCGGCGGGCACGCCGGGTGCGAGGCCGCCGCAGCGGCGGCCCGGCTGGGCGCCCGCACCCTCCTGCTCACCCACGCCACCGCCACCCTGGGCGAGATGTCATGCAACCCGGCGATCGGCGGCCTCGCCAAGGGCCAGCTGGTCCGCGAGATCGACGCCCTCGACGGGCTGATGGGCCGGGTGATCGATCGTGCCGGCATCCAGTTCCGGGTGCTCAACCGCAGCAAGGGCCCGGCGGTCCGGGGTCCACGCGCCCAGGCCGACCGCAAACTCTATCGTCGCGCCATGCAGGAGGCGCTCGCCGAAGTCGCCGGCCTGGAGATCAGAGCCGCGGCGGTCGAAGACCTCGCCCTCGGCCCAGACGGCGCGCTGCGCGCGGTGATTACCGCCACCGGTGAGGCAATCGCCACCGCGGCTGTGGTCCTGACCACCGGGACTTTCCTGGGTGGCCTGATTCATATCGGCGAGGAAAGGACACCGGCGGGCCGGATCGGCGAGGCGCCCTCCCTCGGACTCGCCGTCACACTCCGCCGCGCCGGCTTCGCCCTGGGCCGACTCAAGACCGGCACGCCGCCCCGACTCGACGGCCGGACGATCGATTGGGCCGGCCTCGCGGTTCAGCCCGGCGATGATCCGCCGGAACCATTTTCGACCCTGACCGCGCGGATCGAGACGCCCCAGATACCCTGCGGCATCACCGCGACCACCGCGGCCGGACACGCCGTCATCCGCGCCAACCTGCACCGCGCGCCGATCTATTCGGGACAGATCGAAGGCGTCGGCCCGCGCTACTGCCCTTCGATCGAGGACAAGGTGGTCCGGTTCGCCGACAAGGCGCAGCACCAGATATTCCTCGAGCCCGAGGGACTGGACGACGATACCGTCTATCCCAACGGCATCTCGACCTCGCTCCCCAGAGACGTCCAGGCCGCCTTGCTGAAGACCATCCCCGGCCTCGAGCACGCGGTGATGCGCCGCGCCGGCTACGCCATCGAATATGATTACGTCGACCCGCGGGAACTCAGACCGACCCTGGAGACGCGGCGAATCCCCGGCCTGTTTCTCGCCGGCCAGATCAACGGCACCACCGGATATGAAGAGGCCGCCGCCCAGGGTCTGGTGGCCGGGCTCAACGCCGCGCTGCGGACCGGCAGCACCGGCCGTGATTTCGTCGTCGATCGCGCCGAGGCCTATATCGGCGTGCTGATCGATGATCTGGTCACCCGCGGCACCTCCGAGCCCTACCGGATGTTCACCTCGCGCGCCGAGTATCGGCTCCATCTCCGCGCCGACAACGCCGACCAGCGCCTGACCCCGCGCGGTCTCGATCTCGGCTGTATCTGCGCCGAAAGGGCTCGCAGTTTTCAGTCCAAGCAGACCCGGCTCGCCGACGCCCGCCGGCTGGTTCGCGAGACTTCGGCGACGCCGCCCGAACTGCTCCGCCACGGCTTGGCTGTCAATCAGGACGGAGTTCGCCGCACCGCCGCCGACCTGCTGTGCCTACCCGGCGTCGATCTCGCCAGGCTCGGCGCGATCTGGCCGGAGCTGGCGACGATTACCCCGGTGATATCGGAGCAGATCGAAATCGATGCCCGCTACGCCGGCTATCTCGGGCGTCAGGACGCCGATATCCGGGCCTTCCGGCGCGACGAGGCCTTGGCCCTGCCGGCGGATCTTGATTTTGACGGGATCGGCAGCCTGTCGACCGAGGTCCGTCAGAAACTGCGGCTGGCCCGGCCGGCGACGCTGGGCGCTGCGTCCCGCATCCCCGGCGTCACCCCGGCGGCGGTGATCGCGCTGTTGCGCTACGTCAGGCGTCGCCCCGATGCAGCCTAGAGCGCCAGGCAATTACCCGGCCGGCGAATTCGGAGCCGAGGCCTTTCAGGCGACGACCGCTGTTTCACGTGAAACGCTCGAGCGACTCGCGGCCTATCACGCTCTGCTCGAAAAATGGCAGCCCCGGATCAACCTGGTTGCCCCGTCGACCCTGGCGGTCGCCTGGCGGCGCCACTTCCTCGATTCGGCCCAGCTGCTCCCCCGCCTGCCCGAGTCGACCCGAGTCGTGATCGACCTCGGCAGCGGCGCCGGGTTTCCCGGCCTGGTGCTGGCGATCATGGGGGCACCGGGTCTCCACTTGGTCGAAAGCGACGGTCGGAAATGCGCCTTCCTCGCGGAGGTGATTCGCATCACTGCGGCTCCGGTAACCCTGCATCACCGCCGGATTGAGGCCTTGCCCCCGCTCGCCGCCGATGTCGTCACCGCACGGGCCCTGGCGCCCTTGAGCAAGTTGCTCGGCCACGCCCAGCCGATGATCGGCGAAACTGGACTGGGCCTCTTCCTCAAAGGCCAAAATGTGGAAGATGAATTGACCGAGGCCACCAAATCTTGGACTATGTCGGTGGAGCGCTATGAGAGCGTCAGCGACCCTGCGGGATGTCTGCTCCGTATCGCAAAACTCTGCCGCCGGTGACCAAATTTCGCCGCCCGCGGTTCGGCAGCGGCTGATCGAGAGGCTGTCATGTCCGATATCCGAATAATTGCCGTCGCCAATCAGAAAGGCGGGGTCGGCAAGACCACCACCGCCATCAACCTCGCCACCGCGCTGGCTGCGGTCGGCAAGCAGGTCCTGGTGGTCGATTTCGATCCCCAGGGCAATGCCTCCACCGGACTGGGGATTCCCCGTTCCGACCGCGGCATCGGCAGCTACGATGTCCTGTTCGGCGATGTTACCCTGGAGCAGGCGGCGATCCCGTCATCAGTGCCCAACTTGGCGATCGTGACCTCCTCGGTCGATCTGTCCGGCGCAGAGATCGAACTGGTCGGCGCCCCGCGGCGGGAATTCCGCCTGCGCGACGTGGTCACCCGCTCCCAGGTCGCCTATGATTATGTCTTGATCGATTGCCCGCCGGCACTGGGGCTGCTGACCCTGAACGCCCTGGTCGCGGCCGACGCCGTGCTGGTCCCGCTGCAATGCGAGTTCTACGCATTGGAAGGCTTGAGCCATCTGGTCCGAACCATCGAGCGGGTCCGCCGCGCCTTCAATCCCCAATTGGAGATTCAGGGCGTGGTGTTGACCATGTTCGACAAGCGCAACAATTTATCCGACATGGTGGCTGCGGATGTCCGCGGCTTCTTCGGCGAGAAGGTCTATCAGACGGTGATCCCGCGCAACGTCAAGGTCTCCGAGGCGCCGTCGCATGGCAAGCCGGTGTTGATCTATGACCTGCGCTGCCCCGGCGCCCAGGCCTATGTTCATCTGGCCGGCGAGTTGTTGAAGCGCGAGCGGACGAGGATGGTAGCGTGATCGGAAGCGGCAAACGGGCAGAAACCGGGCCAAGCGAAATGCAACGGCGGAGCAACCTGGGACGAGGCCTGTCGGCCTTATTCGGCGAAGCGAGCGAGGATTATGCTTCGCTCGACAAAGTTCGCCAGTCCAAGCAGGTGCCGATCGAATTCGTCCATCCCGGTCGTTATCAGCCGCGCCGGCATTTCGATGACGAGTCGCTCCAGGGGCTCGTCGAGTCGGTGCGCGACAAGGGCATCCTGCAGCCGTTGCTGGTGCGCCGGGATCCCGATTCGTCCAACGTCTTCGAGATCATCGCCGGTGAGCGCCGCTGGCGCGCGGCGCAGATTGTCGGGCTCCACGAAGTCCCGGTGATCATCCGCGAACTCACCGACCGCGAGGCACTGGAAATCTCGCTGATCGAGAATATCCAGCGCCAGGACCTGACCGCGCTCGAAGAGGCCGAGGGCTACCGCCGGCTGATCGACGAGTTCGCCCATACTCAAGAAGAGCTGGCCAAGGCGATCGGCAAGAGCCGCAGCCACGTCGCCAATATGCTGCGCCTGCTGACTTTGCCCGATCCGGTCAAGCAGATGGTCCAGGACGGCAGCCTGAGCGCCGGCCATGCCCGCGCCGTGCTGTCGCTGCCCGACCCGGTCGAGGCGGCACGTCAAGTGCTTGAGCGCGGCCTCACCGTTCGCCAAACCGAAGAGCTGGCGCGCACCACCGATAAGCCGGAACGGGCGATCGCCCGCGCCGTCGCCGCGGTCAAGGACGCCGACCTGACCGAGCTGGAACGCGAGGTCTCGGCGCGACTGGGGCTGAAGGTCACGATCACGCCCAAGGGCAAGAGCGGGACGGTGGCAATCCAGTACCTGACCCTCGACCAGTTCGACGATATCTTGCGCCGCCTCAACGGCTGACCCGCGCCCCAGCCTGGGCGCCGTCACCCGATCGTGAGACGGCGTGATTTTACCCCGACCGGCCAAGCGTCGCATGGTGCCAGCCATGCGACGCTTTTTCATTCTGGCCGCAGCGGTCGGCTTTCTCGTCGTGCCGCCACCGGCCACCGCCGATTCGACCGTCGTCGAGTTGTTCACCTCCCAAGGCTGTTCGTCGTGCCCGCCGGCCGATGCGCTGCTCGGCGAGTTGGCGGCGCGCGACGATGTGGTGGCGCTTGCCTTCCACGTCACCTATTGGGACCGCCTCGGCTGGCCCGACCCGTTCGCCGCCCCCTGGGCGACCGACCGTCAGCATGCCTATCGGCAGGCGATGTCTTTGCCCTACGTCTACACGCCGCAAATGGTGATCGACGGGCAGCGCGAGGTGGTCGGAAGCCATCGCGGCGAAGTCCTGGCCGCATTGGCCGATCGGGGTCGCGCGCGTCCGGCCGGCGTTGCCGTGCGCCTGACCCGCCCCGCCCCCGATCGCCTGCAGGTGAGCCTGCCGGGGCAGGATCGCCCGCTCGCGGCGAAAGTGTGGCTGGCGCGTTATGATGCGGTCAACGTCACCAAGGTTTCGGCCGGCGAGAACGGCGGACGTCGCCTGACCGACGTCAACGCCGTACGGCAATTGACCGATCTGGGCGGCTGGTCCGGTGAGGCGCGCGCGCTCACGGTTCCTTTAACCGCGGGTTCGGCCGCCGGGGGCGTCGCCGTGATCATTCAAGCCAGCAACCCGTCTGGCCAGCCGGGGGCAGTGGTCGGCGCGGCCAAGCTCGAATGGGGTCGATAGCGGCAAAAAAAATGTGGGGGCATAGCCCCCACATCCAGGCCGGGACCGAACGGCCCCGGACACCGATTCGGAAAAGTTACGCAGCCAGGCCAAGGTCGCAGACACCGCGTTCCAGGAAGGCGGCCAGACGTCGGGAAAAGCCGGTGGGATCGGGCAATTGCTCGCCCTCGACGATGCGTGCCTGATCGAGCAACAGCCAGGCGACATCGGCGAGCGAGCTTGCTGCCCCCGGCGCCTTGGCCAGAGCCACCAGGCGTTTGATCAAGCCATGGGCCGGGTTGATCTCCAGCACCCGCTTGGCCATGCCGGCCCCCAATTGCTTGTGTTGGCGGAGCAGCCGCTCCAGATGCATGTCCATGTCGCCGTCATCGGCGACCAGGCACACCGCACTGTCGGTCAGACGTTCCGAGACCCGGACGTCCTTCACCGCATCGCCCAGAGTGGTCTTGAACAGCGCAACCAGAGTGGCGACGTCGCCTTCGGCGGGCTTTTCCGGCTCGGGCTGGGGCTCTGACGGCTTGATCTTGGCCAGGTCGGCGCCGCCCTTGGTGACCGATTTGAAGCTCTTGTCCTTGAACGACGAGACCGCCGCCACCCAGAATTCATCGACCGGATCGGTCAGCAGCAGCACCTCGACGCCGCGCGCCTTGAAGCCTTCGAGCTGTGGGCTCTTCAGCAGGACTTCGCGGTCGTCGCCGGTGATCAGGAAGATTGCGTCCTGACCTTCCTTCATCCGTCCGACATAGTCCTCGAGCGAAACCAGCCCGTCGCCATGGGTCGACTGGAAGCGGGCGAGTTTGAGCAGGGTGTCCCGATTCTCGAAGTCCTCGTAGAGCCCCTCCTTCATCACCGCGCCGAAGTTTTCCCAGAAGGTCGCGTATTCCGCCGCCGCCTCGGCATCGTCGGACTTCTTGGCCAGATCGCCGAGCACCCGCCGGACCAGCCCGGTCTTGATCCGGCTGACCACCGGGTTGTTCTGCAGCATCTCGCGGCTGACGTTCAGCGGCAGGTCCTCGCTGTCGACGACGCCGCGCAGAAAGCGCAAATAAGGCGGCAGCAGTCCCTCGGCTTCCTCGGTGATGAACACCCGCCGGACATAGAGCTTGACCCGATGGACCCGCTTGGGATCGAACAGATCGAACGGCTTCATTGAGGGGACGAACAACAGGCTGGTGTATTCCAGCTTGCCTTCGGCGCGCCAGTGAACGGTCAGCCAAGGATCGTCAAAGCCGTGGCCGACATGGTGATAGAATTCCTTGTACTGTTCCGCGGTGATTTCCGACTTGGGCCGGGTCCACAGCGCCGATGCCCGGTTCAGCACCTTGGCGTCTTCACCGCTACCCAGACGGATTGGCAAGGCGATGTGGTCGGAATACTTGGTCACGATTGCGCGCAGCCGATGCTCCTCCAGGTATTCCCCATCCCCCTCGCGCAGATGGATCACCACGCGGGTACCGCGCGCGACATCCTCGGCCTCGGACACCGTGAACTCGCCCTGACCGTCGGATAGCCAGCGCCAGCCCTGGGTCTCGCCGGCCCGCCGGGTCAGGACCTCGACCTTGGTCGCGACCATGAAGGCGGAATAGAAGCCGACGCCGAACTGGCCGATCAGACTGACATCCTTGCGGGCGTCCCCGCTCAACTGATTGACGAACGCGGCGGTGCCCGAGCGCGCGATGGTGCCGAGGTCATCGATCAGGTTTTGCCGCCCCATGCCGATACCATTGTCGGCAACGGTCAGGGTCTTGGCCTCCGCATCGGCGATCAAGGTGATCGCCAGATTGGGGTCGTCGGCCGAGAGCTCCGGCTGGGTCAGAGCGGCATAGCGCAGGCGGTCACAGGCATCGGACGCGTTGGAGATCAGCTCGCGCAGAAAGACTTCCTTTTCGCTATAGAGCGAATGCGCGACGATATCGAGCAGTCGGCTGACCTCCGCCTGGAAACTGAGCCGTTCCTCGGTCATGGGTATTCACCTTCGATCAAAATGGAGAGCGGGCGTTTGTTCACGGCTGATATGTGAAAGCGAGCGCCGTTGCGCAAGCCTTAGCCGCTCTGCCCGAACCATGCGCCATTTTGCCGACACGAAAAAGGGGACCACAAGGGTCCCCCCGATCGCCGGTTGTGGCAAGCTGCGACACTATTTCCCGTGTTTGCCGGCCGCCGGCGGCGCACCGCCGCCCAGCAACGCGGTGAGGTCGGCACCGTTCAGACCAACCTTGCCATCGGCGCTGAGGCCAATCTTGTAGTTCCGGGTGTCCCGCCCCTGGTCATCCTTGCCCGGCAGGCCCATCGCCTGAACCATGCCAAGCATGGCCAGCGAATTCTGGGTTTCCGGATCAACCGCCTGGCCGGTTGGCGGCTGGATCGACTTGATCGCGATCTCGAGGCCACGCAGCACCAGATTGAAATCGGCCTCCATGCCGAACACCGCCCCGGCGTTGAACCGGGATGTCCCGACCAGCCTGGCCGCGGTCGCCGGGGTATCGATCTGGAGCAGGCCGACGCGGATCTCCGCCTTGCTCCGGCTCAGCTCGCCCAGAACCTGCTGCCCCAGTTGCTCGCTGTCGACCACCGGCTTTTCACCGGCTGCCGGGGCATCGAAGACATTGGCGAAAGCATCCCACAACCCGCCATTGGGCAGATTGGCCGCGGCGATCTTGAGCGCGATCCGTTCCGGCATGAACTGCGCCGGCGTCACCGCGGGTTCGATCTTCAACCCGGTATGGTCGTAGCCCAGGCTCAGGGTCGAGGTTGCCTGGTCGAGCCCGTCCAGCGAGAGATCGATGGCGATCCCCGAGAAGGCGAATCGGCTACCCTCAGACGGCGTCGCCAGCGCGAAATCGTGGATTTCGAGTCGGCCGGACGCCCCGGCAAACAGCCCGTGCAACATCGCCAGCCGCTTCTTGACCGCCGCCGCCGGGATGCCCTTGGGCTGTGCCTCCAACTGCTCGTCAATATTGGCGGCGTGGGCGAGGTCCATATCGACGATCGCGGCATCCAGGCCCGCACGCCCGACATGACCCAATTCGACGCCATGCTCGTCGGTCACCGACAGCTCGTTGACCCCAAGGGTGCTGGGACCGCTCCAGCGGCCGGGGCGAAGTTCGGACAGATCCGTCTTGACCGTCACCGCGCCCAGACGAAGCCCCGAACCATCCCGGACCGAACTGGCGCGGATGTCGCGCAGCGCCATGTCGGCCTTAACCAGAGTTTCCAAGGCCGGAACCCAGGTGCCGGTCAGTTTCTGCTCGCCGACCGTCAATTCACCCTCCGGCTTGCCTTCGGCCGAGAGCAGGGGGATCTTCGCCGGCACCGTCGCGGCGACGCCGAACCGGCCATCCGCCGAAGGCGACACCGCCAATTTGACCACGCCGACCGCCAGCGCGCTGTGATCCTCGCCGATCAATGTCAGCGCCGGCAGCACCACTTCGTAATGGTCCTCGATCGCCACCGCCGTGACCTTGCCGTCCCAGCGATAGGCCAGGCCTTCCCCGGTTGCCGGAAACCAGCGGCGCAGTTCGGAGTCGATCGCTTCGGCCAACCGGCCGGCCGCTTCCGCGGAGATCGGCAGGAAGGTTTCCGAGGGTGGCGCCAGCACCTTGGTCTGAACCGCGGTATCGGACGGCACCGCGGGCGGCGGCGGGGCAGCAAGCGCGGAGCCGGCCAGCACCGGGGCCAAACCCAGGACAAAGCAGAACGCCGCGATGGCGCGCGGGGGGAAGCCGGGCATAAATCCTCCTGATGCGTGCTCGCCGGCGACGACGGGCGTCGGCTTCGGCGGTTTTCCGTGCCCATCCATAGCGCGCGGCTCCGGCACGGTCTATCGCCAAGACGCCTCCGCACCGCCCGCCGGGGGCAAATGCGCGCTTGTGTCGCCGGGCCGGCCCTGACCAATCAACCGACCCTTGCAATGCGCCGAAGGATGCCGAGGAATCGACCGATGATCCGGTTTCCCAGCCAGCAGGGCCAGGAACCGCCGGCACCGGCCGCTCCCGGGGTCGGGCGGGTGACCGCCGTGCTGGGTCCCACCAACACCGGCAAGACCCATTTCGCGATCGAGCGTATGCTCGGCCATCGCAGCGGCATGATCGGCTTTCCGCTGCGCCTGCTCGCGCGCGAGAACTACGACCGGGTGGTCGCGGCCCGCGGGGCCGGGTCGGTCGCCCTGATCACCGGCGAAGAGATGATCGTGCCGGCGCACCCGCGCTGGTTCGTCTGCACGGTCGAGGCGATGCCGGTCGACCGCCCGGTGGCGTTCCTGGCCATCGATGAGATCCAGCTGTGCGCCGACCGCGAGCGCGGCCATGTCTTCACCGACCGCCTGCTCCACGCCCGCGGGGAGGAAGAGACACTGCTGCTGGGGGCCGAGACCATCAGGCCGCTGCTCCGCCGCCTCCTGCCGCGTGTCGAGTTCATCACCCGGCCGCGCTTTTCCGCGCTCAGCTATGCCGGCCACCGCAAGCTGACCCGGCTGCCGCCGCGCTCCGCCGTGGTCGCGTTCTCGGCACCGGAGGTCTATGGCATCGCCGAGCAGATACGGCGCCAGCGCGGCGGTACCGCGGTGGTCCTGGGCGCCTTGTCGCCCCGAACCCGCAACGCCCAGGTCGAACTCTACCAGGCCGGCGAGGTCGACTATCTGGTCGCCACCGACGCCATCGGCATGGGGCTCAACATGGATATCGACCATGTCGCGTTCGCCCGCCTGAGCAAATTCGACGGATGCGCGCCGCGCCGGCTCAACGCCCATGAACTGGCCCAGATCGCCGGCCGCGCCGGCCGCCACACCGCCGACGGCAGCTTCGGAACCACCGGCGAGGAACTGGGCGGCGAGCGGTTGGTCGGGGGAGAGCCCAGCGGCCGCGGGCTCGACCCCGAGGTGATCGAGGCGATCGAAAATCACTGCTTCGAGCCGCTGCGGCTGCTGATGTGGCGCAATCACCGCCTGCGCTTCGACTCGGCAACCGCCCTGCTGCGCTCGCTGGAGGAGCGGCCGACACGGCCGGAATTGATGCGAATGCGCGAGGCCGACGACCACCTGGCCCTGGCCACCCTGCTGCACGATCCCGACCTGGCCCGCCTGGCCGGGCACCCCGAAGCGGTTCGCCTGCTGTGGGAGGTGTGCCGGATTCCCGACTTCCGAAAGATTCTGTCGGAGGCCCACACCCGGTTGCTCGGCCAGATCTACCGCCACCTGCGCCGCCCCGAACAGCGTCTGCCGGAAGACTGGATCGCCGGCCTGGTCACCCGGCTCGACCGCTGCGACGGCGATATCGACGCCCTGGTGTCGCGGATCGCCCATGTCCGCACCTGGACCTATGTCTCCCACCGGAGCGACTGGCTCGCCGATCCCGGCCATTGGCGCGACCGTACGCGTGCGATCGAGGACCGCTTGTCCGATGCCCTGCACCAGCGCCTGACCCAGCGCTTCGTCGACCGCCGCTCGGCGCTCCTGGTCAAGACCCTGAAAGGCGGCGGCGACTTTTTGGCCGCGGTGACCAGGACCGGGGAAGTGATCGTCGAGGGGCATGGAGTCGGCGAACTCGAAGGCTTTCGCTTCGTCCCCGATGGCAGTGCCCGCGGCACCGATGGCCGCGCCCTGATGAGCGCCGCCCGCCGCGCCCTCAAAGACGAGATCGCGGCACGGCTGCGCCGGCTGGAGAGCGAGCATGAGGATAGTTTGATCCTGGGAGCCGACGGCGTCGTGACCTGGCACGGTGCGCCGGCCGGACGGCTGAGCGCCGGCCCTTCGCTGCTGACGCCGGCGGTGACGCCGCTCCATGACGAATTGCTCGACCCCGGACAGCGCGAGCGCCTGCGCCGTCGCCTGGAACGACGGGTTACCACATATTTCGCCGACGCCCTGGCCCCGCTCATGACCCTGCGCGACGCCGAGTTGTCCGGTCCTGGCCGTGGCTTGGCCTTCCAGTTGGTCGAGGGCCTGGGCTGCCTGTCCCGCCACGGCGCCGCGGCCCTGGTCGATGGCCTCGGGCAGGCCGACCGTCGCCAGCTCGGCCAGCTCGGCGTCCGGATCGGGGTGACCCGGCTCTACCTGCCGGCGCTGCTCAAACCCCGCGCAGTGGCGGCGCGGGCATTGCTGTGGGCGGTTCGCCATGGCCTGGCGCTGCCGACCCCGACCCCGCCCGCGGGACGAGTGTCGCTGGTACCGCCGCCGGGCCTGCCTGGGGGCTGGTTCGAGGCGATCGGCTATCCCGTGGTCGGGCCGCGTGCCATCCGCGCCGACTTGCTCGACCGCTTCGAGCGCAGGCTCATCCCGCTGGCCCGGTCCGGTGCGATGACCGCGGATCCCGCCCTGGCCCAGAGTCTGGGTGCAGAGGCGGGCGAACTCGCGGGTATCCTGATTGCGCTCGGCTGGAAACAGCACCACGCCTCCGACGGGTCCGTGGTGTGGCGGCCCAGCCGCGTCCGCCGTCCGCCCCCGCCCCGGCGATCCCGCCCCGAGCACGGCCCGTTCGCGAAGCTGAAAGAACTCGAACCGGCACCATGACCGGCGGCAGCGACACCAGGCCGACAGCCGAAGCGGGGCACCAGCGCCTGGACAAGTGGCTATGGCAGGCGCGCTTCTGCAAGACACGCAGCCTCGCCGCCCAACTCTGCGGCACCGGCCGACTCCGTTGCAGCGGCACCGCCGTGACCAAACCCCACCACCCGGTCAAACCCGGCGACGTACTGACCTTTCCGCTTGGCCGCCATATCCGGGTGATCCAGGTCCTCGCCCTCGGCACCCGGCGCGGTCCCGCGCCCGAAGCCCGGACGCTTTATCGCGATCTCGATCCACCGGCGCCCGAGAACGCTCTGCCGCAGCCGGCACAAGCTCCGTGGCCGCGCGAAAAGTGACCTGGGTTGCGCGTCGGCGTGACGCAGGCGGTCGTAATATCCCAAGCCATTGCTTAAATTGAAAACAGGCGGCGACCGGGCCGCGGTCGTGGAGCGGGGAGAGCAACCATGGCGCTCAAGGACATTCTGGTTGTGGTCGATGGCACAGCGGCAACGGCGGCGCGGGTCGCGGCCGCGGCGGCGCTGGCCGCCCGCCACGATGCCCATCTCACCGGGCTGTGGGTCGTCCCGCCGCTGAACATGCCCGGCTATGTCGACGTGCAGCTGCCCGAGGCGGTGCGGGAAGCTCACCGCCAGGAGCAACTGGAGCAGACGGCAGACGCCAAACGGCGGTTCGCCGAAGCCATGGGCCAGGCCGGTCTGACCGCACGGTCGGAATGGCGCTCTGCCCAAGGCGATCCGACTGATATCACCGCGATCCACGCGCGCTACGCCGACCTGGTGGTGGTCGGTCAGACCGACGTCGACCGCGGCCGGGAGTCCGCCACGGTCCGCCCCGAAGCTCTCGTGTTCGATAGTGGCCGCCCGGTGCTGGTGGTGCCTTATGCCGGACAATTCCCGACGGTCGGCGACCGCGTCCTGGTGGCATGGAACGACAGCCGCGAGGCCGCCCGCGCCGTGGCCGATGCCCACCCGATCCTGGAACGGGCACATCGCGTCACCGTCCTCGCCGTCAATCCCCGACCCGGTATCCAAGGCGCCGGGGACGAGCCCGGCGCCGACATCGCCCGCCATCTCGCCCATCATCGGGTGACCGTGGAGGCCAGCCATTTTCTGTGCGAGCCCGCGGAAATCGGTGACATCCTGCTCAACCAGATCACCGATCTCGGCTGCGATTTGGTGGTGATGGGTGCTTATGGCCGCAGCCGGCTGCGCGAGATCGTGCTGGGCAGCTTGACCGGGTTCATTCTGAGGCACATGACGGTGCCGATCCTGTTCAGTCACTGATCGGCCCGATCACGCATGGCAATCACAGTCTGGCCGGGACGGCCCCATCCGCTTGGCGCCGCCTGGGACGGCTTCGGCGTCAACTTCGCCCTGTTCTCGGCCCATGCCGAAACGGTTGAGCTGTGCCTGTTCGATGCCAGCGGCCAGCATGAGACCGCCCGCGTCACCCTACCCGAATACACCGACGAGGTCTGGCACGGGTACCTGCCCGAGGCCCGCCCGGGACAGCTTTACGGCTACCGCGTCCACGGCCCTTACCGCCCGGAGCAAGGCCATCGTTTCAACGCCAACAAGCTGCTGCTCGACCCCTATGCCCGGGCGCTGGTCGGGGCTTGGCGCTGGAACGATGCCCATTACGGCTACCGGGTCGGTGCGGCCAAGGACGACCTGTCGTTCGACCGTCGGGACAACGCCCGCCTGGTGCCGAAATGCCGGGTGGTCGATCCCGCCTTCACCTGGGGCGCCGACCGGTCGCCGCGGGTCCCATGGGCCGACACCGTGATCTACGAGGCGCATGTTCGCGGTCTCACGATTCAGCACCCGGCACTTCCACCGGCCATACGTGGCAGTTTTGCCGGACTGGCCAGCCCGCCGATGATCGACTATCTGCGCGGGCTCGGCGTCACGGCGGTCGAACTGCTGCCGGTCCACGCATTCGCCGACGACCGCCACCTGGTCGCCGCCGGCCTGCACAATTATTGGGGTTACAATACCGTTGGGTTCTTCGCGCCCGAGCCGCGCTATCTGTCGGCCGGCGAGATCAGCGAGTTCCGCAGCATGGTCGCCCGCCTGCACGAGGCCGGAATCGAGGTCATCCTCGACGTGGTGTTCAACCACACCGGCGAAGGCAACCACCTGGGACCGACCCTGTGCTTCCGCGGCATCGACAACGCCAGCTATTACCGTCTGGTCCAGAGCGACCGCCGCTTCTATGTCGACGACACCGGCACCGGCAATACCCTCGATCTCTCCCACCCGCGGGTGCTTCAGCTGGTCATGGATTCGCTGCGCTACTGGGCGGGGGACATGCATGTCGACGGCTTCCGCTTCGATCTCGCAACCACGCTCGCCCGCGAGAGCCACGGCTTCGATCCCGCCGGCAGCTTCCTCGATGCCTGCCGCCAGGACCCGCTGTTGTCCCAGGTCAAGCTGATCGCCGAGCCCTGGGACATCGGGCCTGGCGGCTATCGTCTGGGCGGCTTTCCTCCCGGCTGGGCCGAATGGAACGACCGCTACCGCGACACGGTTCGCCGGTTCTGGCGCGGCGACGCCGGCATCCTGCCCGACCTCGCAGCGCGTCTGACCGGCTCCAGCGACATCTTTGAGCACCACGGCCGGCGACCCTGGGCCAGCATCAATTACGTCACCTGTCACGACGGCTTCACTCTGGCCGACCTGGTGTCCTATGGGGTCAAGCACAACCAGGACAACCGCGAGAACAATCGCGACGGCACCGACGGCAACCACAGCGCCAATCATGGCGTCGAAGGCCCGACCGCCGATCCGGCGATCACCGCGGTGCGCCGGCGCCAACAGCGCAATTTTCTCGCCACGCTGCTGCTGTCCCAAGGTGTGCCGATGCTGCTCGCCGGCGACGAGCGCGGCCGGACCCAGAACGGCAACAACAACGCCTATTGCCAGGACAACGCCATCTCCTGGCTCGACTGGTCAAACGCCAACCCCGATGCCGCCGGCCTGACCAATTTTACCCGTAGGCTGATCCGGCTGCGACAGGACCATCCGGTGCTGCGCCGACCGTCCTTCCTCCACGGCACGCAACGCTCCGCCGACGGCGTCGAGGACATCCTGTGGCTGACCCCGCAGGGCCAGGCGATGACCAGTGCCGACTGGCGTGACAGCCAGACCCGGTGTTTCGGCCTGATCCTGAATGGCACCGCTGGCGCCCCGATGGCCGCCGATGGCCGGCTGCTGATCGACGATCTCTTGCTTGTGGTCGTCAATGGCGGCGGCAATTCCGTCTCCTTCATGCTGCCGGTGGTACCCGGCGGCGCCGGTTGGATCCCACTGATCGATACCGCGGAGGATGACCAGCGGCTTTTCGATCGCCAGCCGATGGCGGCGCGGTTTGAACGTTCTGCCCACTCGATATGCGTCCTGGCCCTAGCGAAGGGGGATCTCGGCATATTCATTCCCCCACAGCGGTGACTTTGTGTTTAGGATGATCGGGTGACAGTTGAGCCGCTGGGGTCCATCCCGGCGATTCCGATGGTCGTCATTCTCAGAAATTCGGCCCGACCTATGCCTGATTACGATTTCTCCCTCGTCGAAGCCTATCTGATCGACCCACAACTGAACACGATGCGGGTGTTCCGTGACGTTTTGATGCGACTGGGGATTAAAAAGATCCAAAATTTTTCTGGCTTGACCGGAGTTGCCGCGGCGATTGAAGCGGCGGCCCCCGATCTGGTGATCGCCGACGCCGACACCGCCGACAGCGACGTGTTCCGCCTGTTCCGCGCGATCCGCGCCGATCCGGCGGCATCCAACCCCTTCATCGGCATGATCGTCACCACCTGGCAACCGACCAAGGCGCTTTTGGCCAAGGTGTCCAATTGCGGCGCCGACGACCTCCTGGTCAAACCGGCATCACCCCGGCAAGTGATGGACCGGATTCACGCGCTGATCGAGGCCCGCAAGAAATTCGTCGTCACCGCCGACTATATCGGCCCGGACCGCCGTAAATCCTCGCGCGACGGCGCGCAGATTCCTCTGCTAGATGTCCCCAATACCCTGAAACTCAAGGTAACTGGACAATGGAGTAAAGTTGACTCGCGCGACCTGATCACAATCGCCTCGGCCAAGCTCAGCGAGATGAAGCTGGTTCGCGGCAGCATCCAGTCGGCGTTCCTGATCGAGTTCGCGATACCCGGCCTGGCCCATGACCCGCCGGAGAAGATCGCCCGCGACCACCTCGACCGGGTGCCGGGGGTACTCGACGACATCAAACGCCGCCTTGCGATCAGCGAACCCGGACAAAAGACCGAAATCGCCGCCAAGGGCCTGCTCGCCATCGTCGAGCAGGTGCGCAAACAGGCGGAAAGCGCGCCGGTCGGCCAGGATGAGCTGGGCCAGCTGCGCTCGCTTGCCCACGGCCTGGTGCGGGCGATCAGTCCCAATCGTGCGCCCGACGCCCTGGCCAAGGAGGTGACCGACGCGGTCGAGGCCTATCGCAACCGCCTCGCCGAGTTGCTCGCGGCCAAGGCAGCGGCCGCAGCCCACGCCGCGGGCACCCAAGGTGCCGGTTCTTCCGAAACTGCGGCGGCCACCGCCAGCCCAGGGTCGTGACTACGCCGACCCCGCCCGGCACCGCCGACCTCAATCGGCTCGCACTGGCCGCCGGCATCGAGCCGGCTTTTCACGACATCTGGGGCAACTGCCACGAGGTCGCACTCGAAACCAAGCGGGGACTGCTCGCCGCGATGGGTTTCCGGGTCGACACCGAACCCGAGCTTGCCGAGAGCTTGGCCGAGATCTCCGCCGCCCCTTGGCGGCGGCTGATGCCACCGGTCGTGGTGGTGGACGCGGGCGATACGGTCGCGATTGACCTGGTCCTGGCCGATACGCCACCCGGCACATCGGCGACCTGGCGCCTGGACGAAGAATCGGGAACCGTCCACCGCGGCGAGGTCGCGCTCGACCAACTGCAGACCACCGGCGAGAGCCACCGAGACGGCTCGCGGCGGCGGCGGGCCGCCCTGGTCCTGCCGATCCGGCCGCCTCTGGGCTACCATCACCTGGGGCTATCGATCGCCGCGACCGGTCAGAGCGGCCAGACCACAGTGATCGTCGCACCGCGCGGCTGTTTCGGCGTCGCCGAAGCGGTTCCGAATGGCCGGGGCTGGGGCCTTGGAGTCCAGCTCTACGGCTTGCGCAGCGCCACCAATTGGGGGATCGGTGACTTCGGCGACCTTGCGGTTCTGGCCGAAATCGCCGGAGGGCAAGGCGCCGCCTTCGTCGGCGTCAATCCCCTGCACGCCTTGTTCCCCGCCGACCCGGCCCACCTCAGCCCCTATTCCCCGTCCGACCGGCGTTTTCTCAACATCCTTCATATCAGTGTCGCGGCGGTGCCGGACCTCGCCGAGTGCGACGAGGCGCGGGAGTGGATCGCCCGGCAGGCGTTCCAGGACGCGCTGGCCGCGGCACGGGCAGCAGCGATCATCGACTATCCGGCGGTGGCGGCGCTCAAGCTGCCGGTGCTCGAACTGCTGTACCGTTCATTCCAACGCCGGCATCTCGCTGCGGCAAGTCCACGTGCCGCGGCGTTCCGGCGCTTTACCGCCGAGATGGGAGCGGCATTTGACCGCCACGCCCGGTTCGACGCGCTGCATGAGCATTTCTTCCGGACGGATCCGGGTCGGTGGGCGTGGAGCGATTGGCCGGAGCCGTTCCGCCGCCCGGACAGCCCCGAGGTCGCCGCCTTCGCCGCCGCCCATGCCGACCGCATCGGCTTCTTCCAGTATTTGCAATGGCTGGCCGACGACCAACTCGCCGCCGCCGCTAGCCGAGGCCGAGCCGCCGGGTTGAGGCTCGGCCTCTACCGCGACCTCGCGGTCGCCGGCCACCCCGGCGGCGGCGCCGCCTGGGCCGACCAGGACGCGATGATGCCCGCGGCCCGAGTCGGCGCCCCGCCTGATCCCTTCAATCTGCTAGGACAGAACTGGGGACTGGCGCCGTTCTCGCCGGTCGGCCTCGCCAATGCCGCCTATGAGCCGTACATCGCCTTGCTGCGTGCCAATATGCGCCACGCTGGCGTCTTGCGGATTGACCACGTGATGGCGCTGCAGCACCTGTTCTGCTACCCGGTCAGCGCCCGCGATGGCGCCTATCTCGGCTTTCCGTTCGCCGATCTGCTCCGCATCCTCGCGCTGGAATCCCGGCGCAACCACTGCGTCGTGATCGGCGAGGACCTCGGCACCGTGCCCGAAGGCTTTCGCCCGGCTCTGCAGCACGCCGGCGTGCTATCTTGCCGGGTACTCTATTTCGAACGCAACGACCAGGGGGAGTTCCTGGCCCCGCCGGCTTGGCCCGAATTGGCCATGGTGACGGTCACCACCCACGACCTGGCGACCTTGCACGGCTATTGGAGCGCTACCGACCTCGCCTGGCGCCGCCAGCTCGGGCTCTACCCCGACGAAGACAGCGCCCGCCGCGAGGCCGCGGCGCGTGACGCTGACCGTGGTCAGCTGCTCCGCGCGCTTGCCGCAATCGGCGCCCTGTCCCCCCCCTGGCAGCCCGGCGATCCCTGGCCGGAGATGACGCCGGCACTGGTCGCGGCGGTCTACCGGCTGCTGGCGCAGTCGCCGGGGCAACTGCTGATGGTGCAAATCGAGGACATCCTCGGCGAGATCGAACAGCCCAATTTGCCGGGAACCATCGACCAGCACCCCAACTGGCGCCGCCGCCTGGGCACATCGATCGAAGCGCTGACCGGCCTGCCGGCGTTCTCCGGTTTGGCCGCAGCGCTGCGCGGCTGCGGGCGCTGATTTGCGCCACCCGCGTCCTTGGTGCCAGTCCGGCCAAATTGAGGCTGTTCTTTCGATGCCAATCCCTTATTTTATAAGCATGTCCTGCTGCGTCGGCGAGCGGGGCGTGCGGAGGGCTCCGCCCGGCGGCCGGCGCAAGAACGGAGAGGAAGAATGAAAGGCGATCCCAAGGTCATCCGCCATCTCAATACCATCCTGACCAACGAGCTGACCGCGATAAACCAGTACTTTCTTCATGCGCGGATGCTGAAGAATTGGGGGCTGCTGCGGCTCGCCAGTTACATCCATCAGGAATCGATCGGCGAAATGAAACACGCCGATGCGATTATCGAGCGGGTGCTGTTCCTGGAGGGGCTACCCAACCTGCAGGATCTGCACAAACTGAAGATCGGTGAGGACGTACCCGAGATGATGGCCTCGGACCTCTCGGTCGAGAGCCTCAATCGAACCTGCCTGCAGGAGGCAATCGCCTATTGCGAGGAAGTCCGCGATTTCGAGACCCGCATGATCTTCACCAAGATCCTCAAAGAGACCGAGGAACACATCGACTGGCTGGAGACCCAGATCGATCTGATCCAGCGCGTCGGCATCCAGAATTACCAGCAGGAGCAGATGTTCGGCGGTGACGACTGATCGTTTGGGCGGTGGCGTTCCGGCGGCGGACCGATGCCGACCCGCTCAGCCAACCAGAATGTCGACCAGGGGTGGCGGTGGCGTCCCCTGGTCGGCGCGGCGATAGGCGGCCAGCGCCGAGCGCCAGGGTTCGATGGTCAGCCCCGGCCCGAGTCCTTCCTGGGTGAATGCATGGGCCTGAAAGCTGGTACCGGACCCGGCGTCAACGACGCGGCCGGGACCCGCATTATTGCGCTGGCCGTCGCTGTCACGCGCCGTTCCGCTCCGGGGCCCGGCAAGAGCCGGCGACCGCCCGTCCGCCTGACCCGCATTCAGCCGGGCCGACTGCCGCCGCTCGCGCGCCGGATCAAACGGCTCCTGGTAACGAACCACGGCGGTGCCGGCCCGCTGGCGGCCCGGCTCTTGCTCCGGCGTGGTGACCGCGCCCTGCGCGCTTGGCGCCGGCAGCGCCAAGATCACAGGAACCGGCAGTTTTGCACCCGATGTGGGCCCGGATACGGACATGGAAGGCGGCTCGGTCGACAACTGACACCGCTGCCGACGTTACCGGCCTATCCTCAACATGTCGTTAAATTAATCCAATTGCCAACTGACATCTCCGACCGCTCCACCAACCTGCGGCCGAAGTCGCCCCGACTCGGGGGCCGCCGCGCAGGGAAAACCACACCCCGCGGCGGCTCGGCACCGCCCCCACTCAGCCCCGGAGTGCTAGTCGGCACCCGTCTGATGCTTGCTCAGGCTGCGCACCTGTTCCTGCAGTTCATCGAGTCGCTTCTGCAATTCCGACAACGACTTACCTTCGGCGATCGCCTGCCCCTCGGCGGAGCCGTTGGAGCCGCGCGAGATCGGCGGCTCGGGCGCATCGAGGCGGCCGAATTCCGCGGCGCCGAAGGGCGAGAACATACGCATCGCCCGTTCAAACAGAACCAGGTTATGCTTGCTCATTTCCTCAAACCCGCCGAAAGGAAAGATACCTCCAAGCGTGGTCTGGAAATAATCGCGAATCTGCTCCTGGTTCCTGGCGAAGGCCTGCATGCTATACTCAAGATAACTTGGCACCATCCACTGCATGCTGTCGCCGTAGAATCCGATCAATTGGCGCAAAAAACTGATCGGCAGCAAATTTTGCCCTTTACTCTCTTCTTCAACGATGATCTGGGTCAAAACCGAGCGGGTGATATCCTCGCCGGTCTTGGCATCGTAAACGACGAAGTCCGACCCCTCCTTGACCATGTGGCTCAAGTGGTCGAGGGTAACGTAGCTGCTGGTTGCCGTGTTGTAGAGTCGCCGATTGGCGTATTTCTTGATGGTGATCGGGGTCGTGTGGGCGTCTTCTTTATCGGCCATCGGGGAGGCTTTCGTGCGGGGAACCTGGCGCATAAGATCATAAACTCCTTAGCATTATCTGATCAATGCAGCCCAGTGCAAGAGTTCTTCCGTGTCACAGGTTCCAGAGATCCTGATCGACGCACACGCTCCCGCTGGCCAAGTTTGCATCGCAACATATATACTCCGAAACATGGCCGAACCAAGCGAATCCGACCCCCCCTCGCTCGAAGTCCTGGCCCGCCGCTTTCTGGAGCTGTGGCAAGATCAGTGGGCGGCACTGGCATCAGACCCGGAAATGGCGGAAAACCTGGCCCGCTTGTTCCAGATGATGGGACAGAGCGTGGCGGCGTTCGCCCCCTTCGTCGGCTTTGGCGCCGCCGGAGCCGGCTGGGACACCAGACCGCCGCCACCGGGTTTCGCCGCAGGTGCCTTCCATGACCACCGCTCCGAAGCGGCGCCAGGGACCCCGGCCGCTGGCGCTCCATCTGTCGGTGGTGCTGGCGACATTGCTCAGTTGCTCCGCCGGATTGCCGTACTCGAGGGGCGGCTGGTTGCCCTGGAGGCCGGGTCTGCGCGGCCGCGTTTCCGAGTTCGCCGCTCTGGCCGCCGGCTACGACCCGGAAGTGCTGCGCCAGGCGGTTGACCGTGAGGTCCGCCGACGCCTGGACGCCATCCTTACCGGCATCGAACGCTATCGCCACCACGCCTACGCGCGCGATCTGGCCGACCCGCCGACGGTGTGGCGCGAGGGCGCCAGCCGGCTGCTCGATTACGGCGCCGACGGTCCGGCCGACGGCATGCCCGTACTGTTGGTGCCGTCGCTGGTCAACCGTCACTATATCCTCGACCTGTCGCGGGAGCGCAGCCTGGTTCGCGCCCTGGCCGGTTACCGCCTTCGCCCGCTGTTGATCGACTGGGGCACGCCGGGGCCGCTGGAGCGTCGCTACACCCTCACCGATTATGTCGCCGGACGGCTCGACCGCGCCCTCGACGCGGTGCTCGCGCTCACCGGGCGGCCACCCGCGGTGGTCGGCTATTGCATGGGCGGACTGCTCGCGACCGCGCTGGCCCAACGCCGGCCGCGCGATCTGGCGGCCCTGGTCGCGATGGCGACGCCGTGGGATTTTCATGCCGAGGATGCCGCCCTGGCGCGCCGTGCTGCCGCCGTCCTGGCGCCCTTTGGCCCGATGCTCGAAGCCTGGGGCGAACTGCCGGTCGATGCCATCCAGTCCCTGTTCGCCCAGCTCGACCCCTGGCTGATCGCGCGCAAATTTGCCCAGTTCGGCCGAATGGACCAAGGGTCAGCGGCGGCGGCGGCATTCGTCGCGCTGGAGGACTGGCTGAACGATGGGGTGGCCCTGCCGGCGGCGGTCGCCCGCGACTGTCTTGCCGGCTGGTATGGTCGCAACGATCCGAGCCAAAACAATTGGCTGATCGCCGGCATGCCGGTGATGCCGGACCGGCTGCGGCTGCCGACCCTGGTCATGGTTCCGGCGCGCGACCGCATCGTGCCGCCGGCCTCGGCGCTGGCGCTCGCACGCGCCGTCCCCGGCGCAGAGGTCCAGAGACCGCCGCTCGGGCATATCGGGATGGTGGTCAGTGCCGGCGCGGAGGCGCAGGTCTACCGGCCCCTGGCGGGCTGGCTGCAAGGCCATGCCGGCCACATTTCCCACTCAACAATCATCTGATTTTCAACAATAAACATCGTTGATTAGGGTTCGTAGGGAGTCGCCGCAAGCCACCCCTCGGACTCGCCGGAATGCTTGCATTCGAATCCTTTAACTATTAAGTTTCCTGCCGCATCGTTAGCATCAAGAAAAACCCCAGTGTAAGTGAGGAGAACGTCTACCATGACCGATGTCGTCATCGTCGCGGCTGCTCGGACCCCGGTCGGCAGCTTCAACGGCGTGTTGAGTTCCGTCCCCGCCCACAAATTGGGCGAGGTCGTCATCCGCGAGGTGTTGAAGCGTGCCAAACTGGAGCCCGGCGAGGTATCGGAGGTTCTTCTCGGCCAGATCCTGACCGCCAATTGCGGCCAGAACCCCGCCCGCCTTGCCTCGGTTGGCGCCGGACTGCCGGTTGAGACCACCGCAGTCGGGATTAATCAGCTCTGTGGCTCCGGCCTGCGCACCGTCGCCCTCGGTTCCCAATCGATCAAGCTCGGCGATACCGAGATCGTGATCGCCGGCGGCCAGGAAAGCATGAGCATGGCGCCCCATGTCGCTTTCCTGCGCAACGGCACCAAGATGGGCAGCGTCGAATTCCTCGACACCATGCTGCGCGACGCGCTGTGGGACGGCTTCCATCCCAATGGCTACCATATGGGCAATACCGCCGAAAACGTCGCCCAGCGCTGGCAGATCACCCGCGAAGAGCAGGACCAGTTGGCCCTCGGCTCGCAGCAGAAAGCCGCCGCCGCGATGGCGTCCGGCAAGTTCAAGGACGAGATCGTGCCGGTGACGATCAAGGGTCGCAAGGGCGACACCGTGGTCGACACCGACGAGCATCCCAAGCCCGAAACCACCGCCGCGACCCTGGCCAAGCTGCGCCCGGCCTTCTCCAAAGACGGTACGGTCACCGCGGGCAATGCTTCCGGCATCAATGACGGCGCCGCCGCCGTGGTCCTGATGACCGCGGAAAACGCCGCCAAGCGCGGGCTGACCCCGCTGGCCCGGATCGTGTCCTGGGCAACCGCGGGTGTCGACCCCGACATCATGGGCACCGGGCCGATCCCGTCCAGCCGCCTCGCCCTCAAGAAGGCCGGGTGGAAGCACGAGGACCTCGACCTGATCGAGGCCAACGAAGCCTTTGCCGCCCAGGCCTTTGCCGTCAACAAGGACCTCGGCTGGGACACCGCCAAGGTCAATGTCAATGGCGGAGCCATCGCGCTGGGCCATCCGGTCGGGGCATCGGGCGCCCGCGTGCTGGTTACCCTGCTCCACGAAATGCAGCGGCGTGATGCCAAGAAGGGCTTGGCCACCTTGTGCATCGGCGGCGGCATGGGCATCGCCCTATGCGTTGCCCGCGATTGACGCTGACGAAATCTTGAATGGACGACGGCGGACCCTCGGGCCCGCCGCCGTACCGTCGTCGAAATGATCAGAACGCCGACCCCAACGGCGTCAGACTTGCGTTCAGGCCCAACAAGACCCAATCGACGGCCGACTGCCTACAACCAAAATCTCAAACACAGCATTGCTGGGGAGGAGCCCATGGCTCGTGTAGCATTGGTAACCGGTGGAACCCGCGGCATCGGCGAAGCGATTTCGGTAGCGCTCCGTGATGCCGGCTTCACGGTCGCCGCCAATTACGGCGGCAATGAAAAGAACGCGCAGGAATTCAGCGCCCGCACCGGTATCCCGGTGTTCAAGTGGGATGTTGGCGATTTCGCGGCCTGCCAGGCCGGCATCGCCGCGGTCGAAAAGGAGCTCGGCCCGGTCGATGTGCTGGTCAACAATGCCGGCATCACCCGCGACACCCCGATGCACAAGATGAGCGCGGAGCAGTGGGAGGCGGTGATCCGCACCAACCTCTCGTCGTGCTTCTACATGTGCCGCTCGGTGCTCGACGGCATGCGCGCCCGTGGCTATGGCCGCATCGTCAACATCAGCTCGTTGAATGGTCAGGCCGGACAGTTCGGTCAGACCAACTATTCAGCGGCCAAGGCGGGCGTGCTCGGCTTCACCAAGGCCTTGGCCCAGGAAGGTGCGGCCAAGGGCATCACCGTCAATGCGATCTGCCCTGGCTACACCGACACCGAGATGGTCCGTGCGGTTCCGGAAGCGGTCCTGGGCATGCTGATCAAGAAAATTCCGGTCGGCCGGCTGTGCTCAGCTTCGGAGATTGGACGGGCGGTGGTGTTCCTCGCCGCCGACGAGGCCGGTTTCATCACCGGGTCGACATTGTCGGTGAATGGCGGCCAGATCTGCTATTAATACCAGACATCGCAACACGATGGAGAGCCTGCGGCTCTCCATCGATCTGGCGGGCCCTCATTGGGGTCCGCTCTTTTTTATTCGAGCCTCGCACATGCCGATGCGCCGTGAATATCCGAGCCGTCCCTGGGTTGGGATCGGCGTGGTGGTGTGGCAGGGCGACGAGGTCCTGCTGATCCGCCGCGGCAAACCGCCGCGCCAGGGCCAATGGGGATTGCCGGGCGGCGCTCAGCAACTCGGCGAAACCATGTTCGACGCCGCAGCGCGCGAAGTTCTTGAAGAGACCGGCTTGGCCGTGGCTCCCTACGATGTAATCACTGCCGTCGACGGCATCAGCCGCGATGAGACCGGCACCATCCAGTTTCACTACACCCTGGTCGAAGTCGCGGCCGAGTGTCGATCCGGGCAACCGGTCGCGGCCGATGATGCCGATGATGCTTGCTGGGTTGTCTTGTCAGAGGTCGAAACACTGGTCGAATGGCCCGAAACGCTTCGGGTCATCATGCTCTCCGCCGAGCAGCGCCGCGCCCGCCGCACCGCCGGGTAGGCAGCCAAGCCGCCCCGCAGCCAGCAGTTATTGTCCCGCGGGTCGGTTGCGGACCGATCGGCCCGGCGGCAACAGTGGTCCCGATCGGATCCCGCGCTATTTCTTCCAGCAATTGAGTCTTACGCAGCGCATCGTCCGGAGGCGCGGCTGAGGTACTTGGCGTAGCGCCGGCCCGTGAGCGAGCGGCGCACTACCCCAACGCCACCCCCCCCGGCAGGTACCCGGCGGCCTACGTTCGACACGCTACCCTCGTCGCGGAAAGCAAAAACGAACAATGCATGGATATCCATCCACTCCCGGTGCGTTGGTTGCGGTGGTCGGCGGCAGCGGTATTCAAAAGCACCAGATTACCAATGCCCTGGCATCGCTCTATCGCCTGACCTATTTCTCCGACTCCGAAGCGGCGATGACTGGCCTGCGCCAGGACCCTCCGGCGGTCGTCCTGGTCGATGAATTGGCCGCGCCGGCCGGCGGCTATGAATTCGTCAGACGGATTCGCCAGTCAGAAGACACCAGACAGCTCCCGACGGTCATTTGCACCGTCGCCAAAAGCCGCCAGAGCGTGCTCGCGGCGGTCAACCAGTGTGGCGCCAACGCCCACCTCGCCCAACCCTATCGGCGCAGCAGCGTGGTCCGTACGGTCTCGACCCTGATCAATGCCGAGACCGAGAGCCACTGGGAGGAACTGCCCGAACTCCAACGCTCGGCGCTCAAAAAGACCATCGCGGTGTTCCACCAGATCCCCGACGCAATCGACCGGGGCGAACCGATCTCATTTGCCGGCGTCAGAGACGCCTGCGTCCCGCTGATCGATGCCGTGAAACAAAACGACTTTCAGAATATCCTGGAAGGAGTGCGCGGCCACGACAACTACTCTTATGTACACTCCCTGAGAGTGGCGGCACTGCTATCCCTGCTCGGCCACGCGATGGGCCTCGAGCAGGCCGACCTGCTGCTACTGGCCAGTGGCGGCCTGCTCCACGATGTCGGGAAGATGGCGATTCCGGTCGAGATACTGAATAAACCCGGCCGATTTACCCCGGAGGAGTGGCGGATCATGCAGGGCCATGTCGCCGCCTCGGTCCACTTTCTCAAGGCCAGCGACAACATCCCCAAACCGGTCTTCACCATGGCCGGCCAACACCACGAGAAGATCGACGGTTCCGGCTACCCCGCCGGACTGGCGGGCTCCCAGCTCAACGAACTGACCCGAATGGTCACCATCGTCGACGTGTTCAGCGCGCTGACAGATCTACGTCCCTATAAATCGGCGTTGGATGGGGAAAAGGCTCTGGCGATCATGACCGACGAGATGACCAGCCAGATCGATATCGGACTGCTGGCACTGTTCCGCTCGGTGCTGCTCGATGCCGCGTTGACCATCTGAGGGTCGTGGCCTGACCGCGGCCGTGGTCGGCCGCCGTCACGGGACCGCGCTCTGCGGGATCAGCCCGTCAGCCCGGTCTCCGCTGCGGCCTGGATCGCCTGAACCCGATTTTCGACTCCGAGCTTGCGAAAAATCGCATAGAGGTGGGACTTCACCGTCACCTCCTTCAGCCCGAGCGAATTGGCGATCGCCTTATTGGATAGGCCTTTGCGGACCATGCCGAGGATTTCGCGCTCCCGAACAGTCAGTTGATCCTTCGGCTCACCGCCATTACCCGGCCGGCGTTGACGGTTCACCGACTGGGAACGAAAGGCGAAGGCGGGAATGTAGCGCTCGCCCGACAACACCAGTTGCAGCGCCGACACCATCGCGGTCGCCGAGAGCGATTTGGGAATATAGCCGGTCGCCCCGAGTTCCAGCGCCGTTTCGACCACGTCGATGCTTTCCAACCCGGAGAGCACCACCACTGGAACGCCGGGGAAATGGGCGATCACCTGCTGCAGCCCATCAAGCCCGGACATCCCGGGCATCTTGAGGTCGAGCAACACCAGCCTAAGGTCGGAGTGCCGGCCGGCAAGCGCGATCAATTCCTCGACCGACCCGGCTTCGTAGACCTCGACCTCTGCATCAAGTTTTCGCAAGAAAGGCTTCAGCCCCTCGCGCACCATCACATGGTCGTCGGCAAGAATGATCCGCATACCATTCCCTTCCGCCGGCTTCGCTCATCCCGGCTGCGACGGGCGGACATTGTCATATCCGAGGCGAAAGTCCAGAGGGAAATTCGGCGTTCCACTCCAAACCCTTGCCCACCATCAAGCCCCGTCCTCACCATGCCCTGGCGCATCCTTCGGAACTGGACCGATAAGGATCCCGGCCACGGGCGGGTACGACTGTCCGAAGCAGCATTTCTTCCGTCTTTGGTAGTATATCTCAGACTATACGGCCGTTGACAGGAAAATGCTCCACCGCCTCACAGATTCGCGCGGTCACAAGAGCCCGTTTGCTCCGAGACCGACTTTCACAACCGCTCGGCCGCCCCCATATTCCGTCCGGTCATAGTCTCGCCTGGAGCCGCAGCCCGGTATTGTCGAGATCCGGCTGCTTCCGGCAGCTGGAACTTTTCGGAGGCCGTCCGTGACACGATCCCCATTGACCCGCAGGCTTCCGGCGATCGGACTTGGCCTGGCACTGCTTGGCATGCCAGTGCGCCAGCCGTTCGCCGAGCAATTGGTGGTTGCCGAAGGCAGTGGCGTCAAATTCCTCGCCGGTCAGGCGATCGACGGCGATCAGCCGCTGACCTTGAGCGGCAACCAATCGCTGACCCTGATCGCCGCAAATGGCCGGGTGATCAAACTGCGGGGCCCGTTCGCGGGCGCACCCGGACCGGGCCAGGCCCAGGCGGTCGACACCAGCGTAATCAAGGCGCTGCGCGATCTCACCGAGCCCGCCCACGCCCGCACCGACACTCCGGGGGTGATCCGGGGCGGCTTACCCGGCGTTCCCGCGCCGGAGCCCTGGCTGGTTGCGGTCGGCCAGTCGGCGCGCCGCTGCATCTTGCGCGAGGAACCGATCGTGCTGTGGCGACCGCGGAACACGGCGCCGGCCGTGATTGCGATCACCCATAGCACCGGAGCACCCGCCATGCCGGCGACCACCTGGCCGGCCGGAGTCGACCGCCTGACCCTGCCGGACTCGTTCCCAGTGGTCGACGGCGGCACCTATCAGGTGATCATCGACCGCATCCCCACCGCCCTGATCCTCAACGTGCTCCCGCGCGCGGTGACCCAGGCGCCGGCGCGCGTCGCCTGGATGGCCCTCAAGGGCTGCGACTCCCAGGCCCGCGCATTGCTCGACACCATCGCACCCTAAGCCCGTGGGCCATCGCCCGGTTGCCCGACGCCGCTATTTTTCGGTCATCACCACCACGGCGTCGCGGGCTCCGGCACCCAGCCTGGCGAGATGGCACGCCACTACCGGATCGTTCGGCCGTTCCGCCGCCAGCGCCTGAAACGCGGGCAGGGCGTCTCGGCTGCCCGCCTGCATCAGGGTGAAGGCGCTGCGGTAAGCTTCCAGCCAGGCCAGCGACGCCGCGGTACTCGGCAAAATCTCGTGAATCTCGACCGCCTCCCGGCGCCCCTTGAGCACCACGCTGCCGAGCGGGCGGGTCGCCCGGTCGCCCGAGGGTTCCACGGTTGCGCCTGAGCACAGCAGATGGGTCGAGAAGTGCTTGTTCAAGCCTTCGATCCGCGACGCCGTATTCACCGTGTCGCCCAGCGCGACATATTTGAAGCGGGCCTCCGACCCGAAATTGCCGACCACGGCCTCGCCGCTGTGGACCCCGACCCGGGTGCGACCGAGCCCGATACCCTGGCCGCGGCAGGTCTCGCGAAATCGCTCCGAGAACTGATGGATCGCGCGGGCGCAGGCCAGGCCGCGCGCCGCATGGTCGTCCTGCGCCACCGGTGCACCGAAAAACGCCAGCACCGAATCACCGAGGAATTCGTTGATCATGCCGCCATGGTCAAGTACAGCGCTGCAGACCCCGTCGAAATAGCCGTTCAGCAATCGACTGACGGTTTCGGGATCGAGCTGTTCAGAGAGTGCCGTAAACCCTTCGATATCGGTAATCACGATGGTCAGGCGCCGTCGCTCTCCGCCCAACTTCAGCCGACTCGGATCCGCCATCAGCTGATGGACCAAGTCCCGCGACAGATAACGCCCGAACGCCAGTTCGATAAATTGGCGCTGGCGTCGCGCCTGGGCCCCGAAATAGACGTCGGTCGCCCACTGCGCGCCTGCCAGACCAAGGCTGCTCGCCATCAGCGGGATGATCTCCCCCCACTCCCGAAATACCAGGAAGCCGCCGCCCCACCACAACCCCAGAACCGCCAGCGACAACGGCAAGCGGACCAGCAGACTGACCGGAAGCCGGGCCAGCAACGAACCGACCAGGCTGGCAATGCCGACTGCGGCGATTGCCCATCCCCCCTCGGGCTCGGCCGGGCGCCGACCGCCGATCAACTGGGCGAGACCGTGGGCATGAATCACCACACCCGGCAAATTGCCGGCCTCGCCCGGTACCGCGGTCGAAAACGGCGTACGGTGGCGGTCGGTCAGGGTGAGATCGGCACCAACCAGAACGATCCTGTCCTGAAACCAGGCCGCCGGCAGAATCTTGACCAGGTCCGCTCGGAATTGACGGAAGGGCAGGGTTTCCTGATCCGGCCGGCCGTGCCAGGCAATCGGCACTGCCCCGTCCGCCGGGCGATATCCCAGCTTTACCGCCAGCGCCGAAGCAGCGCCACGCACGAAGCGGCCGTCGGGCAGAGCGGCGCCGGAGAACAGCCGTCGCACCGTACCGTCGAGCGGATCGGTCAGCAGACTGGCGAAGCCGCGCAGGGAAACCGGCAGGAAGCGATCAAGCCAGGCGATCTGGGCCTCGGTCAGTCCCTGGCCGGCACCGGCATAGCTGACCACCAGCGGCACCCCGAGCCCGGTCAGGGTCCGCTGCAGCTCGTCATCCTTCTCCGGTTCGGTCGGCTGGTCGAATAGGACGTCGAGCAGGATGCCGCGCACCCCCCGCTCTGCCAGCGTCCGCAGAAGCTCGGCGAGAAATCGCCGGTCGACCGGCTCGCGATAGGGAAACCGGGCGATCACCTCCTCGGTGATCGCGACGATCACGATATCGGGGTCCTGGGGCTCGGCCGGCAACAGAGTTGCCAACCGGTAGTCGACGAGCCAGGATTCCACCGCCGCCAGAAAAGGCAGGGTCCGCGTCGCCCACACCATCACCGCGGCCGTCACGACGACGATTACGGTCAGGCTGGCAAAGCCGGTCAGCGACCGCGGCGTCATCGGCCCTACCCAGCGCGCTTTCCGGGACTCCCCGCCGACGCCCCGGACGCGACGCTAAATCCAGGTCCGTCCAAGCCGCTCAGACGTGGAAGCTTTCGCCGCAGCCGCAGCGCCCCTTTTCGTTGGGGTTGCGAAAAACGAAACCGGCCTGGAACTTATCGTCGACATAGTCCATCTCTGTGCCCAGCAGAAACATCGTCGCGGCCGGATCGATCAGGATGGTAACGCCCTTGTCTTCGACGATTTCCTCGAATTTCTTCCGCTCGTCGGCATATTCGACCGTGTAGCTGAGACCGGAACAGCCCTGCGGCTTGACCCCGATCCGCAAGCCCACCGCCGGCGTCTCACGCTTGGCCATGATCGCCTTGACCCGTTCGGCCGCAGCTTCGGTGATCGTCATCGCCTTGGGAAGAGAGGTCGGTTGAAGCGACATGATACGGCACTCCCGAACAGGAAACTTTCAGAACATATCGAGTTGGATCTTGGCGACCTCGGACATCCGGGCCGGGGTCCAGGTCGGTTCCCAGACCAATTCGACCCGACAGTCCCGCACCCCCGCGACCGCCGACACCGCATCTTCGACCATGCCCGGCATCTCGCCCGCCACCGGGCAGGAGGGTGCGGTCAGGGTCATGTCGATCTCGACGTCACCGTCGCTATTGGCATCGACCCGGTAGACCAGACCAAGCTCGTAGATATTGACTGGAATCTCGGGATCATAGACCGATTTCAGGGCCTCGATCACCCGTTCGACCAGAGCCGGCTCAACTTCGGCGGAAACCGCCTCGCTATCGGAACTGGCCAGCATACCTTCCTCCGGCATCGCCGACATCCTTCTTGGGCTCGTCTGACTGAAGCTCATTCCGTCGAAACGACGGTGTCGCCGTCCACTGCCGCCGCCATGGTGTGCCAGGCCAGCGTAGCGCATTTCACCCGCACCGGAAACTGCCGCACCCCCGACAGCACCATCAACTTCTCCAAGGCGTCGGGATCGATCGCCTCCGGTTCACCGCGGTCTTCCTCGTCCTTGGTGCATAGCTCATGGAAATGGCGGAACAGCGCCATCACCTCCTCCTTACTGCGGCCGCGGATGACTTCGGTCATCATCGAGGCCGACGCTGTCGAGATCGCACAGCCCTTGCCCAGAAAGGCCGCGTCCTCGACGATCCCCTGGTCACTGACTTTGAGGTAGACGACCAGGCGGTCACCGCACATCGGGTTGTCGCCCTTGGCCTCGCGGTTGGCATCGGGCGGATGACGGAAGTTCCGCGGGTGCTTGCCGTGGTCCAGGATCACTTCCTGGTAGAGGTCGCGCAGATCATCGAACATCAGGCGAAGAACTCCTTGACCCCGGCGACCGCCTCGACCAGCGCGTCGGCCTCATCCAGGGTGTTGTAGAGGCCAAACGAGGCGCGCGCGGTGGCACCGACGCCGAAGCGCTCGATCAGCGGTTCAGCGCAATGCCGCCCGACCCGGATCGCAACCCCAGCCTGGTCGACCAGCGTTCCGACATCATGGGGATGGACGCCGTCCATCACGAACGAGATGATCCCCGCCTTGCCTGGCGCCGTGCCGACGATGCGAACGCCCTCGATCCGGTTGAGGCCGGCGGTCGCCCGTTCCAGCAGGGCATGCTCATGGACGGCAATCGCATCGAGCCCGACCGCCCGGACGTAATCGATCGCCGCCGCCAAACCGATCCCTTCGACAATAGGGGGCGTTCCGGCTTCGAAACGATAAGGCGGTTCGCGAAAGGTGGTACCGGCAAAGCTGACTTCCGCGATCATATCGCCGCCCCCTTGATAGGGCGGCATCGCTTCAAGCAACCCACGCTTGCCATAAAGCGCGCCGATCGCGGTCGGGCCATAGAGCTTATGCCCGGTCAAGGCATAGAAATCAGCGTCGATCTCCTGGACATCGACCGGCCCGTGCACCACCGCCTGGGAGCCGTCGAACAGGACCGGCACGCCGTGGTGATGGGCGATCGCCGCGATCTCCTTGGCCGGCGTCACCGTGCCCAGGACATTCGAACCATGGGTAATCGCGACCAGTTTCGTTCTCGAACCGAATAGCCCGCGATAAGCGTCCAGATCCAAAACACCCCGCTCATCGCACGGGACCACCTTGATACCGATCCCACGTTCACTCTGCAGCAGCTGCCAGGGCACGATATTCGCGTGATGTTCCATAACCGAAACGATAATCTCATCGCCGGGGCCGAGGAATTTGCGGCCCCAGGTCGCGGCAACCAGATTGATCGATTCAGTGCCGCCGCGGGTAATCACGATCTCCTCCCGGCTGCCGGCGTTGAGTAACCCGGCGATTTTGTCGCGCACCCGTTCATAGGCATCGGTGGTGCGCTGACTCAAGTAGTGCACACCGCGATGGACGTTGGCATATTCCTGCTCCAGACACCTCGACATCGCCTCGATCACCGCCCGCGGCTTCTGGGCGCTGGCGGCATTATCGAGATAGACCAGAGGCTTGCCCGGCTTGCCGGAGCGGGCGTGAACCCGGGTACCCAGAATCGGAAAATCCCGACGGATCATTTCGACATCGTAACCCTGGCTTGAAACCAGGGCATCCCCGATCGGGTGAGCCAACGCGGTCAGGTCGGGCATCTCCGTCAGCTCCCCTGCAGCCAGTCAGCGGTCAAATCCTGGAAGGCGGTGCGTACCGCCTCGACCGGAATTTCGTCGATTGCCTCGTTGAGGAACGCCGCCGTCAACAAGGCCCGAGCACCGACGCGGTCGATACCACGGCTACGCAGGTAGAACAGCGCCGTGTCCTCCAACTCGCCGACAGTGCAGCCATGGCTGCACTTCACGTCATCGGCATAAATCTCCAACTCCGGCTTGCTGTCGATTTCCGCGTGTTCGGACAACAGCAGGGCCCGGTTGAGCTGGTGACCGTCGGTCCTCTGAGCGCCGGGACGGACCACGATCTTTCCCTGGAACACTGCGCGACTATGGTCGTCAAGGGCACCCTTATAGACCTCGCGGCTGGAGCACTGCGGTTCGGCATGGTCGATCAAAGTGGTGGTGTCGCAATGCTGGTGGCCCCGTACCATATAGGCACCGCTCAAGCGGCAATCCCCACCGGTCCCGGCGAACACCGCCCGGATTTCGCTGCGCGACAGTTGCGCGCCCTGGGTCAGCACGAAATTATCATAGCAGGCATCGCGGCCGATCCGCGCCGTCGCGACCGCGATATGGAACGCCGCCGGGCTTTCCCGCTGCACTTTATAGTGCTCCAGGCGCGCACCCGCCCCGACCTCGATTTCCGCGACGACATTGCTGAATGACGCCGTTTCGCCCAGGCCGACATGGTGTTCGATTACGGTCGCGCGACTGTCGGGCTCGGCAACCACCAGCAGACGCGGCGATGTCATCGCCGTGGTGACGCCGGTGGTCACGAACACCAGTTCCACCGGCGCTTCCAGATCGACCCCTCGGGACAGCAGCAGCACCGCGCCATCTTCGGCAAACGCGGTATTGAGCGCCAGCAGCGCATGGCCGTCGACCGCACCCAATCGGCCCAGATGGCCTTCGAGCAAATCCGGCGTCGCCTCCAGTGCCGCAGCCAGGCTGGTTATCGCCACGCCCGCCGGCAAGTCGCCGACCGCCGAGAGCGCAGCGCGGAACCGCCCATCGACGAACACCAGCCGATGCCTGACCAGGTCCTCCGGCAACACGCTCGATACCCGGTCGATCGAGACCGCAGCCGCGGGCGGCGGCGCAAAGACCACCTTCTCCAGCGCCCGCAGATTGGTGTACTTCCAAGCTTCCTGACGGGTGCCCGGAAAGCCCAGCGCGGCAAAGCGTTCGGCCCCGGCGCAACGCAAGGCCCCCAGCCAGGGCAGCCGTCCGCCCGGCAGGGTCGGCGCCAGCTGGCGGAACTGGTCGAGATAGGGTGATGTGGTCGCGGTGACGGTCATCGCTCGCTTCTTCCCGGCAACAGGTTCATGCCGCTTCGTCGACGCCGAATTCGGCGTAACCCTTGGCTTCCAACTCCAGCGCCAACTCCTTGCCGCCGGACCGCTGAATGCGGCCATGGGCCAGGACGTGAACGAAATCCGGGACGATGTAATCGAGCAGCCGCTGGTAATGGGTGATCACCAGGGCGGAACGCTCCGGTCCCCGCAGCGCGTTGACGCCTTCCGCGACCACCTTCAGCGCATCGATATCCAGGCCGCTGTCGGTTTCGTCGAGCACCGCCAGCTTGGGGTCGAGCACCGCCATCTGCAGCACCTCGTTGCGCTTCTTCTCGCCGCCGGAAAAGCCGACATTCACCGCCCGTTTGAGCATCTCGTCGGTCATGTTGAGCAACCGGGTCTTGGCACGGATCAGCTTGAGGAACTCCATGGCATCGAGTTCCTTGTCGCCGCGATGCTTGCGCACCGCGTTCAACGCCGCCTTCAGGAAGGTCATGTTGGAAACGCCGGGGATCTCGACCGGGTACTGAAATGCCAGAAACACCCCTGAAGCGGCGCGCTCCTCCGGCTCCATCGTCAGCAGATCCAATCCATCGTAACTCACCGAGCCGTCGGTGACGTCGTAGCCGTCGCGCCCGGCCAGGACATAGGACAAGGTGCTCTTGCCCGAGCCATTGGGCCCCATGATGGCGTGGACCTCGCCGGGACCGATCGAAAGGTCGATACCTTTGAGGATCGGCTTACCGGCGACCGAAGCGTGGAGGTTTTTGATTTCGAGCATCTTGGCTGTTCCGTCAGAGGGTGGCGCAGGGGCTCAGGGGGTCTTGATCGGGAGAGGCTCAGGCAACCGGGCAAACTTCGGCGTTCGCTGGCCGGCGCGGCGTGACTGACACCATGTCGGTCACCCCACACTGCCTTCCAGACTGATGCCGACCAGCTTCTGGGCCTCGACGGCGAATTCCATCGGCAGTTCCTTCAAGACCTCCTTGCAGAAGCCGTTGACGATCAGCGAGACCGCGTCTTCCTGAGACAGGCCGCGCTGGCGGCAATAGAACAGCTGATCCTCGCTGATCTTGGCGGTGGTCGCCTCGTGCTCGACCCGCGCCGAGCGATTGCGGCTTTCGATATAGGGTACGGTATGGGCGCCGCAGCGGTCGCCGATCAGCAGACTGTCGCACTGGGTGTGATTACGCGCGTTTTCGGCCTTGGGCAGGACCTTGACCAAGCCGCGATAGGTGTTCTGGGCCCGGCCGGCGGAAATCCCCTTGGACACGATGGTCGAGCGGGTGTTCCGCCCGATATGGATCATCTTGGTTCCGGTATCCGCCTGCTGGCAATTGTTGGCAATTGCCACCGAATAAAACTCGCCGACCGAATTGTCGCCCTGCAGGATGCAGCTGGGATATTTCCAGGTAATCGCCGAACCGGTCTCGACCTGAGTCCAGGAAATTTTGGAATTGGCGCCGCGACAGGCACCCCGTTTGGTCACGAAGTTAAAGATACCGCCGCGGCCTTCCTCATCGCCGGGATACCAGTTCTGTACCGTCGAGTATTTGATCTGGGCATCGTCATGGGTCACCAATTCGACCACCGCGGCGTGGAGCTGATTCTCGTCGCGCTGGGGCGCTGTGCAGCCCTCCAGATAGCTGACATAGCTTCCGGCGTCGGCGATGATCAGGGTGCGTTCGAATTGCCCGGTTTTCGAGGCGTTGATCCGGAAATAGGTCGAAAGCTCCATCGGGCAGCGCACCCCCTTGGGCACGTAGACGAAGGAACCATCGGTGAATACCGCGGAGTTCAGCGTCGCGTAGAAGTTATCCGAATACGGCACCACCGAACCCAGGTATTGCCGCACCAGGTCCGGATGCTTCTGGACCGCTTCGGAGATCGGGCAGAAAATAACCCCCTTCTCCTCCAGCTTCGCCTTGAAGGTGGTCGCCACCGAAACGCTGTCGAATACGGCATCGACCGCCATGGTCGGCTCGACCCCGGCGAGCAATTCCTGCTCCTTGATCGGAATCCCCAGCTTTTCGTAGGTGCGCAGCAGTTCGGGATCGACCTCGTTCAGGTTTTTCGGCCCGGCCTTCAGCTTCGGCGCCGAATAATAGTAAGAATCCTGAAAATCGATCGCAGGATAGGCGACTTTGGCCCATTCCGGCTCTTCCATGGTCAGCCAGTGGCGATAGGCCTTAAGCCGCCATTCAAGCAGCCAGGCCGGTTCGTCCTTTTTGGCCGAGATGAAGCGGATGGTGCTTTCATCCAGCCCCTTGGGCGCGGTATCGGCCTCGATATCGGTGACGAAGCCGTATTTGTACTTCTGCTCGGTGACTTCCCGAACCTTTTCGACGGTGTCGATGGTGGCCGCCATTTTGCTTCTGCTCCTCGCGTCTTCGATCCCGCTGCCCGTCTCAACCGAGCCGCATCGAGCCTGCCCGCCCCGGCTCCAAAACCTGTGTCGTCTTGTCAACAACCCCGTGGCCGGAGTCGACGCCATGCAAAGGCCAGGCCGGAGCCATCATGTCGGCGAGAGAAACCGCCTCCAGGGCATTGCGCACCGCCTGATTGACCATTTCCCAATTGCCGCGCATCGGACACAGGCTCTCGACGCCGCAAACCGTCTCGACGCCATGGACGCAGGCGGTCAGCGCGATCGGCCCATCAAGTGCGGTGATGATCTCGGCAATCGAAATCTCCTCAGCGGCGCGGCTCAGCCGATAGCCGCCGGCAGCACCGCGCTGCGAGGTCATCAGCCCAGCCGGAACCATGGTCTTCAGGATCTTGGCCACGGTCGGGCTCGGCACGCCCGTTCGTTCGGCCAATTGCGGAACCGTCACGACCACCGGGGTCTGCCGTGCCATTTCGGTCAGCACGACCACCGCATAGTCGGTCAGTTTGCTCAGTTTGATCATCGGGCACGCCAAACAAGACTAAATTGGTACTGATTAATTATGAGTTCTGCCCGCTCTGTCAAGGGTTATTGTTGCGGTCGCGAGAAGCCGCCCGATCAACCCCTCCGGCGCGGAGCTCAAGCGCCATTTTCAGCCTCGACCGCTCATGCACCGCGGCAATTTTTCCGACGATTTTCTGTGATCGGCCGGGTTGCGAAGAACCTAGTCGGTAATCGCCATGCTGCACTGCACAATTATCATGTCCATTCTCGATCCCGCGGATTGCACCGCGGCGAAGCAAGGCCTAATTCAATGCCGGCAGCAAAATTCTCATGCCTGTTGCCGCCCTAAACCCAGAAGGTCAGCGGCCATGTCGGTTTCGATCATTTCCGGTCGGCTCATCGCCGTCGGCTATTCCAACCCCGACGACGACGGTTATGCACCGGTCCACTCCCGTCTCACCATCGGCGATACCATCCTCGAAAACCTGCGAGTCCCTCCCGAGGCCAAATCGCTCCTGGTGCCCGGACAGCAATTGACCCTCCACGTCGCCGCTGGCGAAACCCGCCTGCTGTTTGCAGTGCAACGCGGCAATCTGTTTTACGACTTCACCGCAACCATGGAAGCCAAAGCGCGGCGCCAGAGATACTGGGCGGTTGCGGTCGTACTGGTGCTGCTGGCGCTGAGCGGCGTCATGCTGCTGGGCCTGGTGATCTGGCCATTCTTCATCGCCATGTTGTTCGGAATCCTCCACGTCATGCGAGTCCCCGCCGCCGCCGAGATGCGACGCCATGTCCGAGAATTTCTCGCCAATCATCCATTGACCAATCTCAGCGATACCCTGCCCGGCCAGACCGCCTGATCGCCGCCGACCGATGCGTGTCATCGACGCGGTCAGTGTCGCCGCCGGATCGAAAGCCAACGAAGACATCCTCGGCCACTGCGGTGATGACCACACCGGCGCCGCCTGGGTGTTGGACGGCGCCACCGGCTTGGCGCCGTCGCCATTTATCCCCGACACCCCAAGCGATGCCTTCTGGCTGGCCAATCGCCTCGGCGCCGCATTATCCGAGCTGTCGCTGGCCGGATCATTTCCCCCGGAACCGCCGCTCCTGTTCCGCAGGGTTCTCGACCGGGTTCTCGCCGATTTCCAGGCCAACTGCCCCGAGCTTGCCATCCCGGCCGGCCATCTCCCCGCTGCAGCCGGTGCCTGGGTCCGCTGGCAGCCAAACCGTGGCCTGGAGTTCGCCGCCCTGGGCGATTGCCGGGGACTCTTAAAGGCGCGTGGCGCCACGGCCACTGCCCTCGGCCACAGCACCGCGGACTCCTCCGATGCCAAGGTCAACGCCGCGGTGCGAGCCTTCCATCAGGCCGGGATTACCGACCCTGTCCAAATCTGGGACCGGATCAAGGACGGCTTGCGCCACGCCCGCACGAAGATGAATCACCCGGGCGGGCTGTGGGCACTCGGCCTCGTCCCCGCCGCCGCCGATCATCTCGATCTTGATCACCGCGCCGTCGCCGGACCGGCAACCCTGCTGCTGCTCAGCGACGGTCTCTACCGCTTGGTCGACACCTATTTCCGCTACGATCCTGAGGGGCTGGTCAACGCGGCCGCTGAGCGAGGCTTGGCCGAGCTGTGCCGGGAGCTGCGACAGATCGAAGCAGCAGACCCGTCCTGCCAACGCTATCCCCGTTTGAAGCCGACCGACGACGCCAGCGCGCTGCTGCTCGCCTGTTGAATTCCCGCGACGATTTCGCCCCCCGCAACCCGCGCCGCCCATGCCCCCGGACCATGCTCGAACCCGCCATCGGCCACGCCCGACGGGGCAATGGCCGGCGAAATTTCCCGCCGATTTTGTTCTTGACGACCCCTGCCGGCGAGAGCACATTAAGTACCGTAAGGACGAACCGACAGTATCGGGCGCTTTACAGGCCGGCCGCCGAAGGGTTGGTCGGATTTACGGTCGGATCATTTGTAGGCAAAGCCCCTGCCACTGCGCTGGCAGTCAAAATTGCGCTTGTTGCCCATCCGACCGCAAGGCGACGGAACCAAACCTAGGTGGTTCCGTCGCCTGTTTGCGCTCAAAATGATACTTGAGGTATACTTCTGCATCGGCCACCATCCGGCCGCGCAGACTTCTGCCACCGATGCCCCGAGTTCTCTCGGCTGCGCCCTCGGCCGCCCCCGATCAGCGTCTTATGAACACCCCGTCCATTGACAGCAAACGCGCGGTGCGCCGATTGAAATAACCCGGAATGAACAGCACCGGCGCAAACCCCAAGGCGTCGAGCCGCCCGATTGCCTCGAGCCAACCCGGCTCACCCTCATAGACCGGCGTGATTGCCAACTCGAGCTGGATGCCGATTACCCGGGACAGCACCGCGGCGGCGCCGTCGAGCACGGCGAAGTCACAGCCCTGGGTATCGCTCTTGAGGAAAACACGATCCTGCACCCCGGTATAGTCATCAAACACCGCGTCCAGCCGGACCATCGGCACCTCGACACTGCCCAGATACCGTGCACTGTCCAGCAATTCGGCCATCTCCGGCCGGAACGTCAGCGCCGAACTCATATCCGATTCCGCGGACCGGTGAAGCTCGACCGTGCCGGCATGGTCACCGACGGCCAGCGCCGGTGCCACCCGCCACAGCGGATCACCGCCGGCAGCCGCGTCAAGGATAGCGTGGACTTCAGGCAAGGGTTCGAACGAGACGATCCGGCCCGGCCAACCGGCTTGCCGCAGCCGCCCGGCATATTGGCCGACATTCGCCCCGATATCCAACACCAGCGAAATCTGGTGGTAGTCCAAGACACGAACCAGTGCTCGCGATTCCTTGGAAAGGACGGGTCCGTTAATGATGGGCAAACTCCCAATACAGGCTGCGGGCCTGTCGGTAGATCGGACCCGGCTGCAGGTCCCGCGATTCGACCTTAGTCGTCGGCAACACCTTGCCATAGTTGCCAACGGAAAACACCTCGTCTGCGGCCAAGACGTCCGCAAAGCTGATCATCCGTTCATAGACCGCGATCCCGGCGTCGCGCAGCAATTGGATCACCCGCTGCCGGGTAATGCCATTGAGGAAAGTTCCATTAGGGATCGGCGTATGTGCAGCCCCGTCCTTGGCGATAAACAGGTTGGCGGTGGCGAATTCGGCAACATTGCCGATCGGATCCAACATGATCGCATTGTTGAACCCCCGCCCGCCCGCTTCACGCAAAGCCAAGCCCGCGTTGGGATAGAGGCATGATGCCTTGGCCTCCAGCGGTGCCGCATCGGGCATCGGCCGCCGCCTGGTCGATAAACACGCGGTGAAGCCGCTGCTGGGCGGCAGCGGCAGCTCGTGAATGGTCAGTGCAAACTGGGTCGTGTCAGGGTCCGGCATCACGAAGCCACCCTCGGCATAGAACATCGGCCGGATGTACAGTTCCGCCTTGCTGTCGAACCGGCTCACGCCATCCAACGCCAGTTCCTCGATTTCCGACCCGGTCAAAATTGCCCGCAGCCCCATGACCGCCGCGGAGCGGGTTACTCGCGCGCAATGCCGGTCGAGATCCGGGGTTACACCTTCAAACGCCCTGGCACCGTCAAACACCACCGACGACAGCCATGCCGCATGGGTCATCGGGCCGATGATTCCCGGATTGCCTTCGAGCCACTGGCCACGGAAAAAGGTCAATGCGCGCGCCGCCATGGTCCCTCTCTGTCACCGGTAACGAGCCCGACCCCGAGATAAACCTGCCCTCGCGGTTCGCGGCAAGAAAGCTTACCATGATTGAGCATAACCTCAGGGGACCACCGGTCAATGCCCAGGATCATCATTGCTGGGTCGCTGCGACAATCGCCCGACCGCCCCGAAGCGCGGGACCAAACTGTGCAATGACCGACCGACTACGCGCCCAATACGAAGCCTATCCGTATCCGTCACGGGACCCGGCCGACGAGCGGCGACGGTTGATTACCGGATCACCCAGTCACCTCGACGAAATCAATCACTATGTTTTCGGTGGCCAACGCAACTTCGGCCAGCCGATTCGAGTCCTGGTCGCCGGCGGCGGTACCGGGGATGCCACGATCATGCTGGCTCAGCAGCTGAGCGATGCCGGGATCCCGGGACACATCGATTATCTCGACCTCTCAGAAGCCTCCCGGCTGATCGCCCGGGCCCGCGCCGAAGTTCGCGGCTTGACGAATATCCGCTTTCACCGCGGTTCCCTGCTCGCGCTGGACGAGCTTCCCGAACTCGAGCCTTGCTACGACTATATCGACTGCTGCGGCGTATTACACCATCTGCCAGCACCGGAGGACGGGCTGGCAGCACTCTCCGACGTGCTGGCACCCGGCGGCGGTATCGGGCTCATGGTCTATGCCTCGCTTGGACGCACCGGTGTCTATCCCTTGCAAACCGCGCTACGCATGGTCGGCGACGACCTGGTCCCGGCCGAACAGGTGCTGCTGGCGCGCCGGTTGCTGAAGGCCCTGCCGGAAAGCAACTGGTTCCGACGCAACCCCTATCTGGTCGATCATCTGCAGTCCGATGCCGGCCTCTACGATCTCTTGCTCAATTCCAGAGATCGCGCATTCACCGTCAGCGATCTCACGACTCTGGTCGAGGGTGCCGATCTCGCCATCGCGGCCCTGATCGAGCCTATGCTCTATCGGCCAACCACCTGGGTCAATGACCCCCGCATCTTGAAGCGCCTGGAACCGCTGTCATGGTTGGATCAGGCCGCCTGGTCGGAGCAGATTTGCGGCGCCATCCGCCGCCATGTCGCCTATTTGGTCCGGCCCAAGGATCTTGCCAGCGCGGTCGCCTCGCCTGAGGATCCGGAAGCCATTCCCATCCTCAAAGACCTCGACGGTACCGCCCTGGCCGCTGGTTTGGCCAAAGGTGGACAGCTGCGTACCGAACTCGGCGGCATAGCGTTCACGCCGCCGCTTCCCCGATTGGCAGCACCGCTGCTCGCCCGGATTGACGGCAAGGCCAATCTCGCCACCCTCCATCAGACCCTGGCCGAGCTTGACGGCAACCGGCTCAGCTGGCCGGCCTTTCACTCCCAGTTTGCTGAGCTCTATTCCGTGCTTAATGGGTTGAATAAACTGCTGCTTCGCCTGCCCTGAACCTCCGCATCCCTGGCCTGTCCACGCTTACCCAAACAGAACATGACCCAATGTCCGCACCGCTATGCCGAGGCCGGCGCCAGCCGCAGCCGGCTTCCACACCGCGGCTACCCGCGGTCCGGCCGAAATCAGGATTGCCACCCCGGGCAAATCAAACGGATGAACCAGAAATCCCGCTGCCTTGTTCAGCAGTTCGACGGTGATCAACCCATGGCGTAACAACTCGTCCATCACCGCCATCATCGCGGTGGCTCCGCCGAGATATTTGGTGAAGGTGGGCAACACCAGCACCGGATCGATCCCGAGTTGGCCCAGCACCGGTGCGGATATCCGGGTCAACCCGTCGACCACCCCGGTTTGACGCAAGGCGGTGACCACGACCAGCGCCAATACCAACAGCGGAATCGCACCGATCGTGATTCGAAACGCTTCCGCTCCGGACCGGTTGATCACATCCAGAACGCCTTTTGCCCCCTCGGCACCTTGATGGCTCAGGCGATCGTCGGAAACCACCGCCGCGCAAGACAATCCCCGGCCGAACAGATGATAGGCGGCTCCGGCTGCGGTCAGCCCGCCAATCACCGAAAACCCCAGCACCAAGCCCACATCCAACCCCAGCGCTCCAAGCGGCAGGCTGGCATTGGCCTGGGCCATGGCAAATACCAGGGCCAACACCGCCGCAAGATGACGATCGGACGCGCCGCGCTGTTCCATCATCGCCATGGTCGCGATCGGTGCGGCAAACCCGACAAAACTGATCTGAAGCGCTGCGAACACGCCGAGCCCGCTCAGGCCGAACGGCTTCACCAACGGCGCCAGCCGGGCAACCACCCAATCAAGCAATCCCTTGGCTTCGAGCAGGCGCATCACCGACAGCATCACCACCATCACCGGCAGCAATACGAACAGTGCCAGCTCCATCGCCGATCGGCCCGCCGGCAGAATGATGTCGGTCATCAGATTCATGCCGCCGGACTATGACAGGTTCACTGCCATACACCAAGCACCGACCCGCTCTCCCCGACGCTTGCCCGCCTCAGCTGGCAACACCGTTGCGACGCGCCAACAAAGCCATGATCTCCGCCGAGGTTTCCTCGATCGATCGCCGCGAGACATCGATGGTGGCCCATTTGCGCTTTTGGAACAGTTGCCTCGCTTCGGCCACTTCCCGCCGAACCTGTTCTGGATCGACGTAGTCGATCTCCTCGCTCTGACTCAGCATCCGAACCCGATTCCGGCGAATCTGCAGCAGGCGGTCGGGATCCTTGGTCAAGCCAACCATCAGCGGCCTGGTGATCAGGTCGATCTCTTTCGGCAAGGCCACCCCCGGCACCACCGGAATGTTCGCCGCCTTGATCCCGCGATTGGCCAGATAGAGACAGGTCGGCGTCTTCGAGGTTCGCGATACCCCGAGCAGAACGACATCGGCCCGATGCAGATTATGCACGCCTTGCCCGTCGTCATGGGCCAGGGCGAATTCCATGGCATCCATGCGAGCAAAATATTCAGCATCGAGGATATGTTGCCGCCCCGGTTCTTGCCGCGACTCCAAACCGAGAAACCCCGCCAAGGTGGTAATCAGGGGGTCGAGCACCGGCACCGCCGGTACCTGGATCTCCCGGCAAAACTCTTCCAGCCGACGGCGGAGCACCTCATCGACCAGGGTAAACATCACCACCCCCGGATTGGTCCGAATTCCTTCGATCGCGATCTCGAGTTGCCGTTCGGTCCGGACCAGGTTCCACAAATGTTCAATGGCATGGACCTGGTCGAACTGGATCACGCAGGCCCGGGCAATGCTGTTGACCGTCTCGCCGGTGGCATCCGATACCAGATGCAGATGAAACTCCCGCGCGCCTGTTGACATCGTGTGCATCTCGTCCCGGTAATCCACAGGAAAATTCTCGACTCGCAATCCATCCCCACCGAGGTGCCGCCCATCCACCAGACCATCACCCTGTGATCAATCCGACGGAACGGCTCCATCCAATGGGGATCATCGCCTCGCCCGCCCGCTTGTCCCCATTATCCCCCTTTTTCTGAAATCCGTCATTCCCGGCAGAGACTCTGGAGTCCCCGCGGGTTTTCCCCGCCCCTGGCGATCTCCGGATGCGCCAGGCCAGATTGGGGATAACCCCCGCCTGGCCGATGATCCCCGCTATCCACAGGCATCCATCCTTCACTATCACCTTCTCTATATAAATAAGATTAGAGTAAGAGGGGCACGGAACGCCGGTCCGGATACCGACCGATCGCCAGAGCCAACGGATCACGCAATTGTCTTCACATGAAAAGCCGCTTCTACGGGCATTATCAGGCCAACTCGTCGAGCCCCCGCCGGTGTGGCTGATGCGACAGGCCGGCCGCTATCTCCCGGAATATCGCGAGATTCGCGCCCGCGCCGGCAGTTTTCTCCGATTGTGCCTGACGCCCGAACTGGCCGCGGAAGTGACCGTCCAGCCGGTCCGCCGTTATGGGCTGGATGCGGCGATCCTGTTTTCCGACATCCTGGTGATTCCCTACGCCTTGGGGCAGCCGTTGGATTTTCTCGAAGGCGAAGGCCCGCGCCTGGAGCCGCTCCGAACCGCGGCTGATATCGCGGCGCTTGATCGCGGGTCGGCCCCGGCACGACTGGCGCCGATCTGCGAGACGGTGCGGCAGACGCGGTCGCTGTTGCCGCCGGCCACGGCCCTGATCGGATTTGCCGGCGCCCCCTGGACGGTGGCGTGTTATATGGTTTGCGGCGCGACCAGCCGGGACTGGCTGCCGGCGCGGCAGTTCGCACTCACCCAGCCGACGGCATTCCGGGCCTTGCTCGACTTGGTGGCCGAGGCGACGATCGACTATCTGACCGCGCAGGTCGAAGCCGGTGCGGAGGTGCTGCAGCTGTTCGAAAGCTGGGCCGGCGCGGTTGCCGCGGGCGACTTCGCGGATTTCGTCATCGTGCCGACCCGCCGGATCGTGTCCGCGATCAAGCGGCGTTATCCCAGAGTTCCGATCATCGGCTTTCCGCGCGGTGCCGGATTGGCGCTGCCGGACTATGCCGTGGCCACCGGGATTGATGGGGTGTCGCTGGACACCGGGGTACCGCTCGATCGCGCCAAGGCCCTGGTACCCGACCGGATCGCCCTGCAGGGCAATTTGGATCCGGCGATGCTGCTGGTCGGCGGCGCGCCGATGGCGGCGGCGGTGCGGACAATTCGGCAGGCGATGGCCGGGAGACCGTTTGTATTTAACTTGGGTCATGGGATTTTGCCCCAGACCCCCCCAGATCATGTTGCGGCGCTGGTGGATCTGGTTCGACAACCGATTGCTGCCGCATAATCCTCATTGAGGCTGTCAGAATGTCGTCCACCGATCGTACTGCCGTGGTCCTGTTTAACCTGGGGGGACCCGACAGCCTCGCCGCGGTCCGGCCATTCCTGTTCAACCTTTTCAATGACCCGGCGATTATCCGCCTGCCGAGGCTGCCGCGATGGTTGCTCGCCCAGCTGATCTCGGGCCGGCGCGCGCCGATTGCCCGGGAGATTTATGCTCAGATCGGCGGGGCGTCGCCGCTGCTCGCCAATACCCTGGACCAGGCGGTAGCGCTGAAACAGGCGCTGGTCGCCGCGGGCGAGGTCGAGGTCTTCATCGCGATGCGCTACTGGCATCCGATGGCAGAGGATACCGCGGCGGCGGTAGCGGCATTTGCTCCTGATCGGGTTCTTTTGCTGCCGCTCTATCCCCAATGGTCGACCACGACTACGGCATCGTCCCTGGCGGCCTGGCGGACGGCGGCCCGGCGCGCTGGCATCACGGCGCCGAGCAGCGTGGTCTGCTGCTATCCAACCAATTCCGGTCTGATCGACGCCATGGCTGCGCTGATCAAGCCGGAACTCGATGTCGCGAGCGCCTATGGCCGGCCGCGGCTGCTCTTGTCTGCCCATGGTTTGCCCAAACGCGTGGTCGCGGCGGGAGATCCCTATCAGTGGCAATGCGAGCAGACCGTCGCCGCTCTGGTCAATCGATTGGGCCATCCGGAGCTGGATTGGGTTGGTTGTTATCAAAGCCGGGTTGGACCACTGGAGTGGATTGGCCCGTCAACCGATCAGGAGATTTCCCGGGCTGGCCGTGACCGGGTTCCGGTGGTGATCGCGCCGATTGCTTTCGTGTCCGAACACTCGGAGACCCTGGTGGAGATTGAGATCGAATATCGCCACCTTGCGCAAGCCCAGGGTGTTCCCTATTTTGGCCGTGTCCCGGCGGTCGGAACGGCAGCGACATTCATCGCCGGTCTGGCCGGCTTGGTTCGCGACACGCTCGGCAATGCCGCACCGATGCGCTCCGGCTGCGCAAGCCGGTTCTGTCCGGCGGAATTTTCCGGCTGTGCCTTGTCTCATCGGTGATTTTCTGGATCTGACAGATCATGTTTCTTTGGATCAAGGCACTTCACATTATCAGCATTATCGCTTGGATGGCGGGGTTGCTCTACCTGCCGCGACTGTTCGTCTATCACTGCGCGGTGGCCCCAGGCTCGGAAGCCTATCAGCTGTTTACGGTGATGGAACGGCGGCTGCTCCGCTTCATCATGGCGCCGGCGATGACGGCGGCCTATGTCTTCGGCATCTGGATGCTGGTCTTGATCCCGGAGCTGCTGCACGATCCGTGGCTCCACGCCAAGCTCAGCCTGGTCGTGCTGTTGACGGTGATTCACCATCTGATGATCCCCTGGCACCGGGCATTTGCCGAGGACCGAAATCATCGCAGTTCGCGGTTCTTCCGGATTGCCAATGAGATTCCAACCGTCCTGATGATTGGCATTGTCATCCTGGTGGTGGTTAAGCCTTTCTAACGATAGGGCTTTCGGTCGCCGACCGCTGAGCTGGACAGGACAGCGCCGCCGTGACATCGACTGTTGATTTTCAAGACTTGGGATCGGATCGACAGGTTCCGGTTTCGTTTGACTTGGCAATATCGGTCTGGTACCCATTTTATCAGCGACGGGCCATCCTCTTACGGTGGCCCGGTCGAGCGGGGTTCCGTCCCACGCGCCCCTGACTGTTCCCCGCCACTACCGACAGAGTACCTGCGAAGGCTCTCTCGATTTTCCGTCCTCCGGTGCCGGTGAGCACCGAACGGCCTTCCGATGCTTTCCTTATCCGTAGGCTACCGATGAATCTCCAAGAGTTGAAGTGCAAGACGCCTGCTGAACTTTTGGCGTTTGCCGAAGAACTTCAGATCGAGAATGCCAGCACCCTGCGAAAGCAGGATATGATGTTTGCAATCCTTAAGCAATTGGCTGAAAACGATGTTCCGATTTTCGGCGATGGCGTTTTAGAAATTCTCCAGGACGGCTTCGGCTTCTTGCGCTCTCCTGAAGCCAATTATCTTCCCGGACCGGACGATATTTACGTATCGCCGAGCCAGGTCCGGCGCTTCAGTCTGCGTACCGGCGACACCGTCGAAGGCCAGATCCGCGCGCCCAAGGACGGCGAACGCTATTTCGCTTTGCTCAAGGTCAATGAGATCAATTTCGACGTGCCGGAAAAGGTCCGTCATCGTATTAATTTCGATAATTTGACACCACTCTACCCCGACGAACGGTTGAAACTGGAGACCGAAGATCCAACCAAGAAAAATTTCACCTGCCGCGTGATCGATCTCGTCGCCCCCTTGGGCAAGGGGCAGCGCGCGCTGATCGTAGCACCGCCGCGCACCGGCAAAACGGTGATGCTGCAGAACATTGCCCACTCGATCGCCCAGAACCACCCCGAGGTCTATCTGATCGTGCTGCTGATCGACGAGCGGCCCGAAGAAGTCACCGACATGGCGCGCTCGGTCAAGGGTGAGGTGATCAGCTCGACCTTCGACGAGCCGGCGGTTCGCCACGTCCAGGTCACCGAGATGGTGCTGGAAAAGGCCAAACGCCTGGTCGAACACAAGCGCGACGTGGTCATTCTGCTCGACAGCATCACCCGTCTGGCCCGGGCCTATAACACTGTGGTTCCGAGTTCAGGCAAGGTTCTGACCGGCGGCGTCGATGCCAATGCCTTGCAACGGCCCAAGCGCTTCTTCGGTGCTGCACGCAATATCGAAGAGGGTGGGTCGCTGACCATCATTGCCACCGCGCTGATCGATACCGGCAGCCGGATGGACGAGGTGATCTTCGAAGAATTCAAGGGTACCGGCAATTCCGAGATCATCCTCGACCGCAAGCTCAGCGACAAGCGTACCTTCCCGGCGATCGACATCACCAAGTCGGGAACCCGAAAGGAAGAGCTGCTGGTCGATAAGGCGACAATTTCGAAGATGTGGGTGCTTCGTCGCATCCTCATGCCGATGGGCGTGACCGATGCCGTCGATTTTCTGGTCGACAAGCTGAAGCATACCAAAACCAATGGCGAATTCTTCGAATCGATGAACCAGTAGGGCGTGGACCACCGGGTGCCGGCCACGGCACCCGGTGGTGACAAACCGCGGCGCTAGTTCGCGACGGCGGGCTGAGCGTCGTCTTGCGCCGGCTGTTGACGCAGATAGAGCTCGGCGAAATCAATCGGATTGATCATCAACGGCGAATAGCCGCCATCCTTGGTCGCCTCGGCGACGATCGCACGGGCAAACGGGAACAGGATGCGCGGCGCCTCGATGAGCAGGACCGGCCGCAGATGTTCCGCCGGAATTCCGGGCAGGCTGAACAGGCCGGCATAGGCCAGCTCGGCCAGGAACACGGTTTGCTCGTCGATCGTCGCCTCGGCACGAATCGACAGCACGACCTCATACACCGCGTCGGCCATCGGACGAGCATTGACGTCGACCTGGATCTTGACTTGGGGCGCCGATTGGTTCGGCATCAAGCTGTTGGGCGCATTCGGATTCTCAAACGAGAAATCCTTGATGTACTGCGCCAGGACATTGATCGGTAAAGAAAGCGGTTGCGCTCCGGCGGCGGTGTCGCCGCCATTGGTGGGCTTGCCGGGCGGCGCGGACGACTGATCGGACATGAAAAAGGGCTCCTCGGCAACAAAAGCTCAGCCGGCGAGATTGTTCGCTAGCGAGACGTTGCCGTCGCTAGCACGGATCGCCCGGAGCTACAATCGACTCCGTCATCCCCTGGGTACACCCATGGCCGCGCTCTGAACCGAAGAAGGTGGTACGGCCAACCTTGCTCTTTTTCAAGCAACCGCCTATCTACAGCCCTAGGCCGATGACGATCGCATCCGGGCCGCGCGTGGGCTGTTATGTGCTCATGACATTGATTTTTGTTTGTCGCCTGGAGCCGCCGCACCGGGGGTTCGGGATAATTTCGGCTCCCTATTCTACGGTTTCAGGTCGAAGGTTTCAGGTTGAAGGCCACCGGACCGGCGGTTGTGAACGAACCCAGCAGGACAGGAACAATGGGTGAAGGCTTTTACGTCGTCGATATCGTCATCTTCGCATTGATCGCAGGGTTCCTGGTTTTTCGGCTGCGCAGCGTCCTGGGCCGTCGTCACGGCGAGGAGCGGCCGCGTCCCAATCCGTTTGCCGGCGTGCCCGAAGCCAGCAGCGCCGACAGCAACGTCGTCGTCCTGCCGGATCGCAGCCAGCCGGCAGCTGCGGAACCGACGAGCGAAGAGCCTCATTCCCTGGCCGATGGACTCCAACGGATCCGAGCGGTCGATGCCGCTTTCGACGAGAAATCCTTTCTCCAAGGTGCGCGCGCTGCGTTCACCACGATCGTCCAGGCCTTTGCCAAGGGCGATCTTGAGGCACTGCGGCCCCTGCTCAGCGATGATGTCTACGACAGCTTTGCCGAAGCGATCGGTCGCCGAACCGCTGCCGGGGAAATTCACGAGACCCGACTCGACCGAATCAAGGATGCCGACCTGCTCGAAGCCCGGCTGGACGGCCGCACAGCCTATGTCACGGCAAAATTCGTCAGCGAACAGCTCAATGTTACCCGCGACGCCGGCGGCGCGGTGGTGGACGGCGATGCCGAACGCTTCCACGACGTGACCGATATCTGGACCTTTGCCCGTAACACCCGCTCGCGGGATCCGAACTGGCTGCTGATCGAAACCCGAACGCCGAATTGAGCCGCGACCGGCTCATAGAAGCTTCCAATCATGACAGCACACCGCCGGACTGTGGGATCAGCGCTTTTCCTGGCAGTCCTTGCGGCCTGTACTCCCGAGGCGCCGACGCCACTTCAGGACCAGCTCAGCCTGACCGCCCAGAGCTTCGACGGCCTGGCCGGCTGGCGCGAGGATGAGTTGCTCGACGCCGTGCCGGCTTTCGCGGCCTCCTGCCGCAAGCTGGCCAATCTTCCCGGAGACCGCTCGCTCGGCCCGGACGGCGCTGCTGGCCGGGCCGGAGACTGGCACGCAGCCTGTCGCGCCTTGCTGGAGCACCCGCCGAGCAGCCAGGCTGCGGCCCGCGGCTTTTTCGAGCAGTGGTTTACCCCCTATGCCGCGGGCAATAACGGGGTGCGGCAAGGCCTGTTCACCGGGTATTACGAGATTGAACTGAGGGGATCACGCAGCGCCGACGGTCGCTATTCGGTCCCGCTCTATCGCCGGCCACCCGACCTGATCACGGCGGACCTCGGTGAGTTCAACGATCGGTTCAAAGGCGAGCGGATTACCGGCCGAGTCGTTTCCGGCCATCTCAAACCCTATGACGACCGTTCTCGGATCACGGCCGGCGCACTCTCCGGCCGTGGCCTCGAACTGCTCTGGGTAGACGACCCGATCGATGCGTTTTTCCTGGAGATCCAGGGCTCCGGCCGGGTCGCACTGCCGGACGGCGCCGTCGTTCGGGTCGGCTATGACGGCCAGAATGGCCGGCCGTATTTTCCGATCGGCCGCGAACTGATCGCGCGCGGCGCGCTGGAACGGGACAAGGTCTCGCTCCAGACGATCCGGGCCTGGCTGCGTGCCCATCCGGACGAGGCCGGCGTGGTGATGAATAAGAACCCCTCCTATGTCTTCTTCCGCGACCTCCAGGGTGCCGGCCCGGTCGGAGCCCAGGGTCTGACCCTGACGCCCGGTCGCAGTCTGGCGGTTGATCACCGCTTCGTGCCTTACGGCACGCCGGTATGGCTCGATGCCGAGGATCCGCTGGTACCGGGGCAGCGGCTGCGCCGGCTGCTGATCGCCCAGGACACTGGCGGCGCCATCCGCGGACCGGTGCGAGGTGACGTGTTCTGGGGCCATGGCGCCGATGCCGAGGCCCGGGCCGGGGTCATGAAGAGCACCGGGGAATATTGGCTGTTGCTGCCCAAAACGGTTGCCAGATAGCCTATCGGAACGACAGGGGGGCGGCGCATGACCACGGCGGCGGTGCAGGCGAATGCGGGGCAGTGGCAGTTCTGGATCGATCGCGGCGGCACCTTCACCGATGTGGTCGGCCGCCGGCCCGACGGTAGCTTGGTTACCTGCAAGCTGCTGTCGGAAAATCCCGAGCGCTACCCCGACGCGGCGCTCCAGGGCATCCGCGACCTGCTAGGCTTGGCGCCCGCGGACCCACTGCCGGCACACCGCATCGTCGCGGTCAAGATGGGCACCACGGTGGCGACCAACGCGCTGCTCGAGCGTAAGGGTGACCGCACCGTGCTTGCGATCACCAAGGGCTTCGCCGACCAGCTGCGGATCGGCTACCAGGCGCGACCGGATATTTTCGCCCGCCGGATCGTCCTGCCCGAACTGCTATACGAACGCGTGGTCGAAATCGACGAGCGTTTCGCCGCCGATGGCATCGCGCTGTGGCCGGTCGATCGCGAGGCGGCACAGGCCGGGTTGCAGGCCGCCTTTGACGCCGGCATCCGCGCCTGCGCCATCGTGCTGATGCACGGTTACCGCCACACCGCCCACGAACGCCAGGTGGCGGAAATCGCCCGCGCGATCGGCTTTACCCAAGTCTCGGTCAGCCATCAGGCGAGCCCGCTGATGAAACTGGTCGGACGCGGCGACACCACGGTGGTCGATGCCTATCTTTCGCCGATCCTCCGCCGCTATGTCGGGCGGATCGCCGCGGCGTTGGGTGACACCCGACTGATGTTCATGCAGTCAAATGGCGGCCTGACCGATGCCCGGCTGTTCCAGGGCAAAGACGCCATCCTGTCGGGGCCGGCCGGCGGCGTCGTCGGCGCGGTTCGGACGGCGAGGATGGCCGGGTTCGAGCGAATCATCGGCTTCGACATGGGTGGCACGTCGACCGATGTCTCCCACTATGCCGGCGAGTTTGAGCGCAGCTTCGAGACCGTGGTCGCCGGCGTGCGGATGCGCGCGCCGATGATGCATATCCATACCGTGGCGGCGGGCGGCGGCTCCTTGTGCAAATTCGACGGCGCCCGCTATCGGGTCGGCCCGGACTCGGCCGGCGCCAATCCCGGTCCGGCGTGCTATCGCCGCGGCGGACCGCTGACCGTCACCGACTGCAACGTCATGCTCGGCAAGCTGCAGCCGGGATTCTTTCCGCCGGTGTTCGGGCCAGGTGCCGACCAGCCGCTCGACGATGCCGTGGTGCGCGAGCGCTTCGCGGCCTTGGCCGCCACGATCGAAAGCGAGACCGGCGACCGGCGCAGCCCGGTTGAGGTCGCCGACGGCTTCCTTAGAATCGCCGTGCTCAACATGGCCGATGCGATCAAGAAAATCTCGGTCCAGCGCGGCTATGATGTCACGACCTACACGCTCAACTGCTTCGGCGGCGCCGCCGGCCAGCATGCTTGCCTGGTCGCCGACGCGCTGGGTATGGCGCGGGTTTTGATCCACCCCCTGGCCGGCGTGCTCTCCGCCTATGGTATCGGGGTCGCCGATGTCGTGGCGATGCGCGAACGCGCGGTCGAGGCCGACCTTGGCCCCGGCCTGGCCGAGACGCTCGATCGCATCCTGGACGAACTGGAGCCGGAGGGCCGGGCCGAGCTGCACGGCCAGGGGATCAGCGACGATGCGATCACCGTGCTGCGCAGGGTTCATCTGAAATACCAGGGCACCGATACCGCGCTGACGGTCGCCCATGGCAAGCCCGACCAACTCGCCGCCGGCTTCGAGGCGGCGCACCAGGGGCGGTTCGGCTTCGTTATGCCGGGCAAACCGCTGGTGGTCGAGGCGGTGTCGGTCGAGGCGGTCGGCGCGGCGGGCGGTACCGACGATCCCGAATTGCCGATGCGGCCGTCGTCCCGACTGCCCCGCCGACTCGCCACCGTCAGCACCTGGATGGCCGGCGCCGAGCGCCAGACGCCGGTCTATGATCGCGATGCCCTGGAGCCGGGCAACCGTTTGTTCGGCCCGGCGGTCTTGCGCGAACAGAACGCCACCACGGTGGTCGAGCCGGGCTGGATGGCCGAAGTCAGCCGGCGCAACCACCTGATCCTGACCAGGGTCGAGCCGCTGCCGGGCCGGGTCGCGCTCGGAACCCGGGTCGATCCGGTAATGCTTGAAGTGTTCAACAATCTGTTCATGTCGATCGCCGAACAGATGGGCTTTACCCTCGAGAAGACCGCCTATTCGGTGAATATCAAGGAACGCCTCGATTTTTCTTGCGCCGTATTTGACGGCAGCGGTGGGTTGATCGCCAACGCCCCCCATATGCCGGTCCATCTGGGCTCGATGGGTGAGTCGGTCCGGGCGGTGATCGACCGCCGCCAGGGCAGCATGAAGGCGGGGGATGTTTACGCCCTGAACGATCCCTACCATGGCGGCACCCATCTGCCCGATATCACGGTGATCACCCCGGTGTTCGATGAGGCGGGCGGCCAGCTGCTGTTCTATGTCGCCTCGCGGGGTCATCATGCCGATATCGGCGGGATCACGCCGGGCTCGATGCCGCCGGAGAGCCGGACCATCGACGAGGAAGGGGTACTGTTCGACAATTTCCTGCTGGTCGATGGCGGGCACTTCTGCGAATCGACGCTGATGGGGCTCCTGGAGGGGGGCGCCTATCCCTGCCGCAACCCGGCGCAGAATGTCTCCGACCTGAAATCCCAGATCGCCGCCAACGAGAAGGGTGTCCAGGAATTGCGGCGGATGATCCGCCAGTTCGGTCTTGAAACCGTGACCGCCTATATGGGGCACGTCCAGGACAATGCCGAGGAGCAGGTGCGCCGGGTGCTGGGCGTGCTGCATGACGGTCACTTCGTCCAGGAACTCGACAACGGCGCCCGCATCCGGGTCGCCATCACCATCGATCGGAACGCGCGCAGTGCGACCGTCGACTTTACCGGCTCCAGCCCCCAGCTCGGCGACAATTTCAACGCCCCGTCGGCGGTGTGCCGGGCGGCGGTGCTCTATGTCTTCCGCACCCTGGTCGATGACGATATCCCGCTCAATGACGGCTGCCTCAAGCCGCTGAATATCGTGATTCCGCAGGGCTCGATGCTGGCGCCGCGCTTTCCGGCGGCAGTGGTCGCCGGCAATGTCGAGACCTCGCAATGCATTACCGATGCTCTCTACGGGGCGCTGGGCGTGCTTGCCTCGGCCCAGGGCACCATGAACAACCTAACCTTCGGCAACCGCGCCTACCAATATTACGAGACGATCTGCGGTGGTGCCGGTGCGGGGCCGGATTTTGACGGCACCAGTGCGGTCCACACCCACATGACCAATTCCCGCCTGACCGACCCGGAGGTGCTGGAGTGGCGCTTTCCGGTGCTGCTGGACTCATTCGAGATCCGCAAGGGCTCGGGCGGTGCCGGCCGTCATCATGGCGGAGACGGCACCCGTCGCCGCCTGCGCTTTCTCGAGCCGATGACCGCGGCAATCCTGTCCAACCACCGGCGGGTACCGCCATTCGGGCTCGAAGGCGGGCAGCCCGGCGCGGTCGGGCGATGCTGGGTCGAACGCGCCGACGGTCGCCACCTCGAACTGGGCGCCACCGGTCGCACCGAAGTCGCGGCGGGTGACGTGCTGGTGATCGAAACGCCGGGTGGCGGCGGCTTCGGCCTGGCGCGCCGGGCCGAGCTGGGCGAGGCTCAGCGACCGCGATTGCCGTAGGGGACGACCACGGTCGGCGGCGGTCCCGATTGGGACCCGCCGTCACCCCAATTTCCCGAGGTGGTTGCCGGGATATCAACCAGGCACGAACCGAGCGCCGGGTTGCAATCCCACGAATACCCCGGCGGGGTGCCGAGCATGGCATTGCCGAACGCTTCGTAACGGCAGCGGCACTGGTTACCGGCCTGGCAGGCGACCTGGCCCACCGTCTTCTGCCCGCATTCGAACAGCGGATCGGCCGGGTTGGCGTTGTGCAGGAACGGGTGCGGTGGGGTCTGCGCCGAAGCCGCGCCCAGCCCTCCGGCGGCGAGCAGCAACAGTGCGGCAACCAAGGAGCGGGACATGGCGGGATCTCCCGATCTGGTTCGAAAGCCCGAAGAGAGTCGAGGATATCGCCCGGTGGTGCCCGAGTCCAGGCTGGCGGTCGGCGGTGCCGCCGGTGCTGCGACTTGACCGCGATGGCGAATCGGATTAGGTCGCGACACCATGGCGGTCTACACTGAAGTCTCCGACGAAGATCTCGAGGCATTCCTGGCGCACTATGCGCTGGGCGCAGCACTGTCCTGCAAAGGTATCGCGGAAGGGGTCGAGAACAGTAATTTCCTGCTGGTCACCGAGAGCGGGCCGTTCATCCTGACGCTTTATGAAAAGCGGGTTCGCGACCAGGATTTGCCGTTTTTCCTCGGCCTGATGGATCACCTGGCAGCCAAGGGGGTCGACTGCCCGGTGCCGGTCGCCGGGCGTGATGGCCGTGCCTTGCGCGAACTGTGTGGCCGGCCGGCGGCAATCATCACCTTCCTCGCCGGGATGTGGCCGCGGCGGGTGACACCCGGCCACTGTGGCGAGGTCGGTGGCGCGCTGGCCCGGCTTCATCTCGCCGGTGCCGATTTCCAGCTGTCGCGCAACAATGCCTTGTCGGTGGCCGGCTGGCACGAGCTGTTCCAGCGCTGCCGAGAGCGCGCCGACGAGGTGCAGCCCGGCTTGGCGCGGATCCTGGCCGCCGAGCTCGATGCCATAACGGCGGCGTGGCCAGACGGCCTGCCGACCGGGGTCATTCACGCCGACCTGTTTCCCGACAACGTCTTCTTTCGGGCCGAGAAGCTGTCCGGCCTGATCGATTTCTATTTCGCCTGCCGCGACTTCCTGGCCTACGACATCGCGGTTTGCCTCAATGCCTGGTGCTTCGAGCCCGACGGCGCGTTCAACGCGACCAAGGCGCGCATGCTGCTGTCCCGCTACCGAAAGGTCCGTCCGTTGAATGAGGCCGAACTCGAAGCCCTACCGATCCTGGCCCGGGGCAGTGCGTTGCGGTTCCTTCTGACCCGTCTCTACGATTGGCTCAACCACCCGGCCGGCGCCTATGTCCGGCCCAAGGATCCCTTGGAATATCTGCGTAAACTGCGTTTCCACCAGGGTGTCCGGAGCCTTGGCCATTATGGTCTGGACGGCGACCCCGTCCGGGCCGGCTGAGCCCAAGACGATGTCCGACTCCACCACCGACGAGACCGTCGAGATCTTCACCGACGGCGCCTGTCAGGGTAATCCCGGTCCGGGCGGCTGGGGCGCCATCCTGCGCTGCCGCGGCAGCGAACGGGAGCTGTGCGGCGGCGATGCCGCGACCACCAACAACCGCATGGAGCTGATGGCGGCGATCCAGGCGCTGGAGGCCCTGAAGCGCCCGGTGACGGTGCGCCTCTATACCGACAGCCAGTACCTGCGCGACGGTATCACCAAATGGATCAAGGGCTGGAAGGCCAAAGGCTGGGTCACCGCCGACCGCAAACCGGTCAAGAACCAGGATCTGTGGCAGCGGCTTGACGCGGCGCGCGAACGCCATGCCATCGAGTTCCACTGGGTGCGGGGCCATGCCGGCCATCCCGAGAACGAGCGCGCCGATGCTCTGGCACGCCGCGGTATCGCCGAGCTTCGTCGCCGCTGACCGGCATCCGTGCCGGACCGCCGGGTCTGCTCGCCGACACGTACACCCCGCGTCGCCGGTAAGGTTCAGATTATTGCCCAGATTTTGAGGGCTTGCAGAAATTTGAAACAATAATTAGGGTTACAGCACTGCGTCGCCCGACGCGGCGGATTACCGGGCGTACGCCCCATGGAAGTACGGGAGCCCCGACCTTGATTTTCCCGGCCCGAAAAAGCAATTCAAGAGATCAACCTTCGCAACACGAGACCACGGCGATGTCGGTCGCGACCGGTGACAGATTTGCCGAGAAGGATCGGGAAACCAGGATCTGGGAGATCCTCGATGTCCGGGCGATGAACGGCCGGCCCCACGCGCGCTTGCACCGGCTGGACGATCCGACGCGGATCATCACGCTGGCGGTCAGCGTGCTGGAGGATCGCCGCTTCTTCAAGCGGTCGTCGCGTCCCCCGGCCCACGCCGCCTGAGCCGGCCCGACTTGACAGCTTCTGCTTCGAGCCTTACCTTTACGTAAACGTCAACTTCGAGCCTCGCCATGGCCGGCCGGGAGCCCACCTATTCGATCGGAGAACTGGCCGAGGACTTCGCGGTCACGCCGCGGTCGTTGCGCTTCTACGAGGACCAGGGGCTGTTGAGCCCGGCACGCTGCGGCTCCAGCCGGATCTACAGTCACCGCGACCGCGGCCGGCTGGCCCTGATCTGTCGAGGCAAGCGGTTGGGCTTCAGCATCGCCGAGATCAAAGAGTTTCTCGAACTCTATGAGGCCGACGACCACCAGGTCGAACAAATGCGCTACGTCGCAACCCGCGCCCGGAGCCGGATCGACTCCCTGGAACGCCAACTCGCGGACGTCCAGCAGACCCTTGCCGAATTGCGGGCGCTGGCGGCGACGGTGGAAACCCATCTACAGAGTCACGGGGTTACCGAAACGCCGGACCGGAGGAGTCCTTGAGGTCATGAGGCCCAAATCATGAAGACTGTCGTCATCGCGGGCTATGCCCGCTCCCCCTTTACCCTGGCGCACAAGGGCGAGTTGGCGCGGGTCCGCCCCGACGATCTCGCGGCCGCGGTGATCGCCGGGCTGGTCGCCCGCACCGGCATCGACCCCGCCGACATCGAGGACCTGATCCTCGGCTGCGCCTTCCCCGAGGGCGAGCAGGGGCTCAACATGGCGCGCATTCTGGGCTTCCTCGCCGGATTGCCTCGATCGGTTGCCGGCACCACGGTCAATCGCTATTGCGGTTCGTCGATGCAGGCGATCCACATGGCCGCCGGTGCCATCCAGATGAATGCTGGCGAAGCTTTCCTGTGCGCCGGCGTTGAATCGATGACCCGCATCCCGATGATGGGCTTCAATCCGATGCCCCATCCCGGCCTGGCCGAGGACTATCCCCAGGCCTTCCTGTCGATGGGACGCACCGCCGAGATCCTGGCGCGGCAATACCAGATCACCCGGCAGGACCAGGAAGCCTTCGCCCTGGCCTCCCAGAGCAAGGCCGCGGCGGCGCAACGTGCCGGTCATTTCGAAAAAGAAATCATGCCGGTGGGACATGGCGATGCCGAGGTCGGCGCCGATGGCTGCATCCGCGCCGACGCGTCGGCCGCGGCCCTGGCCAGCCTGAAGCCGGCATTCGAAACCGAGGGCAGCGTCACCGCCGGCACCTCCTCGCCGTTGACCGACGGCGCCGCCGCGACCCTGGTCACCTCCGAGGACTATGCCCGCGCCCACGGCCTGCCGATGCTGGCGCGCATCAAGGCGATCGCGGTGTCGGGCTGCGCCCCGGAAATCATGGGTATCGGCCCGGTCGGCGCGACCCGGAAAGCGCTGAAGCGAGCCGGGCTCGCCATCGCCGATCTCGATATCGTCGAACTGAACGAGGCGTTTGCCGCCCAGTCGCTGGCCTGCCTGCACGACCTCGGGATCGATCCGGACCGGGTCAATATCGATGGCGGCGCCATCGCGCTCGGCCATCCGCTCGGCGCCACCGGGGCCAGGATCACCGGCAAGGTCGCGGCCCTGCTGAAACGCGACGGCAAGCAGTTCGGGCTCGCGACCCAATGTATCGGCGGCGGCCAGGGCATCGCGACCATCCTCGAAGCCGTCTGACAAGAACCGGGGCGCTGCCCCTCGCACCCCGCCAAGGGCCGCGGGCCCTTGGTAGCCCGGAAGTGGGAGATCCGAATGGACATCAGTCGCGCGGCGGTGATCGGCGCCGGGGTCATGGGCAGCGGCATCGCCGCCCACATCGCCAATGCCGGGATACCGGTGGTGTTGCTCGACATCGTGCCCGGCGCGGCCAAGGCGGCGATCGCGCGCATGCTCAAGACCGAACCCGCCGCCTTCATGCACAAGGATTTCGCCGGGCGAGTCACCCCAGGCAACCTTGATACTGATCTGGGGCTGATCGCCGAGGCGGACTGGATCGTCGAGGCAGTGGTCGAAAAACCCGCGGTCAAGGCCGAGCTTTACCGGCAACTGCAAAAACTCCGCAAGCCGGGGTCGGTTGTGTCGTCAAACACCTCGACGATCCCCCTGGCGATGCTGGTTGCCGACCAAGAGCAGAATTTTGCCGAAGATTTCCTGATCACCCATTTCTTCAACCCGCCGCGCTATATGCGCCTGCTGGAACTGGTCGGCGGCCCCCACACCCGCCCCGACGCGCTCGCCGCCATCGCCGATTTCGCCGATCGCCGGCTGGGCAAGGGGGTGGTACCCTGCCACGACACTCCCGGCTTCATCGCCAACCGCATCGGCACTTATTGGATTCAGGCGGCGATCAATGCCGCCCTCGACCTGGGGCTCACCGTCGAGCAGGCCGACGCGGTGTGCGGCAGGCCCTTGGGCATCCCCAAGACCGGGGTGTTCGGCCTGCTCGATCTGGTCGGGCTCGACCTGATGCCCCATGTCTCGCGCAGCCTGCTCGATACCCTGCCGGAGGGCGACGGCTATCGGGCGATTCACCGCGAGGTCCCCCTGTTCGAGCGGATGATCGCCGACGGCTATACCGGCCGCAAGGGCAAGGGCGGTTTCTACCGCCTGGTCAAGTCCGACGACGGCAAGCGGGTCAAACAGGCGATCGATCTTGCCACCGGCGAATACCGTATCGCCGATAAGCCGAAATTGGACAGCATCGAGGCGGCTCGCCGGGACCTGCGCGCTCTGGTCGAGCACCCCGACCTGGGCGGCCGCTTTGCCCGTACCGTTTTGATCGCGACCCTGAGCTACGCCGCGCGCCTGGTGCCCGAGATCGCCGACGACGTGGTCGCGGTCGATCGTGCGATGCAGCTCGGCTACAACTGGAAATACGGGCCGTTCGAACTGATCGACCGGCTGGGCGGCGCCTGGCTTGCCGAGCAGCTGCGTGCCGCCGGCGCGCCGGTGCCGGCGCTGCTGGAGCTGGCTGCCGGGCGGCCCTTCTACCGCGTCGACGGCGCACGACTGGATTATCTGACCACCGACGGCAGCTATGCCCCGGTCCTCCGCCCGTCGGGCGTCCTGCTGCTCGGCGACGTGAAGCGCGGCGCCAGGCCGCTGGCCAAGAACGGCTCGGCCCAGCTGTGGGACATCGGCGACGGCGTGATTTGCCTGGAGTTCACCTCCAAGATGAACACCCTCGACCTCGACACCATGGCGATGATTCGCACCGCGATCGAGACCATCGGCGATGGCCAGGGCCGCTGGAAAGCCATGGTCATCCACAACGAGGGTGACAATTTCTCGGTCGGCGCCAACCTGGGCATGGCGATGTTCCTGGTCAACACCGCGATGTGGCCGCAGATCGAGGCGACGGTCGCCGAAGGCCAGAACAGCTACCTGGCGATGCGGTACGCTCCGTTCCCGGTGGTCGGTGCCCCCTCCGGCATGGCGCTGGGCGGCGGCTGCGAGATGCTGCTCCACTGCGACGCGGTCCAGGCCCATGCCGAGACCTATGTCGGTCTGGTCGAAGTCGGCGTCGGCATCCTGCCGGCCTGGGGCGGCTCCAAGGAACTGGTGACCCGCCAGGCCCTGAAACCGGGCCGGGCGGGCGGACCGATGCCGCCGGTCACCGCGGCGTTTGAAACCATCGCCACCGCCAAGGTCGCCAAATCGGCCGAGGAAGCGCGCGACCTGCTCTATCTGCGCGAGGGCGACGGCATCACGATGAACCGCGACCGGCTGCTCGCCGATGCCAAGGCCAAGGTCCTGGCCCTGGCGCGCGACTACCGCCCGCCCGCGCCGGCCGCGCTGGCGCTGCCCGGGCCCACCGGCAAGGTCCTGCTCGACCTGGTGGTCGAAAATTTTCGCGCGATCGGCAAAGCCACGCCCCATGACGTGGTGGTTTCGGACGCGCTGGCCCGGGTGCTCAGCGGCGACGCCACCGACCTCCTGGACACTGTCAGCGAACAGACCCTGCTGGCGCTGGAGCGCCGCGAGTTCATGCGGCTGGTCCGGACCTCCGGCACCATCGACCGCATCGAACACATGCTCACGACCGGAAAGCCGTTGCGAAACTGATCGGGCCGCCGCCTGCCGCCCGACTGCTCAGCCCGGAAGCCCCTGCCAGGGAACAAAGCCATGCCGATCTACCAGGCGCCGCTCGAGGATGTCGATTTCGTGCTGAACGAGGTGCTCGACGCGGGCCAGCTGGCGCAGCTGCCCGGCTGGGAGGACGCAACGCCGGATCTGGTCCGCCAGGTGCTGGAGGAAGGGGCCAAGATCAGCGAGCAGGTGCTGTTTCCGCTCAATCAATCGGGCGACGAAGAGGGCTGCCGCTTCGAAAACGGTGTCGTGCGCACCCCTTGCGGCTTCCCCGAGGCCTACCGCGCCTATGCCGAGGGTGGCTGGATCGGGCTGTCGGCCGATCCCGACTATGGCGGCCAGGGCCTGCCTCACCTGGTCAATTTCGTCATGGAAGAGTTCATCTGTTCGGCCAATCTGGCCTTCGGCATTTACCCCGGACTGTCCCAGGGGGCGGCCAACGCGCTGCGCGAGCACGGCAGCGACGACTTGAAGCGCCTCTACCTGCCCCATCTGATCGACGGCAGCTGGTCGGGCACGATGTGCCTGACCGAGGCACAGTCGGGCACCGATCTCGGCCTGGTGCGCACCCGCGCGGTTCCGGCCGATGACGGCAGCTATCGCGTCACCGGAACCAAGATCTTTATCTCCTCGGGCGAGCATGATCTCACCGAAAATATCATCCACCTGGTGCTGGCCCGCCTGCCCGACGCGCCGGCCGGAACCAAAGGCATCAGCCTGTTCCTGGTGCCGAAATTCCTGCCGCGCGACGACGGCTCGGTCGGCCCGCGCAACGGTGTCGCCTGCGGCGGCATCGAGCACAAGATGGGGATCAAGGCATCGAGCACCTGCGTGCTCAATTTCGACGATGCCACCGGCTGGCTGGTCGGCGCCGCCAACAAGGGCATGCGGGCGATGTTCACCATGATGAATGCGGCCCGGCTGGCGGTCGGCATGCAGGGGCTGGGCATGGTCGAGGTCAGCTACCAGAACGCCCGCGCCTATGCTCGCGACCGCCGCCAGGGCAAGGCACTGAACGGCGCCAAGGAAGCAGGCAGTGCCGGTGCCGCCGCCGATCCGATCATCGTCCACCCTGACGTGCGCAAAAACCTTCTGACCATGAAAGCCCTCGCCGAGGGCGGCCGGGCCCTGGCCTATTGGATCGGGCTGGCGCTCGACCTGGAGGATCGGCATCCCGATGCCCGCATTCGCCAGGAGGCCGGCGATCTGGTGTCGCTGATGACTCCGGTCGTCAAGGCGCTGCTGACCGATGTCGGGTTCGAGGCGACCAATCTCGGTGTCCAGATTTTCGGTGGCCACGGCTATATTCGGGAAAACGGCATGGAGCAGTATGTTCGCGATGCCCGCATCGCCCAGATTTACGAAGGTGCCAACGGCATTCAGGCGCTCGACCTGGTCGGCCGCAAACTGCCCCAGGATATGGGCCGGCTGCTGCGCCGCTTCTTTCATCCGGTCGCTCAGGAGCTTGAGGCCGGCCGCGACGACCCGGCGCTCGCCGAGTTCGTCGGCCCCTTGGCCAGGGCCTTCGGCAAGCTGCAGCAGGCGACGCTGCTGATCGCTACCCGAGGGCTCAAGGATCCGCTCGAAGCGGCGGCGGCCTCGACCGACTATCTGCGGCTGTTCGGGCTGGTTGCGCTGGGTGCGATGTGGCTGCGCATGGCAAAGGCGGCGCAACGCGGCGCGGCACAACTTGGCGCAGTCCAGGCTGGCGACACCCCGCCGGGGGACGGCCGGCTGGGCTTTTATGACGCCAAACTGAAGACCGCCCGCTTCTACTTTGCCAAGCTGCTGCCCCAGGTCAACCCGCTGTTCACCGCGATCGCGGCCGGTGCCGGCACGGTGATGGCGCTTGGCGAAGATCAGTTTTGAGTCGACCGGCGCGTCCGAATGCGGCATATGACCGCGTTGGACCAAGTCCGCTTGCGTCGTGCTCATCGGCGGTGGTCACTGCTGCCGCTTGAATTCCTCGCGTCCCTCGTTCAGCATCGCCGGGTTCGTTGATGATGGCCATCGGTAAGCTTGCGGCATGAATTTCGATCTGACGACGTTGCGGACCCGCCAGATTCGCCAGGCCTATGATTACTGGACGAGAAAACGGGGACAACGGCCGATGCCGGCGCGGCGCGATCTCGATCCGCTCGAGATGGTGCCCTGGTTGCCGCGGACCATGCTGGTTGACGTCTCCAGCGCACCGTTCGACCTGCGTTTTCGGCTGGTCGGTACCGGCTTGGTCAACAGCTATGGCCGAGAAATCACCGGCCGGCGGTTGCGCGACCTGGATCTTGGGGGGCGTGAGGAGAAAATCTTCCGGGAATACGCCGAATGCGTCGAAACCCGGGCGCCATCCTATTGCATCGACGAGTTCGATCTGGCGAGCGGCCGGCATCTCTATTTCGAACGTCTGCTGATGCCGCTGTCCGACGACGGCATCGCCATCAATATGTTGTTCGGCGTCCAGTACTCGACAGCGGACGGCCACGCCGGTAACGGCGTCCGCACCTTGTGATTCTTCGCCGTCCAGATCGTTCTCGAGGCCGGGTCCGCCGGCCGGTTCTCAAGGAAAGACGATGATCCCGCGTTACAGCCGGCCCGAGATGGCCCGCATCTGGGAAAGCGATAACCGCTACCGTATCTGGTTGGAGATCGAGCGCCATGCTTGCGACGCCCAGGCCGAACTGGGCGTGATCCCGGCCGAGGCCGCGGCCGCGGTGCGGGCCAGGGGCGATTTCGACAGCGGCCGAATCGACGAGATCGAACGCCAGACCCGCCATGACGTGATCGCCTTTCTGACCAATCTGGCCGAGTATGTTGGTCCGGAAGCGCGTTTCGTGCATCAGGGCATGACATCGTCGGACGTGCTTGACACCGCTTTGGCGGTTCAACTGACCCAGGCCGCCGACCTTCTGCTGTCCGATCTCGACGCCCTGCTGGCGGTGCTGAAATGGCGTGCCAAGGAGTTCAAGGACACGCCGTGCATCGGCCGCAGCCACGGCATTCATGCCGAGCCAACTACCTTTGGTCTCAAGCTGGCCGGGCACTACGCCGCCTTTGCCCGCGGTCGCCATCGGCTGATCGCGGCGCGTGCCGAGATCGCGACCTGCGCGATCTCCGGTCCGGTCGGCACCTTTGCCACCATCGACCCCGCGGTCGAAACCCATGTCGCCGACCAGATGGGGCTGGTGCCCGAACCGATCTCGACCCAGATCATCCCACGTGACCGCCACGCCTTCTTCTTCGCCGTGCTGGGGGTGATCGCGGCGTCGGTGGAAAATCTCGCGACCGAAATCCGCCACCTTCAGCGCACCGAAGTCCGCGAGGCCGAAGAGTATTTCGCACCCGGCCAAAAGGGCTCGTCGGCGATGCCGCACAAGCGCAACCCGGTGCTGTCGGAAAACCTGACCGGGCTCGCCCGGCTGGTGCGTGGCGCGGTGACGCCGGCCCTGGAAAATGTCACGCTGTGGCACGAGCGCGATATCTCCCATTCCTCGGTCGAGCGGGTGATCGCCCCCGACGCGACCATAGCGCTCGATTTTGCGCTGGTCCGGCTGACCGGTCTGATCGAAAAGCTGCTGGTCTATCCAGACGCCATGCAGCGCAACCTTGACCGCCTGGGCGGGCTGGCCAATTCCCAGCGAGTATTGCTGGCCCTGACCCAGGCCGGCATGAGCCGGGAAGACTCCTATTCAGCCGTGCAGCGCAATGCCATGGCGGTGTGGCAGGAAGGCGGCAGTTTCCACGATCGCCTCGCCGGCGATCCGGCAGTGACCGCGGCCCTTTCGGCGGATCAACTGCGCGGCTGCTTCGATGCCGGCTTCCACAGCCGCCACATCGATGCCGTGTTCCGCCGGGTGTTCGGCGAATAGCTACCGCCGTGCCCGGCGAATGGCCGCCGCCGGGTGCCCGGCGAATGACGGATATGACATTTTGTCAATTGCGTGATGTTGCAGTGCAGCATATATGACAGGTCATCCTTATCGGATGTTTCCTCCCTGTCAAGACTTCGGGCCGCCGATCTCCCCATCGGCGGCCTTTCTTTGCCCCCGGCCCGGCTCACGCCGCTTCACCCAGAGTTGACTTGCCGGTGTCCGCCGCTGCCGCTTTAGTGGTGCAGAGGACAGCGGAGGAAAGCCAGATGTTAACCCGCAGCAAGCCCGGCTGGGCGATCCCGGAAGCGAGCGCCACGCCGGAAGGCGTCTACCTCAATCGCCGCGCGCTGCTGAAATCGGCCGCCCTGCCGCTGATCCTGGCGGCGAGCCCGCTGGCTGCCGGCCTCGCCCGCGCCGCGGAGAGCAGCGACCCCAGCGCCGGGCTCTACCCGGTCGCGCGCAATCCCCGCTATAGCCTCGATCGCGCGGTGACGCCGGAGAGCGAGGTTACCACCTACAACAATTTCTACGAATTCGGCTCGCAGAAGGAAATCTGGCGCAACGCCGCCAAACTGCCGGTGCGGCCGTGGACGGTGACGATCGACGGCATGGTCGAGAAGCCGCAGACCGTGGACATCGACACCCTGCTGAAGGCAATGCCTCTGGAGGAACGGCTCTATCGTCACCGCTGCGTCGAGGCCTGGGCGATGGCCGTGCCGTGGAGCGGCTTTCCGCTGAAGGCGCTGGTCGATTTTGCCAAGCCCCTGGGCAGCGCCAAATATCTCACGATGCAGACGTTTCTCGATTCGTCGGTGGCCTCCGGCCAGCGCCAGTTCTGGTACCCCTGGCCCTATACCGAGGGGCTGACAGTGGCCGAGGCGACCAATGAGATGGCGTTCATCGTCACCGGCGCCTATGGCAAACCACTGCCGCCCCAGAACGGCTCGCCGCTGCGCTTGGCGGTACCCTGGAAATACGGCTTCAAATCGATCAAATCGATCGTCAGGTTCGCCTTCACCGATAAGAAGCCCGACACCTTCTGGGAGCATCTGCAGGCCAGCGAATACGGCTTCTGGGCAAACGTCAATCCCAAGGTGCCGCATCCGCGCTGGAGCCAGGCCACGGAACGCCTGCTGGGCTCCGGCGAGCGGGTGCCGACCCAGCTCTACAACGGCTACGGCGAATACGTCGCCACGCTCTACTCGGGCATGGAAAAGAACGAAAAGCTCTTTATGTAAATGAAAGATCGTTAGGCGCGGGGGGACCCGGCTGTCCCCGATCTAAACCGTTAAGGGAGCGGGATCAAAGGTCAGACCCGCTGTTGTGCTCCGCGGTCGCCAATATTCCTGCCTGGCCAAACCGAATTTGACTTGAGCCCGCCTCCCGCAAGCGGCAATCGATTGGCAAACCGCCGTGCTTGGTGCGCCGGCCCACGGTTCGCCTGCCCCCGAAGGTGCCACCAGGGGTAGATCTCGGCGGCGGTGCGGTCGGCGGCGCCCGGGATCATGAAAAATCATTCATTTTGGCGCGGCCAGGGCCCCCGCCCCGTGCACCCGCGCTAGGCTGGCTGGCCCCAGACCTATCCCATAAAATCAAAGGTTTTCACAGGCCGAAGGCCTTTGCCGGGGGGCGGGTGGTCGAAGCCCGCTGGAAAGCCATGCCGCAGTGCGCTCAGCATTGCGTGATCGGCGCTTGCAGTTTAGTTTCGATGACGAAGCAACTGAGTTGCGTCGTACCAAACTAGCTGCCAAAGTACCGCGATAACGCTTAAATTCGATAACTAATGATCCCTCCGGGAGGTCGCGTGTCCATGTTCCAAGTGCGCATTCACGGCCGGGGCGGCCAGGGGGTCGTCACCGGGGCGGAAATGTTGTCCGTCGCAGCCTTCTTAGAAGGCAAACATGCTCAAGCCTTTCCCAGCTTCGGCTCGGAACGCATGGGTGCACCAGTCGTGTCCTACTGCCGCATCGATGACCGGGAGATCCGACTGCGCGAGCCGATCCTGGTGCCCGACGCCCTGATCATCCAGGACCCGACCCTGCTGAACTCGGTCGATGTCTTTCAGGGACTGCCCGACAGCGGCTATATCCTGATCAATTCGGCCAGAGGATTTGCCGAATTGGGGCTTGGTGAATATATCACCCGCTTCCAAGCCAGCCGGGTTTGCTGCATTGGCGCCACCGATATGGCCCTGCGCCATGTCGGCCGGCCGGTGCCCAACGCCGCCCTGCTCGGCGGGTTTGCCGCGATCACCGGGCTGATCAAGCTCGAATCGGTCAACGAGGCGATCCTGGAGACCTTTCCCGGCAAGGTCGGCGCCGGCAACGTCGCCGCCGCCGCCGCCGCCTTCGACGCCGTCAAGGCCCACTGATCCCAATCCATTCGGGGAAGCGCCATGCTGAAGCAGATTGAAGGCTCGCAGGCGATGGCGGAAGCCATCGGACTGTGCCGCCCGGAAGTGATTTGTGCCTATCCAATCACCCCCCAGACCCACATCGTCGAAGGGTTGGGTGCGATGGTCAAGGACGGCCGGTTGAAGGGCTGCGAATACCTCAACGTCGAATCCGAATTCGCCGCACTCAGCGTCGCGATCGGCTCCTCCGCGGCGGGCGCCCGCACTTATACCGCGACCGCCAGCCAGGGCCTGCTGTTCATGCTGGAGGCGGTTTACAACGCGTCCGGCCTCGGCCTGCCGATCGTGATGACCCTGGGCAACCGGGCGATCGGGGCGCCGATCAACATCTGGAACGACCACTCCGACGCGATGGCGGCGCGCGACGCCGGCTGGATCATGCTGTTCGCCGAATCCAACCAGGAAGCGGTCGATCTGCATATCCAGGCCTTCCGCCTCGCCGAAGAATTGAGCGTGCCGGTGATGGTCTGCGTCGATGGCTTCATTTTGACCCATGCGGTCGAGCGCCTCGACATCCCGAGCCAGGAGCAGGTCGACGCCTTCCTGCCGCCGTTCGAGCCGGTCCAGGTGCTGGATCCGGCGGATCCGATTTCGATCGGTGCCATGGTCGGACCGGAGGCCTTCACCGAGGTCCGCTACCTCGCCCACCACAAGCAGATGACGGCGCTGGACCGCATTCCCGAACTGGCCGCCGATTTCGCGGCGGCGTTCGGTCGCGAAGCCGGTGGGCTGCTTAAGAGCTACCGGCTCGACGATGCCGAGACCGTGGTCCTGGCGATGGGCTCGGTGATGGGCACGATCAAGGACGTGATCGACGACATGCGCGCCGACGGCGCCAGGATCGGCGGCGTCTCGCTGTGCTCGTTCCGGCCATTCCCGATCGGTCCGGTTCGGGAAGCGCTGCAGAATGCCAAGCGCGTGGTGGTGGTCGAAAAGGACCTGGCGGTCGGGCTGGGCGGCGTGGTTGCCGCCAATGTCCGGATGGCGATGCGGGTGTTCGACGTGCCGGTGTGCACGGTGATCGCCGGCCTCGGCGGCCGTTCGATCCCCAAGACCTCGCTGCGCCGGACCTTCGAAGCCGCGGCCAGGAACGAGCTGGAAGGCCTCCACTTCCTCGACCTCAACTGGGATGTCGTCAACCGCGAACTGGAGCGGGCGGGCGAGAAGCGTCGATCGGGACCGGTCGCCGAGAACATCCTCAAGGACCTCGGTCTCATCATGCACAAGGTCATGTGAGGAACTCGTCATGCCCAACGAAACCGTTCAGCCGATCAAGTTCTATCAGACCGGGACACTCACCGTCGGCAACCGCCTGCTCGATCCGGAAAAGCGTACCGTCCAGGCCTCGGGCGAGCGCACCAACGCGATCACCAGCGGCCACCGCGCCTGCCAGGGCTGCGGTGAGGCCCTGGGCGCGCGTTATGCCCTCGACGCCGCGATGCGCGCCACCGGCAACCGGGTGGTCGCGGTCAACGCCACCGGCTGCCTCGAAGTCTTCACCACGCCCTACCCCGAAACCGCCTGGCAGCTGCCCTGGCTGCATTCGCTGTTCGGCAATGCCGCGGCGGTGGCCTCGGGCGTGGCCGCGGCGATGCGCGCCAAGGGCCGCCCCGAGGTGCGTGTGATCGCCCAGGGCGGCGATGGCGGCACCACCGATATCGGCTTCGGCTGCCTGTCGGGCATGTTCGAGCGCAACGATGACGTACTCTATATCTGCTACGACAACGAAGCCTATATGAACACCGGCGTTCAACGCTCCAGCGCCACCCCGCCGGCCGCGCGCACTGCGACCACGCCGGCGGTCGGCGACAAACCGGGCAACGTGTTCGGCACCGGCAAGAACCTGCCGCTGATCGCGATGGCCCACGGCATCCCCTATGTCGCCACCGCCAGCGTCGCCGACCTGCGCGACCTTGAAGCCAAGGTCCAGAAGGCGATGACCATCCGCGGCGCCCGCTATATCCACGTCTTCGTGCCGTGCCCGCTGGGCTGGGGTTCAGCCAGCCAGGACACCATCAAGCTGGCGCGGCTGGCGATCGAAAGCGGGCTGTTTCCGGTGTTCGAGGCCGAATACGGCGAAGTCGTGCGCAGCCGCGCGATCCGCCGCAAGGTCCCGGTCGAAGACTATTTGAAGCCGCAGCGGCGCTTTGCCCATTTGTTCAAGGCCGGCAAACCCGATGTCGACCGCATTGCGCGGCTGCAGGCAGTCGCCGACGCCAACATCAAGCGGTTCAACCTGCTGCGGCCCGACGGAGACGCCTGATGAACAAGCCCTTTGCGATCACGCTGGACGTAGGCTCCAGCCTGGCCAACCTGACCGGCTCGTGGCGGACGTCCAAGCCGGTCTATGTCGACCGGATTCCGCCGTGCAACATGACCTGCCCGGCCGGCGAAGACATCCAGGGCTGGCTCTACCATGCCGAAAGCGGCGACTACCGCGCGGCCTGGGAACATCTGATGCGCGAGAACCCGCTGCCGGCGATCATGGGGCGGGCCTGCTACCATACGTGCGAGAGCGCCTGCAACCGGGGCCAACTCGACACCGCGGTCAGCATCCACGCCGTGGAGCGCTTCCTCGGCGATCTGGCGATCAAGGAAGGCTGGCTGATCACCGACAAGGCGCCGCCGACCGGAAAAAAGGTGCTGGTGATCGGCGCCGGACCCAGCGGCTTGTCGGCGTCCTACCACCTGGCCCGGCTCGGTCATGCCGTGACCCTGTGCGATGCCGGGCCGTTGCCCGGCGGCATGATGCGCTTCGGTATTCCCAAATACCGCCTGCCGCGCGAAGTGCTCGATGCCGAGATCGGCCGCATCGTGGCGCTCGGCGTCGAGCTGAAGCTCAACACCAAGATCGACGATATCCCCAAGGCGATGAAGGATGGCGGCTATGACGCCTGCTTCGCCGCGGTCGGCGCGCATCTGGCGAAACGGGTCGATATTCCGGCCCCCGATGCCGCGCGCATCCTGGATGCGGTCTCGGTGCTGCGGCACATGGAGACCGGCGAGGAGCCGCCGATGCTGGGTCGGCGGGTGATCGTCTATGGCGGCGGCAATACCGCGATGGACGTGGCGCGCACCGCCAAGCGCCTGGGCGCGGAAGCGATGGTGGTCTACCGCCGCACCCGCGAACAGATGCCGGCCCACGACTTCGAGGTCCGCGAGGCCGAGGAGGAAGGCGTGGTCATGCACTGGCTGCGCACGGTCAAGCAGGTCGACGAGGCCAGCTTCACGGTCGAGAAGATGACGATCGGTGCCGACGGCTGGCCCCAGCCGACCGGCGAGTTCGAGACCATCGAGGCCGATACCCTGGTGCTGGCGCTGGGCCAGGAGGTCGATACCACGGTGTTGTCCAAGATCGACGGGGTCAAGGTGACCCGCGACGGCACCATCCAGGTCGATCAGGGGATGATGACCGGCTATCCCGGCCTGTTCGCCGGCGGTGACATGGTGCCCTCGGACCGCACGGTGACGGTGGCGGTCGGCCACGGCAAGAAGGCCGCGCGCAACATCGACTCCTGGCTCAAAGGCGCGTCGTTTGCTCCGACGCCCAGGCACGGCCTTGCGACCTTCGAGCGGCTCAACCCGTGGTACTACACCGACGCACCCAAGACGGTACAGCCGACGCTCGATATCCTGCGCCGGCGGACCTCGTTCGAGGAAATCCACAGCGGACTCGACGAGACCAATGCGCTGTTCGAAGCCCGGCGGTGTCTGTCCTGCGGCAACTGCTTTGAATGCGACAACTGTTTCGGGGTCTGTCCGGACAATGCGGTGATCAAGCTGGGTCCCGGCAAGCGCTTCGACTTCAACTATGATTTCTGCAAGGGCTGCGGCATCTGTGCGGCCGAATGCCCGTGCGGGGCCATCGACATGGTGCCGGAGGAGAAATAGGCCCAAAGCGGCAGGCGGTTGACCGGGTTCAGGGTCAACCGCCTGACCCTTCGCCGTCTGGGTTCCGGAACTCAGCCAGGGCCGCGGCGACCTGATCGATCACGCTCGTCCAATCGCCGGGGTTGCCCTGTCGGAAGAGCCGGGCCGTCGGGTACCACGGGCTGTCGCTGCGGTGGAGCAGCCATCGCCAGTCGGGGGCGAAGGGCAGCAGAATCCACACCGGCTTGCCCAGGGCTCCGGCCAGATGGGCAATCGAGGTGTCAACCGACAGGACCAGGTCGAGATTTTCGATCAGGGCGGCGGTTTCTGCGAAATCAACCAGATCGGCACTGAGATCGAGGAAATTCGGATGGCCGGCGAGCCGTTCGAGGTCCCCGGTCCTTGGCCCTTTTTGCAGGCTGAAGAAAGAGCCGGCGCCGGCGCCGAGCAGCGTCGCCCACACCGCGGGCGAGATCGATCGGTTGCGGTCGTCCCGGTGGGTCGGCCGGCCGCGCCAGCTGATGCCCACCTTCGGCCCGGCCGAAGCCGGGAGCCGCCGCTGCCAGGCCAGCACCGATGACGGTTCGGCTGCCAGGTAGGGAACATTCGCCGGGATCGTCGCGAGCCGGGTCTCGAACCGAAGCGGCAGCGACCCCAGCGGCGCCTGATAATCGCAGGGTGGAATTTCCGCGAAACCGGTGACCAGGCGGTCGATCCCGGAGGCGGAGCGGAACAGGCGTTCCAGTTCGGTTGGCGCCAGCAGAACGACGGAGCCGCCCCGCGCCTTGACCGCTTCGGCATACCGGATGAACTGGAGGCAATCGCCGAAGCCCTGTTCGCAGTGAAGCAGGATCGTCTTGCCGTCGAGCGGCTCGCCGCGCCACGGCGGTTCCGGGCGACCGTGAGCCACCGAGCCCTTGGTCAACCACCGCCATTCGTATTTCTGCCAGCCGGTCTCGAAGTCTCCCTGGATCAGGCGAGTGAGGCTCTCACCCCAGTTTGCATCGGGCTGGTCCGGCTGGAGCCGCTGCACCTCGAGAAACCGAGCGATGGCGTCGTCCAGCTTGCCTTGGTCCCTGAACCCGTTGGCGAGATTGTTGAGAGCGTCCAGGTAGTCCGGCGCGATCTGCAGCGCCCGGCGAAATTTTTCGATCGCCTCGTCCGTCTTGCCTTGTTCCAGCAGCAGGACGCCAAGGTTGTTCAGGGCCTGGTGGCAATCGGCGCGCGTCCGCAGGGCCTGATGGCAGATCGCGACCGCCTCATCCGTCCGTCCCAGTTGCTTCAGCACTGCGGCCAGGTTGTTGAGGGCTTCGTAATAATCGGGCCTGCTGCGCAGCGCCTGGTGGTAGCGGGCGATTGCCGCTTCGAGTTTCCCCTGGTCCCTGAGCGCGTTGCCGAGATTATAGAGTGCATCGGCGAAATCCGGTTTGAGCCGCAGCGCCTCGCAATAGCGGGCCACGGCCTCGTCCAGACGGCCCAGGGTCTGCAGGGTCAGGCCCAGATTATTGAGGCACGAGGCCTGGTTGCCGTTGATCAGGATCGACTGGCTCATCAGCGTGGCGGCCGTCTCCAACGCACCTTTCTGGTAGGCGATGACGCCCAGCAGGTGCAGGCTGTCGGCGTGGGCCGGTGCGGTGGCCAGAACCTGGCGGTAGAGCGGTTCAGCCTCGGCCAGGCGGCCGGCCCGGTGATGGTCGAGCGCCAGCGCGAAGGTCTGTCCGACGTCCGTGGCCGCCCCTTTGGAGGGCTTGGCGACTTGCTTTTGCTTCCGACGCTCGTGACGGTTCATCGCTGCGTGGCCCTTCCGACTCTCCGGTCCCCGCGGGGCTCAGTCTTTCGCAAACTCAACGCCGGCAGCGCTCAGCAAATCCTGCAGCAGGGCGCTGGCGCCGAAGCGGAATGTGGCGGGAGTGGCCCAGTGCGGGCCCATCATCGAATCGGCCAGCGCCAGGTAGCCGGCGGCGGACCGGGCGTCGCGGATGCCGCCGGAGACCTTGAGGCCAGCCGGACTGCGGGACTCCCGGATCACCTCGAGCAATACCGCCGCCGCCGCCAGCGAGGCGCCGGACTTAGCCAGGCCGGTCGAAGTCTTGAGGAAGTCGGCGCCGCAGGAGAGCGCCGCCCGCGCGGCTTCCGCCAGCGCCGCAGCCGAGTCGAACGCACCGGTTTCCAGGATCACCTTCATCCGGGCCAGATCGGCACAGGCGTGGCGGCAGCCACGGAGCACGGCCAGCGCGCCGGCACGGTCGCCGGCCAGCCAACGCCGCCACGGCATCACGACATCGATCTCGGCCGCGCCCACGCCGATCGCATTGGCGGTCTCCAGCGCGACCGCTCCCGGCATGCCCTCGCCCAAAGGGAAATTAACCACGGTCGCCGCGGCGATCCCCGAGCCGTCCAGCCGCTGCCGGACCAACGGCACGAAATGCGGCAGCACACAGACCGCGGCGACCGGCCCGGCCGGCGTCAGCGCGTGCTGGCACAACAGGGCGATCTTGCGATCGGTGTCGGCGCCATCAAGGCTGGTCAGATCCAGATAGCCGACCGCACGGCAGGCGGCCCACGGCCCCAGTTCCGCGTCGGCGGCGTGGTCGACCTCCTCCTGCAGCGCCGGGGGCAGCGGCCACATCTCACGCCACCCTAGATCCCGGCGTAACCGCCGCCGGCAACAGTTCGCCCAGGGCAAGGCTGCGCCGCGGCCCCTCCGGAACGCAGACATGGATCAGCGTCTGCGGGCCGGCGAATTCGAACAGCCGCTGACGACCGCCACCGCAGCGGGTAAAGGCGCGGCCGTCGTCGAGGCCGATCAGCATCACCAGCTCTTCGGCATCGCGGTCGCGGACCGCCACCCGCGAACAGGGCACATCGGCGCGGCGCATCACGGTGCGGGCCGCCTGGATCCTATCGTCGAGCGTGATCGGCATCGCTCACCGGTCCTTGACGAAGGGGCGGCCGAGCGCCCGCGGTGCCACCGCGCGGCCGGCAAAGCCGGCGAGCAGCAGCACGGTCAAGAGATAAGGCAGCATCTGGACGAACTGAACCGGAATCTGGCCGAGGCCGGGCAGGGCGACCCCCTGCAGACGGATCTGCAAAGCGTCGGCAAAGGCAAACAGCAGGCAGGCGGCCAGCATCGACCAGGGTCGCCAGCGGCCGAAGATCAGCGCCGCCAGCGCCAGGAAGCCCTTGCCCGCGGTCATGTCGCGGATGAAGCCGCCGCCATGGGCGATCGACAGATAGGCGCCGGCGGCACCGCAGCAGGCGCCGCACAGCGTCATGGCGCAAAAGCGCAGCCGCGCCACCGCAATTCCCGCGGTATCGACCGCCTCCGGGTTCTCGCCGACCGCGCGCAGGCGCAAGCCGAACCGGCTGTGCGCCAAGATCCAGGCGGTCAGCGGAATCGCCAGCGCCGCGCCGTAGACCAGCAGATTATGGCCGCCAACGACGTCCCGATAGAACGGGCCCAGGATCGGGACGTCCTTCAGGGTTTCGCTCAGCGGCAAGACCAGGGGCTGAAATCGGGCAGACGCCGGCAGCAGGGGGGTCTGGCCGCCCTGGTGAAACCACGCCGAGGCCAAGGTCGGTGCCAGACCGGCAGCCAGGATATTGATCGCCATGCCCGACACCACCTGGTTGCCATGGGCGACGACGCAAGCGAAGGCGTGGAGCAGGCCGAGGGCGACGCCGACCGCCATCGCGGCGCCCAGCCCGAGCCACGGGCTATCGGTGACCCAGGCGACCGCGGCGGCGGCGAAGGCGGCGGCGAGCATCTTGCCCTCGAGGCCGATATCGGCGACGCCGGCACGTTCGGCATAGAGCCCGCCCAGTGCCGCCAGAACCAGCGGCGTCGCCAGCCTTACCGTGGCGCCCAGCAGCGAGACCCCCATGAGCACGGCATCATCCATGATCGGAGCCGCTCGCTGCAGCCGGCGCGGCGGTCCGCGGCGGGTTGGCCCAGGCCTCCAGCCCGGGCCGAAACAGATTTTCCAGCGCCCCGGCGAACAGAATCACCAGGCCCTGGATCACCACCACCAACTCGCGATCCAGAGCCGGAAACTCGAAGGATAGCTCCGAGCCCCCCTGCGCCAGGGCGCCGAACAGCAATGCCGCCAGCACCACGCCGACCGGCCGGTTGCGGCCCATCAGCGCCACCGCGATGCCGACGAAACCGCAGCCGCCGGTGAAGTTGAGCAGCAAGCGATGCTGGACGCCGAGAATTTCATTGACCCCGACCAGGCCGGCCAGGGCACCCGAGACCATCATCGCGGCGATCACGGTGCGGCCGGGCGAGATCCCGCCATAGCGGGCGGCGGTTTCGGACTGTCCGACCGTACGCAGGGCATAGCCCGACCTACTATGCCAGACCAGGACCTGGACGGCGGCGCAAGACAGCAGCGCCAACAGGAACGACAGGTTGAGCGGCGCGTTGCCGATGTCGAAACCGAGCCCGGCCAAGGCCGGCTGCAGGCTCGGTAACCAGGTCGTCGCCGGGAAAATCCGGCTTTCCGGCGCCTGTTGACCGGGATCGATCAGGATATCGACCATCAGCCAAGTCATCAGCGCGGCGGCGATGAAGTTGAACATGATGGTGGTGATCACGATATGGCTGCCGCGCCGGGCCTGCAGCCATCCGGGCAGGAACGCCCAGACCGCGCCGAACCCGGCGGCCGCGGCCGTGCCGGCAAGCGCGGCCACCGGCCAGGGTACCGCACCCAGCGCCAGAATCGCCAGCCCGGCGCCGAGCCCGCCGAGCGTCGCCTGCCCCTCGCCGCCGATATTGAACTGGCCGGCCTGGAACGCGACCGACACCGCCAGGCCGGCAAAGATAAAGTTGGTCGCGTAATAGAGGGTATAGCCGATCGCCTCGGGATAGCCGAAGGCCCCCCTGACCAGGGCGCCCAGGGCCGCCACCGGGTTTTCACCCGCCACGACAATGACCCCGGCCGAGGCGACCAGGGCGATGGCGAGATTGAGGGCGGGCAGGACGACCGCAATCAGCGCTGCCCGGCCGTTCTCGTTGAGGCCCATAGCGATTTGCCGCTCACCGTGATCCGGCCACCAGCGTGCCGCGTCGTCGCCGCCAAGGCAACCCCGCAATGCCCCTGGCTTGCGCCCGGGTGACTCCGGGGACGGCCATCACAGCTGGTGCTCCTGGGTGACCCGCTGGAAGGTGCCCGAGCGCGAATCCATGACGATCGAATGGGTCGTCGCCTGCTTCCCGGCCTGGCGGACTCCGGGCAGGATCACGCCGCTGGTGACGCCGGTCGCGGCCAGCACCAGATCGCCCCAGGCCAGATCGGCGACGGTATATTTCCGGCCCGGCTCGGTAATGCCCCACGCGGCTGCCTGGGCCAATTCGTCTTCGCTGCGAAAGCGCATGCGTCCCTGGAACTGGCCGCCCAGGCAGGCGATTGCCGCCGCCGCCAGCACCCCCTCTCGCGCACCGCCCGAGCCGATATACATATCGATACCGCTGTCGGCCAGGACACAGCCGATGATGCCGCTGGTGTCGCCGTCGGCCAGGGCGATGGTGCGGGCGCCGGCATGGATGGCGCCGTAAAACAGGTCGTCATTGCGGGCGCGATCGAGGATGCAGACCATCAGATCGCCCGGATCGACATTCTTGGCGCGGGCGAGGTTGCGGACATTGACCTCGGCGCTGAGATCGAGATCGACCACGCCATAGGGCAGGCCGGGGCCGATGGCGATTTTTTCCATGTAAACGTCGGGCACCGTGAGGAAGCCGCCGTCATCGCTCATCGCCAGGATCGACAGCGCATTGAAGCCGCCCCGCGCGGTAGTCGATGCCCCCTCCAGGGCGTTGAGCGCCAGGCTGAGCGGCGGGCCGCCGACGCCGAGGGTCTGGCCGTGGTGAAGTTTGGCCGCGACCCCTTCCTGGCCCTCGCCGAGATCGATCGCGGCGGCGAAGGGCAGCCTTGCCAGAGCCGCCGCCATGCCCTCGACCGCAGCATGGTCGGCGGCATTTTCGCTGTGCCGGCCGATCCAGCGCGAGGCCGCCAAGGCCGCCGCCTCGGTCGCAGCCAGGGCCAGCCGGGTCAGTTGGGCCGTGTGCGGCGCGGCGTCGATCACTGTCATTGGTTCCTCCCGAGCCTCGGGGTCCCGCTTCCGACACTTTGTCATGCCGGTCTCGTCACAGGCTGCGTCATCGCGTCGCCGGGGCGATCAAATCGGTGGCCCAGCAGGGGCCATGCCGCGCCGCCAGGACAGAAAGCCGGCGGTCGACAGCCCGAGAAACGTGGCATAGAGCCCGGCGGTGAGGTAGAGCCCCTGGGTTGCGAAGGTGCCGACTGCGATGACGTCGGCGCTGATCCAGAACAGCCAGTGCTGCAGAACCTTGCGGGCCAGCAAGCCTTGCGCGACCAGACTGCCGACCACGATATAGGCATCCCAATAGGGCAAGACGGCGCCGGTATAGGTTGCCATCACCCAGCCCCAGCCGAACGCACCGACCACGGCCGCCGCCGACCACGCCAGTATCGCTGGCAGGCCCAGCCTGGTGACCGCAAGTGCGTCACCCCGGTTGCCACGGCGCCACGCCCACCAGCCGTAACTTTGCAGGATCAGGTAGGCAAGCTGCAGACCGGCATCGCTGTAAAGCCGGGCATCCCAGAATACCACCGCGAACAGCACCACCATGACCATCCCGGTCGGCCAGCAGCGGATGTCCTGCTGCACCGTGAACCAGACGCTGGTGACACCGAACAACGTTGCGACCATCTCGATCGGGCTCATCGGCAACACCGGTGGCACCGCGTTGAACCAGTGCCAAAACGCCGTCACCAGGCCGGGCGCGCCGTCGAATTCGCCGGTCATCAACGAAGGCCGGTGTCGGGCACGATGGCGGGGGCCGGTGCATGACGCTGCACCGCGCAGGCATCGGGCAAGGCGGCCAATAGTTGGGCCACGGTCCGGCCAGTGGCGGGATGACGGAAGTCAGCGGCAATATCGGCCAGCGGCCGCAACACGAAGGCGCGCTCGGCCAATCGGGGATGGGGAACCTCCAGCTCGGGCAGTTCGATCGTCCGGTCGCCGAGGAACAGGATATCGAGGTCGATCAACCGCGGCCCGAAGCGGATCCCCGGTTCCCGCCCCAGCTTCCGCTCCAGCGCCTTGAGGAAGGCCAGCAGCTCCAGCGGCGCCGCCGCCGTCCGCCCGGCCAGCGCCAGGTTGAGAAAGCTCGGTTGGGCCTCGACATACATCGCCTTGGTCTCATAGACCGCCGACACCGCCAGAACCTCGACCGTGGGTGGCAGTCCCGCCACCGCCGTAGCCAGATTGGCCAGGCGGTCGCCCAGATTGCTGCCCAGTGCCAGAAAGAGGCTGTTCATGGCCTTGACCCTGTCGTTGAGTTTTGACTATATACCCACTTCCGCCGGCCGCCAGCGCGGCCGGACAAGGCTTCATGTTTTTTGCACGAGGATTTCCGCCATGGCACGTCGGTGCTCGGTGACCGGCAAGGGGACGCAGTTCGGCAACAACGTCAGCCATGCCAATAACAAATCGCGCCGGCGTTTCCAGCCCAACCTGCAGGAGACCTCGATGCTCAGCGACGCGCTCGGCGCCATGGTCCGGTTGCGGCTGTCGACCAATGCCATCCGTTCGATCGAGCATAAGGGCGGGCTCGACAGCTTCCTGCTCGACGCCAAGGACGCGCTGCTGAGCACCGATGCCCGGCGCGTCAAGAGCCGGATCGCCCGCGCGGTCGAAAAGAAGCAGGCGGCACAGGCCACCGCGTGACATCACGGCAAGGGGGCCGGGGGGCCCCCTTGGACTCCGAGATGTCTAAGCGACCATAGCGCGGCGTCGCGCACCAGAGCGGACTCATCGGCGGCAAGGGTCTGCAAGACAGGGGTTTGGCGCAGGTCGCCGCAATTGCCCAGCGCGGTCGCGACATTCCGCACGAAGCGGTCGCGGCCGATTCGTTTGATCGGCGACCCGCGGAATACCTGCCGGAACCCTGCCTCGTCCAATTGCGCCAGATCCGCCAGACGCGGCGCGGTCAGTTCCGCCCGCGGCAGGAATGCCGCCTCCCGGCTGCGTGCCGCGAACTTGTTCCACGGGCACACCGCCAGGCAATCGTCGCAGCCATAGACGCGGTTGCCGATCAAGGGCCGCAGCGAAGCCGGGACCGGCCCCTTGTGCTCGATCGTCAGATAGGAAATGCAGCGCCGGGCGTCCAATCGGTACGGTTCCGGAATGGCTTGCGTCGGGCAGATGTCGAGGCATTTCCGGCAGCGCCCGCAATGGTCGCTCTCCTCGCCATCCTGGGAAAGTTCCAGAGCCGTAACGATCTCGCCGAGAAACAGCCAGGAGCCGAACCGGCGCGACACCAGATTGGTGTGCTTACCCTGCCAGCCTAGTCCCGCCTGCATCGCCAGGGGTTTTTCCATCACCGGTGCGGTATCTACGAAGAGTTTTATCTCGCAACCGAAATTATCTACGATCCAGCGGCCCAGCACCCGCAGCCGCGTCTTGATCACGTCGTGGTAGTCGCGGTTGCGCGCATAGACCGAAATGGCGCCCCGCTCGCGATGCGCCAGCAGCGCCCGCGGATCGGCTGCCGGCGCGTAGTTGAGCCCGAGCACCACCACGCTGCGCGCCGCTGGCCACAGCACCTGAGGGTCGCCGCGGCGGTCGGCCTTGTCGGCGAGCCAACCCATCTCGCCGTGCCAGCCGGCCGCCAGAAAGCCGGCCAAGTCCCGGCGGGTCTCCGGCGGGAGTTGCGCGCGAGAAAACCCGACCGCATCGAAGCCCAACGACAGCGCCCGGTCGCGGATGAGCGGCCGCGGGTCCGCGGTCATCCGCCGCGGCCGCGATAGGACGCCACACCCTGGTCGGGCAGCCAGACACCGTCGGGCGGCGGTCCCGACTGGTAAAACACGTCGATCGGCATGCCGCCGCGCGGGTACCAATAGCCGCCGATGCGCAGCCAGTGCGGTTCCAGCGCCGTCTCCAGCCGTTTGGCGATGTCGATCGTACAAGCCTCGTGGAAGGCGCCGTGGTTGCGGAACGAGGCGAAATAGAGCTTCAGCGACTTGCTCTCGACCAGCCAGCGATCGGGCAGATAGTCGAGCACCAGGTGGGCGAAATCGGGCTGGCCGGTGATCGGGCACAGCGAAGTGAACTCCGGGCACGTGAAGCGCACCAGATAGCGCCGGTCGGGATGCGGATTGGCCACCCGCTCCAGCGTCGCCACCGCGGGCGCGGCCGGGATCCCGGTCGGTCGCCCAAGCTGGGTCATTGTCTCACTCACGTCGCTACGCTCCGCACCATTAGAAAGACCCCACGCCCTCGGGGGAGGGATCGGGGAGAGGGGGAACCAACGGGTCGATCAGCGCCGCGAGGTCGCCCCCACCCTCCTCGGCCGCGACCGCCGCAGCGTAGGCATTCGCCCGACGCTCGGAAATGGCGTCACGCATGCCCGCCATCAAATCTTGAAAATAATGCAGATTATGCCGGGTCAACAGCATCGGCCCCAGCATTTCCTCGGCGCGGAACAGGTGGTGCAGGTAGGCGCGGCTATGGCTTTGGCAGGTCGGGCAGGCGCAGGCCTGATCGAGCGGGCGGGGATCATGGCCGTGGCGGGCGTTGCGAATATTCAGCGTCCCGCGGCGGGTGAAGGCCTGACCGGTGCGCCCCGACCGGGTCGGCATCACGCAGTCGAACATGTCGATGCCGCGCAGCACCGCGCCAATCATGTCGGACGGCCGCCCGACCCCCATCAGATAGCGCGGCCGATCCTGGGGCAATCGCGGCAGGGTGGCGTCGAGCACGCCAAACATCAGCTCCTGGCCCTCGCCCACCGCCAAGCCGCCGACCGCATAGCCATCGAAGCCAATTGCGGTTAATGCCGCCGCCGACTCGGCGCGAAGCTCCGGGAACACGCCACCCTGGACGATGCCGAACAAACCGTAACCCGGCCGCTCGCGAAAGGCCGCCCGGCAGCGCGCGGCCCAGCGCATCGACAGCCGCATCGAGCTTGCGGTTTGCTCCTCGGTGGCCGGAAACGGCGTGCATTCGTCGAGCGCCATGGTGATGTCGGCATCGAGCAAGTCCTGGATCTCGATCGCGCGTTCCGGGCTCAACTGATAGCGGCTGCCGTCGAGATGGGATTTGAACACCACGCCCGACTCGTCGAGCGTGCGCAGGCTGGCCAGCGACATCACCTGGAAACCGCCCGAATCGGTCAGGATCGGCCCCGGCCAGCCCATGAAGCGATGCAGCCCGCCCAGCGACCCGACCCGTTCGGCACCCGGCCGCAGCATCAGATGGTAGGTGTTGCACAGCAGGATTTCGGCGCCGGTGGCGACGACCGCCTCCGGGGTCATCGCCTTGACCGTGGCGGCGGTGCCGACCGGCATGAAGGCGGGGGTGTTGATCACGCCATGGGCGGTGACCAGCCGACCGCGGCGGGCCGCACCGTCGCGCGCCAGGACCTCGAAACCAAGACCACTCATGATGCGCGTTCCAGCAAAGAGCCGTCGCCATAGGAGTAAAAGCGATAGCCGGCGGCGATGGCGTGGGCGTAGGCGGCGCGCATCGGCTCCAGCCCGGCAAAGGCCGAGACCAGCATGAACAAGGTCGAGCGCGGCAGGTGGAAATTGGTCAGCAGCCGATCGACCACCCGGAAGCGGAAGCCGGGGGTGATGAACAGGCGAGTATCCCCGGCGAAGGGCCGAAGGACGCCGTCGGTGGCCGCGGCGGCCTCCAGCAGGCGCAAGCTGGTGGTGCCGACCGCGACCACCCGGCCGCCGGCGGCGCGGGCGGCGTTGATCGTCGTGACGGCGGCCGGCGACAACTCGCCATATTCGGCGTGCATCGGGTGCTCCTCGACGGTTGGGGTCTTGACCGGCAGAAAGGTCCCGGCGCCGACATGCAAGGTCACTGCGACCCGGCCGATCCCGGCCTCGTCCAGGGCCGCCAGCAGCATCGGAGTGAAGTGGAGCCCGGCGGTCGGGGCGGCGACAGCACCGTCGCGCGCGGCATAGATGGTCTGGTAATCCACCTGATCGGTCGGCTCGGGGCCGTGGGGGCGGGGGATATAGGGCGGCAGCGGCATCACGCCGTGCTGGCGCAGCGCGGCGATCAGCTCAGCGCCGCCCAGCGGAAAGCCCAGTTCGACCTCGCCGCCGTCATATTTCGCGAGTACCGCGGCGGAAAACCCTGCGGCAAAATCGAGGGTATCGCCGGGATGCAGGCGCTTGGCCGGGCGGGCGAAGGCGCGCCAGCGTCCGGCAGTCTCCTGCTTGTGCAGGGTGACCTCGACCTTGGCCGCACCGCGCCGCCCGAACAGCCGGGCCGGGATCACCCGGGTGTCGTTGAACACCAGGAGATCGCCTCGGCGCAGCAGGTAAGGCAGGTCGCGAAAACGGCGGTCGCAAAGGCCGGCGGCACCGACCGTGAGCAGCCGGGCGGCGTCACGCGGTCGCGCCGGATACCGTGCGATCCGCTCGGGCGGCAGGTCGAAATCGAACGCGGCGGTGTCCATGGCACAAAATCGTTGCGGCGTTCCGCCGGGGGTGCCGCTACGGCAGCAGCTTGCCGGGATTCATCAGGCCTTCGGGGTCAAACGCGCGTTTGATCCGGTGCATCAGCTCGATTTCCAGCGGGCTCTTCATGCGCTGGAGCTCCTGGCGCTTGATCCGGCCGATTCCGTGTTCGGCGCTGATCGAACCGTCGAGCGCCAGCACGATATCGTTGACCGCGGTCTGGATTTCGTCCCAGCGCGCCATGAAACCGGCGGTGTCGGCGCCTTCCGGCTGGTTCATGTTGAAATGGATGTTGCCGTCGCCGACATGGCCGAACGCGATTACCCGTACGCCGGGGATCAGCGCTTCGACCGCCGCGGTGGCACGGGTGATGAATTCGGCAACCTTCGACACCGGGACCGCGATGTCGTTCTTGAGCGACCCGCCCTCGTGTTTCTGGGCCTCGACGATCGCCTCGCGGATCAGCCAGAACGCACTCGCCTGGGCCTGGCTGGCCGCGATCACCGCATCGAGCACCAGACCTTGCTCCATCGCCTCGCCCAGCGCGGTTTCGAAGGTTTCGCGGAACTGGTCGTTCACCGTGCCGGCGGCGACTTCGGTCAGGACGTACCAGTCGTGACGATCCGCCAGCGGGTCGATCACGCCCTCGACATGGGCCAGGGCGAAATCCAGGCCCAGCCGCGGAATCAGCTCGAACACCGCGACCCCGTCGCCGGTCGCCGCGCGCAGAGCCGCCAGCAGGGCAATCGCGGCGCTGGGGTCGGCGACCGCGAGGAAGGCGCTCTCGACCTGGCGCGGTTTGGGGAACAGCTTTACCACCGCGGCGGTGATCACGCCGAGGGTGCCTTCCGAGCCGATCAGCAGCTGTTTCAGGTCATAGCCGGTATTGTCCTTCCGCAGACGGCGCAGCCCGTTCCACACCCGGCCATCGGGCAGCACCGCCTCGATCCCGAGCACCAGGTCGCGGGTATTGCCGTAGCGCACGGTCAGCATGCCGCCGGCATTGCTGGCGATCGCCCCACCGATCTGGGCGGTGCCGTCGGCGCCGAAGGCCAGCGGGAAGCGGCGGTCGGCGGCATCGGCGGCGTCTTGCAAGGTGGCGAGGATGCAGCCGGCGTCAACGGTCATGGTGTAGTTGAGCGGGTCCAGATCGCGGATGCGGTTCATCCGCGACAGGCACAGTACGACCTCGGTGCCGTGCTCGAACGGGATCGAGCCGCCGACCAGGCTGGTATTGCCGCCCTGGGGCACCACCGCGAGCCCGGCTTCGGCACAGATGCCGACCACCGCCGCGACCTCGGCGGTCGAACTCGGGCGCACCACCAGCGGTGCTGCGCCGCGGAAGCGGCCCCGCCATTCGGTCAGGTAGGGCGCCATTTCGGTCGGCTCGGCGATCCAGCCTTTCGGCCCGACCGCATCGCGCAGGCGCTGCAGGGCGGCTTCGGACATCGGCGGAACTCCAGGGCCTCAGGGGGCGGTCTCAGGGGGCGGTCGCGGCGCGGCGCAGGCGGTCATTGATGGCGATGCCGATGCCTTGGGCGGGGATCGTCATCACCGCGATGCTGGCATGGCCCGGCTTGTCGAGACCGCGCAGCATCGCGAACAGGTTGTTCGCCGCCTCGTAAAGGTCGCCTTGCGGGCTCAGATTGACCCGCGCGACCCCGCCGCGGATCAATCCGTCGGGGCCGAATGCCAGCAGGGCTTCGTCGGAGCCGACCGAGGTCGCATTCAGGCGGACCGGGATCGAGGGCGCATAGTGCCGGCTGAGCTGGCCCGGCGACTGCGGGCGCTCGGGGTCGCGATCGGGAACTTCGACCGGGCCGGCGACTGATTCGATCTCGCCGACGCTGACCGAACCGGGGCGAAGCAGCACCAGCCTGTCCCGGCTGGCATCGAGCACCGTCGACTCGATCCCGATCGGGCAGCGGCCGCCGGCCAGGATCATCGCGACCCGCTCGCCCAGGCTTTCCCCGACATGCATCGGTGCGGTCGGGCTGACCCCGCCCGAGCGGTTGGCGCTGGCGGCGGCGATCGGCCGCCCGACCGCCTTCAGAAGCGCACGGGCGACCGGGTGGCCGGGGACCCGGACGCCGACCGTCTCCAGCCCGGCACTGACCAGCGAGGACAGCGGCGACCCCGGCAGCCGGGGCACGACCAAGGTCAGCGGTCCGGCCCAGAACGCCGAAGCGAGCAGGGTCGCGCGCGCGTCGAAACTGGCGACCTCGGCAGCGGCGGCGGCATCGGCGACATGGACGATCAGCGGGTTGAACTCGGGCCGGCCCTTGGCGGCGAACAGCGCGCTGATGGCGTGATCGCTGGTGGCGTCGGCACCGAGGCCATAGACGGTCTCGGTCGGGAAGGCGACCAGGTCACCGGCGCGCAAAAGATCGCAGGCGCGGGCGACGGCGGCGCTCGAGGGCGGCTGAATGTCGGGTCGGGGCATCATCACGAGCCTTTCTGACCGAACCCGCGGCGGCTGTCAAACCGCAACATGTTCCATCGCAGCGGTGGCGCCTTGCGCCGCCGCCTGGCTTAGATTATGACCAACCCAGTACAGATATAGCGGTCGACTTCGGCAGATACCAACTATTAATTGATGGCGGTGGCGATGGCGGGCAAGATCATCACGATTGCACAGCAAAAGGGCGGCGCCGGCAAGACGACGCTGGCGGCCCATCTCGCGGTGACCTGGGCGCGCGCCGGGCGGCGGGTTGCCGCGATCGATATCGACCCCCAGGGCAGCCTGACCCGCTGGTTCGAGACGCGGACCAAGGCGCTCGAAGGCCGGCCGGGCCTGGGCCTGATCCAGATTACCGGCTGGCGAACCCAACGCGAGGTCGAACGCCTGGCGCGGGAAAACGAGATGGTGATTATCGACAGCCCGCCCCACGCCGAGACCGAGGCGCGGATTGCGGTTCGGGCGGCCTCGCTGGTGGTGGTGCCGGTGCAGCCAAGCCCGATGGATCTGTGGGCGACCCAGCCGACGCTGGACCTCGCCCGCCAGGAAAAGGTCCGCCTGTTGCTGGTGCTGAACCGGGTGCCGCCGCGGGCCAAGGTCGCGGAGACCATTATCAGCATGGTCAGCGCCATGTGCGCGCCACCTGAAGTCGATCTCGCCGCGGCCCGGATCGGCAACCGCAACGCTTTTTCCGGCGCTCTGTTCGAAGGCCGCGCCGTCACCGAGTCGGCGCGAAAGACCGCGGCGTCGGAGGAAATCGAGGCCCTCGCCACGGAAATCCAGCTGCGGCTTGGCTGACCCAAGGCTCTGGCTTGGTCACCGGCGGGGACCCGGCATGGCTGGGTCGGCAACTGCGAACTGGTTGCGGCCGGCGTTCAGCGTAATGTCGCCGGTCCCCGCCAATGCCAGGTCCGACGCCGCCATGTCCGTTTTTCCCGCAGCCCTCCACGCAAGTCACTATCGGACGCGGTTTGGCGGCATGCCGGCGCCGGTCCGGGGCGCCTTCTGGATGGTTTTGGCGGCGCTGCTGTTCTCGCTGATGAACGGGGTAATCCGCCATGCCTCGACCGAGCTGCACCCGTTCGAAGTGGTGTTCTTCCGCAATCTGTTCAGCCTGGCGGTGATGCTGCCCCTGGTCTTGAGCCGGGCCAGCCTGACCACCAGCCGCTGGCGTCTCTACTTTACCCGCGCCCTGACCGGATTGGCCGCCATGCTGACCTGGTTCTACAGCCTGTCGGTAATGCCGATGGCAGAGGCTATGGCGCTCTATTTCACGGCCCCCCTGTTCGCCACCATGGGGGCCGCCCTGGTGCTCGGCGAAACCGTGCGTGCCCGCCGGTGGACCGCGATCGCGATCGGTTTCGCCGGCGTATTGATCATCGTCCGTCCGGGGGCATCGACGCTGTCGTGGGGTGCCGTGGCGGTCCTGGCTTCGGCGGTCTTCACCGCGATCTCGATGCTGCAGATCAAGGCCCTGGCGCGGACCGAGGGTTCTCTGGCGATGACCGCATATATGGTGATCTACCTGACGCCGATGTCGCTGCCACCGGCCCTGGCGGTGTGGACGACGCCGAGCTGGTCGATGCTCGGCTGGCTGGTCGTGCTCGGTACCGTGATCTCCTTCGCCCATCTGGCATTTTCCCAGGCGTTCCACCTGGCCGATGCCTCGGCGATGATTCCGTTCGACTATGCCAAATTGCCGCTGACCGCCTTGGTCGGCTGGATATTTTTCGGTGAGACGGTCGATCGCTGGACCTGGCTGGGTGCCGGCGTCATTGCCGGATCAACCCTCTATATCGCCCACCGCGAAGCTGTGGTGGCCAGGCGCGCGCGCAATGCGCTCGGGACGCCCGGCGGCGGCCCCGCCGCCGAACCGTTAACCGCCCGGGACCCTACCACAGTCTGACCCTACGGTTTGTTATAGAGCCCATGGGCGGCCCAGGCAGCGAGAGCGCCCGAAGTGATAATCCAGGTCCGGCTTGGCGGCGGCGGTCGCGGAAGGGCGCCGTCAGGGCTGCGACGCGGATCAAGACGAAGATGGCACAACTTCTAAGGTCCGACATCGCGGGTGCGAAACGGCCGGAATGATCAAAGCCAGAGACGGAGGCAACGCAACCTGTCAAGCTTGATGGGTTGCCGTAGCCCCGCTGAAACGAACCAGGACCATAAAGGGACTCCATAGCGAAACCCGGCGGTCGCCGACCGCCGGGTTTCTTTATTACAGATTTCGGTATCTGAAGAATTGTGGTGTTTTATCGGCCGGGCTCCGGGCAGTTGGTGCGCTGGGCGTCCGCCCTAGCGCAACCACACCGCCCAGATGACAACCGCCCCGGCCAGGGCAATACCCAACCGGACCAGCCGCAACAGCCGGCGACGCCACGGTTCGGGATTGTCGTTGGCGGGGTCGGGCAACCGGGCGCGCGGGCCCCACGGCGGTAGGATCGTCGGCCCGAACCAGGGAGAAACCCCGAAGGTCCCTCCCTGGCCTGGCAGGTGGGTCGGCAGACTAGCCACCGCGCCGTGACAGCGGCACGAATTGCCGCGGTGTGTTGCCGGTGAACAGCTGGCGCGGCCGGCCGATCTTCTGCTGCGGATCCTCGATCATCTCCTTCCACTGGGAAATCCAGCCGACGGTCCGGGCGACCGCGAACAGCACGGTAAACATGCTGGTCGGGAAACCCATCGCCTTCAGGATAATCCCCGAATAGAAGTCGACGTTGGGGTAGAGTTTGCGCTCGATGAAGTAGTCCTCCTGAAGGGCGATCCGCTCCAACTCCATCGCAATATCGAGCAGCGGCTCGTTCTTGATGCCGAGTTCGCCCAGCACTTCATGGCAGGTCCGACGCATCACCTGGGCGCGAGGATCAAAATTCTTGTAGACCCGGTGTCCAAAGCCCATCAGCTTGAACGGGTCGTCCTTGTCCTTGGCGCGCTTGATGAATTCCGGGATGCGCTCCTTGCGGCCGATCTCGCCCAGCATGGTCAGCACCGCCTCGTTGGCGCCGCCATGGGCGGGACCCCACAGCGAGGCGATGCCGGCGGCGATGCACGCCATCGGATGGGCACCCGAGGAGCCGGCCAGACGCACCGTCGAGGTCGAGGCGTTCTGCTCGTGGTCGGCGTGCAGGATCAAGATACGATCCATCGCGCGGGCCAGGATCGGGTTGACCTTGAACTGTTCGCACGGCACGGCGAAGGTCATCGCCAGGAGGTTTTCGGCATAGCGCAGGTCGTTGCGCGGATAGATGAACGGCTGGCCGGTCGAGTATTTGTGGGCCATCGCCGCAATCGTCGGCATCTTGGAGATCAGGCGGTGGGCGGCAATCTCGCGCTCGCGCGGATCGTCGAAATCCTGCTGGTCGCCGTAGAACGCCGACAACGCACCGGTGATCCCGCACAGGATCGCCATCGGATGGGCGTCGCGCCGGAAACCGCGATAGAACATGATCAGCTGTTCATGGACCATCGAATGGCGGGTGATGATCTCTTCGAATTCGTGCTTGCGGGTGCGGTCGGGCAGCTCGCCATAGAGCAGCAGATGGGCAACCTCGATGAAATCGCAGTGCTCGGCCAGGTCTTCGATGGCATAGCCACGATGCAGCAGGATGCCCTGGTCGCCGTCGATAAAGGTAATTTTCGAATCGCAGCTGCCGGTCGAGGTGAAGCCGGGATCGAAGGTGAACATCCCGGTCTCGGCATAGAGCTTGCGAATGTCGATCACCCGCGGCCCCATCGCTCCCGACCGCACCGGCAGGATAACTTGTTTGCCGGTGCTGTTGTCGATCAGGGTGACCGTGTCTTCGGCGGCCTTCGGCGCCGGCGCCACTGTGGCAGGTTGGCTCATAAGGGGACGTCCTCTCGCATGCGGGAAAGGGTGCAGAATACCGAAGTGAAGATAATACCTGATGGTGCGGTGCGCAACGAAGCCGGAAACCTTGACAGGTGCCAAAAAAGCACGCTCGGCGATGCCGTCAAGCCTCGTCGATACGGCTCAATGAGTTCTCCCGGCCGAGCAGAGCTGCGACCTCGAAGATCGGCGGCGATACGGCGGATCCGGTCAATGCCGCGCGCAACGGCTGGGCAACCGCGCCCAGCTTGGCGCCCCGTGCCTCGGCGACGGCTCGCGCCGCGGCTTCGACCGACGCCGCGTCCCACGCCGTCAGGGTGACAAGCACAGAACGAAGCTCCGTGAGCATAGTACGGCCGTCGCCCTGGAGCAAGGCCGCCGCCTTGTCGGTCCGCATCAGCGGGCGGTCGGCAACATAGAACCGGGCACTGTCGGCGAGTTCGACCAGGGTTTTCGCCCGTGCCTTCAGCCCCGCCATGGCGCTTTCGAGCAAGCGACGCTGCGACTCGCCGAGCGGCCGGCCGGTCGCCGCCTCCAACCGCGGCGCGATCAGCCCGACCAGGCGGGCATCATCGGCCTGGCGCAGATAGTGGCCGTTGAGGCTGTTCAGCTTGTCGAAGTCGAAGCGCGCCGGCGCGCGGCCGATCGCCGCCAGCGAAAACCATTCGATCGCCTGTTCGGTCGAGATGATCTCGTCGTCGCCATGACCCCATCCCAGCCGGAGCAGATAGTTGCGCATCGCCTCGGGCAGATAGCCCAGATCGCGGTAGGCCTCGACGCCGAGCGCGCCGTGGCGCTTCGACAGCTTGGCGCCATCGGGCCCGTGGATCAGCGAAATATGCGCAAAGTCGGGCAATGGCCAGTCCATGGCGTGGTAGAGCTGAACCTGGCGAAAGGTGTTGGTCAGGTGGTCGTCGCCGCGGATCACACTGGTAATGCCCATGTCGTGGTCGTCGACCACGACCGAGAGCATGTAGGTCGGGGTGCCGTCGGCTCGCAGCAACACCATGTCGTCGAGCTGGTCGTTCTGAACCCGGACTTCCCCCTGAACCTGGTCCTGGACCACGGTCTCGCCGTCGCGCGGCGCCTTCAGACGCACCACCGGCGCGACTCCCGCCGGGGCCTGTGCGGGGGCCTGGTCGCGCCAGCGACCATCATAGCGCATCGGTTGGCCGGCTTTTTTCTGCGCCTCGCGCAATGCCGCGAGTTCTTCCGGGGTGGCGTAGCAGTGATAGGCCTTGCCGGCGGCCAGCAGCGCATGGGCGACTTCGGCATGGCGGTCCCGCCGCTCGAACTGGGAAATCGCCTCGCCGTCCCAGGTCAGGCCAAGCCAGGTGAGACCGTCGAGGATGGCGGCAACCGCCGCCGGGTTCGAGCGGGCGCGGTCGGTGTCCTCGATACGCAAATGGAAGCGGCCGCCGTGGTGCCGGGTGAACAACCAGTTGAACAAGGCGGTGCGGGCACCGCCGATATGCAGGTATCCGGTCGGTGACGGGGCGAAGCGGGTGACGACGGTCATGGAGACTCTGCTGCGGCGAATACGGGCTCGAGACCCGGCACCGGCCCGACGCGGTGATAGCCGACCGCGGGAAAGCCGAAACCGGAATGGCGCCCAAGCTTAGCACAAGCGGGCGGCGGAACCTCATCCCCTTCAGGCCGGCAAATTGGTTACACCAGGCGGCTGGCTTGGCGCCTTGGTATTAATCCGTCTAAAGTCCGATAAATCCCGCCGATTGTATGATAATCTTCGCGGCGTGACACAGAGTCACGCCGCCCCTCAAGGGCGGCCACGGGGATTGCGGTGGCCGGAAGCGGGCCCCGCGGGTCGTCGCCGACCGACCGACCCCAGCTGGCGGCCCTTAGCGACGGGTTTCCGGGCGACCGTAGGGAAGGGACGTCATGCACGTCTTAATCGCCGACGACAGTTCCGAACACAGCGCTGCCCTGCTGAGCGCGCTGTCCCGCTGGTTCGGGCCCTCGACCGCTGGAACCGCATTGGACGCCGACGGATTCGCCGCGGCGCTGGAGCAGGGCGGCTATGACCTGGCGATAACGGTGTCGTCAATTCACTGGGCGGACACCACGGCGTGCGGCGAGGCAGTGCGGGCCCGGTTTCCCGGGCTGCCGATTGTCATGATTGTGGCAGCCCCGGCGATCCCGGTCGGCGGGGCGAGCGCCGGTTTCGACGGGCTGGCCGTCGACCCGCAGGCCCGGCAGGACTCGTTTCGCGACGCCGTCAGGGCCGCTCTGGACAAGGTCGAGCAACGCGCCACGGAGAACGAACAGCGGCTGCGCCTGGCCGCGGTCCTCAATACCGTTGCCGATGCCATCATCACGATCACCGAGACCGGGATAATCGAAAGTTTCAACCCGGCGGCCGAGCGGATTTTCGGCTACACCGCCGCGGAGGCGATCGGGCGCAATATCTCGATCCTGATGCCGGCCCCCTTTGCCGCCGACCATGGGCGCTACCTGGCCGAGTACCGCCGGACCGGCATCGGCCGGATCATCGGCATCGGCCGTGAACTGCCGGGTCAGCGGAAATCCGGCGAGATTTTTGCCCTGGAACTGGCGATTTCCGACACGCCCCTGCCGAACGGCCGCTTGTTCACCGGAGTCTGCCGCGACATCAGCGAACGCAAGCGCACCGAAGGCGCCCTGGCTAAAGCCCTGGGCCAGGCGCTGCTCGCGGAGCGGGCCAAAGCCGATTTCCTCGCCACCATGAGCCATGAATTACGGACCCCGCTCAACGCCATCATGGGTTTCACCGAGGCCCTGCTGATGGAGGTGTTCGGGCCGGTGGAGAGCCCGCGGCAACGCACCTATCTGCACGATATCCACGCCAGTGCGACCAGACTGTTCGAAACCATCGGCAGCACGCTCGATTTCATCGAGGCCAACGACCACCTGCGCATCCTGGTCGAGAAAGAATTCGATCTGGGCGCTCTGATCCGCCGGGCCAGCGAGCGCCACCGTGCCGCCGCCGCCGCCGAACGCAAACGGCTGACCTTGGACATCGCCGAGGATTTGCCCCCCGTCCGCGCCGACGAGGGAGCACTGCGCCAAATCGTCGAAAACCTGCTCGACAACGCGTTCAAATTCGCCCGGGCGGTCGGAAGCATCGCGCTGGCCGCCCGGCAACGGCCCGACAACGCCATTGAAATCCGGGTCAGCGACGACGGCATCGGCATGGCTCCCGCCGACCACGCGGTGGTAACCGCGCCGTTCGGGCAACTGGGCCGGCCCTATGCCCGGCGAACCCAGGGAATCGGTCTTGGTCTGCCGCTCTCCAAGAGCCTGATCGAATTGCATGGCGGCACTCTCACGCTGGACAGCACGTCCGGCGCCGGCACCACCGTGATCGTCACCATCCCGCCGTCCCGCGTCCTCGCCAGCCGCCGCGCCTAGCCTTCCCGCACGTCCGGTTATCGCCCTGGGTGGAATTCACCCAATTTCTCTGGCGTTGACACGGCACCGCCGTACCTACACCATTGGTACTAAGTCGAACCAATGGCTCCAGCGTGTCGGGGCCGTCAGCGCGGGGCGGGCCGAATGAATGGGCAGGTTCAGGTTGCCGTCTTGGTGGGGGTCGCCTTGCTGAGCGGGGTGAGCGGGTATCTCGCCCTGCGCATGGGTGCATTGCGAAGAGCGCTGAGGATCGATCGCGGCACCACGGCGGCAATCCTGCGGGCGGCGGTCGATGGCATCGTCACGATCGATGAACAGGGGCTGATCGCCGGGTTCAATCCGGCGGCCGAACGCCTGTTCGGCTATCGCAGTGCCGAGGTGGTGGGGCGCAATGTCAGCATGCTGATGCCCGAGCCCTATCGCTCCGGGCACGACGGCTATCTCGCCCGCTATCTGGCCGGCGGCGAGGCCCGGGTGATCGGCATCGGGCGCGAGGTCATCGGCCAGCGCAAGGACGGCTCGACCTTCCCGATGGAGTTGTCGGTCGGCGAAAGCCTCAGCGGACGTCGGCGCCTGTTTGCCGGGATCGTCCGGGACATCACCGAACGGAAACGGGCCGAGCAGCGGTTGCGCGACAGCGAGGCGGAAACGCGCGCGATTCTGGAGACTGCGGTCGATGGCATCCTGACCATCGATCAGGGTGGACTCATTCTTTCCGCCAACCCCGCGACCGAGCGGCTGTTTGGCTGGCGGACCGAAGAGATGATCGGCCGCAATGTCAGCTTCCTGATGCCGGCACCCTGGCGCGCCGCCCATGACGGCTACCTGGAGCGCTACCAGGCGACCGGCGAGCGCCGGATCATCGGCATCGGCCGCGAAGTTCAGGGTTTGCGCAAGGATGGGTCGAGCTTCCCGATGGAGCTGTCGGTTGGCGAGGCTTTGGTCGGGGACGCGCGCATCTTCACCGGAATTGTGCGCGATGTCAGTCTGCGCAAGCGCGCCGAGGAGGAATTGCGCGCGGCCAAGGACCAGGCGGAGCGTGCCAGCCTGGCCCAATCGCGGTTCCTCGCCGCGGCAAGCCATGACCTGCGCCAGCCGGTCCAGGCCTTGACCCTGTTTGCCTCGGCACTTGCCGCCAAGATTACCGGCGCCCCGGCCTCGGCCCTGCTCGACGACATGAAGGGGTCGCTGGAGGCGCTCACCATGCTGCTCGATGCCCTGCTCGATGTCTCGCGACTCGATGCCGGCATCGTGGTTCCCCACGAGACCACCTTCTCCTTGAGCACCGTGATCGATCGCCTGGCCGCCGAGTTCGCGCCGCTTACCGCCCATAAGGAAATTGGGCTGAGGACCGTGCCCTGCTCGGCGGTGGTGCGCACCGATCCCACCCTGCTTTATCGCATCCTGCAGAATTTCCTGTCCAACTCCCTGCGCTATACCAGCCAGGGACGGATCGTGCTGGGCTGCCGGCGCCGCGGTCGCAAGCTGCGGATCGAAGTCGCCGATAGCGGCATCGGCATTCCTGACCACCTGCATGGGGAAATCTTCAAGGAATTCTACCAGGTCGGCAACGTCGAACGCGACCGCTCGAAGGGACTTGGGCTGGGGCTGGCGATCGTCCAGCGCTTGTCCCGACTGCTGCGCTGCCCGGTAACGGTGCGCTCCGACGAGGGGCGAGGATCGATCTTCGCGGTGGAGGTCGCTCTGGTCGGCTACAACAAGGCCGCCAATGTTGTGCCGCTGCGCAGTGCGCCCCAGGAAGTTCCGGTCACCGGCCGCGGTCTGGTGTTCGTGATCGACGACGAGGCGACCGTGCTTAAGGCACTGCGGGTCGCGATCGAAGATTGGGGTTATACCGTGCTGACCGCGCGCACGGCGCTGGAAACCATCAGCATGCTGACCGCCCGACAACAGCCCCCGGACCTGATCATCGCCGATTACCGGCTGCGGGGCATCTGCACCGGTGCCCAGGTGGTGGCGCAGCTGCGCGACATGTTCGAAACCCGGATCCCGGGAATTTTGATCACCGGTGATACCGCGCCGGAGCGCCTGCGGGAGGCCAACGACCATGGCCTGACTCTGCTCCACAAACCGATCCAGCCGGCCGAGTTGCACGCCGCAATCATGGAGAACCTGAGCAGCAGGCCTGGCGGCGAGGCGGCCAGCCTGGGCGCCTAGGCTCGATCGGTCTCGCCCATCGATGCGGCGTCATGACGCATTGTGCATTGCAAAAAATGTATGACGAAAATGTAACCTGGTCGCCCATCTGATCCGTTATGCTGCGTCGCAGCAAAGAATGCGTTTCGCACTCAACTGACGGAGACCACGATGGAACAGCAGATTGCCGCCGCCACTCAGGCCGTGACCGACTTGGCGAACCAGGCACGCAACATTCTTTCCCGGCTCGTCGAAGCGGCCCGTGGGCGCTACGACCAGGCCAGCCAGAACACCCTGGTTGCCTTCGACCAGACCGTTGCGTTCAACGCGCGGGCCGTTGAGGCGACCAAGCAATCCGCCGCGATCATCGTCGCCGGCAATGAAGAGGCGGCGACGTTGGTCACCAGTTTCGCGCGGGCCACGGTCGAGCAGTCTTTCGCCAACACCAAGGCCCTGATGTCGGTGACCTCGCTGCCCGACCTGTTCCGGCTGCAGACCGCGATGGTCACGGCGTATTTCGACGCGCTGCGCAGCCAGACCGAGCAACTGTCCACTTTGTCGGCCAGGGTTGCCCGGGATTCGGTGGCCCCAATCAATGCCAACCTCACTGAGACCCTCGAAACCACCAAGCAGGCCCTTGCCGCCTGATCGATGCGGTTTCCCGAGAGTGTAGCCGGTCCGCGCTCAAGAAAACCCTCTTCCCGCCGGGGAGAGGGTTTTTTCGCCGGACCCGAACCTCGACGACCTGGCATCAGGACAAAAAAAATCGCGCGGCGAAAGCGGCGCGAAGCGGACGAAAAACCGGATTAATTCGCAAATACGCAGCAGACTATAATCAAGAGAAATCTTGGTCGCCCAATCTTGGTGCCCCGTTTTGGTGGCAGGCCCGGCGGCCCGAAGCGGCCGCCGGCATGCCATCGATCGAAGCGCGGATGGTGGCAGCCATCCCGGCGATTCCCGACCTCACTTTGTCCGGACGGTGGCGGCACCCTGGGGGTGCTCCCCTGATTTTCCCGGATCCGAGGTCAATTTGCTCCGATCGTCCACCCCCTGCGCTCGATCAGTGGCCCGACGCTTTCAGATTGCTCTGCTGCTCCGCCCAGCTGGCGGCATCCAGTTCGTCCGGGCTCCGGCTCAACCAGCCGGTCAGCCACCGGCCGAAAGCATGGCACCGCCGAGCGACCTCAACGTCGCGCGCTCTGCGAGCCGCAGCGATGACCGCCTCATAATCCGCGCGTGTCGCCTGCTGGGCCCAGAATTCAACCGACCTGTTCATTGACTTCACTTCTCTTCAGCGGGAATCATAAACCGCGTAGATCGTAGGTTAGTGGATCGAGGTCTCAACGACGCTGCGCGGGGTTGCCCACGGAGCCTTGCTCTTTTCGCCGATCCACGGTCCGGTCGGCGCGAGCAGGTCGCTCTGCTGGCCGGCTTCGGCCGACTTGAGCGGGCCGATGGCGTCGTTGAACACCGGCGTGATGTCGACAACGCCGCCATTGCCTTCGATGGCCTTCAGCGCGGTCTCACTGCTGTGCTGAACCGCCGTCAACCGCGCGAGCAGCGGGCCGAACACCGCTGAACCGGTACGCGCAATCCAGCTGCCAAAGCTCGCCAGGCCGCTGGCGACCACTTCGGCCCGCAGGTGGTGGGCCTGCCGTTCATAAAAGTCGAAATCGATCGAACCCCGGCTTTTCGGGTCCTCGGTCAGAAACTCGCTCATCGCATTTTGCTCCTGCTGGCTATCGCGGCTTTCGTTGTGCACTGCACAATGCCACATGGCGATACATAGGTGAGCTTAGGGTTTTGCGACGAGGCAATTTGAGAAACCCAGTCGTGCGCAATTCGCATGAGATGGTCTTTAGGCTCCGATAGAGAAAAACCAATCTCGAAGAGGAGGTGAAAAACTGCTCGCACCCGCGGCAAGTTGACCGGGAAATGGGCTCTTGAGAATTTCAGGATATCTCGGGATCAGACCAAAGCCGTTTCACCGGTCGCCGGGGAAATCAGGATATTATCCACAGGGATGGTCTTGAAACACCCTATTGGCGGGTAAGATCGGGAAAAGGCATGTCGATACCCGCCTTTAGTATGCCCAGGCGGGGGCGGCGATCGACCCTGGTATTGCATCGCCGAATCGGGCACAACGGCGAGTGACGGTGGCCGGCAACGCCGTGGCTCCCTTGACCCTGGACCTCCCCTTGAACTCAGCTCCGAAGAAGCCGGTGCCGTTTCCAACCAGGCAGGCGGTGGTCGATTTCATCCGGGAAAGCCCGACGCCGGTGGGCAAACGGGAGATCGCCCGCGCCTTTCACCTGACCGGCGACGATCGGCTGCGCCTGAAGACTTTGCTCAAGGAATTGGAGCAGGACGGGGCGGTTGCGCGCGGTCGCGGCCGGCGGCTGGCGCCGCAGGCGGCGCTCCCCGCGGTGGCGGTGGTGGTGGTGACCGGGGTCGATGCCGACGGCGAGGTGCTGGCCCGGCCGGCGCAATCGCCGGGGCCGGAAATCAACCCAACCATCTATATGCAGCCAGAGCGGCGCGGCCATCCATCGCTGGCCGCGGGCGACCGGGTCCTGGCACGGCTGCGGCGGATGGCCGACGGCAGCTACGAAGGCACCACCCTGCGCCGCCTGGAAGACGGCCCGGCCCGCATTCTCGGGGTCTTGCGCGCCGGGTCCGGCGGCTACCGCCTGGTTCCGACTGAACGCCGGGCCAAAACCGAATTTGCCGTGGCGCCCGGCGCCGAAGGCGGTGCCTCGCCCGGCGAACTGGTGCTGACCGAACTGGTCGCCAGCCAGCGACTCGGGCTGAAACAAGTCCGCGTCGTCGAGTGTCTGGGCGACGTCATGGCACCGAGGGCGATCAGCCTGATCGCGATCCACGGCCACGGCCTGCCCACGGTGTTCTCCAGGGAAGCCCTGGCCGAAGCGGCCGCAGCACCGCTGCCGGGCCTGGCCGGCCGCGTCGACCTGCGGTCGCTGCCGCTGGTTACCATCGACGGTGCCGACGCCCGCGATTTCGACGATGCGGTGTGGGCCGAACCGGATGCCGCGGTGCCCGGTGGCTGGCACCTGGTGGTGGCAATTGCCGATGTCGCCTTTTATGTCGCCCCCGGCAGCGCGCTCGACCGCGCCGCTTTCGACCGCGGCAATTCGGCCTATTTCCCCGATCGGGTGGTGCCGATGCTGCCCGAGGCCCTGTCCAACCATCTGTGCTCGCTGCGTCCCGGCGAGGATCGCGCCTGTCTGGCGGCCCATCTGTGGATCGACGGCGACGGCCAGTTGCACCGCCATCGCTTCGAGCGCGGCCTGATGCGCTCGGTCGCCCGGCTGACCTACGAGCAGGTCCAGACCGCCCGCGACGGTCACCCCGACGCGCTGACCCGGCCGCTGCTGGAGCCGGTGATCGCCCCGCTCTACGCCGCCTTCACCGTCCTAGAGGCGGCGCGCCGGCGGCGTGGCACGCTGGATCTCGACCTGCCGGAGCGGCAGATCCGCCTTGATGACGCCGGACAGGTGGCTGCGATCACCGAGCGATCGCGTTACGACAGCCACCGCCTGATCGAAGAATTCATGATCGCCGCCAACGTCGCCGCCGCCGAGTCGCTGGAGGCGGCGGGCGAGCCCTGCGTCTACCGGGTTCACGACCGGCCGTCGCCGGAAAAACTCGAGGCACTGGCCGAGTTCCTCGACAGCCTCGGCCTGGGTTCGCCCAAGGGCCAGGTGGTCAAGCCCAGCCAATTCGCCCAGATCCTCAAGAAAACCGCCGGAACCCCGGAATACCCGCTGATCAACGAGGTGATCCTACGGACCCAGGCGCAGGCGGTCTACAGCCCGGATAACCTGGGGCATTTCGGCTTGGCGCTACGTCGCTACGCCCATTTCACCTCGCCGATCCGGCGCTATGCCGACCTGGTGGTCCACCGCGCCCTGATCCGTGCCCATCGCCTGGGGCCGGGCGGACTCGACGACGACGGCGCCGCGCGCCTGACCGAGACCGCCCAGCACATCTCGATCACCGAGCGGCGCGCCGCCGCCGCGGAGCGCGATGCCACCGACCGCTACACCGCCGCCTTCCTGTCGACGCGGGTCGGCGCGCGGTTTGCCGGCCGGATTGCCGGGGTCACCCGGTTCGGGCTGTTCGTTCGCCTGGACGATACCGGCGCCGATGGTTTCATCCCGGTCAGCACGCTGCCGGACGACTACTACGACCACGTCGCCGGTCAGCACGCCCTGATCGGCCGGCGCAGCGGTCGCAGTTTTCGCCTAAGCGCGACGGTAACGGTGCGCCTTGAGGAAGCCGATCCTCTGGTCGGCAGCACCTTGTTTTCACTGGGCGAAGCCGAGGCTGCAAGCCCGTCGGGGCCGGACCGCAAGGGGCGTCGCCACCCTCTCCATCGTGGCAGAAACAGCACAAAACGTGGGAAATAGATCACGGGGTTGCCGCAATTGCGTCACATCAATGATTCCTTGACCACTGTCGTGCTACCCAAATCGCCATGGAGACATCGATCCCAGAGCAAAGTGCGGCGGTACGGCGGTTCGGCGGTACCGGACCACGGGTGCTGACCGCCGGTCTGCGCGGCTGGCGCGGGCGCTGCCCGCGCTGCGGCGGCCGGGGCTTGTTCACCGGTTACCTGACGGTCGCCGAACAGTGTCCCGGCTGTTCCCTCGCGCTGGCGGATTTCCGGGTCGACGATGCCCCGCCCTACGTCACGATTTTCATTGTCGGTCATTTGATCGTACCAGCCATGCTGCTGCTCGAGATGGGCCTCCATCCGCCCGAGTGGCTGCACATATCATTGTGGGTACCGCTGACTCTGGCAGCGACCCTGGCATTACTGCCGCGGGTCAAGGGAGCGTTGATCGGCATTCAATGGTCACTCGGGCTCACTGGATAAGACTCCGTGGCATCCTGACCGCCTCTGTGGTCGGGGTCCTGATGGTGTGCGGCTGCGCCGGCGATCCGGTGACGCAGGCCGCGGCTCCGCCCCTGCCGATCGGCGAGGAAGTGCTCGCGGTCGCGTTCAACCGCATTTCCGAAATCTATCTCGATGCGGTGGATCTCGGACGGCTGACGGTAGACGGGCTGGCCGGTCTCAAGATCATCGAGCCCAAACTGAGCGCCGAGCGCAATGGCCGGGCGGTTCGGGTTCAGATCGGCAGCAGGGTGGCGGCGGAATTGCTGGCGCCCGAGCCGGGGGACGCCAGTGCCTGGGCGTCCTTGACTGCGCGCGCGATCGACCGCAGCCGGATGTTCTCGGCGGCGCTGCGCGACGCCTCGGCCAACCAGATTCATCAGGCCGTGCTCGACGCCATGATCGGCGATCTCGACGCTTACTCACGCTATGCCGGCCCCCAGCGTGCCGGTACCGAACGGGCGCAACGCGAAGGCTACGGCGGTATCGGCATCTCGGTCGAGCCCGAGGGCGTCCGCTATGTGGTGCGGGAAGTGCTGGCCCACAGCCCGGCGGCCCGCAGCGGTCTGGCGGTCGGCGACCTGGTTCAGGCGATCGATGGCGAGCCGGTTTCGAGCCTGTCGATCCGCGATGTCCGGGACCGGCTGCGCGGGCCGGTCGGCAGCGTCGTCATGGTTACCCTGGGGAATGATGCCCTGTCGGGGCGACGGGTGACGATCCGGCGCGAGCGGGTGATCCCCAACACGGTCACGGTGGCGATCGAAAAGGGCGTCGCGGTGTTCAAGATCGACCGCTTCAACGCCGCGACCACCGGCAATCTCAAGGAAGCGGTCATTGCCGCCCAGGCCGAATTGGGCGCGGGCGCGCTTGGCTATGTCCTCGACCTGCGCGGCAATCCCGGCGGTCTGCTCGACCAGGCGGTTTCGGTCGCCGATATGTTCGTCCGGCGCGGCCGGCTGATCTCGACCGCCGGCCGCCACCCCGACAGCTGGCAGCGATTCGACGCCACCGGTGACGACATCCTCGACGGCCAACCGATGGTCGTGCTGGTCGACGGGCGTTCGGCCTCGGCGTCCGAAGTGGTCGCGGCAGCGCTGCAGGACAGCGGCCGCGCAGTGGTGGTCGGCGCCTCATCGTTCGGCAAGGGCAGCGTCCAGACCGTGACCCGGCTGCCCAACGACGGGGAATTGTTCCTGACCTGGGCGCGCATCTATGCGCCGTCGGGCTATACCTTGCACCGCCAGGGTGTGCAGCCGACCATCTGCACCAGCAATGCCGAAGGCAGCCCGGCGCAGGCGCTGGAGCCGCTGCGCCACGGCCGCATCAATCTGCCCGACACCCTGGCCGCCTGGCGGGCCGCGGCGCCCGACGACGAGGCCGCGCTGGCCCATCTCCGCGAGGCCTGCCCGTGGAAGGCCCATGAGCCGGCGCTCGATCTGCAGGTCGCCGAAAAGCTGCTGGCCGACCGCCCGCTGTTCATGAGCGCCTTGGCGATGACCGTGGTCGCCGAGCGCTGATCCGCCCGGCCCCGATTTCCGATGCCTTTTCCGTTCAGATCGTCACCTTCGAGGGGCGGCCGCCGCCGGCGGTCACCCGTTTGACTGCAGCGGCGATCCGTACGAATTCACCCGCAGCACTCGCCGCGGCGCCAGCGATGATAATGTCCTGCAATTGCAGGATTTCCAGCAGAAGGGCCTTCAGTGCGTCGCGCTTGGCGATAAAATCCGCAGCCTTGTCGTCAAGCGATTGCAGCGCCTGAAGGATCTGGTTGAGCTGGCGGTTGGTTTGGCTCAGCGTCGGAGCCGGCGGCGGGCTTGCCGAGGTCATAAAGGTTACCTCCCTTTGCTGAGCTGGGTCGCGGCACGCTTGGTGAGCTCGGCCTGAAGCCGCAATCGGTCGCTTTGGTCAGCGATCGATTGCAAAGAAATCGGCGATACATTCTGGATCGCTGCAAGCTTTAACTCATGGAGTGCCTGTTGCTGAGCATCAAGCAGCATCAAGTAGTTGGATAGTAGAACTCGTACACCCTCCATTTCCGAAAAGGTCTGGGAAATAACCGCGGCATCGACCGGCGGCACCATCGCCAATGCCCATCTGTCCTTGGTCTTCTTGACCAGTAATTCAAATAGGACCGGTGAGTAATTTTTTACCGCGGTGATCGCCAATTCCACTTGGGGATATCCGGCTTCAACCAGTCGCCTGAAATTTTCCGCATTCTGAAATTGCAGCGCCTCTTCGGCCAATTGCCTAATCACGTTGAAGGCCAGGGTTACCGGTTGGGGAATCGCTCCGCCCAATAGCCCCACGATCACGCTCGCGTTCGAGGCGAGTTTGGTAATGCGGTCTCTGGTTTCTTCCACCGGCGTCCCGTCGACCAGCGCCAACAGCACCTTGGCATAGGCGGCGAGTCCGGCCTGCATCCGCTTCAACGCGGCGGTCAAGGGAGGGTCGCTGAAGTCGGAATACCACACGGCCATCTTGGGATCGAACGCCATAAACCACCGATCCCGTGGCGTGCCGGGCCGGATCTCCTGATCCCTCATCGCAATCAGTTGTGCCGCTTCCAGGCCATTGCGCCGCTCAGCACTCTCCAGAAGCGTCAAAAGCGCGTCGGTTGCGATTGAAACCGCATTTGTGGCGTCGATGAAAGCGGTCGTTTCCGGTTTCGGTAGTATCGCCGTGCAGCCGCTGATGGCAAGAACGACGAGTACCGCTGAAATCCTGTTCCGAATAGTCAAGGTCATGGACGCCCCGGCAGGCGACGGAAAGCGGCATAGTGATCATAAAAATTTCACCCGGTCTAGATATTATGTATCCCTGATCGGAGGGACGGCCGATTACCTGCGCGACGCCCCTGGGACCACCGCCTAAAAAAGGCAGAAAAAATTGACGGCAGATCGCCTATTTAGTTAGGTGAGGTGTTTCAGGCCCGCCGTTGCCGCAGGCCCCGGAGGAGGAACGACGGCACAGCCCTGATCATCAACCAGCCCAAGCTGCACCAACGCCTCGATCGTCGCGATGAAATGATCGGCCGCCGCCGGGCGCGACCACGCCTCAAGCCAGTTCTGCTCCAGAAAAGCCAGAATCGCCGGCTGACCGAGTTCGGCTTCCCACAGGATGCCGAGCAACGAGGCCAGGCATTCCTCTTGCTGGCGGGCTGCGGCATCGACGCAGGCGGCCGCGTCGGCATCGGCTCGTCGGCCGGTTTCCGGTCCGGCGCCCAGCCCGAAATCGTAAAGCGCTCGCCGCTCGGGCGGGCACACCAGCCAATGCGTGACCTCGTGTACGATCACCGAGGCTTCGCTGCGGGTGCGGATGCAAACGCCATCCCAGCTGAAGGCAAACTGCGGCGCCTCGTCGCGCGTCGGAATGCCGAAGCGCCGGGCCAGGTGCACCGCTGCCGCCCGCTGGTCCGGGGTATCGACGCCGCCGTCGGCAACCGGCCAGGTCGCCCGGATGCGCGCGAACGCCGCCGCCGCCGCCGGGTGTCCTGCCACCCGGGCGGCGAAGTGTGCGAGGATTGCCGGAACCGACTCCGGCGCGACGGGCGTGAGGATCATCGGAAAATCGCAGTGAGGGAGCCGCGGGCCCCCTTGGACCCCCCGCTACTTCGCGCTGTCAATCACGAAGCCTCGGGCCTGGTCGGGGTGCTCGAACAGGTTGGCGGGCAACGCGCGGGTGGTCAGCACCTCGTGCAGGCGCAGACGTTCGAAGGCGCTGGTCGTATAGCGCGAGACCTTGGAATAATAGGAGTCGACCATGTGCCGCACCATCGCGGCATAGGCGGGCGCCGCCTCCTCGTCGAGCCGGAAGTTGTCGTAGTTGACCACGGTCGCGACCCGCTTGCCGATCGCCCGGCAGCGCTGCTCGACCGCGCGCCGGATGGTATCGACATCATGCTCGAACCGGACATGGAGCCCCTCGAAATTGAGGAACAGGATATTGCGTTCGCCATCATAGGCGATGCGGTCGTCCAGGTTGATCCGCATCATGTCGTCTTTGAGCCCGATCGCGCCGGGTTCGAAGATGCGCCGGTCCATCAGCCGGACATCGCGCAGGAACGGCTTGAACGCCATATGCGCCAGCACATCGCGGTCGACATCGATGCCCGGTGCCACTTCGATCAATTCCAGCCCGCCCGGCACCAGTTTGAACACGCAGCGTTCGGTGACATAGAGCACCTCGCGACCGCGCTCGGCGGCAAAGGCGCCGCTGAAGGTGACGTGTTCGACCTGTTTGATGAATTTGCGCGACCGGCCTTCATGCTCGATCACCAGCCGCCCGGCGCTCACCGCGATCTTCAGCCCGACGGCGGCGAAGGTGCCGACGAACACCACTTTGCGCGCGTTCTGGCTGATGTTGATGAAGCCACCCGCCCCGGCCAGCTTAGGTCCGAATTTGCTGACGTTGACATTGCCGACCGCATCGGCCTGTGCCATGCCCAGACAGGCAAGGTCGAGGCCGCCGCCATCATAGAAGTCGAATTGCTGGTTCTGCGCGATCAGGCATTCGGTATTGACCGCGGCGCCGAAGTTGAGCCCGGACGCCGGCACGCCGCCGATCACGCCGGGCTCGGCGGTCAAGGTGACGAAGGGCAGGATACCCTCCTCATTGGCGACCGACGCCACACCTTCGGGCATGCCGATGCCCAGGTTGATCACGGTATTGGCCTGCAGCTCGAAGGCGGCCCGTCGGGCGATGATTTTGCGCTCGTCCAGCGCCATCGGCTCCAGGCTATCGAGCGGCACTTTGATTTCGTGGGCGAAGGCCGGACTATAGGGCATCGCATAGGTCTGCAGATGGTTCTCCGGCTTGGCCACCACCACGCAATCGACCATCACTCCCGGCACCTCGACCAGCCGTGGATTGAGCGTCCCGGCCTGGCAGATGCGCTCGACCTGGGCGATCACCATGCCGCCGGAATTCTTGACCGCCATTGCCATCGCCAGATTGTCGAGAATCAGCGATTCGCGCTCCATCGAGAGATTGCCCGAAGGGTCGGCGGTGGTCCCGCGCACAAAGGCGATCTGGATTGGCATCGCCCGGTAGAACAGCCATTCCTCGCCGTCGATCTCGATCAGCCGGACCAGCGACTCGCGGGTGATCGTGTTCAGCCGGCCACCGTCCAGGCGAGGATCGACAAAGGTGCGCAGCCCCACCTTGGTGATCACGCCGGGCTTGCCCGCCGCGATATCGCGATAGAGATGGGAGATCACGCCCTGGGGCAGGTTGTAGCTCTCGATCTTGTTGTCGAGCGCCAGCCGGGCGACCTTGGGGATCAGCCCCCAATGGCCGCCGACCACGCGCTTCAGCAGACCCTCGTGGCCGACCCGGTTGAGCCCGCGCTCTTTGCCGTCGCCCTGTCCGGCGGCGAAAACCAAGGTGAGGTCCCGCGGCTGGCCGGTGGTCAGAAAGCGCCGTTCCAGCGCCGCCAGCAGCTCGTCAGGCGTGCCGTTGCCGACGAATCCGGAGTTGCAGAAGGTATCGCCGCTGCGGATCAAGGCAATCGCTTCGTCGGCGCTGACCACTTTGTTTTTCATGCCGGCTTCCCCGCTTCGCTGCTTCCCGGTCGCCGCCTGCCGATCCCGCTCGATGAGTCACCGGAACCCCGGCCGGGGTTGGCGGACCGGCCTCGCGACAAATTCGCGGAATATTTTGCCGGGGCCGCTGTTTGTCCGATCACCACCACCTAGATTCGCCTGGCAGCCGAAAATGGTTTCGCACGATACCAGAGACTCGTTTGGTCGAGCAATAAAACGGCATCTTGCCGGAAATCATGCCTTGTTATACATGGACCGGAGCAAAATGAGGAAGTGCCGCCCGAGCTCGGCCGGTGGTTCCGCCCTCCCACCGCCGGACGCGTTTGGCCCGCCGAAATGTCGCCTCCCCTGACTCCTTACGCGGTCGTCGCCTTCGACAACCCGAGCCATCGGCTCGGCGGTGAAGACCATCCGATTTTGTCGGTGGTTATCCCGTTCTATAATGAGGGGCCCAATGTCGAGGCGCTGTTTACCCGGTTGTTTGCGGTCCTGGCGACGGTTCCGGACAGCTGGGAAGTGATCTGCGTCAACGATGGCAGCCGCGATGACACGCTGGATCGTCTGATCGGCGTCCGCGCCGCCAATCCAGCGGTAAAGATCGTTGAATTGTCCCGCAATTTCGGCAAGGAGCAGGCCCTCAGCGCCGGGCTCGCCTTCGCCCGCGGTGACGCCGTGGTGCCGATGGATGCCGATCTTCAGCACCCACCCGAACTGATCGGCGCACTGCTGGCCAAGTGGCGCGAGGGCTTCGACGTGGTGGTGGCGACCCGCGAATCGCGCGTCGGTCAGAGCCAGTCGCACCAGCTGTCGGCGCGGGCCTTCTACTGGCTGTTCGATCACCTGTCGGAGGTCAAGCTGCCCCGCGAGGTCGGCGATTTTCGCCTGATCGACCGCAGGGTTGTGGACGTGATCAACCGGATGCCCGAACGCACCCGGTTTATGAAGGGCATCTTCGCCTGGGTGGGCTTTCGGACCGCCAGCATTTCCTATGTCCAGGGCGAGCGCACCGGCGGGGAGACCAAGTGGGGCTTCTTCAAGCTGCTCAGCCTGTCGCTCGACGGCCTGACCGCGTTCTCGACCTTTCCGTTGCGGGTCTGGGGAGTGATCGGCGCGGCGGTCTCCGGGCTGGCCCTGCTCTACGCCGTGGTCCGGGTGATCCGGACCCTGATCTTCGGCATCGACGTGCCGGGCTATGAATCGCTGATCGTGGCCATCCTGTTCCTGGGCGGCATCCAATTGCTGACCCTTGGCATCATCGGCGACTACCTCGGCCGGGTGTTCAACGAGGTCAAAGGGCGGCCGCTGTTCATCGTCCGCGCTGCCCATGGCTTTGAGCGACCGAGCGCCTCGGCGCCGCTGATGCCGCCGACCCTGCCGATCGACCCCGAGATCGACAAAAAAGCAGCAAACAATTGACGTATTTCTATCAGAAGAAAACCAACAAAAAAGATGCGAATCGCCAAAGGGTGACGAACGATGACCTGTCAAGTTTCTTATGACGATTCAGGACTTCAAACAATTAATGGCGTTCAGCCCTGGCAATCTCCGAGATTGTGGGATGATTTGTCAAAGATTTGCCTGATTTGCCTGACGCTGATCGTCTTTCTGATCTTTCAGGATTACGGCATTTCGACGGACGAAGAGGTCCAAAATATATATGGCCAGAAACTCCTGGCATTTTATTTCTCAGGTTTTACTGATTGGTCGGCGTTTCACTACAAAGATCTCTATCTCTATGGCGGCTTGTTCGATCTCGCATCAGCGCTCGTGGTGCCGATATCACCGTTCGGCGAGTACGAGACCCGCCATCTGCTGTGCGGCCTGATCGGAGTGGTCGGCATCGCCGGCTGCTGGCGTACCGCACGACTGCTCGGTGGTGCCCGCGCCGGGTTCCTCGCCGCCGCCCTGCTCGCGCTTACCGCCGCCTGGTTCGGCGCGATGTTCAACAACACCAAGGACGTGCCGTTTGCCGCGGCGATGATCTGGGGCCTCTACCACGTCACGCGCATCGCGATGCAATTGCCCCGGCCCAAGCGGCGCAGTGTGCTCAAGCTCGGGCTGGTGGTCGGGCTTGGCCTGGGTATTCGGGTCGGGGCGCTGCTGATCCCGGCCTTCCTGGCTGCCGCATTGTTCGCCTGGGTCGCGCTGTCGGTCCCCAGAATCGGCGCAGCGGCGGCGCTGAGGCTGGGCGGCGGTGCCGTTCTAAGGCTGCTGCCGGCGCTGCCGATCGCCTATGCCCTGATGGCAGTCTTGTGGCCGTGGTCGGTCTTCGCGCCGCTCAATCCGGTGCTGGCGCTCGAGGAGTTCTCGCGCTTTCCGATCCATATCAGCACCCTGCTCGACGGCCGCGCGGTGTGGTCGACCGATCCGCCGGCGCTCTACCTGCCGATCTATCTGGGGGTCAAACTATCCGAACCGGTGCTGGTCGGGCTGGTCCTGGCGATCGGTGGCGCGACCTTGTGGGGGTGGCGCCAATTCCGCCGCGGCGGCCAGGACGCCCGCGACACCCTCGTCCGCCACCTGCCGCTGATCCTCGCCGGGGTCTTGCCGGTGGTGATCTTCACCCTGCTGCGCCCGACGGTCTACAACGGCATCCGCCATTTCATGTTCGTGGTGCCGGCGCTGACGGTCATGGCGGCGCTGGCCTTCGCGCGATTCTGGCAGTTCAGCGAGGCGCGGAACCGTCTGCTCGGCCGGGTGTTCGGCATCGTCCTGCTGGTGGTTGGTCTGTCGGAGACCTGGATGATGGCGGCGCTCCATCCCAACCAGTACGTATTCTATAACCTATTGGCCGGCGGACTGGCCGGCGCCCAAAATCGCTATGAACTCGATTACTGGGGCAATTCCCTGCGCGAGGCGACGCTCCGGCTGACCGAATACCTGGAGCTGGAAAACGGCGGCCAGCCGGTCGATAAGACCTATCGCGTTTATGTCTGCGGCCCCCAGTTGGCCGCGAGTTACTACATGCCACCCTTCCTGAAGCTGTCGAAGCCGTGGAGCGGTGACGTCAACGACAACGATTTCTTCATTTACTTCACCACCGACAAAGGCTGCGCCAAGCTGACCCGCGGCCGCGAGATCATCGAGGTCGAGCGGTTTGGCGTCGCGCTGAGCGAGGTGCTGGACCGGCGTGCCCTGACCCGCCACCCGCCGCAAGTGGCCGAAGGGCTCGCCGATCCCGCCGACCGCCCCGCGGCAGATCCGGCGGCGAGTCGACCGCGGTGAGAGCGGCGAAGGCCCGGCCCGACCGCCGGCGGCGGAAGCGGATCGCCCCCGCTGCTGCTGGTCGGGGACGATTTGGCCGATTCCGCCCGGCCGGAACCAGGGATGGTGGCGACCGCCGCCATACGACTTGTCGGCCCGCGGTCGCACCGTGCTATACAGAGGCGTCTTTGGAACCTGGGTTATGCTGATGACCGCGCGACCGCTGTGCCTGCCGCCGCTTCGTGGCTTTGTTCGCCTGGCCGCCCGGCCGATCTTGCTGGCGCTTGCCGTGCTGGCGCCGTTGGCGCTGACGGGCTGTTCGTCGAATGAGGACGAAGTGCCTTACGTCGAGCGGCCCCCCGAACAGATCTACAACGAAGCCAGCGCGGCGATGGAAGCCAAGCGATATAAGGAAGCTGCCAAGCTGTTCGACGAGGTGGAGCGGCAGCATCCCTACTCGACCTGGGCGACCAAGGCCCAGCTGATGGCGGCATTCTCCCACTATCAGGATCTGAAATACGACGATGCGATTATCGCGCTGGATCGCTTCATTCAGCTCCATCCGGGCAACGATCAGATCGCCTATGCCTATTACCTGAAGGCGCTGAGCTACTACGAGCAGATTTCGGACGTCCGCCGCGATCAGAAGATGACCAAGCTGGCGCTCGAGGGGCTGGGCGACGTGGTTCGCCGCTTCCCCGGAACCGACTATGCCCGCGACGCCAAGCTGAAGCTCGACCTCGCCAATGACCATCTGGCCGGCAAGGAGATGGAAATCGGGCGCTATTACCTGCGCCAGGGCGACTACAACGCGGCGATCGGGCGGTTCCGCACCGTTGTCGAGAATTTCCAGACCACCAGCCATGTTCCCGAAGCCCTGCATCGCCTGGTCGAGGCCTATCTGGCATTGGGCGTGACCTCCGAGGCCCAGGCGGCGGCGGCGGTGCTCGGCCACAACTTCCCAGGCAGCGAGTGGTACCAGGATTCCTACGCCCTGCTGGTCGACGCCAAGCTGCAGCCGGCAGACAGTCACAAATCCTGGATCACCCGGGCTTGGGGCTCGGTGTTCTGACCGTAAAATGCTCGCTGCCCTGTCGATCCGCGACGTTGTCTTGATCGAGCGACTGTCGTTGAATTTCCAGGGCGGACTGTCCGTGCTGACCGGCGAGACCGGTGCCGGCAAGTCGATCCTGCTTGATGCCCTGGGGCTGGCGCTGGGCGCGCGCGGCGACAGCGGCTTGGTCCGCCATGGCGCGGAGCAGGCTTCGGTGATCGCGGAGTTCGACCTCCGCGATGCCCACCCGGTCCATGACATTCTGCGGGAGCAGGCGCTCGACGGCGATGACACCGTGGTGTTGCGCCGGACGATCAACGCCGATGGGCGCAGCCGGGCCTTCGTCAACGACCAGCCGGTCGGGGTCGGGCTGCTGCGCCGGCTCGGCGCCGAACTGGTGGAAGTCCACGGCCAATTCGATACCCACGGCCTGCTCGACCCCCGCACCCATCGCGGCCTGCTCGACGCCCATGCCGGACTGGTCACCCTGGCGGCCCAGGCCGCCGCCGCCTGGCGCGCCTGGCATCAGTTGGAACAGGCCCGGCTCCAGGCGGAAGCCGAGATCGTGCGGGCGCGTGCGGAAGAGGATTACCTGCGCCACGCCCTGGCGGAACTCGACGCGCTGGAACCGTGCGAGGGCGAGGAAGCGCAACTGGCCGAGACCCGATCGGTCTTGATGCATCGCGAGAAGCTGGTCGAGGCGATCCAGGCCGCCCATGGCGAACTGGCCGGAGATCGCGGCGCCGAGCGGGGCTTGGCCGCGGCGCTGCGTCTGCTCGGCCGGATCGCGGATAGGGCCGGCGGCCGGCTGGACGCCGCGGTTGCCGCCATAGACCGCGCCGCGGCCGAAACCGCCGAGGCGGTGGCGTCGCTCCAGGCCTGCGCGGCCGATATCGAACTCGACGCCAGCGCCCTGGAAACGCTCGAAGAACGCCTGTTCACCTTGCGGGCGACCGCGCGCAAACACGGCGTGGCGGTCGATGCCCTGGTCACGCTGCGGACCGACCTGGGGCGGCGGCTCGCCCTGATCGAGGACCGCGGCGATGCCCTGGGGGCGCTGTCGCGGCAGGCCGAGCAGGCGCGCGCGGTGTTTCGCGAGATCGCCGAGAGGTTGAGCAATTTACGCCGTCAGGCCGCTACCGGCCTCGACCTGGCGGTTGCCCAGGAGCTGGCGCCGCTCAAGCTCGATCGCGCCCGCTTCCGGACGGTGATCGAGCGGCTCGGCGAGGCGGATTGGGGCGCCGGCGGGATCGACCGGGTGGCCTTCCTGGTCGCAACCAATCCCGGCGCGCCGCCCGGCCCGCTCAACAAGATCGCCTCGGGCGGCGAACTCGCCCGCTTCATGCTGGCGCTCAAGGTGGTGCTGGCGCAAAGCGGGACGGTGCCGACCCTGGTCTTCGACGAGGTCGATACCGGCATCGGCGGTGCCGTGGCCGCCGCGGTCGGCGAGCGACTGGCGCGGCTCGGGCAGGATGTTCAGGTCCTCGTGGTCACCCACAGCCCCCAAGTCGCCGCCCGCGGCGCCCACCATCTGCGCGTGCGCAAGGCGCTGGCCGGCGACCGGGTGGTCACCGATGTCGAAGGCCTGGACGGCGACAGCCGCCGCGAGGAGATCGCCCGGATGCTCTCGGGCAGCCAGGTCACCGCCGAGGCGCGTGCCGCCGCCGCCGCGCTGATCGTCGGCGGCGCCTGAAAATTCTTCCGCGGCATTTGGTCGCCGCCCCGGCATCGGACCCGGTGCGCGGCGTCACCACCACTGCGGAGTGGCATCGAACCACCACAGGCAACTCAGCCAGACCGCGACCGCCCAAACCACGGTGATCGCCAGCCTGACCACCCTGATCCGGTGATTGCCGACGCCGGGCGCGAACTCCTGGTCGTCGTAGCCAGAGTCCATCGACCATCTCCGCATCGCCGCTCTCCAACCGCCGCACGCCGTTGCCGATTGCCGATAATCGCAGAGCCATGCGGGGTCGGTCAGTGACGACGGTCACCTTCGCCGGTGATGAACGGTCGGGGCTGGCGCTGCGCTAGCGTCGGGATGTTTGCGGTATCGAAAAAATTTCCGGTAAATCCCATTGACGGTTGTATTTGTAACAATCGCAACAGAATAGAATCGGGGATAGTGCGGTGCGGCCAAAACGACCCGTTAAAGATTTCTTCTCTAAAACCGTATTTGGTACGGGCAAGTAGGTGTCATGGTATTATTTGCCCGCATAGATCAGCCGATCCGACCATGATGAACGGTATCCATGATGCCGCCGCGGCGGCTGCCGATCAGAAACGCAAGCTGGAAGCCGAAATGCTTCTGCTGGCGGAGACGGCGTTGCGTCAGATGCGGGGTTTGGCCGAGGCCGAGCCGCCCGATCCGGAGAAGGTCGAAACGCTTGCCAAGGGGCTCGATTCGCTCCTGAAAAACAAAGATTTCCCGATGATCGGGCGCGATACCGTGCGCGAAACCGCCAAGGAGATCCAGCGCAACGCCTTCCAGCGCAGCGTCGAGACCGTGCTCGACGCCGCGGTCGAGTGCTCGCGCCAGTCCGACGACAAGGGCCGCAACGAATGCCTGACCCGGGCCAAACAACATCTGGGCATGGCCCTGCGCTACGGCGCCGACGAGGCGTTCCGCGAGGCCGTGCAAAAGCGCCTGGAGGTGGTGCTGCTGACCACCGCCCAAGGCATCGACAAGCGCACCAAGGACGCCGCAGCGCGGCGCACCGCGGTCTTGGACAAGCCGCGCCGCGGCCCCGGCGGCATCGAACGCCGTCGTTCGATCCGCTATTGCGATCCGCCCCTGACCGCGGTGGTCGACGGCCTCCGTTGCCTGACGGCCAACTGGTCGACCCGCGGCTTGCTGTTGGAGGATTACCGAGGGGATTTGCGCCCCGGTGACCGTACCCGGCTGGAGTTGTCGTGCTCGGAGGTCCCCGGCGTCGGCGGTCGCTGTATTGCGCGGGTGGTGCGCCGGACCAAAGATAATGGCCTCTCGCTGGAATTTCCGGAAATCAACACGGTCGTGCTCGACCTGATGCACGGCATGAAAGGCCACGGCATTTCCCCGCAGCCGGAGCGGTGACCGGCCGACCGAGGCCGCGACCGTGAGCACGCGAAGTCGACATTGCCTTCGGCCCGCGGATCCGGGATCCTGGGCTTCGCCGATCAGGAGGCCCCGATGGACACCGACCGCCGCTATCCCAGCGACATCGCCTTTACCCCATCGGTCAAGGCAATTCAGAGTCGCAAGGGGTCTCGCCACGCCTATCAGCGGATGGAGCAAGGCGGCTCCTGGGAAACCCGGATCACGCCCGAACTCGCCGCGTTCGTGGCGGTCCAGACCAGCATCTTCCTTGCCACCGCCAATGCCGCAGGCCAGCCCTATATTCAGCACCGCGGCGGCCCGCCGGGGTTCTTGCAGGTGCTCGACGACCGAACCCTGGGCCTCGCCGATTTTGCCGGCAACCGGCAATACGTCACCCAGGGCAATCTCCTGGAGAATCCGAAGGCCTATCTGTTCCTGATCGACTATGCCCAGCGCCGGCGGATCAAGCTGTGGGGCGAAGCGCGGGTGGTCGAGGGCGATACCGCCCTGGTTGCGCGTTTGATGCCCGAAGGCTATCAGGCACGGCCGGAGCAGGCGATCCTGTTCACCGTCGCAGCCTGGGACGTGAATTGCCCGAAGCACATCCCCCAGCGCTTCGAAGCCGCCGAGGTCGCCGCCGCGCTGGCCGAACGGGATCGGCGGATCGCGGCGTTGGAGGCCGAGGTGCAGAGCCTGACCGAACGGCTCGGCGCGGATCTCGGGTAACCGGCAAGTCGAAGAGGTCAGGCAGGCATGGACGAAACCGTCGAGACACGGAACGCGCGGCTCCGACAATGGGCAACCTATGGCAGCGTCGCGGTGGCGTCGACCCTGATTGCGACCAAACTCGGCGCCTATCTGCTGACCGCCTCGGTCAGCCTGCTGTCCTCGCTGATCGACTCAAGCACCGACCTGATGGCCTCCGTGGTGACGCTGCTCGGCGTGCGTACGGCGCTGAAGCCGCCCGACCGCAGCCATCGCTTCGGCCACGGCAAGGCCGAGGGGTTGGCGGCGCTGGCGCAATCGGCGTTCGTCAGCGGCTCGGCGGTGTTCCTGGTGATCGAGGCGATCGGCCGTCTGGTCAACCCGCTGCCGATCCAGGAAAGCGCCGCCGGGGTCGCCGTGATGGTGCTGTCGATGGTGCTGACGGCGGCGCTGATCACGTTCCAGCGCCATGTCGTGCGCACCACCGGCTCGATTGCGATCGGTGCCGACCGGCTGCACTATTCCGGTGATCTGCTGATGAATGGTGCGGTGATTACCTCGCTGCTGGTCACCCAGGCGACCGACATCGTCCAGATCGACTCGGCATTTGCGCTGGCGATCGCCGCCTTCCTGATCTGGGGGGCCTATGGCATTGCCTGCGGCGCGCTCGATGTGCTGATGGACCGGGAGCTGCCGCAGGAGGAGCGCGACCGGGTCAAGCGGATCGTGCTCGACCACGCCGAGTCGCGGGGGCTCCACGACCTGCGCACCCGCCATTCCGGCAACGGCCGCTTCATCGAACTGCATCTGGAACTCGACGGCGGTCTGACCCTGGAGCACTCCCACGATATCGCCGACCAGATCGAGCGACGCCTGGTCGAGGCCTTTCCCGATGCCGAAGTGCTGATCCACCAGGAACCGGCGGGGCTCGACGACGAGCGGCTCGACCACCGCATCGCGGCGGCCTCGGCCGGTTGACGGCACCAGGGGCCGCCGCCCTTGGGCGCGCGCGAAGGCAACCCCCGAGGCCTATTTCTCAGGTCAGGAACCACCGTTCCCACGCCGCCGCCCGCTGGTCCCAACCGCCGTCGCCGCGGCGGGCCAGGGCGGCATGGTGCTGCGCCGACCACAGGCGATCGTCGGTCAGCACCTGCACCGCGGCTGTGGCAAAGCCGGCGTCTTCGGGCGCCAGGAAGCCGGTGACGCCGTGGCAGACCCGTTCGGCGAGCGCGCCGACGCCGGCGGTGACCAGGGGCACGCCCATCGCCTGCGCCTCTGCGGCGGCGAAGCAGAAAGTTTCGCCGGCATCACCGCGATACAGCATGGCCCGTGCCTGGCGGAATTCCTCGACCAAGGCCGCTTTGCCGACCGGCCGGCGCAGAACCACTCCGGCGCCGGCCTGGCCGGCGGCAGCGCGCAGCGCGGCTTCGAGCTTGGCGTCGGGCTGGCCGCCGTAAGTCTCGCGGCCGGCGAAGACGTGGAGTTCGGCGCCGGGGACCGCCGGGCGGATCGCCCGGACCCACAGCGCAATCAGCCAATCCAGGCCACGGCGAGGATTGGAGGTGAACACCGCACGCGGCGGCGGCGGCGCCTGGGCCGGCTCGGCGTCGACAAAGGGTGCGCCGATGCCGTGGGGGATGATCGGCCCGGCGCGCAGAGCCAGGCCCCAAGGCCGGGTGCCGGCATGGTAGGTGCCGAGGAAAACCGGCACTGGCCGCCAGCGCAGCAGCGGCAGCAGATGGCGCGATTTGCCGAGATAGCGCGCGGGCCCGTGCAGCCACAAGGCCCGGTTCGCCCCGCGGGCGGCCGAGCCGAGGCGGTCGAACAGGCTTGGCACCCGGTTGGCGATCGCGAGGTCGGCGGCCTCGCCGGCGACCTCGCCGAGCGGGCGGTAGCGAACGCCGAAGCCCTCGCTGCCCGCACTGCCAGCGATCGCGACGGTGACCCGATGGCCGCGTTCGGCGAGGGCTTCGGCGAGCATGACGGTGGCACCCTGGACGCCGCCCAGCGCGCTCGCGCGCAGGGTGTTGCCGTCGAACGGGAAACTGTCGTCGAGGAAGACGATGTGAGCCATGGCCAGAGCATTGGTAACGGGGCGCAAGAGGGGGCGAACGGATCGCACCATAGGCCGGGATAGCGGGCGCGGTCCACGCCGCGAAACCTCCCAGGTTGACCGCCGGGGCGCGATTTCTAGATTGAGCGCAGTGCGGACGGGGGAGTGGACGCAGCGATGGAAGCCGATGAACTGGCCCAGCAGATCAAGGAAATGGCCGAGGGCAGCCAGCGCAAGGAAACCCGCGAGCGCTGGGTTGCGGTCTATGTCGGCGTCCTGGCGATGCTGATGGCGTTGACCAATCTCGGCGGCTCCAACGCGACCAAGGACATGCAGAGCAACGCGATCCGGGCCAGCGATACCTGGAGCTTCTATCAGGCCAAGCACCTGCGGGAGACCAGCTATCGAATTGCCTCGGCGGAACTGATGGCCGAGGCCGAGATCGGCAGTGGATTGTCAGACGACGCGCGGGGGAAACTGCGCGATCTGGCCGGCGGCTGGAAGTCAACCGCCGATCGCTATGAGAGCGACCCCAAGACCGGGGAAGGCCGCAAGGAATTGGCGGCCAAGGCGATGGACCTGGAGCGTCTGCGTGACCGGGCCGCGGCCAGGGATCCCAATTTCGATCTGGCCGGGGCCGGCTTGCAGATCGCGGTGGTGCTGGCCTCGGTGTCGTTGGTCTCGGGCGTGGCGACCCTGTTGTGGCTGAGCGGAGCACTTGCCGTCGCCGGCACGGTGATGATGGCGAACGGCTTTACCTTGCTGGTCAGCCTTCCGGAGCTTTGAGCCCCGGCGATCCTGAGTCGACCGCCAAAGCGCTGCGGCCGGGGCTGCCGCGGTGGCGCGGCGGCGGCGGCAGGAGGCCCCAGGGCGTTAAGAAACGGTTGGCGATGGCCGGTTTACTCGTCAAGTGAACACCCATTTTGGAACGCGCGTAAGCTATACAGTGGCAGCCCTTGACCCCCTGAGGTCATTCTGGCACTTTGTCTTGACAAAAATTGGCCGGGTGACCTGAAGTGTTGATCGGTGATTCGAGCGAGCTTGCACTTTCATGGCTCGGATAATTTTAAGAAAAACGGGTTCGATCAGCAATTCGATTTCGATCTGCGGCAGAAATATTTGATCAGGTATCGCAGCTATGGCGAGTAGTCGCTGGCCGGCAGAGGCTTCGTCGCCCGATTTGAATGGTTGATCGCCCAAGTCAGTCCCAAGACATTCAAAGCAACCACAACCGCCGTTTTTGCCCTCGTCCTCATCCTACCCCTGACCTCGACCCAGTCCCTGGAGCCCGTTCCCATGGTCCGCCCCCCTCTGGTGCTGCCGTCCGTACTCGCCGAGCGGGCGATTTCTTCGCGCCTGCTCTTGCCGGTTTTCGCGCTGCTTGCCCTGGCTGCGGCGGCGCCGGTGCTGGCGGTGCCGATCGCGCCGCTCGCCGACTACATCAATCACCTGGCACGGATGCACGTGCTGGCCTATTTCGACCAGAACCCGTTGCTGGAACAGTTCTTCACCATTCAGTGGGCGATCATCCCGAATCTGGTGATGGACCTGATCGTCCCGACGCTCGACCGCCAGATGGATGTCTATCTGGCCGGACAGGCGTTCATCATCGCCACCATGCTGCTGATGGTGACCGGCGCCCATGCGGTTCACTATGCCGTAAGCCGCCGCTGGTCGCCATGGCCGCTGGTCAGCTTTCTCTTCCTCTACAACAATATCCTGTTGTACGGGTTGATGAATTACCTGTTCGGGCTGGGCGTGGCGCTGTGGGGCGTCGCGGCCTGGATCCTGTTGCGTGATCGCTCGCCCTGGTTGCGGGGGCTGGTTTCGGCGGTGGTCGTGGCGATCCTGTTCACCTGCCATCTGTTCGCCGTCGGTCTCTACGGACTGGCGCTGCTCAGCTGCGAAGCCTGGCTGTGCCTGGATGGGCAGATCGTCGGGCGCCGCCGCCTGGCCGGTGCGGTGCTGGCGTTCGGCCTGCCCTTCGTGCCGGTGGTGCCGCTGATGCTGGCGAGCCCGACCATGGGGCTGGTCGGCGATATTCTCTGGGAGTCGACCGGCAAGCTCGACGGCCTCTACTATGTGTTCCAGAACTATTCGGACCTGTTCGATCTGTCCTATGCGGCATTGATCGTCGCGGCCACGGTATGGGCGGTGCAGCGGCGTCTGCTCGGCCTGCATCCGATCGGCTGGACTCTGTTGGTGCTGGGGGTCGCGGTCTATATGGCGATGCCGCGAATGCTGTTCGGCTCGTGGATTGCCGACCAGCGCCTGCCGATCGGCATCGTGTTCCTGATGATCGGTTTTGTCCGCTTCGACGCCTCCAGTCGATGGGCACGCTATGCCTTCTACGCCTTTGTGATCGGTGCTGCGCTGCCGCGCTTCCTCAGCGTCCAGGTCGCCTGGCAGGGCCTGGAGCGGCAATATCAGGATTTCCGGCAATCGGTGGATTTAATTCGACCCGGCAGCACGGTCCTGGTTGCCACCGCCGACAGCCCGCAGGGTAACGACGCCTTCAACATCGCGCTCAGCCACGCGCCTTGCCTGGCCTTGATCGAACGGTCAAGTCTGGTCAGCACCACCTTCAGCGTCCAGGGCAAGCAGGTGCTGTCGGTGCGGCCGACCTGGCGCAATCGGGTTGACACCCTCGACGGGGATCCGCCGACCGTCAGCCAACTGATCGCCGCGACCGCCGACGCCGCCCCCGCCTCGGGCAAAATCTGGGAGGACTGGCCGGAGAAGTTCGACTATCTCTATATTCTTTACGCCGAGCACGAAGACAACCCGGCGCCGGACCTGCTTCAGCTGCTCCACCAGGGCCCGCGGTTCCAGCTCTACCGTGTGGTTCCGGCGGACGAGCAGCAGTAGCGGACGGGTCCCCGCCCGGCCGACGCGGTCGCGTCCGATGACTTGATCGGCGCGACCGGGTCTCAGCGGCCGTCGGGCGCGGTAGCCACCGGCGACCGCTATATGCAGTGGAATCTCGATCAAGGAGGCACGCACAGTCAAAAGATTGTCGGGCGTCCGGAGGCGCAGGCGGGCCGGCGTCCGCCGACCTTCGTCGGCGACCGGCGATGGTGAGGAACCGGCTTGGACTCGCCCCGCCGCTTTGGATACTGTGCGGCCGCCTTCGCCAATACGGCACGCCTTGACCGTGCCGTCCAGACCGGGACCGGGTAGGAGTTAGGGTGACCATGGAACGATCCGACCAAATGTCAGCAAGCGCACCCCGTCTGGCCGGCAGGGTCGCCCTGATCACCGGCGCGTCGCGTGGCATCGGTGCGGCGGTCGCCCGGCGTTTCGCCGCCGAGGGCGCCCATGTCGTGCTGACCGCGCGCACGGTCGGCGGCCTGGAGGAGGTCGATGACGCGATCCGCCAGGCGGGCGGCACGGGCGCTACCCTGGTGCCGCTGGATCTGACCGAACTCGACCGGATCGATCAGCTCGGGCTGGCGGTCTACCAGCGTTTCGGCCGGCTGGACATTCTGGTCGGCAATGCCGGCACGCTGGGCCAGCTGAGCCCGGTGGCGTCGTCGGATCCGGCGATGTGGGAAGCGGTGATGCGGCTCAACCTGCTCGCCAACTATCGGCTGATCGGCAGTCTGGACCGGCTGTTGCGCGCCTCTGATGCTGGCCGCGCCATGTTCGTCACCGCGGGTGCCGCCCACGCCACGGTCGCCTACTGGTGCCCCTACGCCGCCAGCAAGGCGGCGCTGGAAATGATGGTCAAGTCCTACGCAGCCGAGGTTGCGACCACCGCGCTCCGGGTCAACCTGATCGACCCCGGCGTCGTCCGGACCAAGATGCGCGCCCTGGCCTTTCCCGGCGAGGACCCCCAAACCTTGCCGCCGCCCGACAGCATCACCGGCCGCTTCGTCGACCTCGCCGATCCTGCCTGCCGCCGCCACGGCGAAGTCGTCGCCGCCTGGACCGGCCGCACCGAGGGCCGGACCGAGACTTGAGCCGGCCGGGCCCCGGTCCCGATTACAGCGCGCCGCGTCTGGCCAGGAACTCCCAGGGGTCTTGCCAGCCGTGGTCGCCGGCATCGAACCAGTCGCCGCTGATATAGCCGCACACCCAATCGGTGGCGAGGTGGACCGGTTCGCGGCCACGTTCGGTCCAGACCACGGCATGGGTGACCGCGGCGTCGGCGGCGACCACAGTGGCGCGCCGTCGCCGGCCGCGGTAGCGCAAATCGATCACGGCGCCGACCCGTGGCGGCTGACTATAGCCGCCGTCGTGGATGGCAAAATGAAGATGGGCGTCGTAGCCGCCGTTCTCCCAGGTGAAGGCGCGACCGACGGCGCCGATTTTCTGTCCGGCGCTGACAAGCTCGCCGGGACGCACGCAGACGAACGGCGAAAGATGGCCGTAAAGGCTGCAGAACCCCCGACCCTGGGGATCGCGATGCTCGATCACCACCAGCCCACCCCAGGTGGCGACCCGTACCACCCGGCGCACCATCCCGGCGGCGATCGCAACAACGCCCTCATGGCTCCGCTGCCAGGCGACGTCGCGCCCGACATGGATCAGGCCACAAAAGCCCTTGACCGCGCTGTCCTCGACCTCGCGACCATAGCTCTTGTCGTCGGCGCCGCCAAAATCGCGCACCGGGGCGACCAGCAGCGCCGCCGCGGGCCGGCCGGCGGGCACCGGCATGGCCAGGTTGTCGCCGGGCACCGCGAAGATCCGCGCCTGCAGCGCCAGCCGCGCTTCCCGGCCGGCCACGAAATCGGCAGGCGGGTCGCTGCCCCGATAGGCCCAGTGGGGTTCGAACGCTTCCGCCGAACGGTAGTGCTCACGCTCTGCGGCCGACACCGGGTGGTCAGCGCCGGCCGTGGCGCGGCGGCGCAGGATCGCGGCGACCGCGGCGGCCGCCGCCGCCGCGGTCGGCGCATCCGGATCCCGCACCGCCTGGGAGAGTGCCGGCAGTTCGCTGTCGCCGCCGTGCCAGGTCAGCGCCTCCGCGGCCAGTTCGCGAATCCTCGGGTCAGCCGCGCCGCCCAGCAGTGCGATCAGCCGGTTTCGGGTTTCGCCGTCGTCGGCGTTGAGGTGGATCAGCGCGGCGAGGGCGCCGGGCCACGATGACCGGTCATCGCCGTCGAGCAGGGCGCGAACGCCCTGGATCAACGAGGGGTGGTGGTAACGGGGCAGGTGACGTGCCAGCACCCGGCGGCGGACCGGGTCGCAGAGACCGTGGCGGGTCCGCTCGAGGTCCGGGTGTTCGGCCTCGACATGGTCGAGCGCGAAGCCGGCAACCTCGGCCCGCGGGTCGTCGAGCAGGCTCCGGCAGCAGTCGATGAACCGGCCATAGCCCTCGCCCTTGACCAGGACGATCGCCGCCATCCGCCGCAGATCGGGATCGTCGGCGGCAAGAAACCGTCGCACGGTCTCAGCGGCGGGCGGCGCCCAGCAAAACTGCAATGCGTAGAACGCCAGGGTACACCGGCGTCGATCGGGCGAGGCCAGGTGCAGCAGCAAACGCGGAACCGCGCCGGGGCCCAAGGCCTTCAGCGCCTCCGCCAGCGGCGCCGGAGCGGCTCCGGCGCTGAGTTGATCGATGATGGCATCGACCCGCCGGTCGAGGGGACCTGGCGAGTGTCCGATCAGTGCATGCCCTTGTCGTGGAAAAACGGCGTGTAGAGCTTGTCGGTACCCTGGATGTGCTTGATCAACCAGTTCTTGAGGAAGGTCATGACCTCCATGCTCAGCATGGCGGTGGCGCCGGAGTGATACTTCCGCTGAATCTCGACCACCTGCTTGGTCAAGATCTCGTGTTCCTTGCGATGCGCGGCCATGTCCGGATAGCCATGCTTCTGCATGTAATGTTCTTCATGTGAAAAATGGGTTTTTGTGTATTCGATCAAGCGGTCGAGAATGCCACCAAGCGCCTCTTTGCCGCGCCCGGACTGGACTGCGTCGAAGAGTTCGTTGATCATTGCGATCAACTTCTTGTGCTCGTCATCGAATTGACCAACCCCGACGCTCATGCGTTCGGACCATTCCATCAGCGGCATTTGGTGAGTCCCTATCGTGCAACAACGCGTTTTTTATTTGTTGGCAAAATAGGCTTTTGCAAGCGCGAAAGCAAACAAACTTGCCCCCGACGGCCCGCTGCGACGGCATAGCGCGCCCCGGCGCGCTCGCGGCCGCATGCTTAGCGCCGGCGGCGCTTGCCCGGCCGCTGCTGTGGGGCTGCTTTCCGTGCGGCGGCCGGCGCCACGCCCGGTCTGTCGAGCCCGAGTTCCATTGCCTCCAGCCGGCGCAATTCATCACGCAGCCGGGCGGCTTCCTCGAATTCGAGGTCGGCAGCGGCGGCGCGCATGCGCTTCTCCAGATCGGCCAATACCGCTTTCAGGTTGTGGCCGACCAGTTCGGCAGCGCCCACCGCCCCGGTCTTGACGGTGACGCGGTCGCCCCGCTCATAGACGCTTTCCATGATGTCGGAGATCGATTTGCGCACGCTTTCCGGCGTGATGCCATTGGCGGCATTATAGGCCTGCTGCTTTTCCCGCCGGCGGTTGGTCTCGTCGATGGCGTATTGCATGCTGCCGGTGATCCGATCGGCGTAGAGCAGGGCGCGTCCCTCGACATTGCGGGCAGCCCGCCCGATGGTCTGGATCAGCGAGGTCTTGGACCGCAGATAGCCTTCCTTGTCGGCATCCAGGATCGCGACCAATGCGCATTCCGGGATGTCGAGCCCCTCGCGCAGCAGATTGATCCCAATCAGCACGTCGAAGGCGCCGAGCCGCAGGTCGCGGATGATCTCGATCCGCTCCAATGTTTCGACATCGGAATGAATATAGCGCACCCGCAGCCCGGCCTCGTGGAGATATTCGGTCAGTGCCTCGGCCATCTTTTTGGTCAAGGTGGTGACCAATACCCGCATGCCGCGGGCGGCAACCGCCCGGCATTCCGCGAGCAGGTCATCGACCTGGGTCTCGGTCGGGCGCACGATCACCAAGGGGTCGATCAGCCCGGTCGGCCGGACCACCTGCTCGACGAAGACGCCGCCGGCACGCTCCAACTCCCAGGTTTGTGGCGTTGCCGAAACGAAGACCGTTTGCGGGCGCATCTCGTCCCATTCCTCGAATTTGAGCGGACGATTGTCGAGGCAGGACGGCAGGCGGAAACCATAATCGGCAAGCGTCGATTTGCGCATAAAGTCGCCACGGAACATACCGCCGATCTGGGGCACCATGACGTGGCTTTCGTCGACAAACAGCAGCGCGGTCTTGGGCAGGTATTCGAACAAATTGGGCGGCGGCTCGCCGGGCTTGCGGCCGGTTAGATAGCGGGAGTAGTTCTCGATCCCGGCGCATGAACCGGTCGCCACCAACATTTCGATATCGAATTGGCACCTCTGTTCCAGGCGTTGAGCCTCCAGCAGCTTGCCGGTCGCCTCGAACTCCGCCAGCCTCGCCTTCAACTCCCGTTTGATCTGCTCGACCGCCTGCAGCATGGTCGGCTTGGGCGTGACATAGTGGCTGTTGGGATAGATCACCACGGCATCGAGCGCCGCCAGCTTTTCGCCGGTCAGCGGATCGATCTCGTGGATTGCCTCCAACTCGTCGCCGAACAGCGACAGCCGCCACGCCCGGTCTTCCAAATGCGCCGGGAAAAGCTCGACGGTGTCGCCGCGCACCCGAAATGTTCCGCGTCCGAAACTATGATCATTACGCTTGTACTGCAGCTCGGTCAGTCGGGTAAGCAGGCGGGAGCGCTCGACCATCGCGCCGGTGCTGACGGTAAAGGTCATCTCGCTATAGGTCTCGACCGAACCGATGCCGTAGATGCACGATACCGAGGCCACAATCACGACATCTTCCCGCTCCAGCAGAGAGCGGGTGGCGGCGTGGCGCATCCGATCGATCTGTTCATTGATTGAGGATTCTTTCTCAATATAGGTGTCGGTCCGCGGCACATAGGCTTCCGGCTGATAGTAGTCATAATATGATACAAAGTATTCAACGGCATTGTTCGGGAAAAATGACTTCATCTCCCCATAGAGTTGGGCCGCCAGTGTCTTGTTCGGCGCCAGCACCAGCGCCGGCCGCTGCATCTGCTGGATCACCTGAGCCATGGTGAAAGTCTTGCCCGAGCCGGTTACGCCCAACAGCACCTGGTCGCGCTCGCCGCGTTCGATGCCTTCGGTCAGTTCGGCGATGGCCCGCGGCTGGTCGCCGGCCGGCCGGTAGTCGGACACCAGCTCGAAGCGTCGACCGCCGCCGGGGGCGACCTTCATCAGCGGCGGCTGGCTGAGCACAGGATAAGTCATCGCCCCAGTCTAAGGCCAAGCCCGCGGCACTGCCAGGGTCTTGGCGCACGCCAGGGCCGGGGTCTTGGCGTAAGCCAGGGCCAGGGTCTTGGCGCAAGCCAGAGATGGTGTCCTTGCTTTCACCGGCGGGAACGTGGACCATCGAGCGCAATCCGGGCGACTCGACGCCTCGTCGCCAATGACGCAGCCAATGGCCCGGAAACCTGGGAGGAAGAGCAATGGCCAGACTGTTCCGCAGTACCGTGATCGACGCGCCGCTGGCGCGGGTATGGCCGGTGATTCGCGATTTCCGCGGTCTTTCGGATTGGCATCCCGCCTTTGCCGATTGCGTGATCGAGGACGGTGTCCCCGGCGACCGGGTCGGCTGCGTCCGCCGCTTCGAACTCGCCGACGGCGGCGGGACCTTGCGCGAGCAATTGCTGGCGCTCGATGACCAGCGAAAATTGCTGGCCTACACGATCCTGTCGTCACCGGTGCCGATCACCAACTACGTCTCGGTGATGCGGGTGGTCAGCGTGACCGACGGCGACCGCAGCTTCCTGCGCTGGTCTTGCGACTTCGACGTGAAACCGGAAGACGCGGCGGCTATGGAGGATCTGCTCGGCAACGGCGTCTATCAGGGCGGTTTCGACGCCTTGAAGGCGATGCTCGCCGGCTGACCCGGCCTGGTTCTGCCCTGACCCATCCGGCCGGGTTTTCTGCTATCCTGGATGCCGCCAGAACGGCGGCCCGGCGCGGGGAATTCGTGACCTCGGCGCCGCAAGCACCCGGCCGAAAAGGGGGGAAGTGATGGGGGACACCAGGACTCCGGCGAGACCGGGTGCCGTGACGATGCTGCAGCACCTTCGTCGCAGCCGGCGCGGTGCCACCGCTCTGGAATATTGCATCATCGCCGGCGCGGTCGCGGTCGCGCTGATTGCCGCCATGGCGGTGCTGGCGCCCCGGATCGAGGCGTTGCTGGTGGCCATCTTTGCGCTGGTGAGCTTTTGACCGGCGCTACTTTTCGCGTCCGCCTTTGGGCCTTCCGGTCAGGCTGGCAACGATGCCGTGAAAGGTGCGGACTTCCTGTTCGGTCAGGTCCATGCGCTGGAAGGCATTGCGGATGGTCCGGATCATCGACGGCCGCTTGTCCGGGGTCGAGAAGAAGCCGGTGGCATCCAACTCCCCTTCGAGGTGCTCGAGGAAATTGACCAACTCGGCCTTGGTCGCGACCCTGGTCGGGCCGGCATGGAACTGGCGGTCGGGCGGCAATTCGCCAGTCTGGAACCATTCATAGCCGATCAGCAGCACCGCCTGGGCCAGGTTGAGCGAACTGAACGCCGGGTTGAGCGGCACCGTGATCAGGGCGTCGGCGAAGGTGGTGTCGAGATTGACCAGGCCGGAGCGCTCGGGTCCGAACAGTACGCCGGTACGGACTCCGGCCGCCCAATCGGCGCGCAACTCGGCGGCGGCAGCGCGCGGGCTGAGGATGCGCTGGATCATATCGCGATTGCGCGCGGTGGTGGCATAGACTCGCTGGAGGTCGGTGACAGCCTCGGCGGTCGAGTCGAACAGCCGGGCGGCATCGAGCACCTGGTCAGCGCCTGAGGCGGCGGTAACCGCCCATTCGCTGGGCCAGCCATCGCGTGGCCGCACCAGGCGCAAATCGGTCAAGCCGCAATTCAGCATGGCGCGGGCGGCGGCGCCGATATTGGCGCCGAGCTGCGGCTCGACCAGGATGATGGCCGGCCCGCCGAGCACCGCCGGCCGGGTGCGGTCCTTCCCCGACGTCATCGGCCTAGCCCGCTCCGTGTCCACCGTCACCGTGGCCGCGCCGCGACGCCCGCCCGATAGAGCTTGTAGTTGAAGCTGTCGAGCAGGGCTTCGATCGAGGCGTCGATGATGTTGGTCGAAACACCCAGAGTCGCCCATTCCTCGTCGGCACCGTTCATGCTGGTGATCAGCACCCGCGGCATCGCGCCGGAGCCGTCGTTGGCGTGGAGGATGCGCACCCGGTAATCGACCAGGCGCATCGCCGACAGCGCCGGGTAGGATGGCTCCAAGGCCTTGCGCAGCGCGCGGTCGAGCGCATTCACCGGGCCGTTGCCGTCGGCGACCGTGTGCTGGACCTCTTTGCCGACCCGGATCTTGATCGAGGCCTCGGATTCGGTGACCAGCTTGCCGACCGCATTGTAGCGGCGCTCGTCGGTGACCGAGAAGCGCAGCAGTTCGAAATAGTCGGCGACCTGGCCCAGCGAGCGGCGGGCCAGCAGTTCGAAGCTGGCGGCGGCGGCGTCGTAGGCATAACCCTCGTAGTCGCGCTGCTTGACCGTCTCGACCAGCTTGGCGACCCGCGGGTCGTTGGGATCGATTTCCAACCCGATCTCGCGGAAGCGGGCCAAAAGGTTGGAACGGCCGGCCTGGTCGGAAACCACGATCACCCGCTGATTGCCGACCCGCGCCGGGTCGACGTGCTCGTAACAGGTCGGGTCCTTTTCGACCGCCGAGACATGCAGCCCGCCCTTATGGGCAAAGGCGCTGGCGCCGACATAGGCTGCGTGGCGGTCCGAGCTGCGGTTGAGCCGTTCGTCGAGTTCGCGGCTGACATGAACCAACCGCCGCAGGCCCGCCTCCGAGATGCCGGTGGTGAAGCCCATCTTGAGCATCAGGGTCGGGATCAGCGACACCAGGTTGGCGTTGCCGCAGCGCTCGCCCAGGCCGTTGAGCGTGCCCTGGACCATGCGCGCACCGGCGCGCACCGCGGCCAGCGAATTGGCCACCGCGTTCTCGGTGTCGTTGTGGGTGTGAATGCCGAGCCGCGAGCCGGGGATGCGCTGGGCGACATCGCCGACGATGCGCTCGATCTCGTCGGGCAGGGTGCCGCCATTGGTATCGCACAGCACGATCCAGCGGGCCCCGCCGGCCTCTGCGGCGGACAGGCAGGCCAGCGCATAATCGGGATTGGCCTTGTAGCCGTCGAAAAAGTGCTCGGCATCGAACAGCGCATGGCCCTTGGCGGCGCGGGCGGCGGCGATGCTGTCGGCGATCACCGTCAGGTTTTCCTCGCGCGGGATGGCCAGGGCGACATCGACGTGGAAATCCCAGGTCTTGCCAACCAGACAGATGGCACCGGCGCCGCTTTGGAACAGGGCGGCGAGGCCGGGGTCGTTGGCGGCGCTGCGGCCGGGGCGCCGGGTCATGCCGAAGGCGGTCAGGGTGGCACGCTCGAACGCCGGCGGCTCGGCGAAAAAGGCATCGTCGGTCGGATTGGCTCCCGGCCAACCGCCTTCGACGTAGTCGATGCCAAGCCGGTCGAGCTCCCGCGCAATCGCCCTCTTATCAGCCACCGAGAAATCAACGCCCTGGGTCTGCGCACCATCGCGCAGGGTGGTATCGTAGAGGTAGATGCGCTCACCGGTCATCGCCAAGGCCCTGGATCTGCAGCGGGGCGCAACAATGGCCGATCGCCCGCTGCTTCTCAATCTTTTTCGCGGCACGGGACCTCTGCTGGCGGCGGCGGGTTGACGCGGCGCGTGATGATCGTCAGCCAACACACTCAATTCGCCCATGAATCCGCCTCGTCAATGCGGATGGGCCATGGTACACTTCACCATTCAAGACTTTGCCATGTCGGGTCCGCGACTCCCCAGGGTCGGGTATCGGAACCGGAAAGGCCAGATGTTCCAGTTCACTGCCCTCGTTTTCGTGATTACCTTTGGACTGGTGGTTACCGTCCTGGTGCTGCGCGAGTTCGACCTGCTGACCGCCGGTGCCGGGTTCATCGTCGGGATCGGCCTGGTCGTCGCCTCGCTGTTGTACGATGCCTATCTGGTGGTCGACGACTTCCTGCTTGCCGGCGGCATGCTGGCGATCCTGATTGGGACGGTTTCCCTGCTGTCGCCCCGGCGGCATCTCGACTGGCACGGCTTGGGGCTCGCTCTGGTTCGGGCGTTCCTGGTCGCGGGGGGCGTCCTGGTCGGGCTCTTCCGTCTGCTGCGGGCAGCCGTCGGGCCGGTCGCCACCCCGGCGCCGGTGGTCCGGCGCCGCCGCGCGGCTTCAGCCGCGATGCCGACCACCGGATCGAAACCGGCGGTTCGTGGTGGCGTCCGGCACCGCTACCGCCTGGCTCCCTCCGGCCCGGCGAACCACGACCCGCTCCTGCCGAGCTTGCCCCGCGCGCTATCTCGGGCGGACGCCGTGCCGGACGAAACGCGGGCCACGCAGCCGACCCGGTTCGCCGGGGTGCGGGCACCGAACTCCGCCACCGGCGATTCTCCGGCCGGGAACGCGGTGGCCGAGGATGGTTTAACGGCCGAGACATCGGCGGACGCCGGCTTAGCAGTTGACCTCTTCGCAGCCGACGCCTTCGCAGCCAACACGGGGGCGGATGAGTCCCCCGACGACGAGCCGATCGACGACGACGACGAGGACCGACAGGTCGCGTTAGAGATCAGCCGGTCGCGCTGGGGGCCGGATCCCGAACTCGAGGGGTTGTCGCTCAGGATGTCGCGACTGCCGGCGGATCCGCCGCGCCCCGGCTATCTGACCCGCCTGGCGCGGCGCCACTGAGGCTCTGGATCGGCCGATAATTCTCTGACTATAGTCGCGCCGGCAGTTTCTTTCGAAGGCGTCCAGCCCGTGACCTATGACCTGGTATCTCTCGCGCCGTTGGCGCTTGCCCTGATGTTCGCCGGCCTGTGCGGCGGCATCCTTGCCGGTCTGCTCGGGGTCGGCGGCGGCATCGTGATCGTGCCGGTGCTGTTTCATCTGTTCAGCCTGATCGGCATCGATCCCGCGGTGAAGATGCATCTGGCGGTCGGTACCTCGCTGGCGTCGATCATTCCGACCTCGATTTCCTCGATCCGCTCACATCTGAAGCGCGGCGCCGTCGACAAGGAACTGCTGCGCAGCTGGGCGCCGTCGATCGCGGTCGGGGTTCTGGCGGGCACGGTGCTGGCCGGCCTGGTGCGGGGACCGGTGCTGACCGGAGTGTTCGCCGTGATTGCGCTTCTGGTTGCGACCCATATGACGGTGACCCGCGAAGGCATGCGGATCGCCGAGCAGCTGCCGACCGGGCTGCTCAAGCATGTCATCGCCGCCCTGATCGGCTGTTTCTCGGCGATGATGGGGATCGGCGGCGGCACGCTGACCGTGCCGACCCTGGCCTTGTGCAATTTTCCGATCCGCCGCGCCGTCGCCACCGCCGCGGCGATCGGGCTGATCATCGCCATTCCGGGCACCATCGGCTTCATCGTGAGCGGTCTCGGCGTCGCCAGCCGACCGCCGCTCAGTATCGGTTATGTCAGTGTGATGGGGTTTTTGCTGATTGCGCCGGTCAGCATGCTGGCGGCGCCCGTGGGCGCCCGGATCGCCCATACCATCGATCCAGAGCTGCTGCGCAAGGCCTTCGCCCTGTTCCTGGCGCTGACCTCGGCCAGGATGTTCTACGGCTTGCTCGGCTGAACCCGGCCCAGGCCAGGCCGGAGCCGGCGGAAAAATCCGGGGCGGCGGGTCGCGCCGCCCCGGGCCGGCGAGGCCCTCACGCTTGGGGGGGACTTCAGGCCTCGACGAACAGGTCTGACGGAGCTTCGACCCGACGCAGGATCGAATCGCGCAATTTGCCGAGCGCGCGGTGTTCGAGTTGGCGGACGCGCTCCTTGCTGACGCCGAGTTCCCGGCCCAGCTCTTCCAGAGTGGCACCCTCGTCGCGCAGCCGGCGCTGGCTGATGATCGTGCGCTCCCGCGGGCTGAGCTCTCCCAAAGCCTCGCTCAGCCAGCGCGAGCGGGTACGGCCGTCACGCATGCCGATCACCACGGCTTCCGGTGACGGGCGCTGATCGGCCAGGAAATCCTGCCAGTCGTCGTCGCCGGCCTCGTTGATCGGCGCGTTGAGCGACTGGTCGCTGGCGGCCATGCGCATTTCCATCGATTCGACATCGGAAACCTCGACCCGAAGTTCGCGGGCGATCCACTCGCGCCCCTCGTTGGTCAGGTTTCCGTTGTCCGAACTGGCGTGGATGCGGGCGCGCAGGCGGCGCAGGTTGAAAAACAGCGATTTCTGGGCAGCGGTGGTGCCGGTGCGGACGATCGACCAGTTGCGCAGGATATAGTCCTGCATGGCCGAACGGATCCACCAGGCGGCATAGGTCGAGAAGCGCACCTCGCGATCCGGTTCGAACCGCGCCGCCGCCTGCATCAGCCCGACATTGCCTTCCTGGACCAAATCGCCCATCGGCAGGCCGTAGTTGCGGAAACGCACCGCCGTCGACACCACCAGCCTGGTATAGGCACGGACCAATTCGTGGAGTGCCTCCTGGTCGCTGTCTTCGCGCCAGCGCCGGGCCAGTTCGAATTCATGGGTGCGGGCCAGTAACGGCTCCCGCATTGAAGCCTTGATGTAATTCAGATTGGCCCGCTGCGTTTCCGGATCGTCGATATAGGCCATTGCCGCTTCCCTTCTCGCTCAAGGATGACCCGCCCGACTGCGGTTACGGCAAGCTTCTTTGCCAGTGTCCGCATTGTCGAACCTGGTACGCAAGGCGCCGCGGGTTTGGATCACCGCCCGGCATGATTTCGTGCCGGGTCGGGCGGCGGCGGGTGGCGGCAGGTGGCGGCGGCGTTGTGAAAGGCTAAGCCCGCTGCTCGGATAAGGGGTGGAGAGGGCGCCTTGCGCCGAGCCCGGCTGCCGGCGGTGGCAGCGGTCTGGGGCGACCGTCAGGGGCGGCGGTCAGGGGCAGCGGTCAGGGGCAGCGGTCAGGGGCAGCGGTCCGGGGCAGCGGTCCGGAGGCGGCCGGGTTGCGCGGCGTCGCCGCCGCACAGCACGCCATCGATCGCGTTCATCAACTGGGCCATGTCGATCGGCTTGGCGATGTAATCGGTCACGCCGTAGCCGAGGAAACGCTCTCGGTCGCCGCGCAGGGCATAGGCGGTTACGGCGATGATCGGGATCGCGGCGTTGCGCCCGGCGACCGTTCCGGAGCGGATCCGCCGCACCGCCTCGACCCCGTCCATGATCGGCAGGTGCAGGTCCATGACGATCAGGTCGAAATCGCTACGCTCGTAAAGCGCGAGGGCCTTGGCGCCGTCTCCGGCGGTTGCGACGTAAAATCCGGCTTGCACCAGAATCTGGCTCAGCACTTTCCGGCTCGGCGGATCGTCCTCGACCAACAGGACCCTGTGGGGATTGCGGCGGACGGTCAGGTCGCCGCTGGCCGGCGCTAGGGGTGGCGCCGCGGCGGCGGGGCCGCCGATCTCGAACTCGGCGGTGAACGAAAAGCACGACCCGACATTGGGTTCCGATTGCACCCAGATCTGGCCGCCCAGGACCGAGACCAGTTTTTTCGAAATCGCCAGGCCCAGACCCGACCCGTTGTAGCGGCGGGCCAGCGAGGCGTCCTCCTGCTCGAACATCTCGAAGATGCGCGCATGGTTGTTCGGCTTGATGCCGATCCCGGTGTCGCTGACGTGAAAGGCGATCGCGAGCCGGCGGTCGTCGTCGGCGACCACGCCGGCCTGCCCGACCTTGACCTCGATCCGGCCGGCATCGGTGAATTTGATCGCGTTGCTGACCAGGTTGTTGAGCACGCTGCGCAACAGTCCGACATCGCCGCGCAGCAGGACCGGCAGGGCCGGGGCGATCGAAATATCGAGCGCAAGGCCCTTGGCCGTCGCATCGGGCCGAAACAGGCTGCCGATTTCGTGGAGCTCCTGAGTCAGATCGAAATCGGCGATGTCGATGCTGATCTTGCCCGCCTCGATGCGTGACAGATCGAGGATGTCCTCGATCAGCCTCAGCAGGCTGTGGGCGGCCTGGCGGATCATGTCGAGCTGTTCGCGCCGCTTCGGGTTAGCCTCATCCCCTTGCAGCAGTTCGGTAAAACCGACCACGACATTGAGCGGTGTTCTCAACTCGTGGCTCATCATGGCGAGAAAGCGGGACTTGGCGCGATTGGCCTGTTCGGCGTCCTCCTTGGCGACGCGCAGGTCGTGTTCTGCCTGGTCGCGCTCGCCCTCGCGCTGGCGAATCAGGCGCGACGCCTTGATCAACGCCAGGGCGACATCGTCGATCTCGGCCACGCCGACCGGGCGAATTTCGACCGCCGGACCCTGCCCGACCGCCGCCGCGGAGGCTCCCAGGGTCGCGATCGCGCGGGCGATCCTGAGGCCGATCCGCAGCGCCAGCGCGATGCCCAGGGTGGACAACACCGTCGATCCCAGAATGGTCAGCCACAGCCAGCCGACGATTTCGCCGGCCATACTGGCCGTGGGCAGGCCGACCACGACGCCCCAGCGGGAATTGTTGGATCGGCTGAAGGCCGCGGTGAACGGCACGCCCTCGAATGACGTGATCTGCTCGATACCGTTGTTTTCGCGGCTCATGCGGTCGATCAGGTTCTGCCGTTCCTTTCGGCCGACGTAGGGCTCGGGGTTGGGCATCCGGGTGATCACCGAACCCGCGGCGTCGATCACTTCGGCCAAGGATCCCGGCGGAAAATGCTGGGACGACAGCACGGTTTGCAGCCGTTCCGCCGGCACGTTCATGCCGAGGTCGTAAATAACCTGGCCGTCACGGAAAATCGGGATTTCCACCCCGAACTGGGGGCGATTGGTCACCGGTCCGGTCCACAGGTCGGCGATCACCGGCTTGCCGGTCCGGAACACCTGCCGCACGGCGTCCGGTACGCTGCGACGCCGCAGCGGCGCGCCATAGGGGAACAGCGTGTTGACGATCTGCAGGGCGTCCGGATCGGACAAGACGATGCTGATGCCCTCATAGTCACGCGCGACCACCTTTGCCTGCGCGTGGAAGGCGGCAAGGTCGCCGGCGGCGAGCGACGGGGAGGTCGCCAGCGCCCGCAGCGCCGCCCCGATGATTGCGATATCGCGGTCGACGGTCTCGGCCAGAGCGCGCGCGGTGTCCTGCATCTGGTCTTCCTGGCCCACGCGCTTGGCGTGATAGGCATGACCGATCAAGACACCGGCGACCAACCACACCGGTAGGACGCAGGCGACGACCAGAGCCGCCATGCGAAACGGTAGCGAGGCTGGCAAACGGTACGACTGAAGAGCGATCATTGTGCGGGATTTGACTCAATTCCGATCAAAGCCGTAGGGCAACGCTCGGCTTTTCGCCGAACTTCGACAGTTTTCCCGCACTCTCCCATGCGTCAAATCCTCGCAGGCCGGTCGGTTGCGCCATGCCGCCTGCGCATGGCTTCGGGCGGCACTCCTACAAGTTGAGCTCAAGGCCGTCCTCGGCCGCTTCAAACGCGCGCCCGCCGTCACGATCCAGAATATCCGAGCAAAGATCGGAGAGAATTACCCGCCGCGCCTGTGCCTCGGGCCGGCGCGCGGTCAAGCTCGAATAGTCGAGGTGATAGGGCGAGACGCTTTCACAACTGTGGGCCTCGGCCACTACCAGATCGGCGTGGCGCGCCGCGAGCAGAAGGGTGTCCGTCCACCCGGTCTCGCAGGTGTAGCACAGCCCCTTGCCGGCGATTTCGAACCGCAGGGCGAAAGCCGGGCCAGCGGAATCATGGCGGGCCGTTTAGGGCGTCAAAGTGACCCTGTCCAGCCCGCTGGTGACGCCGGGCTCCAGCGCGACCACGTCGCCCTCGAATCGGCGTTCAATTGCGCCGGAACCCGGGAACTGGACCTCCATGGCATCCACCAGCCGCAGGTCCGCCAGCTGCATCGCTGTCACCCCTGCAACTCCGCCAGGTCCCGGTAGAATTCGAGGGCGTCGGGATTGGCCAAAGCCTCGCGGTTCTTGATCGCGCGACCATGCACCACGTCGCGCACCGCCAATTCGACGATCTTGCCCGATTTGGTCCGCGGGATGTCGGCAACCTGGATCACCTTGGCCGGAACGTGGCGGGGGGTGCAATTGGCACGAATCCGGGTCCTGATCCGTTCGATCAACCCGTCATCGAGGCTCAGCTCCGGGCGCAGCTTGACGAACAGGACGACCCGGACATCCGCCCGCCAATCCTGCCCGATCACGATCGCCTCTTCGATTTCCGGCAATTGTTCGACTTGGCGGTAGATTTCCGCGGTGCCGATCCGCACGCCGCCGGGATTGAGCACGGCGTCGGAGCGGCCATAGATCACGATGCCGCCGTGACCGGTAATCTCGGCATAGTCGCCGTGGCACCAGATATTCGCGAAGCGCTCGAAATAGGCGGCACGATAGCGACTGCCGTCGGGATCGTTCCAGAAGCCGATCGGCATCGAGGGGAACGGCCGGGTGCAGACCAACTCGCCTTTGGCGCCGACCACCGGTCGGCCCGCGTCGTCGAACACCTGAACCGCCATGCCCAGGCCGCGGCACTGGATTTCGCCGCGCCATACCGGGCCGACCGGGTTGCCGAGCACGAAGCACGACACGATGTCGGTGCCGCCGGAAATCGAGGCCAGTTGCAGGTCGGGCTTGATCCGTTCGTAGACGTAATCGAAGCCTTCGGCGACCAGCGGCGAACCGGTCGAAGCCAGCATCCGAAGGTCGTCCAGGCGATGGCTGCCGATCGGCGCGATGGCGTGCTTGGCGCAGGCGTCGAGGAACTTGGCCGAGGTGCCGAAATGGGTCATCCGCTCGGCTTCGGCAAAATCGAACAGCACCCGGCCCGAAGGGCAGAACGGCGAGCCGTCGTAGAGCAGCAGCGTCGCCTGGGACGCCAACCCGCTGGCCAGCCAGTTCCACATCATCCAGCCGAGCGTGGTGAAATAGAACAGCCGGTCGCCCGGCTTCACGTCGCAATGCAGGCGATGCTCCTTCAGATGCTGGAGCAGGGTTCCGCCGGCGCCGTGGACGATGCATTTCGGCTTGCCGGTGGTCCCCGACGAATAGAGCACGTAGAGCGGGTGGTTGAACGGCAGCCGGGCATAGGCGATCGCGCCGGCCGGGACGCCCGCGATGGCATCCTCCAGGGTAACCGCGGCCTTCAGCCCGGCGATCAGGCCGGCGACCGTGGCACCGTCACGGGTGTAGGGGATGATGATGGTGCGGACCAGGCTGGGCAGCCCGTCGGCGATCTGGCCGACCCGCTCCAGGCTGTCGTGGTTCTTGCCGTTGTAGACATAGCCGTCGGCGGCAAACAGCACCTTGGGCGCGATCTGGCCGAAGCGGTCGAGCACGCCCTGAACCCCGAAATCGGGCGAGCACGACGACCACACCCCGCCCAGGCTGGCGGTCGCCAGCATCGCGGCGATCGCTTCGGGCAGATTGGGCAGGAAGCCGCCGACCCGGTCGCCCGGCCCGACCCCGAGGGCCGTCAGCGCCTGCGCCAGCCGCGAGACCAGATCGTGGAGTTCGCGCCACGAGACCCGGCGACTGGCCTTGTCCTCGGCGCGGAACACCATGGCCGGGCCGTCGTCCCGACGGCGCAGCAGGTTCTCGGCGTAGTTGAGACGGGCATCGGGGAAAAAGCACGCCCCGGGCATGCGATCGCCATCGACCAGAACGCGATCGCCACGGGTTTCCGCGATCACGCCGCAGAACTCCCAGACCGAGATCCAGAACTGCTCGGGCGCGCTGACCGACCAGGCGTAAAGTGCATCGTAATCGTCGAGCGCGATGCGCCAGCGGCGGGCCGCTTCGACCCGGAAGGCGGTGACGTCGGCCGCAGCCACCCGCTCGGCAGACGGCATCCACAGCGGTTCCTCGATCGGCGACATAGCTCTCCCCGACAGTTGATTCTTGTTGCTTCGGGGCCCGGCGTTGCGGCCCCGGTGGCGCGGATCATAGAGGGGATCCCGGCGATATTCTAACCTCGGCGGCGACCGCCTCCGGGCAATCTTGACCGAATCCGATCGGTCTCCCATTTAAAGACCTGGCAGTGCCGCGGTCGGGCTGCCAAGGTTGGAAGTTCGGGGTGCCGTCCGGGCACGCCGATCACCTGGGGGTGCCGTTGGACGGGCCCCCGTCGCGACTCGCTCGGCCGGAGGAGGATGCGCATGACCACCCGCCTGTCTTTGTTCAACAGCCCGTTGCTGCTCGGTTTCGATCAGTTCGAGCGGACTCTCGACCGCATCTCGAAATCGGCTGCGGAGGGCTATCCACCCTACAACATCGAGCAAATCGGCGAGGATGGGCTGCGCATCACGCTGGCGGTCGCAGGTTTTCTCAGCGAGGACCTGGCAGTTCAGATCGAGGACAATCAGCTGGTGATTCGCGGTCGCCAAAACGACGACAAAAGCCGGGTCTATCTCCATCGGGGCATCGCAGCCCGGCAATTTCAGAGGAGCTTCGTGTTGGCCGAAGGCATCGAGGTGGTTGGCGCCACTCTTGATAACGGCCTGCTCGATATCGATCTCAAGCGGCCCTTGCCCGAATCCAAGGTCCGTACCATCAAGATCTCCCGAGCCAAGGCCGATCACCGGGCACCCGGTCCACAGACCATCGATGTGGCGCCCGACCATGCCGCCGATTGACCGGCGGCGCCCCAACCCCAACTCCCGTGGCCAGCGAGTAACTGCAATGAACACCAGCCAGACCCACAGAGCCCAACTGTCGACCAAGGACTTCGCGGCGTTCGGCGTTGACTTGGTCGCCTATATCAAGCCGGTGACCGTGAAGGGGGCGACCAGCTATGCCATCCACGCCGCCGACGGCACGCCGCTCACCATCCTGCATGAGCGCGATGCCGCTTACGCCACGGTCCGCCAGCATGAAATGGAGCCGGTCAGCGTCCACTGAGGCCGGCCATGCCCAGCGGTGCCATGCCGCTTGACATCACAGCGCTGGATTTCGGCGCGGTCGTCTGGTTTTTGGCGGTCTGGAGCCTTTATACCCTGGTTCAGGACCGCCTGCTGGCCGGGCCGGTCGGCGTCAATCAGTATCTGAAGCAGATTCGCCGGGTCTGGATGCACCGGATGCTGGGCCGCGAGAACCGTATCGTCGACTCGCAGCTGATCGGCCATACCATGCACAGCGTCACCTTCTTTGCCTCGACCACCATGCTGGTGATCGCCGGCTTGGTCGGCGCCATCGGGGCCGGTGAGCGCATCCATGCGCTGGTGGTCGAGCTTAGTTTCGCGGTCACCACATCGCGGCAGTTCTTCGAAGCCAAGCTTCTGTTTCTACTAGGAATATTCGTCTATTCCTTCTTCAACTTCACCTGGGCATTGCGCCAGTTCAACTATTGCTGCGCCATGGTCGGCAGCGCGCCGATGCCGCCGGTGGCGGCGGCTTTGCGCGACCGCCTGACCTGCCAGATCGCCTCGACCCTGACCCTCGGCATCACCAGCTTCAACCGCGGCCTGCGGTCCTATTATTTCGCACTGGCTGCGCTGACCTGGTTCATCCACCCGATCCTGTTCCTGATCGCCCCCAACCTGATCGTCCTGATGCTGGTTCGGCGTCAGCTGTGGTCCCACACCCACAGCGCCATCAAGGCCCAGGCCGAATTGCTGGCGGAGATTGAGCGTGAGGGTGAAGGCCCGGCCGCGACGGCGCGGGATTCCTGAGTGCTCCGCCGGTCCCGCCGGGAGCTTGCGCCAATCGTGTCCAGGGGCTGACAATGGATGTCCGAATGCGGCGCGATTGTCGCTCGCCCGGCGAGGCGATATAGATAGATCCCTTGCCAATCGTCGGCTTTCCCGCCCCGGCCCGAATTTTGCTGCAGTGCAAATCAGGATGGGGGCCACGGGTAGCGGCCGAAACCGATTGGCGTGATGCCCGTCGAGCCAAGTCCCAGCCAGTCTCAGCCAGAGGAGAAAACATTGGCCTATAAGATCATCAAGACCGAGTGCACCGCCTGCTCCGCCTGCGAACCGGAATGCCCGACCCAGTCGATCAGCTTCAAGAAGGGCAGCTATGTGATCAACCCGGACACCTGCACCGAATGCGAAGGGGTGCATGACATGCCGCAATGCGTCTCGGTTTGCCCGATCGACGAATGCGTGGTCCCGGCCTGACGCCGACGCTTTAGCCTTTCGCTTCAGCCTTCCGGAGAGGGGGCGACGACCGTTGGAACGCGGGGAAAGCGGACCAGAAAGGTCGTGCCCTCTCCGGGCAGGCTGGCGACCGTGATCCGGCCCCGCAGCCTGCGGGTGACCAAGTTGTAGACCAGATGAAGTCCCAGGCCGATGCCGCCAGCATTGCGCCGGGTGGTGAAGAACGGATCGAAGATGCGCGCCAGATGGTCGGTGGCGATCCCGCGGCCATTATCGGCGCAGCGCAATGCGACCAGCCCGTCGTCGTCGGCCTGGACCACGATTTCGATTGCACCGGGCCGATCGTCGTCGAAGGCGTGGACCAGGGCATTGACGATCAGCTGGGTCAGAACCTGGGCGATCGCACCGGGATAGGTATCCGCTTCCAGCGCCGCCGTGCCCTTGACCGTGACCTGGTGGGGGGTCGCCCGGATACGCGGGCCCAGGCTCAGCACGATTTCTTCGATATAGCCGCGCAGCTCGATCGCCCGCCGTTCGCCGCTGGTCTGGTCGGCTGCGACCTCCTTGAAGCTCTGGATCAGCGCCGAGGCCCGTTCGATACTGGTCAGGACCATGCGGCTGCTTTCCCCGACCACCCGCAGATGGCTCTCGAAATCGGATTTGCGCAACTGTCCGCTGGCGAAGCGCTGGGCGGTGCGTTCGCTGTCGTCGGCCAGATGTGAGGCTGCGGTCAGCGCGACCCCGATCGGGGTATTGATCTCGTGGGCGACGCCGGCGACCAGGCTGCCCAGCCCGGCCAGCTTTTCGGCTTCGATCAGCTGCTGCTGGGTGGTTTTGAGATCGAGATAGGCGGTCTCGGCGGCCTCCTTGGCGGCGCGCAGGTCGTGCTCCCGGCGGCCGATTTCCGACACGAAGAAAGTCAGAGCGCGGCCCATCTCGGCCAGTTCATCGTCGCCCTCGTCGGGGATCGAGACGGTCCGGCCCTCGGCACGGGCGCGCATGCAATGGCGCAGCATCAACAGCCGGTTGATCACCCGCCGTCGCAGATAGACGTAGATCACCGCCGAGGCGAGCAGGCTGATCGCGATGATGGCAAGCAGAATCTGCGCACCATTGGCCAGCAGGCGCTCGAAGACGCCGCGCTCGCGCTCGATACCGCTTTGAACGTCGGCAAACAGATTGGAGACCGCAGCGATGAACTGGCCGGTCAGGACATTGGTCTGGTGAAGCGCCCCTTGCATCTCCCGCTGCAGGCCGATCAGGCTGCGCCGGGTCACGAATACGCCCCGATCGCCTTCAGCAAGGGCGGCGGCCCGATGGCTGAGGGCCAGCCAGGGGCCGGCGACCGCGTTGGGCAGCGAGGCCAAAACCGCCTCAGCGTCCTGGCTGGCGGAGTGAAATTCGCCGGCCAGCCGCTCCAGCGCCGACGGGGTCGACACGGTGGTCGCCAGCAGCATGGTGATCAGCGACTGGTTGTTGAAAACCGCCCAGTCGCGGAGCCGGCGAGCCGTGTCGCCGCCCTCCGGATTGTTGGGGTCGAGGCTGTCCCGCTGCCGCAGATGGGCGTCTTCGGCCAGAACATCGATTTTTTTCAAGGTCTCGCTGAATTGGTGATCGGCAACGATGCGGTCGGCGACGATGCGGTTGAGCTTCTCCAGATTGTCGGTCATCAGCGCCCGGTGGCGGGCGATGCCGTCGAGCACCGCCGGGCTGATCCCACCCTTCGACAGGGTTTCGAAGATGGCATCGAGCAGCCGGAACAGGTCGTTGACGTGCTGCATGGCACGGGAATGCTCGAAGCGATCACCGACCGCGACCAGCCGCGGCGCGGTGACCGCGATCGCCTCGCTCTGCTGGACCAGCTTGGAGACGTTGACCAGATCGGCCAGCTGTTTGACCGCGATCCGGTCGAAGCCGTCGCGGAAGCGGCCGACGCCGTAAAGCGCGATCGCCGTCGCCAGCAGGCTCAGAAGCGAGATCGCCAACAGCGCTGCCGTAACCCGATGGGCAACGCCAAACGGTATGCCGCGCACGCCGGCTCCTTTTCGCCTGGTTCCCGACTGGGGCAATTTCCCGAATGGCCGCGACGCATTCCCGGCGCTGGCGGTGAAGCGATGGAGTATAAAGGTCGGGACGGCACGTGACCAGCGAGGGCTCGATCAGGGGCACCGGCCGACCGCGCCGTCACTTTAAGCCGGGCCGATAGGGGGAGACCAGAATGAGAGGCACGACCCTGATCGTTGCGGCGGTCCTGGCGGCGTTCCCGTGCGGGCAGATCGCCGCCGCCGGCGGCCCGACGATCCCCGCCCCGGCGGTCGGCACCGCGGTCGCCAGCACGCTTGATACGGTGAAACAGCGCGGGGTGCTGCGCTGCGGCATTACCGAAAATGGCCGCGGCCTGGCGACGCTCGATGAAAACGGGCGTTGGGTCGGCTTCTTCCCTGATTTTTGCCGCGCCGTCGCCACCGCGACCAGCGGCAGCACGGAGAACCTGGAATTCGTCAATGTCTCGGTCGGGAACCGCTTCGATGCCCTGCGCGAGGGTGCCGTCGACCTCCTGGCCGAAGCATCGACCTGGACCCTTGGGCGGGATGCCGGGCTGAAGCTCAGTTTCGCCGGGCTCTATTTCTTCGACGGCCAGGGCTTCCTGGTCCACACGTCGCTGCACGCCGGTCACATCAATCAGTTGCATGGGGCTTCGGTTTGCGTGCAGACCGCGACCACCACGGTGAAGAACCTGGCCGATTACGACCGTCTCAACAATCTCGGGCTCAAGATACTGGCGTTCGAGACGGTCGAGGGCACCTATGCGGCGTTCTTCAGCCGCCAGTGCCAGATCGTTACCGACGACTCCTCGGCACTGGTCTCGTTGCGTTTCACCCAGGCGCAGGATCCTGCCGCCTATGTCCTGCTGCCGGAAATCATCTCCAAGGAGCCGCTGTCACCGGTGGTGCGCGATGACGATCCGGCCTGGGCCGACATTGTCCGCTGGGTGCTGTTCGCGATGATCGCCGCGGAGGAGAGGGGCGCCCATTCCGGCAATGTCGAGCGGGTGCGCGACGGCAGCGACCCCGAGATGCGCCGCCTGCTCGGCCGCGAGCCCGGCCTCGGCGCCGTGCTCGGGTTGGATGAGGATTGGGGCTTCCGTATCATTCGCGACGTCGGCAATTACGGCGAAATCTTTGATCGCAATCTCGGCCAGGGCTCGCCACTCAAGCTCGAGCGCGGCTACAACGCGCTCTGGACCAAGGGTGGGCTGCTGTGGGCGCCGCCGGTGCGCTGACCGGCCCCTCCCCCGCACTGCTTAGGACGGCCCTTCTTCCGGACTGATTATGTATTTCGTCGTCGGCGCCAGCCATCGTTCCTGCTCCGGCCTGATCCGTGACCGGCTGTTCACCGAAGAGGCGGAGGTTCCGGCCGTGCTGGCCCGGCTGAAATCGGCCGGCATCGATCAGGCCTTGTGGCTGGCCACCTGCGACCGGGTCGAGGTCGTGGCGGTTCACGCCGAGCCGGCCGCAGCGGCACTGGCGGTGACCGCGGCGATGGCCGAGCGGGTCGGCGTCGACCCGGCGTTCCTGGCCGGCCAGTTGCAGGTGCTGACCGACGAGGCGGCGATCCGCCATGGCTTCGCGGTGGCATCGGCGCTCGACAGCCAGGTGATCGGCGAACCCCAGGTCCTGGGGCAGGTCAAGGCGGCGCACCGGCTGGCCACGGCGGCCGGTACCACCGGGCCAGAGCTCGAGGCACTGCTTCAGGCCGCCTATGCCGTGGCCAAGCGGGTGCGCAGCGAGACCACGATCGCCGAGCGTCCAACCTCGATCGCCGCCGCCGCCGGGCAGATCGCGCGCGACCTGCTGGGCGACCTCAAACGCCGCGCCGGTCTGCTGATCGGGCTCGGCGACATGGGCGAACTGATGATCGACCAGCTGCGCTCGGTCGGGCTCGGTCGGCTGACCGTGCTGGCCTCGACCGACAGCCGTGCCGAGGCAGCGGCGCGCCGGCTCGATTGTCATTTCGCACCGTTCGCCGCGCTCGAGACCGTGCTGCCCCATGCCGATATCGTGGTGACGGCGGCCGGGCAGGGGCGCTATATCCTGACCGCAGAAGCGGTTCGGGCGGCGGTACGCCGGCGCCGGCGCCAGCCGGTATTCCTGATTGACACCGGTGTCCCGAACGACGTTGATCCCGATGCCGGCAAGGTCGAGGCGGCCTTCCTCTATGACCTGACCGACCTGGAACGGGTGGCATTGGCCGGCCGGGTCGGCCGCGAGGCGGCAACCGGCCAGGCTTGGTCCCTGGTCGACGAGGCGGTGGCGGCGTTCCTGCGCAGCCGTGCCGAACGGGCCGCAGTGCCGGCCGTGGTCGCGCTGCGCCGCCATTTCGAGGCGGTACGGGCGGTTCTGCTGGCCGAAAACGGCGGCGGCGATGCCGCGGCGACCACCCGGTTGCTGATCAATCGCCTGCTGCACCACCCCTCGGCGGTGCTGCGCCGGATGGCGGCCGAGAGTGACGGTACCGGTTTGGCCGAACGCGCCGCCGCCGAAAGATTGCTCCGCACCCTGTTCCGGCTTGACCCGGCAGAGGGCGCGGCCGATGAGCCCGCCGCGGCAGCGGCAGATGAGGAACCTGGATCGTGAGTCTCGAGGAAAAATTCCATCGGGTTTCGGCCCGCCACGACGAGCTGCGCGACACCCTGGCCCGCGGCACCCTCGATGCCCAGACCTTTACCCGGCTGTCCAAGGAATTGGCCGAGCTGGTTCCGGTCGCCGAGGCGATCGAGACCTTGCGCAAGGCGCGCGACGAGGCCGCCGATCTGGGCGCCATGATCGCCGACCCGGCGACCGACTCCGATATGCGCAGCCTGGCGGAGGAGGAATTCGCCGGGTTCAAGCAGCGGGTGCCCGAGTTGGAGCGGCGGATTCAGCTGCTGCTGCTGCCCAAGGACGAGGCGGACGCCAAGAACGCGATTCTGGAAGTGCGCGCCGGGACCGGCGGCGAGGAGGCCGCCCTGTTCGCTGCCGAACTGTTCGAGATGTACCGCCGCCACGCCGGCCTGCGCGGCTGGCGCTTCGAGACCATGGACGTGTCGGAAACCGGGCTCGGCGGCTTCAAGGAGGCGACCGCCTCGATCATCGGTCGCGGTGTATTCGCCCGGCTCAAATTCGAATCCGGCGTTCACCGGGTCCAGCGGGTGCCCCAGACCGAGGCCGGCGGCCGCATCCACACCTCGGCGGCGACCGTCGCGGTGCTGCCGGAGGCGGAGGAGGTCGATATCCAGATCGACGAGCGGGAGTTGCGGATCGATGTGTTCCGCGCCAGCGGGCCGGGTGGCCAGTCGGTCAACACCACCGACAGCGCGGTGCGCATCACCCATCTGCCGACCGGGCTGGTGGTCTCCCAGCAGGACGAAAAATCCCAGCACAAGAACAAAGCCAAGGCGCTGAAGGTATTGCGCGCCCGGCTCTACGACCGCGAGCGCGCCGCCAAGGACGCGCTACGCGCCGCCGACCGCAAGAGCCAGGTCGGCAGCGGCGACCGCTCCGAGCGGATTCGCACCTATAACTTTCCCCAGGGCCGGGTGACCGACCACCGGATCAACCTGACCCTCTACAAGATCGACAAGGTGATGACCGGCGAGGCGCTCGACGAGGTGATCGACGCCTTGATTGCCGAGGACGAAGCGGCGCGGCTGGCCGAGATTCAGTAAGCCGCCCCGCCACCGGTGCCGGCGAACGGCTCGCGGGCGTCGGATCGACCTGGACGAGCGGATTGGCAATTGCCTTCAGGTCGATCCCCACGCGCGATAACTCAGTAGAACTTTGCAAGCGCGGCCATCGGTCAGACTAGACCTCGAAACCATCCATCACGCCCGTCTTCATCAACGCGGAAACTGCCGCCGCAACGGTTTTAACCCGCGACTTATAACTATGCTCTCCGATCTTTTGCATCGCCGATGCCGGATCCGCGGTGGCCATGGCCGCCGACATTTCGCGGTAAGTCCCGCGGCCTTGGTGAAGGATATCCATGATCCAGAGGGCAATACGCCAATCGCCCTTGCCGTCGAAGCCCGCGACCTTGGTCTTGGCCAGTGCGATCTTCTTCTGTGCCGTCGCGACGAATACGGCAATCTGCAGCTCTTTCGCCTTCGCATCCAGCCGCAGCCAATTCATCAGCCGGGCCGCTGCCGAAAGCTCGGCGGCGTCGATCGCGGTCGGCGAGGGGTTGAGGTATTTCATCAGCAGGGCCGGCTGCTTGTCCTTTTTGCCGTTCGGTCGGGTCACCTCGACCACTGTTTCGAGGTCCTCGAACCCGCCGCTCTTCGCGAGGTGAATACTGCTGTGTCCGGCGGCATTCTTGCGGAGGGACAGTTCGGGGAAGTGCTTGTCGGCGTCGGGCAGGCCCAGCAGTGCGCGCAGGTAGACGACGAAATTCTCCCCCGGCGTGTGGGCAGCCAGTTGCGGTGCGCCAAAGGTAAAGGCTGCCCGGTCGTAACTATTGAGCGTGGCGAAACGGGCGTTGCCTTCGGCGGCCAGGGTCGGTTCGATAAAATGGGCCCATTTGCCGAAGGCGGCCAGGAAATCCGCCGCCTTGTAGGTGCCGAATTTCAAGCTGTCGGTGATGTCGGAGCCGCCCTGAAACAGGCCGATGCGATGCATGTCATCGGTGTAAGGGACCGACGAGCCGATGACAAAGGTGAAGCCGGACGCCGTCTTCGCATGGAACGTCTTGCCCTTTTGGACGATGTCGACGACCGCATCGAAAGTTCCGGCCGGCGGCAGAGTGATCGTGGTGGGGCCGGGCGGAGTTAGCGCCTCTTCCCGTACCCTTGCATCTTGGGCGGTCCCGGCGATCGGGAAGCCCAATCCCAGCTTCTTGGCGGTTGCCGGGCCGACCATGCCATCGACTTCCAGCCCTTCGCGCGCCTGGTACGAGATCACCGCCGCACTGGTCATCGGCCCGAATTCGCCATCAAGCGGCCCGGGATCGATCTCCTTCGCGACCAGCGCCCGCTGTAATGCGATGACCTCAGCACCCGCAAAAGCAGGGGTTTTCAGCCACAGATACCCCGCCGGAAGCGCGATTGGCTGGATTTCCGCAACCGGCTGGCCGAGCGGGTGTGGCGCCGGGGCCGCCGCGCCATAGTCGACCCCCGGCAGCAGGACGCCGATACTCCAAGGCCGCGCGGCGGCTCGATCGAAAACGCCGACGCCATAGGCCTTTCCCCTCGCCTCCAGCGTGCGGTTGCCATCGCCCATCGCCAGTGAGACATGGCCGATCTTGCCCTGGGCGGGCGCCCGGACCAGCAGCGCTCCAGGGATGTTGAGGGCCGCTTCGGGCGTAATCACGGTAGCGTATTTCTTGGCTTCGGAATACCAGTTCCCGGAGTAGGGATCGGCCTTCGAGACCGAACTGACGTTTCCCGCGCCGAAGATCATTCCATAAGCCTGGTAGACGCACCATGAGGCGAACTCCGCGCAATCCCAAGGGCCTTTCCAGTTTGGATTGTCGAGCGGCACACGCGCGCCAAAGACATAGTCCTGACCAATCCGCGTTGAGCCGATATCGATGACGTCCTGACCCGAAAATGACATTTCAACCTCTCCGCCTTTGGTGTGTAGGTTGTGTAGCCCGTTTCCAGTATCGGGCAAAGACGCCCAGAACCGCAGAAACATTGATCGCACGCTCTGGCGGACAAGGTTTGGGCAACCGAACACCGCCAGTAAATATCCGTGAGTATAAAATAGACACAACGTTTTTGAAATAACGCATCGGTCTGGATCAGGACGATTGATTCTGCGATCTTTCTCAGTCCCGATGGTCTTCAGTTCTCATGCTATTTAGTCTTTAGACTGGCGCAGGTCGCCCGCGCGCTCGCCAATCGGTCGGCTGCCTCGGCCGCCTGTTCCAGCAGAGAAAGGCCGGACGCGCAGACCTCTTCGCGTTGAGAGGTGCTGACCAGGAGTCGTCCGTACTGGACCTGGGCCGACATATTGCCGAGCACTGCGGCTGCGGCGAGCAAGGCACGGCCGACCGCCGCGTCGGAAATGCCGGCATCGCCGTTGATAATCAGCGAGCCCAGGATATAGGCGGCATCGGTGTAGCCGTGGTCGGCCGCCTTCTTGAACCAGAAGACCGCCTCCTCGACATTCTTGACCCCTTCCGATCCGGTATAGAAATCGAGCCCACGGCGATAGAGAACGTTGCCATCCTCGTTCGGTGCGACCTCTCTGCCCAAAGGCGAACGCTGAGCACTGCGAAGAATTTTGGCAACCTTGACGATGATCTGGTGGTCATCGCCCTGAAGTCCCGGTGGCGGGGCCATGCCGGCAAGGAATCCGGCACCGCCCCCGAGCGTCGCCGTGGCGAGCAAGAGCAGCGCGGCAATCGCCGGAGGCAGACACGTCCGCGAGCGTTGCCGATCCTGCGGGATTGGGGGGTGTGGACCGGGATCGGGCTCATCGGGCGGCGGCGGAGGCGGCGCATCCGGCACGGCTGCGGCGCCGCCGTGCGGCACGCTTGCTTGCGTCTGCGGTATTTCGGGCACGCGCGGTGTTTCACGGTAAGGCAGCGGCGGGGGCTCCGGGGGCGTATCCGGGCGGATTTCGGGGTGTTGGCTGCCGGTTCGGACCTCCGGGGGCGCGGGTGGCACCGCCACGCGATTCCCGGTCTGCTGATCCCCGCCGTCGTGGCCTGCGATCCCGTGGCCTGCGATCCCTTGGTCTGCGTTCCCGTGGTCTGCGTTCCCGTGGTCTCCGGTCCCTTGGTCTCCGGTTCCGTGAGTCCGGAAGTAGCCCTCCGGCGGGGCAGGCTCGCTCTTCGGCGTCTGGGTTCCGATCGCGCCAATACCGGGCTCGGTTCGGTCGGTGATGGTCTCCTCATCCCGGGGCGTGGTCTGGGCAAAAATCTTTCGCCCCTCGCCCGGCGGGGCCGCGGTATCAACGTTGAGCGGGAGATCCGGCCAAAGCAGGCTATAGGACCATTTTTGCTCGTCGCAGATAATCTCGATGGGCAATCCCTCTTCGACGGCCGTGATGATCTCAGGTGGCAGGATAATATCGGTGCCGGATCCGCTGATACTGGCCGAGACCTTGAACAGAAAGCGGGTCTTGCCCCAGCCATGCTCCCCCAGATAGCGATTGATATCCCGGCGGAGGAAGGCCAGCGCGATGGAATTGTCCTCGTTGATCGGTTGATCTTTGACCGTCAACAAGGCGTAGCCACCGTTACCATAGTCGGCGAGTGGGACCAGTTTGCCTTGGATCGTCTGCATCTCACCGGCCTGCGTTGGTTGCCTGCGGGAGGTTTCGCAATGACAAGATGACGCGCCCGAGACGTGCATTCTCTGCCAGGTCGTAGGCTTGGCCGTGGCGGGTCCGGACGTTGCGATCGACCAGCTCGAGGAAGCCGCTCATCCAGCTGCTGATCAGGTCATCTTCATAGAGTAACGGCTCCTCGGAAAGCTGCTCGATGCCACTGGCTTGCGATGTCCGAATGAAAATCGGCAACTCTCGGCCATCAGCAAAGCGTAATTTGGGTCTGTCTTGCTCTGGTACCATGGTGTAGCCGAGATATTGGACGAATGTATTGATCCTCTCGGATGCAATCATAGCCGGCCATACCGCCGATTTCGCCGGTGTCTGGCGAATGCGCAAAATATTCCGGACATCGCTCTCGATCTGCTGGCCCAGTCGAAGTCGTTCGGCGGCGGCCAGCAGTTCCCGGCTGATCGTCGCGAGATCGCTTTCCGCCAGGCCCAGCCGATTGGCCAGGGTTGCATCGGAGATGTTCACCGCGCTGTCCCGGGCCCATCCCTCCAGCGCCGCAGCGGCATAGGCCGCCACTTCGTCCCGCGGCGGGGCTTGCGGCTGCTCGCTCACCGCGACGACGGCTTGTTGGGGCAAGACCCGGTTCAACAGTGACTGCGCCGTCACCGTTCGGCCGGGGATCGGGTTGATGCCGGTCTCTGTCTGTCCGCTCTTCTTCTTCGAGCGGTTCAGCATGGCGTGGTGTTCGGCCTCGAGCTGCGCCGCATCGATCTGGAAAGCCGCAACCAGCTGGCCGAACCGGCCGGATTCCGCGGTATCCGCGATCCTGGTAATAATTTCGATGGCGCGCTGCCGCCGCCGTTCGAGCTCCTTCTCGAGATGCTCCTCGAAGTAATAGCCCGATAGTCGCTCCACCACCAAGCGGGCCAGGGTCTCGATCTGACCGTCGATCTGCTGCCACTTGATCCGCGGGTCGCAGACCCGGCTCAAGCATTCGATCAGGTAGGAGACTCCACCGTCGTTAAGCTTGAACGCCGCGTTCCAGGCCCGTTCCGGATCCGCAAAATGCCGCTTGATCGAGGGGTTGAGCATATATTGCTCGTGATAGCTGGCGAGCCGGCCACTTTCCGACTCGCGGATCGCGGTCTCGGTCCGCCCTTCGTAATCGAACAGGTCCGGGCTCATCACTCCGGGGTTGCGCAACCAGAAGGTGTTATTGAACGGTTGGCCGGGCACCCACTCCTTCGGCCAGTCGAATGCCTTGGCCAGATAGGCGTCAAGCGCGGTTTCGATGCGGTTCGTCCACCGCGCTTCGGAGGCGTCGATCTGGCCCTTCTTCGCCTTCAGCACCAGATCGAATTTGGTCAGGATAAGAAACAGCAGTGATTCCTGTCCCAGTCGCTCTGCCGATTTCGCGCCATGGGTCCTCGCCACCCAGTTGTTTATCGTGGCGGGAAGGGTCGCCACCTCCTGATTGCCCGGCTGCAGGCACAGCAGCATGCTGGTGATTTCCTGCTCGTAACTGTAGCGATCGAACAGATAGGCCACCTTGCCGCGGAGATAGAGGCCTTCCAGCGCATTGGGACGCTTGAGATAGCTGTCGAGACGGTTGAAATCCTCGCGCGAGCGTGCGCCGGGGAAGTCAAGGATATCGGTCATTTCCAGGAACCGATGCGGCGACTCGCGCATGGTCAGGTGAAGTTCGGCAACCAGCGCCGCCACCACCGGGCGCGGCAGCACGGCGCTGCGGCCCGAAGCGGTAATGACATTGATGCGCTGCTCGGCCTTGGTCTCGCTCAGGCCGCTCAGGGCGTTCACGTCGATAACACTGTTATTGCGCGGGATCAGGGCCTCGATCCCGGCGAAGGCGAAGGCGGCGAAATCGAGTTGCGCCAGCGCCTGATGAAGCCGCTCATAGAGCCCGCTGAAGGTTTCGTTGTCGGCCCACAGCAGCGACAACAGCCGCTTGAACTGCTCCATCGGCAAGATCGGTGCCAGCCGCGCTGCGACCGGCCAGAATCCCGCACTGGCGAGCGTCCGGTAGAAGCCGCGGTTTTTCAGCGCATCTTCGACATACTCCTGAATATCGAAAATGTCGTCCGAGGTCAGCGCGCCGGCGCCGACGACGACCCCGGAGGCCCGCGCCTCGACCTCGTTGATGCGGTCGACCACGGCCTCTTGGTTGAGCGGCGTGGTGTCGGCTTCGTCGCCGTCCAAGGCGAAGGTGTTCGCCAAAATCTTGATCAGGTCGGTATGGGTCAACAGACGAAAGGCGACCGGGGCGCCCGCCGGCGTCCGGAGCGAGGGACGGGTTGAGAACCGGGTGACCAGGCCGGTCGATTCCTTTTCGCCTTCCGGATTGATATCTGCCAGAAAATCGTAAGTGTTTCGGCCGCTGGCGCCGGGAAAGACGATGGTGATCGGCTCCTCGCCGCTCGCGCCGAGGGCCGATACCAGGTACGACTTGCCGCTCTGGCTCGGGCCGTAGAGGGCCACGCACATCGGCTGATCCAGCGCCGCGCCCAAACGCCGTGCGCGGCGGCCGATCCGGTGGATTGCATGGCGCAGTTCCCCCGAAGCGGGACCGATCATCTCGCGGTTGCCATTGATCCAGGCCAGGGCCTCGTCGGCAGCCTGGATCAGGGTCCGGCATTTCGCCTGGGTCGGTTCTTTGTCGGTTCGAGCGGTTCTATTCATAGCATCGGGCTCTTCAACTCGAGGTATTGGATATGGCCGGTATCGAGCCAGTAGCCTGCTTCCATGTACATGGTCTGCAGACGGATATCGACGGCGTGGCGGGCGGGAACCTCCTGGATATCGTGACCGGTGGTTTCGACCCGGTCGATATTGAGTATCTCCGGTTCAAGCTCCGGCTTGGAGCCCGGCAAGTCCTGATGGAAATCCTGTCTCAGATACACTCGCCATGGTTTTTTATAGGCCTCTCGGATACGCCGTTCATCAGGAGAGTCAACAAAGCTCAGGAAGTATAGTGGGGTTGCCTGCCAGCGTTGCAGCGGCAATTGCCGATAGCCGAGCAGAACCGGCTGATCCATCAACAAGGAAGCTTCAATGCTGTCGGTACCACGTCGGCTCGCCGCCTCGGTATCGATCAGAACATTATGGGTCTTGATCCGGCCAGTGTTTTCGACCAGTCCGATATAGCGGGCGGTACTTCGATGGGCGAGGCCCTCGCTCGACATCGAAATACCGGTAATGCGCCGCTCGCTGGCCAAAGAGCAGAGCAGCGCGCCGACCGCGACCGTCGTCTTGGGATCGCCGATCTGCCCGGAGCGGTCGCGGAACGGGTACCAGTTGCCGACCTTGAAGCGGTGCATCGGAATGATCCGGTGAACCGGGACCGGCAGACGCGACAGAACCATCTCCTGGATGATCGGCAAACGCGATGGCCTGCCGGTCAGCAGCAGCACGTCGCAGTCGTAGACGTGAACCACTTCGCAAAGATCGGCGATGATGGCGCCGATGACCAGCCGGACCGTATTGGCAATCGCCGCGAAGTCACAGGGCAGCTTGATGTCGGCGAGCCGGAAATCGACCGCGCCATCCTTTGCCGCGGCATCCTCGAGGAATCGGACGGCGCGGTGGAGCGAATGCTCCGGTGCCGGCAAGATCGCCTGCAAAGGCAACGGATCCACCACCGTTGTGCCCCTTTGGCTGGCGGCCTCGCAAGCACTGAGCAGGTTGTAAGCGGCCAGGACCAGGATGTGGTTGACCAGCAGCCGGCGGTTCGAGCGAAAGGATTCGGGCTGGTTGGCCAGGTCACCGCTGAACAGGTTGTTGATCAGCGCTTCGGGAAATTCGACGCCGCAATTGCGCATATGCTCCCGGATCGGTCCGAGCACATGGTGGGCGACGATGGCTTCGACGATATCGTCGCCGGCGATCCGAAAGCCTTCCCGGAATTCCTGCCGGGTATTCATGGCCTGGCCGATGCCGGTCGAATAGGTCACGATCATCAGATCCGTGGTGCCGCCGCCGATATCCAGGCTGGCGATCCTGATCGAGGGCACTCCGCCCCGCTGCCGACCGAGCAGATTGAAGAACTCATCGGCGCCTTCACGAATCCGTTGTGTAATCGCCGAATATAGGTAGACCATCTGGGTACTGGTCGCTTCGTCCCAGGAAATCTCGATCTTCGGCGGTATCGGCAAGCGTTGGCGGCGACACTCCTCCGGGTCGATCGGCCAGTTCATCAATTCCCAGACCAGATTGACGGCGCCCAAGGCGCGTTTGCGCATGACCTCCCGTTCGATCAGCGGGGTTGCCGTCGGGATGGTCAGAATGATCCTTCGGAGGTGTCTCGGCGCGTCGGGATCCTTGCGACGGTTGCGGGTGGCCGGCGCATTGATCTGGACCATGGCCTGGGCCAGGATTTCGGTCAGGAAAAAGGTGTAGAGACTGGAGCGCGAAAACAGCGGCCGAAACGCCGGCGCATTGTCCTGGCCCTTGGACAGGCTGACCACGTCGCCCCTTTCGGTCAGAAAGGTCAGGATCCGCCCGGCGACCGGCGGGTCGCGGGTTTCCTGGTCGTCGGCGATGCCGTTGAAACGCCAAGGCTGGCGGTTGGCGCGACCGTCCCACAGATAGCGTTTGGCTCCGGACAACCCGGTCATGCCCTCGCTGCCGGCCGATTCTCCGTTCAGCCGCACCGCTTCCGGACCGATCCGCACCACGCTCGGCCAGCGGAAGGCATTGGATCGTCCGGCCCGCCGGGCCAGCGCCTGATTGCCGAATTCGGTGCGCACGAACTCGATCCGGCTCTGAAACGGTTCATCATAGACGAATTCCGGTTTCCCGAGATCGCGCAGTTCAAGGGGATAGGAGGCATCCAGGCTGAGGTAATCGGTCTGCATTTCCTCAATCAGGATGCCGCAAGTCCGGTTATTGCCGAGGTCGAGGACCAGATCCACCGGGATGGCGGTGTAGGTCGCATTCTGGGAGAGCACATCATTGAAGCGAATCGAGGGAATCGCCTCGGCCGCGGTGACCAGGCCGAGAAGCGTCAGGTATCGCGCCCATTGCTCACAGTGCTGGGCGGTCTGGCGACGCTTGAGCGACCCGGTCAGCAATTCGTCAAGCCACTCCTTAACCCAGGGTAATTTCAGGAACCAACTGTTCTCGCGGTGTTCCGACACCAGATGAAACTGGCCTTCACTGGCGGTGTCTTCCTGACTGGGGGCGAGATATTGCCTGCTCGGATTGCGCGGCTCAATCGCGGTATCGAAGGCAAAGACGATCCGGTATCGGTTTCCGCGATCGTCGGGCTGGCCCAGCTCAATGACACACATCCGGGCCCAATTGATCGGTCCTTCCTCGTAACTTGCCACCCCGCGACCATCCAGTCCCCGGCTCTTGAGGAAGGGCACCGGGACCCAGCGGCCGAGGAACATTTCAACGGCCTTCCTGCCGTTGATCGTCAGGACCCGGGGGTCCATCGGGTCGAAGGTCTGATCCTCATTCAGGCTATCGACCAGCAGACCGGATTCCCGATTGATCTCCAGGGGGATGAGACGATAGGCCTCGACGCCGCTTCCCCCTTTGGATTCCTCCGGCTCCACGGCAAAATGGCGGGTCGTGCCGGCGATCTTCTGGTCGGGCAGGCCGATATCCATGAACTGAATGCCACTATTGGGCACCAGGGCGACGTTTCGCTGGAACGTGACAAGCGACTTTAGCATGGGCATCCGCTCTTAAAGGAGTGATGGGGGCGATGCGTTACGTCAATTGGGTCGTTCCGCGTCGGACAACGGGATTTGAAGTTGGTCGATCGAGATCATTTCGCCATCTGCGATGGCAGTGCGCTCATAGCGGCGGTACAATTCTCCCTGCCGGCGAATTTCAACGACAAAGCGGGTTGGCCGGCCGCGATCATCCCGACCGGCATATTTGTTGACTTTGATGTCATAGGTCCCTTCGGCCATGGCGCCTTCGGGCCAGAAGATGTTTTCGACCGGGTGCGGCTGGATGTTGATCGAGGCGTTGGCATCGACATCGAGCCGCGCGCCGCACGCCGATTTGGCGGTATAGTTGATGGAATTACCGGATGGGCAGCGGATGTGCAGATCGAGATCGGCATTGCTTTCCCACGCCAGGGTGATGTTGACGGCCCCGATGGTGCCGCCGCGTTCCAGGACCCGATTTTCGACATCCTCGGACCGGGTCTGGTCCGTCTCAACCGCGGCCGCCGGCGTTGCGACGCAGGCATTGCGACCGGCGCGAAGCCGTTCGCCCAGGCCGCGCAACCGCTCATTCAACAGATCCGTCTCCTCCGACGGCGCCAAGGTCGCGGGGCCGGATACCTCCGGCGCGGTGCAGTAGGAAAGCCAAGTGGGCCACGACGCCGAGCCAATCCCGCACGCGGCGAGCAGCTGCCAGGCGATGAAAATCCCCAGAAGGCCGGCCGCCAACCACAGACCGCCGGCCAGCCAGACCGAACCGGGACTGCGCGCATCGGCCAGAAGCACGGCTCCGGCCGGGGTTTCCGCAACCGCGGTGCCGCCGGTCGTGTTGTCGACGAAGCGCCATTGCTGCCGGGTTCGCTCGGAAACGGCCACACTATCGGAGGCTTGCTCCGCCCAGGCGACGTCCTCGCGGATTGGCGCCTGCTCGACCCCCTGCTCTTCAGCTGTTTCCTCAGGTGCCGCCGGGGCGATCGGTGCGGTGGGTTGCTCGGTGTTTGGTTCGCCGATCGGGGGGGGGCCGGCGTTGCGCTCCTCGGCCTCCTTCGCCGCCGCCTGGGCGCGCCGTCGGTCCTCGCGGACCTCGTTGACCAGTTCGCGCAGAATCTGTCGGCTTGATGCCGGCCCGCTGGCGGTCATGCCCCAGCCGACCAGGATCGGCTGGTCATCCAGCACGTACACCAGGTTCCGGTCCGGGATATCGAGCGCATATTGCAGCAGGGAGGCCAGAATCTTGCGGTCTTCATTGGGGCTTCGCGCCAGTGCCGCGGCATGGGCTTCGATATCGGCGACCAGGGCAAGAAGATTGTTTTCGGCGCGATGTCGGCCTTCCGGGGCCAATTGACTGAGCGCTGTCGGCATGCGATCGCCCATGGCGTACCAGTCGATCACGCCCGATGAGGTATTCAGATTAGGCTCTGAAAAAAAAGCAGCGTGGCGATCGGACAGATTTCGCTTTAGGTCCTTCACAATCTGCCCATGTCCCTGGATAACCGGCTGACCATTCAGGCTCCTGATATTATAATCAGCGACTTTTATTGTTGTAACAAGAACTGATTCCATCGGCTAAATCTTTCTCTCGTCAAACTATTACGAGGATATATTTATCTTGCAGGGCCGGCCGGCGAATCCGTCGCCGCACCGGACGGCGTTGGCCGGTCCGCGTCGGCGGATCCTGGTTTGGACTCCAGGGGCGCGCTGCTGCCCTGTGGCGGAGCAGCGCCGGGCGGCGTGCCGGCATCGGCCGGCGGCGGGGCGGCCGGCGGCGGGGCGGCCGGGGACGGCGGTGCCGGTGATGGCGCCGGCGAAGGCGGCGCGGACGATGGCGCAGGCTGTCCAGGGGTGGCCGGGGGTTGAGCGGGCGGCACCCCGGCCGCGTGAGGCGCCGCCGACGGCGTGCTTGCCCGCTCGCTCGGCTGGCCGACCAGGCAAGCTTCCTGAACCGGCTCGACCGCGAGCCCGGTCTGCCCGAGGAAGCCGACGATCGCCGGCACGCCCAAGGCAACGTTCACCCGCGCCCCGGTCTCCTCCGCACCGCCGAATCGCACGTAGGTGTTGATGCCGACGGCCCTGCCGCAAAGATCGACCAGGGGCCCCCCGCTATTGCCCGGCGAGGTCATCGCCTGATGCAGGATGACCGGCTTACCGCTGTCCTGGTTCTGCACCACCATGACCGCACCCTGGGTGGCCGCCACCTCGGGGATGGCGCTCCGGTCGCCTTCACGCAAGCGGCGGAAATGGTCGTCGTTCTCCAGGACGATGAACGGGTATCCCGACGCCGCAACCGACTGGAGCCGTTTCACCGAAGCGGCGAACGGCAACACCGCCTGCCCCGACGCCGGCTCGGTCAAGGCGACCAGGGCGAAATCGGTGCCACCGGGTTCGGCTCCGACCGAGGTCCGGGACTTCACGGCTCCGGCAACCAACCGGCCAAGTGTCTTGTTGATGACGGCGACCCTGTCATGACTGCCGACGACGTGGCTGTTCGTCAGGATGGTGTCGGGTGCGACAAAGAAGCCGCTGCCCACCCCGTCGGGGGTGAGAACGAGAACCGTCGCTTTTTCGAGAAGATCCGCCAGCGTTGCGCTCGCGCCTTCACCGGTCTGCCCCGGGTGCTGCGGCGCCAGCGGGATGGCCGAAGGGTTTGGTGGAACGGTGGCGTCGAGCCCGGACGCCGCGGGATTGGCGCCGCTGCCCTGGGGTACTCCGCCGCCGCCCGGCACCACGCCGGTGCCGCCCGGAGGCGGGCTGGCGCCACCTTGCGGCAGGGTGGTGCCGCCCTGGGGCAGGCGCGCGCCGCCCTGGGGGGCGGGGCAGAGCGCATCGGGGGTTGCGAGCAGCCGTTCGGCTTCCTCAATTTGCTGACGAAGCGACTCGTTGTAGCTCCGCAGGGTTTGCGGATCGCGCAAGCTTGCCGAACTGACCGGGCCATAACCGAAGCGCAAGACCCCAGGGATCAGCAGAGTGGCAGCAAGTATGCCGAGGACGGCGACCACGACGGCGGGCGCCAGCCAGGGTCGGGGTTCCGGAGCCAGCGGTACCACCGGCAGCACCGGCAGGTCGGTCTGGGTCGCGAGCGCCGGACGATGCTGCGCCTCATCGATCAGCGGTACCGGAAACGGCCAATAGGGGCCCAGCGTGTCCTGGAAATGCGCGGTCCTCAGCGCCTCGCTCCCGCTGGCATCGGTCGGCAGCATGCCCCAGGCGGCCAGACGCGCCTCGCCATTCGATTCCTGGAGCGATTCCTGCCCCGCGAGATAGAGGGCAGATCGGAACAGCGGTCCGTCGATGGGGTCATTGAGATGGGGCGCAAGCTGAGCCAGTCGGTCGCGCAGAGTCGCTTCCACTCGGGATCGTATATCCGGTGGACACTGTTTGATGGTCCGGACACCGGGAAGTGCGGCATCGCCCCAGGTGTAGATGTTGCGCCCGCTGCTGTCCCTGGTCACCTGTGGCATCACGAACAGCTCGGCCAAGGATGCCCCGCCATGCCGACGAAGTGCTTCGCGCAGCGCACTTCCTTCATGAAGGGCGGCGCGATCTGCAGCCTGAGCGATTACGAAACTTATCGGACCGGTACTCTGCCTGGGCTCATCGGCCATCAATCTACTCCCAATGGCAGTACGGCTGCACCGACGTCATTCACTCTCAAACCCTCCGGGGATAGAACGAGCGACCTCATCCGACCATGCCACGTCGCAAATCCGTGTCCAGGCTGACCAGTTTAACGCGTGACGACACCATACTCCGGAGTTATAGTATTTTCATGTGTGACATACAACAAAACCATCTCCTTAATAGCTTATCGTCGTCGGGCTCGCCGCCGCGGGTCACAAAACAACTTTAGGATGATTATGCGATGCCTATTCGCCAAATGACCTGGCGTAAAATCCCCAATATTTCACGACAGCACGGATTGTTGGGGCAATATCGCGCTAATTCGACGACGCATTAAAATAAAATATCGGAATTATGCAGTACATGTTACAGACGTAGTAGATAAAATACTGATCAGAACTATCAATTGATCAGAGAATGGAATTTTAATTTTGATAGTGGTGGCACGTAAATGATAGCACTCAAGTTATGCCAAGAATTCAAGAATGAAATCCGCAGTGTGCTCGGTGTCAATTTGAGTCGGTCAAGGCGCCTGCCTGCCCACGGTGCGCGGCTTTCGCCGATCGGGCGGCTCGGGTCGCCCCCAAGCTGCGGGACGACGCCGCGGGTTTGGTCGGTCGCAAGGGGCGAAATTTGCCGTTGCCTGAAGCCCGGTTCTGCTCAAAGGTCATGGTCTGTCACCTGTCCGGCGGGGGAGAGCCTAAAGCATCAGACGAATCGCTGGCCACCGGTGGCCGGGCGATGACGGTTGATCGCGGCCCGGTGCCGATCCAGGCGGAATCCGAGGGGTGAATGGGGGTGAATGGGGATGTCGGGAAATGACCGTGGGCGACCACTCTGGGCCGAGACGTGCCGGTCGGCGACGGGGGCGGTCAACGCAGCCGGCGAGTCGGCCCCGTGGCTTGACGGATTTCGGCGCCGACCGGGAGCGTCCGGGGGGACGTTGCACATGAGCGGAATCGCGGTGGACCGTCGGGGAAGGCGGAGGGCAGGCCTGGGCCCAGCGATCCCTGCCACTCGCGGCCAGGGCGCCCAGACCAGCCTGGCCACATTCACCGTGGCCTTGCTCGCGATGCTCGCCGCCCTCCCGTTGCTCACAGTCGCCGCATCCGGTCAGCCGACCGAAGGGCGGCCACTCGAAATCTTCCTCCCCCCGCCCAGGACGAGCGCCGTCCCGGACCGGGCCGAGGGGCGGGCCGGCGGCAGCATCGAGATCAACGTGCTCGCAAACGACGTCATTTCGCGGGCTCGCAGTAATGTCGCAATCGAGATGGTTCAGCCGCCAAGTCAGGGCACCGCCCAGATAATCGGCAATAACATCGTCTACCGTTCCAATGAAAATGCTTATGGGCAAGATAGCCTGAAATATCGAATCAAGGATGCAGATTACAGATCAAACGAGACCACCGTCTCGATAGCCCTTCATCCCTATATATTGGCGGTAGACGATAGTCCTGATTTGGCCCGTGGTCCCCAGTACGTGATCAATGTCCTCGACAACGATCAGATACCCGCTCGACCGCCGGTGCGGATTACCATCAAGTCACCGCCCGGCGATGGTCAGGCAACGGTTGCCGCGGATGGGCGCAGTGTCACCTACGTGCCGGCGCGTGAAGACGTGGCGCGGGATAGCTTTCAATACAGCATTGTCGACGCCCAGAGCGGCGAACTTTATGGCAGCGCCCAGGTCACCGTGGTGATCCCGCCACTGCCACCTCTGCGGGCGCGCGATGATCAGCTGCAGGTCCGCTATGGCACCAGCGGCGAGATCAACGTAGCCGACAATGATGTCTATCCGCCGGGCTTGCCGCTGCAGGTGAAGATCGTTGCCGGTGCCGTTGAAACCGCGGGCGTAGCCGGGACGGTGGTGCGGGTGACGCCGCCGCGCGGGGAGATCGCAGCGTTCTCGCTGCAGTATGTTCTGGAGAGTGGGGCATTACGCAGCCAGCCGGCGACGCTGTCGGTCGTGATCGACCCCGGCATTCGGCTTGAGCCGCGGAGCGTTCTGCTCGAGCCGAACGAGGCTCGGGAGATCGAAGTCATCAGCGATGATACGCCGCAATTGTCCGAACTGATCCCGAGCAAGCTGCATCTGGCGATATTGAGACCGCCCGAAGCGGGCACCGCCATCGAAGCGCGGGATGGCCGCTCAATACGGTATCGTGCGGGGCCGACTCCGATCAACGATTTGCGCATCCCCGTCGGGCTCGTACCCACCGGTGGCTCCGCCCCCGGCGCCGAGACCGTGGTCATCGTTACGGTGCGCGAGCGCCTGCCGACTCCCGACTGTGCCGATACCAATGTGCCCGGCGGCCTTTTCCTGGTCCGCGAGGGCGTTTATCAGGTGCCTAAGGACGACTGGGCGCAGCCGCTCTTCCAGGCATTCGGCGTCGCCAACACGCTGGAAGTCGATAAGCCGTTTTGCATCGCCCGGCGCGAGATCCGCAGAGTGGATCTGTCTGAATTCGCCAGGACCGGGGGAGCAACGGCGGACAAGGCGGTATGGCAGCAGGAGGACAATCCGGTTCTCAATGATGAGACGGAGAAAATGCCGGAACCGTTGGCAAATATGATGAGCCACCAGTATAGCCAGAATTACGCCGACTGGCTCAACGGCCGTGAAAAAGGTGGCGTATTGCGTTTGCCTTCGGCAATGCAGTGGCTGGCCGCGATCATTGTCGCATCAACCGACCCGCAACATCGCAGCGACGTCGGGATGCTGGCGACCTTCCGGGCCGGCGTTCGGGAATGGTCTCGCCAGCCATGCAACTTACCCGATAGCGAAATGCCGAAATTCGAGACGCTGGGGCAATCCACGCTCACTTTCAGATACGGCCAAAGTGATAGTCCGAAAATGTGCCGGCCCGCCGACCTGCTCTATCGGGATGTCGGCTTCCGTCTGGTCAAGGAAATGAACAGTTCCGCCGAAACTCAATCCCGGAGTCAGCAGAGATGACGATGTCCAAGCCGATCCTTGCTTCGGTGATCGCCGCTATTGCGACATTAGGCGTCGTAATGTCGCCTTTGACGGCCGCCGCGGAATCGGGGGCTGGTCGAGGGTCGATACAGAACCCTGGCGGCGGCGCTGCCTCGCCACTACCAGAACGAAAGCGTGGAGGGAGCGGCGCGCAATCTACCGGAAGCCGGGAAGCAGCAGCCGCGCCGGCACCAATAAAAAGGTTAAAAATCCACAAAGATGATCAGATGTTCGAAGCGCAGATTGAGAATCCGGAATCACGATGTTGGGATGGAAAGAATCTTGTCAGCCATCCTGAACATTGGGATACACAAGGATTCTCAATAGTGCTGCATGCCAGACATAAATGGAGCATCAGGAGACAATATTGGGGAACTACGATAGAAGAAAAAGACAAAACTATGCTTAATGAGCTGCGGGTGCTCGCGGTTGTCTTTGGCCATTTCAAAAGTACTGCAGGGGAACTGCGCGTTCCACTAATTTTGTATAAGTCCGGAGATGATTATGTCAAATATGCCTTTGCTTGTGCAAAAGATTTCGATGTTACCAATCGGCCGTCCGACTATCTGTCATTCATCCTTAAGCCAATCCCGACGACAAATAACAGCCTGAAGCAAATCGAGAAATTCATCACAAATCTGGATGCGGCATCGCGAAAATTCCATGATCAGGAAATGCTCTCGTTGAGTGAATTGAATATGCCACCAGAGTCAAAAAACATTTATGAAACACTTACCTATGGGAAAATTCTCAGTATCGCCCTGAGCAAACAATTGGCGCATTTTCTGACGGGTTGGACGACGAAAGTTGAAATCAGTTTTGATGGTTCCAGCGGGAAATTTGTCTGGGCACCACCGGTCGCGGCCCCGCCAGCGGAACCTGCGCAGGCTGCCGCGGGCGCTATCCCCACTAAACCCCCTACCCCTGGTCAGTCGAATCCTGACCGAACGACGATTGTCAATGGCCTGTTGAGGCCGGCAGACTTTCCCCTGGCGGATCCGAACAACACTCGAACGATCATCACCGTCGATCTGACCGCCTTGCCCGGTCAGGCCGATCCCAACGCGAGCGATCTGTCGCCGGTCCTGGCGAGGAGCGATGGCGGATGCGGATCATTCAGGACTACGCCAATCAAGGGATTTTATGTCGGTCTGTGCGAACTCGCCGACGCCGGGACGCTCCTGATCGGCACCCGAATGACCGCACCGATCGGCGGGGTGGACTGGACTGTCAAGCCGGGACTGGTGGATGTTGCGATCACATACGAAAGACACGGAGAAGACAGAAAGCAGCTAAAGGCTAAACTCGATAGCGTGCTTGACCGAGGATTTATCATCAAAGCGGCTCAAATCGATAATAGAGATCTCCCGGATGTCTGTAATGGCAAAATTAAGCCGACATTTAGCGATCTCCTGCGCAAGCCAGTCTTAGATGCCGCCCCCTCCGACTGTCAGGTTGCCAGGGCCACGATGCCAAAAGCCTGGCTTGATGGCGTTGATGCCCATCAGTGCCTCAATGGCGGCGAGGCGATCGAGCGTGATGCCGGAAAGGTTTGGTGCGTCTTCCGGCCCGGCAGCGCCCCGAAACTGGCTTTTGGCAACGGTTGGCCGGACCTGCCGTTGACCGGGTTGGGCGATGCCGTGGCGGCCACCCTGGCGCCGGTCTGGCCCTGGTACCCCGATCAGGTGCCTCCCGCCCACGGCTTTTCTTTGCCCGTGGAGATCGCCGGTGTCGCTTATTGTCGTGACGGCCAGGCGGGCGACTGCTGCGCAAAGACGGTGACCCCAAGAAATGGAGTCTTGCCGAGTCTGGGGGAGGCTGATTGCGCCGCCGCCAAGAAACGACCGACCCATCTGAAAATCACGATTGCGCCGAGGAACGGTGGAGCCGGGTTGGAGAAATTCGAACAGATCGTCCAGATCGGCGCCCATCCGGCGCTGGATTGGGACAAGGCCCGACCGGATTTGGTGTTGCAGCTTCCGGCCGTCGCCGGATTGCCTGCTGCGGGAGCCGACATCCGTCTGTTCGAAGATGAAGCCTGTAGCAAAGACGTTGCGGGCGGGCGCCGGGCCTATCTGCCGCCGGAGCCCGGCCAAACCGAGCGCGTCTACGCCGACGCCAAGTTCAAACCGCCGTTGTGGGCACGGCTGTCCTATTTGGCCATGCCGTTGACACGTTGCACAGCGGGAAGCCGCCCGCCGGGGCAGTTCAACGAGCCTCGGATCCGCTTCGGTTTCGAGTCTGTCCCGAATCCGAACCGGAAGCGGAGGGTGGTTGCCCTGTCGCCGGCCGAAGGCCTGAAAGACAGAAATCGAAAGCAAGCCGTCGTCGACGCCTTGCGGAAGTGGATTGACCAGTTGCACGCCGCTGATCACCCGGACAATGAGGCTAAGGCGGTTACCCTATTGGTATTCTCGGAGCTGGGACAGCCAAAACCAAAATTTCTAGGAGAATACGTCTACTCTCCGAACCTTCTGAAGGAAGCAAAAGAGGAAATCGCAACAATAAATTTTAATAAACCACGCGGGGACACTCTCCGCGAGATGAATACGCTCGATCTGATGGAGGTAAAGTTCGACCGACTGCTTTATATCGTCGATTCATCCGGCGATCAGCTCGATCGTGTGCCGCTCGTCAAGACCTGGCTATATGACGAAAAGCGCCTGGATATTGTCACCATTGGAGACTGCGCGCCCTGGGAAAATATTGGCCGGAAAGAGTCGGGCGCTCCGTCGCCCTCTCTGACCTGCCACAAACTGGGCACCGATACGAGCGCCGAAACCGTCTATCTGTCGAAATTGCTCAGTGAAATGAGCCAATAGGGGGCGATCATGTCCGGTGTTCGCGTGCTCATCCGTTCGGCCCTCGGTCTGCCGACCGGCGGCGGCCTCGGCCTCGTCCTGGCCATGGTCCTCACCCATCCGGCGGTTTCAGCGGAGTTGTCACAGGTTCCTTACTCGAACAACGAAGCCAATCTCTGCAGCCAGTTCGACTTCGCGACGGTTACCGACATCCACTCCGGGAAAATCCGCCACCTGGTCTCGGTGGTTGAGAAGGATGCCGAAGTCCGCGCTCAAGCCGACGCGACGGTGGCGGTGACCGAACGGCTGGCGTTCTCCAGACCGCTGTTCGTGATCGGCCAAACTGGGCGGGGGGCCTGGGTTCAGGTTGCTGCCCTGGCCCAGGGCAGTGCGCCTTTGGGCTGGATGGCGGGGCGGGATCTGCTGTGCCGGCAGCGGCCGTTGCGCGATCCCGTCACCGGGCTGGACCGCAAAGCGGTGATCAAGACCGAAGGAGCGGTTGGCACCGTCCAGCCGGTGATCGCCCATCGGAGTTCGAGCGAGCAGGCCTGCGGCGCCGGCGATTGCCCGACGCTCCAGCGCTTCGACATCCAGTATGTTTTCGCCGAACGCAATGGCCGTGCCCTGTTGTCCAAGGATTTCGTGCTCGACGTCCGGACCACGGCGCTGACCGGATGGGTCGACGCCACGGACAAGATCATCCGCTGGAATACCGCGTTCGGACTGCGGCCCAGCGAGTTATTGGACGGGACCAAGCCGGTTTGCGCCTACCGGACGGTTGATGACGCTCGGGTCAACCGCGATTGCCGGCCGATGATCGGCGGCCACTCATGGTTCCTGTCGAGCACGCGTCTGCCGATCCTGGAAGAGCAAGGCGAGTATTACAAGGTCGCGGTCAATGCGACCGGCGTCGACAATGTGGTTCTTCTCGACGCCAACCGCATCGCAATTTCCGGCGCCGGTCGGACGCAGAACCAAATCGACGTGTTCTTCGTCGTCGACGGGACCGAGAGCATGTCCGGCATGATCGAGACGCTCAAAGGGGCCAGCGGCCGGCCCGGCATCGTCGAGCAGATTACTTCGCGGCTCAAGGAGAAAGCAGCCCAGGGGGTCTCGTTCCGTTTCGGCTTTCGCATCTATCGTGATGCGATTTCGCCGTCCTACAATGATCTCCTTGGCGAAGCTTTTCCTCTGTCGAATAAGGATTGCATCGGCACGGAAACCCAGCATGGCGAGTTTTATACCGCGTTTTCGCGGGTGACCGCCCATGGGATCAGAAATCCCAATCACGTCCTCGAGGACTACGCGGAAAACCTGTACGGCGGCATCTACCAGGGCCTGATCGACATGGCCGGCTGCCCGGACAACACCAAGCTGATGTTTGTGATCGGTGATGCCGGCTATGATCCGGTCAAACAGAAGCAGCGCGGCTTCCAACCGATCGAGCTCGGGCAGCTGGTGGCGGCGATCCGCAACCTGGTCGGGAGTGCCGGGGGTGGCAGCGGCAGCAAGAAGGCTGGTCCGATCCCCGGCATCTTCGTCATCGAAATGCCGCCGGATCCCTCGGTGCCCCAGGACGGGCCGCGCCAAAAGCATGATTACAATCGGGCTTACGAATCGTTCGCATCCGAAACCAGGGAAATGCTGTCGCGCCTCTACACGACGGAAATGCAGAGCGATCCTTCATTCGCGCAAAAACAGTTCACTGCCTTGCCGGCCGGCCCTTTGGATGAAGGCACACTCAACCGGATCAGCGATCGCGTCGCCGCGTTTTCCCGGCCCGATCTGGTCAATCGGGTTGAGATCGACTTGCGCGGCGGGCAATCCCTGGTCGAAGCAATCCGAGATTTACAGCGAGGCAACCGGGATGTACCGATTCTGTTCTGGTCGATGCTTCAACAGCGACTCTGCCCGCAATTGGATGAGCAATGCCATACCCAGCGGGTCGAAGGCGTGAACAGCCTCTATGTCAAGAAATCCGATGATGTCGTGACTGAGCTCCGATTGACCAGCGAGCAGATGGAGATCTGGCGCATCATGTTGTCGGACCTCAGAAATTCCAATCTCGGTGGGCTTCAGTTGCGCAGGGCTTTGGGCACCGCACTGACCCGCAGCGTCGAACGCGCGGTGAATATTCCCTACGCCGACACCCGAGAAGAGATGCAGCAATTTGTTCGCCGGGTCGGTGGCCTGCCGGTTCGGGAACACAGCCCTTTGATGAGCTATGCCCTTGACGAGTTGCTCGACGAACACCGCGTGACCGATTGCGAGATCGACCATGTCCAGCGCTGGCTCAATACCTCGTCGCGGGTCCTCGATGTGCTTCAGCGGGGAACATTCGAACCGATCATCCAATTTACCGAACCCGACGCGCGGGGGTGCGCCCTCACCGAGAAGGGAAGACACGTGCCGGCCACGCTGGGTGACCTGTCACCGCGACCATTGGGTAGTGATGACACCTATAGCTATGCAAAAGCGGTTGACAATGCCATCTTCTACTGGATACCGCAACGCTTTATGCCCTAAAAACTTGGCCAAGAGGAAGGATAGATATCTCTGGAAGGACAATAAGTCGATGATTGCCGTTTCCAATAGCTCAAATTTCTATGCAATACTGAGAGGGGTTGAAATCTCCTGGGACGGCGAGACAACCTGGAATTTCCCCGAGTTGGAAATTGATTTCACCGCCCTCAATTGGCGTTTGCCGATAATTGGCCGTACCGGCTGCGGCAAGAGCACCCTTCTTTATGTCCTCGCGGCCATGAAACGGCAGTCGGCCGGGGCGATTAACTGGAAACTGCCGGGGCGGCCCAAAGCAATTATCTGGAACGGCACCATTGCCAGCGGAGCCGACGCGCGGGCCTGGCATGGCGCCCGCAATGAATGTTTCAGTTTTGCGTTCCAGGAGAGCGCGCTGCTGCCCTATCTGACGGTCGAGGAAAACTTGCTCTATCCCTTGCTCCATGCCGGCCTTGACCTGCGCAGTGCGACCACGCGCGTCGAGCAGACGCTCGAGACCGTCCTGGTCCCCCAGCGGGAATCCATGAAGGAAATGCGCTGCCGCTTTCCCAGAACCCTCTCCGGAGGCCAGCGTCAGCGATTCGCCCTGGCCAAAGCCATGGCGCGTGAGCCGGCGGTCCTGTTCGCCGACGAGCCGACCGGCAGCCTGGATTTCGAGACTCGCGCCGAAGTTATGCAGCGGGTCGTCGATTGGCTGGACGCGAAACCCGGCCAGCGCGCCTTCGTTTGGGTAACCCACCATCGCGATGATCCGGCAACCTACGGCGCCCCCTGGGCTCTGCAAGTCAACCATCCCGGCCAAGAAAAGCCGTTTATCTGGCAGGACGTGGCAGCCTCAACCCCCGCCTGACCACCGGACTCGGAGAGGTTATTGATGGAACAGCGTTCGATAGTGTGGATCGCGTGGAAAGAATACTGGCGATCTTATTTGTTCAAGGCGCCAGCCAACCGAGATTTTATTTGGCTAACCTTGCTGGTTGGCTTCATTACGGCACTGGTTATGGCCGCGGTAAGCCTTCAGGAAGGCCTGTTGGAAAAGCATGCCGACAGTCTGCTCGGCAAAGTCGCCCCCTTCGGCTTTCCGGTCGCGATCCGCTCCGATATCGCCCGCGCCAGGGGCATCGATCGTGACATTATCGGTGCCTTCGCCGGCGAAGCGGCAGCGGCCGGCGAGGCCGTGTCGCTCTCGCCGCCGCTGACCGGTCTGCGGCTGTTTCCCTATGAACTGATGGAGGAAGGGGGGCGGTTCGCGCTGGTTTCCGATCCCGTGCTGGCAGCCCGCGGCGACCGCGAACATTTCACCCAAGCCGTGCTCAACGCCGCCAGCGGCCAGGGCTTCCGGTTCCAGGGTTGGGCGGTCTATCGCGACGACCCGCTCTGGCAATGGGCGCACCAGAGCCAGGGCAAGGAAATCAGCGGCGAAAAGTTCCCGCAGCGCATCGTCCTCAGTCGGCATGCCTGGCAGAACTTCGATTACCGCGCTTATCGAAAGGCAGTACTCGAAAATGTTCCGACTGAAATCGCGCGGCCAACTTTGCCGGAACGGGCCGCAGACCTGAAGGTACTGTGGATGTTTTTCAACTATGGTCGATCTGTTGTCCCGGTCGAGGTATTATGGGTTGATAATATTCCATCACCTTTGCAATTGGCCTTCCTGTTTCCGTTGGAGACACTTCAGGCGGCGACCGCCGCGTGGCACTTGCCCAGCCTTGTCTTCGAACCTGACCGTATCGACGTCGGGAAGGCGGCCCGCATCGAAAGTATCCGCCTGTTCGCGAACCACCCGGCAGATGCGCCGCTGATCCCGGCGCTGATCGATGCCATCGCCGGCTGTCTTGGCAAAGCCGCCGGGGTGTCCGATGGCTCGGCCCTGCAATTCGCCCGGTCGCTGCCGGCCCGTTGGGTCGACCTCTGCGTGGATCGGACTACGCTCAATCAGCCGGTTCAAATCAGTCGGACCGAGACCGCCGTACCGGATCCGGTCGACCTCGAGACCCCGCAGCAGGCGACCTCGGGCGGTTGGATCGGGGTGCCGTGCGCTCGACTGCGCATCGAAGATTTGCAGCACGGCAGGAATAAGGTATGCCCCAGGAACCCCCTGACCGCCAGGCGCGACATTCCGGTTAACGGCTGGTTCGATGCGGCCTTCAGCGGTTTCCGCAGTGCGGTGGTCTATGTCCCCGATCGGCGCAAAGTCCACGACGTCGCTTTCGCGCTGACCAAGCTGAAAGATTCCAGCGGCCCGTTGTTCTGGCTCGATCCTACCTATGAATCGGCGTTGAACAAGGTCCAGTATTTGAGCCGCGTCGTCGATTACCTGAGCCGACCGATCCTGGTTGCGGCGATCTTGTTTGCCCTCTATCTGATGACCAATACCATGGCATTGGTGATCGATCATCGCAAGGCGAACTATGGAACCTTGGTCGCCTATGGCCTGACCCCCGGCGATATCCGATTCATGCTGATGGTCCAGCTTGCCCTGACTTGCATGGTCGGCGGGTTTTCTTTCGGGCTGGCCCAGGAAGCCGTCAAGGCCGGTTCCAACCTGGTGTTTGCCGCCAGCGACGTGGCGGCGCTGGGACGCAATACCTTGGGAATTACCGACACGGTGATTCTGCCCCTGCTCTCGTGGCAAGAATTTCTCGCAGTCTGCACCATGATTTACCTGGTCTCTGCAGTAATACTCATGTGGCTTGTTCATCTGAGGATGTCAAAATATGCCGGACCAACGGACCTGCTGAAATGATTACCCGATATGCCGGAAAAGCTGCCGCGGGGCGACCTCCGATCCTCTCCGGGATTGGCTATAACAGCCGACTGGTGAGCCCGATTGCTGTGGCCATGGTGATCATCCTCGGCAGCTTAGGGGCAGGCGGTACCGCCGCCTTTGCCCAGCCGGTGCCGGTGGTGCGGTTCTCCGACGACGACGCCAATCTCTGCCACAAGTTCGATCTGGACTCGGTGATCGATATCCACAGCGGCAGCCTGCGCCATCCGGTGGTCGTCGTCGAGGACAACGCCGAAGTCCATGTCCGTCCCGACCAGATCTCTCCGGTCGCCGCGCGCCTGCGCTTCGCCGAGCCATTATTCGTCACCGGCCAGGCGCGCGCGACGCATTGGGTAGAGGTAACAAACCAGGCCAATCCGACGACCGTCCTGGGCTGGGTCGCCGGTCAAAACCTGCTGTGCCGGCTGCGACCGTTGCGCGATCCCGACACGGGTATGGTCCGCAAGGCAATCATTCCGCCGGCGGCGATGACCCCGGGCGAGCCGCCGCTAACCGCCTATCCAAATGCCGTTGCGAGAAACTGTCCGTCCGGCAGTTGTCCGGGCCTGCGAGGCCCCGCGATCCAGTACATTTATGCCGAACGAGAGAACCGGATTCTGCTGTCGAAGGATTTTGTGCTCGACGATCGCAACGGCAATTTGCCCGGATGGGTCGACGCGGCCGATCGAATCATTCGCTGGAACACCGCTTTCGGCTTGCGGCCGAGAGAACAACTGGAGGAAAGGCAGCCGGTTTGTACCTACCGCAGTGTTGATGACGCCAGGACCGGCCGCGGCTGCCTGCCGCTGTCCGGCGGACGATCCTGGTTCCTGACCGGCGATCGCTTGCCAATTCTGCAAGACCTCGGCGACCTTTACGAGGTGGCGGCCATCCCGGCCGGCACATCCCCCACTGACCCGCCCCAGCGCGACAGCGGTGGTTCCGCGGCGGTCAGGCGCGGCTGGAAGCCGAATCAGATCGATGTGGTCTTCGTGATGGACGGCACGGGGAACATGGCGGGTTTGGCCGAGGCGCTGAGTGGCCGCGGCGGCCGGCCGGGCATCGTCCAACAAATTACCTCTCGATTCAGGGCGCGAGACGCTGCGTTTCGCTTCGGCTTCCGGATTTATCGCGACGGTGCCGGGGGGCCTGGCGGAGGGCTCTCGCTCTCAAACCGGGATTGCCTCGGCACGGCCGAACAGCATGCCGCCTTCCAAGCGGCCCTCCGCAAACTGGCGAGCCATAGAACGGGCACCCCCGGCAACAGCACCGGGACGGCGGCCGAAAACTTCTTCGATGGCATCGATCAGGGGATGGCCGACATGGCCGGCTGTCCGGAAAATACCAAGCTGATGTTCGTCATCGGCGAGGTTGGGTATAACCCGCCCAGTCGTGACAACCGCCGGATGCCGGCGATGACGGTCGGTAAGCTGGTCGACCGGATCCGGGCGCGGGGCTGGGACGGCAATTCCCGCCCGCTTCCTGGCCTGTTCTTTATCCAGACTTTCAAATATTTCTCTGGTGGGGCAAGTGAAAACCGGGATAGTCGCCATGATCGCGATTACAAATTATTCGAAAATCAAGCAAGATACATTTTAATTAAGCTTTATGCCACGATAATATCCAATGAACAAACCTTTTTCCCGCAACATTATGCGGATGGACCTCGCCCAGGGTCGTCTGATGATCTGTTGAGCAGAGTTTCCGATCAGGTTGCCGCGGTCGTCCGCCCCGACCTGGTCAATCGCGTGGCGACCGAGCTGCGCGGGGGGCAACCCCTGTCCGACATCATCCGCAGCCTGCGACGAACGGTGCGCGGCGTGCCGGCGCTGTTCTGGTCGATGCTGGAACACATGCCCTGCTCCGATGCCGTTGAAGACTGCCGGGACTCGCCGCCACAGGAGACCGATCGGCTCTATGTCCGGAAATCTGAAAACGTGGTCACCGACGTTATGTTGACCTTCGAACAGATGGAAGCATGGCGGATCATGTTATCGGAGCTGAGCAATACTGGCATTGGAGGGCTGTCCCCGCGTCGGGCGCTAGGGGTCAATTTGACCCGGACCGTCGAAAGGATGGTAAATTTGCCCTATGCCGATTCACACCAAGAGATCGGCCAATTTGTTGCCCGCTTCGGTGGTTTGCCGGTGCGCGAGCGCAGTCCGCTGATGAGCTTCAGCCTCGACGATTTGCTCGACGAGAACGGCGTTCCCGATTGTGAGATCGACCATCTCCGGCGTTGGATCAATGCTTCGTCCCGTGTCGTCGATGTGCTGCAGCGGGGGACCGTCGAACCGATCCTCCAGCTTAGGCCTGCCGATAGCGAAACCTGCCGGTTGTCGGACAAGGGCCGGGGCGTGCCCGCGGTCGGAGGCAATGTCGAGATCCGGCCTCTGGGCAGTGATGATACTTACAGCTATGCCAAAGTGGTTGGTGGCGCGATTTTCTATTGGATACCGGAACAGTTCTTGCCCTGAGCTGCCGAGAAATTGGCTTGATAGGGCGCCAGAATTGTCAAAACGACCCCGAGCGATCGATCCGATACAACTTTAGAAGGCCATGACCAACTACGCCACAGTGCGAGCGAGAACGTCGGGCGACTGCCGGGATCGCGATCGCCGGGCTATTTCGGTCAGACTCCGCAAGGGCGGGACCTCACGTCTCGATACCTTGCCGGCGGGTCGGTCGACCCTCTGGCGCGCCATGGCAATCGGAGCCCTTGGCCTCCTCGCGCTCGACCTGCCGGTCCGGGTCATTGCGGTCCGGCCGGCGGCGGCAGCCCAGTGGGCGCTGACCGTCGATCTTCCGCCGTCGCTGGGCGCGACCGAGATCATCGACGCCGTCACGATCGAAGAAGGACGCTGCCAGGGCCGGTGGCACCGCCTTGCCGAGCCCGGGGCAAGTTACCGGATCGACTGTCGAACACCGCCGCCCTATCGGCTGCGGATCGCCGATGCGCCGCCGCTGATTGCCTTCACCGGAATTCGGGTAATCCGTCCCGAGGAATTGGTGGTCGATCTCTCGGTTCCGCTTGCGGCGGGGTGGCCGGGCGAATTCTATCCCGATCGGGTAACGCGGTTGTCCTCGGTCAGGGTCGAGACCCTGCTGAACGGAGGCCTCGCCGTCCCGATGTTTCCCGATGCTCAGCCCGGCAGCGAGGTGGATTTGCGCTGCCGCTCCCGGCTTGCGCCGAAGCTCGCGGCAATCGTGTCCGGTTCGATCCCACCGCTGCCGGTGCCGTGCATCAGCCTGAAGCTGCCGATCCCGCCACTCTGGCACAGCCGCATCCGTGACCGAACTTACCCGAGCGTCGAGGGCTGCCTCAGGGGACGCGATGCCCAGGCGCAGAGCTGTATCATCCGGCCCGACCAGGACGGGCTGATCACGCTTGATTTCGGTCCGGGCTGGCAACCCGCCACGCTTCGCCGGGACGAACTTTCGCCAAGCATCCTCGCCGGCCGTCTGCGGCCGGAATGGCCGTACGACCCCGGTCTGTTTCACGCCGATCCGACCCCGACCCTCGGGCAACTCCGGGTCCGGTCGGTTGCCTATTGCGACACCGTCGAGCCCGGCGCCTGCTGCGGCGACCGTGCCGTGGCGGTCGATCAGCAGGCCGGAGCGATCAGAGAGTTGCCTTCCCTCGCCGAGGCCAATTGCCCCACCGAGCGGCGCCTGCCGTCGTTTGCGGTTGCCACTTTCGGCTTTGCCGACCGCAATCGGGGCGATGGCCAATTCACCCGATACTGGTCGATCGCTTCGGTCACCGGACGTCCCTATCGGATAAATGCCGACCAGGTCTTAACTACCTATCCGATCCACGTGATTCTTGATCCGGCGATTATTGCGGCGGGAAATCCGGTACCCCGACTGGTGCTCTATTCCTCACTCCATTCCTGCCAGTCGGCAGACGGCAGCGACAGCGGGATCGGAGCCTATCCGCTCCGCTCGTCCGAGCTTTCCCGCCTGCGCGTCGGTCTGCCCGCCTTTGCCGCCGTCCAGGCGGCGGCGACAAAAATCACCCGCTGCGCCGAGGCCGTCGTCGAAGCCGGCAGCACCCCCGCTGCGACCTTCCGATTCATCGGCCTGCGGTAACCCCGGTCAGGGCAGGCGGCCGATCATACCGGCCGCAGCGGCCAGAACAGCGGTATCAGGAAACTCGCCGCGATCCAGAACAGGATGTTGAGCGGCAGGCCGACCTTCACGAAATCGCTGTATTTGTAGCCGCCGGCACCATAGACGAAGGTATTGGTCTGATAGCCGACCGGGGTTGCGAAGCTGGCCGAGGCGCCGAACATCACCGCGACGATGAACGGTCGAGGATCCAGGCCGAGCTGGGTGGCGACCCCGATCGCAATCGGCGTCAGCAGGATACCGACCGCGTTGTTGCTGACCATCTCGGTGATCGTCGAGGCCAACAGATAGGTCAGCGACAGCATGACCTGTGGACCCCAGCGGCTGGCGTGGGCGGTCAGCAGGCTGGCGATACTCTGGACCGCACCGGTCTTTTCCAGGGCGATGCCGAGGGTCAGCATGCCGATGATCATGAACAGGATGCGCCACTCGATCGCCTGATAGGCATCGTCGCGGCTGAGACAGCCGGCGATGATGACGCCGACCGCGGCGACCAGGGCCAGCCCGGCGATCGGCATCACGTCGCCGGCCGACAGGGCCACCACGGCGAGCACCGCGGCAACCGCGATCCAGGCCTTGCCCCGGCGCATCGGCCGGTATTGCGGTTCGGTCAGATTGACCAGATCATTGGCTTCGATCAGCTTGCGCACGCCTTCGGGCGGGCCTTCGAGCATGACCGTATCGCCGACCTCCAGGCGCACGCCTTCGAATTTGTCGCGCAGATTGACGCCCTGGCGGTGCACGGCGATGATGTAGACGCCATAGCGTCGGCGCAGGTTGAACTGGGCCAGGCGGTGGTCGACGAAACTGGACCGCGGCCCGATGATGCCTTCGACCACCAGGGTCGACCGGGTTGCCACCTCCTGTAATTCGCCGCGCGGCTCGAACGCGATGCCGCCCCGCTGGCGCAAATCCATCAGGGTCTCGGCGGCGGTCTTGATCAACAGGCGGTCGCCGGCCTCCAGCCGCAGCCCGTCGAGGTTATGGCGACAGCTCTCCTCGTGGCGGATCACATCGATCACCCGTGCACCGGAAATCCGCTTCAGCTTGGCCTCCTCGAGCGAGAAGCCGATCAGCGAGGATTTCGCCGGCACCACCATCTCGGTCAGGAACTGGCGTACCGGCTGGTCCGACAACAGCCCGCCCAGGGTCTCCCGCTCGGGTAGAAGGCGATAGCCGATCACCACCAGATAGACGACGCCGATCAAGGCCATGATCGCGCCGAAACCGGTGATCTCGAACAGCCCGAACGGCGCCTGGCCCAGGCGCTGGGCCACCCCGTCGACCAGGAGATTGGTCGAGGTGCCGATCAGCGTGCAGGTACCCCCCATGATCGCGGCAAACGACAGCGGCATCAGCAGCTTGGACGGCGCGATGCGCAGATGCTGGCACAGTCGGATCGCGACCGGGGTCAAGATCACCACCACCGGCGTGTTGTTGATGAAGGCGGAGATGAACACCGCGACCACGGTCAGCCCGACGAAGGCCAGGTAGGGCGTCTTGCCGATCAGCCGGGTTGCCGCGTCCGCCACCACCTCGATCGAGCCGGTGCGCTCCAGCGCGGCACTCAGGATAAACATCGAGGCGACGGTGACCACCCCGGCATTGCTGAACGCACCAATCACCTCGTTGGTGGTGAGGATGCCCGTCACCAGCAGGATCGAGGCGGTGGCAAGCGCGATGATATCGGGGGTCGCCGCCTCGACGATGAAAGCGACGAAGACGCCGACGAACAACACTTCGACGATGATCTGGTTGAGCATGGTCGGCGTCATCGCATTGTCACCCGCTTCGCCCGACCGCGTCAGGGTTTGGCGGCACGGTCGGGCGCCTGTGCTGCCTGCCCCGGCAGGCCGGTAACGCCGTCATCCTTCAGGCCGGTCTTGAAAGCTTTGATGCCCTTGGCAAAATCGCCCATGATCTCAGGCAGTTTACCGGCGCCGAAGACGATCAGGACCACCAACAGAACCACAATCATGTGCCAGATGCTGAAGCCCATGGGACTACTCCGTCAAGCGTGATGCGGGGGAACCCCCGGTTACCGGTAGAACTGGGAAGCGCCAAAGGCGAGGCACACGGCCAGCGCATAGAGGCAGAGAAAATAGAGAACGTCCACCGCGAACAGATCGGGCGGCTCGCCGCGTCGCCAGCGGCGCAGGCCAAGCCCGGCCAGACCGGTGCCGAGAATCACGATGGCGATAGGGTAGGTGGTGACCGTGAACATGGTCAAATTTCTCCAGGCGCCGTCGGATCTCCCGACGGCGGGTTCGGCGGCGGGGTGGGGCTGGATTCCGGATGATCTCCGGCCGATCACAACAATCCGGCGATTGCGGCGATCGCGCTGGTCACGATCACTATGAAGTAGGCGAGCAGCAGCAGCTCCGCGACCAGATCGTTGCGCAACAAGGCCGGGATCGGCTCGCGGCGATAGGCACGGTAGAGCGGAGGCCCGATCAACAGGCTCGCTCCGAACAGGGCGAAACCCCAAAAGCTCTCCATGTTCAAAAGATTTTCCACGGCGGCAACTCCAGGTCGGCAGCCATCACCACACCGGCGGCGGCGTCGATCGATCTGTGCGGACGGCGGCAAAGCGCGGCGCGGCAAAAAGCCGGCGCGGGCAAAAAGCGCGGTCGTCAGTCTTCATTGGTCTGAGGCGGAAGGCGCGCGCAGCCTGCCGAGCGGTTGGCTGCGGGCGCCGGCCGGCGTTCCGGGGGCTAGGCCGGACGCGGCGAGATTTGCAGCCGGGGCGGGCCGGTCGGGCTGCGGCCGGAATGCCAGCCGGCCGCGACCGGGTAGATCAACGCCGCCGGATCGCAGACGCTTTCACCGTGGCGGGCGGTGCAGTGGGGTGCGGCTGCGACCGTCGGTGGCGTGGTCGCCGACGGCAGGGGGGGTGGCGGCAGGATCCGGACGGTTTCGACCTGGATCGGCCGTCCCAGGCGAGGCGGCAGCGGCTCCGGTGCCGCGACGGAGACCTGGCTGTCCGATTTGAACGGGAGTTGCGGGGTTGCAGCGTCGCCGTCCTCGCCGAAAGCGATCCCGGCGGCGCGTTCTGGCGCGTTCTCGGCTGCGACGACCGGCGGAGGCACCCAACAAGGCAGCGTCGCGTTGCGCGCCATCGCCGAGAGCAGCGCAACTATGACAAGGATCGCAGTGACCGCCGTCGAGCGCGATCGTCGCGTACCGTCGTGCCGGGTGCTGCCGAATCGCCCGCCGCTCACCATCCGCCCGCCAACTCCTGACGCCCGCTGGCGGGTATCATGACAGATCTCCCGTCCGGACCCAAGTCGCCGCTTAGCGTCGCCGCTTAGCGGAGGCGCGGCGCCCGCAGCGCGGTGCGCCCGTCGTCGGGGTCCGACCCCAGGCGCGGCTCAAGCCGGACGGCGACGGTACGCGGCGGTTTGGCGCGGCGACCGCTGCGCCACCACAGCGCGCCGAAGGCCATCAGGGTGGCACCGATCACCCCGAACAGCGCCGATTGGCCCCAGCGCGGCATGACCAGGGCAAACGGCTCGCCGGCATCGACCCCGCTGCCCGACTGAGCGCTCGACGCCGGCGCCCCCGAGGGCGCCGCCGCGACCTCGCCGCGCGGTACCGCCTGCAGGACCGGCCCGATCGGTGCGCCGCCGCCCGGCCGGACTACCGATCCCAGCGCCGACGCTCCCGAGGCGCCGCCTGCGGTCGCAACCGAACCGCGCACCGCCGCTTGCGGTGCCGGCACCCCCGGCCGCGCCGTGGTACCTCCGCCCGCGGCGGTCTGGCCCGGTTTGGGCGCGGTCAGTTGTCCCATGGTCGGGGCCGCCGGCCGGCCCTCCAGCAGTCTGGCGATGGTCGCCGGATCCAGTGCCCCGGTCGCCCGCAGGCCGACCGATTTCTGGAACGCCGACAGCGCGGCCTTAGTTTTGGCGTCGAGTTCGCCATTCGGCCGGCCGATCTCGAAGCCGCGCTCCTTCAAGGCCTGCTGCGCCCATTGGATATCGGCCGAGCCACGATTGGCTGCCCCGGCGGGGGAAACCGTCAGCAGGCCCACTGCCACCAGCGCTGCTGCGAACGATCCCGGCAGGGCGCCACCCTGCCCCCGCGTCCGTCGCATCGTCGCATCCTCCGTTGCCATCTGCCCGATCTCAGCTACCTGATATGGGTGGTCACGACAAGACCGCCCACCGCCGAAGTTCAGCGGGCGCCGGAGCGTTTGGTGTTCGGCCTTGGTCTGCCGCGGCAGCGGCGCTATCGTCCCCAATCCCCTCAGAGACCAAGCCGGCTCTCCCACTCAGTATTCCGTGACGCTTCCGAGACAGTCTTATGAATGATTCGCTCCTGGCCCTGACCCTTGCCTTCGAGTTCGCAGCGCAAAAGCACATCGACCAGCGGCGCAAAGGGCTGCGCGCCGAACCCTATCTCAACCATCTGGCCGAGGTCGCGGGTTTGCTGGCGCGTGCCAGCGGTGGCCGTGACCCAGTTCTGGTGATCGCCGGTCTGCTCCACGACACGGTCGAAGACACCGCGACCACCGCGGCGGAGCTGGAGCAGGAATTCGGCGCCGAGGTCGCGGCCCTGGTGCTCGAAGTGACCGACGACAAGACCCTGGCGAAATCCGAACGCAAACACCGCCAGGTCACTACGGCGCCGCACAAGAGTGCGCGGGCGCGTCTGATCAAGATCGCCGACAAGACCAGCAACCTGCGCGCGGTCGCCCTCAGTCCGCCCGAAGGCTGGAGCGTGGCGCGGCGTCTGGACTACTTCAACTGGGCCCGGCAGGTCGTGGCCGGCTGCCGCGGCCTCAACCCCGATCTCGAAGCCTGGTTCGACCAGGCGTTTCGCGAAGGCATGGCGCGGCTTGGCGAGGAGGGGGGCGGAGCCGGCGGCGAACCCGGCTGAGCCCGCGCTCAGGGGCCGCGCAGCTCGCGGTAGCGTTCCAGGAACGCGGCCATCGCCTGATCGGGCGCCAGGGGCATGATCGGCAGGGCGGCGGCCGGCGGCAGGTCCTGCCAATTCACCCGATGGGGCGCGCAGAGATCCCGCAGTTCGGTCGCCAGCGCCCGCTGATCGGCCAGCTTGACCGCATGGGGTTCCGGGTGGCGGAAGCCGAAGCGTTCGGCCAAGGCCCGCTTGATCGGCTCGATCGCCTGCTTGATCGCCTCGCGGCCGATCTTGACCTTCCACGGCGTCGGCCAGTCGCCGGTGAAGGCCTCCTCGCCGTCATGCATCAGAGCGTCATAGGCAAAACCCGGCGGCGCCAGATGACTGGCCAGAACGCAGTGCTGGGCGACGCTGTAGAAGGCGCGGGTATTGCCGACGAAGCGACACTGGTAGGCCAGCGGCCGGGCGATGTCGTCGATCTCGAACCGGCTGAAATCGGGCCGCTCAAGATCGACCGTGCGCCCGGAATAGGTCAGCAGCACCGCGGTCGGCTCGGGGAATTCGAGCAGATCGAACTGGTCGGGATGGGCGATGGTCGGAGATTTTGAACGACGAGCCATGGCGACGAGTTTAACAGATCGCCCGGACCCCAGCCAGGGCCCCGCCCGGGAACCGGCGCCCGGCAGCCATCGCGTGATGGCCACGGCCTGGCCTGAGATCAAGGCGGCTCGATGCCGGGACGGTCCGACACTGGAACGGCCCCAGACAGCCGGGACGGCTGACACCGGGACGGCTTGACATCGCGGTGGCGGCGACGGAAGCTTTGGCCCCCTGTTGGCGAATGGCAACACAGACGTGCAAGACCTCGTGCAGCGACCGCAGAATGCGGTGACGGCGACGACCGCGGCGATCACGACCAATCCGGGTGTCGCGACACCCGGCGACGCAGTCACGTTGCAGCGGGAAGGCCTGCGCTGCTGGCAGGACGGCGATCGCGCGCGCGGACTGGAAATGCTGCGCCAGGCGACATTGCTGGCGCCGCGCCAGGCCGAGTTTCCCTGCAATCTGGCGATCGCCCTGCGCGGCTGCGGCCGGCTCGACGAGGCGGCGAACAGTTTTCGCGAGGCGCTGGCACTGGCGCCCGACCTGGTCGAGGCGCAGTTCGGCCTGGGCAACGTCTTGTGCGATCTCGGCCGGTTCCACGACGCGATTGCCTGTTTTGAGCGCGCGGCGGCGCTGGATCCCAACCATATCGGCGCCCAGTGCAATCTGGGGGTGGCGTTGGGCCGCAGCGGTGACCCGGCGCAGGCGGAATCGGTCTTGCGTCAGGCGCTGGCGCTCGACTCCGACCATCCCGACGCGCTCAAGGCTTTGGGCGATGCGCTGCGCCAACAGGGCAGACTCGACGAGGCGATCGCGGCCTATCGCAAGGTGCTGGCGCGGGATCCGGGCGACGCCGGCGCCCATCGCAAGCTGGGCCTGGTCCTGGCCGATCGGCGGCAGCTCGACGGGGCGGTGGCGGAATGGCGCGCAGCGGTCACGGCGGCGCCCGACGACCCGGCCAATCATTGCTGCCTGGCGCTCGGGCTGCTGGGGCAGGGCAAATACCCGGAGGGTTTCGCCGAATACGAGTGGCGGCGTCGGCTGAAGGAATATCAGCCGCCGGCCGCCGCCACCCTGCCCGACTGGGATGGCGGCCCGCTCCAGGGCCGCACCGTCCTGGTCTTCACCGAGCAGGGCTACGGCGACACCGTCCAGTTTGCCCGTTTTCTGCCGATGCTGGCCGAGCGGGGCGGCCGGGCGGTGCTGTTGGGCCCGCCCAGCCTGTTGCCGCTGCTGCGGCGTCTGCCCGGCGTGGCCGCCGCCGCGGGGCCCGGCGGCGCGCTGCCCAGCGCCGATCTTCAGGCGGCTTTGCCCAGCCTGCCCAAGCTCTTGGGGCTGACCGCCGCCGAACTCCGGCCGCAGCCCTATCTGACCCCGGATCCGAGCCGGCGCGCGCGCTGGCGCGAGCGCCTGGGGCCCCAGACCGGCCTCAGAGTCGGCGTGGTCTGGGCCGGCAATCCGCGCCATAGCGACGACCGCAAACGCTCCCTGCCGCCCGAGTTGCTCGGCTGGCTGCCGCAGATCGAAGGCGTCACCTGGTTCGGCCTGCAACTCGGGGAGAACGGGAAAGAACTCTCGCGGCTGGGGCCGGGTGCGATCGACCTCGCCCAGGAGATCGATGATTTCGAAGACACCGCGGCCGTGCTGGCCGAGCTCGATCTGCTGGTCACCGTCGATACCGCAGCGGCCCATCTGGCCGGGGCGCTTGGCCGGCCGGTCTGGGTGCTGCTGGCCTATGCCGCCGACTGGCGCTGGCAGCTCGAAAGCGGCGCCAACGGCAAGTTCGGCTGGTATCCCAGTGCCCGGCTTTATCGCCAGCAGCAGCCCGGCGATTGGGACGAGGTGATGCAGCGGCTGGGCGGCGACCTGTGTCGCCTGGCCGGTCAGCTGCCGCCGACGGCGCCGGCGACCTGGGAGCAGGCCGTGGTCAGGCTCCATGGCGCCGGTCGCTCCGCGGCGGCCGAGGCGGTGTGCTGGTCGGCGCTGCAGGAGCCCGGGCTGGCCGCGGCCGCCTTGCGGGTGCTCGGCAGTTTGCGGCTTCAGCGCGACGATGCCCGGGCGGCGATCCGGCTGCTGACGGTCGGGCTGATGAAGGGGCCGGCGATCGCCGACAGCTGGAGCAATCTCGGCGTGGCATTGCGCCGGGAGGGTCGCTATGCCGAGTCGGAACATGCCTATCGCCGGGCGATCGAACTGGCGCCCGAGGCGGTCAACGCCACCTTCAACCTGGCCAATCTGCTCAACGATCTCGGTCGCTGGGAGCAGACGCTGCCGCTCTACCAGCGGGTGTTGGCGCGTGAGCCGGCCCATGTCGGCGCCCACTACAACAGCGGCAATGCGCTGCGCGACCTCGGCCGGCTCGATGAGGCCATCGCCGCCTATCGCAGGGGGCTGGTGGTCGAGCCCGACAATGCCGAAATTCATAACAGCCTGGGCATGGGCCTGTTGCTGGCCGGCCGGTTCCACGAGGGCTGGCGGGAATACGAGTGGCGCTGGCAATGCGGCCGGCTGCCGCCGCGCGGCTTCACCCAGCCGGTGTGGGATGGCACGCCGCTGGCCGGCCGCACCCTGCTGGTCTATGCCGAGCAGGGCCTGGGCGATGCCATTCAGTTCCTGCGCTATCTGCCGCTGATCGAACGCGCCGGTGCCGGCCGGATCATTCTGGAGCTGCCGACCGCCTTGGTCGAACTCGGCCGCCGCCTGCCCAATCTCGACCTGGTGGTCGAACACGGCGCGCCGCTGCCACCCTTCGATTGTCACGCCGCGCTGATCGGGCTGGCCGGCATCCTGGGCACCCGGCTGCACAATCTGCCCGACAAGACGCCCTATCTGGTGCCGCGGCCCGACCGGCTGGCCCGCTGGCAGGCCCGGTTCGGCAGCCACGGCAAGTTCCGGGTCGGCCTGGTCTGGGCCGGCAATCCGCGGCACAAGAACGATCACCGCCGCTCTATACCCCTGGCGGCGTTTAAGGGACTGCCGCTGGGGCCGGGGATTTCCTACTACAGCCTGCAGCTGGGCGAGCGCCGGGGCGACCTGGCGCGCGAGATGGGCCAGGCGCCGATCATCGACCTCGGCCCGCTGATCAAGGACTTCGACGACACCGCGGCAGTCATGGCCGAACTCGACCTGATCGTCACCTGCGACACCGCGGTGGCGCATCTCGCCGGGGCGCTGGGCCGGCCGGTCTGGGTCCTGTTGCCGATCGCGCCGGACTGGCGCTGGCTGCTGCTGCGCGCGGACAGCCCGTGGTACCCGACCATGCGGCTGATCCGCCAGAACCGGCGCGACGACTGGAGCCAGCCGGTGGCGGAGGTTGCCGCCGACCTCCATCCGATCGCGGCCGGTGGCAGCCTGGAATCGCTGTTCGTCGAAGCCGAGGCCTTGGCCGCCCATGGCGACCAGGACGGCGCCGCGGTGGTGATCCGGCGCTTGCAGGCCTTGTGGCCCGGCCATGACGCGGTCCGCCGGCTGCAGGCACGCCACACCGAAGCCGACCTTGCCGCGGCACGCGCCGCGGCGGCGGCCGACGACCGTGACACCGCCACCCGCCTGTTCCAGAAAATCCTGTCGGTTGCCCCCGGTTCGATGGCGGCCCATGCCGAATACGGCATGCTGTGCCAGAAGCAGAAACGCCACGCCGAAGCAATCGCCAGCTTCGAGCATCTGGCGCGGCGGATGCCGAAGAATGCCTCGGTTCACTACAATCTCGGCCTGTGTCTGCAGTTGCAGGGGCGGCTTGACGAGGCCGAGGAGTGCCTGCGTCTGGCAATCGAGCACCAGCCCGACCTGGTCGATGCCTATAATGATCTCGGCACCCTGCTCTATCGTTGCGGCCGGCTCGACGAGGCCCATGACTGCCTGAAGCGCTGCCTGGGCTTGCGGCCCGGCCATGTCAATGCCCTGGGCAACCTGACCGTGGTGCTGCGCTCGCTCGGACGGTTCGACGAGGCGATCGGCCATACCCGCGCGGCCCTGGCGATGCAGCCGGACACCGCCGAGCTGCACTGGAATTTTGCGGTGCTGCTGCTGATGGCCGGGCGTTTCGAGGAGGGCTGGCGGGAATCCGAGTGGCGCTGGAAGATGCCCAATTTTCCCTCGCCGCCGCGCAATTTTCTCCAGCCCCAATGGCAGGGCGAACCGCTCGAGGGCCGAACCATCCTGCTCCACGGCGAGCAGGGGCTGGGCGATACCCTGCAATTCGTCCGCTATGTGCCGATGGTGGCGGCGCGGGGCGCGCGGATCGTGCTGGAGGTCCAGCCGCCCTTGCTGGAACTGTGCCGCGGCCTTCCCGGCGTCGCCGAGCTGCGGGCGCTGGGCACGGCGCTGCCGCCGTTCGATCTGCATGCGCCGCTGCTCAGCCTGCCGGCGCAATTCGACACCCGGCTTGGCCGCATCCCGGCGGAAATCCCCTATTTGCAGCCGCCCGCGGCCGCGGCCCGGCGCTGGGCCGAGCGTCTGCCCAAGGGCGATTCGTTCAAGGTCGGGCTGGTCTGGGGCGGCAGCGTCACCCATGCCAACGACCGCAACCGTTCGGTTCCGTTCCGTCGTTTCGAGCGGTTCCGGCGGATCACCGGCGTGACCTTCCATGCGCTGCAGAAGGGGCCGGCGACCCTGCAGGCGGCGACCAAGGGCAGCCTGGCGATGGTCGATCTCGGGCCGGCACTCGGCGATTTTGCCGAGACCGCGGCGGCGGTCGCCCAACTCGACCTGGTGATTACCGTCGACACCTCGGTTGCCCATCTGGCCGGCGCGATCGGCCGGCCGGTCTGGGTGATGATCCCGTTCCCGCCCGACTGGCGCTGGCTGACCGAGCGCGAGGATACGCCGTGGTATCCGACCATGCGCCTGTTTCGCCAGACCCGGCCGGGCGATTGGGAGGAGGTGATCGAGCGGGTTGCCACGGCGCTGGAACGCCTGGTCCATCCGCCGGCGCCCAGGCAGGACCCCGCCTTTGCCGCCGCCCTGGCGCTGCAGGTCAAGGGGCGGGGGGCAGACGCCGAGCGCGCCTACCGCAAGATCGTCCAGCGCAACCCCCGGCACGCCGAGGCCTATCACCATCTCGGCCTCCTGGCGCTCGCCGGTGGACGCCGCGACGACGCCGAGCGGCAGATCCGCAAGGCGCTCGACTGCGATCCCGATCTCGCCGGTGCCTGGTCCAATCTCGGCGTTGTGTTGCGCGGCCTGAACCGGCTCGACGAGGCGATTGGCTGCTATCGCCGGGCGGTGGCGCTGCAGCCCGAGCACGTCGATGCCCTCTACAATCTGGCCAATGCGCTGAAGACCAGTGGAGCGGCCGACGAAGCGATCGGCCTCTTGCGCCGGGCGGTGGACTTGCGCCCCGGGCATGGCGGGGCCTGGAACAATCTGGGGCTGGCGCTGAAGGACTCCGGCCGGCTCGGCGATGCGGAAACCGTGCTGCGCCGGGCGCTGACGGTGACGCCGGGCGACGCGATGGCGACCGCCAATCTCGGGCTGGTGCTGCACGACCTCGAGCGCGACGCCGAGGCGGTGGCGCTGTGCGAGCCGGCCGCGGCGAAATCGCCCGATTCGGCCTTGCTGCAGCGGGTCCTGGCGATGGTGCTGAAGGCGGTCGATCGCCTCGACGAGGCGCTGGCCGCGTGCGACCGCTCGCTGCGGCTGGAGCCTGGCTCGGCGGAGACCTGGCATCTGCGGGCGTCCGCCCTGGTTTCCGCCCATCGCCTGGGCGAAGCCCGCCACGCGGTTGAGAAGGCGCTGGCGATCGAGCCCGGCTATCCCGAGGCGCAATGGACCCAGGGTTTCCTCGATCTGGTCGGCGGCGACCTCGCCCACGGCTTCGAGCGGGTCGAGGCGCGCTGGCGGATCAAGAAGATCTGCCCCAACGGGCTGCGCTTCACCGAGCCGGTGTGGGACGGGGGCCGGCTCGACGGACGCACCGTGCTGGTCCATGCCGAGCAGGGGCTGGGCGACACCCTCAACTTCGTGCGCTACCTGCCGCAGGTGGTCGAAGCCGGCGGACAGGTGGTGGTGGAGGCCCAGGAGACCCTGCACCCGCTGATCGGGACCCTGGGCGGCAAGCTTACGCTGGTGGCGCCGCGCGAGGCGTTGCCCCGCTTCGACTGCCACATCCCTCTGATGAGCCTGCCGCGGGTGTTCGGCACCACGCTCGACACCGTACCGGCGCCGGTGCCCTATCTGGTGGTGGATCCGGGGCGGCGTGCCCGCTGGGCCGAGCGCCTGGGCGTGCCGCGGGGTCGGCGGGTCGGGCTGGTCTGGGCCGGCAACCCCAAGCATGCCAATGACCGCAACCGCTCGATCCGGCTGAAGGACCTGGCGCCGGTGCTCCAAGTGCCCGGCGTCAAGTTCGTTTCGGTCCAGAAAGGATCTCCGGCCGGACAAATTGCCGACTGGAGCGGCCCGGCCGAGATTCTCGACCTCGACCCCGAGATCAACGATTTTGCCGATACCGCGGCAATTCTGGCCGATCTCGATCTGCTGATCAGCGTCGACACCGCGGTGGCCCATTGTGCCGGGGGTTTGGGTGTGCCGGTATGGGTATTGCTGCCCCAGGCGCCCGACTGGCGCTGGCTGCTCGACCGTTCAGATTCGCCATGGTACCCGAGCCTCAGACTCTATCGTCAGCTTCAGGCCGGCGACTGGCAGAGCGTGATCGCCCGCGTCGCCAGCGATTTGGCCGCCTTGTGAAGCCCCGGCTACAGCCACCCTGACCGGTCAGGCTTCGTCGGCGTCGGTGGCGTCCCCGTCCGCACCGACCACACTGGCGGCAATTTCGAAACGAAACCCGGCGCGGGCCAAGGCGGCCAGGTCCTTATCCCGCAGCCGGGCACGATCGTTAACATTCCGAAACGGGCCCAGCCGGCGTCGTCGGCACAACGCCAGGGCGGCGGCGCGCTCGGCCTCCGGTCCCGGCTCAGCGTCATTCTCCTTCAGGCTGGACTTGATCGTTTCGATATCGATACCTTGTCCGAGCAGACGATCGCGGATCGCCTGGGCCGAGGCGCCACGACGGCGCAGGCTGCGGGTCTTGGTCAGGGCGAAGGCGGTATCGTCGAGCAGGCCGGCGCGCAGAAAGCGCCCGATCAGGGCCTCGACCTCATCCGGTCCTGGGCCGGGCTCGCCCTCGGGGTCGGCGGCTCGCCTGATCCGCGCGAGCAGAACCCGCCGCAGATTGGCGGCGGAGCTGGCGTAGCGGCCGAGGTAATTGAGCGCCGCCTCCTCCAAACCGGCTGCGGTCAGCGGCGGCGGTCTGCGCGACGCGGTCACGAGGCGGCGGGGGCCTTGAGGTGTTCCATCAGGCGCGGCATCAGCTCGACCAGGTTGCACGGCCGGTGGCGGCTGTCGAGCTGGAATTTCAGGATGTTATCCCAGGCGTCGCGGCAGGCGCCGGGCGAGCCGGGCAGGGCGAACAGATAGGTGCCGCCGCCCACGCCTCCGGTGGCCCGGCTTTGCATCGTCGAGGTGCCGACGGTCTGGTAGCTGATCATCCGGAACAGCTCGCCGAAGCCCGGAATCTCCTTGTCGTAAACCGCATGGAAAGCCTCGGGGGTGATATCGCGGCCGGTCACGCCGGTGCCGCCGGTGCTGAGGACGGCGTCGATCGCGGGATCGGCGATCCAGGCCCGCAGCTGGGCCTCGATCACCGCCTGCTCATCGCGCACGATCGTGCGGCCGGCCAACACGTGGCCGGCGGCCGCCAGGCGCTCGACCAAGGTGTCGCCGGAGCTGTCGCTGGCGGCGCCGCGGCTGTCCGACACCGTCATCACCGCAATCCGTACCGGCAAAAACCGGCGTGTCTCGTCAATCCTGCCCGGCACCGTCGGCCACCTGCATGTTCACGCCTTCCAGCGTGGTGTAGACCGGCCAGCTGCCATGGGCAACGGCATCGAGCGAAACCGTCCCCTGCCCCAGGCGCATCCGGTAGATCCAGAAATTGGCCAAGACCTTCTGGACGTGTCCGCGGGTCTCGGCATAGGGAATGCTCTCGATGAACAGCAACGGATCGTCGGTGCCTCGCTGGTCGCGCACCCAGCGCATCAGCCGGGCCGGCCCGGCGTTGTAGGCGGCGGCGAGGTGGAACAGGTTGCTGCCGATCTGGTCGGTCCCGAGCAACTGCACCAGGTAGCGTTGGGCCAGCGACAGGTTGACCTCGGGGTCCAACAGCTGCGCCCGCTCGCGGCGGTTTTCAAAGGCCTGGCCGTCGGCGACCACCGCCGCGGTTTCGGGCATCAGCTGCATCACGCCGGTCGCCCCGGCGGAACTGATGCTCTGAGGGTCGAAGCGCGATTCCTGGCGCATCATTGCAAACAGCAACGCCCGGTCGACCTGGAAGCCGTCGCCCGGTGCCCAATGGGGCAGCGGATAGAGCAGGGCATCGTAAGTGCCGCCCGACGGCGGGCGGACCGCATTGCCGAGTTGGAGCGCCAGGCCGGGCAGGCCGGCGCCATCGGCGATCGCCACCAGCGTCTCGGTCAATACGAGGTCACCATGGGGATGAAGGCGCTGCAGCTCCTGGTCGGCCAGATCGTTCTGCCCGACCTGGAGCAGTGCGATCGCCCGGCGGCCGGCCGGATGGGCGGCCAGTGCCGCAATGTGGCGCAGCGTCAGTGCCGGCACCTGCCAGACGAAGCCGGGATCGCTGCCCAGCCGGCGGCTGGCGATCAGCCCGTAAAAGGTCCGGGGGAAACGGGCGGCGCGGGCGAACCAGCGCCGCGCCTCGGTGCTGCGGCCCATCCGGTCGAACGCCCGGCCGGCCCAATAGCCCGCCGCCGACAGCCGCCACGGCGAGGCGGTTGGATCCGCGGCGATGGCGGTGAAATGCTGCGCGGCACGCTGCGCGGCGCCCTGCCTCCAGGCCGCGAGCCCGGCCTGCCAATGGGCGCTGGCGTGACGGCTGCCGGTGCCGCCGATCTTGGCCAACTCGTCCGAGGACTCGGCATCACCGTCACCATAGCGGGCATCGGCGATCAGCTGACGGTAATGGTCGAAGGTGTCGTCATCGCTCGGTTCGGAGGCCGCCAGGTCCGGCCGTCGGCCGACCGCGGTGCGACCGCGCGGCACCCGGCCATGGGCGCTACTGACGCCCCGCCATAGCGCGTGGACCTCGAGCTCGCCGCTCAGCCGCTCGACCACCGCCGGTTTCGGCGGCGGCGGTGCTCCGGCCGGTTGGCGCCGCTGCGCCAGGGCGTAGAGCCGTCCGGCACCGGCCTGGTCGCCGTAGTGCTTCAGCCAGCCGCGCAGCTCATCATAGCTGGTGTGATAGCCGGTGGGGTGGAGGAAGCGCTGCCGCTGTACCTGGCCGATCAGGCGGCGATCCTGGAGCCAGCGGATTTCAGCATCGGCCTTGTCCCACTGTCCGTCATCCTGGAGGGCGAAGATCCGGCGATAGCGGGCGGCGTCGGCCTGGTTCAACCAGACCGATGGCTGGTCGGCGGTATCATCGCCGATGGCGGTCTTGTCGGGCCCGACGATGCCGAAATGCTGGTTCAGGCCGGCCGGCGGTGGCGCCTTGCCCAGCAGCGACGACAGCAGATCGGGAGCCCGGGCCTCGGCAAATCGGGCGAGGGCCGCGACTCCGGCCGCCGGTGGCGGCTCGACGCTCGCCGGGCGCGCGTCGGGGCGCTCGGGAACGACCCGGACGGTACCGGAATGCGCCCAGGAGGGCCAGGATACCGCCACCGCCAGCGCAACCGCCACGGCGATCGTGGCTGGGGCGGGGCGGCGGGCTTCGGGGCTTCGGCAGTGGCGCGTGCGGTGCACGTCTGGCGGGGTTGAGATGTCAAACATCCGGCCCGAATAACCCAGGCGGCCGGCTCAGGCAAGCAACCGGCGATGAATTTTAATCTCTTTCCAAGAAAAATTAGTCGATTCCGCAACTTGGTGCAGCGTTGCCACGATTAGGAAATTTTTCGGCGTAGCACCAGCAGATCCCGCCAGGCGTCCCGCTTCTGGATCGGCGAGCGCAACAGATAGGCGGGGTGGTAGGTCGCCAGCGCCGGCACCGGCCGGGTCAGCCCGGGCGACTGGTAATCGAACCATCGCCCGCGCAGCCGGGTAATGCCCTCGCTACGGCCAAGCAGAGTCTTCGCGGCGGTGCCCCCGAGAAACACCAGCAGCCGGGGGTCGATCAGCTCGATGTGGCGTTCGATGAAGGGCAGGCAGGCGGCGATCTCGGCCTGGGTCGGGCTGCGGTTGCCGGGCGGGCGCCAGGGCAGGATATTGCTGATATAGACCGACGTACGGTCAAGCCCGATACAGGCGAGCATACGGTCGAGCAAACGTCCGCTGGCGCCGACAAACGGCTTGCCCTGGCGATCTTCGTCCTCCCCAGGAGCTTCGCCGACCAGCATGACCGCAGAATTAGGATTTCCATCCGCAAAAACCAGGTTCATTGCGGTCTGCTTTAGCGTACACCCCTCGAAGCAGCGCAGCGACTCGGCAAGCTCGGCCAGACTGCTTGCGGCGGCGGCACGTACACGTGCGCCGCCGTCCGGCGACGGCGCCGCCGCTGCCGTCGGCCGCAGTGGCGCTACGGGTCCGGGGGGAAGCCTCAGCTCCGGCCGTGCGGCCGGCCGGGTCCAATCGGTCGGGAGGTCGGACAGCGCTTCGTCGGCGCCGATCTCGACCTGCCAGCGCAGGGCAGCAATGATCCCACTGGCGTCGATCATGTCGATATTCCGTGGCCGCCGCCGGTTTGCCTCGCGGGGCATTTCGGTCAATACTATACCAGCCGGCGCGCCTTGGGCAGCAAGCCGCGACGTGACCCGTCGGCAAGACCCGACGGCAGGCAGGAAAGGGGCGAGGAGCGGACGCATGGACCGGGAAGTGATGGAGTACGATGTCGTGATCGTCGGTGCCGGGCCGGCCGGCCTCGCCGCCGCGATCCGGCTGAAGCAGCTTGCCGTGGCCCAGGAGCACGAGGTCAGCGTTTGCGTGATCGAAAAGGGGTCGGAGGTCGGCGCCCATATCCTCTCCGGGGCGGTTCTGGAGACGCGCGGGCTCGACGAGCTGCTGCCCGACTGGCGCGGACTGGGCGCGCCGGTGACGACGCCGGTTGCCGATCATCACTTCCTGTGCCTGACCCGAGAATTCGCCTTTCCGCTGCCGTCGCCGCCGCAGATGGACAATCACGGCTGCTACGTGATCAGCCTGGCCAATCTGTGCCGCTGGCTGGGACAGCAGGCCGAAGCGGCGGGTGTGGAAATCTATGCCGGGTTTGCCGGTGCCGAAGTGCTTTATGATGAGGCCGGCGCGGTCTGTGGTGTCGCCACCGGCGACATGGGTATCGGCAAGGATGGCGAACGCACCGCCAATTACGCCCCCGGCGTCGAACTGCGCGCACGCCAGACATTTTTCGCCGAGGGCAGCCGCGGGTCGCTGACCAAAGCGCTGATTGCCCGATTCAACCTGATGGCTGGCCGCGACCCCCAGAGCTACGGCATCGGCATCAAGGAGCTCTGGGAGGTCGAACCGGCCAAGCACAAGCCGGGTCAGGTCGTGCATACCATCGGCTGGCCGCTGGATCTCGGCACCTATGGTGGCGCCTTTCTCTACCAGATGGAGGCCAATCAGGTCGCGGTCGGCTTCGTGGTCGGGCTCGATTACCGCAACCCACATCTGTCGCCGTTCGAGGAATTCCAGCGCTTCAAGACCCATCCGCGGTTTCGCCGGCTGTTCGAAGGCGGCCGCCGGACCGCCTATGGCGCCCGGGTGCTGACCGAGGGCGGGCTCCAGGCATTGCCCAAGTTGAGCTTTCCAGGCGGCGTGCTGATCGGTGATGCCGCCGGGTTCCTCAACGTGCCCAAGATCAAGGGCACCCACACCGTGATGAAATCGGGGATGGTCGCAGCCGAGGCCGTATTCGACCACCTGAAGGCGGGCACCAGCGCGCCAGAGGTCGTATCGTACCCGGAGCGCCTCAAAGGCAGCTGGCTCTGGGACGAGTTGTATCGGGTCCGCAATGTCCGCCCGTCGTTCCAATACGGTCTGTTGCCGGCCTTGGCTTATTCGGCCGTCGACACCTATCTGTTCCGCGGCCGGGCGCCCTGGACGCTGCACCACCGCCATGCCGACCACCAGACCTTGAAACCGGCCAGCGCGGCGGCGCCGATCGCCTATCCCAAGCCCGACGGCGTGGTCAGCTTCGACCGCTTGTCGTCGCTGGCGCTTTCCGGCGTGGCGCATGAAGAAAATCAGCCGGCTCATCTGACGCTGAAGGACGCCGCGGTCCCGGTCTCGGTCAATCTGGCGCTTTACGATGCCCCGGAGCAGCGCTATTGCCCGGCCGGGGTCTACGAGATCGTGCGCGACGGCGAGGGCGGCAATCCGCACCTGCAGATCAACGCCTCCAACTGCGTCCACTGCAAGACCTGCGATATCAAGGATCCCACCCAGAACATCAATTGGGTGGTCCCCGAGGGCGGCGGCGGACCGAACTACCCCAACATGTGAGTGAAAAACCCGCTCTGCCTGCCGGGAGCGGGGCGGGCGAGGGAAAATGTCCGTCTGTCTTCACCCGCTTATCGCCAAACCGGGGGGCCGCCATGCAGGACGAGGTTTCGCCCAGCCGAATCATGGAAATCGGCATGGGTTTCTGGGCGTCGAAAACGTTGCTCAGCGCGGTCGAATTGGGGGTCTTTACCGCATTGGGTGGCAAGACCCGGACCGGCGCAGAGCTGGAGCCGGCGCTGGGCCTGCACCCGCGCGCGACCTATGATTTTCTCGACGCGCTGGTCGCGTTGGGCCTGCTCGACCGCGACGGCACCGGCGCCGCCGGCTGTTACCGCAATACGCCGGCTACCGCGGCGTTCCTCGACCGCGCCAGCCCGCGCTATATTGGCGGCATTCTCGAGATGGCCAATGCGCGGCTATTTCGGTTCTGGGCGGAACTGACCCCGGCGCTGACGACCGGCCAGCCGCAGAATGAGATCAAGCACACCGGAAAACCGTTCTTCGAAGCGCTTTACGCCGATCCGGCCCGGCTGGAGCAGTTCCTCGACGCCATGGCCGGCGCCTCGATGGCGAATTTCGCCGCTTTCGCGGAGAAATTCGACTTCTCGCGCTACGCCACCCTGGTCGATATCGGCGGTGCCACCGGCCAGCTGTCGTGCTTTGTCGCCGGCCGCCATCGCCATATCGCGTGCCGCTCCTGCGACCTGCCGGTGGTGACGCCGATCGCGGCCCGGCGCGTCGCCGAGCGCGGCCTCGCCGACCGCGTGCAGGTCGCGACCCTCGATTTTTTCACCGATGAATTCCCGAGCGCCGATCTGATCACCATGGGCATGATCCTTCACGACTGGGATCTCGATAACAAAAAGATGCTGATCGCCAAAGCCTATCGCGCGCTGCCGCCGGGCGGGGCCTTGGTGGCCATCGAAACGATTATCGACGACGAGCGCCGGCAGAACGCCTTCGGCCTGCTTATGTCATTGAATATGCTGATAGAGTTTGGCAACGCCTTCGATTACACCGGCGCCGATTTCGCCCGTTGGTGTCGCGAGGCCGGCTTCAGCCGATGCGAAATCCTGCCGCTGGCCGGGCCGGCAAGCGCCGCGATCGCCTACAAGGACTAGACCCTAACTCCAGACGAAGTTATCCGCCGACAGCGAGGCGCCGGAGACGCCGGCCAGCGTGACTTGCATGTCGGCGCCGCCGTGGCCGTCGACATCGACGTAGAGTACCTTGGAATTGTTGTCGAACACCGCCGAAGAGTTGCCACCGCCGGCGAAATAGCCGTTGGTCTGCAGGCTGAAATGGCCGTGCAACAGATCCTCGAAGTAGAGCTTGTCGTTGGCGGTGCTGAAATCCTTGATGGTGTCGCTGAACACCGAGATCGAATCGAACACCGAATTGTAGACGATGGTGTCGTGACCGGCGCCGGTGGTTATGACGTCGTGGCCCCAGCCGGCTTCGATGGTGTCGTTGCCGCTGCCGGCGACGATGGTAATCGCATTGGGCGACAGCACCGTGATGTGGTCGCCGGCATTGCCGCCGACCAGGGTCTGGGTCCAGGTCACGGTGACATCGTTGGAGGCACCGGCGAACAAGGTCAGGGTGTCGCGGCCCCAGCCGAGATCGATCGAACCGTGGATCGCCGTACCGAGCGTGACCTTGTCGTCGCCCGAGCCGCCGATCAGACTCTCGACGTTGAACGCGGTCAGGGTGTTATCGAAATTGCCCAATGTCAGCTTGTCGGTACCGCCGCCCAGGTCGATGATCCCGCCACTGATCCGGGTTGCCAGGGTGACGGTGTCATTGCCGTTGCCGGCGGTCAGGGACTCGATGTTGCTGATCGTCAGGGTATTGGCGAAATTGCCCAGCGTCAGCGAATCGGTGCCGCCGCCCAGATCGATGGTCATGCCCGACGCTGCGGTGGAGAGCACCACGGTGTCGTTCTTCGAGCCGCCGATCAGGGTCTCGATGCCTGAAAGCGTGATCGTGCCGGCGACGTCGCCAAGGCGGACGGTATCGGTATGGGACCCGCCGATCAGGGTCTCGATATTGGTCGCGGTGACCAGATTGTTGCCGGCACCCGACAGGATCAGCCTGTCCGAGCCGCCGCCGAGATCGGCGATCAGGCCGGTGGTCGCTTCGCCCAGGGTCACGGTATCGGCCCCGGCACCGCCGGTCAGGGTCTGGATGTCGGATACGGTCAGCAGATTGCTGCCGCTGCCCGACAGGGTCAGACGGTCGATGCCGCCATTGAGATCGATCACCATGCCGGTGGTTGCGGCGCCGAGCGTGATCGTGTCGTGGCCGCCGCCGCCGATCAGGGTTTCGATGCCACTGACCAGGACTGTGTTGTTGCTGTCGCCCAGCGTCACCCGGTCGACGCCGGCACCGCCGATCAGAGTCTCGACGCCGCTCACGACCAGCGTGTTGGCGCCGGCGCCCGACAGAATCAGCGTGTCGGTGCCGCCGCCGAGATTGTAGCTGCCCCCCGCCAAGGCGGCGTTCAGAGTCACCAGATCGTTGCCGCCACCGCCGGTCAGAGTCTCGACACCGGAAACCAGCAGAGTGTTGCTGGCGTTGTCGAGGGCGATCACGTCGATGCCGCTGCCGCCGACCAGCGTCTCGATATTGGTAATGGTAAGGCTATTGTTGCCGGCACCCGACAGGGTCAGCTGGTCGTTGCCGGCGCCGAGGTCGAATTTGCCGCCGGTGACCGCGTTGCCCAGGGTGACCAGATCGATCGCGCTGCCACCGAGGATGGTCTCGATATTGCTCGCGGTCAGACTGTTGGCCCCGGCGCTCGACAGGGTCAGCTTGTCGCTGCCGCCGGCGAGGTCGATGGTCATGCCGGTGACCGCCGCGCTCAGGGTCACGACATCGCCCTGGGCACTGCCGATCAGCGTCTCGACCCCGGCGACGATCAGCGAGCTGTTGAGTTCGCCGAGCGTGACGCGGTCGATGCCGCTGCCGCCGATCAGGGTCTCGACGTTGCTCACCGTCAGCGTGTTGTTGCCATTGCCGGACACAGTCGATGCGCCGGACAGAGTCAACGAGTCGGCACCATTGCCGAGATTGATCACCATGCCGGTGACCGGAGCGCCGAGCGTGACGAGATCGGCCGAGCTGCCGCCGATCAGAGTCTCGATGCCGCTCACCGCCACCGTATTGACGAAGTTCCCCAAGGTGACGACGTCGGTCGAGGCGCCGCCGATCAGGGTCTCGACATTGCTCGCGGTCAGCGTGTTGTTCCCCGCGCCGGACAGGGTCAGGCGGTCGGCGCCGGCACCGAGATCGATCTGAATGCCGGTCACCGGTGCTGCGAGCGTGACCAGATCGGCCGAGGCCCCACCGGTCACGGTCTCGACATTGGCGACGGTCAGGGTGTTGTTGCCCGTGCCGGACAGGATCAACCGGTCGGTGCCGGCGCCGAGATCGACCACGGTCCCGGTTGCCGCGGCGCCCAGGGTCACGACATCGTTCAGGCTGCCGCCGGTCACGGTCGCCAGATTGCTGACGGTCAGCGTGTTGTTGCCGAGGCTGGACAGGTTGAGGCGGTCGCTGCCGGCGCCCAGATCGACCACCATGCCGGTGGTCGCGGCGCCCAGCGTGATCACATCGGTCGAGCCGCCGCCAAGCAGGGTTTCGACCGCGCTGACTGTCATGGTGCTGCCAGCGCCGTCCAGAGTGACCCGGTCGAGACCGGAGCCGCCGATCAAGGTTTCGATACCGCTGACGGCAATGGTATTGCCGCCGGCGCCCAGCGTGACCGCGTCGGCCGAAGCGCCGCCGATCAGGGTTTCGAGATTGGTCGCGGTCAGCGTGTTGGTGCCGGCGCCGGACAGGGTCAGGCGGTCGGCGCCGGCGCCAAGATCGATCTGGAGGCCGGTCACCGGTGCTGCGAGCGTGACCAGATCGGTTGAGGCCCCGCCGGTCACGGTCTCGACATTGGCGACGGTCAGGGTGTTGTTGCCCGTGCCGGACAGGATCAACCGGTCGGTGCCGGCGCCGAGATCCACCACGGTCCCGGTTGCCGCGGCGCCCAGGGTCACGACATCGTTCAGGCTGCCGCCGGTCACGGTCGCCAGATTGCTGACGGTCAGCGTGTTGTTGCCGAGGCTGGACAGGTTGAGGCGGTCGCTGCCCGCGCCGAGATCGACCACCATGCCGGTGGTTGCGCCGTCAAGCGTGATCACGTCGGCCGAGGCACTGCCGATCAGGGTCTCGATCCGGCTCACCGTCATGGTGCCGCCACCGCCGCCGATCACCACGGTGTCGTTGCCGGCGCTGCCGGTCAGGCGCTCGATGCCGCTTACGCTGACCGTGCCGCCAGTGCCGCCAAGGGTCACCGCATCGCTCGCCGCCCCGCCGATCAGAGTCTCGACATTGGTCGCGGTCAGCGTGTTGGTGTTGCCGCTGGACAGGGCCAGGGTATCGCTGCCGCCGCCCAGATCGATCACCAGGCCGGTGACCGGTTCGGTCAGGGTGACGAAATCATTGGAGGCGCCGCCGATCACCGTCTCGACATTGCGCACCGTCACCGTATTGGCCGAAGTGCCGGCGAGGATCAGCTGATCGTTGCCGGCGCCGAGATCGACCACGGTGCCGGTTGCCGCCGATGCCAGGGTCACGACATCGCCCAGACTGCCGCCGGTCAGGGTCGCGAGGTTGCTCACGGTCAGCGTGTTGTTGCCGGCACTCGACAGGGTCAGGCGGTCGCTGCCGGCGTCGAGATCAACCACCATCCCGGTGGTCGCGGCCCCCAGCGTGATCACATCGGTCGAGCCGCCGCCGACCAGAGTCTGGACATTGCTCACCGTCATGGTGGCGCCCAGGCCGTCCAGCACCACCTTGTCGTTGCCCGAGCCGCCGGTCAGCCGCTCGATCCCGCTCACCGTCACGGTATTGCCGCCGGCACCCAGCGTGACGACATCGGTCGCCGAGCCGCCGACCAGCGATTCGATATTGGTGGCGGTGACCGTGTTGTTGCCGGCGCTCGACAGCGTCAGGGTGTCGATGCCACTGCCCAGGTCGATGGCAAAGCCGGTGGTGGCATCGGCCAGGGTGACCGCGTCGGCGGAGGCGCCGCCGACCACCGATTCGACGTTGCGGAGGGTGACGCTATTGCTGGTGGTCCCGGACAGAATCAGCCGATCGTTGCCGGCGCCGAGATCGACCAAGGCGCCGGTCGCCGCCGAAGACAGGGTGATCACGTCGCTGGAGGCGCCGCCGATCACCGTCTCGACATTGGCCACGGTCAAGGTGTTGTTGCCGGCCCCGGACAGGGTCAATTGATCGGCGCCGGCGAGCAGATCGACCACCATACCGGTGGTGGCGGTGCCGAGCGTGATCACGTCGGTGGCATTGGTTCCGAGCAGAGTCTCGACCGCGTTCACGGTCATGGTTGAGCCGGCGCCTGCGAGCGTGACTTTGTCGAGACCGCCGCCGCCGGACAGAGTCTCGATCCCGCTGACGGTGACCGTGTTGCCGCCGCCGCCGAGCGTGACCACGTCGACCGACGCACCGCCGATCAGGTTCTCGACATTGCTTGCGGTCAGGGTGTTGTCGCCGCTCGACGACAGGGTCAGCGAATCGTCGCCGCCGTCGAAATCCACCACCATGCCGGTAACCGCGTTGGTCAGGGTGACCACGTCGGAGCCGGCGCCGCCGGCCAGGGTTTCGATGCCGACCAGGGTGATCGAGCCGTTGGCGTCGCCCAGCGTCACCACATCGGTGCCGGAACCGCCGATCAGGGTCTCGACATTGCTGACCGTGACCGTGTTGTCGCCGGCCCCGGACAGGGTCAGGGTGTCGACGCCGCCGCCCAGATCGATCACCGCGCCGGTCGTCGGGCTGGCCAGCGTGACGGTGTCGCCGGCGGCACCGGCCAGCAGGGTTTCGACCCCGTTCACCGTCAGGACGTTGGCGCCGGTCCCCGACAAGGTCAGCTGGTCGATGCCGCTGCCGAGATCGATCGCCATGCCGGTGACCGGTGCGTTCAGCGTCACCACGTCGTTGCCGCTGCCGCCGATCAGGGTCTCGATACCGGCCACGGTCACGGTATTGGCGGCACTGGCCAGGGTGACCACGTCGACCCCGGCGCCGCCGACCAGGTTTTCGATGTTGGCGACGGTCAGCGTATTGTTGCCGGCGCCGGACAGGGTCAGCTGATCGACGCCGCCGCCGAAATCGACCACCATCCCGGTCACCGGATTGACCAGCGTGACGATGTCGACGCTGGCGCTGCCGGCCAGGGTTTCGACCCCGACCAGGGTGATCGAATCGTTGGCATTGCCCAGCGTGACGACATCGATCCCGGAGCCGCCGATCAGGGTCTCGACATTGCTGACCGTGACCGTGTTGTTGCCGGCGCTCGACAGGGTCAGGGTGTCGATCCCGCCGCCGAGATCGATCACCGAACCGGTGGTCGCCTGGGCAAAGGTCACGATGTCGCTCGAGGCCCCGCCGACCAGCGTTTCCACACCGCTGATGCTCAAGGTGTTGGCGCCGGTGCCGGCGAGGGTCAGCGTGTCGCTGCCGCCCCGCAGGTCGATCGCCATCCCGGTGGTGGCGCTGGTCAGGGTCACGACATCGGCGCCGGTGCCGCCGATCAGGGTCTCGATCCTGCTGACCGTCACCGTATTGGCCGAACTGGACAGCGTGACCACATCGGTCGAGGCGCCGCCGATCAGGGTCTCGATATTGGCGGCGGTCAGCGTGTTGTTGCCGGCGCTGGACAGGGTCAGCGAATCGGCGCCGCCGGCGAAATCGACGGTCATGCCGGTGGTGGCCGATCCCAGCGTGACGATGTCGGAGGACGCGCTGCCCGCCAGGGTCTCGATGTCGATCAGGGTGATCGAGCCGTTGGAATCGCCAAGGGTCACGGTATCGCTGGCCGAGCCGCCGATCAGCGTCTCGACGCCGATCACGGTCACCGTGTTGTCGCCGGCGCCCGACAGGGTCACCTTGTCGACCCCGGCGCCGAGATTGATCAGCGAGCCGGTGGTGGCGGCACTGAAGGCGATGATGTCGCTGTTCTTGCCGCCGGTCAGGGTTTCGATATGGGCGACGGTCAGGGTATTGGCGGTCGCGCCGGCGAGGGTCAGGGTGTCGGTGCCCCCGCCAAGATCCACCACCATGCCGGTGAGCGCAGCGGTCAGCGTCACCACATCGTCGCCGTCACCGCCGATCAGGGTTTCGATCGCGGTCGCGGTCAGCGTATTGCCGGTACTGCCCAGCGTGACCGCGTCGGTCTTGCTGCCGCCAACCAGGGATTCGACGCCGCCGACGGTCAGGGTGTTGTCGCCCGCCGACGACAGGGTCAGCTTGTCGATGCCGCTGCCAAGGTCGAACCTTCCGCCGGATACCGCGCCGCCCAGGGTCACGAGGTCGGCCGAGGCGCTGCCGGTCAGGGATTCGATCCCGGTCACGATCACCGTGCTGCCGGTGCCCAGGGTCACGTCATCGACCGCACTGCCGCCGATCAGGGTTTCGACATTGCTGACGGTCAGGGTATTGGCGCCGGCATCCGACAGGGTCAGGCTGTCCCGACCGGCGCCGAGATTGGCGACCATGCCGGTGACTGCGGTTCCCAGAGTAATGGTGTCGGCGCCGCCGCCGCCAATCAGCGTTTCGACGTTGGCAATCGTCAGCTTGTTGACGCCGCCGGAGTATAGCGTCAGGGCGTCATTCCCGCCGCCGAGGTCGATCGCCATGCCGGTTGCCGCGGCGGTAAGCTTGACCGCATCGTCCGCGGCGCCGCCGATCAGGGTCTCGATCCCGGTCAGCGTGATGGTATTGCCGGCATCGCCCAACGTCACCACGTCGGTCCGGGTGCCGCCGATCAGGGATTCGACGCCGCCGACGGTCAGGGTATTGTCCCCGCTGCGGGCGAGCGTCAGCTTGTCGACCCCGCCGCCGAGGTCGATGGTCACGCCCGAGACCGCCGTGCCCAGCGTGATGGTATCGGCCGAAGCCCCGCCCAGCAGGGTTTCGATGCCGCTGACCGTCATATTGTTGATCTGGCTGCCCAGAGACACCACGTCGGTGGCGCTGCCGCCGATCAGGGTCTCGACCCCGGCGATCGTGAGGGTATTGTTGCCGGTGCCGGAAAGCGTCAGGATATCGGCGCCGCCCTTGAGGTCGACCGTCATGCCGGTGACCGCCTCGCCCAAGGTCACACTGTCCTTGACGCTGCCGCCGAAGAGGGTTTCGACCCCGGTCACCACCACGGTCTGAATCACGTTACCCAGGGTCACGATGTCGTTTGCGCTGCCGCCGACCACGGTTTCGGCGCTGACCACGGTGACCCGGTTGTCCCCGGCGCCCGACAAGGTGACGCGGTCGTCTCCGGCACCCAGACTGATCAGGCTGCCGGTGGTGGCACCGCCGATCGTCACGTCGTCGGCGCCTTTGCCGCCGATCAGGGTTTCGATGTCGCTGACGGTAAGGGTGTTGCTGTCCTTGATCAGGGTAACGATGTCGTCGCCGGCGCCGCCCAGCAGGGTTTCGACATTGAGGAAGCTGATCTTGTTGTTGCCGGCACTCGACAGCCGCAGCGAATCGTTGCCGTCGCCCAGATCGATCCGGGTGTTGTTGGCAATACCACTCAGCGTGACCACGTCGTCCTGGGCGCCGCCGATCAGTGACTCAACCGCATTGACCGTCAGCGTATTGTTGCCGGCCGAAGACAGGGCCAGGCGATCGATACCAGCGCCGAGATCGACGGTCATGCCCTCGACCGGCGCGGACAGCGCGATCAGATCCCGCGATTTGCCGCCGGTCAACGACTCAACGTCGCTCACCGCCATGGAGTTGACGACGTTGGTCAGGAAAACCGAATCCGTGGCGCTGCCGCCGACCAGGGATTCGACGGCTCTCACGGTCACGGTGTTGTTGCCGGCGCTGGACAGCGTCAGCAGGTCATTGCCGCCGCCGAGGTCCACCATCATGCCGGAGACCGCGTTGCCCAGGGTGACCACGTCCCCTGCGCGGCCACCGGTCAGGGAGCCGACCGAGAACACGGTGATCGTGTTGGACGCCGTGGCCAGCTGGACCGCGTCGCCGTTGCCGCTGCCGACCAGGGTTTCGACATTGCTGACCACCAGCAGCTTCTTGCCGGCATCGGTCAGGATCAATTCGTCGTCGCCGGCGCCGAGGTCGACGATCAGCCGGGTGGTGGCCGCGCTCAGCGTGACCACATCGGACGATTGTCCGCCGATCAGGCGTTCGACATTGGCGATGGTCAGAGTGTTGTCGCCGGTGCTCGACAGGATCAGGGTATCGGTGCGGTTGCCGGTGCCGAGATCCACAAACATCCCGGTGACCGCATCAGCCAGGGTGATGGAATCCAGACCGACGCCGCTGATCAGCGTCTCAACGCCGCTCACGGTCACAACGCTGCCCAGCTTGCCGAGATCGACCAGGTCGGTGGCACTGCCGCCGATCAGGGTCTCGACATTGGCGACGGTCAGCGTGTTGTCGCCGGCGCCGGACAAAGTCAGGCTGTCTCTGCCCGCCGCGAGATCGACCTTCATCCCGGTGACCGGCGCGGACAAGACCACGCTGTCGGCCGAGGCGCTGCCGATCAAGGTCTCGACCGCGCTGACCGACACCGTGCCGGCGGACGGTCCCAAGGTCACCAGGTCGGTGGCGCTGCCGCCGATCAGGGTTTCGACCGAGGTCACGGCCAGGGTATTGTCCCCGGCGCTCGACAGGGTCAGGGTGTCGGTGCCGCCGCCGAGGTCGACCTTGCTGCGTAGCGCCGGCGTGTCCAGCGTCACTACGTCGGCCGAAGCGCCGCCGAACAGGACCTCGACATTGGCGACGGTCAGCGTGTTATCGCCGGCGCCGGACAGGGTCAGGGTGTCGACCCCCTTGCCGAGATCGACCGCCATGCCCGAGGTCGACGCCTCGAGCCTCACCTGGTCGCTGCCGCTGCCGCCGATCAGCGTCTCGATCCCGGATACCCCGATCGCGCCGCCGCCGTTGCCCAGCGTCACGGTATCGACCGCGGTGCCGCCGACCAGCGTCTCGGCATTGCTGAGCGTCAGAGTATTGTTGCCGCCGCTGGACAAGGTCAGGCTGTCGGCGCCGCGGCCGAGATCGGCCACCAGGCCGGTGACGGCATCCCGGAGGGTGACGGTGTCATCGCCGATCCCACCGATTACGGTCTCGACACCATTGAGGGTCAGCGCCGTATTGCCGCTGCCCAGGGTGACCACGTCGGTCCCGGCGCCGCCGCTGAGGGATTCGATGCCGCTCACCGTGATCGAACCGCCGGCATCGCCCAGGACCACGGTGTCGGTGGCGCTGCCGCCGACCAGGGATTCGACGTTGATCGCGGTGACCGTGTTGTCGCCCAGGCCGGAAAGGGCCAGCGTATCGCGCCCGGCGCCCAGGTCGACGGTGATGCCGGTGGTGGCACTGGTCAGCGTTACGATATCCAGTGTTTTGCTGCCCAGCAGGGTTTCGACCGCGGTGATGTCGATCTTTTCATTGCCGCCGACCGTCACCACATCGACGGCGCTGCCGCCGACCAGGGTCTCGACGTGGGCCACCGTCAGGCTGTTGTTGCCGCCGCCGGACAAGTTCAGCTGATCATTGCCGAGCCCGAGATCAACCGTCATGCCGGTGACCGGGGCATCCAAGGTCACGACATCGGTCGCCTTGCCGCCGGTCAGGGTCTCGACGCCGGTCACCGCCACGGTGTTGCCGTCATTGCCCAGCGTGACCACGTCGGTCGAAGCGCCGCCGGTCAGGAATTCGACCTGGGAGGCCGTCAGGGTGTTGTTGCCAAGGCTGGAGGCGGTCACCCGGTCGACGCCGCCGCCGAGGTCGATGGTCATGCCCTTGGTCGCATCGCCCAAGGTAACCGTGTCGGCGCCCGAGCCGCCGGCAAGGGTCTCGACGCCGCTGACCGTGAGTTGATTGTCGCCGGCGCCGGACAGAGTCAGCTTATCGGTGCCCGAGCCCAGGTCGACGGCGACCCCGGTGACCGCGTTGCCGAAGGTGACGTTATCGGCAACCTTGCCGCCGGTCAGGGTCTCGACGCCGGTCACGGTGATCGGGTTCGAGACGTTGCCGAGGGTGACCACGTCGGTCGAAGCGCCGCCGGCCAGCGACTCGACATTGGTCACGGTCAAGGTGTTGTTGCCGGCGTCGGACAGGGTGAGCTGGTCGGTGCCGCGACCAAGATCCACCGTCATCCCGGAGGTGGCGGCACCGAGCGTCACCACGTCCGCGCTCAGCCCGCCGACCAGAGTCTCGACGCCGCTGACCGCCAGCGTGTTGCCGCCTCTGCTGCTGAGGATCAGCTTGTCATCGCCGGCGCCCAGATCGACCGTGACGCCGGTCACCGCCACCGAGAAGGTGACGACGTCGTTGCCGGCGCCGCCGGTCAGAGTTTCGATATTGGCCGCGGTCAGGGTGTTGCTCGCCCCGCCCGACAGGGTCAACTGGTCGGTGCCGCCGCCGAGATCGACCGTGGCGCCCTTGATCGGCGAAGTCATGGTGATGGTATCGGCGGAGGCCCCGCCGATCACGCTCTCGACGTTGGCCACCGTCGCGACATTGTCGCCGCTGCCCGACAGTGCGAGCGTGTCGGTACCGCCACCCAGGTCCACCGTGACGCCGGTAACCGCAGTGTTCAGCGACAGCGTGTCCTTGGCGCTGCCGCCGAGCAGGGTTTCGACTTCGGAAACCGCGATCGTGGCGCTGCCGACCGTGACCACGTCGGTGGCACTGCCGCCGAGCAGGGTCTCGACGTTGAGTGCGGTCAGGGTGTTGTCGCCTGCGCCCGACAGCGCCAGGCGGTCGGTGCCCTTGCCCAGATCGGCCACCATGCCGGTGGTCGGCGCGGTCAGGGTCACGTCGTCGGTGCCGGCCGTGCCGGTCAGGGTCTCGACCCCGCTCACCGCCAGACTGGCGCCGCTGCCGCCCAGTATGACCGTATCGATGTTGCTGCCGCCGGCTACCGATTCGACATCGGTGACGGTGATCTTGTTGGCGCCGGCGCCGGACAGGGTAATCTGGTCGGCCCCGGAGCCGAGGTTCAGCGTCATGCCGGTGGTGGCCGCGCCCAGCGTCACGTCGTCCGCCGCCGCGCCGCCGATCACGCTTTCGACATTGGCCAGGGTGACCTGGTTGGCGCCCGCGTCCGACAGGGTCACCGTGTCGATGCCGGCGCCCAGATCGATGGTCATGCCGGTGGCCGCCTGCGACAGCGTCACCGCATCGGCGCCCTTGCCGGTGGTCAGGGTCTCGACATTGGCGACGGTCAGCCGATTCGTGCCGGTCGCGGTCAGGGTCAGGGAATCGTTGCCGCCGGCAAGGTCGATGACCATGCCGGTGACCGTGCCGGACAGGGTCACGGCATCGGCGGAGGCCCCGCCGATCAGGGATTCGATCCCGCTCACGGTCAGGGTATTGAGGGCATCGCCCAGCGTGACGGCGTCAAGCGCGCCGCCGCCGATCAGGGTCTCGACGTTGCTGAGGGTAAGCGCGTTGGCGCCGCTGCTCGACAGGGTCAGCTTGTCGGAACCGCCGGCAAGATCGACGATCATCCCGGTGACGGAACTGCCCAGGGTCACAACATCCGTCGAGGCGCCACCGATCAAGGTCGCTACGTCGGAGACGGTAACCGTATTACCGAGGTCGCCCAGCGTCATAACGTCACTGGAGTTCCCACCGGAGTCCATATTTTCCTGGTTTTCCATCGCTTGGCGTCCAAGGCCCAATTCTAGGGCCGCTTCCGAAGCACCTCCTACGGGCCCGGGAAATTCAGCCCGGTCCGCAGGAAAACCAATTATAGGCGATCATTGCCTAAAAGTATCTAAAATTCGTTAATAATTGTCAGCGATCACAAAAGGCCCGGGAATCCCCCCTGCCGAGCGCCAATCCCCGCCCCGACAGCTGGTGCGAGCCCGCGCAGCACGGCCATCCCGGTGGCTTATCATCGCCCGGCAGAACATTGATTTCATGTCGAACGGATGTCCGCATCGCAAAAGCCGATAAAACATAAATGATAGCTAAATCCGACATCAGCAACCTCAGATTTCGCTGAGAAGGGTCTGCCCGCCGCTGCCGCAAGGCCAGCCTTGCAGCAAACGCACACCACGATCACCGAACCGCATCAGCGGTATGGCGGGTCGAGGCTGTGATTGAGCTCCGGCTGACATCCCACGGGCGACGCCCCGCGGAGCCTTGGGGGGGGGCTAGCCGCCGACGGCGACGCCGTCATCGCTGGTCCATTCGTCGGCGGCCGCCAGCAAATCGGCGGAAACCCGCGCCATCACCTCGGCCCAGTCGCCGGCCTTCTTCTGGCGGTAGAGCGTCATGGTTGGATACCACGGCGACTCCTGGGTCTCGGTCTGCCAGCGCCAGTCGGCGGAAAACGGCAGCAGCAGCCAGATCGGTTTCGCCAGGGCGCCGGCGAGGTGGGCCGGAGCCGTATCGACCGAAATCACCAGATCCATGGCGGCGATCGCCGCGGCGAAATCGTCGAAGTCATCGATTTCCGCGCCAAGATCGGGCACGACCTTGGTCAGGCCGAGTTGGGTCAGCTCGACGGCGGCGCGGTCGCGCTGCAGACTGAAGTAACGCAGCGACGGCACCATCGGCAGGTTGAGCAGATCCCGCAAGGACATCGACCGGTTCCGATCGTTGCCATGGCGCGGGTTGCCGGCCCAGACCAGCCCGACCTTGGCTTCCGGGCCATCGCCCAGGCGGTCCCGCCAGCGGGCGGCCCGCACCGGGTCGACGGTGAGGTAGGGACAGCTCGCCGGCACCGTGGCCAGGGTGGTACCGAACACATGGGGCAGGCTGAGCAGCGGGATCTGCAGATCGAACGGCGGCAGCGGCTCGCCCGACGGCACAACAGTAATGTCCTCGAACACCCGCCCGAGCAGTCCCGCCTGGGACTTGACGCACTCCAGAACGATGCGGCCGCCGAACGGGGCGACCTGGCGCAGGTAGCGACAAAACTGGATGGTGTCGCCCAGCCCCTGCTCGGCATGCACCAGCAGGGTCTTGCCGGGAAACGGCGAGCCGTTCCACAGCGGCTGGACGAAATCGCGTTTGGGCGAGGGAAAGCTGGCGACCTTCCAGCGCCACTCGTATTCGCGAAAACCCTCTTCGAAAGCGCCCATCGAGAGCTGTGCCAGACCGAGATTATAGTGGGCCTCGGCGAGGTCGCTCTTGCGCGCCAGCACCTTGCGATAGACATTGACCGCCAGCGCCGGCTCACCCATGTCCTTCAGAATATTCGCCAGATTGTGCCAGGCTTCGAAGAAGTCGGGGTCGTGGCGCACCGCCTTGTGCAAATGCTCGGCCGCACGGGGCAGGCTGTCGATGCTGCGATAGGCATTGGCCAGATTGTAGTGGGCCATCGCATAGGCCGGCTGCAGGGCCAGTGCCTGCTCATAGGCGGCAATACCCTGTTCGATCCGGCCCAGTGCAACGCAGGTATTGCCCAGATTGTAATGGGCCTCGGCGAAACCGGGGCGCGCCTCGACCGCCTGCTGGAGCCACTGAAGCGCGTCTTCGTTGCGGCCGACGCCGCGCATCACCAAGCCCAGCAGATGAAGCGCATCCGGGTTGTCGGGCGCGCGCTCAAGCACGGCGCGATAACCGGCTTCGGCATCCTGAAGCCGGTTGGCGCGGTGGAGGTCGAAGGCCTGCCGCAGCATTGCCGCGACCTCCGGAGCCTCGGTGTCGCTGTCCGGTGCGGCAGCGTCAGGGCCAGACTCAGTCATCGCGGGCACAAGTCAAAAAAGGGACAGCGGCGCAAGCGGCCGGCCAGAGCCGTGATGATAGTCCAACCCGCCGCCCTCGCAAGGGGGCCGATGCGTCGAGGCGGCATTGCTGCTGAAGTGTCAGGCGTCAGCGGTGCGGGGGTCCAGGGCATCCTGCAGCCCATCGCCCAACAGATTGAACGCAATCACGGTCAGAAAAATCAGCAGTCCGGGATAGATCGCGAGCAGCGGCGCCGACCAGATCAGGTCCTGGGCGCCGGTCAGCATATTGCCCCAGCTGGGCAGCGGCGGCTGGATGCCGAGGCCGAGAAAACTGAGCACCGATTCGAGCAGGATGATGTTACCCACCGATAATGTGGTCGCGACCACCACCGGCGAGGCGACATTGGGCAGGATATGCACCGCCATCACCCGGAGGCTGCCGGCGCCGAGGGCGACTGCGGCCCGCACATAGTCGCGCTGGCGTGCCGCCAGCGTGGCCCCGCGCACCAGCCGCGCCACCGTGGTCCAGCCGGCCAGGGCGACGATCGCGATGATGCGATAGAGGCTGGCCAGCTCCGAGTGACCGAGGGCCGCGGGCAGCCCGAGCTTGCCGGTATCGACCGCCGCCAGGACGATCAGCAGCGGCAGCAACGGCAAGGCGATGAAGCCGTCGGTCAGCCGCATCAGCAGGGCATCGAGCCGGCCGCCATACCAGCCCGCGGCCAGTCCGACCGCGGTGCCGATCCCGGCCGCGGCCAGCGCCGCAACCACGCCGACCAGCAGCGACACCCGCCCGCCATAGAGCAGCCGCACCAGGATATCGCGGCCCAACTCGTCGGTGCCCAGGGGATGCGACCACGACGGTCCGGCGAGGCGGGCCAGCAGATCAACCGCCGTGCCATCGACGCCGAGCACCTGCTCGATCAGCGGCGCCGCCAGGGCGCACAGCACCAGAATCGCCAGCACCCTGGCGCTGGCCGCCGCCAGCCGGTGGCGACGGAAGCGATGAGCCAGGCCGGCTTGCCGTGCCCCGACCGGCCTGCCGGTCCCCGGGGCGATCACCCCGGACCGTGGCGGTTGACCGGCGACCCGTCGCGATCGCGCGGTTGCACCGGGGTGGGGGACAATTCAGGGCGACTCTGCTGGTTCAAGCTAACGCCCCTTCCAGGCCGATCGCTGCGGCCGGTGACCGTTCCCCGATTTCAGCGGTTCAAGACCCGCCCGGCGACCGCGTCCAGCCGCTTCAGCAACTCGGGGTCGCGCTTGTCGGGCGTGGTGATCAGCGCGGTTTCCAGCGCGGTGTGGCAGCCTTGGGCGCAGGGATGGGCGCGGTCGCGCAGCAGCGGCGCGGTCTGCTTGACCAGGGCGCGGGCGCGGTCGGCATTGGCGACCAGCACCTTGACGATCGCGTCGACGCTGACGTGGTCATGGTCGGGATGCCAGCAGTCGTAATCGGTGACCATGGCGACGGTGGCGTAGCAAAGCTCGGCCTCGCGGGCGAGTTTGGCTTCGGGCATGTTGGTCATGCCGATCACGTCGCAGCCCCAGCCGCGGTAGAGGTCGGATTCGGCGCGGGTCGAAAACTGCGGTCCTTCCATCACCAGGTAGGTGCCGCCGCGCTGGTGGCGAATGTCGAGCGCCTTCAGCGCCCGCTCGACGGCATCGCCGAGCCGGCCGCACACCGGATGGCCCATGCCGACATGGGCGACCATGCCGGTGCCGAAGAACGACTTGTTGCGCGCGAAGGTGCGGTCGATGAACTGGTCGACCACGACGAAGCTGCCCGGCGGCAGATGCTCCTTCAGCGAGCCCACCGCGGACAACGACAGGACCTCGGTCACCCCGGCCCGTTTCAGAGCGTCGATATTGGCGCGGAAGTTAAGTTCCGAGGGCGGGATGCGGTGGCCGCGGCCGTGACGGGGCAGGAACACCAGCGGCTGACCGTCGAGCTCTCCGAACAGCAACTCGTCGGAGGCCTCGCCGAACGGTGATTCGACCCGCCGCCAGCGCCGGTTGGTCAGGCCGTCGATCTCGTAGACGCCGCTGCCGCCGATGATGCCGAGCACCGGCGGCGTACCGGGTTCCGTCATGATTGTCTCCTCAAGGCATGCCGTGGCGCCAAAATAGCTCCGACCCGATCGATCGGCCAGTCCGGAAACGGCGCCGGTGCTCTATGATGGCGATCCCGATCAACGCTCCCCGAGCCCGCCGATGTTCCGGCCCATCGATGTCACGGTCTTCCAGCAGCGGTTCTTCGACGCCGGCGCGACGATCATTGCCGAGGGCGAGCAAGGGACCTTCGCCTATATCGTCCAAAGCGGCCGGGTCGAGATATCGCGAGGCCGCGGCGCCCAGCGGCGCCTGCTCGGCACGATCAAGCCCGGCGGCATCTTCGGCGAAATGGCCCTGATCGACAATGGCCGCCGCATGGCCGACGCCGTCGCCGTCGAGGACACGTTGTGTCTGGTCATCCCGCCCAAGGTGTTCCGCGAAAAACTGGTCAATGTCGACCCATTCGTCCGGGCGCTGCTGCGCATCCTGGTTCACAATGTTCGCTCGATGGCCGATGCCAAAGAGGGGCCGGAGCCGCGCGCGGCCGACCCGGCGGGAGAGGCATAGCAACCCCGATCCCAAGGTGCTGGCCCGATCCGCAGTAGCCGGCGCCGCCCCGATTCGGGCTCAATCCCGGCCTGGCACGGATTTAACCAACTCCGCCATTGACAGCCGGCGGCCGAGCGGAACCTGATATCGTCTGCGCCGGCCATGGCCGCGCGCAATCCCGCCAAGTCGGACCCTGCCGGGGCGCCTATGAGCGACGAGCTGCTGTTTGCCGACGAGACTCCGCCTGCGGAACCGGACTCCGTCCCCGGCAAGGCGGCGGGCAAGCCATGGCCGATCCTGATCGTCGACGACGACCAGGCGGTCCATGCCACCACCAGAATGGTGTTGCGAGGCTTCGAATATCTCGATCGCGAGTTGGAGTTCCTCAGCGCCTGGTCGGGCGCCGAGGCCCGTGACATCCTGGTCCGCCGCTCCGACGTCGCGGTGATTCTGCTCGACGTGGTGATGGAATCCGACGACGCCGGGTTGCAGCTGGTCCACTTCATCCGTCGTGAACTCGCCAATCACCGGGTTCGCATCGTCCTGCGCACCGGCCAGCCGGGTCAGGCACCCGAGCGCGATGTCATTTTTCATTACGACATCAACGATTACCGCTCGAAGACCGAGCTGACCGCCCAGAAGCTGTTCACCACCATGGTCACGGCGCTGCGCAGCTATCGCGACATCTCGGTGATCGAAGGCCACCGCCGGGGGATGGAAGAGATCGTCGTGGTGTCATCGCAACTGGCCGACCGGCGTTCGCTGGCCAGCTTTGCCGAAGGCACCCTGGCCCATCTCGATGCCACTCTGCAGGGCCGGGACGGCGCGCTGTTGTGTACCCGCGCGGTCGATCCGGAGCGGCCGGGCGGTGCGTCGCTGCGGATCGTCCAGGGCTCCGGCCGGTTTCGCGCCGAGGTCGGCCGATTGCTCGGCACCTGCCTGGCCCCGCCGGCGGTGGCCGCGATCGAACAGGCGCTGGCCGCCGACCAGGATTTTCTGTCGCCGGAACATGCGATCCTGCTGTTCCGGTCGTCCCACCACCCGCCCCTGGTCTGCTATACCGCTATGCCGGCGGTGCCCTCGGACGACGACCGCCCGCTGCTCGACCTGTTTTGCGCGCGGATTGCGGTCGGCTTCGACAATGTCCGGCTCTATGAAGACCTGGCGGCGCTCAATCGCAATCTGGAGGGCGAGGTCGCCGAGCGCACCCGCGATCTGGTCGCGGCAAGCCGGGTCGCCGACGCCGCACGGGCGGAGGCCGAAGCCGCAAACCGGGCGAAATCGCTGTTTCTTGCCACCATGAGCCATGAGATCCGGACGCCGATGAACGGCATCCAGGGCATGCTCGAACTGCTGGAATACACCACCCTCAATCCCAACCAGCGCGAGCTGCTGGCGGTGGTCCGTGATTCCGCGGGGTCGCTGCTCACCATCATCGACGACATCCTGGATTTCTCCAAGATCGAGGCCGGACGCCTGGAACTGGAACGGCTGCCGATCACTTTGGCCGCGCTGGTTGAGGGGGTGGCCGAGACCCTGGCGCCGGTGGCGCGCAAGAAAGCCCTGAAGCTCGACGTTTTCATCGATCCTGCGATCCCGCCCCGGCTGTTCGGCGACCCGGTTCGGCTGCGCCAGATCTTGTTCAATCTGGCCGGCAATGCGGTCAAATTCACCGAAACCGGCTCGGTCCTGCTGAAGGCGATGGCGACCCGGCTGGGCCAAGCCCACGTCACCATCCGGTTCGACGTGATCGATACCGGCATCGGCATCGCCGAAGGCGACCGCCGGCGGCTGTTCCAGCCGTTTTCCCAGGCGGAAAGCTCGATCACCCGGCGCTTCGGCGGCACCGGGCTCGGGCTGTCGATCTGCCGGCGCCTCGCCGAGCTGATGGCCGGGCGGATCACCGTCGACAGCACGCCGGGAGAGGGCTCGACCTTCGGTTTTGCGATCACGCTGGCGGTCGCTCCTGAGAATGTGCCGCCGCCGCCGTTGACCGGGCTTCGGGTTGCAGTCGCGGTCGGCGATCCGCGGCTGAGCACCGCGGTTGCCGGCTATCTTGAAGCCGACGGCGCCACGGTTGTCTCCGGGCCAGGCGAACCTGGTGATCCGGTCGCCGCGGTGGTGGTCGAAACCGGCGCGGACCTGGAGGAGGGCTTGGACCGGTGGAGGAAATTGCCGGCTGGGGTTTCGGTGGTCCGGTTGCTCCGCCGCCTCCCGATCAACAGCACCCGGGCGCCCGGCGGCGGTGACCCCGCGACCACTGAGCCCTTCGATGTACCGTTACCTTTGCGGCGCAGCCAGCTGGTCCGCGCCGTCCTCGCCGCCGCCGGCCGTCGGCCGGTCGAGGCGGCCGGCCCGCTGCTGTCGGGTGGCGGCCGGGTTGATCCTGGGAAGCCGCCCAGTATCGATGAGGCGCGGCGGCTGGGTCGCCTGATCCTGGTGGCGGAAGATCATCCGACCAACCGGCAGGTGATCCAGCGCCAACTCGACCTGCTCGGCTATGCCGCCCATTTGACCCGCGATGGCCTTGAGGCCCTGACGGCCTGGCGCAACGGGGATTACGCCGTGGTCCTTTCGGATTGCCAGATGCCGGAGCTGGACGGCTTCGGTCTGGCCGCGGCGATTCGGTCGGAGGAAAAGGCCGCCGGACGTCCCCGCACCCCGATCGTCGCGATCACCGCCAATGCGATCGCCGAAGAGACCCGCAAATGCCTGGAAGCCGGCATGGACGCGACCTTGACCAAGCCGGTCGGGGTGGCGGCCCTGAAGCAGGTTCTGGAGCGCTGGCTGCCGGCAGTCGCGGAAAACGTCGGCCCGGACGGAGGGGCCGGGCCGGCCGGGTGCCCGACCGGAGCGTCTCCGGATGGTGCGGTGCCGCCGGGTTCGCCGCCCGACCCATTGCCCGAGCCGATCGACCGCCGGGCGCTGGCCAGCCTGTTCGGCGACGACGATCACCTGATCGCCCAGTTGATCGGTGAATTTCTCGCGTCCAATCAGGCGATCTACCAGGATCTCCAGGCCGCTTTGGGCCGCCGGGCCTGGGATGAGGCCCGGCGGGCCGCCCATATGCTGGCGGGGGCGGCGCGGACCGTCGGGGCCCCGGCCCTCGCGGAGGCGGCTTCTGAGCTGGAACTCTGCCTGGTCGACCACAGTTTCGATACCGTCGGCGATCTCGCGGCGATCGCCGCCGCCGAGTTGCAGCGTATCGCCCGCTACGCCGAACGTCTGTGAGGGGCGGCGATAAACCCACGGTCCAGGCGCTGTGACGGATTGTCCGCCTGCCATAGTATGGGGCATGGTGTTCGATGGTGAGTTTAACGGCTCACCGGCCCGATCGATCGGCGAGGAGGACATGACCGAGCTGGCCACTGCCTATGCCGGGCCCGCCGGCGCCCAGGACCAGCTGTCGGTCCGTGGCTTTGTCACGGCGGCGCTGGGCGGCTGGCGGCTGGTTCTGACCAGTATGGTGGTCGCCGGGATGGCGGCGATCGGGGGCTTGCGCCTCTGCCCGCCCGGTTTCACCGCGACCATGGTGGTCGGCCCGACTGCGCGCAGCGGGGTCGCCGCGATGGGGGCCAGGGTGCCGAGCACCGCCCGTGGCACGCCGGCCAGCGTCGTCGAGTTCGGATCGGGTGACGAGGTGCTGTCCGATTTTTCGCGCTTCCTGGAGTTGCTGACCTCGGTATCGGTTGCGACAACGCTGATCGCGCCCGATGACCCGCTGCAGCCGCTGCCCCGGCTGTTTCCCAGCCGATGGAATGCCGCAACCGGGCGCTGGCAGCCGCCGGCCGGGGTGGCCGGCTTGCTGCGGCGGATCGTGCTGGCGCTGGTTGGCCGTGACGACTGGCTGGAGCCCGATGCCGGGGCGGTGGCGCGCCTCCTGCGCCGCCAGATCGTGGTGCAGACCGTTGGCGGCGGGCCGATGCGGCGTCTGTCGTTTCGCCACGACGATCGGGGTTTTGCCCTGGCGCTGCTCGGCCGGATCGTCGCTGCCGCCGATGCCCATCTGAGGGCAGAAGCGCTGCGCCGCGCGGCCGCCGAAATCGGCCATGTCAAGGCGCGCCTGGCTACGGTGACCCTGGCGGAGCATCGCCACGCCCTGGCCGATCTGCTCGCCGCCCTGGAGCAAGTCACGATCATGATCGAGGTCGATCTGCCGTTTGCCGCGGATCCGATCGACCCGCCCAACGCGCAAGCGGTGGCCGACTGGCCCAGTCCGGGGACCGTGCTGCCCCTGGCCCTGATCGCCGGGGCGATTCTCGGCCTGTTCCTGGTCTATGCCCGAGCGGCCTGGCTTGGCCGTCCCCGGCGCGGCACTGCGGGTGGCGAGGCCGGTTGCGCGTGACGGCGGTCCCGGTCTCGATCATCGTGATGACCCGCGACGAGGCCGCCAATCTGCCGGCTTGCCTGGCGGCGCTGACCCGGTTCGACGACGTCTTCGTGGTCGATTCAGAAAGCCGCGACGGTACGCCGGAGATCGCCGCCGGGCTCGGTGCCCAGGTGGTGCCGTTCCGCTGGAACGGTGCCTATCCGAAGAAGAAACAGTGGTGCCTGGACCGGCTGCCGTGCCGCTATGACTGGGTGCTGTTCATCGACGCCGACGAACGCATGACCGCCACACTGGCCGACGAGATCGCCCGCCTGATCGCCGCCGGACCTCGCCATGTCGGCTATTTCGTGACCGGCCGGCCGGTGTTTCTCGGGCGCCGGCTGCGTTTCGGCCAGGCTAATCTCAAGCTGTGTCTGCACGACCGCCGGCGCGCGCGCTTTCCCGACTGCCCGGATCTCGACATCGCCGCGATGTGGGAGGTCGAGGGCCACTACCAGCCTCGGCTCGACGGCAGCGCCGGACGGTTGACGGCACCGCTGTGGCACCATGACGAAAAGCCGCTCTATGCCTGGTTCGAGCGGCACAACCGCTATTCGGACTGGGAGGCCAGCCTCGCCGAATCCGGCCGGCTGCCCGCCATGGCCAACCACGAAGGGCGTCGACGCGTTTTTGCCAAAGCCCTGTTTGCCCGGCTGCCGTTTCGCCCGCTCTGGGTTTTTCTGTTCGGCTATCTGGTGTGCCTGGGGTTCCTCGATGGTGCCGCCGGGTTCCACTACGCGGTGGCGCGGGCCTTCTATTACTGGCAGATCGCGGTCAAGCGGCGGGCGCTGCGACGCATCACTCAGTAGCGGCGGCGGTACCCGTCAACCACGGGGCCGTGAATCGCACCGGAGATTCCGCCTCGGGCTCAGGCGGGCCGATGACGATCGTTGAGTGTGCCGCGGTCGCCGCCGGCCAGGGCGCCCGGAACCAGGTCGCCGTCGTGGTTCGGCACCGCAGGGGTCGGGTGCGAGGGGGTAGCGGCCCGGCAGCGCAGGAGCCGGTAAAGCGCCGGGCAGGCATCTCGCACCTCCTGGACGGCTTGCTGGACCTGCATCAGCGCCGCAGTCGCCAGCGGCGGCCAACCCAGCAGGTCGCGGCGGATGCGCGCCTGGTCCTGGCGACCGAGTGCGGTGTGGCGCTGGGAGAGCCCGCCCGCGGCAAATACGCAGAGCGGCACCGGCAGGCGGACGACCCGACGCGCCCGCGCCAGCGCTTGCAACGTGAAGGCGTAGTCTGCGCCGATCCGATAGCGCGGGTCGAAGCGCAGATCGGCCACGGTGCCGCGGCGATAGACCATCGCCTGGTGATGGGTGAACATGCCGTACCAGGCCGACCGGTGGGATCGCGCCGGCTTGAGCACGGGGTTGCGCCCGCCGCCGGTTTCGAGGGCATCGCCATAGAGAAAATCGATCCTGGGGTCGGCGGTGACGGCTTCGGCGATGGCGGCCAGGGTGCCGGCTCCGGCCAGGGTATCGCCGGCATTGAGGAACAGGATGTAGTCCGAGCGTGCCGCGGCAAGTCCGCACGACATCGCATGGTAGGGACCGTGGTCGGGGCGCGAGCGCCACCACGCCAGCTGATCGCTGATCGCAGCCAGATACTCGGCAGTGCCGTCTTCGGAACCGCCATCGACCACGAGCCAGTCGAAGCCGCGCCAGCTCTGGGCGCGCAGGCTGGCATGGGTGCGCAGCAGGCCGGCGCGATCGTTTCTGACCGCGGTGATCACAGCGAGGCGCCGCGCCGGGCGATCGGCCCCCAGCCGACCTGACCCTGACGGATTGGTCCCTGGCGGATCGGTGGGCGCGCGGCCGTCGCCGGTCATCGTCCGATCACCGTCAAGGAGGCGGCGGTGATCGCCATCTGGGTGAACAGCAAGCCGAGATCGCGGGACAGCTCCAGAAAATCGAAGGGGTGGGGGTCTCGCGGCACCACGATGGTGGAGCCGGGCGGAATCTGGGCCGGATCGTGGCGCCAGAACGACATCGCCAGCGGTTGGGCGCTGCCGTCGGGGCGGATCACGAAGGCGCGGTCGTCGTCGGCATTGCGGGTAAGGCCGCCGGCCTCGCTGAGATACTCGGTCGGGCCTTTGCCCGAAATGAACTGGAGCATCGCCGGCGATTGCACCTCGCCGGCGACGGCCACGGTCAGCGGCCGTTTCGGGATGACCAGCCGGTCTCCGGCTTCGAGCAGGATGTCCAGCGCCGGCCGTGCCGCCAGCACCGCCGGATCCGCCTCGACGGTGATCCGCCCGATCGGCTCGACTGCGCGCAACTCGGCGGCGAGCTGGCGCGCCAGCCCCGTCTGCTCGGCCTTGACCGGGTCACCCTTGAGCACTTCCAGCGCCAGCACCCGGTCGATCTCTCGCGCCGCCCGCTGGTAGCGCTCCGCCTCGGCGTGGCGGGCGGTTTCGCGGGTGAAGATGGCGCCGGCCGGGAACGCCTGTTCGGTCAGCCCGCCCGCCCGCCGGATCAGCGACGACAATGTCTCGCCGCGCAGCACGTCATACTGGCCGGGCCGGACCACTTCGCCCTCGACCGCCACCGCACGCGCTTCCAGGCGGGCAAAGCCGGGGTTGACGCGCAGCGCGTCGCCCGCCGCGACCAGCCGCCGGCCGCTGCCCGGCCGGCTGAGATCGAGGATGGCGCGTGGGCTGCCCGCGGTCGCCGGGGTCATTTCGATGCTGGTCGGGTCGGCCTCGCGGGTCAGGCCGCCGGCGGCGGCGATCAGATCATCGACCGCTGCCGGTTCGGCCACCGGATAGGCGCCGGGGCGATGAACCGCGCCCCGCAAGTGGACCGAGCGCTCGACCAGCAGAGCAGCGATCGCCGGGTCGACCGGCTGGTCCGGGCCCGATTGTCCGGGGGGCGCCGCCTCCGCGGACCGCGGCGGAGAAGCCGGCGGGGATTCGCCGGGGGCACCGCCATTCCGGGGCAACCCGATCGGTGGCTGCGTGCCCGCGGCATCGGTCAGACGGTGGATTTCCGAAGCCGAAAACACATGAATGCGGTCGCGATCGGCGAGTGCCAGATCGCGCCGGCCGGCCACCACCTCGCGTGGCGAAAATGGCAGCAGCCGACGGGTCAGGCTGTGGCGATCGAAGCGATCGACTACGCCGAACAGCGGATAGACCCCGGTCTCCAATTCGCGGTCGCCGGCGAGCGCCGCCCGCAGGCGGGGCGCCCGGACCAGCGGCCGGGTGCCCGGATGGCGGACATGGCCGAGCAGTTCGAACCACGGCTCGCTGCTTTCGATGATCGCGCCGTCACCGGCCGCGATCGAGGCCAGCCGGGGCCGCGCGGCGGCGCCCGACGGCCACGGGCTTGCGGGGTCCTGGGGACCCGGCGGAGGCGGCCGGCCGGCGGCGGCGGCGAGGGTGCCGAGATCCGGCGCGCCGGCCGAGGGGTAGAAGCCGGGGCGCACCGCGCCCGCGGTGATCAGGGCGGCGTGGTTGAGCGCGAATACCAGCAGGTCGGGATAGCGGTCGAACACCGCTGGACAGGCGGTTTCCGCGGGCACCAGCCGGGCTGCGGCGCGGGCCAGCGGGCCGCGGGCCAGGGGGCCGTCGGGGTCGGCGGCAAGGGTCCGTGCCAGCACGGTCAGCCCGGCGCATCCGGCGACCGGGTCGGCCGGGCGCTGAGTCAGCAGAGTGAGCACCGGCCGGGAGGACAGGAAGGCGATATCGTCCGGACCCAGGACGATCAGGACATCGCGGTCGCTGAGCGGCCAGTCCTGGCCGGCACCGGCCAGCACCCGCCGCAGGTCGAGCGCGACCAGGCTGCGGCTGCGCGATGCCGGATCGATCGTCTCCAGGACGGCGAAGGGCAGGTAGGGATCGGCCAGGGGGTCGTCGGGGCCGATCAGGCCGCTGAGGGTGACGGTATCGGCCAAAGCCCGTGGCCCCGGCCGATGGACGTACCCCTCCAGCCGCACCGCACCGAGGCGATTCTCGTGGGCCGGGTGGATCAGCAGGATGTCGCCGTCGCCAAACCGCGTGGGATCGCCGACGGCGAGCTCGCTGGTGGTTTCGTGGCCGGCGGCGTCGATCGCCAGGCGCACCGCCCGGATTGCGCCCGGCCGCACCGTCCCGCCGGCGAATGCGGTCAACTGTTCCAGCCCCGGTGCCGGCTGGTCCGGCCGCAGCTCGTAGATCGCCGGCCGCTTGACCTGGCCGGCGACCGCGGCGGTCGGCCCGAGCGGCAGAACCACGATGCGGTCGCCGTCGACCAGCCGCGGGTCGGCCCCCGGCCCGGCCCGGTCATGATCGTCGCGCCCGAGATCGGGCATCAGCACGCGGTAAAGGTCCGCGGTCTGAGCCGGCATGCCGGCTCCGGGGCGCGACAGCTGGATCCGGCGCAGGCTGTCGGTGCGACGGATGCCGCCGGCGGCGAACAGGGCGTCGAGCACGGTGGCGAAGGAATTCAGGACGTAGCGGCCGGGCCGGGCGACCTCGCCGGCAACCAGGACACCGATCCGGCGCAGTCCGGCCACCGAAACGAACACGTCGGTCTCGATCAGCCCGGCCGCGACCGCGGCTTCCAACTCGCGCCGGACCTCGTCAAAGCGGCGGCCGGCGGCCATGACCGGGCGCAGCTGGTCGACCAGCAAGCGGCCGTCGCTGGCGATCCGATAGCGCTTGTTCGACGATACCTGGCCGTGAAACGTCACCTGCAGCTCGTCGCCGATGCCCAGAAGGTAATCGTCCTGAACCGCGCCCTCGGCGATCACGCTGCGGATGGTGCCGGGGTGGTCGGCGCCGGCAAACAGATCATAGCCGAACTGGGTCAAGGGCTCGCCGGCACGCTGGGAAAATGCTTGCTCGAGCCCCGAGGCGGCGGGATCGATCGCGACCGAGGTCACGGTCGCGGGCTCGGCGGCAGAGACGAGCGCCAGCCACATTCCAAGCGCCGCGGCGGGCGCCCGCTGTCCGATCGATCTGCACGCAGCGGCTAACATTACTGTTTTTGGTGCCGACAATGTCTTTGCTGCCCAGTCTTTGGTGCCCAGTCTTTGGTGCCGACCGGTGGCCGGCGGCGTCCGAGACGACCGCCATGCCATAGTATGCACACAACCGTTTTGCCGTTGATTGCCTGTGATCACTACGGAATTCGCTTCCGGGCCGGCGGCGGCGGGGCTCCGGGGTGCCGGCGATCACGGATGCTTGAGGCGCTCAAGGAATCCCGGCATTAACCTTGAAGCAATGACAACCGCCCCATAATATTCAACGATCGATGCAACCGGGCGCCGGTTGCGGCCGAAAGGACCGAGATCGGGTGAACATCGCGGCCTTCAGCAGCGGATTGGCCACCGCGCGGCTCTATCAGGGCGGCGGCGGCGCGCTTTCGCCGGCAAAGACCCTGGTGGACGGCGTCACGGCGCCGTCGACGGCGGCCGCAGGCACCGCTTCCGGATCAGGGCAGACCGCATCAGGGCAGACCGCGGCCGGCAAGGCCGAAATCCAGCGGCTTCAGAAGCGCGATGCCGAAGTCCGCGCCCATGAGCAGGCCCATGCCGCGGCCGGTGGCGGCTTCGCCGGGGCCCCATCCTATGAGTACGAAACCGGCCCCGACGGCAAACAATACGCGGTCGGCGGTGAGGTCGATATCGATGTCAACCCGGTCCGCAATGATCCGCAGGCGACGATCGCCAAGTTGGAGCAGGTCAAGCGCGCCGCCAACGCCCCGGCCCAGCCCTCGGCCAAGGACTATCAGGTCGCGGCCCAGGCCGACCTCGGCATCGCCCAGGCGACCTCCGAGCTGCGCAGCCAGGGGAGCGGCCAGACCAAGAGCCGGAACGGCGCTGAATCCGGGCCGGCGAGTGGCGGTCGTGCCAGCGGCGCTCCGAACGCAGCCACGCTTGCCCAAGCGATCGCCGGTGCCGCATCCGACAGCGCCGCCGTCAGTTTCGGACGCGGCCTTGCCGCCTACGCCAGCGCCGCCACCCTTGGTTCCCGCTCGACCCAAAGCGGTTCCAGCGTCACCGTGTGACCCGGCTTGGCCGTCCTGGCCCGGCGAGTCGCCGTGATGACCGCGACCCCGCCAGATCAGCGGCGGTGATCCGGGGGTACCGGGAACCCTTCGCCAGCATGTAAAGAGTCATCATTATGCCTGCAGCACTTTGACGCAGGTTATGTTGACCCGCGCAGCAGAACCGCAAATTCTCTGGATTGACGGGTCGGAAAAGACGCAGTCAAGCATTAAGCGCACCGTGTTCTGTCGGAAATCCCCGTTTGATCTCAAAGGTTTCCTCCGGCTGGTGGAAAGCTGCGGTGGTGGCCGATGGTGCCGGATTGCATTCTCGGCGAGCACTGCCACGGTCCCGCACGCCGGTTCATTCACCTTCGACCCGACCAGGAATTCGTCAGTGCAGGAGGTCTGGCGTCCATACCCATTAGTAAATTATGGATATAATTTGAGTGCCAAGGATCAAGAGAGGCACTTGGGATGCTCCCTGCGCCAGCGATGAGTCTAAGCAAAACGCGGTGTTATTCAGCCACTGGGACGAAAATGCGGCTTCAGGAGCAGCGGCGTGGGGCCGAAAGATCGAGAGCCGGCAACTCAGCCGACAATAAATACTTCAGTATTGCGAAGCTTTATTAACAACACGAGTGGATTTGTACCCACTGAGCGGTTGATCGGCAACCCCGAAGCGCGACATCCAATAGCTTGAATTATAATCTTTAGCAGTCATATCTGGAGGAGCGAGAAACACTGACATCGCGTTGTTTGGAAACAATGAAACTAATTTTGTGATGATTGTTCGGCCAGCGCCGGACGAAAGTTGGAGAGGGTGCCATGATGGAAAAATTGCAGCATGCACAGTCCATCTGGCCGCATGCCGACATGGAACGGCCGGGTGGCAACAGGAGTTTGAGGGTCATGTCCGGAAAACAGGCGGCACGAGACGGTGACTACCCATGCGAAGCCGGCACACCGAATAGATATGGTGATGGTGGTAGCGGGATTGCCATCGGATATATCGTGCGTGACGTCCACCGCGCATTTTCTCGCGCGTTGCAGGCACGTATCGCCAGTCACGGCGTCAGTATGGGGCAGTGGTTCTTTCTGCGTGCCCTATGGGACGAGGATGGCCTGACCCAACGGGAACTCAGCCAGCGGGTCGGCATGATGGAGCCGACCACGGTCACCGCGCTCAATGGGATGGAGCGGCGAAATCTGGTCGAGCGGGTGCGCAATACGCATGACCGCCGCAAGGTCAACATCTTCCTGACCCCGAAGGGCCGGGCATTGCGCGAAGTCCTGCTGCCCTGCTCGGTCGGCGTCAATGAACAGGCGACCCAAGGCATCAGCGCCGCCGATCTCGCTCGCGCCATTCAGGTATTGAGCCAGATGGCGGTCAATCTCAACGCCACCGGCGCGTCGGAAAGCGGGTTCGACGATGCCGATCGCGACGCGGCGAGCGACGGCTGATCCGATCGCCACTCCGGCTGTCCGCCCGCGACCACCGCGGGCGGACAGCCGGATCGGGCCGGGAGCTAGCCGGCACTCGCCGGCATCGTTGCCCCGGCGGTGTTCGCACCCTCCAGATTGGTGCCACGCAGATTGGCATCGGCCAGCAAGGCGCCGCTCAGATCCGCAGAGCGCAGGTCGGCGCCGCTGAGGTTGGCGCCGCGCAGATTGCCGCGGACCAGCGACGCTTCGATCAGCTTGCAGCCGCTGAGATTCGCCGGCCATAGCCGGCCGGTTGGCTTGCCGTCGGCGCCCTTGATGTCGACCCAGGCGAGGCCGATGCTTTCCATAACGGCATTGGACAGATCGCTGCCGCGCAGGTTGGACCCGTCCAGGATCGCCCGGCTGAGATCCGCGCCACGCAAGTCGGCGTTCGAGATGTCGCACATGATCAACAGGGCGTCGCGCAGCCGCGCACCGGCAAGGATGACGCCCTTAAGGTTGGCGCCGCTGAGATTGACGCCCTGCAGATCGATATGCGCCAGATTGGCACCGCTGAGATCCGCGCGGGCGCCGCTGTCGCCGTTGCTGTTGATCCAGGAATAGTGACTTTGCAGGGAGTCTTGAATCTGCGACGAGAAATTCTCCGCCGAGCGGGCCATGTTGGCGCCGGTGGTATCGGCGCCGCTGAGGTCAACGCCGTCGAGCTTGGCGCCCTGAAGGTCGGCGTTGCGCAGATTGGCGCCGGCCAGCACCGCGCCGGCCAGGTTGGCGTCGCGCAGCACCGCGCCGGAGAGATTGACCCCCGACAGGTCGCTGCCCCGCAGGTCGGCCTTGGTCAGGTTGACGTTCTTCATATTGGAGCGGGACAGGATGGCGCCGGTCAGCAGCGCGCCCTCGCAATCGGCGCCGGCCATGCTGACCTCCGACAGGTCGGCGCCCGACAGGTTGGCGTTGGACAACATGGCGTCGTCCATATTGGCGCCGGCCAGATCGGCTCTGACAAAATTGAGCCCGCCGCTGCCGCCGCCACTACCCGGCTTGCCACCGTAAAGCAGAGCGCCGCCACGGAAATCGGCCTCACGCAGAATCGCCTTCTTCAGGCTGGCGCCGCGCAGGTGGGCGCCGCGCAGGTCGGCGCGGAACAGATTGCAGCCCGACATCTCGGCACGGGTCAGATGGGCGGCAAACAGATCCGAATGGGCGAGATTGGCATTCGAAAGATCGCAGTCGATCAGGTTGGCGCCTGAAAGCTTCCCGGACTCAAGATTGACTCCGGAAAGACTGGCTCCTTCCAGATTGGCCATTGCCAAATTGGCCCGGTTGCCGCCGGGCTTTTTTTTCAAAAAGCGTTCGTGCCTGTCAAGAATGGCGACCAGTTCGTGGGGAGTCATCGGCCAGTTCCGATTCGATCGCGTGCTTGGACCACGGCCTACCCTTTGGCAGCACCGAGTTGGAGACTGTGCCACCGCCCAGGCCGGGGCCGCAACAAGCATATCTGCAGGATGGACCGCCGCGGCAAGGCGCGATCGTCGCTCTCTCACTCGGTGACGGCGATCGGTTGCCGGGTGGGCGAGAGCACGATGTCCTGGTGTGCGGCCACCGCGCCGTCGAGGATCAGCCGGACCGCCCAGGACAGGGTGAACAGGCGGCCGCTAAAACTATAGGGGCCCGCGGGCAACCCCAACTCAAAGACCCGGTCATCGACGCTGCCCGGTGCGTCGAACGGGATTGTCGCCACCACCCGGTCTTCCGCCCCGCCCTTGCCGCGGACGAACCAGATCAGTTGGACCGCGGCCTCCCGGAGGCGCTCGTCGAGGCGCCACCGGACAGAGCCGCCGAGCAAATCGCCGGGGAGCAGGAAGGTGTGTCCGCCGGTCAACTCGATATGCGCCGATAGGATCGTCATCGCCGGTCGCTCGTCCAATTTCGCGGTTTTCAGCAGGCTTTCCGTCCGGCCATCGTCGAAGTCAGGTCAAGAGCGGCAACGGCCGCACGACGAATTCCAGCTCTTGGCGGACATGGGGCCAGCGGTCGCTGCCGCCATAGAGGCAGACATACCAGGCAACGCGGCTGCCGCGGCCGGAGAAACTCGGCATCGAGTCGCGGGGAATTCGCAGCGTCGTGCTGCCGCGGCTGATTTCTTCGGCCGAACTCGATTGAATCACGCCGATCCGCCGAAACACCCGTCGCTCGGCAATCATCGCCGGGCCACGTCCGGTGTGCTTGGGTGCCAAAACCTCTTCGCGACCTTCAAGCCGAACGATCAGCCGGGGGATGCGCGCGACGGCGCCGTCGAACTGCCACGACACGTCGATCGGTTCGCCCAGGACCGCGACCGGCGGGTCGATCTCGATGGTCACCCGCGGATTGAGCAGCGGCACGCCGAGATAAATCGCCAGCCCGATCAGCGCCAGCCCGGCGAGGGCAAAGGGCAGTACCACCAGAAACACCGACCAATCGACCAGATCCCAGGGCCCGCCGCTCAGCAACACCGAATGGACCACGCGCAGCACCGCGGCATTCCACACCAGGGCGATCATCAGGACGGCGGAAAATCCGGCGAAACGGACCGCCTTCCTGCTGCGGATTCGGGCCGGAGGCACGGCGGACATGGTCAACTCCAGGAACGGGCGTCGATTCCGGGGAACGACGGCAATCCCGCCGCCCAACCGTCGCGGGCCGAACCGTCGCGGCCCACACCGTCACCGCCACGATATATCCAGCCATCCCGGTTCAAACCACAGATTTCTCAGCCGGCGCGGCCCAGAGTGCCGGCGCCAGGGCGATCGGAGGCGCGGGACGAGCCACCCTGCCACAAGGTCCTTCTTAAAACGACGTTGACAGTGAAGGTGCGGACAAGCTCACATCGTCCGAAGCGAAGCCGTTACTGCGTCGAGAAACAGACAGCATCAGACAGAAAAGGCGACGTTGTCATGAAACGGGTACTCATTGTTGACGATGCTGAGGAGGTTCGGTTTTCTCTCGGTCTGGCGTTATCGGGGGCCGGATTCGAAGTCCAGGAGGCGCCAGATGGCAGAGAAGCACTGCGGCTGCTGAGCGAAAGCCTATTCGATCTATTGGTCACGGATCTGTGGATGCCGGGCGTCGACGGTATCGCGCTTTTGAAACGAATTCGGACCGAGCAGCCCAGACTTAAAGTCCTGGTGGTGTCCGGTGGGGGCCCGCATACGCCACTCGACTTTTCCGATGCGCTGGCGCGGACCTGGGGGGCAGATGGTGTCTTGCTAAAGCCGATCGCAACGGTGGATCTGCTGTGCGAAGTTAATCGACTTCTGACACCGGTTCTGAACCCCCGTTGACCCGGCCGCCGTTGCCGCGGTCGTGGCTCCGCTGCAAGGCGAACAGCCCATAGAGCAGCGCTTCCATCGCCACCGCCAGGGCCTCCCGCTGTTCCGACGGCATCGCCTCGATGGTCGCCGCCATAGCCTCGCGCGGGTCGCGCTTCAGCAAGTCCTGGCCCGACGACGTCACCGCGATCAGGTCGGCCCGACGGCTCAACGGGTTGGCTGCGCGGGCGAGCAAACCCTTCTCGACCAGAGTCCGCACCGTGCGGGCGACCGGCCCCAGGCTCATGCCCTGAAAACGCGCCAAGCCGGCGGTGGTTCGGGCAGAAGCCGGTGCTTCGGAGAAGAACCGTAACGCGGTCCACTGCGCCGGATAAAGCCCTTCAGCATATCCGAGCGAATGAATCAGCCGCGACGCTTGCTCGATCAGCGCGGCAATTCCTTGTGAAGAGATCTGCGTGTGCATTTCGATATCTCGATCCAAACCAGAAGGATAATGACAAAAAGTGCTCAATGGTTAAGTTTGCACCTCAAACTCCTCTTAATTTTTAGCGATATTACCAAAGTTTACGTATGATTCCAGCTCGTCATACAGCTATGTATGGCAATTGAACTCTGGCACTACAGCCAAGACTCTGGTATGACATGCCCGCTTGACTCAAGAGACCGGCGGTCTCCACCGGACGGGTTGCCCAAACCGCTGCCATAAGTAGATCGAAACGACCCGAAGCAGGGCGAGGCAGTAGCGGAGTATGCAATCACACGAGAGGTATCTGGTTTCATGAAGCGGTTCCGCCAAGGTCAGGTTCCAATTTTCTCCTAAAACAAGTCTCACTACCTAAAATTTGTCGCAATTAGTTGCGCCGGCTCGGGAATAAACTCAAGTGCCGGAACGAAATCCGGTCCCGGCCGGACGCCCCGGTGACAATCCCCACCTTGCCGCTCAGTTTACAACGAATCGTTAATGAATTTGGCGGGCCACGGATCACGATCGTCCGTAGCGCTGCTGCTGCCAGGGATCACCTCGATGGTGGTAACCCCGCGATTCCCAGGTCCCGTGGGCGTAGCGGTCGGTCAGCCAGATCTGACGTAGCCACTTGGCACTTTTCCAAAAGTAAAGATGCGGAACCACCAGGCGTAGCGGCCCGCCATGGCTGCGGCTCAGCGGCTCGTCCTGCCAATGGGTCGCCAGAAGCGCGCCCTCGGCGGCCAGATCCCCCAGCGCCAGGCAGGTTCCATAACCGTCAAGGCCCTTGATCAAAGCGAACCGTGCCGCCGGTTTCGGCCGGCCCTGCGCCAGAAGCCACCGGACCGGCACGCCGCGCCACTCATTGTCGAACCGCGACCAGCCGGCGACACAATGGATGTCGCTGGTTGAATCCGCGGAGGTCTGGCGCAGGACATCCGCCCAACGCCACTGCACCGGCCGCGCGACCATGCCGCCGACCACCAGGCGCCAATCGGACAACCCCGGATTGGGCTGTGTGCCCAGATCGAGAACCGGCCAGTCCCGCCTCAGAGTCTGACCAGGCGGCAACCGCCGCGACACCGGCGCTGGCGCGGCATCGATCAGCCGTCCAGCCTTGGCCCAGGTTTCCTTGGCCGCGATCCGTGTTGCGGGTCCGTCGCGGGGGGCGGAGATCATGGGTCATCCCAGCTACGGTTTCGATCGTAACTTGTTGCCAGAGTTACGTAGAAACTGGAAGGAATTTCCGGGCCGCCGATCAAAAAAGCGTGATCAGTCCTCGCACAGCTGGCGTGCAATGATCAAGCGCTGGATATCGCTGGTTCCTTCGTAGATCTTGCACACGCGGACGTCCCGGTAGATCCGCTCAACCGGGAAATCTTCCAGGTAGCCATAGCCGCCGAAGACCTGAATGGCGTCTGAACAGACCCGCTCGGCCATCTCCGAGGCGGCGAGCTTGGCCATCGCCGCCTCCTTGAGGCACGGCCGCCCGGCGTCGCGCAGCGCCGCCGCGTGATGGACGAGTTGGCGGGCGGCTTCGATCCGGGTCGCCATCGTCGCCAGACGGAACGAAACCGCCTGGTGGTCGAAGATCGGCTTGCCGAAGCTGCGGCGTTCGCGGGCATAGGCAAGCGCGTGCTCAAAGGCCGCCCGCGCCATCCCCACCGCCTGGGAGGCGATGCCGATGCGGCCCCCTTCCAGATTGCTGAGCGCGATCCGATAGCCATCGCCCTCGGCGCCGAGCAGCAGATCCGGGGTCAGCCGGCAGTCTTCGAACACGATCTGGGCGGTGTCGGAACAGCGCTGGCCCAATTTGTGCTCGATCCGGGCGACCTGGTATCCGGGGGTGTCGGTCGGAACCAGGAAGGCCGAGATGCCCTTGCGCCCGGCCGCCGGCTCCGTGACCGCATAGACCACCGCGATTTGGGCGGTCTGGCCGCCGGTGATGAACTGCTTGGTGCCGGACAGCACGAAGTGATTGCCGTCGCGGCGCGCCCGGGTCTTGAGGGCGGCGGCGTCGGACCCCGCCTCGGGCTCGGTCAGGCAGAACGCCCCCAGCGACGTGCCGCACGCCAACGGCCGCAGGAAGCGCTCCTTTTGCTCCGGCGTGCCGAATTTCAGCAAAGGCACGCAGCACAGCGAGTTCTGAACGCTCATGATCGTGGAAATCGCACCATCGGCGGCGCCGATCTCCTCGATCGCCAGCGCCAGCGACAGGTAGTCGGCGCCGGCACCGTCCCACTCCTCCGGCACCACCATGCCGAGCAGGCCGAGCCGGCCCATCTCCGCCAACTCCGCGGCGGGAAACGCCGCGGTGCGATCGCGCTCGGCGGCCCCGGGCAACAGGCGCTCGCTGGCGAAAGCCCGCGCCAGATCCCGAATCATCTCCTGATCTTCGTTGAAAAGCATTTCCTCGCCCCATCGGTCTTCGTGCCGTTGCCGGCAGTTTAGACCGACGGCGCGTAGAGCGCGAGCAGGGACGATACCGTGATCACCGAAACAATCGTCGACACCAGAATGACCGCCGAGGTCGCCTCGACATAGACCTGGTACTGCTGGGCGACCACGAAGGTCAAAGCACCGGTCGGCAAGGCGGCCAGTATGATCGCCGAAGCGGTCCAGAAGGGATCCATCGCGAAGACATATTCGGCCAGCAGCCAGGTCAGCACCGGCTGCCAGAACAGCTTGAGCGCCACCATCCAGACCATGTCGCCGGCCTCGGCGGTCAGCGGCCGTCCGGCCAGAAACAAGCCGATCGCGAACAAGGCGCAGGGGCCGGCCGAGGCGCCGAGCAATTCGCAGAAATTGATCATCGGCTGGGGCAAGAGCGCGCCGCCCAGGGTTTCCGCCCACAGGATGCCAAGCGCCGGGGCGATGATCAGCGGGTTGCGCGACAGGGCGCGCGCGACCAGCGCCAAAGATCGCCGGGCGCCGTGCCCCAGATTGCGGGCCAGTTCGAGCAGGATCACCGCCAGCCCGACCATGACCGCACTCATGATGATGGTGCCGAGAATCGCCGGCGCCAGGTGATCGCGGCCGAATGCGGCGATGAACAGCGGAATACCGAGATATCCGGTATTGGAAAAACAGGCGTTAAGCCCCTGCAGGACATGAACCTCGGGCTCGCGCCGCTGGAGCAGCCAGCCGAACAGCATGCCGACCAGGAACACGATCAGCATGGCGCCGAGAAATGCACCGATGAACGGCCCATTGAGGACCTCGGCCAGCGGCCGCCGGGCGGTGCCGAGAAATAACACCGGCGGCAAGGCCATATAATAGACGAATTTGTTCAGCGCCTCGGAGGAGGCCTGGCCAAGCAATCCCCAGCGCCCCGACAGGAAGCCGGCCAGGATGATCGAGAAAACCGGCAGAGCGACATCGGCGACAGTATGCATCGCCGGCAGCTTATGGCACTGTCCTTGACCTGTCGAGCAGCGATCGCTGTGCCAGCGGTCAGCGCCCATGCCGATCACCCGCTTGACGAGGGCGCCGGACCGGCGCAAAAACGCGCGCGACAGCATCCCCGGAGGAACTATGGTCGATCATCTGAGCGCCCTGATCTATACCATGGTCCTGGTCTCGGCCGCCGATGCCGACATGACCGACGCCGAGTTGGAGACCATCGGCGAGAATGTGCGCCATCTGCCGATTTTCCGCGGTTTCGATGTCGACCGGCTGCCGGTGATCGCCCTGGAATGCTCCAAGCTGCTGGCCGATCCCGACGGCCTCGACCTGGCGCTCGACACCATCAAGCGCAAATTACCGGCCAAGCTGCGCGAAACCGCCTACGCGGTCGCCTGCGACATCGCCGCGGCCGATCCCACGGTCAGCCAGGAGGCGTTGCGCCTGCTGGAAATGCTGCGCCACAAGCTGGAGATCGACCGTCTGAGCGCGGCCGCCATAGAACGGGGCGCCCGCGCCCGCCATATGGTGCTGTAGACCGCCGCCGATCCGGTCGGGGATCCTTAAATCGGAGCCAGCCTGCGATGAGCCAGCCCGTTTGCGCCCAGAAGGCGCCCTACGCCGTCGAAGTCAAAGAGGGCGAAACCTATTGGTGGTGCGCCTGCGGTCGCAGCCAGAGCCAGCCGTTCTGCGATGGCTCCCATGCCGGCACCGGCATCACCCCGATCGAGTTCCCGGCAACCCGCACCCGCACGGTGTATTTCTGCGGCTGCAAGGCAACCCACAAGCCGCCGCTCTGCGACGCCACCCACAAGCTGTTGTGAGTCGCCGCCGCCGCGCCGCCCGGTGACCGACAGGCGCCTGGAGCGGCCGGCCCCGGCGACGAGTCGCACCGACCCCGTCGGGACGGCTGCCGATCAATCGCGCGGAGCCGCAGCGCTGCTGGAGCATTTGGCCAACGGCGAGCCGGGGGAGTGCCTCTCCCTGGGCACGCTGGTCGACCGGCTCGGCGACCGCGCGTTCGGTGCGGTGCTGCTGATCCTGGCCCTGCCCAACCTGATCCCGATGACCGGGGTATCGACCCTGCTCGGCCTGCCGATTGCGCTGATCGGCGCCCAGATCGCCGCCGGCCACCAAAGCCTGTGGCTGCCGCGGCGGCTCGCTGCGGTGGCAATCGAGCGTGGGCTGTTCAAGCGGATGGCGCTGTTCTGGGCGCGCCACCTGCGGCGGCTGGAGCACCTGGTGCGGCCCTGCTGGCCGGCCTTGACCGGCGGCGCCGGCGCCCGCGCGGTCGGCCTGGCCCTGGTCATTCTGGGCATTGTGCTGGCCTTGCCGATCCCGCTCGGCAACCAGCCCCCTGGCCTGGCGGTTACCCTGGTCGCCCTCGGCGTGATCGAACGCGACGGCCGGGCGGTTGCCGCCGGGCTCGGGGTCGGCCTGGTTGCCTTGGCGATCGTTGGCGCGGTGGTCGGTGGCGGTATCGGTGCCGCCTGGCTGCTGCTGCACCAACTCGGCTGGTAATCGGTGGCGACTACAGCATGTCGGAGCCGCCGCCGCGCGGAATGCGCACGTCGCGGTGGACCGAGACGCTGAGCAGCAGCCCGGCACCAATCATCAGCGTCAGCATGGCGGTGCCGCCATAAGAGACCAGCGGCAACGGAATTCCGACTACCGGAATCAGGCCCATGACCATGGCGACGTTGACGAAGACATAGAGGAAGAAGGTGGTGGTCAGGCCGATGCCGACCAGCCGGCCGAACTGGTTGTGGGCGCTCAGCGCAATGATGATACCGTAGATGAAGACCAGCAGATAGAGAAACAAAAGCAACAAGGCGCCGGCCATGCCGAACTCCTCGGCCAAGACCACGAAGATGAAGTCGGTATGTTTTTCCGGCAAGAACATCAGCTGGCTCTGGGAACCCATCATGAAGCCCTTGCCGAACAGCCCGCCGGAGCCCAGCGCGATCTTCGACTGAATGATGTTATAGCCGGCGCCCAGCGGGTCGGTTTCCGGGTCGAGAAAGGTGTAGACCCGCTGGCGCTGGTAATCGTGGAGGAACTCCCAGCCGACGGTCATCACCGCGACGCCGCCGCCGATCGCCACCGCGAATTTCCACAGCCGCACCCCGGCGGCGAAAAAGATCGCGCCGCCGGTCAGGATCAGCAGCATCGCGGTCCCCAGATTGGGCTGCAGCAAGACCAGGCCGACCGGCAGGAACACCAGGGCCATCGGCGGGATCAGCACCAGCGGCTTGCCGATCTGCTCCAGGGTCAGGCCGTGGAAATAGCGCGCCAGCGCCAGCACCAGCGCCGGCTTCATCAACTCCGACGGCTGCAGTACGAAGAAGCCGAGGTCGATCCAGCGCTGGGCCCCCATGCCGACCTGGCCCATGATCTCGACCGCGATCAGCAGCAGAAAGACCGCGAGATAGATCAGATAGGCAAAGCGCAGCCACAGCCGGACATCGATCATCGCGATGGTCAAGGTCACCGCGAGCGTCGGGATGAAACGGACCAATTGGCGGATCGCCCAGGGTTCCCAGCGCCCGCCCGCCGCCGAGTAGAGCAGGCCGACGCCGATCCCGGTGATGGTGCACAGCAACAGCACCAACCCCCAGTTGATCAGGCGGATCTTGCCGAAAACGGTCAGCCGGCCCCGCTCGGGCGAGAGTTCATAGCTCACGACGCCAAGGCTCCTGGTCCGCTGGTATTGCGACCGCGACGCTTCAGGCCCGTCATTGCCACCCGCCGTGTCGCAGTCCGAACACAATCTATCGAGAAAGCGAGCGTTCCGGCCCCGGCGGGGTGCGTCGGTTCGGTCGGACTGGGAACCCGCCTACTCGTAGCGCAGTGCCTCGACCGGGTCGAGACGGGCGGCGCGCCATGACGGGTAGACGGTGGCGCCGAACGACAGGGCCAGCGCCATCACCACCACCTGGAACACTTCATGCCAGTCCATGTCGGCCGGAATCCGGCTGAGAAAGTAGATTTCCGGCGAAAACAGGTTGGTATTGGTCAGCCATTGCATGAACTGGCGGATGCTCTCGATATTTTCGCAGAACAACACGCCGAGGATCAAGCCGCCGATGGTGCCCAGCACGCCGATGCTGGCGCCGCTCAAAAAGAAAATGCGCATGATCATGCCCCGGGTGGCACCCATGGTGCGCAGGATCGCGATGTCGCGGCCCTTGTCTTTGACCAGCATGATCAAGCTGGAAATGATGTTGAACGCGGCGACCAGGATGATCAGGGTCAGGATCAGGAACATGACATTGCGCTCGACCTGCAGCGCGTTGAAGAAGCTGGCGTTCGATTGTTGCCAATCGACCATGCGACCGCGATCGGCGATCGCCGGCAGGATCGCCGCGCGCGCCGCCCGGATCTGATAGGGATCGGCCACGAACACTTCCAGCGACGTCACGGCATCAGGAAGCCGGAAGAACAGTTGCGCCGACTCCAGGGGCATGTAGATGAAGGTGTTATCGTATTCGAACATGCCGACGTTGAAGATCGCGCCGACCTGGTAGGTACGCAGGCGCGGCACCGTGCCGAACGCGGTCGACTTGCCTTCCGGTGCGATCAGGGTCATCGAACTGCCGAGATGGAGCCCGAGCCGTTCGGCCATACGCAGGCCAATCGCGACTTTGTCGTCGCTGAACCCCGCCGCCGAGCCCTCGAAAATATTGGTCGACAGGGTCGGCCGCACGGCAAAATCGGCCGGCCGCAGCCCGCGCACCACGGCACCGGAGGCGATGCCGCCGACATTGACCAGAACCTGGCCCTCGATCGACGGCGTGACCTGCAGGACGCCGGGCATCTGGCGCAGGCGATCGGCCATGGCGTCGAAATCGTGAAGCGCGCCGGGCGGCACGGCGTAGATGTTGATGTGGCCATTGAGCCCGAGGATACGGCCCAGCAACTCGTGACGAAAGCCGTTCATCACCGCCATGACGATGATCAGGGTGGCGACGCCGAGCGCGATGCCGAGCAGCGAGAACCCGGCAATCACCGAGATGAAGCCCTCCTGACGCCGCGCTCGCAGGTAGCGCATCGCGACCATCCGCTCGAAGGGGCTGAAAATCATGGGCGCGATCCGGTGGGGCAACGGGGCAAGGGCTGTGGGATGCCGCCGGTATGCCCGGATTCGGCGGAGCTGTCGACGATCAAACCGGCCGCTTCAATAGAGCCCGCCGGTGCCGTGGCCGGTGACCGCCGCCGGCGGCGGCGCAGAGGTGCCGCCGCCGGCGGTGTCGGAGGACCAGCCGACCGTGCTGGAGCCGTCGAGCACGGTGCGCTCGCCGGTCGGCTCGGTACCGGGCAGGAAGGCTTCCCAAATCATTTTCTTGTCACCCGGTTCGGCCGGGGCGCCGGTCTGCGGATCGACCCGCACCAGGCGCAGGCCCGGCGGCACCCGGAAAGGTGCCGGCGGCACGCCCTCCAGGGCTTCCTTCATGAAGGCGCCGAACACCGGCACCGCCACCGACGCGCCGGTTTCATGGCCGCCGAGGCTGCGCGGCTGGTCAAACCCGGCATAGAGCCCGACCACCAGATTAGGGGTGAAGCCGACGAACCAGGTGTCGTTGCTGTCGTTGGTGGTGCCGGTCTTGCCCGCCATCGGCCGACCGAGCGAGGCCAGCCGTGCCGCGGTGCCGCGCTGGACCACCCCCTCCAGGATCGAAACCATCTGGTAGCAGGTGCGTGGGTCGGCGATCTGTTCGCGGTTGTCCGGGATCTCCGGTACCGCCAAAGCCGGCCGCCACACCACGTTCTGGCAGCCCTCGCACGGCCGGGCGTCGTGGCGGTAGATGGTGCGGCCATTGCGGTCCTGCACCCGATCGATCAGGCTGGGGGTGATCTTCCGGCCAAGATTGTCAAGCATGGCATAGGCGTTGGTCAGGCGCAGCACGGTGGTTTCGCCGGCTCCCAGCGCCATCGGCAGGAAGGGCTGCAGGTTGTCGACGATACCGAAGGCCTCAGCGGTCTCCTTGACCTTGTCCATGCCGACCCGGTTGGCCAGGCGTACGGTCATGACATTGCGCGACTTCTCGATGCCAACCCTGAGCGGCGTCGGGCCGTAGAATTGCTGGCTGTAATTCTCCGGCCGCCAGATCGGCTGGCCATAGCCGGGGTCGAATTCGAATGGTGCATCCATCACCAGGCTCGACGGTGTGAAGCCGTTGTTGAGTGCCGTCAGGTAGACGAAGGGCTTGAACGCCGAGCCCGGTTGGCGCATCGCCTGGGTGGCCCGGTTGAAGGCGCTCATCTTCGGGCTGAAGCCGCCGCTCATCGCCAGAACCCGGCCGCGGTGGGGTTCCATCACCACCATGCCGCCCTGAATCTCGGGAATCTGGCGCAATGCGAAGCTCTCGGCCGGGTAATCCTTGCCCTTGTCGTCCTTGGCCACGGCCTCGACCAGGACCACGTCGCCGAGCTTGAGCGCATCGCCGGCCTTGCGGATTTCCGACCCCAGTCCGGACTCGCCGCGTTGCGCCCGCGCCCAACGCAGTTCGGCCAGCGGAATGCGGCCGCGGCTGCCGTCGGCCAAGCCGATGTCGGCGAAGTCCTTCGGCTTGTCGTCGAGCACCACCGCGAGCCGCCAGGCCTCGCCGCCGGGTGGCATTGCGACCGCGTTCAGCCGTTTTGCCCAGCCGTCGAAACCGTCGAGCCGGGCGACCGGGCCCCGCCAGCCGTGGCGGTGATCATAGGCGATCAGACCGGACCGCAGCGCCCGCGTCGTGATCTCCTGCAACCGCGGGTCGAGGCTGGTTCGCACCGACAGGCCGCCTTCGTAGAGATCTTTTTCGCCGAACAGCTTGGCCAGATCGCGCCGGACTTCTTCGGCGAAATACTCGGCGGTAACCCCCTCGGTCGGGTCGCGCCGGCGCACCGCCAAGGGTTCGGCCAGCGCCTGATCGACCTCGGCCCTGGTCAGGTAGCCATCCTCGGCCATTCGCCCGATTACCCAGTTGCGCCGCGCCGTGGCGGCTTCGAGCTGGCGCTCGGGATGATAGTTGTTCGGCGCCTTGGGCAGGGCCGCGAGGTAGGCCGCCTCGGCGACCGTCAGTTCGTCGAGGGTCTTGTTAAAATAATTCTGCGCCGCCGCTGCCACGCCATAGGAACGGAACCCTAGAAAAATTTCGTTAAGGTAGAGTTCGAGAATCCTGTCCTTGCTCAGCGCGCCCTCGATCCGGATGGCCAGGATCGCTTCCTTGATCTTACGCACCACCGAGACTTCATTGGTCAGCAGGAAATTCTTGGCAACCTGCTGGGTGATCGTGGAGGCGCCGACCGGCCTGCGCTCCGAGCCGAGATTTTCGACATTGACCAGCACCGCCCGAAGGATGCCGAACGGGTCGACGCCGTGGTGTTCGTAGAACTTCTTGTCCTCGGCCGACAGGAAGGCCTGGATCACCCGCCGGGGCATCGCCTTGATCGGCACGAAGATGCGCCTTTCGCTGGCGTATTCGGCGAGCAGTCGGCCGTCGCCGGCCTGGATGCGGGTGGTGGTCGGCGGCTGGTAATCAGCCAGCCGGCTGTAATTGGGCAGGTCGCCGATATAGCGATCGAGCAGCCAGGCCACCCCGATCCCGCCAACCAGGACCGCGGTCAACAGCCCGTAGAAAATCCGCAACGCCGTACGCATGCCCAGTCCGCCATCTGCCGCCGTCTGCCGCGCAGGAGTCCGGTGCCGCGAAGACCTCCGGAGCAACCGACCCTGCCGCAGCCAATCTAGCGATGATTGGTAAATTTGTCGTGGTCAAGGCGGCGGCACGGGCCGGTTCATTCCGGCAGGGCCACGGAATCATCGAGCGAGAAATCGATCTGTTCGAACCAGTCGGCCAGGCGGCGGTCGGCCCGCAGCAACTTGCGCAAGGCCCGATCATTCTTGAAATCGGCATTGGCCCAGGCGCGGGCGGCGATGTGGTGGTCGGGGGCCGCCGAAAGGAGGTGGAACGCCGCCTGCTCGGCACAGCGGATCTCGGCGTTGCCCAATCTTTTCAAGATGCCCGCGATCAGCATCGGCACGACTTCCACAAAGTCCTCCGGGTCTTCCCCGTCGGTCGGGACTTCCGGCGGAGGGGCACCGTCCTCGCCCCGCTGTTCCCGGTCCTGATCGAAATGCAGTTCGATCACATCGAGAACATCGAGAAAGGATTTTTTGCGCACCCGCCAATTGGCGTCCGCGGCGATGACCTCGGTCAGCCGGTCGAGCAGATCGCCGGCTTCCTCTTCAGCGGGTTCAGCCCCAACGGGTTCAGCCCCAGCGGGTTCAGCCCCAGCGGGTTTGGCCTCAGCGGCTTCGGCCGCCTCAACCGGGGCGCCAGACGGGGTCGCCGCCGCGGCATCGCGGTGTTGCGAATCCGTGCTCATCGGTTGGGGTTGGCCAGCATCGCGAGCGCCTCGGCATGGCTGCGGGGATCGCCGGCGGCGAGCACGCGCCCGTCGGAGTCCAGGCTGAGCGGCTCGCCCTGCCAGTCGGTGATGACGCCGCCGGCGCCACCGACGACCGGGGCGAGGGCGGCAAAATCATAGACCTTGAGCCCGGCCTCGATCACCAGGTCCTGAAACCCCGAGGCAAGCAAGCCATAGGCATAGCCGTCACCGCCATAGACGGTAATCTTGGCCGCGTCGGAGACCCGCCGGAATGCCGGGAAATCGTCCTCGGGAAACAGGTCGGGCGAGGTCGTGGACAGGATCGCCAGTTCAACCGCGGGACACAGCCGCGGCTTCGCCGGTTGGCCGTTGAGCGTGGTCGCCCGCCCTGCGGCACCGATCCAGCGATCGCCGGTGATCGGCTGGTCGATCACGCCCAAGATCGGCCGGCCGCGGTGGAGCAGGCCGATCAGGGTCACGAAGGTTGGCCGTCCGGTGAGAAACGCCTTGGTGCCATCGATCGGATCGATCACCCAGAGGAATTCGGCATCCTCGCCCTTGACCCCGTATTCCTCGCCGACGATGCCGTCCTCCGGACGCTGGGCTGCGATGATCGCACGGATGATGCTTTCGGCCTCGCGATCGGCCACGGTAACCGGTGAACGATCGGGCTTGTCGGTGACCGCCAGCGGCGAGCGGAAATAGCGCCGGATCACGGCGCCGCTGGCATCGGCCAACCGCACGGCGAGGGTGGCCAGATGGGCGGGGCAGGAATCGGTCATGGAAATCTCGAGCCGGAATGCGCAGGGCAGGATGGCGCAGGACAACCGCGATCCTAGTCCGAGCGGCCGGCGACGGGAACGAAAATTACCGGCTTGCACCCCGTGCAAGGCTGGCCCCGGCAATACCGGCAGGTCATCGGCGCGGTTGGGCTTGGCCATCGCGCCGGAACGTGGCATGGAGCGTCCATCATGAATCAGGCTCCCAACTACTATGGCGGCAGCCGCCTCGATCGGGCGGCGACGCGGCGCCGCGACGAGGTCTGGGTGGCGGCAACCCTGGCTCACCCCGAGTCGCGTTTGGTTCCGGTGTGGCGGGATCTCAGTTTCGTTACGGGCGACCGCTGCGCTCCCCGCATCCCCTTGCTGGCGGTCGCCGACCCGTGGTGGCGCGAACTCGCGGGGCCGGAGCCGCTGATGCTCCTGGGCCAGCTCGACGGGGCGGTCTGGTTCGGGCTGGACCTCAGCGCGCTGGAGGCGCCCGAGAGCTTGCCGGCGCTGGCCGGGCAGGGCGGCTTTATCGATCTGCGCAGTGTCGGCCGCCATATGCCCCTTGATGAGGCGGCGATCTGCGCCTATGCGCGCGGGATGAGCTGGTGGCATCGGCGCCATCGTTTCTGCGGGGTCTGCGGCCACCCGACCACCAGCCTTGAAGCCGGCCATCTCCGGCGTTGCGGCGACCCGGCCTGCGGCACCGTCCATTTTCCCCGCACCGATCCCGCGGTCATCATGCTGGTCACCGACGGCCAGCGCTGCTTGCTCGGGCGTCAGCCGCGATTCGCCCCCGGCGTCTACTCGACCCTGGCCGGTTTCGTCGAACCGGGCGAAAGCCTGGAGGATGCGGTCGCCCGCGAGGTCCTGGAGGAGACCGGCATTGAGGTCGGCGACATCCGCTATCACTCGTCGCAACCGTGGCCGTTTCCGTCGTCGCTGATGCTGGGTTTCTATGCCCATGCCCGGACCACCGAGATTCGGATTGACGGCATCGAACTGGAGGATGCGCGCTGGTTCGAGCGTTCCTGGCTGCTGGCCAACCGGGACGCCGCGGTTCCACGGCCGCCGCGGCCCGATTCGATCGCCAGGCGCCTGCTTGAAGACTGGCTGGCCGGCTAGCCCCTCAGGGTCCGGGGTGAAAGGCCTCGAGCGCTCGATCGACCTCGGCGACGACGCTGGACCAATCGCCCGGCGACGGCTGGCGGAACAGGCGGGCGGTGGGATACCAGGGGCTGTCGTTGCGGTCGCGCAACCAACGCCAGCAGGCATCGAAGCGTAGCAGCAGCCAAACCGGCTTGCCGAGGGCGCCGGCCAGATGGGCGACTGCGGTGTCGACCGAAATCACCAGGTCCAGGGTTTCGATCAGCGCTGCGGTGTCCATAAAATCGCTCACGCCCTCCATCACGTCGACCAACCGCTCGGTCAGCGCGAGTTCGGCGATCTGACCGGCCGCGGCACCCAGCTGCAGGCTGAAGAATGACGGCCGCGGGTTGTCCAACAGACGCGACAGCTGGGACAGGTGCAGGCTCTTGCGGCTGCTGCCCAGAATCGCCGCGGGATTGTTTTCGTGGGTGCAACCGTTCCAGACCAGGCCGACCCGGGGCGACCTCGCCTCACCGATCCGCGGCCGCCAAAACGCCCTGGCCGCCGGGTCGACATGGAGATAGGGAACTTCGGCCGGTAAAACCGGGTCCGAAACGAGTTTTGCTGAATCGATCCGGGCCGGTTCGGCCGGGCTCGCCAGCACATAGGGCAGGCTCATCGCCGCGACCTGGGCGTCGAACGCCAGGTTTTCGGTCGACACCGCGACGGCGTCGACCGCCCGGTTACTGCCGAGGATGCGCGCAAGCGGCCTGGGGCAAAGGACGGTCACGGCGCCGCCCCGTCGCTTGCAGAGCTCGGCATAGCGGATGAACTGCAGCGAATCGCCGAAGCCTTGCTCGCACCAGATCAGCAGGGTCTTGCCGTGAAACTCGGTTCCCTTCCATTGCCGTCCGGTGAAGGGACGAGTGTAATTGCCGTTTCCCAGGGCGAAGCGGTTTTCCAGCAGCCGCCAGCCGTCCCGGTACCGACCGCAGGTCAGCAGGGCCTGGCCCTTGTTGAGCAGGCTGTCGGTCGAGTCCGGCTTCAGTTCGATCGCGCGATCGTAGGCGGCGATCGCGTCCTCGAACCGCCCCAGTGCCGCGAGCGCCAGGCCCAGATTGTTCAGGGCGTCGCCATAATCCGGTCGAAGCGCCAGCGCGCGCCGGAAATTTGCCGCGGCGTCGTCGAAGCTTCCTTGCGCGTTTAGTGCCAAGCCGAAATTATTGAGCGCCTCGGGCGAATCGGGTTGCAGCGTCAGGGCCCGTGCGATCAATGCCAGCGCCTCGTCGAGCCGGCCACGCTGGAAGCAGACCACCCCCAGCAGATGCAGGGCATCGAAATGACGCTTGTCGATCCTGACGATTTTCCGGTACCCGGCCTCGGCGTCGATCAGGCGGCCGTTCAAATGGTGGTCGACCGCCGATTTCAGAAGTTTTGCCGTCTTCATCGGTTCGGGACATTCGCGATCGGTGGCAGCGGCCTCGTGCCCGGTCGGAGCTTAATGGACGCGCCGCGCCGCTGTCGACGGCGATCCCGATCGCCGGAACTTGGGTTTCACAGTCCGGAGAGACGGGAAGTGCAATGACGCCCGGACGGCGGGGCCGATGATTTTGGACCGAATGGTTTCGGTGCCGCGCGGACTGAAGACCCTACAGACCAAGTGCAGATCGGAAAATTCATAGATAATCCAATAAATCTGTGTTCGTCAGGCCACAAGGATGCCCAAAACGTCCGGGAGGTACGCCTTGGAATTTTGCACTTTATCAATCGGGATTTAGAGTCGTGGCAATCAGTTTAATTCGAGTCGGTTTGGAGGATGCGATGGTTGCGGCCGGAACGCGCAATATGATCGGCGGGCGGGTGCCCATGTTCGCCGCATGCCTGCTGGCAACGACAGTCCTCGCGGCATTGCCGCGAGAAGCCCAGGCTCAGGGATTTAGTTCGCCGGCCAACGCCACGATCAGTACGACCGAGGGGCAATCGGTGACCACCAATATTGCCACGCTCAACAACTGTCCCACGCCCACGACGCTGTCGATCCATCAGAGCCCGGCGCACGGCACCGCCGGCGTTTCGGGCCTCACCAGTATCACTTATGCCCCGAACTCGGGCTTCTCCGGGTCTGACTCCTACCAATACAACTTCTTCTGCACCAGCCCATCGATCAGCGGTGTCGGCACCATCACCATCAACGTTCAGGCCCAGACCACGCAAACCAACGACAACAGAAGCGGGGAGGCGGTCGCCAACACCACCCAGGACACCTTGCGTGCCAGCACCGGGGTTCTGGTCACCCAGCTGACCACCCGCATCTCCCAGATCGTGTCGCCCGGTGCCCTGACCCCGCGCGCCCGGGTCGGCGGCGGCCAGTCGCCCGGAACGTTGCCCGGAGCGTCGCTGGCGCCGACCAGCCGGCGAACGCCGACACCCCTCGACGACGAGCTGGCGTCGCTGCCGGTCCTCGGCGACCATCGCCTGGTCACCCGTAGCGCCGGCAGTGCCAGTCGCACCGGTTCGCTTTTCGACCTCGCCACCCTGGGGACCGGTCTGCTCGGACAGACCGGCGTGTTACAGGGCCGCAGCGCGGGGGCTTCGGTTGCCGGCGCCGAGACCGCCAGTCTCAACCTGTTCGACGAAGGCATCGGGCTATCGGGTGGTGACGGAGCGACCAAATTGGGCGTGTGGGGGTCGGCCTCCTACACGCGGTTGCGCAACTCGCTGTCCTCGACCGCGATCAAGGGGCCGCTCTATTCGGTTCTGTTCGGCGCCGACTACAAGATTGCCGAAGGCGCGGTGGTCGGCGGCGCCTTTTCGGTCGATATCACCGACATCGAGACCACTTTCAACGACGGCTCGCTCTATTCGGTCGGCTACGCCTTCTCGCCCTATGCCGGCTATGCCGTGCCTAAGGAGTGGCTGGACCTGCCGGGACAATTGTCCTTCGATGTCCTGGCCAGCTTCGGCCGGGTCGGCACCGATACCAGCCGCAATCGCAGCACCACGCGGATCAGCGGCAACTACGACGCCGACCGCTACATCTTCGCCGCTAATGCCAACTATAACCAGCTGGTGCTGGAGAACTGGGACGTCACCGGCCGGCTCGGCTATTCCTGGTCACGCCAGGGCAACGATCACTTCACCGAGGACGACGGCACGCGGGTCGACGGCAGTTCGGTGACGCTGGGTCAGGGCCGCGCCGGCGCCAAGGTCGGCTACCTGTTCGAAAAGGTCGAACCCTATATCGGTGCCGCCTATCTCTATGACTTCGTGTTCAACCGCCAGACTGTGGCAGGTGGCCTGGCCCAGCCGAAGAACGACCGTGACGAGGTCGAAGGCACGATCGGTGTCGCCTGGACCCCGACCGACACCGTCTATGGCGGGTTCGAAATCGGCCACGGCTTTTTCCGCGAAGACAACAGCAACACCACGATTACGCTCCACCTGCGCGGCGAATTCTAAGCCGGCGGTTTGTGAATTGGGGACCTGTAATGGAGCACGAAATTAGGTGAATTGGTGCCGGATTTTGGCCGATAACCGGGTGAAATCGGTTCAAAATCCGGCACCAGTTCCTGGTTTACGGCGGAGGGCAAAACTCATATCGTGACAAAAGGTCGCACCACGACGACCGCAAAAAAACAGAACCGGGGAGGATGCGATGGTTTCCAGGCGCACGCTGCTTATGGGCGCTGCCGGCGGCTTGGTCGCGGCCGGTGGTATCGGGGGTCTGCCGCGCCGACTTTGGGCCGACGAGGCGGTGCCGTTGTCGCCCGGCGTTCCCGAAGGGTTGCGTGGCGTCGCCACCCTGGAGGCGCTGCCCGGCAAGCTGCCGCTGATCAAGCTGACCTACCGGCCGCCCAACTACGAGACGCCGGTCCGGTATTTCGACAGCGTCCTGACCCCCAACGACGCCTTTTTCGTGCGCTACCATTTGGCTGATATTCCGGAGGTCGATGGCGCCGGCTGGCGGCTCAGGATCGGCGGCGACGCGGTCGAAACCCCGGCCGAATACAGCCTCGACGATCTGAAGCACGGCTTTGAGACGGTCGAAGTGGTGGCGGTCTGCCAATGCTCGGGCAACCGCCGCGGCCTGTCCCAGCCCCATGTCGCCGGCGCTGAATGGGGCTATGGCGCGATGGGCAACGCGCGCTGGACCGGGGTCCGGCTCAAGGACGTGCTCAACAAGGCGGGCTTGCGCAAGGAAGCCCTCGAAGTGGTTTTCGACGGCGCCGACGGCCCGGTGATCGACAAGACCCCGGACTTTCAGAAGAGCCTGCCGATCTGGAAGGCGCTCGACGAAAACACGCTGATCGCGTTCGCGATGAACGGGGCGCCGCTGCCCCACTGGAACGGCTATCCGGCGCGCTTGGTCGTCTCGGGCTGGACCGGCACCTATTGGATGAAGCATCTGACCGCGGTTCAGGCGGTCAGCTCTGCGTTCAAGCAGTTCTGGATGAATCCGGCCTACCGCATCCCGGTCGGTAAATATCCGGTGATTGACCGCTTCTTCAGCCAGGAAACCGCGACCAGCACCCCGATCACCGAGATGGTGGTCAATTCGCTGGTGACCAATCTGAGCCCCGGCCATAAGGCCAAGGCGGGACGGCCGCTCGACGTCAAGGGTCAGGCCTGGGACGGTGGCTACGGCATCAGCGAGGTCCTGGTCTCTACCGATGGCGGCAAGGATTGGCGGCCGGCGACGCTCGGCGAGGATCTCGGCCGGTTCTCGTTCCGGCCCTGGAGCTTCCGCTTCGTGCCCCAGGCGGGCGAGCATGTGATCATGGCCAAGGCGACCAACCGGGTCGGAGCCAGCCAGACCTTCGCGCTGAATTTCAATCCTGCCGGCTACCACAACAATGTGGTCCAGCGCATCGCCATCACCGCGGCCTGACCGGACCGGAGGATACAGCCATGCTGAGACTTGCCACGACCACGGCGGTGCTGCTCTTGCTGGCCGGACCGGCCTTGGCCGGCGAGGAAAACATCAAGCTCGCCGATGGCCCCAACCTGATGCTGGTCGAGGGCCATTGTGGCGCCTGCCACAGCCTCGACTACATCCCGATGAATTCGCCGTTCCTCGACCGCACCAAATGGCAGGGCACCGTGACCAAGATGATCAAGGTCTACGGTGCGCCGATCGCCGACGACGAAGCGGTCCAGATCATCGACTACCTGGCGGCCAGATACGGCGGATAAACCAGGCGGCGCGGCCGCCGGTTGCGGTTTTCCCAGAACCTGGGGCCCTTTCCGGCATCGCGGGGGCAAAAAGCCCGCGGCCGTCGTTCAGGCGTTGCGCTTGGGCGGCGCGGGTTGGTCGCTGCTGACGGTGGCGCGCGCGGGGTCGCGCCTTTGGGTTTCCAACAGCACGTCGCGGGCGATCGGTGCCGCCACCGCCGAGCCGCCGCCGCCATGTTCGACCACCACCGCCATCGCGTAGCGCGGGGCCTCGACCGGGGCGAAGGCGACGAACAGGGCGTGGTCGCGTTCCCGCCACGGCAGGTCTTCGTTCTTGACCACGCCGGTCGAGCGCTCGGCCATGGTGATCCGGCGGACCTGGGAGGTCCCGGTCTTGCCCGCCATCTCCATTCCGGGCTCGGTGATGCGGACCTTATAGGCGGTGCCGCGCTGGCTGTTGGTGACGTTGTTCATGCCCTGCAGGACGGCATCGACATGCTCTTTCTGCAGGTCGATCTTCGACCATACCGTCTGTTCGCCGGGCCCCTGGCGAATCTGCTTGGTCAGGTGCGGTTTGACGGCGAAGCCGCCATTGGCCAGCCGCGCTGTCATCACCGCCAGCTGCAGCGGCGTCGCCAGGACGTATCCTTGGCCGATCGCGGCGACCAGCGACTCGCCCTGTTGCCACGGCGTGCCAAGGCTCGCCTGCTTCCAGGCCCGCGACGGCACCAGCCCCGGCCGCTCGCCGGGCAGGTCGAGCCCGAGCTTTTCGCCCAGTCCGAAGCGGTGGGCCATCTCGGCGATGCGGTCGATACCGAGGCGGCGGGCCAGGTCGTAGAAATAGGTATCGCAGGACTGGCGGAGCGCTTCGTTGAGGTCGACGGTGCCGTGGCCGCCGCGTTTCCAGCAATGGAAACGATGGTCGCCGAGATCCATGTGGCCGGGACAGAACACGGTATGGTGCGGCGTCACCAGGCCGGAATCCAGGGCGGCCAGAGCGACCATCAGCTTGAAAGTGGATCCCGGCGCGTACTGGCCGCCAACCGCCTTGTTGTTGAGTGGTGCAGTCGGGTTGGACAGCATGTCCTCCCAGACCTCGGCGCTGATTCCGGTGGCAAACTGATTGGGGTCGTAGCTCGGCACCGAACAGAGCGCATAGATGCCGCCGGTATGGGCGTCGAGCACCACGGCCGCCGCACTGCGTTCGCCGGCGAGGCGCTGCTGGGTGTATTCCTGAAGGCCGATATCGATGGTGAGCGTGACTTCGCGTCCCGGCTGGCCGTCGTTGCGCTTCAACTCGCGGATCACCCGGCCGACCGCATTGACCTCCAGCTGGCTGGTGCCGGCGGTGCCGCGCAGCTCCTTTTCCAGAAATTTCTCGACGCCCGATTTGCCGATGCGGAAACCGGGCAGCGAAAGTACCGGGTCGCCGGTCAGCTCGCGCTCCGAAACCACCCCGACATAGCCCAGGATATGGGCGGTCGCCTCCCCGTGGGGATAACTGCGGATCTCGCCGACTTCGATCGAAAGTCCGGGCAAGTCGGGGGTATGGACTTCGATCAGCGCGACCTGGTCCCAGGTCAGGTTCTCCTTGACGGTGACCGGAACGAATCGGCGTTTGCGCTGGATCTCCCGCATGATGCGCCGATGGTCGGTCTCAGACAGCGGCACGATGCGCGACAGACGGTTGAGCGTCGCCGGGACATTGGGGCTGCGCTCAGAAACCAGGACCACCCGGTAATTCTGGCGATTGATCGCCAGCGGTACCCCCTGGCGATCGACGATCTGGCCGCGGCTGGGCGCGATCAGGCGCAGGCTGATGCGATTTTCATCGGCGAGGGTTGAGTAGCGTTCCGACTCGATGACTTCCAGGTAGTAAAGGCGGCCGACCAACGTCGACAGCAGGCCGAGCTTCAGTCCGCCCAGCACCATGACCCGGCGGCTGAGCGTACGGTAGCGATCGTTGTCGCGATTCAATCGACCATTCCTTCGCGCTCAAGCCGGCAGTACCTGGCCGGCAACCCGTGGCCCGACACCCGTGGTCCGGCGCGGTGCCGGTTCGGTCATGCCTGGACCAGAAAGGCCCGGTGCACCCGGATCAGCAGCCAAGCTACCACCGGAAACAGCGCCAGCGTCAACAGGGCCTGAAACAGCGGCGCATCGGCCGGGACCACATCGCCGAGCAGGAGCGAGATCACGGTCCAACGGACCACCGCGGCTCCGAGGACGATCAGCGTAAAACCCCACCACAACAGCAGAAACGAATTGGCCAGGAAAAAGCCGCGCTGGCTGATCACGACCAGCAGCACCAGCACCAGCACCAGCGCCGAAAGCCCCAGGGGATCGCCGCTCAACAGGTCGTTCAGCAGTCCGATTGCGAAGGCGACGCTCGGCCGCAGCAAGTCCGGACGGTGAATCGCCCAATAATAGACGCTCATCAGCGCCAAGGCAGGGCTGACCCGGTCCAGGCCCGGAATCGGCAGCGGCACCATGCTGACCAGTACCAGCATCACCGTAACCGCCGCCGGCGCCAGGCTGCGCCCGGCGAGGTCGACGCGCTGCCAGACACTGACGGTCACCGCCCCGGTCCGGGCCGCTCGCCGTCGCCGAGAAGATCGTCGGGCAAGCCGAATTCGACGATCCTCAGATGCTCGATCCGGCTGAGGTCGACCAGGGGCTGAACCTTGACGCCGCGCTCGTTGATCAAGGAAACCACGCCGATCGGCAGGCCGGGCGGAAACATGCCGCCATGGCCCGAGGTGACGACGCGGTCGCCGACCGCGACCGGCGCATCCGGTGGCAGATAGAGCAGCCGCGGCAGCTCGGAATTATCGCCGGTCAGAACCGCGCGCTGGCGCGAGTTCTCCAGGATCACCGGTACCCGGTGATTGATATCGGTGATCAGCAGGATGCGCGCCGACCACTCGCCGACCTCGACCACCCGGCCGACCATGCTCGGACCGGCCAGGGCGGCCTGACCTCTGCGGACGCCGTCGCGCCGTCCGGCCAGGACCACCAGCGAGCGCAGAAAAGAGCCGCCCGGCACCGCAATGACCCTGGCGGTGATATAGCGAACCGGCGGTTCTGCCTTGAAATGGAGCAGGGAGCGCAGGCTGGTGTTCTCTGCCTCCAGACGCAGGGCGGCCTGGCGCCATTGCAGCAGCCGGGCATTTTCCAGGCGCAACTGCTCGTTATCGTGACGGATTTCCTGCAATTCGGTGATTTGCTCGACCACCTTGGCCGCGGTTGCCGCCGGCCGCGAGATCGCATCGAGAATCGGGACGAAGGCGTCGATCACCCGCGCACGCAGGTCTTCGACGAGCTGGGCGTCGACCTTGCCCAGCACCATCAAAGCAAGCGAGGTCAAAATCAAAGACAGAAAGGAAAAGCGCTGGAGCAGCGTCCGCAGCGCCGTCAATCGAGCCGCCGGCCGGACGGAGGGTGGTTTGACGGACCCGTCCCACCTGTTCAACATCGCTCGATTCACACGGTTGTCGAAGCCGATTCACACGGTTGTCGAAGCAACGCCTGGGGCAAACGCCCCACCTGCCTCAGAATAACGCCTCAATAACTGGCAACCAAGACGTTTCTGAGCGTCTTCATTTCCTCCAGTGCCCGGCCCGTGCCCAAGGCCACACACGACAACGGGTCGTCGGCGATCGAGACCGGCAAGCCGGTGGCGTGACGCAGCACGAAATCGAGATTGCCGAGCAGGGCGCCGCCGCCGGTCAGCACGATGCCCTTATCGACGATGTCGGCGGCCAGTTCCGGGGCGGTGTGTTCCAGCGCCACCTTGACCGCTTCGATGATCGCGCTGACCGGCTCGGCCAGGCTTTCGGCGATCTGGCGCTCGCTGATGATCAATTCCTTGGGTACGCCGTTCATCAGGTCGCGACCCTTGATCTCCAGGATGCGGCCCTCGCCGTCCTCGGGCGGACAGGCGGAACCGATCTCTTTCTTGATCCGCTCGGCCGAGCCCTCGCCGACCAGCAAATTATGGGTGCGCCGGATATAGCCGATGATCGCTTCGTCCATCTTGTCGCCGCCGACCCGGACCGAGCGCGAATAGACGATGCCGCCCAGCGACAACACCGCGACCTCGGTGGTGCCGCCGCCGATATCGACCACCATCGACCCGGTCGGTTCGGTCACCGGCAATCCGGCACCGATCGCCGCCGCCATCGGCTCTTCGATCAGGAAAACCCGCCGGGCGCCGGCCGACTCGGCAGATTCCTGAATCGCCCGGCGTTCCACCGCGGTCGAGCCCGAGGGCACGCAGATGATCACCTGCGGGCTGGCGAAGCTGCGCCGGTTATGCACCTTGCGGATGAAGTGCTTGATCATCTCCTCGGCGACTTCGAAATCGGCGATGACGCCGTCGCGCAAGGGGCGGATCGCCTGGATATTTCCGGGGGTGCGCCCGAGCATCATCTTGGCTTCGTCGCCGACCGCGAGCACCTGCTTGCGGCCGCGAACAGTCGCAATCGCCACAACCGATGGTTCATTGAGAACGATACCGCGTCCCTTGACGTAAACCAGGGTATTGGCGGTCCCGAGATCGATCGCCATGTCGGCCGACAGAATGCCGAGCAATTTGGAGAACATGGAGAAAATCAACTCATCAAGCGGTGGCCGGAACGGCGGGCGACGGGAGCCGAGCCCTTGCTCCCGCCCGTTCCATAGAGCAAGCGGGGTTCGCGCTCAAGCGGAGAGTGTCGAGTTGCTGACGTCGGCGCCATCGTCGATGCAGCCGGCCCATGACGACGCACCGGTTGACACGGTCGTGCTGCAGCACACAAATAGAGTCGATGAACGCTGTCGTCGCCAAGCTCTATCGCTACCCGGTCAAGGGCCTGAGCGCCCAGGAGCTGGACGCGGTTACCCTGTCGCCGGGCGAATGCCTGCCCGACGACCGCCGCTTCGCCCTGCTCCAGGCCGCGGTTGGCCCCGACGCCGACCTCTCGGTGTGGCATCCCAAGACGCATTTCCTGATGCTGCTGCGCTACGAGCGCCTGGCGTTGTTGACGACGGACTATGAGCCCGACACCGCGACGCTGAGCATTCTGCGGGCCGGCCGACTGGTGGCGCGAGGCCGACTCGATACCCCGACCGGCCGTACCGTGGTCGAGCAGTTCTTTGCCGCCTTCATGGCGGGGACGCCGCCGGGGGTGCCGCGGCTGGTCGAATCGCCCGGCCGGGTCTTTTCCGATGCGGCGGAAAAATATGTCTCGGTGATCAACCTCGCCAGCGTTCTCGACCTTGCGCGGGTGGTCAAGCAGCCGGTCGATCCCCTGCGCTTCCGCGCCAATATCTATCTGGACGGGGTGCCGGCCTGGACCGAGGCGGCGTGGCCGGGGCAGGTGTTGCGCATCGGCGGCTGCCGGCTGGAAGTCATCGAGGGGATCGAGCGCTGCGCTGCAACCAATGTCGACCCCGCCAGCGGCGCCCGTGACCTCAACATCCCCTTGTCATTGAAGCGGGGTTACGGTCACTGCCATTGCGGCGTCTATGCGCGGGTGGTGACGGGCGGCTCAATCGCGGTCGGCGCCGCGGCGAGGCTGGAGGGCGGCTGAGCCACCACCGGTCCGCTCCAGGGCGCTGCCCCCCACCGGGCCCGGTTCAATCCGAGCCGGCGGGACGGTTATCGGTCTCGTGCCGGCGCAGCTGCTGCAGCCTGCGGTACAGCAGCGGACCAACCTTGGTCGGGCCCGTCGACGGCGGGGATTTGCGCCCGAGCAGTGCGCCGGTGCTGTGGATATCATCACACTGCGCGTAAAGCCGGCAGCTGCGGCATACTTTGTCGACCATGTCGTTGAACATCGTCCGCAGGACGGTGATGGTGGCGACCTGATCCTTGCCGGTCTTGCCGTCAAGCAGGCCGACCATCCAGCGGATCGAGTCCGCCGCGTCTTGCTGTGGACATTTGTTCGACATCGGCCGGGACCCGTCATGCCTCCCGGAAGGCCGGCGACGGCCGCTCGGGAGAGCTTGGTTGAACGCCGCTGGTCCGAACGACGCTGGCGTCAAACTCTATTTGGACACCCAGTATGGGCAGCGCATCGGACGGCCGCGAGCCTGAATGCCGGCTGCGGCACTTTAGCGCAGACGCTAGCGCACACGCTCCCCCGCCCCGATCGGGGGCGGCCGAGCGGGGGCGGATCGGTTACCCGTTGAGCGGTGCCCGCGGGTCGTCCGGGCCGTCCTCCTCATCATCCTGGTCGTCGCCATCCAGATCGGAACCGCCCTGGCCGTTGCCGGGCTGGCGGCCATTGCGGTCGCGTTGGCCTTCGCCGCTCGCCTCGTTGATCTGGTTGATAATGCGGAAGTAGTGTTCGGCGTGCTGATAGTAGTTTTCCGCGGCTATGCGATCGCCGGCCGAGGTGGCATCCCGCGCCAGGGTCAGATACTTCTCGTGAACCTGGAAGGCGTTGCCCCGGATGCGGACATCCGGTCCATTGCTGTCGAAAGTTTGATGCCGCAGGGGTACATTCTGGCGGCGGCCATTGCCACCGCGCCCGCGCGAACGCCTTGGGTTCGGTCCTTGTCTCATTCGACCTCAGCCTGGTCCCAAATGTGATTTTGGCATACTTCCTGGTACCGTTGGCGCCCGTCGGCCGGGAAAACCACGGGACTGCGGCCGAGAATGCCGCCGCGCCGGTATCGGAAGCCTCGAAACCACCAGCAAGACTCGTTCCAACTGACGAGCGTGCCGCGAGGAATCGTCGCAGCGACCCTAATCGTGAAGACAACGCAATCCAACAGGTTTTTCGAAGCCATGGCGATTTTGCCCGCCAAACCGGGCGATGATGCAACGCTCGATCCCGGCATGATCGTGCCTGATCGTGACTGCAGGGCAGCCGACGGATTCGAGCATGGCGACAACCGGCCCGGACTGGCCGGCACCGACCTCCAGGCAGGCGACACCGAACCCGGTCAAGCGGCCGGGCAACTGCGGCACGAGCTGGCGATAGGCGGCCAGGCCATCGATGCCGCCGGCCAGGGCGCGGTAGGGGTCGAAGCGGGCGACCTCCGGCTGCAGCCCGGCAATCTCGCCCTCGGCGATATAGGGTGGATTGCTCAAAATCAGATCGAACCGTGCCTCGCCGAGCGCCGCCGACAATCCGCCCCGCCAATCGCCGGTTCGAAACCGGGCACGGCCGGAGAACCCCAGGCGCTCGGCATTGCCGGCCGCAGTGACGACCGCACCGGGGCTGATGTCGAGCCCGATCCCGGTTGCGTTCGGCAATTCGGCCAGCGCTGCGAGCAACAGGCAGCCGGTGCCGGTGCCGAGGTCGAGCACGGTGAGCGGCTGGGTCGGGTCGCCGATCTGGTCCAGCGCCGCCGCGATCAGCGTTTCTGAATCCGGCCTGGGGTCGAGGGTGTCGGGGCCGAGTTGGAACTCCAGACTCCAGAATTCGCGGCTGCCCAGGATCCGCGAGACCGGCTCGCGGCCGGCCCGGCGCGCGAGCAGGTCCCGCAGCCGCGCCTCTGCGGTTGCGGCGACCGGCTGCTCCGGGCGCAGCAAGATGTCCTCGCGCCCGAAGCCGAGGGTGTGGCGGATCAGCAAGCCGGCATCGCGTTCGGCGGAGTCGATGCCGGCGGCGCGCAGCCGGGCGACCGCCTCGCGGCGGATTTGCCCCAGCGGCCGGTCTTGCGCCGGAAGACTCTCCGGCGGGTCGATCGCTCCCCGGTCCGGGGGGGCGGAGGGTTTGCTGGCCATGCCGGTCTCCGGCGCAGGGTGGACCGCTACTCTAGTTCATCCCCCGGCCATCGGCCATGCCTTGCCGGCCCCCTTGCCCGGCCCGCTCTTCCCGAACGCCGGCGGCGGAATTGATCTTAATTCCGGGGGGCTGACCCGACGCTCTGCGATGGTTTCCGTGCTACCGGATCTGCTAGTGTCCGGCCCCATGTTTACCGGCATCGTCACCGACCTCGGCGAGGTTGTGGCGCGGGAGGAGGCGGGCGACAGCCGCTTCGTCATCGCGACTCGTTTTGATCCCGATACGATTGCGCTCGGGGCGTCGATCGCGTGTTCGGGCGTCTGCCTGACCGTGATCGAGGCGGTTTCCGCCGCCGCTTCCGCTGGCGGCGCCGGGCGATTCGCGGTTCAGGTCTCGGCGGAAACGCTGTCCAAGACCACGCTTGGTGACTGGCATCCGGGGACGCGGGTCAATCTGGAGCGGTCGTTGCGGCTGGGCGACGAGCTCGGCGGCCACCTGGTCTCCGGCCATGTCGACGGCGTGGCAACGGTCATCGATATCCGTCCGGAGGGCGACAGCAAACGGTTCACTATCGAGGCGCCGGCGGCCTTCGAGCGCTACATCGCGCCCAAGGGCTCGGTCGCGCTTGACGGCGTCTCGCTGACGGTCAATGAAGTGGCGGAAGACGAGGCTGGCCGCTGCCGCTTTGGGATCAATATCATTCCCCACACCCAGTCATGCACGACCTTTGGACTGATGACGCCGGGCGCACGGATGAACTTCGAAGTGGACCTGTTGGCGCGCTATGTGGCGCGCCAGATCGGTCGGCCATGACCGGTCCCGATCACCTGTTCCTGTCGCCGCCCGAGGAGATCGTCGCGGAGGCGCGGCGTGGTCGCATGGTCATCCTGGTCGATGACGAAGACCGCGAGAATGAAGGCGATCTGGTGATTCCGGCGCAGTTTGCCAGCGCCGACGCGGTCAATTTCATGGCGCGCTACGGCCGCGGCCTGATCTGCCTGGCGCTGACCCGGCAGCGGGTCGATCGGCTGGGCCTGCCGCTGATGGCGCAGCAGAACGCCTCGCGCCACCAGACCGCCTTCACCATCTCGATCGAAGCGCGCGAGGGCGTCACCACCGGGATTTCCGCGGCCGACCGCGCGCGTACCATCCAGGCCGCGACCGATCCCGACAGCGGACCGCAGGACATCGCCACCCCCGGCCATGTCTTCCCGCTGGTTGCGCGCGACGGCGGCGTGCTGGTGCGCGCCGGCCACACCGAGGCGGCGGTCGATATCGCACGGTTGGCCGGGCTCAATCCGGCGGGGGTGATCTGCGAGATCCTCAACGACGACGGGACCATGGCGCGGCTGCCGGATCTGGTCAGATTCGCCCAGTTCCACGGCCTCAAGGTCGGCACCATCGCCGACCTGATCGCCTATCGTCGGCGGACCGAGACGATCGTCGAGCGTATCCTGGAGACCACGCTGGACAGCACCTGCGGCGGCGAATTCCGCATGCTGGTCTATACCAACACAGTCGCCTATGCCGAGCACATCGTCCTGATCAAGGGCGACGTCAGCGACGACGAGCCGGTCCTGGTCCGCATGCATGCGGTCAACCTGTTGGACGACGTGCTCCATGACCGCGATGGTGGCAAAGGCGGCGAGCTGCAGTCGGCGATGGCGTTGATCGGCGCGGTCGGGCGTGGCATCGTGGTCTTGCTGCGCGAGCCGCAGCCCGACAGCCTGTCCGCCCGGGTGCGGGCGCGCATCGCGGGCAGCGGCCGGCCGGGGCTGGAACTGCGCGACTACGGCGTGGGCGCACAAATCCTGCTCGACATCGGCGTACGCAAGTTGATTTTGCTGTCGAACACGCGCAAGACCATCGTCGGCATCGACGGCTATGGTTTGACCGTGGTCGGCCACCGGGCGATCCCGGCGATTTGTGGGCACCAGCCCTGCGTGGAACCGGACCGGCCATGAGCGACACTCCCCACATTCTGATCGTCGAAGCCCGCTTCTACGAGGATATCGCTGACGAACTGGCGCTGGGCGCGGTCAAGGAGCTGGAAGAGGCCGGCGCCACTTTCGAGCGCTGCGCGGTGCCCGGCGCCTTCGAGATTCCGACTGCAATGAAATTTGCCATCAAGTCGATGGATTTTTTTTCCGGACGCAAACGCTTCGACGGCTATGTCGCACTCGGCTGCGTCATCCGGGGCGAGACCAGCCACTACGACTATGTCTGCGGCGAGAGTGCGCGCGCCCTTCAGGACCTGTCGGTTCGCTACACTCTGGCGCTCGGCTATGGCATCCTGACCGTGGAGAACCGCGAACAGGCCTGGGTGCGTGCCTCGGTCCGCCAGAAGAACAAGGGTGGCGCAGCCGCCCGCGCCTGCCTTGACATGGTCGAGCTGAAACGCCAGTTCCGCCTGTACCCCAGATAGAGACGGACCCATGGCGAAATTTTCCCAGCCACCGCAGCGCACCGGGCGCGGCGGTGGCTCTGCCAAGGCGCGCCGCAGCGCGGCGCGGCTCGCCGCGGTGCAGGCGCTCTACCAGATCGAACTCGCGGCCACGCCGACCGAGGTCGTGATTGCCGAGTTTGTCCGTTCGCGGCTCGGCATGGAGCTGGACGGCGAGACCTATGTCGCCGGCGATCCCCAGCTGTTTGCCGATATCACCCGCGGGGTCGGGGCCCGCCAGGCCGAGATCGACCGCATCGCCGCGTCGGCGCTCGACGCCAGGGCGTCGTTCGATCGGCTGGAACTGTTGATCCGCGCGATCCTGCGCGCCGGCATTTTCGAATTGCTGGCCCATGGCGAGATCCACCGCGGCATCGTCATCAACGACTATGTCGACATCGCCCACGCATTCTTTTCCGGGCGCGAACCGGGAATCATCAACGGTGTGCTCGACACTCTCGGGCGGAATTTGCGCCCGGCCGCAGCGGAACCGGGCGATGGCGGCTGAGCCGACGGCGCGGCTCCTGTCGGCTGAGCCGAAGGCAGGGCTCGACGAATTCGGCCGCATCGACCGCTACTTCAAGCCGCTGGCGAAAGCCTGCCCCGCGGCACTCGGGTTGACCGACGACGCCGCCGTGCTCGACCTCGCCCCCGGCCGGCAGCTGGTCGTGACCACCGACGCGATGGTTGCCGGGGTGCATTTCCTGCCCGATGATCCGCCGGGCGACATCGCCGCCAAGCTGCTGCGGGTCAATCTGTCGGATTTGGCGGCCATGGGTGCGGCCCCGCTCGGCTATACCCTGGTCACGGTCTTGCCGCGGGCGGTCGAGGAGCACTGGCTGGGCGAATTCGCCGCCGGATTGGCCCTGGACCAGGCGCGCTACGGCATCGGCCTGCTGGGCGGCGACTCGGTGACCACCGCCGGCCCGATCACGCTGTCGCTGACCGCGCTGGGCACGGTGCCGGCCGGGCGGGCGCTGACCCGGAGTGCCGCCGGGCCGGAGGATCTGGTGTACCTCACCGGATCGCCCGGCGATGCCGCACTCGGGCTGGCGCTGGTCCAGGGGCGTCTGACGGTCGGCGAGGCCGACGACCGCGCCTTCCTGATATCCCGCCTGCGCCGACCCGAGCCACGGCTGGCCCTGGCCCAGGACCTGCTCGGGCCGGCGACGGCCGCGATCGATGTGTCCGACGGGCTGGTCGCCGATCTGGGCCACCTGTGCGCGGCTTCGGGACTGGAGGCTGTGATCGATCTCGACCGCTTGCCGCTCTCGGCGGCGACGCGCCGGGTGATCGCCGCCGATCCCGCGTGGTGGATGGCTCCGCTCGCCGGCGGCGACGACTACGAACTGGTGTTTGCCGCACCCGCCGTGGCCGGGACCGCCCTGGCTGCCCTGGCCGTGCGTCATGGCGTTGCGATCACGGCGATCGGTCGGTTCGGCCGTGGCGTCACCGGTCGGGTCGAGTTGCGGGGGCAGGAAGCTGCGCGGCCGACGCTGGCCGCTGGCGGGTGGCAGCATTTCTAGGCTCGCCAGGCCCTTGCGATCTCGTCGGGTGAACCTCCCGAACCAGAGGCGATGAGCGATGAAGCGGATCATTTTTCTGTTGATCGGGCTGATTTTGATGGGCGGTGCCGGGTTCGGCGCCTGGCTCGCCTATCAGACCTACGCGCCAATGCTGTTCGGCACCAAGGAAGAGCCCAAGGAGGAAAAGCCACCGCCGCAGAAGCCGCCGAAATTCGTGCGAATGCAGCCGATTACCGTTCCGGTGATCGGACCCGACCGTGTTCGGCAATTCGTCACATTCCAGATTGCCCTCGAGGTCGAGGATGAAGCCGTTGCCGTTGCACTGCAGCCGCAGATGCCCCGGTTGATCGATGCTTACATTACGACGCTCTACGCCGGCCTCGATGATGGCTCGATCCTGAAGCGCGGGTTGATCGACGTGGGCGCGGTGAAGGTCAGACTGGTGCGGGCGAGTGCCAAGGTGTTGGGCGAAAAGCTGGTCCTCGATGCTCTGGTCCAGATGGTGATCCAACGCGACTTGTAGCCCTTGGCGTCGCGGTTTCTCCCCAACTGCCGGGCCAAATCCTTCGGGACAGTTGCATTGTTTTCGGGGCTCCGGCATGCTGGCGGCCGCTCAAAAAAGCCATGCGGGCGCCTGGAAGGCGTAAACCGGACGGTGCGTGAGCGGCAGGGGCTGCATAAAGAATCGTAGCACTCAACTGGGGGAACCGATGACCATCGGATTTTTGTTCGTCATCGCCTGCGGCCTGATGGCGCTCGCCTACGGCGCCTACGCAGGTCGGCTGGTTATGTCGGCAAGTGCCGGCAACCAGCGTATGCAAGAAATCGCGGGCGCCATTCAGGAAGGCGCACAAGCCTATCTCAGCCGTCAATACAAGACCATCGCCATGGTGGGTGTGGTCGTTCTGGCCCTGCTGACCTGGCGCCTCGGCGTTCATGTCGGCATCGGCTTCCTGATCGGCTCGGTGCTGTCGGGGGCGGCGGGCTTCATCGGGATGAACGTCTCGGTCCGCGCCAATGTCCGCACCGCTGAGGCGGCGCGGTCTGGCCTGCCGCAGGCACTCGACATCGCCTTCAAGTCGGGTGCGATCACCGGCTTTCTGGTGGTCGGCCTGGGCCTGCTGGGGGTCACGATCTATTACGCCGTGCTGCTCAAGATCGGCCTGCCGCAGCGTGATGTTCTGGAAGCGCTGGTCGCGCTCAGCTTCGGTGCGTCTCTGATCTCGATCTTTGCCCGTCTGGGCGGCGGCATCTTCACCAAGGGGGCCGATGTCGGTGCCGATCTGGTCGGCAAAGTCGAGGCCGGCATTCCCGAGGATGATCCCCGCAACCCGGCCGTGATCGCGGACAACGTCGGCGACAATGTCGGCGACTGCGCCGGCATGGCCGCCGACCTGTTCGAGACCTACGCCGTCACCATCGTCGCGACCATGCTGCTGGCCGCGATTTTCTTCGCTCCCGGCGTTGCCCAGACCAACCTGCTCTTCTACCCGCTGGTGATCGGCGGCGTCTGCATCATCGGCTCGGTGATCGGCACCTTCTTCGTCAAGCTCGGCGCCAGCAACAACATCATGGGCGCGCTCTACAAGGGCTTCATCGCCAGCGCCGCGGTCGCGGCACCGTTGATTCTGGTCGCGACCTATCTTCTGGTGCCGGAGCCGGTGGCGATGATCGGCGGCGGCAGCGTGACCTGGGCCAAGCTGTTCTTCTGCAGCCTGGTCGGGCTCGGCGTGACCGGCCTGATCGTGTGGATCACCGAGTATTATACCGACAGCAAGTTCCGGCCGGTGCGCTCGATTGCCAAGGCCTCTGAAACCGGCCACGGCACCAACATCATCCAGGGCCTGGCGGTGTCGATGGAAGCGACCGCGCTGCCGGTTCTGGTGATCTGCGCCGGCATCCTGATTGCTTTCAAGCTGGCCGGTGTCTTCGGGATCGGCATTGCCGCGACCACGATGCTGGCTTTGGCCGGCATGGTGGTGGCGATCGACGCTTTCGGTCCGGTGACCGATAACGCCGGCGGCATCGCCGAGATGTCGCACCTGCCCAAGGAAATCCGGGTGATCACCGATGCGCTGGACGCGGTCGGCAACACAACCAAGGCGGTGACCAAGGGCTATGCGATCGCCTCGGCCGGTTTGGCGGCCCTGGTGTTGTTCGCCGCCTATATCCAGGACCTCAGCCACTATTTCCCGAATTTGACGGTCAAGTTCGAGTTGCAGAACCCTTACGTCGTGGTCGGCCTTCTGATCGGCGGCCTGCTGCCCTACCTGTTCGGCGCCATGGGCATGACCGCGGTCGGCCGTGCTGCCGGCTCGGTGGTGGTTGAAGTGCGGCGTCAGTTCCGGGAAATCCCCGGCATCATGGAAGGCACCGGCAAGCCGGACTACGGCAAGGCGGTTGACTTGCTGACCAAGGCGGCGATCAAGGAAATGGTGATTCCCTCGATGCTGCCGGTGTTTGCGCCGATCGCGCTCTATGTCTTCGTGCTTCTGGTCGCGGGCCAGTCGGAAGCGTTCAGCGCGCTGGGCGCCATGCTGCTCGGCACCATCGTCACCGGCGTCTTCGTCGCGCTGTCGATGACCGCCGGTGGCGGTGCCTGGGACAATGCCAAGAAGTACATCGAAGACGGCAACCACGGCGGCAAGGGTTCCGACGCTCACAAGGCGGCGGTGACCGGCGATACCGTCGGCGACCCGTACAAGGACACCGCCGGCCCGGCGGTCAATCCGATGATCAAGATCGCCAATATCGTCGCGATTCTGCTGCTGGCGATTCTGGCCAAGATGGCGGCCGGCTGAGCCTATTCCGCCTCTCCCCAACCCCTCCCCTCCGGGGGAGGGGATTTTTGCTAAAAGAGTCCAAGGGCCTCGGCCCTTGGGCCGGGGGGCGTGGGGGGCGGTGTCCCCCACAGTCTCCTAGCCGGCGGTATTGAGGCTGTGGACGACCTCGCCCAGCACCCGCTCGGCATCCTCGTGGGCGACCTGGCAGGTGCCCGCCGCAGCGTGGCCGCCGCCGCCATAGGACAGCATCAGCGCACCGATATCGGCGCGCGAGGCGCGGTTCAGGATCGATTTGCCGACCGCAAGCACGGTATTCTGCTGGCGCAAGCCCCACAGGACATGGATTGAGACGGTTGCGGTCGGGTTCAGCGCATAGATCATGAAGCGGTTGCCGGCCCAGATCGGGTCCTCGTGGCGCAAATCGGTGATCACGACGTGGCCGACCAGCCGGGCGCAGCGCTCAAGCTGTTGGATGAAGCGGCGGTGGTGGGCACGGTAGAGATCGACTCGCTCCTGGACATCGGGCAGCGCCAGGATCTCCGCGATGGTCAAGCTGTGGCAGGCGTCGATCAGTTCCATCATCAGTTGGTAGTTGGAAACCCGGAAGTCGCGGAAGCGGCCGAGCCCGGTGCGGGCATCCATGATGAAATTGAGCAGGGTCCAGCCGTCCGGCGCCAGGATATCGGCCTTCTCGTATTGCGCCGAGTCGGCCTGATCGACCGCCTGCATCATCTCGTCGGGGATGTTGGGGAAGCGCTCGCGGCCGCCGAAATGGCGCCAGACCACCCGTGCCGCTGAGGGGGCGTCGGCATCGATGATATGGTTGGGGCGCTGGCCGACCCGTTCCAACTCGCTGGAATGATGGTCGAACACCAGGTGGGCAGCCCCGACATAGGGCAGATTGGTGGTGATGTCGTCGGCGGTAATCTCGATCTTGCCGTCCTGCATGTCCTTGGGGTGGACGAACTTGATCTCATCGACCAGTTCCAGTTCCCGCAGCAGGACGGCGCAGACCAGGCCATCGAAATCGGAGCGGGTCACCAGACGGAACTTCTTGACGGACATTGGGTGCCTCCCTGGTCCGAAGCGGACTCTTGATCGGGCAAGCGATAGCGGTTTTTCGCCAGTTTGCCAAGCCAACGCTCCCGGCATCGATGCGATCGGACTTTGTTCCGGTCGATGCCTATGAAATAATCTTCATGAAAGAGGCGGAAAGCGAGCATGGATTCCAAGTCGGGAAGTTCGGGCGGGCGGGTGGTGACGGCCTGCGTCCTCGTGATCGGCAATGAAATCCTGTCGGGCCGGACCCAGGACGTCAATTTGAGCTATCTTGCCCGGAAGCTGGCGGCGCTCGGGGTCCGCCTGCGCGAGGCGCGGGTGATCGCCGATGACGAGGCCGCGATCGTCGCCGCGGTCAACCAGTGCCGGACTTGCTACGACTATGTTTTCACCACCGGTGGCATCGGTCCGACCCATGACGATATCACCTCCGCCGCGGTCGCCAAGGCGTTCGGCGTCGCGCTGGAACGCCATGCCGAGGCGGAGCGGCGCCTGGTCGCCCATTATCGCGGCGGCACGCTGAACGCCGCGCGTTTGCGCATGGCCGAACTGCCGGTCGGCGCGACGCTGATCGACAACCCGGTCAGCATGGCGCCGGGGTTTCGCCTCGACAATGTCCTGGTCCTGGCCGGGGTGCCGCGGATCATGCAGGCGATGTTCGAGAGTGTGGCGCCCAACCTGACCGGCGGCGCGGTTCAGCATGCGCTCACCGTCAGCTGTGAGCTGGCCGAAGGCGAACTGGCGGCGGCGCTGACCGCGCTGCAGGGGCGCTGGCCGGATCTCGAGATCGGCAGCTATCCCTATTTCCGCCGTGGCTATTTCGGGGTCAGTCTGGTGCTGCGCGGCACCGATACCGCCCGGCTCGACCAGGCCGCAGCCACGCTTTGCGACATCGTGCGCGGTATGGGTGGCCATCCGACGCTGACCGGTGCCGACGGCGACCACAGCGGTGGCGAGAAAGCGGACGGCACCAGCGGAGAAACGCGGAGGGTATTGGGTGATGAGGATGCAACCCCATGAACGCGCCGCGATCCTGTTCCTGCTGAAACACCTGGTTTCGGGGATCGCCGGGGCGCTGACGCTGGGAACCGGTCTCCTGGTGCTCGACGTGGCCAAGCTGGGCACGCTGATCGCCAACAGTCCTCACGCCATCGAAGCCCTGGTGCTGCTGTTCCTGGGCCTCAGCGTCACGTTCGGCAGTGTCGCGATGGGGATCGGGGTGATGGGCCTGGGCGCCGGGGAAGCGCAGAAAACCGGCCCGGAGGACGACGGCGAGGGCGCGCGGACGCGCCCCCGCCGAACGCAGTAGGCGATAACTCAGACGCCGGCCTTCATCGCGATATAAGTGCCGGGCGCATCCATCAGTGCCGGAAGACCGCCCGCGCCCGGAGTCCGGGCCGGCACCTTCTCGTCGCTGTACTTGGCAACCCATTTGTGCCACTCGGGCCACCACGAGCCTTCCTGCTGGGACGCGCCCTGCAGCCAGGCATCGGGGTTCTTGGGCAGCTTGGCGTTGGTCCAGTAACAGTATTTATTGCCGGCCGGCGGGTTGATCACGCCCGCGATATGGCCCGATGCCGCCAGCACGAACTTGATCGGGCCGGAGAACACCTGGGTCGCCGAGTAGGTCGATTTCCACGGCGCGATATGGTCTTCGCGGGTGGACAGGAAGAACGCCGGCGCCTTGATCCGGGACAGGTCGATCGGCACGCCGCTCAGGGTCACCCCGCCGGCCTTGATCAACAGGTTCTTCTGGTAGAGGTTGCGCAAGTACCAGCTGTGCATGGCCGCCGGCATCCGGGTCGAATCCGCGTTCCAGTACAGCAGGTCGAACGGGAAGGGGTCCTTGCCCAGCAGGTAGTTGTTGACGACGAACGACCAGATCAGGTCGTTGGCCCGCAACATATTGAATGTCATCGCCATCTGGCTGCCGTCGAGGTAGCCCTTTTCGTTCATCTTCTCTTCGAGCATCGAAATCTGCTCTTCGTCGATGAACACCGACAGCTCACCGGCCTCGGTGAAGTCGGTCATGGTCGTGAAGTAGGTGCCGCTGCGGATGCGGTGGTCGTTCTTCGCGTCCATATAGGCGATGGTGGTGGCGAGCAAGGTGCCGCCCAGACAATAACCGATGCCGTTGACTTCATCCTCGCCGGTCGCAATCTTGATCTGGTCAAGTGCTTCCAGCGGCCCTTCCTTCAGATAGTCATCGAACATTTTGTTCGACAGGCGCTCGTCGGGGTTGACCCACGAGATCACGAACACCGTAAAGCCCTGATCGACGATCCACTTGATCAGCGAGTTCTTCGGCCGCAGATCCATAATGTAGTATTTATTGATCCAGGGCGGCACGATCAGGATCGGGCGCTTGTACACATCCGGGGTGGTCGGCGTGTACTGGACCAGCTGCATCAGCTCGTTCTGGTAGATCACCTTGCCGGGGGTGACCGCAATATTCTTGCCGACCTGGAAAGCGTCATAGTCGGTCATGCTGATCTTGAGCTGGCCTTTGCCACGCTCGAGATCCTTCAGCATGTTCTCCAGACCCTTGACCAGATTATCGCCACCGGATTCAACGGTGGTCCGCAGAACCTCCGGATTGGTCATCACGAAGTTGCTGGGCGCCATCGCATCGACGAACTGGCGAGTATAAAAGTCGACTTTCTTGGAGGTTTTATCATCCAGGCCGTCGACATCTTTGACGGTGTCCTGCAGCCAGCGCGCGGTCAACAGATAGGACTGCTTGATGTAGTCGAAAACGGTATTCTCGTCCCAGGCGGCATCCTTGAAGCGGCGATCCTCGGCCGAGGGTGCGATCACCGGATCGGGGTCCTGGCCGAGCAGACGCTGGGTGGTGCGCTGCCACAGCGTCATATAGTCGTGCCACAGCGACATCTGGGCCTGGACCATCTTGGCCGGGTCCGCCATCATCTTGGAGGTCATCTCCAGGAAGGCTTGGCCGATGTTGAGCGGGTCGGACGGTGGCTTGACCCCTTCCATCGCCTGACGGGTCAGGAATTCGGTGACGAGCTTTTGGCTCTGCTCGGCGATCCGGGCCATTGCCCGGGACATTTCTACAGGATCTGGGAGTTTCACGTCTGGGCCCTGTGGTTCGGCCATGATTCCATCCTTACGAATTACCGGCCTCAGCTGTGATTGGCGCGAGGACCAGGTCGACGGCATTCTGGCGGCTCGGTGACCGGGTGGCGAGTAGGACTTGATGTCCTTCGCACAATGATACAGCATTCGCCATGTTTTTTCACTGCCGCGATTCGTTCGCGGCACCAGGCGGTGCCGGCGAGGCGGGCATGTTGACCAGGAGCGAGGCGGGTTTGGATGTGATTTCTCGGCCGCCGGGCCGTTGCCGGCGACGTATGGTCGCGGCATCGTTGCTGCTGGCGATGGCCGGCGCCGCGACGACTGCCGGCTGCAGCGACCGGGTCCTGGAGACCGGTTGGGGCTACGCCTATTTCTACGGCGAGCCGGTGCCCGACCCGGTGCCGACGCCGCCGGTGCAACGGATCACCGGCGCCGACCCGAACTATCCCAACCTGGCCGGTGTCCCCAACCGGCCGCCGCTGCCGCCCGATGCCGAGGAACGCGCCGAGCGTCTCGCCCGCCTGGAGGGCGATGCCCGCTCCGGCCACCTCGCCGAGCAGCTGCTGAAGGAGGAGGCTCCGGCCCTGCCCGAGCCGCTTGCCGTGCCGCCGGTGCCGGCTCAGGCGCCCCCGCCAGTCCAGCCGGCCCCGAAGAGCTGAGGTTTGGCGGCACCCACGCGCGCGGCGGCGAGAGCCATTGGGTGACGTTTTCGCGCACCACCTGCCGGCCAATTGAACGGCAGGGGGAGATAGCCATTGCAATGCCGCGGCAGCCATGACTTGTTCCCGCGGTTTTAGCGCTTTTGCCGAGCGCAGGAAGGGGAGTGCGGTGGTGACAGCAACGCGGTCTCGGTCGGCAGCGGCGACCAGCGCGGGGCGCCGCGACTCCGCCCCAGGGCAGGCGTCGCCGGTTTTGCCGATGGCTGAGCCGCATCTCATCGACCTTGGACGAGCGCTGGGGAATGGCGGCAACTGATCCGACCACGGTATCGAGAGCCTGCGACGGCGCCCTGGCCTGGGTGTTCGCCGTCGCCCGAGCCGCCGTGCTGGCCGCGGTGACCTTGTGGGGCATTGCCGGGCCGGTGGCCGCGAGAGCCGCCGACGATGCCGCCAACGCGACCAGTGCGGCCAATCGTCAGTTCATCCAGGCGATGCAGCTGATCCGCAAGGCCGATTCGACCTACGACGCCGCCGCCGAGGCGCGTCTGCTGCGCGAGGCCGACCGCCTGCTGGCCGATGTCGTGACCCGCTTTCCCGATACCGACCTCGCGGTCCAGCTGATCACCAATCAATTTGTCGGTGATTTCGACTATTTCGAATTTCAGACCCGGGTCAAGGGACTGGTCTGCAGCCAGCCGCTGTCTTCCGCCTGCCTGCTGTTCCGCATCGCCGGCCTGTTGCCGCCGATCGAAACCCCGATCACAACGGCGCGCTGGGATTGGCTGTCGCTGGCGGTTGCCTACCACCGGCTGGGCGACCCGACCCGTGCCCAGGAGATCATCGCCCCTTTTCTCGCCGCGGTTCGCCGCAGCGTGCCGCCGGAAGGCACCGAGCGCGATCTTTTCGTCGCCCGGGCGCTGGCCCTGACCAACCAGATCCCCTTGGCGCTGGAGCTTGCCCGGCAGATTCCCGACTGCTCAACCCGTATCTACGATCTGACCGACATCGCCGAAGCGGCGCTATGGCAGGGCGACAAGCAACAGGCCTCCGACCTCGCGGAGGAGGCGCGCAGCTATGCCGCCGCGAAAAACTGTACCTGGGAACTCGGGCTGGTCAGCCAAGCGCTCTATGACACCGGCCGCGAGGCCGATGCGCGCACGCTGTTCCTCAATACCATCGAACAGCAGTTCTCCAAATTCAAGGAAAGCAAGGGCGACTGCTGCCCGCCGGAGCTGGCGGTCGCGGCCGCCGATCTCGGCGACACCAATCTGGCACTCAGCCTGCTGCGGGCGGTTCAGGACGAGAACCCGTGGACGATCGGCGCCGTGCTCGGACGCCTGGCCCGGCGTGGCGAGATCGGCGTGGTGGTTGCCTATGCCGAACAGATCGCCGACCTCGACGTCCGCGGCGAGGCCTTCGCCGAACTGATCGAGGCCTTCCTCGGTCGCAACGATCGCGCCAATGCCGAGGACATCATGAAGCAACTGGTCAAGCTGGCCGGCGATGCCACCGGCCGGCGGCCGGCCCTGCTCGCCCAGCGCGCCAAGGCGGAAAAGCTGATCTACAGCGGCGACCGCTGGCGCAAGACCTTCCAGCAGGCGGTGACCGCCGCCGAAAGCAGCAGCAGCTTCGTTCGCCGGGATATCGGCGGTCCGCTGCTCGCAGCGCTGGTCCGGATCGAGACCGGGTTGCCGCTGCTCGATTGAGCCGGCGGACGCCTCAGGTCAGCGTGCCACCGTCCTCGCACGGCGTCAGCGGGAACACGAAGGCCTGGCGACGGTCGAGCGTGACCGCGACCTGGCTGTCCTCGGCGGGCAGGAACGGTCCGGCGACCCGGGCGTGGAGATGGAAAATGCCGCCGTGGCCATCCGGCATCGACAGGTGGATCAGACTGGTCCGCCCGAGCAGCCGGGCCGCCTCGACTCGCGCCAGATTGGGCAGGGCAGCGCCGGCACCGCCGGCCGGCGGCTCCAGCCGGAGTCCTTCGGGGCGGATCAGCACTTCGACCGTGGCGTCATTGCTGTAACAGCAGGAACAGGCCGCCTCCGGCACCGCGACGAACCCGACCGGAGTATCGACGCCGCCCCGCCGGACCTGACCGGTGAAGCGGTTGACCTCGCCGAAGAACGAGGCGGCATAGCCGTTGACCGGCCGGGCGTAGAGGTCGACCGGGCAGCCGGTCTGCACCACCCGGCCCTCGCGCATCAGCACGATGCGGTCGGCCAGGAACATGGCTTCTTCGGGATCGTGGGTGACCACCAAGGTCGCGGCACCGCTGCGCTTGAGCACATGCAGGGTCTCGTCGCGCACCTGCTGGCGCAACCTGGCATCGAGCCCGGAAAACGGCTCGTCGAGCAGCAGCACGGCCGGTTGTGGCGCCAGGGCACGCGCCAGCGCCACCCGCTGCTGCTGGCCGCCGCTGAGCACATGGGGATAGGCGCCGGCATAGCCGTCCATCCCGACCTGCCGCAGGCAGGCCAGCGCCCGGCTGCGCCGCGCCGCCGCCGGCAGATGGCGGAGGCCGAACCGGACATTGTCGAGCACGGTGAGGTGGGGAAACAGCGCGTAGTCCTGGAACACCAGGCCGATCCCGCGGCGCTCCGGCGGCATCGCGCCATGGGCATCGGCAACCACGCGGCCGCCGACCCGGACGACGCCGCCCTGCAGCCGCTCCAGCCCGGCGGCGAGCCGCAGCAGCGTCGATTTGCCGCAACCCGATGGCCCGACCAGGCAGACGATTTCGCCGGCTCCGAGGGTCAGCGTCACGTCGTCCAGCGCCGTCAGCTTGCCGAAGCGGTGGCTGACCCCGGCCAGCGCCAGGGCCTCGATCGGCAGTGCCGCAACCTGCTCCGGGCCGCGGGCATCGAGCGTGCGCGCCGTTGGCTGCCGCAGCGAGACGGGCGCTGCCCCGCAGGGCGGACTTTCCGGCGGTGCCGTCATGCTGTCGGGACGGGCCAGCCAGCCACCGGCGGACGGCGCGACTGCCGGGGCGGGACGGTCGGTGCGGAGTTGATACTCCATCGGCGGGACGGTCCTCTCTGTCAGCAGGTTTTTTTCTGTCAGCAAACTATTTTCGATCGGCAGACTCTATGGACTTAGGGCGGTGCCGGCAGAAATGCAAATGGTTCTTATTACCAAGATTGATGATGGCGCTTCGGCATCGCCGCCGCCTTGATCGAGGTCAGTTCTCCCGTCGAACCACGCTTTCGTGCCAGCGCCGCAACACCAGGTGCTCCAAGCGGTCAAGCAGGAGATAGATCAGGATACCGGTCGCGGACAGCAGGATCAGTGCGGCAAACATGCGCGCGATGTTGAGCCGGTTACCGGCCTCGACGATCCGCCAGGCCAGCCCGGTCGCGGTGCCGCTGCCGGCGACGAATTCGGCGACCACCGAGCCGATCAGCGCCAGCCCGCCGGAAATCTTCATGCCGGCCAGCAGGTGGGGCAAGGCCGAGGGCAGTTGCAGCCGGGTCAGCACCTGCCAGCGTGTGGCGCCATATAGCTCGAACAGGTTGAGCAGGTTATGGTCGACCGAGCGCAGCCCGAAGGTGGTGTTGGACAGGATCGGGAAGAAGGCCACCACCCAGGCCAGGATCAGCAGCGCGCGGTCGGCGTGGTCGAGCCCGACCCAGATGATCACCAGGGGCGCGATCGAGACCACCGGGGTCACCTGCAGCACCACGGCGTAGGGGAACAAGGCCAGTTCCACCAGCCGGGATTGGGAAAACAGCACCGCCAGCGCGACGCCGCCGACCACCGCCAGAAAGTAGGCCTCCAGGGTGATCCGCACCGTCAGCCACCACGAGCCGGCAAGAACGGCAAAATCATCGACCAGGCTGGTCCAGACCGCCGAGGGCGCCGGCAGCACGAAGCGCGGCACGTCGTAATAGGCGACCAGGAACTCCCACAAGGCCAATCCCGCCGCCGCCACCGCCACGGGAACCACGATGCGCAAGATCACGGTCCGGCGATCGGGTTCCGGGGTCATGATGCCGCCGGTTCGGCTGCGCTCGTCATCAGCGCAGCAACCCGCCGTGCCCAGTCGCCGAACTCCGGCGAGGTCCGGAAAAGCGCGTCGCGCGGATAGGGCTGATCGATCGCCAGATCGCCATAGATCCGCCCCGGTCGCGGCGTCATCACCACCACCCGGTTGGAAAGATAGACGCTGTCGAACAGGCTGTGGGTAACGAACACCACGGTCCAGCGCGCCTTCGACCACAGTCCGAGCAGGTCGTCGAACAATTGGAACCGGGTCGGCTCGTCGATCGCCGAGAACGGCTCGTCCATCAACAGCACCCGCGGCCTTGTGATCAGGGCGCGCGCGATCGACACCCGCATCTTCATGCCACCCGACAATTCGCGGGGAAACGCCCGGGCAAACCCGGCCAGACCGACTCTGGCCAGGCCCTCTTCCACCCGCGGTCGGATCGCCCCCGGCGCCACCCCGGCCAGTTTCAGCGGCAGGCCGACATTGGCTGCGACCGTCGCCCAGGGCATCAGCGTCGGTTCCTGGAACACGAAGCCGATGTCCCGACGGCTTTCGCCCTCCGGGCGCCGAATGCTGCCCGCCGAGGGCGCGCCCAGTCCGGCGATCAGCCGCAGCAGCGTGCTCTTGCCGCAGCCCGAGGGGCCGATCAGGCTGATGAATTCATGGTCGCCGATGGCCAGGTCGACACGGTCGAGTGCCTGGATGCCGGTGGCGTAGGTTTTCGAGACCGCCGACAGCGTCACCAGCGGTTCGTCGAGGACACCGTCAAGCGGCGGCGGGCCACGATGCTCCGGGCCAAGGGCAGAGCCCTCGGAAGCCTCGGACACCTCAGGGTCGCCGCATTTCGATGGCGTGGCGGCGGTTGACGAACTGCAGGGTATAGCCCTTGGTCACGTCGAGATCGGCCGGATAGAGCCCCTCACGGGCCATCGTCTCCAGGAAAAACCGCCAGCGTGCATCCGTCATGGCGCCGACGCCCAGCTCCAGCGCATCGCCGCTATCGACCACACCATGCTCCTTCATTTGCGCCAGGCCATAGGTGATCAACGCGTCGGTCATGTCCGGATTGGTCTTTTTGATCAGGGCGTTGCCCGCCGAGGGGTCGCCGTAGAGATAGTCGTACCAGCCCTCGATCGTAGCATCGACGAAGGCCTGGACCAGCGCCGGCCTGGTGTCGATCAGGGTCTGCTGCACCATCACCATGGCGCCGTAGCTGGGATAGCCGGCATCGGCGAGCAGATAGACCTGCGGGGTGATGCCGCCTTCGGTTTGGGCGCTGTAGGGTTCGCTGCCGAGATACCCCTGCTGGATGGTCTCGGGATTGACCAGGAACGGGGTCAGATTGAAGGTATAGGGGCGGATCTGCTGGTCGGTGAAACCGAACTTGGCTTTAAGCCAGGGCCAGAACGTGGTCAGGGAGTCACGGGCAAGCAGCACCGGTTTGCCCGCCATATCGGCCAGCCCCCTGATGTCGGGGCGGGGATGGCACATCAAGATCTGCGGATCTTTCTGAAAGCTCGCCATGACCGCCCGCACCGGGGCGCCCGCCCGCACCAGGTTGGGCACGAAGAAACCGTTGGAGCCCATGGCAAAATCATAAAGCCCGGCGGCGATGCCCTGCTGGACATTGACCATCGGACCGCCCGGCTTGAGGTCGACGTCGAGACCATGGCGGGCATAGATGCCGGCAGCCAGCGCCTGATAAAAGCCGCCCTGCTCGGCCTGGGCCAGCCAGTCGGTGGCGAAGGTCACCTTTTCGCCGGCCAACGCCGAACCGCCGAGGGCCGCCCCTGCGAACCCCAGCAGGGCCAGACCCATCGCGCCCACCGATACGATCCTCGACATGTCGTGCCCCATTCGCCAGAGCTGGATGCGGACCCGACGAGATACACCCGAAGCGCCCGCTCGCCAGCATAACCGGCCGGGAACGGTGATGTCGCGCGAAGTCCTGATGGCTGGTCACAGATTTATCACAACCGTCGCGGCGCCGGCAGGTCACAACTGCGGCGGGTCAGAACTGTTGCCGCGCCGACGGCCCGCTTCCGGCCGTTACTCCGCCGACCGCCTGTCGGCCGCCGTCGCGGCGAAACGCGAGCACCGCAACCTCGGAAGCCATCGCGTCGCTCAGAAGCCATCGCGTCGTTCAGAAAATGTTGCATCTGGCGCCGGCAATCGGGCTCAGAGCAAAAGCCGTGGTCAGGTGAATTGCACCACGATGGCGCCGAACACCGAGGCGCCGATCAGAAGGCTACGGTAAACGATCCTGGTCATGGCCTTTCTCCCAGGCTGGAGCATCGCCGATGCTGAACGAACGATCTCTGCTGTGCCGATACTCGAAACGCTATCGCGACCAATAGTCGCAGAGCGCGCTTTCGAAATTGATATGAGTCAAGATGGCGCGCCGGCAACCGGCTTCGGTCGCGAATCGAATGAATATTGTCCTGAATCACACAGGATGTGTCTAATCCGCCACGGCGAGAGCCCGGCCGAGCCGGCCGGCCAGGTCCTGGATGTATTGCCAGGCGACCCGGCCGGAGCGCGCGCCGCGGGTCATCGACCACTCTCCCGATTCTGCCTGCAGCTGCTCGGCCGGCACGGCCAGGCCATAGGCCGCAGCATAGCCCTCGACCATGGCGAAGAAGGTGTCCTGGTCGCAATTGTGAAACCCCAGCCACAACCCGAACCGGTCGGACAGCGAGACCTTCTCCTCGACCGCCTCGCTCGGGTTGATCGCGGTCGAGCGCTCGTTTTCGATCATGTCGCGCGGCATCAGGTGGCGGCGGTTGGAGGTGGCATAGAACACCACGTTGTCCGGCCGTCCTTCGATCCCACCCTCAAGCACTGCCTTCAGCGATTTGTAATGGCTGTCGCGGCCGTCGAACGAGAGGTCGTCGCAAAACAGAATGAAGCGGCGCCGGGACCCGCGGGCCTCGTCGAGCAGGCGCGGCAGGGTCGGAATATCCTCGCGGTGGATCTCGACCAGCGCCACCGCATGGCGACGCTCGGCCAGCACCTCGGCATGGACCGCCTTGACCAGCGAACTCTTGCCCATGCCGCGGGCACCCCACAGCAGCGCGTTGTTGGCCGGCAGTCCAGCGGCGAAGCGCCGGGTATTGCCGAGCAGAATCTCGCGCTGCTGGGCGATGCCCTGAAGCAGGCGGAGCGCCACCCGGTTGACCGTCGGCACCGGTTCCAGCCGCCCGCGCTCGGCCTGCCAGACGAAGGCATCGGCGGCGGCGAGATCGGTCGGCGGCGGCGGCGGCGGCGCCAGCCGTTCCAGCGCCTGGGCGATGCGGGTCAGCAGTGCCGTATCCTCGTCGGTCATTCCGTTTGCCTCGCAGTCGCTTCCCCCGCCGTCCCGGCCGGCGGCGATCGGTAGGGGCCGATGCCGAGCTTAGCCGATCCGTCCGATTTCCGCCGCCGCCATTCGGGCACAGGTGGCTCGCTGCCATTATACTGGCGATCATGCCGGCACAGCTTGCCTGACCGGCAATTGCCATCACATAGATAAAGATTCTAAGCTTAGCGCCGCCGATACCGGCTGCTGCCCGGCGCATGGCTGGCGTGGCGGCCCGCCTACCCCGGATCTCCGGTGATCCGGATTCCCGACTGCCAGGAGCCTAGGGCATGCCGATCCTCAACCGCATCGCCGCTTTTCACGATGACATGACCGCGTGGCGGCGTGACCTTCATGCCCATCCCGAAATTGGTTTCGAGGAGGTCCGGACTTCGGCCTTCGTCGCCGGCAAACTGGCCGAATTCGGCATCGAGGTCCATCGCGGCCTGGCCCGGACCGGCGTGGTCGGTGTGCTCCGTGGCAAGCGGGAGGGCGGCGCCATCGGGCTGCGTGCCGATATGGATGCCTTGCCGATGCAAGAGGAGAACGAGTTTGCCCATGCCTCGCGCCACCCCGGCAAGATGCATGGCTGCGGCCACGACGGTCATACCACCATGCTGCTGGGGGCCGCGCGCTACCTGGCCGAGACCCGCAATTTCGCTGGCACCGTCCATTTCATCTTCCAGCCCGCCGAAGAGGGGCTGGGCGGCGGCCGGTTGATGGTCGAGGAGGGGCTGTTCGAGAGTTTTCCCTGCCAGCAGGTGTTCGGCATGCATAACTGGCCGGACATGCCGGTCGGCACCTTCGGCGTCCACAGCAGCGCCGTGATGGCGGCGGCCGACCGCTTCGAGATCGTGGTCGCCGGCAAAGGCGGCCACGCGGCGATGCCACACCATACGATCGATCCGGTGGTGGTCGCGGCCCAGATCGTCACCGCGCTGCAGAGCCTGGTCAGCCGCACCACCGACCCGGTCGACACCGCGGTGGTCAGCATCACCACGATTCACGGCGGGACCACGTTCAACGTCATCCCGCGCGAGGTGGTGCTGACCGGGACCGCGCGCGCCTTCAGGCCGGCCACCCGCGACCACCTGGAAGCCGGCATCGCGCGCATTGCCCAAGCGATCGCCGCGGCCCACGGCGCGCAGGCCGCGGTGGACTATCGCCGCTGCTATCCGCCCACCATCAACCATGCGGACGAAGCGAACCTCGCGGCGCGTGTCGCCGCCGAAGTGGTCGGGGCCGGCAATGTTTCGCTCGATCCGCAGCCGTCGATGGGTGCCGAGGACTTCGCGTTCATGCTCGAGCGCAAGCCCGGCTGCTATGTCTGGCTGGGTCAGGGCAGCGGCCCCAACAGCTGCATGGTCCACAACCCGCGTTACGATTTCAACGACGAGGTGCTGCCGATCGGTGCCAGCTATTGGGCGGCCCTGGTGGAAACCGCTTTGGCCCCGGCGTCGCGCTGACACGGCAGGCCGCGGGGCGGAACAGCATCAAAAAGCCGACCCGCCGGTCTTGCTCCGGTCACGGGCCGGCTTTCAAACGGGCGAATGGACCGGCAGGAGAGACCCGGCAGAAATCGCAACCAGGCCCAATAGTTCAGGCCGAATAGCTCAGGCGCAGTAGTTCTGAAAAAAGTTTAGCCAATCATCGTTACGTTTTTCCTGGATTTCGGCGCGCTTGCGCTGGCGCTCCGCGCTGTTGTCGAAGAATGAACGCTTTTGGTGAGATTTGGCCAACCGCTGTTCGTAAGCGTCCCAGCACTTGCGGGCTTTGTCCGCGGTGATGCGGTCGCTGTCGTAGTCGTAGTCGTAATCCCAGTTCATTCGTTTAACCCCCGTCAGATGATCGGCAGTGTGCTGCCTGACCCATGTGGCGCCCGGGCTTGCCAATCTGGCGGCTGTGCCGCATGCCCAAGTCGTTTGCTTAGCTTTCCGAGAATGGGGTAGCGGTCGGATCTTTTCAAGCGAACCCGGTTCCGGGTTCGAGTTAAGTTTCTGTCACCAAGGTCGGTTCCCGCTCCGTCAAAAGTAGGCCATTGTTTTTTCGGTCGGTTTGACCGCAGGGTGGACCGGTCGGCAATGACCCGGCCGGCGACCCGGCGACGGGGCCGGGCGTTCCGGGCAGCAGGAAATCGGCTCACGGGATGAAAACGCGCTTTCGAGTCGACCCAGGGCGGCTCAACATCTGCGGTATTGTGCTGCAGGCGGACACCAGGATTGGCCCCCCGATCCGCGCCAGCGGGATTATCGTGTACGGGCTCGAGGACGCGCGCACCGCGCTCGGCGTCGCCGCCGGCCTCGGCGTCGCGGCCATTCTGGTCAGCGCGCCGGGTGCCGCCGGCTATGCCGGCTGTGGCTGGTTTGCCGCCCTGATCGCTTCGGCGCGCGCAGAATTTCCGAAAGTGGCGCTGACTGCGATCCTCGATTGCGCCGATCAGCCAGGCGATGTCCTGGCAGCATTGCGGGAGGGCATCCGCGATATCCATTTCACCGGCCGGGACGATGTTGCGGCGCGCTTGGCCGATATTGCGGGTCAGCACGGGGCGGTGCTTCACCGCCTCCTCCCCGAGGCGCTCGACCTGCGGCATTGCCGCGATCCCGCCGCCCGCTGCCGGAACTGGCTGTCGCGGCAGGAGACGCGCGCGTAGGGGGTCGGTTTGATTGCAAAGGCCGGCGGGTTGGTCTATGTCAGGCCTACGAAGTTTGTGGAGATCGCGACCATGAAGTTGACACCGCGCGTCAAGGAAATTCTCGCCAATTACGAAAGCGACAACGCGGGGACCAAGGGTAATCTGGCCCGCATCCTGATGGAGGGACGGCTCGGCGGCACCGGCAAGATGGTGATCCTGCCGGTCGATCAGGGATTCGAGCACGGACCCGCGCGCAGCTTCGCGCCCAATCCGGCCGGCTATGATCCCCACTACCACTATCAGCTGGCGATCGATGCCGGGCTCAATGCCTATGCCGCCCCCCTGGGGCCGCTGGAAGCCGGCGCCGATACCTTCGCCGGGCAGATTCCGACCATCCTGAAGATGAACAGCGCCAACAGCCTGTCGCGTGGCAAGGAAGCTGCCGACCAGGCGGTGACCTCTTCGGTCGACGATGCGCTGAAGCTCGGCTGTGCCGCGATTGGCTTCACGATCTATCCCGGCTCCGACGCGATGTACGACCAGTTCGAGGAGTTCAGGGAACTGGCGGCGGAAGCCAAATCGGTCGGTCTGGCCGTGGTGTTGTGGAGCTATCCGCGCGGTGGGCCGGTCACCAAGGACGGCGAGTTGGCGATCGATGTGATCGCCTATGCCGCCCATATGGCCTGCCTGCTCGGTGCCCACATCATCAAGGTGAAGCTGCCCAGCGCGCATCTGGAAAACGCGGAGTCCAAGAAGGTCTACGAGGCGAAGAAAATCCCGGTCGCGACCCAGGCGGAACGGGTGCGCCACATCGTGCAGGCCTGTTTCAACGGCCGCCGGATCGTGGTGTTCTCCGGCGGAGCTGCCAAGGGCGAGGACAGCGTCTACCAGGACGCCTACGACATCCGCGAGGGTGGCGGCAACGGCTCGATCATCGGCCGTAACAGCTTCCAGCGTCCGCGCGAGGACGCCCTGGCGCTCCTCGACCGGTTGGTGAAAATCTACCAGGGCGAGGCGTGATCAAGCCTTGACCGACTGTCGTCTCTATCTGGTGACGCCGCCGGCCCTGGAGCCGGCGGCGTTTGCGCCTCAGCTGGCGGCGGCGCTCGACGGCGGCGATGTTGCCTGCGTCCAGCTGCGCCTGAAAGACGCCGATGACGACGCGGTCCGGCGCGCCTGCGACCTGCTGAGGCCGATTGCCCAGGCCCGCGACGTTGCCTTTATCGTCAACGACCGGCCCGACCTCGCAGCGGCTTGCGGCTGTGACGGTGCCCATGTCGGACAGCAGGACATGAGCTACGCCGAGGCACGACGGCTGGTCGGCGCCGATGCCATCGTCGGCGTGACCTGCCACGACAGCCGGCACCTGGCGATGGTCGCGGCCGAAGCCGGTGCCGATTATGTCGCCTTCGGCGCGTTCTATCCGACCACGACCAAGCCCTCGCATTATCGGCCAGTGCCGGACCTGCTGCAGTGGTGGAGCGAATTGTTCGAGGTGCCGTGCGTCGCGATCGGCGGGATTACGCCGGACAACTGCGGGCCGCTGGTGGCCGCCGGCGCCGATTTCATTGCTGTGGTGACCGGGGTGTGGAACCATCCGGATGGCCCGGCGGCGGCCGTCGCGGCCTATAATCTGGCGATAACCCGAGCCGGGTAGCGGGGCGGACGCACCGCGGTTGAGGACGGGGCGAATCGCTCAAGGCATCTCGAGACCGACGCAGAGTTCGGGGTTGGTCGCGCAGTCGAGCAGCTGGCGCCGCTCACGGATCAGGCCGGTGGTTTCGGCCGCCTGATCGGTCAGGCAAGTGCGGTAGCGGATCAATTGCTTCAGATGTCGCTGCAACTGGATCCGGCAGTCCAACAGGATGGCCGGCGATTGGCCCCCGGCGCTCGCCAGGCCACTGGCGACACAGTAGGGTTCCAGCGGCTCGGAACAGAAGCCGCGCGCCTGCGCCGGGATCACGGGCAACACGCCCAGCATGCCCGCGCAGACCAGGGTCATGCGCCAGGCTTTGTCGATCATCATTGTTGAAATCAGCCCAGGTTGCACAGATTGCCTCGCCTTCCGGCGAGGCAATCTGCGGCGGTCGGTGGTCGTCGCGGGTATGCTCCGACCACTCGGGAAGCGGCTCAGGAAGCGCCGGGCTTGGCCTTGGTCAGGATCCCGACGGCGCCGGGCGGTCCGGACAGCGGCTTCTTTTTGGTCTTGGGCTTCTTGACTTCGCGATTGCCCCGCTTCTGACCTTTCGCCATCGTCGTCGTCCTCTTGATGTGGTGTAGCTTTTGCCGATTGCCGATCCCGAAACGTCTGACCGGAGTCGCCCGCCTGGACCACGCATCCGCTTGCGGTCAGCGGAGCGAGGCGCGTCCACAAGTCCCGGCGCGGCTCCGCCCCGAGTAGGAGAGCGATTTAGCGCGAAAGACCAAACCGGCACCTGGTCGCCGTCTGTGCCAGTCGGCCGGCGATTCAGGGTGCCAAGCCCACAATATTCGCCACCGCCAGGAAAACATACCATGGTGGTCGGGCTGCCGCGAAAAATTATTCTGAATTCTTCCGATAAATATTTTGGAACCGGCCGATTATCGTAGTGGAAAAAGCTTAAGCAAATCCCCACCTGTTGAAAGTAGTGCAAATAGAGTCTTCGATGGGCGTCCAATCGCAAGCTGGTTGCTTTCCGGACGTGGCCCAGGCCCCGCCCTGGCCAAACCGGGACCGGACCTCCACGCCGCCGTCGTCTGCAACCTCGTGCCGCAATATCGCGCAGCAATCTCGCGCCGCAATCTCGCGCCATGGATGGCCGGGTCAGACAGGGCTTGGTTGGTATCGGGCAGGCTCTTGAAAACCGGCCGATTTCACTTGAATCCGACTGTCAGGGAGCCGTCATGGTGTCGAACCGGAGCGGGCCGCGGGCCCAGGCGCTGAGTGGCTGGCACCGGGTCGCCTTTCGCGCCGGCGAGATTGCCGCCGCCGCGGGACTGGCAGCGGAAACCAATCCGCATGACCGGGGCAGTTCGGAGGCGCTGATCTGGCTGGCGGGTTGGCGGGCTTCGGCTCCCCGCCCGGTCGGGCGGCGCGGCGGCGCCAAACGCTGACCCGGACGCCGCCCTCGTCGGGTCGGACCCGGCGCAATAGAAACTTCTTCAATATATCACGGCCATTTCACGCAACCTCCGTAGGGGTGGAGCCGGTTCGTCGGATCCCTGGTGATGCGTTCACTCGACCGGCGGGCCAGGCCCGGAATGCGATGAACGAGGCAACGCCGTGCGAACTGCCGAGCAACCCGACCGATCCGGTACCCGCGGCTGCGCGGTGCGGGTCCGCGGTCTGAACAAGACCTACGGAAGCCTCGGCGCCCGGCGGCAGGTTCTCAAATCGGTCGACCTGACGGTCGAGCGCGGCGAGATGGTGGCGTTGATCGGCGCCTCAGGTTCGGGAAAATCGACTCTGTTGCGCCATATCGCGGGTCTGGCCATCGCCGACCGCGAGAGCGGGGCGGTCGAACTGATGGGGCGGCCGCTGCAGGCGGATGGCCGTCTGATGCCCGGAACCCGCAAGCTGCGCGCCGAAGTCGGTATGGTCTTTCAACAGTTCAATCTGGTCGGACAGCTGTCGCTGCTGGCCAATGTCTTGCTCGGGCTGCTCGGTCGCGTCCCGGCGTGGCGCGGCTCGCTCGGCCTGTTCACCCGTCAGGAAAAGCTGAAGGCGCTGGAGGCGCTCGCCCGCGTCGGTATTGCTGAGTATGCCGCCCAGCGCGCCTCGACGCTGTCGGGTGGCCAGCAGCAGCGCGCGGCGATTGCCCGGACCATGGTGCAGCGCGCCTCGGTGATCCTGGCCGACGAACCGATTGCCTCGCTGGATCCGGAATCGGCGCGTCGGGTGATGGACAGTCTCGCCCGGCTCAACCGCCAGTCGGGCGTCACCATTATCGTGTGCCTGCATCAGGTCGACTATGCCCTGCGCTATTGCGCAAGGGCGGTCGCCATGTTTGACGGCCGGATCGTGTTCGACGGCCGCAGCGACCAGCTGACGCCGGCCTTCCTGCGCGAGATCTACGGCTCCGACAGCGAAGAACTCTGCATTTCGTCCGGGGCGGCCAGCCTCGGCGGGCTCGACGGCTTGGCCCCGGCCTGGGGCGCGGCATGAGCCGCAGTTGCGCCGAACCCCGGTTTGCGCCCCCGCCTCGGCTGGTTTGCCCTTCGCCCGAGCAATAACAAAAAAAACAAATTCCAAACCAACAAGGAGTCGACGACGCATGTTGCGGAAAATTCTGATCGCCGCCGTGATGGTGGTGTGCGGGCTGGCCCCGTTCCAGGGTGCCAAAGCCGCCCCCCTCGCCGAGATCAACTTCGGGATCATCTCGACCGAGTCGACCAAGAACCTGAAAGCCCAGTGGGATCCGTTCCTGGCCGATATGGCCCGGATCACCGGGATCAAGATCAATGCCTTCTTCGCGCCCGACTACGCCGGGATCATCGAAGGCATGCGCTTCAACAAGGTCCAGATTGCCTGGTTTGGCAATAAATCCGCGATGGAAGCGGTCGATCGCGCCAGCGGCGAGATTTTCGTCCAGAGCGTGGACAGCGATGGCAATCCAGGCTATTGGTCGCTGCTGCTCGCCAACAAGGAAAATGATAAGATCAACACGATCGATGACGTGTTGAAATGCGATCAGAGCCTTAATTTCGGCAACGGCGACCCGAATTCCACCTCAGGCTTTTTGGTTCCGTCCTATTATGTCTTTGCGCTCAACAATGTCGATCCGAAGAAGTGCTACAAGACGGTCCGTAATGCCAACCACGAAACCAACCTGATGGCGGTCGCCAACAACCAGGTCGATTTCGCCACCAACAACACGGAAAATCTGCGTCAGCTCGAAATCAAGAATCCCGAGGCTTTTAAAAAGCTGAAGATCGTCTGGCAGTCGCCGCTGATCCCCTCCGACCCGTTGGTCTGGCGCAAGGATCTGGACGACGAGACCAAGGCGCGGCTGATGTCGTTCTTCATGAGCTACGGCCGGCTCGGAGCGAGCGCGACCCATGATCGCGAGGTCCTGAAGGCGCTGCTGTGGGCGCCGTTCCGTCTGTCTTCGAACGCCCAGCTCTACCCGATCCGCCAGCTCGATCTGTTCAAGAAGAAGGTCAAGGTCGAGAGCGACGACCGCCTCGATCCGGCCGATAAGGTGAAACAGCTCACCGAGATCGACTCCAAGCTCGGTGTGGTCAAGCTGCTCGCCGACAACCAGTAACCAGTCGCCTGTGATCGCCCGGAGCCCGGTTCCTGTCAGGGAGCGCGGCTTCGGGCGATCGCTTCTTTTTGCCGGTCGCGTCCGCAGACCAGGGGAGAGCGCCGCCCGTGTCGGAGTCCAGTTCCACCGCTCAATGCGTCAGCCTGCCCCGCCGCAGTTTGAGGCACAGCCTGTTCGGCTTCGCCGGCTGGCTCGGCTTCGCGCTGATTCTGGCATGGTCGTGGCAGGGGGCGGACATGCGTCCGCTCGATCTGGTTCGCTATTCGGGCAACATGGTCATGTTCCTCGAAGGCTTCTTCCCGCCCAATTTTCACGACTGGCCGACCTTCGTCGCCGAAATGCTGGTGACCATCCAGCTTGCGGTGTGGAGCACCGTGCTGGCGGTGGTCTGCGCGATCCCATGCGGGATTCTGTCCTCGGACAATCTGGCGCCCTGGTACATCGTGCAGCCGATGCGCCGGCTGATGGATGCCGCGCGGGCGGTTCATGAACTGGTCTTCGCCATGCTGTTCGTGGTCGCGGTCGGACTGGGGCCGTTCGCCGGGGTCCTGGCGCTGTGGGTGCATACCACCGGCATCCTGGCCAAACTGTTTTCCGAGGCGGTCGAGGCGATCGATCCTCGCCCGGTCGAGGGCATCCGGGCGACCGGCGCCACCCGCCTGCAGGAGGTGATTTATGGGGTGATTCCGCAGGTCATGCCGCTATGGATTTCCTTCGCACTCTATCGCTTTGAGTCCAACGTCCGTTCGGCGACAGTGCTGGGCGTAGTCGGTGCCGGCGGCATCGGTATGGTACTGTGGGAGTATATCCGCGGTTTCTATTACGGCGAGACCGCGGCGGTGCTGATCATCATTATCGCCAGCGTGACCTTGCTCGACGTGCTGTCCCAGCGCTTGCGCAAGATGTTTATCTGATCCCCCGCTCTCCGGCCCACGGTCCATCTGACTGAAGGGGGCGAACCGCACCATGCCTGGCGATCTCCTGTCCGAAGCGCCGACCGTCCATCCGAGCGCGGTGGTCGAGGACTGCCGGCTCGGCCGCTGGACCGAGATCGGCGCCCGGGTGACCATGATCGAGACAGGGTTCGGCGATTATTCCTACGTCTGTCAGGACAGCCAGATCATCTATGCCGAAATCGGCCGTTTCTGCTCGCTGGCCTCCCAGGTCCGGCTCAATCCGGGCAATCATCCGCTCGATCGCGCCGCCCTCCATCATTTTACCTATCGCAGCCGGCAGTTCGGCCTCGGAGACGATGACGACGCGGCGTTTTTCGCGTGGCGGCGCGGTCTCCCGGTGCGGCTTGGCCACGACGTCTGGGTCGGCCACAATGCCACCCTCATGCCGGGGGTGAGCGTCGGTACCGGGGCTGCAATCGGCTCCGGCGCGGTGGTGACCCATGACGTGCCCGCCTTCACCGTGGTCGCCGGGGTGCCGGCCAAACCGATCCGCGCACGCTTCGCGCCCGCCCTGCAAGCCGCCTTGCTGAGGATCGCCTGGTGGGATTGGGACCAGGACCGCCTGCGCGCCGGCCTCGCCGATTTTCGCCGTCTGGACGCCGCGGCGTTTTGCCGCAAATACGATTCGGCCTGAGGCGGACTGCCCGAGGATTGGGCGTGCGGGAGCAGCCGAGGCCGTTCGGCAAGGCGCATTAAGCGGCGCTTTACGATTTGCCGCGTTGATGGTCCCTGGCGAAGCTGTCGGCTGAGTGTTGGCGCGATGGTCGGCAACTCGCTCCAGCCCAAGAATTGGGATGGCTGTGAAACCAGAATCGGGGAGCGTGATCCGATGATCAAGGCGCTGTCGACCCTTCTCCTCATCCTGGCCCTGGCCGGCTGCTCGACCGCGGGGTCGGTGGTCCGCGGGGCGGCGGGGTTCGCTGCGGGGGCGGTGGAGGTGATTACCTCGCCGCTTTAGCCGGGGCCGGGTCAGATCACGCGTAGCCCCTGCCGCCACACGGTATGGACCACGGGCAGGCCGTGGTGACTCCGCACCCGGATCAGGTCGGCGCGGCGGCCGATGGCGATGCTGCCGCGGTCGTCGAGGGCTAGCCGATCGGCGATGCCGGCGCTCACCGTGGCGACCGCGGCAGGCAGTCCGCCATCGAGACGATCGGCGAGCAGGAAGGCGGCATGGAGCAGGCTGGTCGGCATATAATCCGATGACAGTCCGTCGAGCAGGCCGTGGTCGGCCAGTTCCAGCGCCGAGACATTCCCCGAATGCGAGCCGCCGCGCACGATGTTCGGAGCCCCCATGATCACGGCCAGGCCATGGCGCCGGGCCGCTTTGGCCGCGGCAAGCGTCGTCGGAAATTCCGAGATGGTCACGCCGGCGGCACCGGCTTCGGCGACGTGCGCCTCGGTGGTGTCGTCGTGGCTGGCTGCCGGCAACCCCAGCGCCCGCACGCGATCCAGGATCGCCCGGCGGTGGCGGTCGGAATAGAGCGCCTGCTGTCGCGCCCGCCGCTCCATCAGGTCCTCAAGCTCGGCGTCGGAGGCGCCTTCCAACTCGTAGTATTGCAGGAAGCTGCGCATATCGCGCCATTGCCGTTGGCCGGGGGTGTGGTCCATCACCGAAACCAGGCGGACCAGCGGATCCCCGGCCAGAATCTCGAACACCTCGACCGCCCGCGGGTCGGAGACCTCGCAACGCAGGTGGAGACGGTGGTCGGCGCGCAGCAATCCCGCCTGGCCGGCGTCGCGGATCGCCTGGACCGCGAGCGGCAGCAGGCGATGGCGCAACGAGCCGCCGGTGTCGTCGCCGACGGTCAGCGCATCGAACACCGTAGTGATGCCGGCGGCAGTAATCTGGGCGTCATGGGCCAGCACCGCGGCGACCGGTGAGGGCCAGACGATGCCGGGCCGAGGCGACAAATGCTTTTCCAGATGGTCGGTGTGCATCTCGATCAGGCCGGGCAACACGGTATCGCCGGCGCAATCCACCGCGCCGGCGATCCGGCTCCGCCCGGTTTCGACCGAACGGATGAGCCCGTCGGCAAGTTCGACGGTGCCCGAAAACACCTCGTCGCGGGTGACGATCCGCGCATTGGTCAGGATCAGCGACATCATGCGGCGTCCCGAGCCCGGCTCATGTCGAATACCCGGTCGGCGACGGCATCGCGCACCTCGCGATCGTGAAAGATGCCGACCACCGCGGTCCCGGCCTGTTTGGCCGCGCAGATCAGCTCGATCACGGTCAGCCGATTGGCGTGATCGAGCGAGGCGGTCGGCTCGTCGAGCAGCAGGATCGGGGAGCCGGCGATGAAGCCGCGCGCCAGGTTGATCCGCTGCTGCTCGCCGCCCGAGAAGGTCGCCGGCGCCAGGGTCCAGAGCCGCTCCGGGATGCGCAGGCGCGCCAGAAGCCGTGCGGCGCGACGCTCGGCTACGGCCAGTTCGACGCCCAGGACCCGTAACGGTTCGGCGACGACGGCCAGCGCCGGCACCCGTGGGATCACCCGCAGGAACTGGCTGACATAGCCGATGGTGGCGCGCCGCACCGCCAGAATCTGGTGCGGCGGTGCGGTCATCATATCGACCACGCCATCGCCGTGGCGAACCCGGATCGCCCCGGCGTCGGGCCGGTAATTGGCGTAGAGCGAGCGCAGCAGGGTCGATTTGCCCGAGCCCGAGGGGCCGTCGAGTGCCAGGCATTCGCCGGCGGCAACCGAGAGCCCGAGCCCGGCGAATACCGGAATGCGCACGCCGCCCTGGCCGTGCAGGGTGAAACTCTTGGTCAGGCCGGCGACCTCGATCATGGCGGGCATGGCGTTGGGTCCTTCGATCGTCAGCCCTGGAGCACCGAGGCGACCAGGAGCTGGGTATAGGGGTGCCGGGGGTCATCGAGCACCTGGTCGGTCAGGCCGCTTTCGACCACCGCGCCCTCCTTCATCACCATCAACCGGTGGGCGAGCAGGCGGACCACCGCGAGGTCGTGGGTGACGATCACCGCGGCCAGTCCGAGATCGCGGACCAGGCCGCGCAGCAGGTCGAGCAGGCGGGCCTGAACCGAGACATCAAGGCCGCCGGTCGGTTCATCCATGAAGATCAGCCGCGGCCGGGTCACCAGGTTGCGGGCAATCTGCAATCGCTGCAGCATGCCGCCGGAAAAGCGCGACGGCAGGTCGTCCAGCCGCGCCCGGTCGATTTCGACCTCGCCCAGCCAGGCCTCGGCCTCGGCGCGGACCCGGCCATAGTGGCGGACCCCGCCGGCGAGCAGGCGTTCGCCGATATTCGCCCCGGCCGAAACCCCGAGGCGCAGACCGTCGCGGGGATTCTGGTGGACGATGCCCCAGTCGGTGCGCATCAGCAGCCGGCGCCGCGCTTCGGGCAGGCGGTGGATATCCTGCCAGCCCTCGGTGCGGGTGCGGTAGTGGACGGTGCCAGCGGACGGCGCCAGCATCCCGGACAGGCAATGGAGCAAGGTGGTTTTCCCTGAACCGGATTCGCCGACCACCCCCATCACTTCGCCCGGCCACAGCGCGAAGCCGACGTCGCGGCAACCGACCCGGCGACCGTAAAGATGGGTCAGCGCTGCCACCTTGAGCAGGGCATCGGGGAGCAGGGCATCGGGGAGCAAGGCATCGGGGAGCAAGGCTTCGGGCGCGCTCATCGGGAGTTTCCCTCGGCGGTGGTGCGTTGGCGGCAATGATCGGTGTCCGAGCACACGAACATCCGGCCGCCGCGGTCGTCCGTGATGATCTCGTCGAGATAGCTGTCGGTGGCGCCGCACAGCGCGCAGGCCTGGCTCCACGACTGGACTTCGAACGGATGATCCTCGAAATCCAGACTCTTGACCGCGGTATAGGGCGGCAGCGCGTAGATGCGCTTCTCGCGGCCGGCACCGAACAGCATCAGGGCCGGGCTGCGGTCGAGCTTGGGATTATCGAACTTCGGAATCGGCGACGGCGCCATGACATAGCGCTGGTTGACCATCACCGGGTAGTCGTAGGCGGTCGCGATCTTGCCGTGGCGGACGATGTCCTCGTAGAGCTTGACGTACATCACGCCGTAGTCTTCCAGCGCGTGCATCCGCCGGCTCTCGACCTCGCGCCGTTCCAGCCAGCGCAGCGGTTCCGGGATCGGCACCTGGAACACCATGATCTGGCCGTCGGCGAGCGGTGTCTCGGGGATGCGATGCCGGGTCTGGATCAGGGTTGCTGCGGCGGTGCGGGTGGTGGTGGCGACGCCGGTGGTGGTTGCGAAGAATTTACGGATCGACACCGCGTTGGTGGTGTCGTCGGCCCCCTGATCGATCACCTTCAGCACGTCATCGGGGCCGATCAACGCCGCGGTCAGCTGGACGCCGCCGGTGCCCCAGCCATAGGACAGCGGCATCTCGCGGCTGGCGAACGGCACCTGGTAGCCCGGAATTGCTACCGCCTTGAGGATGGCACGCCGGATCATCCGCTTGGTCTGCTCGTCGAGATAGGCGAAATTATAGCCGGCAAGGCCGGGCTGGGGCGCTGCGGCGGTCATGGTTCGGCCTCGGCCTCGGTCCCGGCGCTCGCCGCGGCGCGCAGGCTGCGCACCAGGCCGAGTTCGGCCTGGAAATCGACATGGTGGGGCAGCTTCAGGTGCTGGACGAAGCCCTGGGCCTCGACATTGTCGGCATGCATCAGCACGAACTCCTGGTCGGCGGCGGGGGCGCCGCCGCTGTCCTCGCCCAGGGCTGCCCCTTTGAGCGCGCGGTCGACCAGGGCCATCGCCATCGCCTTGCGCTCGCCCTGGCCGAAGCACAGGCCGTAGCCGCGGGTGAACTGGGCCGGCTCGGTGGCCGAGCCCTTGAACTGGTTGATCATCTCGCATTCGGTCAGCGTGATCTCGCCGACCGTGATCGCAAAGCCCAGCTCCTCCGGCACGATCTCGACCGCGACCGCGCCCATGCGGATTTCTCCGGCAAACGGGTGGGTCTTGCCGTAGCCGCGCTGGGTCGAATAGGCCAGCCCGAGCAGGAAACCCTCGTCGCCGCGGGCCAGCGCCTGCAGCCGCAGGTCCCGCCCGGCCGGAAAGCACAGTGGATCGCGGGTGAGGTCGCCGACCGGCGCGTCGTCGTCCGCGACCTCCGGCTCGATCAGCCCTTCCCGCGCCAGCAGCTCCGCTACCTTTGGGGAGTGCCCGGCAGCGGTGCCGGGCTCCGCGGTCTCGGCGCCCCGGCGCGGTCCAGGGGTGTCGGCCCTGGTTGGTTGCGCCAGCGAAAAATCGAGCAGCCGGTGGGTATAGTCGTAGGTCGGCCCCAGCACCTGGCCGCCCGGCAAGTCCTTGAACACCGCTGAAATCCGCCGGCGCAGCCGCATCGCCGCGGTATCGACCGGCCGGCTTGCCGCCAGCCGCGGCAGGGTGGTTCGAAACGCCCGCAGCAGGAAGACCGCTTCGACCAGATCGCCCTGGGCCTGCCGGACCGCCAGCGCCGCCAATTCGCGGTCGTAGAGCGAGCCCTCGGCCATCACCCGGTCGACCGCAAGCCCGAGCTGGTTCTCGATCTGGGCCAGGGTCAGTTCGGGCACCGCAGGATCGCCGCGTCGCTGCTCGGCGAGCAGACGGTGGGCGTTCTCGATCGCGCGCTCGCCGCCTTTGACTGCGACATACATGGGCGACCTTCCCTCTCAGTGGATTTGGACGGTGCGGGGCAGCCCGACCAGGGCATCGGGCGACGCCAGCACGACATCGACGCCGAGCGGATAGCGGGCGGTATTGTCGCGCCAGGCCGCCCAGAAGCCGTCGGACAAACCCGATACCGCGAGCGCCTGGCTGGTTTCGATGCCGGGGCCGTGGAGCATCCGGCGGGGTCCGGTGCCAAAGCCGGCCACCTGAACCACCAGGGTGGCCGAACGGTCGGGATAGTCCGGCTCGCCCGGGGCAAAGGCGTTCAACGGCGGCACGGTGCTGCCGTCGCCGATCACCGCGAAGAGGGCCGCCGCCGGATCGGTGACGATCGGGCAGCCGCAATGGAAGCGCAGATGGGCGAGCGCCGCCGGCGTCGTCGCCGCGCGATCGAGCCACAGCGGCGTCTCGAAATCCGCCAGGGTCAGGCACAGGGCCACGGTTGCCGGAGTCAGCGGCAAGGGGGCGGGCGGCAGGACCGGCAGGGCGACCGGAACGCCGGGCCGGGACATGGCGCGCAGGACGGCGCGGAAGACGCGCTGGCTGTCGAGCACCGGCCGGGCCAAGCCCGGCTGCGGCGCGACCGGTGCGGCGTCAGTGGGCGGGGCGTCAGTGGGCGCGATCGGGCAAGCGGGCATCGGGTTCATTCCCCGCGGACCATGGTGAAGAAGGTGACGCGGGTCGCCTCGGTCGCCGCCTGTTCGGTCCGCACGGCAGCGGCGCGCGCGGCGGCAAGCGGTGCGATAACCCTGGCGACCAGGTCGGCCTGCCGTGCCGGCTGTTGCAGCAGGGCATCGAACAGCGCGACCAGTTCGGCGTGGCGCGGGTTGCGGCCGGCGACATGGCCATGGCCGATGGTACCCTCGGCCAGTTCCACGGTGGTCCGGGTGATGGTCATTTCGCCCAGGTTGAACGCCTGGCCGGTGCCGCCGGCCCGCCCCCGCACCATCGCCAGGCCGAGTTCGGGCTGGCGCAGGTGGCGCCAGCCCGGCTGATCGGCAAGAGCGCCCCAGGCCGCTTCCAGCGCGCTTGCGGGCGCCAAAGCCAATTCGGCAAGCCAGGCCTGGCGCTCCGTGGTGCGCGTGGAGGGCGGCTCTTGCCGTGTTGCGTCCATCTGTCGCCACCGCAAAATTCATCTAGACATCTAAATCACTATGACGGTAGCGTGCAACCGGAATTTGGTAAAGAGGCGTCATGTGAAATTTCCGGGACAGCAGCCGATGCCAGACGATTTCGGTCCCCAAGACAGCACCCTGAAGCGCAGCGCCGGGGTCGCGCTGTGGCGGCAGATTCGCCAGGCGATCGAGCGCGAGATCGCCGCCGGGCGGCTGGCGACCGGGGGGCGCCTGCCGACCGAACAGGAACTGGCGCGCCGTTTCGCGGTCAATCGCCATACCGTACGCCAGGCTTTGGCCAGTCTGCGCCAGGATGGCATCGTCCGGGTCGAGCAGGGCCGCGGCTGCTTCGTCCAGCAGAAGGTCGTGTCCTATCCGATCCGCCGCCGCACTCGCTTCACCGAGGTGGTCGCGGGGCAGGCGCGAACCCCGAGCAGCCAGGTGATCGACACCGGGACGGTTTGCGCCGATGCCGCGATCGCCGATGCCCTGGGCATTGCGCGCCAGGCCCCGGTGGCCTGGCTGGAGCGGCTGAGCGAAGTGGACGGCCAGCCGATCGGGGTGTCGTCTCATTATCTGCCGCTGCCGCGCTTCGACGGCATCGCCGAGGTGTTCCGTCAGACCGGCTCGATCACCGGCGCGCTGGCCCGCTTCGGGCTGACCGACTATCAGCGCCTGCGCTCGTCGGTGACCGCGCGGCTGCCCGGCGACAGCGACGCCGCTCGTCTGCTGCAACCGCGCAGCCGGCCGATCCTGGTGATCGAAAGCACCAATGTCGATCCCGCCGACCAGCCGGTCGAGTTCGTGGTCACCCGCATGGCCGCCGATTGGGTGCAACTGGTGATCGAACCCTAAGCAAACGCGCCCGGTGACATCGGCCTGTCACTGAGCGCGCGAAAATCAGGTCCTGCGGCGGCCAAGACGGGGGAGAACGGCGTGGCGTGGTGCATCGAGGGCGGCAAGGTGCTCACCGCCGACGGCGTCTTTGCAGAGTGCGCGGTCACCATCGAGGATGGCCGGATTGCGGCACTGGGCGACGCCCCCGACTATGCCGGCCGGCGGTGGCAGGCCGGCGGTCGGCTGGTCCTGCCGGGGATCGTCGACCTCCACGGCGACGCTTTCGAACGCCAGTTGATGCCACGGCCCGGTGTGGCCTTCCCGTTTCCTCTGGCTCTGGCCGATACCGACCGGCAACTGGTCGCCAACGGCATCACCACCGCCTTTCACGGCGTCACCTATTCCTGGGAACCGGGCTTGCGCGGGCGGGACTCGGCCTTGGCTGTGCTGGCTGCAGTCGAGGCGGCGCGGCCCTGGCTGGCCTGCGACACCCGCATCCATCTGCGCTTCGAGACCTTCAACCTGGCGGCGGAGCGCGAGGTTGCGGATTGGCTCGCGGCCGGGCGGATCGACCTGCTCGCCTTCAACGACCACATCGAACATATCGCGGAAAAGCTGGCCGCTGCCGGCGACCTGGGCGTGTTCACCGGCCGAACCGGCTTGACCGCCAGCGCCTTTCGCCTGTTGTTCGAGGATGTGCGCGAGCGCCGCCGCGAGGTGCCGGCGGCGATCGAGCGGCTGGCCGCGGCGGCACGGGCCGTCGGCTTACCGATGGCCTCCCACGACGACGAATCCCCGGAGATGCGGGCGTGGTTCCACCAACGCGGCTGCAGGCTGTGCGAGTTTCCGGTCGATGCCGCCACCGCCACCGCCGCGCGCGAGCAAGGCGATCCGGTGATCCTGGGGGCGCCGAACGTGGTGCGCCGGGGCAGCCACTGTGGGCGGCTCGCCGCCGCCGATGCGGTGGATCAACGGCTGTGCAGCGTACTCGCGTCCGACTACCATTATCCGGCGTTGGTGGCCGCCGCGTTCCAGCTGGTTCGGGAGCGGCGCTGCCGCCTGGCCGAGGCCTGGGCGCTGGTTTCGGCCAATCCGGCGGCGGCGGCCGGACTTGCCGACCGCGGCGTCCTGGAACCGGGTCGCCGCGCCGACCTGGTGGTGGTCGAGGACCGATGGCCGGCGGCACCGCCCGAGGTGGTGGCGACCGTGGCCGCCGGCCGGCCGGTGTTCATGGCCGCCGATCTCGGGCGCTGACCCGGCCGGCTCGGATCAGAATTCGATGCCCGGCTGGGCCTTGACGCCGTCGCGGAACGGATGCTTGACCTGGGTCATCTCAGTGACCAGGTCGGCCAGTTCGATCAACTCGTCCTTGGCATTGCGACCGGTGACGATGACGTGCTGGCCGGGTGGGCGGGCCTGCAGGACGGCGACGATTTCCGCCACCGGCAGGTAGTCGTAGCGCAGAACGATGTTGAGTTCGTCGAGCACCACCAGCTTGTAGTCGGGATTGGCCAGGGCGGCGGCGGCGCGGTCCCAGCCGGCGCGGGCGGCCGCCAGGTCGCGCTGGCGGTCTTGAGTCTCCCAGGTGAAGCCTTCGCCCATGGTCGCGATCTCGACCTGGTCGGGGAAGGCCTCCAGCACCACCCGCTCGCCGGTCTCCCATTTGCCCTTGACGAACTGGACCACCGCGACCTTGAAGCCGTGGCCGATCGCCCGCATGACCATGCCGAAGGCGGCGGTGGACTTGCCCTTGCCCTTGCCGGTGTGGACGATCAACAAACCCTTCTCGACGGTCTTATTGGCCAGAATCTTGGCCCGAGCCGCCTTCTTGGCCGCCATTTTTTCGGCGTGGCGAGCGTCGATCTCGGCTTCGGTCATGCCATCAGTCTTCATGCCAAACTCCTCGGGGGGGCAATCTGCCGGGATCATAGCCCGATTTCGCCGGCGCTCGCCACCGGCTCCCTTGGGATGGCTTCGCAGACCGCTAGCTTATAGGGTGATCCGCCACCGGGCGATGGTCTGGGGGGCTGATTTTCGCAGCCGAACGGAGCGGGTCTTTGCGGACGCTGAGGTTCAAGGAGTTGGTGGTGCTGGCGGCGGTGGTGCTGGCAATGGTCGTCGTGGCTTCGACGGGGCAGGCGCAGGCCCCCGCGCCGACCCGGCCGTTCACCGTTCTGGCTCAGGAATGGGATCGTTTGCTCACCGCCACCTCCCAGGTGCTCGACCAACCGGGGCTGCAGGAACCCGAAAAGGAGCAGCAGCGCAAGCGCCTTACAGACGTTCTGGCCGCTGCCCAGCAGGCGCGCGGCGATGCCCAGGGTGAACTCGACACCGCCCAGAAGCTGTTGACCGCATTGGGGCCGGCGCCGGCCGAAAAGGAGCCGCCGGAGGCGCCGGCGGTGATCGCCCAGCGCGATCGCTACGCCGAGGATGTGGTTACCTTCAAGGGTCGGATCGCCCAGGCCGACCTGGTGATCGCGCGGGTCAAGGCGCTGCGCAAGAAACTCGACGAACTCGGGCGCAACCAGTTCTTCAGCCGCATTCTGGAGAAATACCCGTCGTTCTGGTCGCGGGCGGCGCTTGGCGATCTTGGTGCCGAGGGGCTGGCGGTCGCGGCCGAGGTCGGGCGGGCGCCGACCGAATGGCTGAACCACATCCGCGACAAGGGATTGCAGGATTTTTTCCTCAATGACCTGTTGAAGGTATTTCTGCCGGTGTTGATCGGCGGGGTTTTCCTCCGCCGCTGGCTGCTGCAGAAGTTCGGCCGCGATCCGGCGATCGAGACCCCGCCCTATCCGCGGATGATTCTGGCCGCGATCGCCGAGGGCAGCGCGCGTGGCCTGATCCCGGTCCTGTTCATCCTGGTGTTCCTGTCGCGGTCGTGGATCGATGAGAGCGGCGACAACGGCTTGTTCATCATCTCGGTGATCTGCCAGTCGCTGATGCTGTTCGTCGCGGTCTCGGCCCTGTCCAAGGCGCTGCTGGCGCCCGCCGACCAGGCCTGGCGGGTGATCACCATCCCGTCGCGCAAGGCGATCCGGCTCAACCGGCGCATCCGCTTCCTGGTCGGCGTGATCGCTTTTGACCTGGCGGCGCGGCAGATTCTGGCCGGCGCCGAGGCCAGCCGGCTCTTGCTCGGCGCCTATGAACTGCCGTCGACCCTGCTGATGGCGGCGGCAATCCTGACCTTCTTGCGCTTGTCGCTGTGGTTGCCGCCGAGCGGCGACGCGCCGATCGTCGAACCGCCGAGCGGCGAATCGGCGCCGGCCGCCAGGACGGTCGCCGAACCCGATGCCGGTGAGCCGCGCGACGCGCCGGCCCAACCGTCGTTCCGCAAGGTTTGGGCGGTGCTGCGTCCGGGCGTGACCTGTCTTGCCCTGGTGGCGGTGGCGGCGGCAGCGCTCGGCTACGCTAATCTTGCGCAGTATATCGTCAGCAACATCGTGATCACGGCTTTGTTTGCCGCCCTGGCCATGCTGGTCCGGCGAACCTCGCGCGAGGCGGGGATCCCGCGCCGGCTGGCCGGCGCCATTGCGCGCAGCCTCAATCTCGATCCAGGCCACGCCGCGACCGGCGAGTTCTGGCTGCGCCTGGTGTTCGACGGGTTCTGGCTGTCGGCGGCGATCCTTGTGGTTCTCCCGTTCTGGGGGGTGGCGCCCAGCCAGATCCTCCACGCGCTGGACCAGGTGGCGTCCGGCTTCCAGATCGGCAATGTCACGATCTCGCTGGCCCAGATCGCCATCGCCTTCGGCATCTTCGTCGCGGTGGTGGTCGCGACCCGGATCATCCAGAACACCCTGCGCGTCACGCTGCTGCCGCGCACCGGCATCGACCCCGGTATCCAGAATTCGGTGGCGGCCGGGGTCGGCTATGTCGGGTTCATCCTCGCCTTCATGTTCGGCATCTCGGCAATCGGGCTCGATCTGTCCCAGATCGCCCTGGTGGCCGGCGCGCTGTCGGTCGGCATCGGTTTCGGCCTGCAGAACATCGTCAACAATTTCGTCTCCGGCGTCATCTTGCTGCTCGAACGTCCGGTCAAAGTCGGCGACTGGGTGGTGATCGGCCAATATCAGGGGTTCATCAAGCATATCAAGGTGCGCTCTACCGAGATCGAGACCTTCGAGCGTGCTTCGGTGATCATTCCCAACGCCGACCTGCTGTCCAACCCGGTGCTGAACTGGACTTTGCGCAACCGTCAGGGCCGGATCGAGATCAGGGTCGGGGTCGAATACGGCAGTGACCCCGATCTGGTCGAGACCCTCCTGCTGCGCACCGCCCGGGAGCACCCGAAGGTCATGCGCTTTCCGGCGATGTTCGTGCTGCTCGACGATTTCGGCGCCAGCAGCCTTGATTTCGAACTGCGCTGCTTCACCAATGACGTGCTGTCGCGCCTGACCATTGCCAGCGACCTGCGCAAGCGAATCATCAAGGAATTCGCCGCCAACGGCATCCAGTTTGCCTATCCGCACACGGTGGTCCATGTCGACCGCAAGCAAAAGCAAGACCAGGGGGGACCGCTGCTGTGAGAGCTCCCGATCGGGTGAGGACATGAAACTGTCCCGACCGCAATGGCTGTGGCTCGGCGTCGCGGTGGTGGCCGCCCTGGCGCTCGCCGTGCTGCTCTCCGTCCTGGGCGCCGGCCGCGTCGGAGAGCTGCACTGGCGCTGGCTCACCCGCTTGCCGGCGGCGATCGGCATTGTCGGCATCGTCGGCGGGCTGGGCGCGCTGTTTTACCTGCAGCGGTCGACGATCCAACGCCTGGAAGCCCTGCACCGCGCGATCAAGGCGCGGATTGCCGGCGAGCCGGCGCCAATTCCCTGCGGCGGCCTGGACGAGATCGGCGAGATGGCCCGCGCGGTGGCGTTCTTCGTCAACGAGATCGAGCGGCGCGAGGCGGCGTTCCGGGACAGCGAGGCCCGGTTCCGCGGCCTGATCGAGGGCTCGATCGAAGGGATCGTGATTCACCGCGAATTCGTGCCGCTGTTTGCCAACGACGCCTATGCCCGTATTTTCGGCTATGAGGAGGCGGCGCAGATCCTGGCGTTGCCGTCGCTGGAGCCTTTGCTGCCGCCCGACGTGCTGGCGCGGGCCTGGCGCAACTATCTGCGAATGCTCGACGGCAGCGCGCCCCCCGGTCTGCGCCGCTTTGCCGGCCGCTGCCGCGACGGCTCGACCATCTGGATCGATGCCATCGAACGGCCGGTGGACTGGTTGGGCCAGTCGGCCGTGCTGGTCACCATCGTCGATGTCAGCCAGCATGTCCGCGCCGAGGCCGACGCGGCGGAAAACGCCGCCCTGCTGCAAGCCGCCTTCGACACCATGCCCAACGGCATCTGCATGCTCGACGACGAGATGCGGGTCGCCGTGTTCAACCAGAAATTCGTCTCGCTGTGGAATTTTCCGCCCGAACTTCTGCCCGGTCGGCCAGGGCTGATCGACCTGATCGGCTTTTCCGCTGAGCGCGGCGATTTCGGCGAGATCGACGCTGGCGCGCTGATCTTCGAGATCGTCACCTATTCGCGGTCGAGCCTGCCGATGTCCGGCGAAATCCCGCTCGCCGATGGCCGCACCCTGGAAATTCGCGGCAACAGCCGGCCCCGTGGCGGCTATGTCCTGACCTTCAGCGATGTCTCCGAGCGTCGGCGCAGCGATGCGGCGCTGCATCAGGCCAAGGATGCCGCGGAAGAGGCGGCCCGCGCCAAATCGGCCTTCCTAGCCACCATGAGCCATGAGATCCGCACGCCGATGAACGGGGTGCTCGGCATGCTCGAGGTGCTCGACCGCTCCCGGCTCGATGGCGAACAACGCCAGGCGATCGGCGTCATTCGGGAATCGGCGGCGACCCTGCTGGAGATCATCGACGACATCCTTGATTTCTCCAAGATCGAGGCGGGTCGGCTGCCTCTGGAGCGGGTCGAACTGTCGCTTGCCGGCATCGTCGACGGCATCGCCGACCTGCTGGCCAGCCGGGTTCGGGAAAAGCAGTTGGAATTGGTGGTCGGGATCGATCCGGCGCTGCGCGACGACCGCTACGGCGACCCGGTGCGGCTGCGTCAGATTCTGCTGAATCTGGTCGGCAATGCGATCAAATTCACCGATGTCGGCTGGGTCGCGGTGCGTGTGGCGGCGGCGGGCCGCGGCGATGCTGACGCCGTCCGATTCGAGGTCGAGGATACCGGGATCGGCCTGACCAGGGCGCAACTCGACCGTCTGTTCCAGCCCTTTACCCAGGCCGACGCATCGACCACCCGGCGATTCGGCGGCAGCGGGCTCGGTCTGTCGATCTGCCGCCGTCTGGTCGAGATGATGGGCGGCACCATCGGTGCCTCTGCCCGGCCGGGGAAGGGGTCAACCTTTTGGTTCGAACTGCCGCTGGCGCCGTGCCCTGAGGCTGCGGCGGTCGCGGCGGTCGACCTCGCCGGCCTGCGCGTCCTGGTCGCCGACGATCTCGCCGCGGCGGCGGCGTGCTTTGCCTCCGTCCTGGCTGCCGCCGGCGCCGACGTGACCACCGCCGGAGATCCTGAATCGGCGCTGGCGGTGTTGCGTCAGGCGGCCGGCCAAGCCGCGGCGGTGGATGTCGTGGTCGCGGATCATGACGGCGAACGCTTCGACGGGGTCACCCTGGTCGAGGTCTTGCGGCAGATCGTCGAGTTGGAGCGAACCGCGGTGCTGCTCCTCGCCCAGGCCGACAGCAAGATTACCGAAGTGACCATCGGGCGGCTTGGGATTGCCGCGGTTCTGGCCAAGCCGGTGCGCCGGGATGCGCTGCTTCGGGCGGTGGCGAGGGCGGCTGGCCGGACGGTCGCGGAGGCCTGTGTTCCCGACGTCGGCGATCACGGCGAGCGGGTGGCGCCACCCAGCCGGCAGCGGGCGCTGGCCGAAGGCACCCTGATCCTGGTCGCCGAGGACAATCCGACCAATCAGGTGGTCATCCGCAAGCAACTCGACCGCCTGGGCTTTGCCTGCGACGTGGCCGCGGACGGCGTCGAGGCGTTGCGGGCCTTGGGCGAGGCGCCGTACGGCCTGCTGCTGACCGATTGCTTCATGCCGCGGCTGGACGGTTATGATCTGGTCCGCCGCTGGCGCGCCGGTGAGACCGACGGGCAGCACCTGCCGATCGTGGCTTTGACCGCCAGTGCCCTGCCCGGCGAGGCTGAGCGTTGTCTCAGCGCCGGCATGGACACCTGTCTGACCAAACCGGTGACGCTGGCGACCCTGGAGCGGGTGATCGGCGCCTGGTTGCCCAAGGCGCTGGATTTGCGCCAGCCGATGCCCGAAGCCGAGGCGCCGGCCGGTCCGCCGGCCGCCGCCGCCGGAACCGGTGCAGTGTCGGTGCTCGACCTCGACGCGGTCGCCAACCTGTTCGGAGATGCCCAGGTGGTCGCCGAGATGCTGCAGTTCTTCCTCGAGACCACCCGTCCGCTGATCGAGGAGGCCGGCCGGGCGCTCAGGGTCGGCGGATTCGAGGACGCCCGCGCCGCGATCCACGCCGCCGCCGGTGCCGCGCGCACCGCATCGGCCGGCGAATTGGCGGCCTTGTGCTCCCAGATCGAACTCGACCTGGTCGCGGGTGACGCCGCCGCCGCTAACGCCCGCATTCCCGAGTTGAACCTGGTCTTCGACCGGGTCGCCGCGGTGGTTGATCGAGAGACAGCCCGGACCTCGGCGTCGCTTCATATTGCCGAGCCGACCAAAGCTTTGTAAGACTTGACCAGGATGCCGTCGCCGAAGCGCGGACAGGGCGGCGTCGGTGGGGAGAATCCGACCATGGCGCAGAACCAGCCGAATCTTTATGCACCGTTCAGTGTCTTGGTCATCGAAGACCAGCCCTTCGTCCGCAAGGCGATCGTCCACATCCTGCACCAGATCGGCTTTCGCAAGATCACCGAGGCCGACAACGGCGAATCCGGGATGCATCGCTGCGTCGAGCTGCAGCCGGACCTGATTGTTTGCGATATCGAGATGAAGCCGGTCAATGGCCTCGATTTCCTGGCGGCGCTGCGCCTGAGCAAAGACGTGGTCAATGTCCGGACCCCCGTGGTCTTCCTCACGGTTCATACGGAATCGGACATCGTCAAGAAGGCGATGTCGCTCGGGGTCAACGCCTTCGTGGTCAAGCCACCCTCGGTCAGCTCGCTGAAGGAGCGGGTCGACCGCTTGCTCGCAGCGCGGCTGATCCAGGGTTAGCCGCCCAAGTCAGGACGCCGCGGCCCGGGGCCGGGGCCAGACGACCGGAGTCAGGGCGCCACCGTCCAACGGTCGTCGGGCGGGCGGATGCGCGTGAAGGCGCGCGCGACCAGCGGATGGAAGGTTGGGTCGTCGGCGCTGAAGCTGGCCAAGAATTGCCGGCGCATCGCGCGCCCCCAGAACTGGTTGATGTGGTTGGCGACTGCGGCGGCCGCTTCTTCGGTCGGGTAGATTGCAAAAAACAGCGCGATCTGGTTCGCCATCATGGCGAGCCGTTTGCCGTCGCTGTCGACCCCGGCCGGTGGATCATTCGGCGGCATCGAGCGCCCCGATTCGATTGCGGACCTCCCAGTGAGTATAGTCATTGGTCCGCCGTACCTCGACCGCGGTGACCTTGTATTCCGGGCAATTGGTTGCCCAGTCGGAGAATTCGGTGGTCACCACGTTGGCGCCGGTGCCGGGGTGGTGGAAGGTGGTGTAGACCACACCCGGCTGCATCCGTTCGGTGATCACCGCCTCCAGCGCGATCTCGCCCTTGCGGCTGGCCAGCGCCACCAAGTCGCCATCGCGGATGCCGCGTGCCTCGGCGTCGAACGGGTGGATTTCCAGGACGTCGCGCGGGTGCCACACGGTATTGGCGGTGCGCCGGGTCTGGGCTCCGACATTGTACTGGCTGAGGATGCGCCCGGTGGTCAGGATCAGCGGGAAACGCGGGCCGACCCGTTCCTCGGTCGGCACGAAGCTGGTGATCATGAACCGGCCCCGGCCGCGCACGAAGCGGTCGACATGCATGATCGGGGTGCCGGTGGGGGCTCCGTCGTTGCACGGCCATTGGATCGAGCCCAGCTCATCGAGCTTGGCAAAGCTGACGCCGGCGAAGGTCGGGGTCAGCTGAGCGATCTCCGCCATGATCGCCGCGGGGCTGTCATAGGCCATCGGATAGCCCATCGCCTGGGCCAGATCCACCGTGATCTGCCATTCCGCCTTGCCGGTGACCGGGGGCATGACCTGGCGGACCCGGCTGATCCGGCGCTCGGCATTGGTGAAGGTGCCGTCCTTCTCCAGGAACGAGGTACCGGGCAGGAAGATATGGGCGTATCGGGCGGTCTCATTGAGGAACAGATCCTGGACGACCACGCATTCCATGGCGGTCAGGCCGGCGACGACGTGGCGGGTATTGGGGTCCGACTGGGCGATGTCCTCGCCCTGGATCAGCAGCCCCTTGAAACCGCCGCCGACCGCTTCATCCAGCATGTTCGGGATGCGCAGACCCGCCTCGGTATCAAGGGTCACGCCCCACAAGGCCTCGAAGGTCTGGCGGGTGGCGTCGTCGGAGACATGGCGGTAGCCCGGATATTCGTGGGGGAACGAGCCCATATCGCATGAGCCCTGGACGTTGTTTTGGCCGCGCAACGGATTAACGCCGACCCCGACGCGTCCGATATTGCCGGTCGCCATCGCCAGATTGGCCATGCCCATGACCATGGTCGAGCCCTGGGAATGTTCGGTGACGCCGAGCCCGTAATAGATCGCGGCATTGCCGGCGCGGGCATAAAGGCGGGCCGCCGCGCGCACCTCTGCGGCCGGGACACCAGTAAAACGCTCCATGGCTTCCGGGGAATTTTCCGATAGCGCAACGAATCGCGCCCAGAGTTCGAAATCACCCGTCTCGCAGCGCTCGCGCACGAAGGCCTCATCGACCAGCCCCTCGGTGACCACGACATGGGCCAAGGCATTGATCATCGCGACATTGGTGCCGGGCAGCAGCGCCAAGTGGTGGTCGGCCCGGACATGGGGACCGCGGACCAGGTCGATCCGGCGCGGGTCGACCACGATCAGCCGGGCACCTTGGCGCAGCCGCCGCTTCAGGCGCGAGGCGAAGACCGGGTGGCCGTCGGTCGGGTTGGCACCGATCACCATCACCACATCGGCCTGCTCGACCGACTGGAAATCCTGGGTGCCGGCCGAGGTGCCGAAGGTGGTTTTCAGCCCGTAACCGGTCGGCGCGTGGCAGACCCGGGCGCAGGTGTCGACATTGTTGTTGCGGAACGCCGCGCGCACCAGCTTCTGGACCACGAACACCTCTTCGTTGGTGCAGCGCGACGAGGTGATGCCGCCGATCGCCTCCCGGCCATAGGTCCGTTGAAGGCGCTTGAACTCCGCCGCCGCGTGGGCGATCGCCTGCTCCCAGCTGACCTCCTGCCAGGGGTCGGAGATGCGGGCGCGGATCATCGGCCGGGTCACGCGGTCCCGGTGGGTGGCGTAGCCCCAGGCAAAGCGGCCCTTGACGCAGGAATGGCCGTCATTCGCCTTGCCGCCCTTATAGGGCACCATGCGGACCACCCGGTTGCCCTGGAGTTCGGCCTTGAACGAGCAGCCGACGCCGCAATAGGCGCAGGTGGTCAGGACGGTGCGCTCGGCCTGGCCGTGTTCGACGACCGATTTCTCGATCAGCGTCGCGGTCGGGCAGGCCTGGACGCAGGCGCCACACGACACGCATTCCGAGCCGAGAAAATCGCTGCCGCCGGGGCCGATCCGCGATTCGAAGCCGCGGCCCAGCACGGTCAGCGCGAAGGTGCCCTGGACCTCTTCGCAGGCGCGGACGCAGCGGTAGCAGACGATGCATTTGGCCGGGTCGTAGTCGAAATAGGGGTTGGAGCGATCCTTGGTGCTGCCAAGATGGCTGGCGCCGGCATAGCCATAACGGACGTCGCGCAGCCCCACCGCGCCCGCCATGTCCTGCAGCTCGCAATCGCCGTTGGCGGCGCAGGTCAGGCAGTCGAGCGGATGGTCGGAGATGTAAAGCTCCATGACGCCGCGGCGCAGCTTGGCCAGCCGGTCGGTCTCGGTGCGGACCACCATGCCGGGTTCCGCCGGGGTGGTGCAGGAGGACGGCGTGCCGCGTCGTCCCTCGATTTCGACCAGGCACAACCGGCACGAACCGAAGGGCTCCAGGCTGTCGGTCGAACACAGGCGCGGAATCCTGGTGCCCAGTTGCATCGCCGCCGCCATCACCGAGGTGCCGGCGGGGACCGTCACCTCCCGCCCGTCGATGGCCAGCGTCACGGTCTTTTCAGCAACGCGGATCGGAGTGCCGGTATCGAATTCCTTGAGCACGGTCATGAGCACCCTCACTCGGCAGCCGCCCCGAGCACGGGGCGTTCGAAGTCCTCGGGGAAATGGGTCAAGGCGCTTTGCACGGGCAGCGGCGTCAGCCCGCCCATGGCGCACAGCGAAGCGTCGGTCATCAGCTGGCACAACTCGTCGAGGACGACCCGGTTCTCCGTCCGCGCCTGGCCGGCGACGATGCGGTCGATCACCTCGACCCCGCGCACGGCACCGATTCGGCAGGGCGTACATTTGCCGCAGCTTTCCCGGGCGCAGAACGCAAAGGCGAAGCGCGCCTGGGCGGCCATGTCGACCGTGTCGTCGAACACAACGACGCCGCCATGGCCGAGCAGCCCCTTGGCCGCGGCCAGTGCCTCGTAGTCGAGCGGTGTGTCGAGCAGCGAGTCCGGCAGATAGGCGCCGAGCGGTCCGCCGACCTGAACCGCGCGCACCGGCCGGCCCGAACGGGTGCCACCGCCGATGCCGTAGACCACCTCGCGCAGGGACAGCCCGAACGGCAGTTCATAGAGCCCGCCGCGCTTGACATTGCCGCCCAGTTGCAAGGTCAGGGTCCCCCGCGACCGGCCGGTGCCGAGCCCGGCATAGCCGGCGGCGCCATCGGCCAGAATATGGCTCACCGCCGCCAGGGTCAGCACGTTATTGACCAGAGTCGGCTGGCCGAACAGTCCGGCGACCGCCGGCAGCGGTGGTTTTGCCCGGATCAGGCCGCGCCGACCCTCAAGACTTTCCAGCAGCGCGGTTTCCTCGCCGCAGATATAGGCGCCGGCACCCAGTCTGGCCTCGATCTCGAACCCGTATCCCGAGCCGGCGACCGAAGGCCCCAGCCAGCCGGCGGCGCGCGCGATCTCCAGGGCCCGGCTGAAGCAGCGGAATCCGTGGGGGTATTCGGAGCGGATGTAGACAAACCCCTTGGCCGCCCCGACCGCCAGCCCGGCAATGATCATGCCCTCGATCAGCATGAACGGGTCGCCTTCGAGAACCAGGCGGTCGGCGAAGGTCCCCGAGTCGCCCTCGTCGGCGTTGCACACGACATATTTGCGGGCGCCGACCGCGCCGGCGACGGTGCGCCACTTAATTCCGGCCGGGAACCCGGCACCGCCGCGTCCGCGCAGGCCCGAGGCGGTGACCGCTTCGACGATCGCCGCCGGGGTCATCGCGAGGGCGCGACCCAGCCCGCGCATGCCGCCGTTCTTTTGAAAGGCCTCGGGCGACAGCGGGTCATCAAGGCCGAGTCGCGACAAGGTCAATCGGGTCTGGCGGGACAGCCACGGGATTTCGGCACTGGGCCCCTGCGCCAGGGCATGGCCGTGGCCCGCGAGGAAGCCGGCGTCGAACAGGGCGGAGATGTCGGTCACCGCCACCGGCCCGTAGGCGACCCGCCCATGGGCGGTCTCAACCTCGACCAGCGGTTCGAGGAAGAACAGGCCACGCGAGCCGTTGCGCACCAGCTCGATCGCCACCCCGCGCTGCGCCGCTTCGGCGGCGATGGCGCGGGCGACCCGGTCGGCGCCGACCGAAAGGGCGGCGGAATCGCCCGGAACATAGACCCGCGGGATCACGCCGGCCCCCCGGTGAGATCGGCGACCAGCCAGTCGAGCAAACCAGCATCGGCGCGGCCGACCGGTTCGCCATCGACCAGCAGCGCCGGCCCCAGCGCGCAATTGCCCAGGCAGTACACCTCGTCGACCGTGAGCGCGCCATCCGCAGTGGTCGAGCCAACCGCGATGCCATGGCGGCGATCCAGATGGGCCACCAGGGTTTCGCAGCCGCAGGCTTGGCAGGCTTCGGCGCGGCACAGTTGCAGCCGATGGCGGCCGGGCGGCGCTGTGCGGAAATCGTGGTAGAAGGCGATCGTACCGGTGACTTCGGCGCGCGACAAACCAAGCGCTTCGGCGACCAGCGGCACCGCGCGGCGATCGACATAACCGAAGGTGTCCTGCAGGGCCTGCAGAATCGGCAGGGCCGCGCCTTCGAGCGGTGCCAGATCCGCGATGATCCTGCGCGCCCGCGTTTCATCCCAGTGAGCCGGCCGGTTCACGCATTCCCTCCCGACCTTTTTTTGAACTGGACCATTATAGTCCTATTGCCCGCGGTTTCGCCACGACGGTTCGAGTCTGTTCGTCGATGGCAGCCATCGCCCCGACGCGCGCCGCGGCGGGCCTGCCCGGATATATACCGGAGAGCCGGCGGCGCTGCGCCGCCGCCTGCCGGTTGATAGGCACAAAAATACAAGGGGGACAGTGAGATGGCGATTGCTTACACGACACGGGCGACCGCGACCGGCGGCCGCGATGGCCGCTCGATCAGTGAGGACGGTGTCCTCGACGTCAAATTGGCGGTGCCTAAGGAATTGGGCGGATCGGGCGGTGCCGCGACCAACCCCGAGCAGCTGTTTGCCGCCGGGTATTCCGCCTGCTTCCTGGGCGCGCTCAAATTCGTTGCCGGCAAGGAGAAGATCAAAATCCCCGACGATGCTACGGTGACTGCCGCGGTCGGGATCGGCCCGCGCGACGACGGCACCGGATTCGGCCTCGCGGTGACGCTTGAAATCAAGCTGCCCGGCCTCGACTCGGCGCTGGCGCAAGCCCTGGCCGACAAGGCCGATATCGTCTGCCCCTATTCCCATGCGACCCGCGGCAATATCGAGGTCCGCCGGGCCGTGGTGTAGCCGTCGGGCCGTGGCGGCCGCCCCGGGGCCAGGGCGGCCGCGCGGCTTACGGCGCCGAGACTTCCGGTAGCGAGTCACACAGCGCCCGGACCGCGGCCTGATCGAGCGCTGCCAGTCCGGCATTTTCCGGGAACGCGCTCGTCAACGCGTTCCCCATGACGGCGCCGAGCCGGTAAACCCGGCAGCGTTCGGCCAGCGTCGAACCGGTGGCGTGGTCAAGTCCGGCGCTGAGCGGCGCACATCCGGCAACGGAACCCACTCCGAGCATCGCCGCGAGCACCGCCGCGGCCGGTGCGGCTCCCGGCGGCAGTCCGCCGTCCCGGTCGTTCCGGGCATCCCCGCTCCCGGTGCCGTACTGGTGTGCTGCCGCCAGGTTTTCCAGTTCGGTCAAGGCCGCGGCAGATCCCTCGGCGCGATAGGTGCGGATCACCCGGACCAGATTGGCCGCCTTGCCCCAATTGCCGGCGACCACTTGTACCGCGTCGTGCAGGGTGGTGCTGAGCCGGGCCAACCCGGCCAGATCGAACAACGCCGCAGTCTGGGCGAGCAGGCCGGCCACCGCGAAGGCCAGAGTGACCAGGGCACCGAGATGGCTGGTCACCCAGTCGAAAAATGCGAGTGCATGCGCCATGATGGTTCACCTCACCATAAAAAAAGCCGCCCGGAGGCGGCTGGCTGACGAACGGATTTTTGCGGAGGAGACGAGGGCATAGCTCGCCCTCATCTATGGGTTTTTTTTCATATTTCCGGCAAAAAGTCAAGAAAAGCCGGGGTGCGCGATAAGATTCTGGATATGGGATGACGTATCGGAAAAAATACCCCAGAAAGCTCAGGATGATGCGGGCAGCCAACCGGTGGTCAGCAGGATTTTACCGATGTGCCGGCTGCTCTCCATCAGGGCATGGGCCTCGGCGGCGCGCTCCAGGGGAAAGCTGGTATGGATGACCGGGCGGACCGTCCCGGCGGCGATCAGCGGCCACACTTGGTCGAGCACGGCGGCGGCGATGGCGCCCTTGTCGGCGACCGGGCGCGCGCGCAGGGTCGAGCCGGTCAGGGTCAGGCGCTTCAGCATGACCGAGCGCAGGTTGAAGGTCGCGCGCGAGCCGCTCATCACCGCGACGCTGAGGTGGCGGCCCTCGACCGCCAGCAGGTCGACATTGCGGTCGAGATAGTCCGGCCCGACGATGTCGAGCACGACATCGACGCCGCGACCGCCGGTCAGGCCCTTGACCACGGCGACGAAATCTTCGGTGTGGTAGTCGATTGCGCGTTCCGCCCCCAGCTCCTCGCAGACCCGGCATTTCTCGGTCGAACCGGCGGTGGCGAAGACGCGGGCGCCGAACGCGCGGGCCAGTTGAATCGCGGTGGTGCCGATGCCGCTGGAGCCGCCGTGGATCAGCACGCTCTCGCCCGGCTGCAGGCGGCCGCGCTGGAACAGGTTGGTCCAGACCGTGAAAAAGGTCTCGGGCAGGCCCGCGGCGTCGATCAGGGGCAGCGGGACCGGTATCGGCAGCACCTGGGGCGCCGGCGCCACGCAGTACTCGGCATAGCCACCGCCGGCCAATAGAGCGCACACCTCCTGGCCGATCTGCCAATCGGTGACGCCGGCACCCAGCGCGGCGACGATTCCGGAAACCTCCAGGCCGGGGAGGTCGCTGGCACCGGGCGGCGGATCGTATTTACCGAGCCGCTGCAGAACATCAGGCCGGTTGACCCCCGCGGCGGCGACCCGGATCAAGACCTCGTTCGGGCCTGGCTGGGGCACCGGCCGACGGGCCGGCCGCAGCACCTCGGGAGCACCGGGATGGGTGATCTCGATTGCGGTCATCTCCTGGGCCGCAGTCATCTCTTGGGGCATGGTTTCCTCTTCCGGCCGGTCATCGAATCGGGATAATCGGGGCTGCCTGTTGCCGCAAGGAGCCTCGTGCCATGGCGATCGACCTCGACGAGTTGGAACCGCGCAAGGCCAAGCCGGTGCTCAAGGATCTGACCACCCTGGGCGTCGCCGAACTTGAGCACTATATCGCCGGACTTCAGGCCGAAATCGAGCGGGCGCAGGCGATGATCAAGGCCAAACAGGCGCAACGCAGCAGTGCCGAGTCGTTTTTCAAACGCTGATCCCGCGCCGACGCCGGCAGCGGTCAGGTCGGCAGCGGTCAGGAGGGCTCGTTCCCTTCGGCTGCGCGGTCGGCGGCTTCGCGGCGGCCGCGGCTGTGTTCGACCCAGCGTGCCATCCAGATCGAAACCTCGTAGAGCAGCAGCAGCGGCAGTGCCAGGGACAGCTGGCTGATCACGTCGGGCGGGGTCAGCACCGCGGCGGCGATGAACACGATGACGATGGCGTAGCGACGGCGGCGCACCAGGTCGGCGGAGGTAATCAGGCCGACTCGCGCCAGCAGGGTCAGCAGCACCGGCAGTTGGAAGGCGATGCCGAAGGCAAAGATCAGAGTCATCACCAGCGACAGATATTCGCCGACCCGGCCCTCGAACTGGACCGGCAGGGCGTCGGGGCTGGTGGTGGCAATTTCGAATCCGAGAAAGAACTGCCAGGCGAGCGGAAACACCATGTAGTAGACCAGCGCGCCGCCCAAAAAGAACAGCACCGGAGTTGCCAATAAAAATGGCAGAAACGCTTGCTTCTCGTGTTTATAGAGGCCGGGGGCGATGAACTTCCACAGCTGGTTGGCGATGATCGGGAAGCTGAGGAACGCACCGGCCCAGAATGCAACCTTGACGTAGGTGAAGAACGCCTCGGTCAGTCCGGTATAAATCATCCGCCGGCCCTGTCCTTCCAGGATATGGGCGAGCGGACGCAATAAAAAGGAATAGATATCGGCGGCGAAGAAATAGCAGATGATGAAGGCCACCAACAGCGCGGCGGTACTGTAGATCAGCCGATTGCGCAGTTCGATCAGGTGATCGATCAGCGGCATCTTCACGTCGTCGGGCTGTGGTTCGGTCATGATGATTTAACCGACCCTGTCGGCGCCGGCCGACGGTACTGAAACGGTTTCGGCGCCGGCCGACGGTACTGAAACGGTTTCGGCGCCGGCCGACGGTCCTGAAATGGTTTCGGCGCCGGCCGACGGTACTGAAACGGTTTCGGCGCCGACCGACGGTGATAAGCCGGGGTCGGTGGCTGCCGGTGGCGCTGGCGCGGGCTCGGCGGAATGGGACCGGCCCATCGCCAGGGCTTCGAGTCTTGCCTTCGACGCGGCTTCGGCCTCCGGTGAGGGTGGACTCACCGGCGGTGCGACCGGGTCGAACGCCTGCTTCAGGGAGCCGGTCGGGTCGATGGTATTTTCGATCTGCTTGCCGAGATTGAAATCACGCGCCGCCATTGCCTGGTTCTTGATTTCGTCCAGTTCGGCCTCGCGCATCATGTCGTCGACGCCGCGCTGGAATTCGCGCGACAAGTTGCGCGCCCGGCGCACCCATTTGCCGATTTCAAAGAGGACTTTGGGCAGTTCCCTGGGCCCGATGGCGATCAGCGCCACCACCGCGATGACGGCGATTTCCGACCAGCCGATATCGAACATCGTGAACGAACCTCTCGGGGGAGGGATGCCGCGTCGGGTGCGCCAGGACGAGTAGGGACCGCTCAGCCCTTGGCCGTGCCGTCCTTGTGGCCGGCGGCGTCGGCGCCGGCCTGAGCACCGCCGGCCTGAGCACCGCCGACCCCGGCCGGGGTCGGCTCGGCGGTCAGGGTCTTGGGCGGGGTCTCGGCGGGCGCGTCGGCATCGTCTTTCAGCCCGGCCTTGAAGCTCTTCACGCCCTTTGCGATGTCGCCCATGACATTGGGCAGCTTGCCGGCGCCGAACAGGATCAGCACGATCGCCAGAATCAGGATCACCTGCCAGATGCCGATGCTCATCCAAAATCACTCCGGTAAAGGAACGAAATGCGACCGTGCCGGAGCCGGTCGCTTCGGGCGGGGATCATGGCAGAAAGCCAGGTGAGCCGCAACCGGCGGCTCCGGTGGTATTCCTCGCGACTCCGGTGGAGGAGCCGAAGGCACCAAGCGGCGCCCGCGCCGTCTGAAATCCGAAGGGGAATTGGTGGAGCCGAGGAGGATCGAACTCCCGACCTACGCATTGCGAACGCGTCGCTCTCCCAGCTGAGCTACGGCCCCACGCCGACCGGTGCGCCGCCTTGGGCGCCCGACCACGCAGGGGATAATGGAAACCCACGGCGGCGCTGTCAAGAGCGCGTGGTCCGGGTACGACACGGATTACTCTCTTCACAGCCGCGCCGGCAGTCGCGGTCGGGTCCGGGCGAGCCAATGGAGCACTGTTCGCGGCAGGCCGCTTCGCGGGTGTTGCACAAGAAATCGGCGCAGCCGGTCATCCCGCCGACCGCCAGAGCGCCGACCATCAATGCGAGGACGATCGACAGGGGCTTCCGAACCATCGGCGTTGACCTCGGGCGTGGGGGACCGGGCTCGGTTTCCGGCGTCTCGTTCCGCCGGGCCGGCTTGGATATCATTCATCGTTCGGGAGGAATTCCGCAATCGGCTCTCGCCGGCCCTTTTCGTGGCGGAAGGTCAGCGTCACGCAGAGGCCCGGAAAATTGTCGCCGAGCGTGAGCTGGGCGCCGTGCAATTGGGCCACCGCATCGACCAGGCTGAGGCCGAGCCCGTTGCCGGGCGTGGCGCGGCTGGCATCGAGCCTGACGAAGCGCTGGAGCACGCGCTCGCGTTCCTCGGCCGGGATCCCCGGCCCGTTGTCGGCGATGATGATGCGGGGGCCGTTCGATTCGTCTGCGGCGGACACCTTTACCGCCACCCTGCCATCGGGCGGGGTGTATTTGATGGCGTTGTCGATCAGGTTGACCAGAGCCTGGGACAGCAATTGGGGATTGCCGACCGCGTGGCACGGGCCGGATGGGATCTCCAGAATCAGTGCCACGCCTTTGTCGGCGGCCACCGGTTCGAACAGGTCGACGGCGCGGGCAGCCTTGCGCGCCAGGTCGACCTCGGCGAAATCGGCTTCGGTCAGGCTCTCGACCTCGGCGATCGCGAGCAGGGCGGTGAAGATCGCGAGCAAGCGGTCGGCATCGGCGATGGTCTGCTCGAGCACGGCGTGGCACGAGGCCACGTCGGTGGATTCGATCAGCGCCAGTTCCAGGCGGGACCGCAGCCGGGTCAGCGGCGTGCGCAGATCGTGGGCGACACCTTCGGTAACCAGGCGCAGTCCGCCCATCAACTGACCGATCCGGTCGAGCATGGCGTTGAGGCGGGCGGCCAATTGGTCGAACTCGTCACCGCTGCCGGACAAGGGAACCCGCTCCAGAAGATTGCCCTGGGTGATCCGCTCGGTGGTCTGGTTGATCAGATCGATCCGTTTCAGCATGTGGCGGGCGATCAGCAAACCGCCGACGATGCCCAGTGCCAGGGTGAAGCCGAGCGCCCACAGCAGGGCGGCCTCGATCAGGCTGCGGAAATCATCCCGCTCGTAAGTGTCGCGGCCGACCAGCAAGTGATAGCCGCCGTCGAGATCGACCGCGGCGGCGCGGGCGGAATGCGGCCGGCCGGATTCGTCGCGGGTATCCTCGATCCGGAAATCGATCTTGGCGCCGGTTTCGGTCAGGGAATCGGGCCAGCGGTTGATGTTGCCGGCAATCCGCGCCAGGGTCGGCGACGCCAGCAGGTAGATGGTGTCGGTGCGGGGGACGCCGGCGCGGTCCTCGATCACCGGAACCAGCCCGGCCAGGCCATGGCGGCGGTATTCTTCCGCCAGACTCTCCAACTCTGCCGAAATCGTGCGGTCGGTCCGATGATCGAGGATACCAGCGGTAAACCAATAGACCAGGCCCAAGATTACAACCACCGATAGCCCAAACAGGACCAGATAGACCACGACCAGCCGAAATGTTGTGGTACCGATTAGTTTGAGTTCAGGCATCGCTGTCGGCCTTCTTCGGCTGCTGCGGTGCCGGGCTGACACCTGTTGCGCTGAATAGGCCCCGGTCCTGGTGGAGTCATTCGGCAATTCGATCATGAAAATTCCTTCACCCAGGTGTCAGCCCTACGCAAGGTTGACCGGACTATCCTTCACGCTCAACCGGGGCCTTCGGCGTTGCCGCCGATGGCAAAAAGGGGGGGGAGGGTTTATGATCAAGCCATCGACGACCGCGCCATTGCTCAGTGTGCCGTCCCACGGCGGGGCGCCGGTCGCCGGGCCGGCAGTTTTTGGGTCTGCATTCGTTGGGTCGGCAAACAGCGGGCCGTCCGTCAGCGAGCCCGCCCCCAGCGGAGCCGCCGTCGCCGGAATGGTCCAGACCGGGCCGACAGTGTCGGGCATCGGGGCATCGGGGGCCATGAAGATCCTGGTCATCGAGGATGATCTGCAGGCCGCCGCCTATATGGTCAAGGCGCTGAAGGAAAGCGGTCACGTCGTCGACCATGCCGGCGACGGCAAACACGGCCTGTTTCTGGCCGGCAGCGAATCCTATGACGTGCTGATCGTCGATCGCATGCTGCCCGGACGCGACGGTTTGTCGGTGGTCGAACTGCTGCGCGGCGCCGGTGTCGTCACGCCGGTGCTGTTCCTCAGCGCTTTGGGCAGCGTCGACGACCGGGTACGCGGGCTGCGGGCGGGCGGCGACGACTATCTGACCAAGCCCTACGCTTTTGCCGAGCTGCTGGCGCGGGTCGAGGTGCTGGGCCGGCGCCGGTCGCCCCAAGCGGTGCCGGTTACCCGGATCAAGGTCGGGGATCTGGACATGGATCTGCTGGCCCGCCAGGTCTGGCGTGCCGGCAAGGCGGTCGACCTGCTGCCGCGCGAATTCAAGCTGCTTGAATACCTGATGCGCAATGCCGGGCATGTGGTCACTCGGACGATGCTGCTGGAAAACGTCTGGGATTACCATTTCGATCCCCAGACCAACGTCATTGATGTCCATATCGCCCGGCTGCGGCAAAAGATCGACCGCGACTTCGACATTCCCCTGATCCACACCGTACGCGGGGCGGGCTATAGCCTGCGGCCGCCGTCGGCGACCAAATCATCGAACGGCTGACCAGACAGCCTTGCCGATCGGTGCGCCCAAGGCAATGCCGCTGGGCACCCGGTCGGGGTTCGAATGCGGCATGGCTGTTGCGCCGGTGCGACGGGATGGTCGCGCCGTCAGCGGATCGATAGACGCCAAGCGAGATCCAGAGGAACGGATCGGGTCCAAGGTCCCGCAGACGCCATTACCCGGCACCTGCTGCGGTGGAGCCGCTCGGCACAGGGCCCGCCCCAGGGTACGGACCGAGGGAGGCGGGCCCAGGGAAGTGGGCCCCGGGGAAGTGGCCCGAGAGACGCGGGCCGCTAGTCGCGGACGCGGACCAGGAAGGCCTTGCAGCCGGCGGTCAGCAGCATGCGGTTCTGGGTCAGGCAGGTGGCGAGCGCACCGGAGCCCGGCTTCACCGAGCGGCAGTTGAGCACGATGTCGGCGCCGCAGCCGGCAACCGGCTTGCAGGTCTCCGACAGCTTGGCGGCGTTGCGGCGCAAACAGGCGTCCAGCTTGCCGGCTTCCTGGGGCAGGTCGGCACACAGGCTCTCGACGTCGGAGGCGCAGGGCGTGACGTATTCGGCCTCGGTGGCCGGCGGGGTCGCCTCTGCCGGGGCGGCAGGCTGCTGTGCCCCGGCCGGAACGGCGATCGCGGCGGCCAGCAGGAGGGTCAGGGCAAAAATCGAGCGCATCGTGCACATCCCTTGGAGTTCCGATCGGCCACGTCACTATGCCCCAGCCGGGGGCGCCACGCCAGCGCCTCGGTTACCAGTTGATCCGGGGCAACGGCATGATTTTGAACGGACCCAGCCACAGCGCGTGTTGCCGCAGCGCCAAGGGCAGTCGCACCGGCGCGGCACCCGTCGGCGATGCCGCGTCGGGGCGGTCGGCGCCGCGCGCACCCAGTGTCAACGCGGTCAGGAACGAGCGGGCGAGGCGTGCTTCCTTCTCCCGCAGCAGGCCGGCGGCAACCAATGCGTCGACTGCCTCCAGCGCTCCGGCAACATCAGCGCTCAGCAGCCCGGTCGGCTGCAACTCCTGATCGAGCGCTAACGAACCCGAAACCGTCATCGACAGCGGTCCCCAGATCAGGCGGAGCGACTCGATATCGATGGTTCCGCCCCGGCCGCGCCAACCCTCGAGTGCCGCAGGCGCCAGGCCGGCCAGGTAGCCGTGCTGCAGGCCCTGAAACGCGATGGTCTGGATGCGCGGGCCGAACGGTCCACGATAGCCGACCGGCATCTCCAGATCCGTGAGTGCCGCGCGATAGTTCAGGACCTGGTCGGCCGGCACCTTCGGTCCGGCATCGGCCTGCTTGAACGCGGCGTCGAATCCGGCGATCGTCAGGACGGCATCGCCCAGGCCAAGCGTCGGCAGCGTGGCGGTAACCCCGCCCAATCGCACCAGACCCTCGACCAAGCCGCCGGTGAGCGCAAAGTCAGCGCGGCCCGAGCCGCTGCGGGCGGTGATCAGCACGGGCGGGCGGTCAGGCGGAGAAATCACGATCTGCTGGGTTCCGACCAGGCGAAACGCCGGCCGGGTGACGTGCCAGGGCGGCGCCTCGGCGATCAGCCCGTCACCGCGCCAGGCCGCGCCATCGCTGCGGGTCAGCGAGAACGCACCGACCGTGGCGCGCAGCGACAGGGGAAAGCCATCGAGGCCAAGGCTCTGCAGCGCGACGGTGCCGCCCAGGGCGCGTTCCGCCGCCGCCCATTCGGCGACCGCCCGTTCGACCGTCCGTGCCGCCAGCCACCACCAGCCGATATAGCCGCCGCCGGCGACCGCGACGACGCTGGCGCCGGCCAGCATCGCGCGGCGGTGACGCGCCGTCCAGCCCGCCCAGCGGACCAGGCCGGCGCCGATCGCGACGGCAATGCGGCGGAGCCGTTCCATACGCTTCACCCGAGCTTGCCCTGCCCCGGCCTTGTGCTTCACGGGGACTGGAGCGTAGAAACCGGATGCTTCGTCCGCTTGTCAAGTTCGGCGACCCCTCCAGCGCTCATCGGTCCGGCCCATGGAAACACTGCCGCTGTTGGAACCAGGCCAGGAACCCGGACTGCGTTTTGCCTGCGTCATCGACGGCAAGGGCGGCGCGGTCGAGCATCCTTGGGCCGAAATCGACGGCTGGCGCCCCGATCAGGGCGTGCTGTGGATTCACCTGGAGCGCGATCACCCGGCAGCACAGGAGTGGATGCGCAACCACAGCGGCATCGACCCGGTGATCGCCGAAGCCCTGATCGCCGAGGAGTCCCGGCCGCGGGTCGAGAGCTGCGACGATGCCCTGCTGATCGTGCTGCGCGGCATCTGCAAGATCAGGGCGGGCGTTGAATCCGAACTCGGGACCGAGGGTTGCGACCTGGTGCCAATCCATATCTGGATCGACGGCCATCGCGTGATCAGCCTGCGCGATTGCGACCATCAGCTGACCGCCCTGCGCGATATCCGCAATGCCTATGCTGTGGGCAAGGGGCCGTGCCGGCAGGGCGAGCTGCTGGTCCAGATCGCCGACAAGATCGTCAAGGACCTGGAACCGGTGCTCGACGACATGGACGAGGAGGTCGACCGCCTGGAAGACCATCTGCTCGACCCCGACGAAGGCAGCGTGCGCTTCCAGCTGAGCAATCTGCGCCGGCGTTCGATCCATCTGCGGCGCTATCTGGCGCCCCAGCGCGACGCGCTCAACCGGCTGCAGCACGAAGACCCGAGCTGGCTGACCGAGCGCGACAAGGTGCGGCTGCGCGAGGTCACCGACAAGGTGCTGCGCTTCATCGAATACCTCGATTCGATCCGCGACCGCTCGACCATCCTGCACGAGGACATGACCGGCCTGATCACCGAGCGGATTGCCCGCACCTCCAACCGCCTGACCGCATTGGCCGCTTTGCTGTTGCCGCCCAGCCTGATCGCCGGGCTGTTGGGCATGAATGTCGGCGGCATCCCCGGCGCCGCCGACCCGATCGCCTTCATCATCGTCGTTGTCGTCGTCGTCGTGTTGACGCTCGGCATCCTGTGGGGCCTGCGCCGCCTCGATTGGCTGTAAAGGAAACCTGGCCGATGCCGTCCCCACCCACGCCACTGCCCCAGACGCCCGGCCAGATCCCGCCGGTCTTGCTGTCCGTTGAGGATCTGGCGGTCGAGTTCCGCAGCGGGGACAGACATGTCCAGGCGGTGCGCGGCATCTCGTTCGATCTGGCCGCGGGCGAGACCGTGGCGCTGGTCGGCGAGTCGGGATCCGGCAAGTCGGTCAGCGCCTTGTCGATCCTGCAGCTGCTGCCTTATCCGGTCGCCCGCCATCCCTCGGGCAGCATAAGGTTCAAGGGTGCCGAACTGGTCGGAGCGCCCGAGCCGGTGCTGCGACAGGTCCGCGGCGATCGTATCGCCATGGTGTTCCAGGAGCCGATGACCTCGCTCAACCCGCTGCACTCGGTCGAGCGTCAGATCAACGAGACGCTCACCCTGCATAAGGGGCTGGGCCGGACCGCGGCCCGGGCGCGTACGCTGGAACTGCTTCGACTGGTTGGTTTGGGCGACGCCGAAAACCGGCTTGGCGCCTTTCCCCACGAATTGTCGGGCGGCCAGCGCCAGCGGGTGATGATTGCGATGGCCCTGGCCAACGAGCCCGACATTCTGATCGCCGACGAGCCGACCACGGCGCTCGACGTCACGATCCAGGCACAGATCCTGGCCCTGCTCAAGGACCTGCAGCGGCGTTTCGGCATGGCGCTGCTGCTGATCACCCATGATCTCGGCATCGTGCGCAAAATGGCCGACCGGGTCTGCGTGATGTCCCACGGCCGGATCGTCGAGCAGGCCGCGGTCGAAGCGGTGTTCGCGGCACCACAGCACCCCTATACCCGCCAGTTGCTCGAGGCCGAACCCAAGGGCAACCCGGCGCCGCCGCCGGCCGACGCGGCTGAGGTGCTCGCCGCCGACGATGTCAAGGTGCATTTCCCGATCAAGCAGGGAATTCTGCGCCGCACCGTCGATTACATCCGGGCGGTCGATGGCATCTCGCTACGGGTCCGCGAAGGCCACACGCTGGGCGTGGTCGGCGAGTCGGGCTCCGGCAAAACCACGCTCGGCCTGGCGCTGTTGCGGCTGACCGCCAGCCAGGGCGCCATCCGCTTCGATGGCACGGCGATTCAGGGGTGGCAGTCGCGGCAGATGCGGCCGTTGCGCCGACAGATGCAGGTGGTGTTCCAGGACCCCTATGGCTCGCTCAGTCCACGCCTGACGGTGGGGCAGATCGTCGAGGAGGGGTTGCGCATCCACCGCATCGGCCGTGGCCGCAGCGAGCGGGAAGCACTCATTCTTAGCACGCTGTCGGAGGTCGGGCTCGACGAACCGGGTGTTCTCGACCGCTATCCCCATGAATTCTCAGGTGGCCAGCGCCAGCGTATCGCGATCGCCCGCGCCCTGGTGCTCAAGCCGCGCTTCGTCGTGCTCGACGAGCCGACCTCGGCGCTCGACATGTCGGTCCAGGCCCAGATCGTCGACCTGTTGCGCGAATTGCAGGTGCGCCACCGGCTGGCCTATTTGTTCATCAGCCACGACCTCAAGGTGGTGCGCGCGCTGTCCAACGATGTGATCGTGATGAAGAACGGCCGGGTCGTCGAAGCCGGACCGACCAGCCAGATTTTCGAAGCCCCGCGCCAGGACTATACCAAGGCGCTGATCGCGGCCGCGCTCAATCTTGAGGCGATCGAGACCGGCGTCGTCCGAACCTGACCTTGCCGCCACCCTCGTCTCGCCGATCCTTGACAGGGTAAGGCCGGCGCCCATAGTCATCTGGTCGCATTTGCAAACTGATCGCAGGGATCAACCCGGTGCGACGGCTTGCAGGCGTGAGGGAGGAAGGGCATGGAGTTCCTGCTGGGTCCGGCGGCCCTGGTCGCCGGTTTCGTCGGCATCTCGCTGTGGCTGCCGACAGACGACGTCGTATTTAACCAAATCAGCGTCCCCGCCGCTTACCAGGACCTGGGCTATTCCGGTTCGGTGGTGACCACCTTGCTCAGCGAGGACATTCGCGAGATCGACCGGCTGGCGGGATCCAATGCGGTCGAGGACAACGAGGTCGATACCCAGATCGAAGAACTCGAAGACTATTTCGAGGTCGCCAAGCCGGTGACCCTGGTCAGCGGCCTGATCAAGCGGGACGTGATGGGCGATCGGCCCCACCGGGTCGGCGGGCAGATCACCGATGACGGCGACAGTTACACCTTCGAACTACGGGTCGTTCTGCGCGACGGCACTCCGTCGAGCAGCCTGATCCGCCAGAAAAAGGCCGACGCAAATATTCGCCAGATGATTCGGCAAGCGGCCGAGGCCGCGACCAAGGCGGTCGATCCCTATACCCTGGCGGCCTACTACTACTACGTTGAGAAACCGCAGAAGGTATTCGCCAAGACGGTCGAAACCCTGCTCTACTGCATCGGCCGCCTGAAACCCGAGGAACGTCACCAGCCCTATAACCTGTGGGGCCGGATCCTGCTGGCCAAGGGCGACTCCACCCAGGCAATCGATAAATTCAAGAAATCGCTCGAACTCAAACCCGAATTTTCGCCTGCTTGGCTGAATTGGGGCATCGCCTTGGCCGAGCAAAAGCAATACGACCAGGCGGTCGAAAAATTCCAGCAGGCGCTGGCGGCCAATTCGAACTTCGCACCGGCCTATAGCGAGTGGGGCGCCATGCTTGCCGAGCAGGGAAAACACGACGAGGCGATCGCAAAATTCCAGAAGGCGGCCACGGCCGACCCGGCTTTTGACGACGTCCACGCGCGTTGGGGCGATCTGCTGGTCAAGCTCAACCGCCACCAGGAGGCCTTCGTCCAGTACAGCCAGGCCCTGGCGCTCGATCCCGACGACCCGATCTACGCCGAGCGGGTGCGCGAGACCTTGCGCCTGATCAACCCGGCGACCGCGGCGCTGGTCGGAAAATAGCGGCAGAACCGCAAACGTCACGGCGTCTTGAGCATCTCCCCCGGCGGTCCGGGGGAGATCGTTCCCTCGCCGATCCGCGCCAGCGGCAGCACGTCGAAGGCGATGGTGACCCGTTCGCCGCGGCTGCGGAACGGTCGGACGCCGTGCCAGAAGAAGGACGGGAACAGCACCAGCCGGCCGGGCGTCGGCGGCACCACCCGCAGCGGCGGCGGCGTGTCCAGCGGGAGCGTCATCGCCGGACGGCCCAGTTCCAGACAGCCGGCATCGGGGTCGCCGTCGTCCTCGAATTCAGGCACTTCGACATAGTAGACGCCGCTCAGCCAGCCCTCGGGATGGATGTGGGCGGTATGCCAGCCGCCGCTTTCCAGAATCACCGACCAGCTGCGGTAACCGTGGCGGCTCGGCCGGCCGGCCGGGAACGGATGGCCGTCGCCCTGCGGCAGGCTGGCCATGAACGCCTGCAGCCGCTGCTCCAGGGCGGTCCGGAACGCCTGGATCGCGGCCGAGGGCTCGGTAAACAGATTATTGCCGGTCTGGGTGCCGCCGCGGATGCTCTGATAGGTCGGGTCGCGCCGGCGCGAGGTCAGCGCGCGCAGCTCGGCGGCCAGGCTGTGGTTGAACCGGGCGAGATCGGGCTCGCCCGGCGGGGTCCCGAGTTCGAGCACCTGGACCCAGCGCTCACCATCGGTCAGCGCGTCGGCGGCGGCGGTGTCGCCGGCCAGACGGTGGCCCAGCGCCTGGTAGGCCAGGGCCTCCTGGTCGAAGCGATCGACCGCCAGCGCGCGGGCACAGGCCGCGACCGCGCCCGCGCCGTCACCCCTGGCCAGCAGCGCCAGCGCCAAGCCGCGCTGGAACGGCGGATGGTCGGGACGCTGCGCGACCGCGCGGCGCAGGTGAGCGATGCCGTCCTCCGGGGCGGTTCCCGCGGCCAGTACCATGCCCAATTCATAACCGCCGTCGACGTCCCCTGCCGCGCTGGCAATGCGGAAGGCTGCCAGCGCAGCAGGGGCATCGCCGGCGCGCTTGAGCGCCCGGCCGAGCAGGGTCTGGACCCGCCCGTCCTGCGGCCGGGCCGCGGCGGCGGTGCGCAGGCTGTCGAGCGCCTCGTCGTCGCGGCCCAACTCGCGCAGGCACTCGGCCAGGTTCTCGTGGGCGCGTTCGGCCAGCGGATCATGCTGCAGCGCCGCCCGATAGGCCGCGACCGCCCCGCCCGGGTCGCCGTTGCGCTGGCGTACCACGCCCAGGTTGTTCCAGGCATCGGCGTGTCCCGGCGCCACGGCGAGCGCCTGTTGCAGCACCGCGGCGGCGAATCCCAGCTTGCCCTGGTCGGTCAGCGCACAGCCGAGATTGCTCAGCGCCTCGACGAAATCGGGGCGGCTTGCGGTTGCCCGGCGAAAGGCGGCGACCGCCCCCTCGAGATCGCCGGCGTGCTGGAGCAGCACACCCAGATTGTTATGAGCCGCGGCATGGTCGGGGTCCACCGCCACCGCCCGCCGATAGGCCACCGCGGCGGCACCGCCGCGCCCGGCGAGCTGGAGCGCCAGGCCCAGCTCATAATGGCTGAGCGCATGCCCGGCCAGACCGGCCGCAGCCTGTTCGAGCAGCGGGATCGCGCGGTCGAGCCGGCCCAGCCGCCGTTCGACCAGGCCCAGATTGAAGCTGGTTTCGGCGTCGCCGGGCTCGGCGTCGAGGGCGAGGCGGAACGCCTCGCCCGCCGCTTCAACCTGGTCGGCGGCGAGCAGCACGGCGCCGCGGTGGCGCTGGATCGAGGCGCTGCCCGGATCGCCGGCCAGCGCCCGGTCGAGCAGCCGGATCGCCCCGGTGAGGTCGCCCTCCTGGAAATGCACCACGCCCAGCAGTTGCAAGGCCCGGACATGGTCCGGCCGGTCGTCCAGGAGCGCCCGGTAGAGCCGGCGCGCCGCCGCGAGATTTCCGGCCTGATGGGCGGCCAGCGCCTCGGCGAGCCGCTCCATCTCAGACCGCCCTGGCGTGGCGTGGGCCGGCGGCCTGACCGCGGGCAAGATGGCTGTCGAACGCGGCGGCGACTGCACGGACCAGCGGTCGCGCCGCTTCCGGTACGGTAAGACGGTCGCCTGCGATCGTCGCGACGCCGTCGGCGACCAGGGGTTCGAGGCGGTCGAGCGCCTCGTCGAACGCCGCGACCGAGACACCGTGGCGGCCGGCAACCGCGCCGAGATCGACGCTGAGGTCGCACATCAAGCGCTCAATCAGGTCGCGGCGCATCAGGTCGTCGGCATCGATCGCAATGCCCCGTGCGGTCGCCGGACGGCCGGCGATGATCGCCTGGGCATAGTCGCGCTGCAGGGTGGCGTTCTGGATATAGCCCTCGGGCAGGGCGCCGATCGACGAGACCCCGAAGCCGAGCAGGGCCTCGGCCCCGTCGGTGGTGTAGCCCTGGAAATTGCGACGCAGCCGGCCGGCGCGCTGGGCCACCGCCAGGTCGTCGTCAGGCACTGCGAAATGGTCGAGCCCGATCGGCTGGTGCCCCGCCGCGGTCAGGGTTTCGGCGATGACGCCGAACTGGCGCCAGCGAGCGGGGCCATCGGGCAGGGCGGCCTCGTCGATCTTCTGCTGATGCTTCTTCATCCAGGGCACATGGGCATAGCCGAACACCGCCAACCGCTGCGGCGTCAGCGACAGCGCGGTCCGGGCGTTTTGCCGGCAGATTTCCTCGGTCTGGCCGGGCAGGCCATAGATCAGGTCGAGATTGACATTGGCGATGCCGGCGGCGCGCAGGCGGTCGATGGCGGCGCGCGACAGGTCGAGCGGCTGGATCCGGTTGACCGCCCGCTGGACCTCGGCGTCGAAGTCCTGGACGCCCAGGCTGGCGCGGGTGACCCCGGCGGCGCCATAGGCGGCGGCCAACTCGGCGCTCATGGTACGGGGGTCGATCTCGACCGCGATTTCGGCGTCGGCCGCGACGTCAAAGCGCTGGCGGAACCGGTCCATCACCGCCTGGAAATCGTCGGGCGCCACCAGGTTGGGCGTGCCGCCGCCCCAATGTATATGGCGGATCGTCAGCCGGCCGGGAACCAGCCCGGCGATCAGGTCAATTTCCCGGCCGACCAGGTCGAGGTATTCGGCGATCGGCTGGTAGCGTTTGACCACACGGGTGTGGCAGCCGCAATACCAGCACATCGATTCGCAGAACGGGACATGCAGATAGAGCGAAATCCCGGTGCCGGGGGCGAGGCGTCCCAGCCATTCCCGATAGTGATCGGCCCCGACCGCGGGGGAAAAATGCGGTGCCGTCGGATAGCTGGTATAGCGCGGCACTCTCAGCGCGTCGTATTTGGCGAGCAGGTCTGGCGTCATGATGGGTACCTTGGGCCGCCGGGCTGTCGGGGGCCTTGATCGAGATCAAGCGGGCGAGGCCACCCTGGGCGAAGTGCGCCGGCGGTCGCTGCTTGTCAAGTCCGGCCCGCTGCTGCAGCCGGCGGCCGGCGCCCGAATCCGAAGCTCGGGCTTGTCGGTCATGGTCGGCGCAACCATGATCTGGCATAGAGCGGGTGGGAAAGAAACGGGTGGGAAAGAATAAAGACCTCTGCCGCTTGCGGTGACGTCCGCCGGTATCCGCCCTGCGCCGGTCACTCGTCACCAGGTCCGATTCCTCCAACCCCAGTCCTAGAGGAGCCTGCTGCGATGGAGCGCGTCACCATCCTCCATCTTGAAGATCAGGGCTTTATGAGGAGTCTGGTCCGCGCGATCTGCGAGAATCTCAATTTCCACTACGTCGGAGTCGCGAGCCATGAGAAAGCCGGGGAAGTCCTGGCCGAGGGCAATATACAATATATTCTGAGCGACATCTCGATCGCTGATGACGAGAATGCCGGTATCGCTTTCGTTGATAAGTTGCGTGAAGATCCAAGATTCCACGGCGTGCCGGTGGTGATGCTGACCAAATTCGGCGAGGAACAGGCGTTTCGCTCCGCCATCGAAGTCGGCGCCGACGACTATCTGCTGAAACCGGTGCCGGCGAACCGGCTGCGCCAGGGGCTGGAGCGCTGGTCGCGGGTGGTCGAGGCGCAGGTCGCGTGGACCGCTCTGGACCGGCGCCAGGCAAAGCTGCTGCGCTTGACCCTGGGCACGCTCGGACATGCCTTCGATGTTGCGGCCCGCGGCGGCGATCCACCGCTCGAGTTGGTTCGGGACAACTGCTTCGATCTGCTGCAGGCCGCGGCCGACGACCAGCTGATGGGCGTGCTGGGCACCCTGCGCCAGGAATTCGCCAGGACCTTTGCCCATAGTTTGAGGATGGCAGCCTATCTGGCCTTCTATGCCCATTCCATGAACTGCGGCCGCGATCGGATGAGGGAGATGGCGACCGCCGGATTGCTTCACGACATCGGGGTATCCCGCATGGATCCGGAATTCATCGACAAGGCGGTCTGGACCGCCAAAGAAACCAAATGGTTCGAGGCGACCCACATCAGCCACAACCTGGAAATCGTTCCCAAGCTGGCAAAGCATCAGCCGCCGGAAACCTCGACGATCCTTTTCGCGGTTTGCTGTCACCACCATGAGCGCCTGGACGGCTCCGGACCCCTGGCTTTGCAGGGGGAGGGACTGAGCACCGAGGCGCGGATGGCCGCGATCATCGATCTTTTTCTGAACCTTAGAATACCGCGGGGGGTGGTCGGGTTCGCGCCGGGCAAGGCGGCGGTCTGCGACCGGATCGCACAGACACCGGGGCTCGACGGCGCTCTGGTGGCCGACTTCATCGCCTCGATCGGGCCGGAATGACCCGCCGTCACCGCAAGCCGATTGACAGCCACGCGGCTGCGGGCCTAAGGCCGCGGGTCAGCACGCGCGACGTGCATTTTGCCTGGATCTGCCGATGTCCCTGATCACGCCCCGAACCCCGCCTGGGGTGATGGAATTGTTGCCAGCCCAGCAGGTCGCGTTCCAGCGGCTGCTCGACACCATTCGCCGCGGCTACGAGCGGTTCGGTTTCCTGCCGATCGAGACGCCGGTGTTCGAGACCGTCGAGGTGCTGCTGACCAAGAGCGGCGGCGACACCGAAAAGCAGGTCTATTTCGTCCAGTCGACCGGGGCCCGCCAGCAGGGCCGCGAGGCCGAACTGGCCTTGCGCTTCGATCTGACGGTGCCGTTGGCGCGCTATGTCGCCGAGCATGAACGGGAGCTCGCGTTTCCGTTTCGCCGCTATCAGATCCAGCGGGTCTACCGGGGCGAACGGGCCCAGAAGGGACGCTTTCGCGAATTCTATCAGTGCGACATCGATGTGATCGGCAAGGATGCCTTGTCCCTTCATTACGATGCCGAAATGCCAGCCGTGATCAGCCATGTTTTCCAGGCGCTCGGCGTCGGCAACTTCACCATCTCGATCAATAACCGCAAATTGCTGCTGGGCTTGCTCGACAGCCTCGGGGTCGCCGGCGGCGAGCGCCAGGGGGCGGTGCTGCGCGAAATCGACAAGCTGGACAAGATCGGGATCGAGGCGGTTCGCCGAAATCTTTGCGATAGCGAAATGGGTATGGAGACAGAGGCGGCTCATCGGCTGCTCGCCCTGATCGCCATGACCGGCGATACCGACCGCACGCTCGACCAGCTGGACCGGCTGGAGATCGCCGACGCCCGCTTCGCCCAGGGCCGCCGGGAACTCGCCACGGTGGTGGCCGGGCTGCGGGCCCAAGGCGTGCCGGACGCGCGGTTCCGGATCAATCTGGCAATTGCCCGCGGCCTCGATTACTACACCGGCACCGTCTATGAGACCCATCTCGACGACCATCCGGGGATCGGCAGCGTCTGTTCGGGCGGCCGCTATGACGATCTGGCCAGCCATTACACCAAGTCGCGCCTGCCCGGAGTCGGGCTCTCGATCGGGGCGACCCGTCTGTTCCACCAGCTGCTCGAAGCCGGTCTGGTTACTCCGGGCAGCGGCGTCACCGTGCTGGTGACTCAACTCGACCCCTCGCTTCTGCGTGATTATTTCGAGATCGCATCGATGTTGCGGGCGGCTGGGATCGCGACGGAGATGCAGCTGGAGCCGGCGAAGATCGCGCGCCAGATGAAATACGCCGACCGTGCCGCTATCCCCCTGGTGGTGTTGATGGGCGGCGATGAGAAGGCGCGCGGCGAGGTCACCTTGAAGCATCTCGGCACCGGCCGGCAGCAGACTTTTGCTCGGGCCGAGCTGCCGGAGCGGGTTGGCCAGGCCATGGCCCCGACCGCTGTGTGAGTGGCCGGCCCGCCCCCGCCCGGAACTCGGCGACGATGTCCTGGACGATGATCACCGGCGCCTGCTGACGCTGCTCAATCAGCTGTTCGCCATCCTTCAGACCGGGCCCGACCCGGCTCACGGCGACACTGGGCGAGCTGGTCTGCACCGCGGGGGGCCATTTCGTGCGTGAGGAAGCCGCGCGACCGCCGCTATTCTCCTTAATTTATGGCGGCCGACGGCGTCGGGGATTGACTGCCGGTCGTGCTGGCGGGCTTTGGGAAAACGTCGCTGGAAAATCATCTTGGCAGGCGCTAGCCTCAAGCCGTCAACGGCCCTGGCGAACGGCCGAAAAGAGCGGGAGGATGGATCGTGGCGAGATGGGTTTGGGGCGCCCTGATGCTGATCATGAGCTCGGGCATGGCGCGGGCCGACATCACCCTGTTCCAGGAAGACAGGATCGACCTCGCGATCGAACGGGGCGACCTGGACGGCGTCAAGGGCGAATTGATGCGCGGCGTCAGTCCCGACGCGACCGACAGCAAGGGACGGCCGCTGCTGGTTCGCGCCGTGGTTTCGGGAAATCTTGACATGGTCAAGCTGGTGCTGGCCCAAGGTGCCCACGTCACGATGACCGACAAGGTCGGCAATACGCCGCTCTATTGGGCGGCCGAGTCCGGGGATGCTGCGGTGGTCGATCTGCTGCTCAAGGCCGGGGCAAAGGTCGACCAGGACAATCGCCAGGGCATGACGCCGCTGATGGTGGCGGCGCGCGGCGGCCGTGCCGCGGTGGTCGAGCGCTTGCTGGCCGCCGGTGCCAAGGTCGATATCCTCGATGTGACCGGGCGTAGTGCGTTGACCTGGGCCGCGGACAGCCGCAACCCGCGGATTCAATCGGTCCTGCGCAAGGCGGGCGCGCGCTGAACTTCGCCGGCGGTTGATCACCATGGGCGGAGCAGAGCCGATCCTCACAGCCCCGGCGCCTTTGCTGTTGTTGGCGGCGCTGGCTTTGGACGCCGCGGTCGGCGGGCTCTATCCGATTGCCGGAGCGCTGCCCTCGCCGGCGGTGGTGATCGAATACCTGACCCTGGATCTGGAGCGGCGGCTCAACCGCACCGAACGGGGCGAGGTCACCCGGCTGGTGCGCGGCATGATCGTGGCGGCGCTGATCACCGCCGCGGCCTGGACGATCGGTTCGGTCGCCGCCACCTTCGCCCGCAGCCAATCGAGCTTCGGCCAACTGCTGGAGATCGTGCTGCTGTGGTCGTGTCTGGCGGTGCGAGTGCCGTGGGACCGGGTTCGCGCGGTGCGGCGGGCGCTCGATACCGGCGGCTCGGTGGCGGCGCGGGCCGCCGCAACCGGCCTGTCCGGTCGGCCGCTCGACGCCCTCGATCCCCACGGCATTGCCCGCGCGGCGATCGAATTCGCCGCACGCGCGCTCGACCGCCAGGTGGTGGCACCCGCATTCTGGTACATTTTGCTCGGCTTGCCGGGCGCCTTGGCCTGGGGTGCCGTCGAAGCGATGAGCCGGGCGATCGGCCATAGCGACCCACGCCATGAACAGTTCGGCATGACCGCGGCGCGGCTCGACGACGCCTTGAACTTTCTGCCGGCGCGTCTGACCGCGGTTCTGATCATCCTGGCCGCCGCCTTTGTGCCGACCGCCAACCCGGTGCGGGGATGGCGGACCATGGTCCAGGATGCCCGCAGCCACCGCTCGCTCAATGCCGGCTGGCCGGCGGCGGCATTGGCCGGTGCCCTGGGGCTGGCTTTGGGCGGGCCTTACCGTCAGGGCGAGGTGGTGGTCCACGATCCCTGGATCGGCCGCGGCCGCGCGCGCGCCCTCGCGATCGACATCGGGCGGACCCTGGCGCTCTACGCCGTCACCTGCCTTCTGGTGCTGGGACTGGTCGGCGCCCTGCTGGCCGGGTTGGCCCGGCTGTAAACCATGCGCGCCGCCGTGGTCCGGCCGATTTTCCCGGTCGTGGCGTGCTCCGGCCATGGTAAATTCCATTCAACGCGGGGGTTACCGCCCGCGCCGCTTCCGGAGGACTTCGCTGATGGCCGATCCGACCCCCGTGACCGTCGTCCCGCCACCAGAGCAGGCGGTCCAGCAGCTCGGCGCGGCGACCGGCACCCTGGCGGAGAAGGTCGGTGAAGCTTATGAGGCGGTTAAGGAGGTCACGATCCGGACGGTCGACGCCGCCGGGGCGGTCGCCACCACCTGCCAGCAGGGATTTACGGTCAAGTGGGACGATCTGTGGAACCAGCCGTTGAGACAGGTCGGCTCCGAGCTGCTGAGCGCGGTGTCGACCTGCGCCGAGGCGGTGGGTCAATCGGTCAAGGCATTGATCTCTGTGACGTTCTAGGATTTCTGCGACGTTCTGGTCATTCTCCCGACCCGTCGGGTCCACGCGCGGGGGCCGATCAACCGGCGTGGGCTTCTGGGGTGGTCCGGACCTGGGCCGCGACCCGGTTGCGGCCGGTGCGCTTGGCCGTGTAGAGCCCGGTGTCAGCGCGCTGAATCAGCTCGTTCAGCGGTTCGCCGCGGACATATTCGGCGACGCCGATCGACAGCGTGATGTTGCCGAAGGATTCGTTGCGGTTGCGGTTGACGATCTTGCGTGAGCCGACGGTCTTGCGGACTTGTTCGGCCAGCGCCGTGGCGTTGGCCAGGGTGGTCATCGGCAGCACGATGGCGAATTCTTCGCCGCCGTAGCGAGCCGCGCTATCGCGTCCCTTGATGCACTCGGTCAGGACTCGGGCGACCAGGCGCAGGACATGGTCACCGACCAGGTGGCCGTGGGCGTCATTGAATTTCTTGAAGTGATCGATATCGATCATCATCAGGCTGAGCGGCTGATTTTCCGGGATCGCTGCGGCCACCGCCTCGTTCAACGCGAAATCGAAGGCCTTGCGGTTGCCGATGCCGGTCAGGCTGTCGGTCAGCGCCTCCCGCCGTGCCGTTTGCAGGCTTGCCCGCAATTCGGCGAGCTGGGTCGAGGTATCGGAGATGTGACCCTGCAGGCGCTGGTGCTGCTCCGCCACCACCTTGGTCTCGGCGGCGACCGCGGTGACCAGGGCGCGCAGCTGATCCACCGTCAGCGGTTCTTCAAGCTCGCTTTTGAAGTCGTCGAGGGTTCGGCCGTAATGACCACTATCTTTGCCCAAGCCCTGGAGTAGATCGACCACTTTTGACAGCAACCTTTGCGTGCGTTCTCCGGCCTCGCGAATTGCCTGGGTTTCGCTGTCGACGCTAAAAAAACGCCGGAACAATTCATCACAACGCTTCGCGGTAAAGGGCAAGCCGTCGCGGGTCATGAAATCGACCGTACGGACGAGATCGGGCAACTCACCGCTGTAGTACATGTACCACAGCGTAAAATTATCCGGGTGCGGCGGCAGTTGCATCCCGCTCATGCGGCTGAACGCTTGATGCGCAAGCTCGGTCGCGCGGTCCAAGCCGTCGGGGTAGGGCATCCTCGACTATCCTCTGGGCGGGCCGATGCAACAGGCCTACCGTATCAATGCCGTCACAATAAACGATGCCCCGACGGCCGACAAGGTGGTGAACACCTGTGCGTCGCCGATCTGCCGGGGCACGCGGCTAATTGCACTGCCCTTCCGATTTCTCGGCACAGATGCGGACGCCATCGACCCAGGTCGCCCCCGACAGGTCGGCGTTGCGCAGATCGGCGCGGTCAAGCTTCGCGCCGGTGAAGTTGGCCTTGCGCAGATCCGCGTCGACCAGCTTGGCATTGCGCAGATCGGCGCCGCGGAAGCTGGCGCCGGTCAGATCGGCCCGGGTGAAATCGGCTTCGATCAGGCGGGCGCCATCGAACCTTGTGCCGGCCAATTTTGCGCTGAAGAACTTGGCGCGGTAGCCGTCGGCCTCGGAGAGATCGGCGCCGCGCAGGTCAGAGCGCTGAAATGTCGCATCGCGCAGCATGGCGTCGATCAGGCTGACTCCCTGCATATCACGCCCATCGTGGAAGCAGCGCCGCCAATTGACCTTGGGCGCCGCCGGGTCGGTGCATTCCGCTGCCGCCGGTCCCGCCAAGCCCAGCACGGCAAAGGCGACCGCTGCGACGATCGCGCGGATTGGCTTCGGAATCGACACGGATACTCGTCCTCGCATATCACCCGCCGGGTCGTTTCAAGGATTTTGCCATCACGGCCTCGTTGGCCGATCGTACCACGATGGAATAGCCATATCTTTCGTGGAATTCCGGCTGGCCCGCCGACAACAGCATCAGTTCGGCGTGGCGCTCGATGGCCCAACGCTCCCGCCGTACCAGCAAGGCGGCTCCCAGGCCCTTGACCCGGTAATCGGGGTCGATCACCAACCAGCCCAGCTCGGCCGTGCCAACCGTCATGAACGACAAGGCGACGCCGCCGGCGCCGACCACCCGGTCACCGATCGCCGCGACGAAAAAGGCGATGTCATCATCGCCGGCGACTGCCCGTGCAATCTCGCGGTCGAGGTTCAGCAGATCCGGATCGCCGTGGTTGGGTTCCCCCAGCTCGTCGAGCAGGTGGTGCCAGACCAGCCCGAGGACGGCGTCGCGATCGGCGGCGACGATCGGCCGGATCCCACAGGCCAAGGTCCGGGAGCCGCCGGACGCCGGGTCTGGCTGCGTCTCCGCCATCAGCCGCGCACCAGCGGGCGGTATTTGATCCGGTGGGGCTGGTCGGCATCGGCACCGAGGCGTCGTTTGCGGTCGGCCTCATAGTCCTGATAGTTGCCCTCGAACCACACCACCTGGCTGTCGCCTTCAAAGGCCAGCATGTGGGTGGCGATGCGGTCGAGGAACCAGCGATCATGGCTGATCACCACCGCACAGCCGGCGAACGACACCAGCGCCTCTTCCAGTGCACGCAAGGTATCGACATCGAGGTCGTTGGTCGGCTCGTCGAGCAGCAGAACATTGGCGCCCGATTTCAGCATTTTGGCCAGATGAACCCGGTTGCGCTCGCCGCCCGACAGCTGGCCTACCTTCTTTTGCTGATCGCCGCCGCGGAAGTTGAACGCCGCGACATAGGCCCGGCTCGGCATCTGCTTCTTGCCGAGTTCGATCACATCGAGCCCGTCGGAGATTTCCTCCCACACCGACTTGGTCGGCGCCAGGGTGTCGCGCGACTGGTCGACATAGCCGAGCACCGCAGTGTCGCCGACCCGGAAGGTCCCGGCATCCGCGGTTTCCTGGCCGGTGATCATGCGGAACAGCGTGGTCTTGCCGGCGCCGTTGGCGCCGATTATGCCGACGATGCCGCCCGGCGGCAGCTTGAAGCTGACATCGTCGATCAGCAAGCGGTCGCCATAGCCCTTCTTCAGGTGATCGGCCTCGATCACGATGCCGCCCAGTCGCGGCGGTGTCGGGATCACGATCTGCGCCTCGCCGCCAACCTGGTCCTTGGTCTGGGCCAGCAGCGTTTCGTAAGCGGCGATACGCGCCTTGCTCTTGGTCCGCCGCGCCGACGGGCTCTGGCGGATCCAATCCAGTTCCGAGGCCAGGGTCTTCTGGCGGCCTGCCTCCTGGCGGCCTTCCTGCTCCAGCCGCTTTTGCTTCTGTTCCAGCCAGGCCGAGTAGTTGCCCTCGTAGGGGATGCCCTTGCCGCGGTCGAGTTCGAGAATCCAGCCGGTGACGTGGTCGAGGAAATAGCGATCATGGGTGACCAGCACCACGGTGCCGGCATATTCCTCGAGATGGCGCTCCAGCCACGCCACCGACTCGGCGTCGAGATGGTTGGTCGGCTCGTCGAGCAACAGCAGATCTGGCTTCTGCAGCAACAGCTTGCACAGCGCGACCCGGCGCTTCTCGCCGCCCGACAGCGTGGCGACATCGGCGTCGCCGGGCGGACAGCGCAACGCGTCCATCGCGATCTCGACCGTGCGCTCGAGGTCCCAGGCGTCGGCCGCCTCGATCTTCTCCTGCAATGCCGCCTGCTCGTCGATCAGCGCGGTCATCTCGTCGGGGTCTTCGACCTCGCCCAGCTTCAGGCTGACCGCTTCGAAGCGGTCGAGCAGCGCCTTGGTCGCGCCCAGCGCCTCCATGACATTGCCCTGGACGGTTTTGGACGGATCAAGCTGGGGCTCCTGGGGCAAATAGCCGACCGTCGCCCCTTCCGCCGACCACGCCTCGCCGGCATAGTCCTTGTCGAGCCCGGCCATGATCTTCATCAGGGTCGATTTGCCCGAACCGTTGGCGCCCAGCACGCCGATCTTGGCGCCGGGATAGAACGACAGCCAGATATTCTCCAGTACCTTCTTGCCGCCGGGGTAGATCTTGGTCAGCCCCTTCACCACATACACATATTGATAGGCCGCCATCACCCGCTCCACCGCCTGCGCAACACTGGGACAGGCTTGTAGCGCATCGCGCTCGGGACGGAAACCGGTTTGCCTGGCGTCAGACGGGCCGGTGTCGGCGGCCTTGACCTACCGCGAAGGGCCGCCGGCCCTTTGATGCTGCTGAACTGGGGACCGCTGCTTGAAATTCGGCACCATAGCCCTGGACGATGCGCTGGGCGCGATCCTGGCCCATGGCGTCAAATGCGGTGGGCTGTCGTTTCGCAAGGGACGCGTGCTCGGCACCGACGATCTCGGCGCGCTGGCCGCCGCCGGGATCGGCGCGGTGATCGCGGCGCGGCTGGAACCGGGCGACCTTGGCGAGGACGACGCGGCGACCCGCATCGCGACCGCCCTCGGGGGGGCCGGGGTCAGCGTCGCCGCGGCGTTCACCGGCCGGGTCAATCTGTTCGCCACTCTGCCCGGACTGGCGGTGATCGATGCCGCCCGGCTCGATCGGCTTAACCGCATCGATCCGGCGATCACCGTCGCCACCGTTGCCGCCTTCGTCGCGGTCGAGCCGCGTCAGATGGTCGCCACGGTCAAGATCATCCCCTTCGCCGCCCCGGCAGCCGCGGTCGTCGCGGCCGAAGCGGTGATGGCCGAAGCCGGCCCGCCGGTCACCGTCGCCGGCTATCGGCCGCTGCGCATCGCGCTGATCCAGACCAGGCTGCCCGGACTTTCGGAAAAGATCCTCGATAAGACCGCCCGGGTCACCTGTGATCGGCTGAACGTGCTCGGCGCCGCTCTCGATCGGGAACTCCGCTGTGACCACGATACCGCCGGACTGGCCGAAACGCTGAAGGGTGTGGGCGGCGCCGACCTGATCCTGATCGCCGGCGCCTCGGCAATCGCCGACCGCGCCGACGTGCTGCCGGCCGCGATCGAGCGGGCCGGTGGCAACGTGGTGCATTTCGGTATGCCGGTGGATCCCGGCAACCTGCTGTTGCTTGCCCGGCTCGGCGGGGCACCGGTGCTGGGTTTGCCCGGCTGCGCCCGTTCGCCCCGGCTCAACGGGTTCGACTGGGTGCTGCAGCGCTTGGTCGCCGGCCTCCCGGTGACCGCTGGCGAGATCATGGCGATGGGGGTCGGTGGGCTGCTGGCCGAGATCCCCGGCCGGCCGGCGCCACGCGCTGGCGCGCCACGTCAGGACAGCGCCACGCACCGCCGCCCGCGCATCGCCGCACTGGTGCTGGCGGCCGGCCGGTCGACCCGCATGGGCGGACCGAACAAGCTGCTCAGTCCGCTCGACGGCATCGCCATGGTCGCCCGCGTGGTCGATGCCGTGCTCGCCTCGTCGGCGCGGCCGGTGGTGGTGGTGACCGGCCACCAGGGCGAGGCGGTGCGGGCCGCCCTTGCCGGGCGGGCGGTTGAGTTCGCCGACAATCCCCAATTCGCCCAGGGCCTCAGCACCTCGCTCAAGACCGGGCTGGCGGCGCTGCCCGACGACGTCGACGGGGTGCTGGTCTGCCTCGGCGATATGCCCGAGGTCTCGGCCGGGGTGCTCGACCGCCTGATCGCCGCCTATGCGCCCGCGGAGGGGCGCGCCATCTGCGTGCCGACCTTCCAGGGCAAGCGCGGCAACCCGGTGCTGTGGGACCGGGGATTCTTCGGCGAAATCGGCGCACTGGCCGGCGATGTCGGCGCCCGCCACCTGATCGGGCTTCATGCCGAGGTCGTCTGCGAGGTTGCGATCGACGAGGCCGGGGTGCTCGCCGATATCGACACTCCGGAGGCGCTGGCCCGGCTACAGGACGCCCGCCGCAGCTTTTGACCCCTCAATCGCTGGCAACCGGCTAGCGGTGCCGGCCCTCGGCCACCGCCGCCCGCACCTTGTCCTCGAAATCGCCCAGGATGTCGTGCAGGGCGGCGCTCCAGCCGGCGACCAGCGCGGTCGCGGTCGGCGCCGCCAGGGGCACCGCGCGGTGGTAGTCGCCGCGCGCCGCCACCGAGGAAAGCGCGTTGGGCCGAATGTCCAGCAGCAGCAATTGCAGGTCGATCACCGCCTTGGCTGCGGCAGGGTCGGCGTAGTCGCCATATAGGGCGGAAACCGTGCCTTCGAGCAGGTGGCTGGGGGGCAGATCGCCCGAACCGGCCCCGACCGTGACGAATAGGCCGCTGTCGCGCAGCCAGCCGCTGGCAGCCCCCTCGACCATGGCCGCGGGGGGGATGAACAGCTGATTGTAGAAATCTGACTCGATGGCAGGGGCCGCGCGCCGCACCACCAGCCCCTGACCCTCGTAATTCGGGCTGATCGCGAAGCTGCGGACCGCCAGCACCGGCCCGCGGGCCGGCGGCGCTAGCCGCTGGCCGCGCTCGGCGGCGATCAGATACGAACGTTTGTCCGGGGCGGGCTGTTCGAGGATCGAGGTGCAGCCGGCGAGCACGGTGCCGAGACTGAGGAGGGCCAGACCAGGCAGAAGGCCGCGGCGGCGAAGAAGGAGGGTCATCGGTTGCCTCGCGATGGCGACGGGGTGGTTTGCGACGGTGGGCCGCCGAACAGGATCTGTGACGGATAGCGCGCCGCGGTTTCGCTGAAGCTGCGCAGATTCTTGGACATCGCGGCGAGGTTGTCGAGCGTCGTCGACACCGCCCGCTGGCCGCCGACCACGATACCGTCGACCCGGCGCATGGTCTGCTCCGCCCCGGCGACGATCCCGGGCAGCTGCGCCGCGGTCCGGCGCAACTCGTCGGTGATCTCGTCCAGGCGATGGACCAGATGGGCGATCTGGCCGCGTCCGATATCATCGGCCAGGCCGGCACCCAGGCGGCTGAACTGGGCCGCGGCTTCGCGCAGTCCGGCCAGCGTCGGCGGAATCTCCCGGTCGCCGGCTTCCGCGACGCTGCGGATCGCCGCCATGGTGCCGGCGCTGTCGTGGATCACCGCCTTGATCGCGGGGTCGGCCGCCAGCTCGTGGATCTGCTTGGTGGCAACCCGCAATTCTCCGATCAGGCCGGAGGCCTGTTCGGAGAGGCTGCCGATCTGGTCGGCCAGATGGGCGAGGTCGGTGCGCTCCAGATTGCCGATCACGCCCTCGGCGCTGCTGCTGAGCCGGGAGATCACGCTGGGTGCCGAGGGGATGTAGAGCGTCCAGGGGGTCCAGGCGATCTGGATCGGCTCGAATTTCTCGGGGTCGAGGATGTCCATTTCGAGATAGGCGGTCCCGGTCAGGCCCTGGGATGCCATGCGAACCCTCAAGCCCTCGCGCACCAGGTCGTCGACCGTGATCCGGCGATGACCGACCGCGGTGTGATTGACGATGTCCGGCTGAAGCGACAGGTGCACCAGGACCAGTTTGCTGTATTTGATGAAATTAGGGTGGTCGGGGGCGATCGGATAGGTGCCGCTGACGAAGTCGATGCCACTGACGCTGCCGATCTGAACGCCGCGATATTTCACCGGCGAGCCGAGATCCAGACCCTGCACCGATTCGTCGATATAGGTTTCGGCACGGATGCTCGGCCGGAACCAGGCCCCGAGCCCCAGCGCCAGCGCCCCGGCGATAATCAGCGCCAAGGCCGCCAGCACGAACAGGCCGACCTTGAGGTTGGTGCTGGTCATGGCTTGGCTCCTGGGCTGGCGGGTTCATCGGGTCGCGCCTCGCGGCGGAAGAAGCGGCGCAGCCGGGGGTCGTCGTCGCGCCGGCTCAACTCCTGCGGCGTGCCCTCGGCGATGATGGTTTTGGTCTCGGCATCGATCATCACCGCCCGGCTGGCGATGGCGAAGATACTGGCCAGTTCATGGCTGACGATCACGAAGGTAATTCCGAGCGTGCGGTTGAGGTCGAGGATCAACTCGTCGAGTTCGGCCGAGGTCACCGGGTCAAGTCCGGCCGAGGGCTCGTCGAGAAACAGGATCGGCGGATCCAGTGCCATGGCGCGGGCGATCGCGGCGCGCTTCTGCATGCCGCCGCTGATCTCGGCAGGCAGATAGGCGTTGAAGCCGGCCAGCCCGACCAGGGCCAGCTTGGCCGAGGCGATCGCCGTCATGGCCGCCGGCGGCAAGGTGGTGAACTCCTCCAGCGGCAGGCAGACATTCTGTTCCAGCGTCATCGAGCCGAACAGTGCGCCGCGCTGATACATCACGCCGAACCGGGTGAGCAGTGCACGGCGCCGGTCGCCGGTCGCGCTGACCAGATCGTGTTCTTCGATCAGAACCCGGCCGGTGCTGGGCCGGTAGAGCCCGATCATATGCTTCAGCAGCGTTGTCTTGCCGGCGCCCGAGCCGCCCAGAATGACGAACACCGCGCCGCGCGGGACCGCCAGTGAGATGCGGTCGAGCACGGTGCGCTCGCCGAACCGCGCGGTCAGCTGTTCGACGCGGATGATCGGCCCCGCGGTTTCGGCTCCAACGGTCATGGCGTCAAACCCCCGCCGGGGCGGGCAGCGGGCCGCCGGAAGCGGTCACGACCTCGGCCAGCAGCTTGAGCCCGAGGCCGATCATCACGCAGCCGATCAGCAGGTCGAGCAGCCGCCAGGCCGTGGGTCGGGCGAAAACCGGCGTTAGGACGCGGGCGCCATAGCCCAATGCGAAAAACCACACGAAAGAGTCGAGGATGACTCCGGCGGTGAACCAGACCCGTTGCTCCGGGGGAAAGCGGCCGGCGAGGCCGCCGGCCAGCACCACGGTATCAAGATAGACATGGGGGTTAAGGAAGGTGAAGGCGGCGCCGGTGGTCAGCACGCGCGCGAGCGATGGCTCCTGGACGCCGACGGCTGCGAGCCCCTGCGGCCGCGCGGCGCGGGCAAAGGCCAGTCCGGCGTAACCGAACAGGAACATCGCACCGCCGACGCCGACCGCCGTCACCAGCACCGGGTTGGCGGCCACCAGGCTGCCGAAACCTGCTGCCCCCACGGTCACCAGCAGCGCGTCGCTGAATGCGCAGAGCAGGACCAGGGGCAGGACGTGGCGCTTCGACAGGCCCTGGCGCAGCACATAGGCGTTCTGCGCGCCGATCGCGATGATCAGGCCGGCACCGAGCAGGAACCCCTGCAGGGTAAGGAGAGGATAGGCGGTCATCGCCAGGCAGCCTGCGGTCGGGGCCGGCGGCCCCCTGCGCTCTTGATTGCGATGCCGAACCGGCGGCGGCCGGCCGGCAAGACTCCCGGTACCTCAGGCACCCGATGCTCCCTCACCACGCTCAGACTCCCAGGGCGAAAAACATGATCGAGAAGACGAAGTCGGCGACCATGATCAGAATAATGCCGGAGACCACGGCGCTGGTCGCCGCCGCCCCGACCGCGGCCGGTCCGCCGCCGGTCTGCAGGCCGCGCAGGCAGCCGATCGAACTGACCAGGACACCGAACACGAAGGCCTTGAACAGGCCGCTCAGCAGGTCGCTGGGCGTCGCGACCTCGATCACCCGGTTGATGAAGGTGATCGGCGGATAGCCGAACGACATCATCACCAGCATGGCGCCGATCATGCCCGACAGACTCATGAACACGGTCAGCAGTGGCGTCACGCACACCGCGGCAATCAGTCGCGGCACGATCAGGAAGCTGACCGGATCCAGCCCCATGGTGGTCAGGGCATCGACCTCTTCGTTGACCCGCATGGTGCCGATTTCGGCAGCGAAGGCCGAACCGGTGCGTCCGGCCAGAACCACCGCGGTGAGCAGCGGCCCCAGTTCGCGCAAGAGGGCCAGCCCGACCAGATTGGCGACATAGAGATCGGCGCCGAACCAGCGCAGCTGGGCCAGCGACTGGAACGCCATGATCACGCCGATCATCAAGCCGAGCATCGAGACGATCGGCAGCGCGTCGCTGCCTGCGGCCTCCGCGGTGCGCAAAACATCTTGCCAGCGGATCCGGCCGGGGCGCCGGACGGCGCGGCCGAAGGCAAGCGTGATTTCGCCGCTGAACGCGATCAGCGCCAGGACATCGCTGGCCGAGGTCCGGGTGCCGTGGCCGAGCCGCTCAACGAATCCCGGTGCTCGTGCCGGCGGTGATTCCGCGGCGGCGGCGGTGGCCCGATAGAACAGGTCGAACAGGCCGGCGATCCTGGCATCGGCGCCGTTCAGTTCGAACCGGGCCGAGCGCCGTTCCTGCGCTTGGCGCAGCGCGACCAAAAGGCTGGCGCCGGCACCATCGCAATAGTCGACCGCCTCGAGTTCGACGGCGAGTTCGGCCGGCCGGTCACGCTCGACCCGTTGGGTCAGCGCGCTCCAGGTCGGCCCCAAGCTCGTCGCGTCAAGCCGCCCGGACAAACGCACGGTCAATCGGTCTGCGGGTCCGGATAGCACTTCCATGGTCAAGGCAGGCTGTCTGGCCATTCCAAATCACATTATATCAAGAAGAGCGAAAGATAAATTTGCGAGCAATCGACCGGACTGGCCTATGCGACTCGGTAGCGGCGCGGCGCGGTAGACTCCATAAACCGGAAGATGACTGAACCAGCGCAAGGTGACTGTTGACGGATGTCGCCGGGCCTGGCTGAATATTCGATCACAAGAGGGCTGCCATGCCTTGAACTGGGGACGAAGGCTGCACACGTCAACGGGAGAAAGACTTCCATGCCGGATCGGGCGCGGGTCCGGCGCCACCGGGTGGTCCGCCGGGCGGCCCAGGGCGATGGCGGGGAAGCCGGTGAAGGGCTTGGAGCAAGGGGCTGGAGAAACCGTCATGAACAAGATCGATATCGGTGACCGCAACCACCTGACTCTTGCCGAGCTCAACCAGGCCAGCCTGCTGCGCATCGGCCTGATGCTCGCGATGGCCTGCCTGTTCGCATCGACGGCGCCGGCCGGACTGGTCCTGGCAAGCCTGAGTTCGCTGCTGTTTCTGAGCGCGATCGGCATTGCCGCGCTGGCGGCGGTGATCGGCGAGCATCCTCTGGCGCCGCATTTCACCCGCTGGGACGAAACCGCGTTCCTGATGCTGTCCAGCATGATTATCTCGGCGCTGGTCGATCGCGAGGCGGTGATGGCGATCGTCAACGGCTTGCCCAAGGGGTAATCCTTGCCGCCTCCACCCCGCACCCCCGTCGCAGGGGGCCGCGCCCCCGGCAAGCAGGGGCGAGCGATAGGCGCAGGGTCGCGCGCGCATCGGCGGGGGGGATCCGCAAGATCACGGTTGAGATGTGACCGTTTTCGGAGCGTTTCGGCCTGTCCAATCAGAAGCGGCTGCCGTGATAGGAGCAGTCGAGCGGATCGACTTCCTTGGCCGCGCCGCCGTGAAGCGACGGTTCGAGCGGATCGATTTCCTTCGACGCAATGTGGAAGTCCTGGTGGTCTGTCCGTTGCGCGCTGTCGAGCGGGAGGCCGAGGGAGAAGAAGTTAGGCATCGTCGCGTTCCTTTCGTGGTCCAGACCCCGGCAGCGGCGCCGGGATCGCTTGAGACCCCGATCATCGGCGAGAAGCCCGGGTTTCGCGATGACAGCCGTCACATTTTGCTAAAATTTTATCATCCTCGATTACTGATCCCGGCGCGGCGGCAAATCGCGGTCGTCACAGACGCAAGGTCACCGAACGAACCTCTTCGACCAGAGGCCCGGCGCCCAGGAAATCCAACCGCAGCAGCTTGGCGGCGCAGCCGAACCAGCCGAAATCGGCAAGGTACAACGCCACCCGTTTGGCGATCAGCGGTTCGGCCAGCGGCTGTAGCACCAAGTCCGTGACGCGGTCGGGCAGATCCTGGTCGAGCACGCGATGGGCGTCGGCGCGGACCGACGCCACCACCGCGGCGGTCAGCCCGGCCTGGAGCGCCCGGCAGGCGTCGAGCGTCTGGTAGCGTCCGTTGAGATGGATGAAGAACCCGCCGATCACCGCCGCAGCGACCACGCCGGCCAAAAAACCTCTCATTCCGCGGCTCCTGTTTGCAGCGATTGGTGAAATCCCTCGACCCGCGCCAGTTCGGTCGCGGCCGAGACGGCCAAGCGGTCGATCGTCGGCCAGTCCGCGGCCTTGCAGGCCACTTCCAGCGCGGCGCAGAGTTCGGCCAGCGCGCGGGCGCCGGCGATCCGCGACGAGCCCTTGAGGTTGTGGGCGAAACTCTTGGCCTGCACCGCTTCGCGGCGCTCGACCGCGCCCGTCAGGTCGGCCAGCACCCGGCCGCTGACCGCCACAAACTCGCCCAGCATTTCCCGGATCAGCCCGTCATCCTTGCCGCAGACCACTGCCAGGGCCGAGAGGTCGACCGGCAAGGCCGGGAGCGCGGCAGCCGGTGGGGGGCCGGCTATCGGTTGGGCCGGCCGGCCGGCCGCGCCGACGATCTGGGTCACGCCGGGCTCGGCCCGCGGGGCCCCATCGTCGCAAGGCCCTCCGGGCAGCCAGCGGTTGAGGATTTTGAGCAGGCGGGTCAGGTCGAGCGGCTTGCACAGGTAGTCGTCCATGCCGGCGGCACGAAACCGCGCCGCCTCGCCCTCGAAGGCATTGGCGGTCACCGCGACGATCGGCAGCCGGCGGCCGGTCCCCGACGCGGACTCGGTCTCGCGCACCCGTCGGGTCAACTCGAAACCGTCGAGGTCGGGCATGTGGCAGTCGGTCAGCAGCAGGGCGTAGCGTTTCTTTTCCAACGCCGCGAGGGCGGCGAAACCGTCGTCCACCACCTCTGCGGCAAAGCCCAGCATGTTGAGCTGCATGGTGATGACCTTGCGGTTGATCGCGTTGTCCTCGGCGACCAGGACCAGCCTGCCGTCCCGCAGTGCCGCCTCGACCGAAGGTGCCCGCACCCCGGCCGGGGCGCAGCGTGGTGCCGGGCGGACGGTCGGCGGCGGCGGCTCGCTGGCATCGACGCGGCCGGTCGCGATGGCGACGGCATGGATCAGCGCCGCGCGTCGCACCGGCTTGGGCACGGTGAGCGGAGCGCCGCCGGAGCGTGCCCGCTTGCGCTCGCCGCCGTGGGGCCGCTCGGCCAGCAGCACTGCCGGCAAGGGGGTGGCATCGATGCCGCAGTTCAGCCCCTCGCGCACCGCGATCACCGCCCCCTGATAGAGCAGGCCGTCGACCACCGCGGCGTTGTACGGCACCCGCATCGCCAAGGCGTGCCGTGCCGCCTCCTGGAATGCCGCACCGTCGGCCACCGCAGTGACGTCGGCGCCGGCCGCCGCGAGGTAGCGGGTCAGGAGCTCGCAGATCAGATCATCCGCCGAACCGACCAGGAGCCGGAGCCCGGCCAGGCTGGGTTCGGGTTCGATCAGCGACTCGCCGTCGCGGTTGAGCAGGCCGTCGCTGGGTTGGAGCGGCACCGTGAACCAGAATGTGGCGCCCTGTCCGACCTCGCTTTCGACGCCGATCGTGCCGCCCATCATCTCGGTCAGGCGCCGGCAGATCGACAGCCCGAGCCCGGTTCCGCCATAACGCCGGGTGGTCGAGGGGCCGGCCTGGACATAGGCTTCGAACAAGCCGGGCTGGATCGCGGGATCGATGCCGATGCCGGTGTCGCTGACGCTGAAGCGCAGCAGGGTTCGGTCGCCCTGACGGCCAATCGGCGCGACGCGCAGAATGATCCGGCCACGCTCGGTGAACTTGACCGAATTGCCGCCGAGATTGAACAGGATCTGGCGCAGCCGGACCGGATCGCCGAGCATTGCCGGCGGCACCTCGGGATCGACGAAGGTGACCAGTTCCAGCTGCTTGCGCCAGGCGTTGGGGCTGAGCATGCCGGCAACCGTATCGACCACCGCGGTGATCGAAAGCGGGACGTGCTCGAGATCCAGGCGTCCGGCCTCGATCTTGGAAAAGTCCAGGATGTCGTCGATGATCCGCAACAGCCCGGTGGCGGATTCGCGGACGGTCGCCACCGTCTCGGCCTGGGTCGGCTGCAGCGGCGATTGTTCGAGCAGCTCCAGCATGCCGAGCACGCCGTTCATCGGCGTGCGGATCTCGTGGCTCATGGTCGCCAGGAACGCCGATTTGGCCAAGGTTGCTCGTTCGGCCTGGTCCTTCGCTTCCTTGACCCGCACCTCGGTCTGCTTGCGCTGGGAGATGTCGTAGATCCAGTTGAGATAGGCCGGCTCGCCGTCGAAATCGGCGATATCGCCCGACATCAGCGCCCAGAATGCCGCGCCGTCGGCGCGGCGTAGCCGCATCTCGACATCGCGCAACGGACCGCGCTCCAGCATCGCCCGGACCAGACGGGCATGGTCGGCGCGGTCGTCGAACAGGGCGGCGAAATCGTAGCCGACCAGGTGGTGTTCCGACACTCCGATCAGCTTGGCCATCTCGCGATTGACGAAGACCAGCCGGCCGTCGCCGCGCAGCGCCGCCACGGCGACCGGGCTGTTGGCGAGGATCGCGCGTAGCGCCTCCCGGCTCTGGCTCAGGGCACGGGTGCGCTCGGCGACGGTCGATTCGATCGAAATGATGTGGTCGTAGGCGCGTAGCGCCGACATCACCGCAATGAACAGGTCGTCGGCCGACAAGCCGCCCTTGGCGCGATAGTCGTTGATATCGTAGTCGATCACGACCTGGCGCTGGGGTGCCTGGCCCGGCTGGCCGGTCCGCAGGATGATGCGGATTTCGCGGTTGCCGATGTCCTCGCGGATCATCCGGGCCAGCCCGAGCCCGGCGTGGTCTTCCTCCATGACCACATCGATCAGGGCAACCGCGATATCCGGGACCTCATTGAGGATGATTCTGGCCTCCGCCGCCGAATAGGCGCCGAGAAACGCCGCCGGCCGGCCCTTGAACCGCAGATCCGCCAGGATCAGGGCGGTCATGGTGTGGACGTCCGGCTCGTCATCCACCACCAGCACCTTCCATGGGGTGTCGCCGGCATCCAGGGGGTCGGTTTCAGCGACGAAGGCAATCTCCTCGTCGCGCTCCGTCGCGGTTTCGGACGTGCCTGTCATGGCGGGCTGACTTCGGCCAGCGCCGGCTTGGTGGCGAATGCGCCGGCCTCGCGGCGGGGCTCCGAGCGCCAGGGTGCTTCGCGGGGTATGCGAACGCCAAAGGTGGTGCCGACGCCGGTGGCGCTGTCAACCGAGATTCGCCCGCCCAGCGTCTGGGTTACCAGGTTGAAGACGATGTGCAGGCCGAGCCCGCTGCCGCCGGCTCCGCGCTTGGTGGTGAAGAACGGCTCGAAGATCATCCTGCGGTTTGCCTCTGGAATGCCACAGCCATCGTCGGCGAAAGCGATGTCGACTTCGCCGTCGGTCGGCTCGGAAACCGAAATCCGAACCTGGACCCTGCCGCGGTCGCCTGACGCATGGACCAGGGCATTAACGATGAGGTTGGTCGCGACCTGTGACAAGGCCCCCGGAAAGCTGTTCATCAGGATACCGGACCGGCATGCGACGTCAACCGCATGGCCGGCCTCGGTGATTCGCGGGCCAAGGCTGGTCACCACCTCGGCCAGATAGGCCCCGAGTTCGAAATGCCGGCGCTCGGCGCTGGTCTGATCGACCGCAACCTGCTTGAAGCTCTGGATCAGTTCGGCGGCGCGGCCGAGATTGGCCAGGATCAACTGGCTCGCTGTCGCCGCCGCGTCGGTATAGGATCGAAGCTCCGATCGCTTCAGGCGGTTTTCGGTGATCGCCGCGGTCAGATCCCGGGTGCGGTTGGCGAGGTGGCCGGCGCAGCCGAAGGCGATTCCGACCGGGGTGTTGATCTCGTGGGCGATGCCGGCGACCAGCAGCCCGAGCGATGCCATTTTTTCGGCCTGGACCAGACTGTCCTGGGTTTCCCGCAATTCGGCCAGGGCCCGGCTGGTCTCCTGCATCGCCAGGAAAATCTCCTCGGCCGCCTGGGCCTCTGCGGTGACGTCGCTGAAGGTGCCGACGAAGCCGCCGGGAAACAGCGGGTTCCGGTGGGCCTCCAGGATGGTGCCGTCGGGCCGGCGATGGCGATAGGTAACATATTGCGCCGGGCTCGCGTGCCACGGGTCGAACTCGGCTGCCAGGCTGTCACCGTATCCGGCGAACTCGCCCCGTTCGTTCTGGCACTGCAGAACCTCCTGCAGGGTCGGGCGCGCGGTCAGAAAACTCAGGGGTACGCCCAGCAACTCGGCGGCACGCCGGTTGAACATGACCAGGCGCAGGTCCTGGTCGTACATCACGACGCCCTGATCGATGTTCTCCAGGGTCGCGTGCAACAGACTGCGTTCGCGCGCCAGATCGGCCTCGGCCTGCATCCGCTCGGTGACATCGGCGACGATGCCGGTCAGGCGGATCGGCGTGCCGTCGTCGTCGCGCATCGCGGTTGCCTTGTCCTCCGCCCACATCCAGCTGCCGTCGCAGCGGCGCAGCCGGTAGACGCGCTCGAAGGCCGGGGTGGTGCCGTCGAGGTGGCGGGCAAAGGCCTCGCGCACCGGCTCGCGATCCTCCGGATGGACCAGGGACTCCCAGGTGGTGCGCGCCATCACCAGGGCGCCGGGCGGGTAGCCCAGGCTTGCCGGAAACTCCGCCGACCACCAGTAGTCGCCGCTGCGCAGATCGAGATCCCAGACCGCTGACCGGGTCGACCGGATCGCCAGCCCGAGCCGCTGCTCGCTCTGGCGCAGCGCCGCCTCTTCCGCGATCAGGCGGGTCTGCATCTCGTTATAGGCCGCGATCAGCCGCCCCACCTCGTCGCCCGATTGCCATCCCACCGGCTGAGCCGGCCGGCCCTGCTCGACGCGCCGGATCGCCCGCATTAGCCGGCGCAGCGGCATTCCTATGGTCAAGCGGTGGGCGATCAGCGCCGCGACCATGGTTCCGGCCAGCAGAAGCATCATCTGGATCAGGCTCTCGATCAGCTGGGATCTAAGCGCCGCCGTTACTGTTGCATAGTCGAAATGAAGGTCGATGCTGCCGATGGCGTCCTCGCGGACCCTGATCGCATGCTTGACCGCTTCGAGCTGGCCCTGGTCGGGGCAGCCGGCCTTCGGCCAGACGTAGCGCGTCCCGGCGGCGTCGTCAGCGATCGCGATGCAGCGTATTTCCGGGTTGATCGCGATCGCCTCGAGGATGTGGTGGGTGCTTGCGGCATCGAACGACCAGACGCTGGCGGCCAGGGCATCGGCGTTGATCGCCGCCAGCATCGCCATGCGCGCGCGCAACGCCGTGCGCAGCGCTTCGTCCTTCAGCGCATAGGAGACGGTTCCGGAAACCACGGCGCAGACCGCAAGCACCGGCAGCAAGATCACCAGGAACCGCGTGGTGACCGAAGGCAGGTTCCGCCACAGCTGAACGAGGCCGCCAGCGCGGTTTCGGGTCATGGCGCGCCCCCGGATCGGGCACACCGGCCGGACCGCCCCGCTGCGTGCCGATCCGGCAACCCGCGGTCGCCATGTTTGGCTGCCCTTATGGCCATGGCATTGCTCCAGGGGGGGGCTCCAGGGGGGCTCCAGGGGGCTCCAGGTTGTCGGTCAGCCTAACATGGGCCGGGCGCGATGTCTGCGCGCGCGGACGTTGGCTTGGGCAGGCCGAGCCCACGTCGCGCGGGGCCCGCCGCGGCCGCGGATCCGGCACCAGATCAGGCCCGCGCGGCCACCGGCGGCAGGCTATTTCGTCGCAGCGCCGAGCGTGGCGCCGTTGGGTCGGCAAATCCCGGCACCCCGGCGCATTTGTCCCGTCTCAGACCGGCTTGTGAGGCCTTGCCGGTTCGGTTAAGCTGACGCCACGGCGAGCGGTTCGCACGCAGGCGGAAGCCGTCCCGCGTGCGGCCGTGGAAGGAAGAATCGAGCGGGGCTCAGCCGCTTGGCCGGTCAGCCTCGAAGCGGGTCGAGTAAGCGGGGACAGCTATGGATTTCCAGACGCGCAGCACACCGGACGGGATCGAGTGCCGGCTGACCGGCCGCCTCGAATTTACCGATCACGATCGTCTGCGCGACATTGTGGCGCTGCTGGACGGCCCCAAGGCCCGGCGGTTCGTGGTCGACGTGGCCGGACTCGATTTCATTGATTCGGCCGGTCTGGGCATGATCCTGATCCTCCAGGAAGAAGCCGAGCAGAAGAATATAAGGCTGATCGTTCGTGGCCCGCGGGGCGATGTCAAGCGCTCGATCGATCTCGCCAAGATTGGTGAAATCGTGACCATTGAAACTTGACAGCAAAACCCAGACAAGCGTGCTTTGACCAGGTCCATTTCGACTCAGCGCACCCTGAACGAGGCGACCATCGGCGGGTTTCCATTCTTTATCCTGCCTGAGTATATATCTCGGGAGACCAAGGCCCGGTTCGCTGCGCGGTATGGGCCGGAGGCAGGCTGTGACCGGGCGGCCGCCGGGGATCGCGGGATCGCCGTGCTGCTGCTGCCTGAACTCGGGCGCGACGAGCTGATCCCGGCTTTGTGCGAACCCGCCTGCGCGGTGATCGAGTGGCCCGAGGGCGAATGCGCCTGGGACTGGCTGGCGGTGCCGGTGGCGGCGGAGGGGCTTTTCTTGTCCCTGACCACCGCGACCGCCTTCGCCCTGCAGAGCGCCGTGGCGATCTGCGAGATATTGACCGAGCGCGGCGTCCTGGCGCCGGAGCGGCGATCCCAGGTGGAGCTGTGCGTCCACGAAGCGATCGCCAACGCCATCGTCCATGGCAATCTCGGGATTGTCGGGATGGATACCGACGACGCCGAGGGGTATCGCCAGTTCAGCCAATTGATCAAGGACCGCCTGGCCGATGCCCGGCGACGGCGCCTGCGGATCGAAATCTTTGTCCGGTGGACCGCCGCCTGCCTGGAGATCTCGGTGGCCGACCAGGGCGCCGGTTTCGATGTCTCGGCGGTTCCGGCGGAGGCGGATGGCAATGCCGCGTCCGGCCGCGGCTTCGTTTTCATGCGCACCCTGGCCGATGATGTCCAGGTCAGCGACGGCGGTCGCTGCACCTCACTGCGGTTCGAACGGTGAGGTTATGACCCGGACTTGGCCTCGTTACCGCCTTCGGGGCATCGCGCGATGACGATCTCGCTGGACGATAGTCGGGTGCTGATCGTCGACGACAACGAGTTCAATCGGAAATCGCTGGCGCTGGTCATCCGGCGCAGCGGGATCGGGACGATCGATTTCGCGGTCGATGGGCTCGATGGCCTGGCCAAGGTCGAGAGCTTCCGACCCGATCTGGTCCTGCTCGACGTCGATATGCCGAACATGGACGGGCTCGAAATGTGCCGGCAGTTGCGCCGCAACGCCAGCCACGCCGAGCTGCCGATCCTGTTCCAGACCGCGCTCGACAGCGATGAGGAACAGGTCAGCTGCTTCGAGGCCGGGGGCAGCGATTTCATCAGCAAGCCGATCAAGCCCGGCGAATGCGTTGCCCGGGTTCGCCACCAGCTGGAACGGCGCCGCCTGTTCAACGACCTCAACACCTTTCACCAAAGGGTCGAGAAGGAACTGCGCCACGCCCAGGCGATGCAGCTGTCGCTGCTGCCCGAGCCCCGGCGGGTGGCGGAGATCGGCGCGCGCTTCGGTCTGGAACTCCACAGCTTTTTCGAAACATCCTCGGAGCTGGGCGGCGATTTGTGGACGGTGTTCGAGCTGGATTGCGACCGGCTCGGGATCCTGCTGGTTGATTTCGCCGGCCATGGCATCACGGCGGCGATCAACACCTTCCGCCTGCATACCCTGATCGAGCGGGCGCCGCCCCAGGGCAACGACCCGGCCGGCTGGCTGGCGGTGCTCAATGCCGCGCTGAAGGAAGTGCTGCCGGTCGGCCAGTTTGCCACCGCGTTCTATTGCGTGGTCGACCGTGCCGCCGATACCCTGACCTTTGCCGGCGCCGGCGCGCCCAATCCGGTGCTGGGCGGCAACGGCCCGCTGGTCCTGCTCGATTCCTCGGGCTATCTGCTGGGCATGTCCCGGCGTGCGGTCTATGGCAATACCGTGTTGCCGTTTCCGGCGGGCAGTTTCCTGCTGCTCTACAGTGACGCCCTGACCGAGGGCCGGGGGGCCGACGATCGGCAATTGGGCCAGGGCTGGCTGCTCGACCGCCTCGCCGAAGCCATTGCCCAAGACCACCCGCGGCCCACCGTCGCGATCGTCGAGGCATTTTTCGCGGCGGTGCCGCGGCCGGTCAGCGACGATCTGACCCTGGTCTGGCTCAAGCGCGGCTGAGTACCGCTGAAGTGTCGGAGCGCTCAGTCGGGACCGTCGATCATCCCGGCCAGCCGCTCCCCGGACAAATTCTCGCCGATCGACAGGGCACAAAGGCGTGAAATCTGGACATAGGCCAGGCCGGTCTCGGAAACCCAGGCGTTGAACTGGGCCTGTGCCTTGGCCAGGTCGCGCTTCGACTTGATTTCCGGAGCGACATCGACCCCGGCGTCGCGCAGACAGGCGACGACATCCCCGGAGGTGACGAAGCCGTCCCAGCCGAGATAGCGCAGCAGCATCTGCCCGGTATTGCCGCCGAGCCGCTCGCCGCGCTTGGCCAGAACGGCCAGCAGGCCGACCTGGTCGGCCGACGGCCAGCCCGCCAGAAACCGGCCGAAGCTGCCGTGCTCACGGGCAATCTCCCGCACGAAAAGGGCATTGGCGCGCACCGACATGATCTTGGCGACGTTGCGCACGATCCGGGTGTCCCGGGCCAGCCCCTCCCAGAACTCGTCCGGCTGGAAGCTCAGCCAAGCCGGCTCGAAGCCGTGAAACGCCGCCTCGAAGCCCGGCCATTTCGCCTCGATCACCCGCCACGCGAAACCGGCACAAAATACCCGCCGGGCCATTTCCGCCAGCACCCGATCATCGCCGAGGGCGGCAAGCTCTCTCGGATCCGGCCGCGGCGGCAGCAGCCGCGCCAAAGCCCCGGCCCCGCCCTTGCGGGCCTCAGCGCGGGCGCGAATGGTCTGGAAAGAGGTCATGCTTGAGACATCCCTGGCGTTGGCCGGCCCCCCGGTGTCTATACCGCCGTCTCTTACGGCCGCCAAGCCAACCGCGGCATCGCCGCTGAGAGACGGCTTCCAAAATGCCGAGTGCCGGCGGTGATCGCGCGCAAGCTTTTGAAAAGGAACGCGACCCCGTCAGGCTGCTCCGGGGGCCTCGTGGTGATGGTGACCCGGGAAGGTAACGATGAGGCGACCGATCCGGCCGGATAGTCCACGGGCTCCTGACCTCAGCCTGCTATTTTGTGACCACAAACCGGCCGACGGAATTTCGAAAACCGCGCCTCTATCCCGACGACGCCGGATAGCTTCAGACCGGAGGCCAAACGAAGATGCCAGAATAGATCGACCTACTCGATCTGCGGTAATGCCAGCCAGATCCCAATTGCGTCGTCAAATACAGATGGCGAAGGCGATCGAGCTATCCTGCTCGACGACCATAAAATAGCAATCTGAAGATCAGTGACATCTGCCAAGATGCCGGGAGAAAGTTGTCTAATACAGCAGTAAATCTGTAAAATCTACAAAATTGGCGTTAGATGCTTGGGCGGGTTACCTTTGGGCCGATCAAGAGATATATTTTTGCATAAACGAACTGCATAACTTGCGCTTGCCCGTCAACATAGTGTATTCATACGATCGTATGTATGTGCGGCGCTCCCCAGGATGATTTGGCGGGGCTTGGGATGGGGCGGGGTTAGAGTCCGGCGCAGGCTCTGGCGTGCGTATCGGCAATCTTAAGGCCAGGGATCAACATGGCGATTAGGGCAGACCTCGACCACTGCGCGCGGAGCGTCGTCCACCTTAGCGTCCCCGCCGGTCTGTGCCGCGAGGCGAAGCGATACGTGATGTCGCCTTCTGCCTCAAAATTTCGCAGCGAGCAAGCCTTTTCTGTTATCTGCGACACCGGGTGCGACACCGCGCCACCCCCTTATCACCGCCGGTTCAAGCACCGGGCGGGCCGTTTTCTTGCCAGCATCTCACAAAAGAAATGAGCGACCAGTTCGATAAATAGGTCGCGTTTGCAGCGTTGTTCGAACAATCCTGGAGAGATACTGGTGTCGTTCAGAATGAGCGGTACAGGTTGCTTCGCCGGAGCGCAAGCCATCCGAGTGGTGTTTGCCGGGCTGGTTCTGACCGTTGCCGTTGGCACGCTCCCCGCCGGCGCGCAGTCCGAACGAGACCTCAACCGGACGATCGAGCAGCAGCAACAGATTCAGCGCAGCCAGCAAGAGCGGTTGCGCCAGGAGCTGGAGCGCAGCCGCACCAGCCCGCGGCCGCCCTCCAACCTGGAGACGCCAACCCCGCCGCCGGTGATCGCGCCGCCGACCGGGCCCTGCCTTCACGTCACGTCGGTCGAGATCGAGGGCGCCGAGCACCTGGGCGATGCCGACCGCGCCAGCCTGACCGCGCCCAGCCAGGGCAAGTGCCTGAACAAGGCGGCGATTCAGACGCTGATGGCCGATGTCACCGCCAACTACATTGCGCGCGGCTACACGACCACCCGCGTCTACCTGCCCGCACAGGATTTGCAAAGCGGCATGCTCAAAATCCGGGTGGTCGAGGGCCGGGTCGAGAAAATCGTCATCGAGGATCCCGGTTTCGGCCGGATGGGAGCCTGGACCGCTTTCCCCGGCGTCGTCGGCGCACCGTTCTACCTGCGGGATTTCGAGCAGGGCCTCGACCAGCTGAACAAGCTGCCCTACAACAACGCCACCATCGACATCCAGCCCGGCACCGAGGCTGGCGACAGCGTTGTGGTCATCCGCAACAAGCCGACCAAACTGCTGCCGGTCGGGCTCTATCTCAGCCGAGACAATCAAGGCCTGACCTCGACCGGTCGGCTGCAGGATTCAGCATCGCTCGATGTCGACGGCCTGCTGGGTTTGAACGAACTGCTGGCCCTGACCTATCTCTACACCCACGGCTACGGAGACTCCGACGACGACTCCCACGCGCTGTCGGGCGCGCTCAGCGTGCCGTTGGGCTACACCACGGTGACCGGGTCCCTCAGCAGATCCGAATACGCCACCCTGGTGCAGGGCACCAGCCTGTCCTTTCCGGTGACCGGCACCAGCCTCAATCACGGGATTGTCGTGGACCATCTCCTCTACCGTGACCGGGACAGCAAGGTCGGGGCATCCACCGGCATTACCCGCAAAAGTGTTAAATCCTACATCGCTGAAAATCTCGTGGAAGTGTCATCGCACGTCCTGACCGTGTGGGACGCCGACATCAGGGCGCAGACCTCGTTCCTGGGCGGCCAGATCTACGCCGACTTTGGCTATAGCCAGGGCCTGCACCTGTTGGGTGCGAAGGCCGACTATGACCTCACCGCCACAGAGCCTCAAGCGCAGTTCAAGAAGATACGCTACTCCGGCGGGTGGCAACGCCCCTTCGAGGCCTTGGGTGAGAAGTTCAGTTTTTCAACCCAACTGACCGGGCAGCACGGCATCGACGTGCTGTACAGCTCGGAACAGATCTCGGTCGGCGGGACATCGAGCGTGCGCGGATTCCTCGACACCTCGGTGGCAGGCGACAGGGGCTGGCATGTCCGCAACGATCTGGTCTTGAGAAAATCATGGGATATCTGGGAAGTCCCGGTTGGGATCTACCCAAAAGTTGGCTTCGACTACGGCCGAATTTATGAGCGCAATGATATTCCTGGCGGCACTCTGTCCGGGATATCATTTGGCGTTAGCTCTACAGTTGGGCCGCTCTCCCTGGACCTGCAGCAGGTTTTCCCGGTAATCCGCAGTGATCTGCTCAGCCACGAACCGTCTTTTACCTTCTTTAAGCTCAGCCTCGGCCTGTAAGAGACACCGACATGGCAACAAACGCATTCTTTTGGTCGAAGCATCTGAAGTGGCTGCTCATGGCGTCAACCGCGCTTACGGGCATGATCGGCAGCCGGGCCGCCCTGTCGGAGGAGGTGGTCGTTCACGACGGCGGTTCGACCAGGATCGCCACGCCGACGGGCGGCAATGGCGTGCCGGTCATCGACATTGCCGCCCCCAACGGTAAAGGCGTGTCGCACAATCAGTATGACAAGTTCAATGTCGGCACTGTCGGGCTGGTGCTCAATAACGCCGACGCCGTCACCCAGTCGAAACTGGCGGGGCATCTCCCCGGCAACAGCAATTTCAGCTCCGGCACGGCGGCATCGCTGATCCTGAACGAGGTGGTGGCGGCCAATCGTTCGACCCTCGCCGGCTATACCGAGGTCGCCGGCCGGAAGGCCGAGGTGGTCATCGCCAACCCCTACGGCATCACCTGTTCGGGGTGTGGCTTCATCAACACGCCGCGCGTCACCCTGACGACCGGCAAACCGTCGCTGCGCGGCGACGGGTCGCTCGACTCTTTTACCGTCAACCGAGGCGACATCAGCGTCACCGGCGCCGGCCTCGACGCCAGCAACCAGGAAATCTTCGACCTGGTCGCGCGACAGATCTCCGTCGACGGCCCGATCACCGCGTCCAGCGGCTCCGCGACCAGCCCCGGGCTCGACTTGACCCTCGCCGCCGGCAACAACCATTGGGATTACGGCACGCGCAAAGTGACCGGCACGGTAGCCGGCGAGGGGGCGCTCCCCGACAACAGCTATGCCATCGACACCTCCCTGTTGGGCGGCATGTACGCCAATCGCGTCCGCTTGATCGCCACCGAAGCCGGCGTCGGCGTACGCATGCTGGGCGACGCTGCGGCCACCGGCGGGGATTTCACCCTGACCGCGGCGGGGAAGGTCGTGCTGAACGGCGGCCATGTCAGCGCCGAAGCCGACGTCGCCATCACCACCTCCGCCTCGGAAACGGATGCGTTCCGCATGACCGGGGGGGCGGTGACCGCGGGCGGCAACGTCAGCCTGACCAACACCGGCTCGGGCGGAGCTGCCCTGTCGGGCGGATACGTGACCGCCTCCGGCAAGCTGACCGTGACCCAGGGGGCGCTGTCCGACACCGGCAATGGCACCACCGACACCACCAAATTCGACCGCTCGGCCGGAGGCGCCGTAACGATCACGACGACGGATGCCGCCGACTTTAAAGCGGTCAGCTACCATACCCCCGGGGCGCTCACCGTCGTCGCCAAGACGGTGAGCACCGACCCTTCCGCTTTCGTCAGTTTCGACGGCGGCAGCGACATCACCTTCACCGCCACCGGCCCCGACACCACCGCCAACAGCACCACCAAACCGGCGCTCGACCTGAACGGCGCCGGCATTCGATCGGCCGGGACCTTGTCGGTCACCGCGCAGCAGGGCGGCATTGCGGTGGCCGCCGGCGGCGTGCTCCAATCCACCTCGGGTAACGTTGTGCTGGCGGCCGCCACCACGCTGGTCAACGCCGGTGGCATCTCCGCCGATGCCGGCAGCCTGACGGTGCGGTCGACCAATTCGGGCGCCGGCACCCTGGCGCTGACCAATACCGGGACGCTGAACGCGGGCGCCGGCGCACTCGACATCGCAGGGTTCGGCGCCTCCCCTAACGCTGCCGTCACCCTGACCAACACGGCCAGTGGCCTGATGCTGGGCCAGACGGTATCGGTCAAAGCCGCAAGCTTTGACAATTCCGGCGGCCTGCAGGGGACCAACACCGCGAGTTTTGCGATCACCGACGCCCTGACCAATCGGGCGGGCGGCATCCTGATTACCTCGGCCAACGTCGTCACCGGCCAGACCGAACAAATCTCGGCCGGCAGCGTTCTCAACGCCGGCGTGCTGCAATCCGCCAACGCACTGGCGGTGACCGCCACCACCAGCCTTTCCAATTCCGACACTCTGGTGGCCGCCGGCGGCCTCTCCATCACCGGTGGATCCGCGGGCACGACGCTCGCGGTCGCCAACACCGGCAGCGGGTTCCTCCAGGCCGGCGGTGCGCTGTCGATCTCCGGCGCCGCAGGTGGCCAAGCGGCAACGCTCACTGTCGCACAGGGCGCGACCGTCCGAGGCAGCACGCTGACGCTCAATACCCAAAGCGTGACCAATGCCGGCACCGTCCAGGGCACCAACGGCACCACGCTCAACATCAGTACGCTTGATAACAGCGGCACCTTCATCCTGTCCACCGGGGCCGGCCAGGATGAGAGCTTGACCCTGCAAAGCTTCACCAATCTCGGCACGCTGCAGTCGGGTGGGGCGCTGACGCTGACCGCAACCGACGCGTTCGACAATTTCGGCAGCGTGCTGGCAGCAAACGCGCTGACGGTGCAGGGCAGCGGCGCTTCGGTGCTGGCGGTCACCAACGAAGCAACCGGCGTTCTGCAGGCGGGTGGTGCGTTGAGCATCACCGGCGCCAATGGCGGCACCAGCCTGACGCTGACCAATGCCTCGGGCGGCACCATCCTGGGCGGCGGGACGCTGACCGTCGCCGGCCAGTCGATCACCAATGCCGGTACCCTTCAGGGGGCCAGCGGCGGCACAGTGACGAGCAGCGGTGCGCTCGACAACCAGGGCGTATTGACGCTTTCGACCCA
>WGNK01000032.1 GCA_016124535.1 Azospirillum sp.
GCCGACATTTGATGCCGGGCGCGTTCAGCGCGGCGACGATCGCTCCCGCGTCCGTCGCCGCCTTGGTCTCGCGGATGATGCGGCACTCCGGATCGACGATGCAGATGCTGGTCTCATCCAGAGAGACATCCAGGCCGGCATGGTGTTCCATGTCCGCTCCTCCCATTCGATGTCCGCGCCCGTGCGGGCGCTGTTTCACCCATCGAAATGAAGGCCATATCGGCTGCGTCAAGCTGCCAGCCACCGATGCCCGATTACCCCACGGTGCACCCGCTCGCCGCGCGCAACCTGCCGTTCCCAATCGCGACCGACCCAGAGGCGCCGCCGCTGCGCCCCGAACGGCACTTTCCCATCTCGATCCCGACCATCCGCCGAAGACGGGCCGTCGCCCTGGCGCGCAGGATGCCCAGGTGCCCCTGCTGCGCCAGACCGACCGCACCCGAATTGATGCTCGTCTTATGGCGCAGTAAGATTAACCGGCGCCCCCGAGCACCAGGGGCAGAGTCAGCGCCGCGAGCAGGGTTTCGGCGGTGATGATCCCGGCGATCAGCCGGTGGTCGCCCCCCATCTGGCGGGCCAGCACATAGGATGACGCCGAGCAGGGCAGGGCATTGAACAGCACTGCGATGGTCAGAGGCAGCCCATCGAGACCGAAGGCGCGCCCGAGCCCCCAGGTCAGGCCGGGCAGTACCAGCAGCTTGAGCAGGCTGGCCCACAGCACGCCGTGTCCGGCGGCGCGCGCGGCGGCGAGGTCGAGACCGGCGCCGACCGCGAGCAACCCGACCGGCAGCGCCACCCGGCCCAGCGCCTGGATCACCTCGCCGATCACCGGCTGCGGACCGATGCCGCTCAGGTTGAGGGCGAAGCCCAGCGCCACCGCGATGATGATCGGGTTGCGCAGCAGCCCGAGGGCGACCGCGCGCGATCCCTTGCCGTTGCCGGCGACGAAATGGACCAGGGCCGTGACGCACAGCACATTGACCAGCGGGACCACGAACGCGATGCCGACCGCGGTCAGCGACAATCCCGCCGCACCATAAAGTGCCTTGCCGGCGGCCAGCCCGACATAGGTATTGGGCCGCATCGCGCCCTGGAACACCGAGGAGAATGCCGGCCCATCGAGGCCGAGCGGACGGCGCAGCACCAGGACCAGCACGGCGATCGCGAGGACTCCGGCGGTCATCGCCCCGGCCATGGCGAATACTTTGGGATCGCGGAGGTTGGCACGCCACAACTCGCCGACGATCAAGGCCGGAAAAAACAGGAAATAGGTCATGCGCTCGGCGCCCGGCCAGAACGCGTCGGCGACCAGCGCCCGGCGACGCAGCCAGAACCCCAGCAAAATCAGCAAAAAGATCGGCGCCAGCGCGGTGATGACCGGGATCATCGGTTGTCAACGGCGGACATCGGCGCTCCTGGCGGGTTTTCCTTCGTGATCGAAGATAGCCATCGGCCACCCGGCCCGTCCAGCCACGATGGCGGCCGGCAGACTTGCCAAACCTGCGGCGCTGGGCGGATAATTGGCGGCACCCTCCCGGCCCGGAGTTTCCCGCCATGACGCTGACCACACCTTTGACCGCTCTGGTGACCGCATTGGCGCTGATCCAGTATTTCCTGGTTTCGGCCAAGGTCGGCTGGGCGCGGGGGCACTACAAGGTGCCGGCACCGGCGATCGACGGGCCGCCCGAATTCGCCAGAATTGTCCGGGTGCAGGCAAATACCGTTGAGCAGCTGGTACTGTTCCTGCCGGCGCTGTGGCTGTTTGCACTGTCGGTCGGCGACAGATGGGCCGCAGGCCTCGGGTTGCTCTGGGTGGTCGGCCGGGTGATCTACGCCGCCGGCTATTATGCGGCGGCGGAGAAGCGCCATCTGGGCTTCCTGCTGTCGATCGTGCCGTGTGCCGTGATGGTCGTCGGTTCGGCGATTGCGGTGCTGATGTCGCTTTGACCGCCAGGCTCCGGATAGCGCGGACCGCGCGGCGGCCTCAAGTCCGGAAGATGAAATAGACCGCACCGACCATGCAGGCGAAGGCCGCGAGATAGTTCCACCGCAAGCCTTCGCCGAGCACGGTGATCGAGAACACCGCAAAGACCGTTAAGGTTATGACCTCCTGGAGTATTTTCAGCTGGGCGCCGCTGTACCCCTCGTCGAAATAGCCGATTCGATTGGCTGGAACCGCCAGGCAATATTCAAGAAATGCCAGTGCCCAGCTGATCAGGACAACCCGATAGGTCACCACGTTCGGATAAAGCAGATGGCCGTACCATGCGGCCGTCATAATGATGTTTGAGCCGATCAAGAGCACGATTGTCAGCATTGATAATCCAATATTAACGGGAAATCGAGTCCGGGCCGGCAGCATCCTGCTGATGCCTCAGGGCGTCGAGCGCTCCTTGCAGGATGTAGGCCGCGGCGGCTTTATCCACCACTTCGGCGCGGCGCTTGCGGGTCATGTCGGCCTCGATCATGAAGCGGGTGACCGCGCTGGTGGACAGCCGCTCGTCCCAGAATGCGATTTCGGGTTCGGCGGGGAAGCGTTCGGCCAGGCGCAGCAGGTTGGCGGCGAACTGGTGGGCGGCGCGGGCCGCCTGGCCCTGGGTGCCGTCCATATTGACCGGCAGGCCGAGGATCAGGCCGCCAACGCCGCGCTCGGCGACGATCGCGGCCAGCGCCAGCGCATCGGCGGTGAATTTGGTCCGGCGGAGGGTGACGATCGGCGAGGCGACCGTCAGGCCGGGGTCGCTCAGCGCCAATCCGATCGTCCTGGACCCGAGGTCAAGGCCGAGCAGCCGCTGCCCGCGGGGGAGAAGGGCCTTGAGCTGGCTGAGGTTGCGGATCGCCATGGTGGGTGCTACCGTCCCGGCCGGTCGGGTGACGGAGGGAGACCCATAGCGCATGTCAATCGACAAGGCTACCGTGGCGAAGATCGCCCATCTGGCGCGGATCAAGGTGCCCGAGGAAGACCAGGAACACCTGGCCGGCGAACTCAGCGCGATCCTGACATTCGTCGAACAGTTGAACGAGGTCGACACCGACACCGTGCCGCCGATGACCAGTGCGATCGCGCATAAGCTGCGCCGCCGGCCCGACGTGGTCGACGATGGTGGCGATCGTGAGGGCATTCTGGCCAATGCGCCGGAACGTGCCGAGGGTTTTTTCGTGGTGCCGAAGGTCGTCGAGTGATGTCCGAGTTGACCCGCCTCGGCATCGCCGAGGCTTTGGCCGGGCTGGCCCGCAAAGATTTTTCCGCGATCGAGCTGACGTCGGCGCATCTCGACGCGATGGCGGCGGCGCGACCGCTCAACGCCTTCATCACCGAGACGCCGGAGCGGGCACTGGAGATGGCGCGCGCGAGCGATGTCCGGCGCGCCCAGGGCGAGTCCGGGCCGCTCGACGGGGTGCCGATCGCGATCAAGGACCTGTTCTGCACGACGGGTGTCCAGACCACCGCGGGCAGCCGCATTCTGGACGGCTTCACGCCGCCCTATGACTCGACGGTCACCGCCAATCTGTGGCGGGCCGGTGGGGTGATGCTGGGCAAGGCCAATCTCGACGAATTCGCCATGGGCTCGTCGAACATCACCAGCGCCTATGGTCCGGTGGTCAGCCCGTGGAGCCCCGGCGAGCCCGGCGCCTGGACCCGGCGGCTGGTGCCGGGCGGCTCGTCGGGTGGTTCGGCGGCGGCGGTGGCCGCCCGCTGTGCCATGGCGGCGACCGGTACCGATACCGGTGGCTCAATCCGCCAGCCGGCCAGTTTCTGCGGGATCGTCGGCCTGAAGCCGACCTATGGCCGCTGTTCGCGCTGGGGCATCGTCGCCTTCGCCTCGTCGCTCGACCAGGCCGGACCAATGACCCGTTCGGTCGAAGATGCCGCCCTGATGCTGGGCGGGATGGCCGGCTACGATCCCAAGGATTCGACCAGTGTCGACCGGCCGGTGCCCGATTACCGCGCGGGTCTGACCGGCGATGTCCGGGGCCTGCGCATCGGCATTCCCAAGGAATACCGGGTCGACGGCATGCCGGCCGAAATCGAGGCGCTGTGGCACCAGGGTATCGCCTGGCTGAAGGCGGTGGGCGCGGAGCCGGTCGAGGTCAGTCTGCCCCATACCCGCCATGCTCTGGCGACCTACTACATCGTCGCCCCGGCCGAGGCGTCGTCCAATCTGGCGCGTTACGACGGCGTCCGCTTCGGGTTGCGTCGGGCCGGCGGCAGCCTCAAGGACCTCTACGAGGAGACCCGCGGCGCCGGCTTCGGCACCGAGGTGCGCCGGCGCATCCTGATCGGCACCTATGTGCTGTCGGCCGGCTACTACGACGCCTATTACCTCCAGGCGCAGAAGGTGCGCACACGGATCTCCTGGGACTTCCGGGATGCCTTTCAGCGCTGCGACGCGATCCTGACCCCGACCGCGCCCTCTACCGCGTTTGCGATCGGCGAGAAGATGGACGACCCGATCCAGATGTACCTGAACGACGTGTTTACCGTGCCGGCCTCCCTGGCCGGGCTGCCGGCCATCTCGGTACCGGCCGGGCTCGGTGCCGATGGTTTGCCGCTCGGGCTCCAGTTGATCGGCCGGCCATTCGACGAGGAAACCGTGCTGCGGGTGGCCCAGGTTCTGGAACAGGCCGCGGCCTTCCGGGAGCTACCGCCCTGCGTCAGGTAGCTGCAACCGTCACACCCGGCCGATACGATCGCCCGAGGCCGTGGCGGTTCGGGCTTGCCGGCGCACCCACGCCTCCGACGCAACTCTGCCCAGGGTCGAACCGATCCTCAGCCCCGCAGCAGTGATCACGTGCCAAGGGTGGCCAATTTCATGCGCGGTTTCTTAGAACCATGCCTGGCTGCGCCGCCGTACCGACATACCTCCTATCAGGCCCTCATCCGATCAAGCCCCCCGGAACCGGAACCGGAACCGGGACCGGGCAGGACGGCGGCCAAGACCGTCGGCGACGGATGGAGATCACCCAAGGCCGGGCGAGCAGGATCCCGGCCTGGCTTGTCGAAACAGGGAGCCCGTGCGCGTGTCCAAGGATCCGCTTGATTTTACCAGCGGTCTGGAGCTGTTCCATGCCGATGCCGCGAAGATCAAGGACGACATCGCCTATACCATCAGCGACGGTAACCAGTTCTGGTTCGTCCTCCCCGATGGCGTCCTGCCCGACCCCCGCAAGGTCGATGTTTCGCTGCCCTATCTGCGCTTCACCGCCGAGGGGCGACGGGACTGCATGCTGACCCGCGCGCTTTTCGGTCGCAACAGCAGTGTCGTCACCGACCAGGTTACCGGCGAAAAGCTGTTGCTCGACTTCCGCCCCTGCGTCCTGGTCGGGCGCAATCTGGAAGGCAAGGCGTTCACGCGAACCGCCGAAAGCGGCGCGGTGCCTGCTGAACATGAGCAGTCAAGCGCGCCGCCCGTCGAACCGCCGGCCACGGATGTCGAAGCCGAGGGCACGGAAATTCCCGATATCGGGGAACTGCTGGATGGGTTGCAGCAGACCCGCAAGTCGCTCGATACCATCGACTCCCTGCTGGCCGCGCCCGACGCCTTGCTGGTCCAGGATGACGACCGACGGCGGGAGTTGCAGGAGACGATCGCCGAAACCAAAGACCAGGTGTTGATCGGGCTCGGCGATTTGGGCGAGCTACTGTCGCGCAAGCCCGAGGGCGATCTTGAAGAATGGCGAATGGGCGTGTCCAAGGCGGTCTCGGCAACGATCGAAGCGATGATGACGTTCGAGGGCGTGTCGGCCCACCTCCAGGAACAGAAGCGTCACGAACTGGAGGCGCTGCGCAAATCGATCGAATCCTATTTCGCAACCATCGACCCAACCGTCGATGGCGAAGCCTGCAGAAAGTTTTCGTCGGGGATAAATAAGATCATCCTCAGCGACCACAAGGATACGCTGACCGACCGTCGCGTCCGGTTGACCGCGCAGATTGGCAAACGCTACGACAGCATCGTGGTCGCACTGCAGGACTTGATGCCGAAAGGCGTCACCCTGCCCCTGATCCCCTTTCCCTACCTGGAACCGGCGCAGGGCTATAAGGCCAGGCTGGTGCTGAACATGGTCCACGTGGTCATTGCGGTCCGCTACGGTAGCTTCTCGATCAAGCTGGATACCTCGGGCTTTCAGCGCCTGTTCATCGAGATGAAGGGCGGCGATACGCAACGGGCGCCACGGGTGCACATTGTCGATCGCCGCCGTTATGCCGCGGCCCGGCGTGCCATCAATGCGGTACGGGAAGGTTTCTGATCGGCGGCCCGCCGGCCACCCCATCCCCAGACACTCAGTGGGCGAGCAATACCGGCACCTTGGCGTGGCGCAGAACATGGCGGGTGGCTCCGCCCAGGATCATCTCGCGCATCCGGCTGTGGCCGTAGCCACCCATCACCACCAGGTCGTCGCCCTGCCGGCCGGCGGCATGCAACAGCGCCGCCCCGATCGATTCATGGCCGGCGTCGATCGGCACCACTGTCGCCTTGATGCCGGACCAGGCCAGATAGTCGGCGAGGCGGTCGGAGGCATGGAGGTCCAGTTCATAGGCTTCGGCGGTCATGACGTGAACCGTTTCGGCCCGTCTCAACAGCGGCAGCGCGCCGGCGACCGCGCGAGCGGCCTCGGCACCGCCATCCCAGGCGATGGCGATCGAGGTGCCGACCGCGGCGGGTACCTCGGCCGGCGCCAGCAGAACCGGCCGGCCGCCATAGAGCAGCACCGATTCGAGAATTTCCGTGGCGCCCGGATCCAGGGCGACCGCGGCCTGGTCGATCACCGCAAGGTCACTCACCCGGCTTTCCCGGATCATCGCGTCCGGTGGATTGCCGACGACTTCGCGCCAGCGGACCGACGGGTGGTCAAGCGACACGGCGGCCTCGACGATCGCGGTGCCGGCGACCGCAACCGCGGTATCGAACTGACGCCGCGCGATCTTGCGCCGGGCCGCGGTCGCGGTTTCGGCGGCGCGAAGAATCTGCTCGATCACCGAAGCCGACAGCCCGTCGCCCAGCATCAGCATCGATTCGCGCGGGTCGGGCTGGGCGAATACCGCCTCGACATGGCCGTTGAACCTCTTGGCGACCCCGAGTGCTGTGGCCAAGGCCGCCCCCTCCGCCTCGACCCCGATCATGGGAACCAGAATGGTACGATAACTCATAACAGCCTCCCGCAGGTTGAGCCGCGCACCGGCCCCGCCGGGCCGGCCGCCGGGAACCGGCCCAGACACCGGTATCGTTACGATCCCCTTGAATTTGAGGTCGGCCCTTGGTGGTTTCCAGGCGGACACGGTGGCGCAGGGGGGCGCGCAACGGGAACGGCATCGAGTGCCTCAGCCGCGCGCGCCAGCACCGCGGCGGGATCAGCCGAGGCGTTGAGCCGGGCCCAGGCGATCTCACCCAAGTGAAAACCTCCCTGGCGTCGGACAATCGCGGGCGTGGCGTCCGACAGGTCGCCGATCCGCCGCGCCACCCGGTCGATCAGGGTCGCAGGCGCCGCGTCGAGCCACAACCCGCTGAACCGGACTCCGGCCCGGACCGCCACCTGTTCGATTGCCTGGCGCTGGTCGGGGCGCGCGAAGACGGCATCGGCGATCACCGCATGGCCGGCGGCAAGGACCTGGCCGGCCCGCTCGGCCATCACGCCATAGACTTGGTCGGTCACGGCTTCCCGATAGGCCGCTTCGGGCAACCGCTCGGTTTCGGCTGCCCCGAAACGCTGTTTACGCAAGGCATCGCTATGCAGCAATACCGCGCCCGGCGCCGCGCCCAGCGAAGGCGCCAAGGCCCGCGCCAGCGTCGATTTGCCGCTGCCCGACAAGCCGCCGATCGCAATCAACCGGGGTGGCGGCGACTCGACGAGGGCGACCGCCAGGTCGAGATAGCCCGCCGCCTCGGCGGCCAAGGCTGCGGCGGTCTCCGGATCGCTCACCGCGGCGGCACTGGCATCGACCTTGGCACGCACCGCGGCACGCGCCGAGAGGTAGAGCGGCAGCAGCGCCAGCCCGTCGCCTTCGAAATGGCGGGTGGACCAGCGATTGAACAAGAGATTGGCTTGCGGCCGCAGGCCCCGTTTCTCCAGGTCCATCAGCAGGAAGGCGAGATCATAGAGGCGATCGATCACCGCGATCCGGTCATTGAACTCGATGGCGTCAAACAGGGTGGGCCGGCCGTCGAACAGGCAGATATTGCGCAGGTGCAGGTCGCCATGGCAGCGCCGCACCCTGCCCTCGCGGCGCCGGCGGTCGATCAGGGCGGCGTGGCGGCCGAGGGCGGCGCGCGACGCCGCGGCCAGACGGTCGAGCCGCGACTCCGCGAACAGCCGCGGACTGCGGTGCAGTTCCTCCAGATTGTCTTCGACCACCCAACCCATCGCTGCCGCGCTGCCGTGGTCCTCGGGACCGCTCCACGGCTCGGCGCGAGCGTGAAACTCGGCGATTGCGTCTGCCAGATCGCGGATCAGCGACGGGGTCAAGGCTCCGGATTCGGCGAGGTGGTCGAACCGCGCCGCCTGATCGAAGCGCCGCATCACCACGACCCAGTCGAGGACTTCGGCGGCTTCGGCCGCAGCCTCATCGATCAGGGCGATGCTGCGATCCTGGCGTTGCACCACCGCGGCGACGCCCAGATAGAGCGCCGGTGCAGTTCGCCGATTGAGCCGAAGCTCCGCCCGGCACGCGGCCCGGCGGCACTCGAGCGTGGAAAAGTCCATGTAGGGGAAGCGGACCGCCCGTTTCAGTTTGAAGGCCCGGTCACCGGCCAGAAACACCATGGCGCCATGGGTGGTAAGGGTTGCGACCGGCTGGCCGCCGTGACTGGCAGGGTCGGCCAGAAAGGCGATGACCGCAGATTGCTCTCCGTTGGCCATAACCATCGCGCTGCCTCAGGACCGGCCCTCTTTAAGACCGGTTTGCCTCGGGGCGCGACTCGGCGGGGTCGGGCGCATGGCAGACTGCCTGTAGCTTGTTGCCGTCGCGGTCCCGAACATAGGCACCGTAATAGTCGCGATGGTAGCGGCGCAGACCGGGTGCCCCCTCGTCGGTGCCGCCGGCCGCCAGCGCGGCGGCGTGGAAGGCATCGACCGCGGCGCGGTCGGGTGCCAGGAACGCGACATGGCAACCGTTGCCGGCGCGCGCTGGCGCGCGATCGAACGGCCGCAGCACCCAGAATGGCGGTTCGATGCCATCGAAGCCGATCGGGGCATAGCCGATGCCGATCTTGAAGGTCCGGTAGCGGCCGAGCCCGAGCGGCGCGAGCACCGCATCGTAGAATATCGCCGCCTGGGCGATATCGTCGGAACCGACCGTGATATGGCTGAACACCTGAACGTCTGGCATGGCATTCCCCCTTCCGCACTGCGAGCGCCTGATCTACCTGAGATAGCGTCGCCGGATCGCCACGCCTCATGACGTTCCGCAGCACCAGCCTTGCCGAACCGGCTTGCGACCACGATTTATTCAGGACGAAGTCCCCGCGGGGGTGGCAAAAATTGCCAGGGCCGCCCGAAATCGTGGCCCCGGCGACACAGGGCGCGGCGTATCGCCCTGACGACCGTCCCATGCGGGCTTGTAGAATCGGCAATCGTCGGTTAAGCAGGTTGTTAGAGGTCCACGCTAAGCATCGGCTTTGACCACATGGAACAGCTTTGCTACGGGAGAGCTTCAGTGAATCGTTGGGGCGCATTGGCTGTGTTGGTGTTAGGGTTGGCGTCGCAGGCGCAGCCGGCCCATGCCGGCGATGACCCCTCGACGATCAGCATCGGGGTCGGCCAGTTCGACCAGACGCTGATCAATCCTGGCTTGGGCTTTCTCGACGTGTCGTCGACCGACCACCACCAAGAGGCGGTCGATCTGCGCGTGGAGTATCGCTTCGGTACCTCGCTGGTGCCTTATTTCGAACCCTATGCCAAGCTGAAGCCTTGGTTTGGCGCCGAAGCGACCTCGGACGGCGCCTTCTACGGCGTCGGCGGCATCCTGCTCGACGTTCCGCTCGGGCCGATCCGGTTTACCCCGAGTTTTGGTACCGGCTTTTATTCCAGTGGCAGCGGCAAGGATCTGGGCTCGGTGATCGAATTCCGCACTCAGGTCGAACTCGGCTATCAGTTCGAGAACGACTCCCGGTTTTCGGTCGGCTACAGCCATATTTCCAACGCCGGCATCACCACCACCAATCCCGGTTCGAACATCCTGTCGGCTTACTACCATCTGCCGTCCCGCTGGCTATTCGGTCAGTAGAAGCGGTTCGGCAGTTCGGTTCGCGGCTACGCACAAACGGCCTTCCGGCTCGGCGATCGCTGGTGGTCGCCCCGGGTGGGAGCCGGGCGGGGCGCAAGGGTGAACGGGCGCATGCGGCCCTGTGGGAGATCGCGCCGGTGACCACGCAGAAGATCGATAATCCGGTCGATGACGTGGATTTCGAACAGGCCGCGGCGGCGCTTGGCCGCAGTGCCGATGTCGATGTCAATTTTGCCCGAATCGACCAGGACGTCCGCGCTCTGATTGACGCGGCGATCGGGATGATGGAGGCCGAGGACGGCGGTGCTCTGGCCCTGGCGCTCGACCACAATCTGAAACTGTGGATTGCGATCCGGGTGCTGGTCGGCAAGGCCGAATCGGGGCTTCCACCCGAAGTCACCGACAATCTGGCGGTGCTGGCGGACTATGTTACTCAGGCCACGCTGGGGATCGGACGCGGCGAATTTGACCAGGCGCGGCTGCAGTCCCTGATCAATATCAACCTCCACATCGCCGAGGGCCTGACCAAGGGGCAGCAGGAACGCTTGATTCGCGAACGGGCCTATCAGCTCTGGGAGCAAGAGGGCCGACCCCACGGCCGCGACGGTCTGCACTGGCAGATCGCCGAGCAGGAGATCGCCGCGGGCTTGGTCCGCCGGCCCGATTGAGCCGACGACCGGTTTTTGCGCACACCCGATGTCGGCGAGCGACCCACCTCCTGCCCCCGATGCCGTCCCCGATGCCCACGCCGCCCTGCGGGTGCAGCAGGGGATTATCTGGGCGGTGGCGGCGGTGTTTCTGTTCGCCCTGCTCAACGTGCTGGTCAAGGTGCTGGCCAGCACCTATACGGTCGGCCAGATCGCCTTCTTTCGCAATCTGTTCGCGCTGATCCCCGCGGCCGTCATGGTGGCGGTCGGCGGTGGTCTGCCGCTGTTGCGCACCGCCCATCCGTGGTCCCATCTGTGGCGGGGCGCCATCGGCGTTACCGCGATGTTCCTGTTGTTCTGGTCGTTCGCCCTGCTGCCCTTGGCCGACGCGACGGCGCTTTCGTTCTCGGCACCGCTGTTTCTCACCGCGCTGGCGGTGCCGCTGCTCGGCGAGAAGGTCGGTGTTTACCGCTGGGGCGCCGTGATCGTCGGGTTCTTCGGCGTCTTGATCATGGCGGCGCCGGGCGGCGGGTTGATCCACGCCGGGGCGCTGGTCGCGCTGGCCAGCGCCGTCGCCTATTCCCTGGCCATGATCAGCATCCGCAAGCTGATCCAGACCGAGCACCCAAGCACGATCGTGTTTTATTTCAGCGTGGTGTCGACCGTGCTGACCGGATTGGTCCTGCCTTTCGTGTGGGTTACGCCGACCTGGTCCGATTTTGCCCTGATGGTGCTGAGCGGGGTGGTCGGCGGCATCGCCCAACAATGCGTTACCCGGGCACAGGGATTGGGGCCGGCCTCGGTGATCGGTCCGTTCAATTATACCGCATTGATCTGGGCGGCGCTGTTCGGTTGGCTGCTCTGGGGCGAGGTGCCGGGTTTGCGGGTTCTGGGCGGTGCCGCGCTGGTGGTCGCCAGCGGCCTGTTCATCCTCCATCGCGAGACCCGGCGCCGGATCGCGGTGGTCAAGGCCGCCCCGGCTGTGACGCCGGCCGCCGGCGAGTGATGCCGAGCGAAGAGGGACAGTCATGATTGATGCTGAAGTGGCGCGTGCCGTCCATGTCTTGGCCGTGGTGCTGTGGATCGGCGGGGTCGGCTTTGTGACGCTGTGCCTGCTGCCCTACGCCCGTTTCGAGCTGCCGCCGCAGGGTGCGGTCGATGCCTTCGAGGCGATCGAGCGCCGCTTCGCCGCGCTGGCCCGATTCTACATCCTGGCCGCCGGCGCTTCGGGCCTGTGGATGACCGTGCGCTACGATCTGTGGTATCGCTTCGCCGAGCCTGCAACCTGGTGGATGCATGCCATGGTCGCGGTGTGGGCGGCCTTTGCCTTCGTGGTCTTCGTCGCCGAGCCGCTGTTTCTGCACCGCTGGTTTGCCGCGCGCGCGGCGCACGACCCCCAGGGGACGCTGCGCCGCATATGGCAGCTCCACGTCGTCCTGCTGACCGCCAGCCTGGTCACGGTGTACGGCGCCCTGCGCGGCATTCACGGCTGAGCGATCGGACTGGCGGCGCCGGTCAGAACAACGGAATACCCAAAATGTCCTTGGTCAAGACCAGGAAGAAATAGGTCGCCGCGATACAGCCGAACAGCAGGCGCACGAAGTCGGTGCGACCTTCGGCGTCACGGTAACGAATGCCGTGCCAGGCAATCCCGGCGGTAACGATCAGGAACACGATATCGATCGGCAGTTCCCACTCCGGCGATGCTCCCAGCATTTCTCCCCGCGCCCAGGTTCCGGCGGTTGGCTGGTCGACATCATAGCGGCTGCGCGGGCTTCGGGCTAGTCAGTTGCCCTGGGGCAATTCCTGGACCGTGAAAAACGGCGGCAGCACCGAAGTTGCCTCCGCCGAGACCAGGCTGGCCAGGGTGACGCTGCCGAGCAGCAATGCGCCGCAACCGACCGCCATCACCCAGAAGGCGAGGCCCTGGGGTGCATCAGGACCATAGTGGAACCGGTCATAGCGGTGGTAGGTCGGATCGTTGACGTTGAGCCGGCCCTCGCGCGCGCGCTCCAGGATCAGCTGGGCATAATGCAACGCCCAGGCCGGCTCACGCCCCTCAACCATCGCCAATTGGAACAGGGGGCCGGCCCGGTCATCGGGCAGCTCGTGGCCGAACCGCCAGCGATAGGCCAGCTGGAGCAACTGGAATTCGCCGATCTCCAGCACGTTCGCGGCCTCGGCAACCTCCGAGCGGGACGCCTGCTCCTCCCGGTCAGGATGGATCAAAAGGCTCCACAGATTCATGGCCCAGGCCTCCGAGCGCCCGGCGCGGGGCCGAGCAGCGGTCAGCGTGACGGCAGATCGCCAAGGCGCCGCACTCTAGTCCCGAATATAGCTCGCCGGGGCCGGCGGAACAGCGTCAGCGGTCGAGGGGCCGCCCATGGCTTTCAGCACGGCCGGCCGGGCTGGTTCAGCGCCGACGCCGCAGGGGCCGCAGGTCGGTTCAGAGGAAAAAGATCAAGGTGAGGACTCCGAACAGCGGCAGCAGAATCGTGCCCGACCAAGCCATATAGCCGAAGAAGCTCGGCATCTTGACGCCACGCTCCTCGGCGATCGACTTGACCATGAAATTGGGGGCATTGCCGATATAGGTGTTGGCACCCATGAACACGGCACCCGCGGAAATCGCCAGCAGCGTGGTGCCGAGCTCGGTCATCAACCGGTCGGCGTCGCCGCCGGCGGTATTGAAGAAAATCAGATAGGTCGGGGCATTGTCGAGGAAGCTCGACAGCATGCCGGTGGCCCAGAAATACATGTGGTTGAGCGGCTGGCCGTGATGATTGACCGCATCGACGATCAGGCCCAGCGCGCCGGCACTGCCGGCCTTGAGGATGGCGATGGCCGGAATGATAGTGACGAAGATGCCGGCGAACAGCTTGGCGACCTCGACGATCGGAAACCAGGTGAAGGCATTGCGCCGGCGGCTTTCCCGGCTGGTCAGCTTCAGCGACAGCACGGCGATGCCGATCTGAAGCAGGGCCGAGGCCAGGTTCTGGCCGGCAACCGGGACGTGGAACACTGAAAAGGCAGTTCCCGGGTGCCATACCCCGGCGAGCAGGACGCTGACCACAATGCCGAGCAGCAGCAGGAGGTTGATCTTGCCCTCGATGCCCAGCTTCTCCGACGCCGATTCCAGGCTCTCTTCCGGCTGCTTGACGACCGCGGGCGGTTCCCGCTTGAACCAATAACACTCGATTGCAAAGTAAATTGCCAATAATGCCACCGATATCAAAAGCATCGGGGCTAACAGATGGGTGGTAGTCCAGAAAAAATCAACGCCGTGGAGGAAACCTAGAAACAGCGGTGGATCGCCCAGTGGAGTCAATGAGCCACCGATATTAGCGACCAGGAAAATGAAAAAGACCACGGTGTGAACTTTGTGGCAGCGCTTTTCGTTGGCCTTGAGCAGCGGCCGGATCAGCAGCATCGCCGCCCCGGTGGTGCCCATCAGGCTGGCGAGAAAGGTGCCAAGCGCCAGGAAGCTGGCGTTGACCCCTGGAGTCCCGACCAAACTACCGGTCACCCGGACCCCGCCCGAAACGGTGTAGAGCGCACCGATCAGAATGATGAACGGGATATAGTCGGCGACCGAGACATGGACCAGTTCATAAAGCGTCAGTGCTGGCCCATAGAACACCGCGAACGGCCCGAGGAAGGAAAGCGCCCAGAACAGCGCGATCTTGCCAAAATGATGATGCCAGAAATGGGGCGCAATCAGGGGAAACACCGCGATCGACAGCAGCATTCCGGCAAACGGCAACACCCAGAATACGCTTAATTCGGCAGCATCGAAATGCGGTGCCCCGGCATGAACCGCCGCTTCAGAAGCGAACGCAGCCGCGGGCAGAATCGACACAGCAATGCCGACGACGGCAAGAATCCAGGCTCTTGAGACGGTCATGGGCAGCCCCGTCGACACTTTTACCGGAAGGCGCCGCGGCTGGCCTGCCGGGCACGGACTTCCCAGTATGCGGGGCGGTGGGGATCATGCCAATAAGTATTACTCCGAAGGATTCTCCGAACAAACGCCGCGGCGCCCTGGTGGCGGGCCGCCGCGGCGTTCGGTAATGCGAGGAATTGGCTGGACCGGAAGCGATAACCGCGGCGCCGACGGCGGTGGCCGCCGCGGGCGCCGCCGTGGATCAGTGCCACTCCTCGCGGGCTTCACGCCACCAGGTCTGCACGGTCTGGCGCCGCGGAAACATGGCGACACCAAGCCTGGCCAGGCTGAAATTGAGCGCCAGGATGCCGCCGAACACGATTGCCCAGGCGGTGGCCAAGCCGAACGTGGTGACCAGGATGCTCCAGGCCTCGACCCAGGTCGGTAGTGCCAGGTGGAAGGCGGCGAGGTAGACCGCGGCGCCGGCGAAATAGATGCCGATCATCGCGAAGAACGGCGCCAGCCAGCGACGGGTGTTGTAGACCTCCGGGAACAGGGTGCCCAGCCCGACCCCGGCGGAGGAGCCGAACCACATCGCCGAACCGCCGAAGCCGACGGTATAGGCGGTCAGGCCCCAGTCGAACCCGCCGATATTGAGCATCAGCGCGGTCAGCGGAATGTTGTCGAAGAACGCCGACAGCACGCCCATGGCCAGCGCGGTTCCGACCATGCCGAGGTCCTCGATCAAAGGCCGCAGAGCATCGAGCGGCAGCATTCCGGCGGTGGCGACCAGAGTGACCAGGAACAGGGTGTTGGGGATCGCCCGAAGCACCGGGTGGGTATCGAACGACACCCGACCGATCAGGCAGCCAAGCGCCAGCCCGGCGAGCAGCCCGGCGCCGGGTTCGTCGAACGCGATATTGCCGATCGCCAGGCCGGGGATGGCCAGAAGCGGCAGGAACATGCCCCAATGGACCGGAGTCGATACGCCGCGGCGCGAGCCAAGCGGCTCGGCGGTATGGTTGCAGGCATAGATGTTCAGCAGCACCTGGGCCGGGATGGCGGCCAGGAAACCCTTGGCGATGGTCGGAATCGCCACCCCGGAGATGAAGATCATGACCGTGGTGGTATCACCGGTGAACGAACCGGCGCCGCCGAGATTTGCCGCACCGATCACGCCGATCAGCATCTGGAACGGCACGTTCTCCCGACCATAGCGCGCCATCAACAAGACGCCGCCGATCATCGCCGCCGCAATATTGTCGAGGGCGATGGAGAGGACGAACACGGCCCACAGCAGCAGGGTATCGCTGCCAATATACTTGGTCAGCCGGGCGTCAAAGCCGGAACGCTCGAAATAATGGGCGACCAGGGCAAAACCCGGCAGCAGGATGGCAAGGTTATAGAGCAGGCCATACTGATGCCGCTGTCCGAAATGATCGACCAGGGCGGCGATGCCGATGCGATCGACATGAACGAGCAGGATGATGGCGAAGCCGACTGCGACGATCCAGTTCTTATGGTGATGAAACACCATCAACAGCGCCAAAGTGACCGAAAAAATCAAGACTTCGGTCGTCGATAGCAAGTTAAAGATGTGACTGATCAAAGACATGGCACTCTCCTACGGCTGACGGGCGCCGTATCTATCGCTCGGACCGATAAGACTTGACCGGTTCACAGTCCCGGTTCTGCTCCTTGGCGGTCGATGACCAGCCTGGGCATCTCAGCGGCCGCCCGGTAATGGAAGATCATTGGCTCGCGACGAAAGTGGATCTGCCGTCCCTCCAGGATCGATTCGACGTCCACCACCGGGACCCCGTCGATCCGATCGCAAACGATTTCGACCTCGACGGCGGCACGCCTGGCCGCCTGTATCAGGCGATCGGCAATCTGTGCCGCGGAGCCGATTGGCCCAGGCGCGTTTGCATTTGGTTTTGCAACTTCGACCTCATCCAACCTGGCGGCTTGGATCGGGTGATCGACAATCATTGCCGCTGAACCGTTCCTCATGGCTTTCCTCTACGTCCGGTGTCAAAGACGCAAATACTCGCTCATGCACCGCCGTTAAAACGGTCGGCAACACGTCTCTCTTCGCAATCCACGCTCGAATTGCGTCAGTCTATTTCCGTAGACCCGGAATCGCTGCAAAGCGATTGGGCACATGACCTTCAGTCTATGAAATAACTTAGATAAATGAATAGTAATAAATTCGCATCAATGACCAAACATTACATAAAATTCATGTTAGCCGAGTCGTCAATGAGTCTAAAGACTCAGACAAACCTCAAAAGAGATAGAGATATGCGTTTTCTCGGCCGAGTTCATTAAGGAAATTTAATCTAACGGCCGAAATCGCCGCTAAAATCATATAAACATCAGCTAAACGACTTGTGACCAAAATACGTCAAGCTGGCAACCTTGACAGCAAGGGACGCTCACAGTCCGACGCGCTGCGGTCGCTGGCCGCCCGGTCCGGGTGCCCTGGGTGGGTGACGAGTTGGGTAAGTCGGCCGGTGTCCCGGCCTGAAGGGTCAAAGCGCCGCGGCGGCGGTCAGACGCCAGACCATCGTCTCGCGAACGTCGCGGTCTTCCAATTCCCGGCTGGTCGGCACGGTATGACGTGCCAATGGCTCCAACCCATGACGGGGGAGATAGGCTCGTCCCGGATCCCCAACCACCACCTGCACGCCGCTGGCGGCGAGTTCGGCCAGCCACGGAATGATCCGGACCGCCATCGGCCGCTCGTAACAGACGTCGCCGGCGAGCACGACATCGATGCCGGGCAGCGGCCGCCCGACGGGATCATCAAAGCGCGCTGCCACCGACACCCCGTTGAGTGTCGCATTGAGGGCAATTGCGGCAACCGCCAGTGCATCGACCTCGACCGCCTCAACGCTTGCCGCCCCGGCAAGGGTTGCGGCGATCGCGATCAAGCCATTGCCCGCGGCAAAATCGAGCACCCGCAAACCGGCGACCACCTCGGGCCGGTCCAGGACGTAGCGCGCAACCGCCTGGCCCCCCGCCCAGGCGAACGCCCAATAGGGCGGCGGCAAGCCGGCCTGCGCCAGGGTGTCCTCGGTTGCTTGCCACAGCGGGGTGATCTCGGTCGCCAGATGCAGGCGCACTTCCGGGACCAGTGGCGGCGAGCCAATAGCCGTCTGCGACCTTATGAACTGGAGCGGGTCGCTCACCGCCGATCAAGCCGATAGAGCTGACGGGCGGCGAGGGCAGTCGATAGTGGTTTCTTGGCAATCAAACCATTCATGGGCGCGCCGATTTCTTCGCACTATCGTTAAAATTCTACTACTTTGGTCGGAAGATTATGGCAAAGCCGTGGCAAATTTCCGGTAGTCAAGAACATTGTTTGGATGACAGCCCCATGCGACCATGATACCCAACCAGCATGTCGATCGGTTGGGGGAATTGCCATGAGACGATCTGCGCTACGCTTCGGTATCGCGCTCTTCGCCCTGGTGCTATTTAGTATCACTTCCAGTGTTTCGGCGCAGGCCCAAATGTGCGTCCGTTACGCGCGGGCCCTGACGCATTTCGACATCCACGGTGACGCCTGGACGTGGTGGCAGGGTGCGGTGGGCCGCTATCAGCGAAGCGCCCGCCCCGCCGTCGGCGCGGTCCTGGTCTTCAAGCGCAATCGCCAGCTTCACGTCGGGCACGTCTCGGTGGTCAGCGGCGTGGTCGATCGCCGGACGATCCGGGTCGATCACAGCTGGCTCGGCGGTCAGGGTCTGCGCCGCGGCATGCTCGTGGTCGATGCCTCGCCGCACAACGATTGGAGCAGCGTCCGGGTGTGGCACGAGCCGACCGCCGGACTAGGCACCGGGGTGTACCCGACCTATGGTTTCATCCAGCCGCATGGCCTCGACGCCCCGCGCGAGGAGCGCATCGAGATGGCCTCGCTGTCGCTCGATAGCGACCTCGACGAGGGTCTGCCGGCCCCCGCCCCCTACCGCAAGGCGCTGTCGCGCCGCCATCACCACGCCTCGGCGGTCGTAGCGCCGCGCAAGCCCGGCCATCGGCAGATGCAGGCCGCTGCGTCGGTTCACGGTGGCCGCGGCCATACCGGCCACGACCGGGTCGCCCTCGCGGTGGTGCCCAATCGCAAGCCGGGGGCGCGCGACCTGGCGATGGCACCGCGCCGCAAGCCCGGACCGCACATTCCCCAGGTTGCCGAATCGGTCGTGTCGTCTCGGGACGGGACATCCCAGAGCTCGGACGAGTGAGTCGCCGCCGGCGGCGGAGACCGGTCATTTCACAGAGGCAACGGGCGTGACTTGGTCACGCCCGTTGCCGTTTGGGGCCAGCGCATGGTGGAGCCAGCAACCCTCGCCGAGGCGGCGCTCGCGGTTTTGACCACGCCGCTGCCGGCCGACAAGGTCCGCCTGACCGGCGAGGCCGCAGCAGCGTGGCGTGCCCGCCGTGTGACGGCGATCGGCCAGGCGGCTCTGCCCGACCGTCCGGCACGCCCGGCCAGCCCGGAGCTGCGACCGCCGCGCGAAATGCCCAAGCGGCGCAAGGCGGGCAGCCTCGCCGGCCGGATCGCTCTGCTCCATGCCCTGGCCCATATCGAGCTGAATGCCATCGATCTCGCGTGGGATCTCCTGGCCCGCTTCGCCGCCGAGGCGATGCCGCAGCGGTTCTTCGACGACTGGGTTGGCGTTGCCGCCGATGAAGCCCGCCATTTTGCCTTGCTCGACCGGCGCCTGACCGATTTGGGCGCTCATTACGGCGCGCTGCCTGCCCATGACGGCCTGTGGGAGGCGAGCCAGGCCACGGCCCACGACCTCGCCGCCCGTCTGGCCGTCGTTCCGATGGTGCTGGAGGCGCGCGGGCTCGACGTGACGCCGGCGATGATCCTGTCTTTGCACCGCGCCGGCGACGAGGTCAGCGCCGGGCTGCTCCAGATCATCCACGACGACGAGATTGGCCACGTCGCCGCCGGCTGCCGTTGGTTTACCCATCTCTGCGCCTGTCGCGGCCTGGAGCCTGCGGCAACCTGGCAAGCCCTGGTCCGTCAGAACTTCAAGGGTCTGGTCAAACCGCCATTTAACCGCCAGAGCCGCACCGCCGCCGGGTTCGCCGAGCCCTGGTATCTGGCGCTGGCCGACGAAGCGGCCGAACCTGTCTGAACTCCGCGCCAGGGCGGTCGGGAAATCAGCCGGTAACGCGCAGAACCACACAGGTGATGTCGTCGGCCTGGGGCGCTCCGGCTTCGAAATCACGTACCGAGGTCAGGATGCCGGCCAGCATCTCTGCCGGGTCAAGCAGCCCGGCGGCCGCGACGTGGTCAAGCAATTGGGGATCGCCGTATAATTCGTCGGCGCTGTTCTGGGCTTCCGTAACCCCGTCAGTATAGAGCACCAGCAGATCGTCGCGGCCGAGATCCAAGGATTTTTCCGCATAAGGCAGCCCCTCCATGACGGCAAGGGCGACGCCGCCGGTTTGGGGCAGGAATTCGACACTGCCTGCGGCGCGGCGCAACACCGGAGCATTGTGCCCGGCGGAGGCGTAGGTCAGCCGGCCGCAGGTGAGGTCGAGCACGCCATAGAACAGGGTGACGAACATCCCCTCGTCGTTGTCCTCGGCCAGCAGATCATTGAGGCGGACCAGGGCCTCGCCCGGCTTGCTCGCGACCAGGGTCAGCGCGCGCAACAGCGTCCGCGTGATCGCCATGAAGAAGGCCGCGGAAATCCCCTTGCCCGAGACATCGGCGACCACGATCGCCAGGCGGTTCTCGCCGACGAAGAAGAAATCGTAGAAATCGCCACCGATTTCCTTGGCCGGGGTCATCTGCCCGACCACCGAGAAATGTGGCTGCGGCGGCATCGGCTTGGGCAGCATCGATTGCTGGATGCTCGCGGCGATGTCGATTTCCTTGCGCAGCGCGATCAGTGCGGTCTTGGACTTGAGCGCCTCCCGCAGTTCAGAAATCAGCTGGATCAGCCGGTGCTGCTGGTCGGTGATCCGCGCGGTCAATTTGCTCAGCGCCAGGGCGGTGATCTCGATGCCGTCGCCGGCTTCCGCGGCATCCTGGGCCGCCGCCGTGGCCGCCGCCGTGGCCGCCGGAGTGCTGCTCGACGCCAGCGCCGAGGCCTTGATCTCCTCCAGATCGGCGATCACCCGATCGCGTTCGTCATCTTCCAGGGTCGAGGCCAGCGCGGTCATCTGCTTGAAGATCAGCCGCTCCTGGCGCCGGCGCAGCCGGGTCCGCGCCATGGTCATGCGTTCCAGCGCGAGCGTGCGGCGACGGAACACTTCGACGGTGTGGGCGATCATGCCGACTTCGTCGCGCCCGGCCATATCCTCCATCGAGACGCCGGTATTGCCCGAGGATATCGCCTCGAGCACGCCGACCGCCGCCTCCAGCGGCTGGAACGAGCGGCGCAGGTACAAGAACAGCGGCAGCAGAATCACCAGCACGACCACGTCACCCCCCGCCACCGTCCACAGCGCGACCCGGCTTTCGGCTCCGGACGCTGCGGTGGTATCGGCGATGGTGATCAGATCGGCGGCATGGCTGCCGGTCAGATAGTCGATCGGCGCATTGACCAGGCTATAGACCTTGTCGCCCCGGGAGATGCTGCCGTGGCGGACCGTGGCGTCGAATTGAGCCCAGAGCTCCGGATCGGTGCCGGCAATCGCGCGACCGCGTCGGTTGACCACGACCACCGTGGTCCCGGTGTTGACGGCAATCCGCTGCAGGGCGTCGTCAAGTGCCGAGGCCAGGATCACCGTGCCGATCGACCGTCCCGCGGCATCCGTGACCTGTGTGGCAACCACCATGGCCAGCCCGAAATCCCGGATATAGCCGACCCCGGCCAGTCCTTTGGGACCAAGCTCGCTCTCGATCGTCGCGACCGGCAACATCGGTTCGGGGAAGACGCTCTGGCTCGAGGTGTAGAGCAGGCCTCCGTCGTTCTGGAGGATATCGACCCGGGTCGCCCCAACCCCGGTGGCCGCGGTCGCGAGCGCGGCGCTGATCCGGTTGCCGAGTGCCCCGAGCCGGTCGCGGTCCCGCTCCGTGAGCCCCGCGGCAAGTGCCGGATCGGCCCCGGCGCGGCGCGCTTCCCGACTGAGCAAGTCGAGCCCGCTGGAGGCGATCTCACTCCATAACGCGACGAGCCCGGACGCCGCCGCCTTTTCCAGCCGGGTGTCGAGCAGGGTGACGTAGCGCTGGACGCCCAGCGCGATCACCCCGGCGAACACCGCGAAGGCGGCGAGAACGAACACGGTGACGCGCGTGCGCAGCAGCATGGCGAGATCAATCCCAGAGAACGGTGGCCGTCAGGCGTTGGAGCACCTCCTCGGCAAGCACAGAGGATTGCGACCGGGGATAGGCTCCGGCATAGGCCATCCCGAGCAGTTCGGCAAAATGCCGGACGATGGTGGCGTGGCTGTAGGCGGCGGGAAAGGCGCTGCGCGGCAGGGTCGCGGTCGGCGGAAATGCCTTGGCTGGAAAATCGGGTCGGATCACGCTGTCGAACACGTTGAGGCTCTGGCCGCCATGGGCAACCCGGCCGCTGAAGATGCCATAGACCGGCAGCGCCTTGGGATGGGGGCGGCACAGCAAGGCGTTGACCGGCTGGGACACCCGCTCGACCACCAGCGCGACCGCGCCGCAGTCGCGGGCGCGTCGGGCCTGGGCGATCAGATCGAGGAATTCGGGCTCGGTATCGCCGTATTTGCGGTTGGCATTGCTTTGGGGGGTATAGCCGATATGGGCAGCAACCGGGAATCCCCGGCGCGCCGCCTCCTCGATGATGTCGAAGACGTGGGGCGACACCACTTCGATCTTGACCACCGCGGCACCCGCCTCGGTCATTCGGGCAACGCTGTCGAGCGCCCGGTCGGGGGTCGCCGCCGCGCCATCGGGCAGATCGCCCATGATCCATGGCCTGGCCGATGCCCCCGCGCCCTGATCGAATGCCGCGACGGCTTCGGCGACCGCCGCGACCAATCCCAGCATCATGGCGAAGACCGCGGCTTGATCCTGCGGGCTGTCGATCCGCGTCGAAGGTCGGCCGAGATGGGTCATCAGGTAGCTGTCACCGACCATCAGGCAATCGACCCGCGATGGCTGGCCCGCGCGTTCGAGCAGGGCGACCGCCTCGGCCACCGCCCGCGTCTCGGCCGCGGTATAGAGATTGACCTTGATCCGCGCCTGGTCCGCGCGCTCCCGGCGTTCCCGCATCTGGCGGGCGATGATGGTGCCGAGATCGAGTGGCGTCATCGCGGGCATACTCCTAGGCGAATTCGGCATTGCGACAGAGCAGAACCGGCGGGTAGAGGTCGAGCTTGCGCGCGGTGTTCATCGAGATCACCAGCGAATAGCGCTGCAGGCTCTCGATCGCCATTGTTCCCGGCGCCGCCCCTTCGAGCAGGATGCGCTCGGCTTGATAGCCGCCCAGCTGGCCGATGTTAAAATAGCGCGCAAACAGCCCCATCAAGGTGCCGGCGGCATCGAACGCGCCCTCTGCCGCCGCGAAGATCGGCAGTTTGAACGGAATCGCCGCCGCCACCAGGTCGTCGGAATGGCTCGACAGGAAGCTATCCGGCGGTACATAGACGAATTCGGCGCGGTCGGCCTTGATCCCCTCGACCACCTCGGCAATCGACGCCGAAGCCGGGCGCGTAGCACCTTCCTCGACCGGGACTGGATGCGACACCAGGGTGACACCCTGGGTTTCGGCCAGCGCCGCCATATCGCGAACCATGCCGACGGCGTTGGACTCCTTGGGGTTGAAGATCGCGGCGATCCTTGTCACCGGGCGGTAGCCGCGCATCGCCTGCAGTTGGGCGCTGACCGGGGCGACGAAGGTCGACCCGGCGATGTTTCTGCCGGTCGGGGCGAGATTTGGCACGATCCGGCTGGCCACCGGATCGGTGACGTTGAGGAAGATTACCGGCACCTCGTTCAGATAGGCCGACCGGTCGGCGTCGTCATGGCGGCCCAGCAGCCCAAGCGTCACCGTGGTGCCCCAGGAATAGACCAGATCGGGGCGCTGGGCGCGAATCTCCGCGACGATCTCCGCAAGCCGCTCGCGCTTTCCATCGACATCGCGGTGGACCAGCTCGACCGGGATGCGGCGACGCTCCAGGTAGCTCTTGAACCCCTGGTCGGTCGCGGTCCAGCCGCGAAAGGTGACCATCCAGATGCGAAAACGGTGGGCCGCGGCAACCTGCTCGGTTTCGGCCGCGGCCGCACGGCCGGCGAAACCGGTTCCGCCGGCGAGAGTCCCGCCGGTCAAGGCACCCGCGGCGGTCTGCAAGAGGGTCCGTCGCCGCCACAGGGTCATGGTGAGCCTCCCGCCTTCCGGTTCAGCCCGATCGGCCCCAGTACCAGAATCGCAAAAACCATTGCCGATGTCGCGGTCAGGACCCCGATGCCGGTGACCGCCCCGCGGAAACCCCAGGCATCGACCAGCGCGGCAGCCAGCATCGGGCCGATGACCGAGCCCATGCGCTCGATCAGCCGGTAGACCGCCAGCACCGTGGTGGTACCCAGCGCCGAGATCTGGGTGCGGCACAGGCCGGGCACCAGCGCCAGCTGCGGTGCGATGCTGGCAGCATGGCCGATGCCGAGAAACAGCACCGCCAGCAGCACACCGCCGGAATCGGCGCGGAGTTGCACCGCCAGCATGCCCAACCCGCTGATCAGCCCGCCGCAGGCGACCAGGACTGCCGGCATGCGCAGCCGGTCGGACAATTGGGCGACCAGGGGCGTCAGCAGCAGGGTGGCGGCGCCATAGACCATCAGGATGCGGCCAGTCTCGGAACTCGAACTGCCCAGCTTGGCCAGATAGAGCGGTGCCAGATAGAACAGGAAGCCGGCGAGCGCGATCTTGCCCGGAACTGCGGCGAGGAAGGTCAGGCCGGCAAAACCGGGATTCGCCAACAGCCCGGCAACGTCGCGCAGGCGCAGGCGCGGACTGATTTCGGCCGGGCGTTCGCGCGGCTGGTCGGCCAGCAGCCAGAGCATCAGCATCAGGGACGCCAGCGCGCTGGCCGCAGACACCGCAAAGGTGCCGCGTGGGCCGATCTGGTCGGCGAGGATGCCGCCCAGCGCCGGGCCGGCGACCACCGCCGCGAACACAGCCCCCATGAACAAGGCCATGCTGCGCGTGCGCTTGCCGGGCTCGCTGGAGTCGGCGATATAGCCCTGGCCGGCGATATAGAGCGCCGCATAACCAACGCCGGAAAACATCCGCCACACCAGCAGATCCCAGAATCCGGAGGCCAACGCGGTCCCCAGATAGCCGATCACCAGGGGTGCCACGCCCAGAATGAACACCCGGCGCAATCCGTAGCGGTCCGCCAGCCGACCGGCAATCGGCGTCGTGACCACGATCGCCAGCATGAACAGGGTGATTGGCAAGCCGATCACGAAGGAGTCCGACCAGCCCTCGACCGGCCGATAAAGGCTGCGGACGTAGAGCGGCAGGAAGCTCCGGCTCATCTCCTCGGCCAGCATGAACAGGAAGACAGGCGCCCGCACTGCGTGAAGAAACAGCCGGTTGAATGTCTTCGGCTGATCGGGGTCGCCGAGCCTTGCCGCCGCGGTGACCGCGGTCAGCCGGACGTCGAGCCGTGCTGCCGCATCGTCGCCCAGGGTGCGCCGGACCATCGCCGCCTCGATCCGCAGCGATTGCCAGGTCTCGGCCAGGCTGCGGACCAGGGTATTCCAGGCCTTGGCGACCCGCCGGCCGCCGCCTTGGGGGAACATCGGCAGGCGAAACGACAGATCGCCCTGTGCGGCCTGTTCGAGCACCGCATCGATCGTGCCCAGCGGTCGGACCAGCAACAAGGTGCCGGCGAGCAGAAGCAATTCGAAGGCCGCGATAGCCGCAACCAGCAGGACGATCAGCAGATCCACCCCGACCGCCAGTTTCTGGGTGGTCAGATAGGCGGGATCGATCCCGAGTTCGACCTGGGCGGCAGTGGTTCCGGCCACCATGATCGGCACCCGCACCCGGTCGATGCCGGCCTCTGCCACCTGACCGACCCGGTACAGCGGCCGTCCCTCGGCGATCCCGATCTCGACATAAAGGATGTCGGGCTTGTCCTGGATCGCATCGGCCAGGAAGGGCGTCATGCCTTCCAGCCGGTCCAACGGGTTGCCCGCTTCGAGCAGGCGGCCGAGCTGGCCCGCGATCGAACGGCCCAGCGCTTCCGCCTTCTCTTCCAAAGCCGGAGTCAACTCGCGGTCGAACGGCGCCAGCATGGTATAGGCTGCGGCTGCCGCGGCCGCCAACAGCAGCGCCACCACCACCACGAAGAAGGTCACCTGGAAATAACGGCTCCGGCGGGCAAGGCTCCGGCGGGCAAGATCGTCGGCACCCGCGGCCGCCGCTGGCGGGAGCGTCGGAGTTTGGGTCGTCGCCGGTATGGTTGTCGCCGGTGTGGTCATAGCTGATCGAGCCGATCGATTTCCTGGTGAACGTCGGAGAGATTGCGCCGCACCGCGGCGACCACCGTCAGCGCGGCTCCCAGCACCGGTTCGTCGGGGTGGTCGGAAACCCTTCCCCGGCCGGCCACCTCGGCCAGCGCCTGCTCGATCGCCCGCACCCGCCGGACCGGCCAGCGCAGCACCAGCAGCAGCACCGGCAACAATACCAGCGAGCAGCTGATGATAATGATCACGGCATTTTCGACCATGTCCTTGGTCGCCCGCGTCAGGCGTTCGTCGCGCTGGGCATTGGCGTAGCCCAGCACCACGGTGCCGAGATAGGGGCTGAATGCCGAGGCCAGCCGGATACCCAGGATCATCCCCTCGGCATCGCCCAGCTGCCAGATGCCGCCGCCGCGTCGGGCCGCCTCTAGCCAAGCCGGCGGAACCGGCGAGCCGACATTGGTCGGGTCGGTGCTGAGCCGGACGGCGCCCTCGGTATCGAAGATTTCGACGAAGCGAAGATTGCGGTCGGCCGCGACCTCACGGCTCATCGCGGCCTTGGCCTCGGTCACGTCCTCCAGTCCGACGCCCAGGTTGACGCCGTCTTCGATATAGGAGCGCATGTCGCCGATCACCGAACGGTAATGAGCATCGATCGTCGTGGACAATGCATCCTTGAATTTGTTGGTTGTCAGCAGGACGGTGAGCGTGACCGTACAGATCAGAATCGTAAGCACGATGGCCTGAATGCGGGCGACCAGTCCAGTCATCGAGGTCCTCGATTGGGATCCGGGCCTGTAGACCCGGTGTTCGATCGATTTATTTTCGCAACCATAGCGAATCAATTTTTTCGCGTCACGTCCTTAGATCCGGGGGCGGTACCGCTCGGCCACCCCGGCAGGGTCGCCGGAAAGCTCGCCGCCGCCGCCGCGAAGGCCTCGGCGACCAGCGGCCGGCCAATATGGAAGCCTTGAGCGAAGTTGCAGCCGTTGCGGCTGAGAAAGGCCAGCTGCTCTGCGGTTTCGACGCCTTCGCCGGTGACTTTGAGATGGAGCCGCTGGGCCATCGCGATGATCGCCTCGGCCAGCGCCGCCGCCTCGCTGTTGGTGGTCACGTCGCGGATGAAACTGCGGTCGATTTTAAGGCTGTGGAGCGGAAACCGGCGCAGGTAGCCAAGAGAGGAATAGCCGGTGCCGAAATCATCGACCGACAGTCGAAAACCCATCTCAGCCAGCAAGTTGAGGGTGTCGCCACAATGCGGCATGTCGTCGACCAGCAGGCTTTCGGTTATTTCCAGCTCAAGATGGCGGGCCGACAGCCGGTACGCCGGCAGCAAGCGTTCGAGCGATTCGACCAGGCCCGCCCCGCGGAACTGCCGGCTCGAAACATTGATCGCGACGCTGGGCAGGTCGAGACCGCTGTCATGCCACTGGCGCAACTGGCGGCAGACCGTTTCCAGCACCCATTCCCCCAGTGCGATGATCTGTCCGGTTTCCTCGGCGAGCGGGATGAACTGCTCCGGCGGGACTTCTCCCAGCTCGGCATTGTGCCAGCGCAGCAGGGCCTCGGCACCGATCAGGCCGCCGCTCGCCACCTCGATCAGCGGCTGATAGACGACATGGAATTCCTGGCGTTCGAGCGCGCGGCGCAACTGAGAATCGACGATCATGCGCCGCCGCGCGCGGCGGTTGAGGTGTTCGGTGAAAAAGCGATAGGTGTTCCGCCCCTCCGCCTTGGCCTGATACATCGCGGAGTCGGCGTTCCGCATCAGGACATGGGCGTCGGAACCGTCGAGCGGGGCGATCGTGACGCCGATGCTGGCGGTCGAAAAGACCTCGCAGCCGTCGAGATCGAACGGCCGCAGGAATTTTTCCAGAACCTTGTTGGCGACCACCTCGGCGTGAACCGGCGCCTTCAGGCTGGACAGAATGATCATGAACTCGTCGCCGCCGAATCGCGCGACGGTATCCTCCTCCCGCAGGCAGGTCTTGATCCGGGCTGCACTCTCCTGGAGCAGGCAGTCGCCTGCCGCATGGCCCAGGGTATCGTTGACATGCTTGAAATTGTCGATGTCGATGAAGAGCAGCGACAGCAGATCGCCATCGCGACGGCTGCGCGCCAGCGCCGTCTGCAGCCGGTCGAACGCGAGCAGCCGATTGGGCAGGCCGGTCAGCTGGTCGTAATTGGCCTGACGGACCAGCTGCTCCTCGTATTGTTTGCGGACAGTGATGTCTTCCTTGACCGCCAGGTAATGGGTGATGTCGCCGGCCGGTCCGCGGATCGGCGAGATCGAGGCGAACTCCCAGAACAGGGCGCCGTCCTTCCGGCAGTTGAGCAACTCGCCGCGCCACTCATGGCCCGATCCTATCGTCTTCCACAGCTGCCGATACTGATCATCGGAGGTGTAGCCCGACTTCAGGATGTTCGGGTTGCGTCCGATCGCCTCTTCCGCGCTGTAACCGGTAAGCTCGACAAATTTCGGATTGACGTATTCGATCCGGCCGTCGGTGTCGGTAATCACCACCGAGGCCGGGCTCTGCTCGACCGCGCGCGACAGCTTGCGCAGCGTGTCCTCGGTCTGCCGGCGGGCACCGATATCGCTGAAACTGATCACCGCACCCATCCGCTGGCCGTCGGATATCAGAGGTCTGGACTTGACCTCGACCTGGATCGGCGAACCGGTCCTGGCCCGGAACACCAGGTCATCGCGCTGAAAGCCTGGCCCCTCACGGCAGGTCCGTAAAATCGGACAGGTGGCGTCGAAACACGGATTGCCATCGCCATCGGTATGATGGAACACCTCTTGAACCGGCCGGCCGACCAGATCGGCCGGCCGGTCATAGCCCAGCAGACGCACCGCCGCGGGATTGCAGAACGAGCAGAGTCCCTGACGATCGAGCCCGAGAATACCCTCAGCCGAGGATTCGAGCAGCAGGCGCAGACGTTCCTCGCTGGTGCGCAGGTCGGCGGTGCGCGCTTCGATCCGGCGCTCCAGATCCTCGTGGATCTGGCGCAACGCCGCTTCGGCCTGACGGCGCGCGGTGATGTCGGTGGCGCTGCCGCGATAGCCCTGGAACGCCCCGGTCTCGTCGAATACCGGCGCACCGTTGAGCTGAACCGGGAGACGGTGGCCATCGGCACAGACCACCCAGAATTCAAAGCCGCGAAACGGCTGGCGTCGCTCGATGATCCGGCGGTGTTCTTGCCACCCCTCGGGGTCGGCCGCGACCTGCTCGGGGTCGACATGATCCCAGCGGGTCTTGCCCACCAGATCGCTGACCGGACGCCCGGTCATTTCGCTGAAGCGCGGCGAAAGATAGGTGAAGCGGAGGTCCGGCCCCATCTCCCAGAACCAGTCCGACGCGATCTCGACGATATCCCGGAAGCGCGCCTCGCTGTCTTTCAGCGCCCGCGTCCGTTCGGCCACTCCCCGTTCCAATTCGTCATTGGCCCTGCGCAATGCCTCTTCCTGACGCTTGCGTTCGATCACCCGCCCGAGTTCGACGCCGATATGGGCCAAGGTTGACAGGAGCGCCGGATCCGGCGGCGTCAAACGGTCGGAAAAGAATTCGACCACCGCGACGGTCGCGCCGCGGATGGTCACCGGCAGGGCGAAGGCGCTCCGGATGCCGTCCGCGGCCGCCGCCTCGGTCCGCAGGAAGCGGCTGTCGGTGGCAAGATCGGTGATCCAGACCGGAGCCCCGCTTGCCAGGACCTGTCCAGGCAGCCCGATCCCGGAGCGGAACCGGTAGTCACGGGTAGCCGCGCAGAAGGAGGCGAAGCGGCCGCCGGCATCGGGATACCACAGGGCGGTCGATACCATGGCATCGCCGCCGTCGGCGTCAAACACATAGACGTGGCCGAGCGGCCAGCCGGTGAAGTCGCACAAATGGCTGAGACAACACGCCAGCGCGGCATCCGCCCCGACCGCCTCGCTGGCGGCCAGTGCGATATCCAGCAGCAGCCGCAGCAGGGTTTCCCGGCGCTGCAGCTCCCGTTCGGCCTCCTTGCGCAAGCTGATGTCGCGGGTCGAGCCGATCATGCCGATGGCCCGGCCCTTGTCGTCGCGGGTGGCGATGCCGCGATCGAGCAGCCAGCGCCAACCGCCGGCGGGGCCGCCCAGGCGGTATTCGGAAACATAACGTTCGGTCTTACCGCGCAGATGGTCGCGCAGCGCCGCCTGGTAAGCCGCCGCATCGTCGGGATGGACGTGCGAGAGCCACCGCCGCCCCGTGCAGTCCGCGCCGTCGAGCCCGAGAATTTCCTGGAATTGAGGTCGAACGGCGCGGTCAGTCCGGGGATCCCACTCCCACAGGGTATCCCCTGTGGCCGCCATCACCAGGGCATAGCGCTCCTCGCTGCGGCGGAGGGCCGCTTCGGCGGCCCGGCGTTCGGTCACGTCGAGCATGGTTCCGACCAGACCGCCGACGCCGCCATCCGCGCCGGGAAAGCACGCTTTGGCGAACTGGATGTCGCGCAGGCCCTTTTCGGGATGCTCGACCTGGGCCTCGTAGAATTGGACGCCGCCGGCCGCCAACAGACGCCGGTCGGCCTCGGAATAGCCCTGGGCAAGCTGCGGCTGCGCGATATCGAATACGGTACGCCCGATGATCTCCTGACGCGGTCGCCCGAGAAAGGCCTCGAAGGCGCGGTTGCAACCGAGGTAGCGGCCGGCACTGTCCTTATAAAAAATCGGTACCGGAATGATCTCGATCAGATCATGCCCGATCGTTACGCCTTGTTCGGCCGGCCTCCCTGCCGCCGCAGCCATCGGCCCGACCGGCGGCACCGCGAAGCAAATGGTTACCAGGCCGCCGTCCGGGAGCGGCTGGTCGTGGACGGCAATCGACCGGCCATCGCGCAACCGTAGCATCCAGACCGCCGGGCTCCGGCATTTGGCCTGTCCGATCCGGGTACTGATCAACGTGTCCGCCGCGCCGGCGGGCAATTCGGCCGCCGCGGCGACGATCCGGACCAAACAGTCGAAGGTCATGCCGGTTTCGAAGGCGGAAGCCTCGAGCCCGAGCAGTTCTTGAAAATTTTGGTTGTAAAACTCCAAAATCATTTGGTCATTGAATATACCTATGCCGCACGATAGTAAATTCTCGCGCTCGCAAACCATCGGCTCGATCGAGTTGGACCGACTATCGCCCTTATCTGCTGCCGTCATTTCGCTTCATCTGACAAAAAGAGCGAATCAAGCCGAGCGGGGAAAACAAAATGAATACGGCGAACTGTCTTGTCAAGGACGAAACCGGCAATAATTTTGTCGCTGTCACCGGTCGATCGCACGTCGTCATCGATTGCCGACATATCTGAAGCCAATGGCATGGGACTGCCCGGCAAGATCGATCGTCGGGTCGGCTCCCGGAAATATCATGCCGCTCCCGTCCAATGCGAAAGAAGTTCCTTTGAGGACCACCGACGGCTGATCGTCCATCTGCACGTAAGTGCCGTTTTTGCTGTGATCAACCAGAAAATAGCGGTCGTCATCCCGATGAATCTTGGCGTGAGCGCGCGAAGCGCCGGCAAACCTGACGATCATGTCGCAATCCGGATTGCGGCCGATCACGAATACCGGAACACTGTGGTCCAGAACGTGATCTTCCCCTTGATAGGTGAGGATCAGGTGGGGTCGGTCGAGTGCGTTTTCGGGAACCACCGGCGAAAAATCAATGGTTGCCGCCTCGGCGATCTCGCTCGCCGGGTCCGGCAGTCTGCCCGGACGGCGGGCCGGCTTCGGCGGTGCTGCGAGACGAGCCCGCTCGTCGGCATGGGCCAGCAGTTCGAGGCGCTCCATAAAGCGAATGGCAAGGTCCTGGGGAATGCCGCCGGCGAACAAGCGCGGGCGGAAATGCTCGGCAATGGATCCGCCGTGCAGAATGGTCTCTTCCAGGGGCAGGAATTCCCGGATCGATTGGATGCCGGCGAAAATCTCGCCGACCCTGGCGGTCAGCCAGGTTGCCTTGCGCAGCCCCAGTTCGGTGGTCAGCAGGTCGAGCAGGTAGCCGATTCGATCGGCCGGCAGCGACAACAGCCCCAATACCTTTTCCACCGCACTTTCGAACGGCAGATCGTCGTGACCGCCGCTGAATGCCGTCTTGGCCCGCCGGGTTACCGCGCCACACATCGGCCCTCGCCCCTTGAAGCCGCCATACTCCGTGACCATCGGGAGCAGGCGGCGCAGGGCGGCACTGTCACCGCCGCGGCCAAGCTTGGTCAGTGGCGCCGAGCCGTCGAGCGCACGGGTGATCACCGCGATCAGCACGTCTCTGGTCCTGGGCAGGACGTGGCGGTTGATCTGCCGGTTCAGCTGCAGCAGGCAGGGGGTTCCGGGCAACCGGTCGTCGAGCCGGCCGGTTGCCAGCGCCGCCAATGCCGAGAGCGCGGAAACCAGGTCGGGAGCATAGCCGATCACGGCGCGAACCGGTGTGCTGCCGTCGAGCAGCTCGGCCAGAAATTCGTCGAGGCAGGCGACCGCCGCGTCGCTCGGGGTTTCCTCAAACAGCGCGCACAGCGCCGCCAGCTTGGGACCCCAGTCGCGCGCCTCCTCGATGGCTTTGGCCACGGCGAAGGTGATAATGCGGTGACCCTGTTCGGGCGGTCGCTGCCCGGCGACGTAATCGATCAGGCTGCTCAAACCATGTTCTGCGAGATGGCCGAGAAACGGCGCCAGGTCGCCGGATTCTTTGGCCAGTGCGGTAATTTCACGGAAAAACCGGGTCAGCTCGTCGGCCCGCAGGTCGGGCTTGGTCGTGGCGCGCGTGGCCTGGAGCTTGGCCAGGCGGTGGATTGCCGGGTTGAACAGCCCGGCTTCCCGCTCGATCATCCGCAGCATCATGTAATGATGCAAGACTTCCGCCGGGATCATGACCTGTTCGTCAAAATATTTGCGCAACAGGCGGATCAGGGTATGCCGGCTGTCAAACCGGTAGACATCCCAGTAACTCTTGCAGAAATAAGCCTGGTGAATTTCCGAGACGGATACGGTCTTGCCGCCGCCGCTATAGGCCTTCTCAAATATAAGTTTGGCATTATCCTTGGCATCGATCTTGCTCACCCGAACCGCAGTAAATTTTGCCAGACTGAGCAAGTACTCTGCCCTGGCCAGCGCGTCCTGCTCGCCGTCGAAGACGCCATCGATCTGTGGCTTGCCCTTGGTGTCAACGGATACCTCGTATTTGTATGACCTAATCATAAAATCCGCTCCGTCCCGGCGAGGAGCGCCGTCTCCAAAAGCAGCGACTGCTTCACGGCATCGGGCAACAGAATAGCTGCGCGATCAAACCATGACAACCACCCTGCCGCCACTGTTGGGGCGGGATCGCAAACCGCTGGATCGACTGTATAAATAGTGGACGACATGCCCAGTCTTCGCTCACTGCGCCGCCCCGATGTTGCGCAACGCCGGGTTTTGTCACTTCGACAGCCTCTCTTCGGCCCCGCAGCATAAGCGGCTCTGTTGGTGCCATTTGCCGCGAGCGCCTCGGCGCGCCGCCCGATGTCTCGGAAAAAACGATTGTACGAGAAAGACTTACCCTTGACGGCAGCGGCCCATCTTTGGCACCCTGCCTGGATACGCCCGCACCGTTGACGAAAATCGTCAGCCCGCCCGGCGGATCGCCACGCCGGAGGAAATGAAGAGTGCCGAAATCCAGGGAGGGGGCCGTCAACGCCATGACCAAATCGGAACTGATTTTGCGCCTGTCTCAGCTCAATCCGCATCTCTACCAACGCGACATCGAGCGGCTGGTCAGCACCATCTTCGACGAGATCGCCGAAGCGCTGGCGCGTGGCGATCGGGTCGAACTTCGCGGGTTCGGTGCGTTCTCGGTGAAGCGCCGGGATGCCCGCACCGGCCGCAATCCGCGCACAGGCGAGTCCGTCCAGGTCACCCGGAAATACATCCCCTTCTTCAAGACCGGGAAGCAGTTGCGAGAGCGCCTCAACACCCAGTAAGCTGGCCCCGTCAAGCTGGACCTGGTCGGCCGGAGCCAGTAACCGGGCTCAATCGAGGCAATGACCGCCGCCGACCGGCGGGCCGGTCAGGGCGAACGTCTTCGGAAAGGCATGCCGATGCGGATGATCACCGGTGCCGAATTGAAGACGGTGCTGCATTATCGCATGCTGATCGAGCGGTTGCGCCAGATGTTCCGCAGCGGCTGCGCCTTGCCGCCCGCCCACCGCCATACCCTTCCGACCTATGACGAACACGACGCCAGCTTGATTCTGGCCCCGGCCTGGCTGACCGGCCGGCTGATCGGGATCAAGGTGGCGACGGTCTTCCCCGACAATGTCAGGCGTGACCTGCCGTCCGCGCTGGCGACCTATCTGCTGCTCGACGGCAAGACCGGCACGCTGCGGGCCCTGATCGACGGCCCCGCCCTGACCGCGAGGCGCACCGCGGCAGCCTCTGTCCTGGCGGCGTCCTACCTGGCGCGGCCCGACTCCGAACGGCTGCTGGTGGTGGGCACCGGCATGCTGGCATCGCAGTTGATCGAGGCCTATACCGCAACCTTCCCGATCCGCAGCATCCTGGTCTGGGGGCGCAACTCCGCCCATGCCGAACGGGTCGCCGGCCGCTTCAAGCGCAGCAAATTCCAGGTCTCGGCCACCACCGATCTCGAGGGAGCGGTCCGCGGTGCCGATATCATCACCTGCGCGACCGCGACCCGCGAGCCCCTGATCATGGGTGATTGGCTGTCGCCGGGCGCCCATCTCGACCTGATCGGCGGCGTCACCCCGGAGATGCGCGAGGCCGATGACCAGGCGGTGCGCCGGGCCCGGGTATTCGTCGACACCCGCGACGGGGCCTGCCGGGAGGCCGGCGACATCGTGCAGCCGCTGGACAGCGGCGTGATCGGCGGCGACGACATCGCCGGCGATCTCTACGAACTGACCCGCGGCGATCGCGGCGGCCGACGGTTTTACGACCAGATCACCCTGTTCAAATCGGTCGGCAGCGCGCTGGAAGACCTCGCTGCCGCCGAACTCGCGGTGGAAATGGTGATCCACCGCGAAACGCTGCGCTGAGCCGCGCGCCACCAGCCTGTCCGAGGTCCCATGGTTCCCGGCCTTTCCTTTCGCATCGTGATCCTGACCGGCGCCGGTATTTCCAAGGAATCCGGCCTGGATACCTTCCGCGACGCCGATGGCATCTGGGCCAAGGTGCGGTTGGAGGATGTCGCGACGCCCGAGGGTTATGCCCGCGATCCCCAGCGGGTGCTCGAATTCTACAACGCCCGTCGCCGTTCGCTGCTCTCGGGCCGGGTCGAGCCCAACCGCGGCCACTACGCCCTGGCCGAACTCGAGCAGAAATGGCCGGGCGAGGTGGTGCTGGTGACCCAGAACATCGACGACCTCCACGAGCGCGCCGGCTCGAACAGCCTGATCCACATGCACGGCGAACTGCTCAAAGGCCGCTGTGACGCCTGCGGCCGGGTCTCCACCTGCCGAGACGACCAGACTCTGGACCTCAGCTGCGACGCTTGCGGCCGGACCGGCAAGATGCGCCCCCATGTCGTGTGGTTCGGCGAAATCCCGCTGGAGATGGAACGCATCTACGACGTCTTGGCCCATTGCGAGCTGTTCATCTCGATCGGCACCTCGGGCAATGTCTACCCCGCCGCGGGATTCGTCCGCGAGGCCCGGCTGGCTGGTGCCCGCACCGTCGAGTTGAACCTGGAGCCGTCCCAGGGCGCCAGCCTGTTTGATCAGCAGGTCATTGGTCCCGCGACCGAGATCGTCCCGGCCTTCGTCGCACGGGTGCTGGCCGGCGGGTGATGACGGCAGAGCCCCTGGAGGCGCTGCTCGCCCGCATCCGCGCCTGCCGGGTTTGTGCCGCGACGCTGCCGCTGGGGCCGCGGCCGGTGCTGCGGGTGCAACCCGGCGCGCGGCTGCTGATCATCGGCCAGGCCCCCGGCACCAAGGTTCACGACTCCGGCGTTCCCTGGAACGACCGCTCCGGCGACCGGCTGCGCGACTGGCTGGCGCTCGATCGCGACGGCTTTTACGACGAGCGGCGGGTGGCGATCGTGCCGATGGGATTTTGCTATCCCGGCCGGGATGCCAAGGGCGGGGACCGCCCGCCGCGGCCGGAATGTGCTCTCCTATGGCACCAGCCGGTGCTGGCGCATCTGAAAGGGCTCGATCTGACCCTGCTGGTCGGTCAATACGCCCAGAAATACTATCTGGGGGATCGCCGCCGGGCCGGCATGACCGAAACCGTCGCGGCGTGGCGCGACTACCTGCCTGCCGGCATCCTGCCGCTGCCTCACCCGAGCTGGCGCAACACCCACTGGCTGAAGCAAAACCCGTGGTTCGCCGCCGACCTCCTGCCCGAACTGCGCGATCGGGTCCGGCACATCCTGACCGGGCGGTGAGCGGATTCCCCGGCCCCCGGGACGGCACCGGCTGCGGGAGCCCGGGAAGAGTGGCTCGTCCCCCGGATGACCTGGTGCTGACGTCGCAGGACCGTCCAAACCGCCCGGTCGCCCGAGGCGGCTTGGCGGGTCGTCTGGGGCGGAGGCGGCGAGGACGTGCTCCAGGCGAAAGGCGGTGGCCAGGGTTTCAGGCCCCGAGCACCTCGGCGATCGCGGCTTCGGTCGCTGAGACCACCCGATCGGCCTCGCCAGCGGTCAGACGAAGCGGCGGGGCGAACCCGAGAATATCGCCCTGGGGCATCGCCCGGCCGATGGCGCCGCGCTTCAACAGGGCGGCGCCGACCTGAGGGCCGATCTTTTTCGCCGGATCGAAGAAGCGCCGCGTCGCGATGGCCTCGGCATGATGACGTTCGATCATCGCCGGTGATCGGGCGAAGGATGGTCCGAACGTCGCCGCTCCGGCAGAGGGATCGTCCGTATTCGGCGGGCTCGAATCCCATGGCTTGCTGACGTCGGTCCAGGGTGTCTGCACTATCGTCTTAAGTTCGACTATGCCGTGATGCGCTTCACGAACAAATCGCCTCTTCGGGAGGTTTCAGGGTGACGGTACTATCAAAACATGCGGATCTGGCTGAAATCCATATCGAAACTTGATTTCTCTGAAGACGCGGCCATTCTTTTTTCGTGAAATCGGCGAGATTCATGCGGCGATCGAGATCGGCGACATCGCTGCCGCCGGATCCATTCGCCGAGCCGATATTTCCATGAGCTTTCAGCGCCTCAAGCGTGGCAAGTCGCTCCGCGATCGTTGAGCCGGAACACGGCTTTGGCGCCGATATCGCCGCAGGCCCGGGACGACCGCGTGTCGCGGGGGGGCGAGCACCGCCGGCTTGCGATCCCCGGCGCGTTCCGACCGGCGGGCAAAGCCTCGGGCCGATCACGCGATGTCGGTCAGAAACCGCTTGATCTCGCGGGTCACCAGGGCCGGTTGTTCCACCGGGGCGGAATGGCCGGCCTCGGGAATCCGGATCAGCCGGGCACCGGGAATCGCTGCGGCGATGTGTTCGGCTTCGGCGGGCGGGGTGGCGACGTCCTGGTCACCGACCATGACCAGGGTCGGTGCGGCAATCCGGCCGATCTCAGCTTCGACGCCATCGCGCTCGATCACGCCATTGACGGCGCGCCAGAGGTCGCGGCGGCTGCGGACCAACATTCTGCGCCAGCGCTTGCGATCCTCCCGGCGCGCCGGATCGGCAAGCACGCTCGCCGCGAACAGGATCGGCAACACCCTTCCCGCCACCGCCCAATGGCCGATCCAGCGGGAAACCAGGTTCAGCTTCCGGTACTGGCGCACCCGCTCCGGGCGTTCGGGCCTGGCCGTGGTGTCGAGCAGGATCAGAGACCGGATCAGGTCGGGCCGGCGGGCTGCCAGCCGCAGGCCGACGAAGCCACCCATCGAGACGCCGCAGAAATGAACCGGGGCGAGGCCGAGCGCCTCGATCAGCGCAGCCGCATCGCGGTAGACCACTTCCATGTCGATCGCGCGCTGCGGACTAGGGGCGCTCCGCCCCTGACCGCGGTGGTCGTAGGAGACGCAGCGGTAATGCGCCTTCAGGGTCTCGACCTGGGAGGCGAAGAGGCTGGTGTTCCACAGCAGTCCCGGACTGAACACGATCGCCTCGCGGGTCGCGGGTCCCTGGCTTTCATAGTAGAGGCTGGTATCACCGATCGAGATCTGGGGCATGCTCTCACCAGGAGTGGGCCGGATAACGGAGTCCCGCGACAGGGCGGCGGCGGGCAAGGGTCACTTGGCGTCCTCGGTGCCGACGAGTTCGAGGATGCCGGCACGGCCGGAGCGGTCGATCGCCGCCCGCACCGCCAATTGCCGCTGGTTGCGCAGGCGCTCGAGGGCGTGGCCGGTGCCCTCGGGCACGAACCAGGTCTCGATGCCGTAGGTCACCTCCAGTGCCGGCGCGCATTCCGACGGTGCATCGGTCGGGCAAGCGGACTCCAGCCGCTCGACCTCGCCGCGCAGGATCACGCCCGCAGCCGAGGCCGGCCTTTCGCGGTAGGCCGCGGCCGCCCGCCAGGCCGACGGTCCCGGCCGCAGTACCACGTAGACCGGACTGCCCGGCGCGAAACCGTCGCGGTCGCCGGCGAGTTGGGCGGGACTGAGCCGGCTGATCTCGTAGCGGAGCACGACGTAGTCGCCCTGGAACAGCGATCGCGGATCGACCGGTTCGGTCGCCAGCAGGACCGGAGTGCCGGTCGCCAGTGTCCACTGCGCCTGACCGATCATGATCAGGAGGGCGGCACTCTGCAGCAGGCCCAGAATCAGCAGGCGGGTCCGGTCGCTCATGGCGCCGCCGCTGCTTCGGACGCGGCACTTTTTGCCGCCGGACGTCGGCGCCGGCGCTCCAGCGCCCAGCCGAGCGCCACCACCAGGGCGCCGCCGCCGATGAAGAACAGCGAGCGATCGAGCAGCGACCAGAACCAGGAAAAATAGACGATCAGCAGCGTCGCGGCGAAACCGGTGAACCCGAGACGGAGCAGGAAGCGGTCGTCGTCGCGCTCAGCCAGGGTGATCGCCAGCAACCACCCGGCGATCGCCATAACCTCGAAACCGATCAGGCCCAGGCCGGCCGGTGCCGCCGCAGCCAGACCATGGGCGCCGATGACGAAGGCGGCGAGCAGCAGCGGCGCCTTGTCGTCCCGCCGGGCCAGCAGTGCCAAAGTGCCGGCGCTGGCCAGAGCCAGGACCAGGCCGCCTTGCCAGAATGCGCGGCTCATCGGGGTGCCAAGCGCGACGTCCTCGTGGACCTCGGGCACGGTCAGGACCACCGTTGCCGCGGCAATCGCCAGAAGGCCCAGGCTGCGAAGCGGCGGCGCCAGGTCGCGCAGTTCCGCTGTGGTCCCGAGCAGCCGGGCGGCCGTGACGAAGCCCAGCCCGGCCGCGGCGGCCAGCCGCAGAACATCGCCGACCGCCGCGCCCCCGGCCGCCGCGGTCGTCGCCACCGAGATCGCGATCCAGCCGCCCAGCACCAGCACCGCCAGCGCCCACGCCGGCTGCCAGCGGTAGTAGAGGATCGGCACCGCGATCAACGCCCACACCGCCGGGAACGGCCAGAATACGATGTCGCCGGCCTCGGCGTGGGCAATCCCGCCCCAGATCGCGGCCAGCGCCAGCGCGGCGCAGAGCCGGCTCGGCCACACCCAGGCGGCCGCGAGACTGCCCGCGGTCCACAGCAGCAGGCCGTTGGTCGGGCTCGGCGGCAGATTATAGGCTTGGCCGATCAGCAGGATCGCCGCCCCGAACAGCAGGGCGCCCAGCAGCACCATGGCCTCGGCGAAGCGGCGGGACCCCGCCCGGCTCAGCGCCAGCGCAGCGCCATGGCTGGCCCACAGCAACCCAAACACCATCGTCACCTTGGCCGGTCGGGGGATTGCCGGCCAGTTGGCGGCGACGAACAGGATCACGCCAACCGCGAGCAACAACGCGCCGAGCCCGCCCAGGATCAGGGGCGACAGCCGGCGGCGACCGCCGCGGGCCGTCAGCTCGGCCAAAATCGCCTCGCGGCCGCCGGGCGCCAGCCAGCCGCGCTCGGCCCACGCCTTCAGATCCCGTTCCAGCCGCTGGCGATAGCCCCGCTCGATCATGGGCCACTCTTGCCGCACCGCATGCTGCGGTCAAGCGCCGGGCGGCAGTTCGGTACGCAGGTGGCAGCACGTCGCCCAGCCGACCACTTTGCGGCTGAACCGGTCCAAGACGACGGCCAGATACAGCCAGTCCTCATCAGCCGGCACATGGGTGATGTCGGCCAGCCGGACGCGGCCCGGCGCCGACACCGAAAAGTTGCGATCCAGGAGATTGGGCGCGATCGGCAGGGCATGGTTGCTGTCGGTGGTGCAGACGCGAAAGCCGTTGCGCGGCACGCCATAGCGTTGGCGATGATGCTCTGGTGAAGGCGTCGAATGTCATCGAGCAAGCGCCGGTTCTCCGTCTCGCGGGCGCTGTTCGATCGTGACCGCCAGGATTAATAGCTGGACGGCGAAACATCCAGGGCTTCGCACAACCGCCGCACCGGGTATTCTTCACGGCAGTCTTCAATGACGCGGAATTTCATCTCGGAGCCTCCGAGACAATCGAGATAGTTTTTTAAAAAGATCGCGTTCCATGCGCAGGCGTTGGTTTTCGCGTTTCAAACGCGTGATCTCGGCTGACTGGTCCAGCCACACGCCCCCGCCAGGTGCGCGACACCGACGGCTGAAGGTCCAACGCCGTCGCCACCCGGTCCAACGGCC
>WGNK01000007.1 GCA_016124535.1 Azospirillum sp.
ACCTTCTACCCAATAGGCCTCAAGGTATCCGACGCCGAAATGGACGCCATCGCCCTGACCACCGACGAATTCCACCCCGAGTGGAATTATTCCATCTCGCCCCGAAAACGAGAGTGAAGTGGTTATTGCCGGGAGGGTCCTATGTCAGCCGGCTGGTGCCGAGCGGGAAGGTCACCGGCTTGGGCGACACCGGGACTGTCCACCTGGTCGAAGGGCGCGACCAAAAGGTTGCCCGGATGCTGGACGCGCTGTTCGATCCTGCCGACCGTTCGGTGATTTCGATCCGTGAAGCCTATGTCCAGATCACCGGAGACAGCCGATTCACCGGCAACGTCCGCAGTTGCGATCAGGGGCTATTGCGGGAGTCGCTGGGCAGCCAGAGCTTCGCCGACGTTCTCGGCGACAGCATCAGCCGCATGATGATAAGGGACTACAATACCACCGGCATCTACGACGTTTGGCGCGACCTGGTCCGGATCGTCCCGGTCAGCGACTTCCGGACCCAGGAGCGAGTGCGCTTCGGCGGCTATGGCGATTTGCCGGGTGTGGCCGAAGGCGAACCGTATATGTCCCTGGACTCGCCGACCGACGAGAAGGCGACCTATGCCGCAACCAAGCGCGGCGGAACAGAAGACATCACGCTGGAAATGATCACCAACGATGACGTTGGCGTTGTCGTGGACGTTCCCAGGAAGCTGGCGCGTGCGGCGAAGCGGACGCTTTCCAAATCCGTGCTGGATTTCCTGACGAACAACCCCGTCATCTATGACGGCGTTGCGCTGTTCCACGCCGATCACGGCAATCTGGGCACCGCGGCCTTGAGCAGCACGTCGGTTGGCGTTGGGCGCAAGGCGATGCGGAGCCAGACCGAGAAGGACAGCGGCGAGCGGCTCGGTATCGGGCCGCGGTTCCTGTGGGTGCCGGACGAGCTCGAAGAAACCGCCTTCAACCTGTTCCGGCGAAGCACCAATCTTGACGCCGATTTCGTCCAGTCGCTGCAGCTGGCGGTGCGGCCGGTGTGGTGTTGGTCCGACACCAACGATTGGTGCCTGTCAGCCGACACCAACGACGTGCCGGTGATCGAAGTCGGCTTCCTGAAAGGCCAACAAGAGCCGGAACTGTTCGTGCAGGACAGCCCAACCAGCGGTTCCCTGTTCTCCAACGACATCATTACCTACAAAATCCGCCATATCTACGGCGGCGCCGTGATCGATTTCCGGGGACTTTACAAGGGCGCGGTGCCGTAATTCCAGCGAGTTTCCAAGCCATGGGCGAGCCGTTTGCGATTTCTTTCGGCGACAACGTGACCGCGATCTTGCTGCGGGCGCCAGCGATCACGCTGGAAGAATTGACGGCTGGTCTTACCGAGGCGTCGGCGCAGCTGGAACGCGAATTGAAGGAACCTGCGGGACCAACCCCGTCGGCGCATGGCGCGCTGCGCCAAAGCATCGGCGCCCTTCCGGTGTCCCTGTCCGGCACCGTGGTATCGGCAGGGGTTGGCACCGCGAGCCTTTACGCCGTACCGGTGGAACTCGGCACCCGGCCGCACATGCCGCCTATAGCACCGATCCTCGATTGGGTCGAAGAGATGATCAAGGAGGGGAAGATCAAGGTTGAGGACGGCCGGGGCGACAAGGGCAAGAAAAAAGCCTCCGCAGAGGCCGCCGCCCTTTCAATTGCGGAGAAAATCAGGTGGAAGATCGCTCACCACGGCACCGCCGGGGCACACATGTTTTCCAAGGTCTTCCTTGCCCAGGAACGTCAGGTCCGGCGCATTCTGGAAGGGGCGGTCGCAAAGGCGGTCGCTCGTATTCGGGCCGGAGACGGGACTTGATTGCAGGGACGGGAGAGCAACCATGAGCAACCAGCGCCGCGACAACCAGCGTCGTAAAGTGCAAGCTGAAGTCCTGGCAATCCTGCGTACCTTGGGGTTGGCACCCGAAGCACGGAACCTCGAAGGGGCCGATCGGCTCCTCGACGACGTGCGGCGGGTATCATGGTTCGTCGCCTTCGCGGCCGGTTCTTTCGAGACGGCGGCGGAAGCGCTGGGCACCACATCGCCGACCGTGCTACAAATTGCGCGTTCGTTCGAGGGTAAGCGTTTGACCGAGATCAACGAGTTGATCGAAGAGGCGCGGCTTGGTTTGTGGATGAGTACCTACGGCAACATTCCCGACTCAAACTTTGCCCGCATCGCCCACGGGCAAACCGAACCGACCGAGATCGCTTCGCCCCGTGATCGGATCGTCAATCTCGACGACTGGCGCCCGCGCGGAAAGCCTTCGTAACAGGGGAGAATTCACGCTAATTTTAGTGTTGTACCTATCCCACCACATTGCGGACGCAGCCGGGAAATCCCACTGTCGCAATCCACTTGAACTACAATCTCAGGGTGATTGAGATCCTACAACGCAAAGCGAAAATCTGGTTGGGATTGATCCCGTGGCGCCGGGCCACCGCCGACACGCTCGCGCCGTCGACCAGACTCTCGGCCACGATCCGGGCCTTCTCGTCCGACGACCACCGACGACGACCCACGCCCGTGATAATCTCAACCCGTTGGAAGCTGTCGGCCCCAGCCATGGCGTTGCAACCAGGTATATGACTGGTCGTATGACTGATCACAGCCATAATTGCTGACCTCCAAGATTTGGGCCAGCCATTCTTCCGCCCGCCAACGCTCAGATCAATGTGGGCGCACCGCAGCGCTTACGAGTAAGCGGCCCGCGAGCGGTTTCTTGGCGGGCCGCCGCACGGCGCGGGAACCGGATCGCCGAACGCCCTCGCCGGACACGGGCCTGGCGGTCAAAGGGGCGGGCTGACCAGGCGCCAGCACGATTCGATCATTTGCCATGGCCGTTGCAGTTCCCGCTGCCAGCGGGCAGCGGCAGCTCATGACTGGGCATGCGCAGGTTGCGGGCGGTGACACCGGTCACGTCGACGTCGCGGCATACCGCGCCGGAGAGGTCGGTGCCGACCATCAGCGCGCCGGTCAGCTTGACCGGGACCAGGCGGCCGGTCGGTCGGCGGTCGGCGTCGAGCAGGTCGAGCGGCTGGAGTTCGGTATTGCGCAGGCGGGCATCGGTCAGATCTGCGCTGGCCAGATTGGCGCCGTTGAGCACGGCGCTGTTGAAATTGGTGCCGACCAGCTTGGCGCCACTCAAATCGGCCAGCATCAGCAGCGCGCCGACCAGGGTGCTGCGGCTGAGATCGGCACCGCTGAGCACGGCGCCGCTGAGGTCGGCGCCGGAGAGATCCAGATCGGTCAGGGACATGCCCGAGAAATCGCCGCGTTTGCCGCCGCCGCCGCTGGTGCGGATCCATTCGTTATGGTCGCGGATCAGGGTGCTGACCTGGTCGGGCAGGGGCTTGTCCGAGGCGCGGTAGACGGCGCCGGTCAGATTGGCCCCGGTCAGATCGCAACGCGAGAGATCGACGTTGCGCATCACGGTATCGCGCAGGTCCGCGCCGGCGAGAACCGCACCTTCGAGCCGGGCGCCGTTGAGGGTGGCGCCTTTGAGCTTGGCCGAGGTCAGGTTGGCGCCGCGCAGATCGGCTCCGGTCAGATTGACCTGGTTCATCGTGGCATCGCGGAACTGGGCGCCGCGGGCCGACGCGACGGCAAGATTGGCCGCCCGCATCTGGGTTTCCGAAAACTCCGCCTCATCGAGGTCGGCGCCTTCGAAATTCGCGACCTGCTGGGTCTTGCCGCCACTCTTGATCAGCTGGCCCGGCCGCATATCGGCGCCGAAGAAATCCGCCTTGCGCAGAACTGCGTTGACGAAGCGCGCGCCCTTGATGTCGGCCCTGACGAAGCGGCTGCCGGAGAGATCGGCCTGAGAAAAATTCGCCGCGAACAGGTCCGACAGCGAAAAATCGCATTCGACCAGTTTGGCGCCGGTGGCGATCAGGCCGGGCAGGCGAGCATCGCGCAGCGAGATGCGGTTCAGCTCGAAACCATGGACGTCGAGGCCGACCTTGTGCAACCGCCGCCCGTTGGAGCGGCCGGCCAGATAAGCGTGGTGATCACGGAAGAGGCCGAGGAGTTCTTTACGCGCGATCTCGGCATCCGCCATCGTGAAACCCCTCTCAACGAATCGCCACCAGCTCGGGCCGACAGTTTATACGGCAACCCGAGGACGGGCGATTCAATCCACCGCACAGCCACGCCGCGGATCATCGATTTGCCGCTCGGGCGGTCCGGTCTTTGCGCAATCGGCAGCTCGGGTCTTATGGTGCCTCTGACAGACTGATGTATATGGCACCATGGCAATTGCCAGTGCCCGGCCCTGTCCTGGGGCGGCATGGGGGGATACTGCGGGTGTCGTGCCGCGGGCTAGACTGGCTGCTTCTTCCGGCTTCGCGGTCGCCGCGGTTCCGGCGGTGGCGCGGCGGTGGGATCCGCCGTCGGCGCCGGCGGGTCCGGAAGCCGGCGGGGACGTTCCGGCGGCAATACGATGCCGCCGGAAATCAGCATCTTGAGCCCCTCTTCGATGGTCATATCAAGCGGGATCATATCCTTGCGCGGGACGAACAGCAGATAGCCCGAGGTCGGGTTGGGCGTGGTCGGGATGAAGACGTTGACCACCTCCTCGCAGGTCAGCTCCTGAATCTGACGCAGCGGCGGGCCGGTGATGAAGCCCAGCGACCAAACGCCGAGCCGCGGATATTCCAACAGCACGACCTCGCGGAACGCGGTCGATTTATTGGCCAGCACGGTGACGAAAATCTGCTTGAGCGCACCGTAGATGCTGCGCACCACCGGCATGCGTTCGACAATGCTTTCGCCGATCCGCACCACCAGCTTGCCGACATAGCCGGCGGTGAACATGCCGATCACGGTCAACGCTACCAGCACGAACAGCACGCCCAGACCGGGCACGGTGAACGGCAGGTATTGACCGGCATTGTACGGGGCCGGGATCAGCGTACTGACGGTGTTGTCAATCAGCTCGACGATCACCCAGGCCAGGTAGATGGTGATCGCAATCGGGGCGGTAACCAGGACCCCGGCCAGAAAATAAGCGCGCAGACGCGACGCCATGCCCAGCTGGTGACTATGGTGGCTCGATCGGGCCGGCGCCGGCGGGATGACCGAGTCCGCCGTCAGCGGCGCTGCGGTCGGTTCTTTGGCGTCGGTCGGCGGCGGGCTCTCGGGGGGAGGGGGCACGGTCACGGATCCCTGCGAAAGCGAACTCTCCGGATTGTGATACAGCGGGGCCGCTCTTGCCAAGAAAATTGCTGGGTCGGCGCTCAGGGCTGCCCTATCGTCCCTGGCCATGAGCGACTTGCCAAGATTGATCTCCCTCGCCACCGCGGTGCCGCCCTACCGCTTTGCCCAGACTATGACGCAGGACGCGGCGCGCCAGGTGTTTGCCCACCGTATGCGCGATTTCGAGCGCCTGGCCCCGGTCTACAGCAACGCCGGAATTCTCACCCGCTACGGCTGCCGGCCGCTGGAGTGGTACATGACCCCGCGCAGCTGGCCGGAAAAGAATGCGGCTTATCTCGATGCCGCGGTCGATCTTCTGGAGCAGGTGACCTGCGCGTGCCTCGACCGTGCGGCTCTCAGCGCCCGCGAGATCGACGCCATCGTGGTGGTGTCGAGCACCGGCATCGCGACGCCCAGTCTCGACTCGCGCCTGATCGAACGGATGGGCATGCGCCCCGACACCGCACGGCTGCCGATCTTCGGGCTGGGTTGCGGCGGCGGCGTGCTGGGGCTTGCCCGCGCCGGGATGATGGCACGCGCCATGCCCGGCGCCAATGTACTGCTTCTGGTGATCGAACTGTGTACGCTGGCGGTCCAGCACGACGAATTGACGCCGACCAACATCGTTGCCACCGCGCTGTTTTCCGACGGTGCCGCCGCCGCGATCATTCGGGCTGACACCGGCGATGAGCGGTCGCCGGCGCTCGCCGGATGGGGAGAGCACACCTGGCCCGGCACCCGCGATGTCATGGGCTGGAGGGTCGAACCCGATGGCTTTGGCGTGATCTTCAGCCAGGACATCCCCAATCTGGTCCGCCGCCGGATGCGGCCAGCCGCCGATGCCATGCTGGCGCGCCATGATTTGACGGTCGGCGACCTGGCAGGCACGGTCTGCCACCCCGGCGGGGTTAAGGTGCTGGCCGCTCTGGAAGAGGCGCTGGCGCCGTGCCGCGAGGGCTTCGCGGAGGCTTGGGAGGTCTTGCGTGACTATGGTAATATGTCCGCCGCAACCGTGATGTTCGTGCTGGAGCGCCGGATGGCCAGCGGTGCCCGGGGCCGCCACTTGATGACCGCGCTCGGACCCGGCTTTTCCGCGGGGTTCGTGTTGGCCGAGCTGTGATCGGGTTGCCCCAGGCCGTGGTGCTGGCGGTCGCCGGCCAGCGCCTGGGTGAACTGGCGTGGGCGCGACGCAATACCAGACGCCTGCTCGCGGCCGGCGCCCGCGAGGTCGGTGCCGCCCATTATCCGCTGTTCATCCTGCTCCATGGTGGCTGGCTCGCCGCCCTGTTTCTCCTGACTCCGGCAGCGGCGCCGGTCACCTGGTGGTTGCTCGGATTCTGCCTGGCACTTCAGATCGCCCGGCTGTGGGTGATCGCGACGCTGGGACGCTATTGGACGACACGGGTAATCACGCTGCCGGCAGTGCCGCTGGTCCGGCGTGGCCCCTATCGCTGGTGCCGCCACCCCAATTACCTGATCGTCATCGCGGAGATTGCGGCACTGCCGCTGGCGTTTGGCCAGTGGCGCCTGGCGGCGCTGTTCTCGGTGCTCAATCTCGGCCTGCTGTGGCACCGGCTGCGGATCGAGGACGCGGCCCTGGCCGAGCGGATTCAGGCATGAGTCCCCGGCGATGCTCCCCGCTACTGCTCGACCCTCAGCGGTGGCGGGCTGGCCAGCGCGGTATTGCCGTTTTGATAGGGGTCGGGCGTCTGGTGGCAATCGACGCCGGCCAGGGTGCGGTAGCAATAGAGACTGGAGCGGTCGACGACGATATTCGGCGGGCAGTAGTGGCCGGTCTGGTCGAAGCTGACGATGCTGCAGTCCCGGCCGGTCACCCACGAGGCGATGAAATCGGGCGGCAGCTTCTTGGTTGCCCCGAACACCAGGGTGGAGGTGGCGATGCCGCCGCCGATGGTGGCGAAATTGGCGCCGCCGTCGCCGCAACCCGACAACGCCGTTCCGCCCAGGGCCACCCCGCCCGCCAACAGCAGCACCGCTGCACGCATTCGACCCGTCTCCAGATGGGGATCACCAGATCCGCCCGATTGGAAAAGAAACAGGTTAATAAGGGCTGAATAGGATTGGCTCATCGGTCGGGCCGGCGGCAGGCGCCCTCGGTGGTCAGCCGTTGTCGCCGTGGCCCGGCCTCGGAAACCGCAAGAATGCCATAACCTCGGGCAGGGGGCACTGCCGAGGATCGGAAGGTCCCCGGCCGGTCCGGAGCAGCATTCCGGCCGGCCGAGGGCGAAGTCCGCCACGGGCGTCGGCCACCACAGCGCGATGCCCAGTACAGCGCAATGCCGAATGCGGCACGACGCTCAGTGCGGCGCGACGCTCAATGCAGGGCGAAGCTGGCCTCGGCGAAGCGAAATTCGGCGGGGGTGATCAGGCGGTTGGTTGCGAGCACCACCGAATGGAGCCTGCCATCCAAGTTGCGCTGCCAGAATTCGAGGAACCTGCGCAGGACGGGATACTCGGGCGCCAGGTCCAGGTCCTGCCAGACATAGCTTTGCAGCACACCCGGATGGTCCGGCAGGTGATAAAGGATTTCAGCCAGGGTCAGCCGATAGTCCTTCAGTTGCAAGCGCAGGTTCGCCATGGTCGGTCTCCTGATATTCGGCGTGGGCCCGCGGCGACGGCTCCTCAGTTTCTTGAATTTGTTACAGCTTGCCTGTGGTCAGCATTTCCGGCAAGAAAAATCTCTATCATATCAGTTATTTAGCAGCATGGCGCCGAGACTGCTGCCAGTCTCGGCGAAAATTCTCTTGAAAGCCGAGCGACCGATCATTAGATAGCTGGCACTCACCGGGCCGGAGTGCTAGCAAGCGCCCGCCCGGAGTTGCAGCCGACAGAGGCGACCCGCACCAAGGGGTCCCGTTCAAGTGTTTGGAGGAGTCACAGCAATGAAGTTCCGTCCGCTCCATGACCGCGTCGTGGTTCAGCGCCTGGAATCCGACCAGAAGACCAAGGGCGGGATCATCATTCCCGATACCGCCAAAGAAAAGCCGATGGAAGGCAAGATCATCGCCGCCGGCCCCGGCGCCCGCGATGAGGCCGGCAAGGTCCAGCCGCTCGACGTGAAGCCCGGTGATCGCATCCTGTTCGGCAAATGGTCGGGAACCGAAGTGAAGATCGATGGTGTCGAATACCTGATCATGAAGGAATCCGACATCATGGGCATCATCGAGGACGAAGGCGTCGCCGCCAAGGCCGCCTGAACTTAAGACGCCCAATACTTTCCATCCATTTCCGATAGAGCAGGAATTCGACACATGGCTGCCAAGGACGTAAAATTCAGTGGCGACGCCCGCACCCGTATGCTGCGCGGCATCGACATTCTGGCCGATGCGGTCAAGGTAACGTTGGGTCCGAAGGGTCGCAACGTCGTGCTCGAAAAGTCGTTCGGCGCGCCGCGCATTACCAAGGACGGCGTCACCGTCGCCAAGGAAATCGAACTGGCCGACCGGTTCGAAAACATGGGCGCGCAGATGGTGCGCGAGGTCGCCTCCAAGACCAACGACCTGGCCGGCGACGGCACCACCACCGCGACCCTGTTGGCCCAGATCATCGTTCGCGAGGGCGTCAAGGCGGTTGCCGCGGGCATGAACCCGATGGACCTGAAGCGCGGCATCGATCTTGCCGTGGCCGCCGTTGTCGCCGACATCAAGTCGGTCTCGCGCAAGGTTTCGACCAATGCGGAGATCGCCCAGGTCGGCACCATCTCTGCCAACGGCGAAGCCGAGATCGGCAAGATGATCGCCGAGGCGATGGAGAAGGTCGGCAACGAGGGCGTGATCACGATCGAGGAGGCGAAGTCGCTGGAGACCGAGCTGGATGTCGTCGAAGGCATGCAGTTCGACCGCGGCTATCTGTCGCCGTACTTCGTCACCAATGCCGAGAAGATGACCTGCGAGCTGGAGAATCCCTACATCCTGCTCCATGAGAAGAAGCTGTCGGGCCTGCAGGCACTGCTGCCGGTTCTGGAGTCGGTGGTGCAGTCGAGCCGCCCGCTGCTGATCGTCTCGGAAGACGTCGAAGGCGAGGCGCTGGCCACGCTCGTGGTCAACAAGCTGCGCGGCGGGCTCAAGGTCGCAGCGGTCAAGGCGCCCGGCTTCGGCGATCGGCGCAAGGCGATGCTGGAAGACATGGCGATCCTGACCGGCGGCCAGGTGATCTCCGAAGACTTGGGCATCAAGCTGGAGAGCGTCACGCTCGACATGCTGGGCACCGCCAAGAAGGTCCAGATCAACAAGGACAACACCACGATCGTCGACGGCGCCGGCGCCAAAGCCGACATCGAGGCGCGTTGCACCCAGATCCGTCAGCAGGTCGAAGAGACCACCTCGGACTACGATCGCGAAAAGCTGCAGGAGCGGCTGGCCAAGCTGGCCGGCGGCGTTGCGGTGATCCGCGTCGGCGGGGCGACCGAAATCGAGGTGAAGGAGCGTAAGGACCGGGTTGACGATGCCATGCACGCCACCCGCGCTGCGGTCGAGGAAGGCATCGTCGCTGGTGGCGGCGTGGCCCTGCTCTACGCCTCGAACGCGCTCGACGCTCTGAAGCCGGCCGACGACGACCAGCGCCACGGCATCGACATCGTCCGCCGTGCGCTCCAGGCGCCGACCCGGCAGATCGCGATCAATGCCGGTGCCGACGGTTCGATCATTGTCGGCAAGCTGACCGACCAGAAGGATCGCGGCTTCGGCTACGATGCCCAGAGCGGTCAGTTCGTCGACATGTTCAAGGCCGGCATCATCGATCCGACCAAGGTCGTGCGCACCGCCCTGCAGGACGCCGCCTCGGTGGCCGGCCTGCTGATCACCACCGAAGCGATGGTTGCCGAGAAGCCCGAGAAAAAGGCTCCCCCGGCGATGCCCGGCGGCGGCATGGGCGGCATGGGCGACATGGACTTCTAAGACTCGAAAAGACCCCTTTCCCCACGAGGGGAAGGGGGTTGTCGATGGGGGCGGTTCTTCGGGGCCGCCTCTTTTTTTGCCGTCCCGAACTATGCCGCTGGCTCGCCCGGGGCGGGGCGGCCAGGCTCAGGGTTATGGACAGCGGGCGTCGCAGCGATATAATTCATCGCGGCGGAACGACGCAGGTCTGGGGATCGGCGTCCGCCGACGGCAGGACACGCATCATGTACAGCTCCGAGACCAACTCCATCCGGGTGACGGTCGAGCCGATTTTCCTCGCCGACCAATCGTCGCCGCGGGAGAACCATTTCGTCTGGGCGTACCACGTTCGGATCGAGAACGGCAGCCGCGAAAGCGTCCAGTTGCGCAGCCGCTACTGGCGGATCACCGACAGTTTCGGCCGGGTCCAGGAGGTCAGAGGGCCGGGCGTGGTCGGCGAACAGCCGGTCCTGGAGCCGGGCGATGCCTTTGAATACACCAGCGGCACCCCGCTTTCGGCGCCGTCCGGGATCATGGTCGGCACCTACAGCATGGTCAATCAGCGCGGCGAGGCCTTCGACGTAGCGATCCCGGCATTTTCGCTCGACAGTCCGCACCAGGCGGTTCAGCTCAACTGAGCCGACCGACGATGGCCGCAGCGCGATTGTGGTTGAAAGGGCCGGGGAAAACCCGCTACGACGACTCGATAATCGCGATCGATCGGTGCAGAATCAAAAAGATGCCTCCAGCGACCAGCCGGAGATTTCCCCCAGCCTGCGGGCGCGGACCGGGCGGTTGCGCGTTTTTCTGAAGAACTGTCAGCCGATCGCCACGCCACAAGCCCGTCGCCAAGGCTGTTTGGGAAAGGGGAAGCGGTGACCGCATCCAAGTCGACCGCAGTTGACAACGTCGTCTCGGGCCCGACAGCGCCCCGGCCAGCACCCGCCGTAAACGGGCGCCCATCCCGCGCTGAAGCGGAGGAGGCGGTTCGCACCCTGATCCGCTGGGCCGGCGACGATCCGAGCCGCGAAGGCTTGCGCGGTACTCCGGAGCGGGTGGCGCGCGCCTACGAAGAATTCTACGCCGGTTACCAGGTCGATCCGGTCGAGGTGCTCGCCCGCACCTTCGAGGAAGTCGAAGGCTACGACGAGATGGTCGTACTCAAGGATATCCGGCTGGAATCCTATTGCGAGCACCATATGGTGCCGATCATCGGCAAGGCCCATGTCGCCTATTTGCCCAAGAGCCGGGTGGTCGGCATCAGCAAGCTCGCCCGCTTGGTCGAAGCCTATTCGCGACGTCTGCAGATCCAGGAGAAGATGACCGCCCAGATCGCCAATGCGATCGACCAGGTGCTGCAGCCCGAGGGCGTCGCCGTGGTGGTCGAGGCCTCGCACCAGTGCATGACCACGCGGGGGGTTCACAAACCCGGCGTGACCATGGTGACCAGCCGGATGCTCGGGGCGTTTCGCAGCGATCCGTCGACCCGCCGCGAATTCCTCGCGATCATCGGCCAGCCCTCGCATCATCTCGCCGATTAGGCGCGTGGGCGGAGCGGCCGCTAAGGTGCGCCGGTGGTGTAGCTCTTAACCAGGCTGCCGGCGATCAGATACCAACCATCGACCAGCACGAAATAGATCACCTTGAACGGGATCGCGATCAGGGTTGGCGGCAGCATCATCATACCCATCGACATCAGGATCGACGCCACCACCATGTCGATGATCAGGAACGGCAGGAAGATCAGGAAGCCCATCTCGAACGCCCGCTTGATCTCCGAGATCATGAAAGCCGGGATCAGCACCTGAAGGGGCAGGGCACTGGGATCGGACAGCGGTGGGACCTTGCCGATCTCGATAAACAGCTCCAACTCGTGCTTTGCGGTGTGGGCCAGCATGAAGCTGTGGAACGGCGCCACCGCCCGGCGGAACGCCTCGATCTCGTCGATCTCCTCGTTGATCAGCGGCTGGATGCCGTCGGTGTAGGATTTCTGGAACACCGGCGTCATGATGAAGAAGGTCAGGAACAGCGCCAGGCTGATCATCACGGTATTGGGCGGCGACTGCTGCAGGCCAAGGGCGGTGCGCAGGAACGACAGCACGATCACGATGCGGGTGAAGCTGGTCATCATGATCAGGATCGACGGCGCCAGGGTCAGCACCGTGGTCAGGCCGATCAGCTGAACGATCCGGCCGGTGGTGGAGCCGCCGGTGCCGCCGAGGTCGAGCGTCACGCTCTGCGCTGCCGCCGGTCCGGCAACCGCCGCCGCCAGCCCCAAGACCAGCCCCAGGACCAGAAGCGCGGCCATGCCCCCGATCGTCCGGCGGCGCATCACGGCATTCCGGATCATCCGGTTCTCCCTTGTTCGACGCCGGCGGGTTGTGCCTGGGGGTCCGCGGCGGGAATGCCGGCTTCGATCACCACGTCATCGTTGGGGCCTAGCAGCAGCAGGTGTTCGACCTGGTCACGCCGAACCAGAACCAGGCGGCGACGGGCGTCGAGCGGCAGGGCCTCGATGACGCCCAGCCGTCGCCGCGCGGCGGCCGGGCCGGTCAGGGTTCCACCCAGACCATAGCGGCGGGCCAGCCAGCCGGCGAGCCCGATCAACGCCAGCACAAACACCAGCGCGGCGAAAAAGCGCAAATAGTCGCTGAGTTCGAGGGCGGTCGCGGTCACCGAGGCTCCATCATGGGGCGGCGGCTCACGAGTCCGATTTCGCCGGCGTCGCGACGGCGGTCCGGCCATAGGCGCCGACGGCACGGCTGCGCCGGCTGGCATGATCGCTGGGCCCCACCTGACGGCCCAGGGCATCCGCCAGCGCATCGAGCGCGGCAATCAGGCGTTCGAGGTCGGGCAGCAAGCTGCGGGCACTCGCCGGCTCCAACTGGGTGATCTCGGCGCAAAGCCCGGCAGCGCGCCGGTCCAGCCCGGCCAGATCGACCACGGCACCCGCCTCGGCCGCGCGACCGGCCTCGGTCACGGCCTGGACCACGCACTCGATTGCTGCGGCAATTCCGGCCGGCCTGGCAGGTGCTGGATCCGTCATCGCCCGGGCTCGCAGGGCGGAGGATCCGCGGCGGCGGCATTGGCGCGATAGATGCGGGCGAGAATTTCGGCGACGGCGACCGCCGCCTCGACCGGAATCTCACTATCGATATCGACCGCCGCAAGGATCTCCGCGAGGTCGGCATCCTCGCGAACCTTGACCTCGTTGGCGAATGCCAACTGGAGGATCTGCTCGGCGACCGCACCGCGACCGCTGGCGACCACCCGCGGCGAGGCCCCGCTTCCGGACCCGCTGGGCGTCGCGTGCAGCGCCACCGCAATCGGCCGGCGCGGCGCTCTGGAACGCCTGACAACTTGGTCTTCTGACGTTGGCGACGACAACGGCGATGTCTCCGGCGATCGCCCGGCCTCCCGCCGGGCTGCGTCAGAATCTCCGAGCATGCTTAACAAAGCCTGAATTCAGCCGCCGCCGCCCGATCACGGCGCTCAGCCGCCGAATGCGCTGAGGCCGGTCTGGGCGCGACCGAGGATCAGGGCGTGGATGTCGTGGGTTCCTTCGTAGGTATTGACCGCCTCCAGGTTCAGAAGGTGGCGGATGACGTGGAATTCGTCGGCGATGCCGTTGCCGCCATGCATGTCGCGGGCGGTGCGGGCGATCTCCAATGCCTTGCCGCAATTGTTGCGCTTCAGCAGGCTGACCATCTCCGGCGCCAGCTTGCCCTGGTCGAACAGGCGCCCGAGGCGCAAACAGGCATGCAGCCCCAGCGTGATCTCGGTCTGCATATTGGCGAGTTTCCACTGAACCAGCTGGGTGTGGGCGAGCGGCCGGCCAAACTGCTTGCGGTCCAGGGTATACTGCCGGGCGGCATGCCAGCAGCATTCGGCGGCGCCCATGGCGCCCCAGGAAATGCCGTAGCGGGCGCGGGTCAGGCAGCCGAACGGCCCCTTGAGCCCTTGCACCCCCGGCAACAGATTGGCCTCGGGGACGAATACCTCGTCCATCACGATTTCGCCGGTGGTTGAGGCCCGCAGGGAGAATTTGCCCTCGATTTTAGGCGCGGACAGGCCGTCCATGCCGCGATCGAGCAAGAAGCCCCGGATCACCCCGTCTTCGGTCTTGGCCCAGACCACGAAGACGTCGGCGATCGGGGAATTGGTGATCCAGGTCTTGGTGCCGGAAAGCCGCCAGCCGCCGGCGACCGCCTTCGCACGGCTGCGCATCGATCCGGGATCGGAGCCGGCGTCAGGTTCGGTCAGACCGAAGCAGCCGACCCGGTCGCCGGTCGCCAGGTGCGGCAGGTAACGGCGGCGCTGCTCTTCGCTGCCATAGGCATGGATCGGGTACATGACCAGCGAGGATTGCACGCTCATCGCCGAGCGATAGCCGGAATCGACCCGTTCGATCTCCCGCGCGATCAGGCCATAGCAGACATAGCTGGCGCCGGCACCGCCGTATTCCTCGGGGACGGTCGCGCCCAGGAAGCCCAGCGCGCCCAACTCGGTCATGATCTCGCGATGGAAGATTTCATGCCGGTTGGCTTCGACCGCGCGCGGCAGCAGCTTGTCCTGGGCATAGGCGGCGGCGGCGTCGCGGACCTGGCGCTCGTCCTCGCTCAACAGATCGTCAAGCAGCAGCGGATCATCCCAGCGAAACTGGTTCTTGTTCATGTTGGGGTGTCCCTCCAGGCCATCAATTGCTCGGCGCGGGAGATATCCTAATCCATGGCAGGCCGTGATGGCACTGGGTTTGCGGTTCCGTTCAGGGGCTCGCCGCTCCGGCCGCGTATTCCGGACCGATTGCGCCTTTGACTTGAATGCTGTGCATGTTATCAACAGGCCGTCACCACCGCGCGCGCTACCGGCGTCGCGGGTCGGGAAATCCTCGTGCGCCAGGGAGAGGAGAGGCAGCGGGCATGCGCAAGTTGCTGATCGTGGCTTTGATCGCCTTGATCCCGCTTACGGCGGCGGCCCAGCAGCGTCTGGCCCAGCCGGCGCAGTTGCCGCTTGAGTCGTCCCATTTTCTCGGCATGACGCCAGATCAGGCATTGGCGGTGGCAATCGGCATCCTCGGTGGTGCGGTCGGCCTGCATGCGCTGCTGGGTGGCAGTGCCGCGACGCTGGTCGGCGCGGTGGCCGGTGCCATGATCGGCAATTGGTGGTATGAGCGCCAAAGCGACGGGCCGCCCCGCCGGGGGCAGTATTCCTCCGCCAGCTTTCCGGGAAACGACGGGTCGGGCCGGTAGCGCTGGAAGCGGTCAAGCCGTCCAGGTGGGGGCGTAAGCGCCTTATCCGCGGCGATACCGCGGGCCCCGGGTGCTCGTGCAGAGGCCTGGAGTGTGCGCCCGGTCAGCGTGCGCCGCGGGAACTCTTGAAAGCGTCCTCGGGGCCGTAGGCGCGGATGCGGTCAAGCAGTTGTTTGGCCTGCAGGTGGCCTTGGGCGGCGGCATTCTGGATCAATTCCAGACCCTTGGTCGCATCCGGTTCAACGCCGATGCCGCGCAGCTCCATGATCCCGAGATTGAGCTGCGCCGGGGCAAAGCCGGAACGGGCGGCCTCGCCGTACCAGAAGGCGGCAAGCGCATCGTCCTGTTTGACGCCCAAGCCGTTGCGGTAGAACTGCCCGACATTGTAGGCGCCAATCGCGCTGCCATTGTCGGCGGCCTTGCGGAACCACTTCAGCGCCTCGGCCATGTCGTGGGAGCCGCTCTTCGGATCCAGGATGCGCGCGCCCATCTCGAGCTGGGCGGCGATGTCGCCGCTGCGTGCTGACGCGGCAGCGGATTCGGCCAGAGCCAATGGCAGCGCGGCGCCGGGGCCGGACGGCGCCGGCGGTTTGGCCCCCGGCAGCGGCAGGTCCTGGCCGGCCACCAAGGCACCGCCGGAGACCGGACTGAGGGGGAGCGGTGTTGCCTCCGCCGGCGTCTCGCCCGCCGCCTTGGTCCGCTCCGGAGCGGCGGTCAGGTCAACCACGATGCGGTGGTACTTGTTGCCGCGATCGGGGGTCAACGGCCGGGCATCGACCACCGTCACCGGCCCGTCCGTAGTGAGTTCGAGTCGCGCCGCAGTTTGCCCCTCGGACGGGCGAAAGACATAGCCGGTGAGCGGCGCCAGCTTGGTGATGCTCCGTCGTCGTGTGGTGTCCCAAACCGTTTCGGGCAGGGCGATGGCGAGTTGGCGTCCGTCCTCGGCGCGGATCACCTCGAAGGCAACCGAGGCGGTCAGATCGATGACGATGCGGACACGGTCATTGTGGCGGCCGAACCGCACGTTCACCGCGTGGGCCGTTTCGGCGGCATCGGCCAGCCCGAGGCCGATCAATCCGGCGCAGCAGAAAGCAATCAGCCGGTACCAGGCCTGCCACCGGCCGGTATCTCGACTTCGGCGGTGCGCGGTGCCAGCCCGAGGCAAATCGGTATCTGGGTTCATGGCGATACGCTAACCACCGGATCGCTCATGTCAAGCGGCAGGGGAGATAAGGACCCTCCCGGCAATAACCACTTCACTCTCGTTTTCGGGGCGAGATGGAATAATTCCACTCGGGGTGGAATTCGTCGGTGGTCAGGGCGATGGCGTCCATTTCGGCGTCGGATACCTTGAGGCCTATTGGGTAGA
>WGNK01000070.1 GCA_016124535.1 Azospirillum sp.
CCGACTGTTCGGGCTCCTTGGGGAACCGGTGGACGGGGCGCCGTGCTCACTCACGGGCTCAAACACCCCAGGGGGACGCGGGCTCCCGTCCACCGTCAGCCTCGCCGGTTCAGCGCCGGCCGGCAACTGAGAGATACAAGGCGGGCGAAGACGGCGCCGGCAGCCCCCCCAGCCCAAATTGACCGCCGCGCCAAATTGACCGCCGCGGCGCCGGCAACGACGGCGTAAGCGCTTACTCCGCGGCGAGCGGGCGGCGTTCGGGGTGGTCGAAGGCGTCCAGCAGGGCTTTTTCCTGGGCGCTCACCGCCGCGAGATGACGTTGCTTGACTGGACCGAAGCCGCGGATTTGTTCGGGCAGGGACGCGATTTCGACCGCCAACCGATGGTTGTCCGGGGTCAGGCCGGCGACCAGAGTCTCGACCGTCGCCTGGTAATCCTCGATCAACCGGCGTTCCTGGCGCCGCTCCGCGGTGTAGCCGAACGGGTCGAGCCAGCTGCCGCGCAGCCCCTTGAGCCGGGCCAGCGGGCCGAACAATCGGAATACCCAGGGCCCGAAGGTGACCTTGCGCGGTTCGCCGGTGACCGGGTCGGGCCTGGCCAGGAGGGGCGGCGCCAAATGGACTTCGAGGCGATAATCACCCTCGAAGCTCTCCGCCAATTGGGCCTGGAACGCGCCATCGCTGTAGAGCCGGGCGACCTCGTATTCGTCCTTGTAGGCCATCAGCTTGAAGGCGTAGCGGACCACCGCTTCTGCAAGGCCGGAGCGGCCGGGCGCCAATGCGGCCTCGGCGCGGCGCACCCGCTCGACCACGGCGCGGTAGCGATCGGCATAGGCCGCGTCCTGGTAGGCGGTCAAGACCTGAACCCGGCGGTCGATTGCCTCATCCAGGGTCCGGGACGGCTGGCGGTGGGGCAGGGCGGTGGTGTCGATGGGAATCGCTTTGGCCGCCGCCGCTTCGACCGCGGCCAGGTTGTCGGCGGCCCGGCGGCCCCATTGGAACGCCTCGGTATTGAGCCGGACCGCGGCGCCGTTGATCTCGATCGCGCGCAGGATCGCCTGGCGCGACAACGGGATCAGGCCCTGCTGCCAGGCGACGCCCAGCATGAACAAATTGGCCGCGATCGAATCGCCGAGCAGTGCGGTGGCCAGCCGGGTGGCGTCGAGTGCGGTGACGCCGTCGCGGCCGCAGGCCGCGCGGATGTCTTCGAGCAGGAGATCGCCCGGAATCCGGAAATCGGCGTTGCGGGTAAACTCGGCGGTGATCGTCTCGAAGCGGTTGATCACGGCGCGGGTGCGTCCGGGCGCCATCTTGGACAGCGCGTCGCCCTGTGCGGCCACCACCAGGTCGCAGCCGAGCACCACCCGGGCGCCACCGGCGGCGACCCGCACCGCGTGGATGTCGTCCGGCGTGGCGGCGATGCGGATATGGCTGGTCACCGCCCCGCCTTTTTGCGCCAGGCCGGTCATGTCGAGCACGGCGCAGCCCTTGCCTTCAAGATGGGCGGCCATCCCGAGCAGGGCGCCGATCGTGACCACCCCGGTGCCGCCGACCCCGGTGACGTAGATCCCGTAGGGCCTTTCGAGCGTCGGCAAGGCCGGCTCGGCCAGGTCTTCGGTACCGGCGGCGAGCGGCTCGGCGGCTCTGGGCTTGCGCAAGGCTCCGCCCAGCACGGTGACGAAGCTAGGGCAAAACCCCTTGATGCAGGAAAAATCCTTGTTGCACGAGGATTGGTCGATCCTTCGCTTGCGGCCGAACTCGGTGTCGACCGGAACCACCGACAGGCAGTTGGATTTCTTGGAACAGTCGCCGCAGCCCTCGCAGACCTGCTCGTTGATGATCACCCGCTGCGGCGGATCGACCATCCGGCCGCGCTTGCGCCGCCGGCGTTTCTCGGCGGCACAGGTCTGGACATAGACCAGTGCCGAGACGCCGCGGACCTCGCGCAGCGCGCGCTGGACCTGCTCCAGGTCGTCGCGGTGGTCGATGGTGGTGAAGGGGGCCAGTCCGGAGTCCGGGCCGAATTGCTCCGGCTGATCGCTGACCAGGGCGATCCGCGCGATGCCCTCGGCGGCCAATTGCCGGGTCAGCTGGGCGACCGTCAGGCTGCCGTCGAGCGGCTGGCCGCCGGTCATCGCGACCGCGTCATTGTAGAGCAGCTTGTAAGTGATGTTGACGCCGGCGGCGATCGCGGCACGGATCGCCAGGCTGCCGGAGTGGAAATAGGTGCCGTCGCCGAGATTGGCGAACACGTGGGGTGTCTCGGTAAAGGCCGCCTGGCCGATCCAGGCGGCACCTTCGCCGCCCATCTGGGAAAAGGTCTCGGTGCGGCGGTCCATCCAGGTCGCCATATAGTGGCAGCCGATGCCGCCCAGGGCGCGGCTGCCCTCCGGCACCACGGTCGAGGTGTTGTGCGGGCAGCCCGGGCAATAGGATGGCCGACGCGCCACCCGCAGCGGGTGCGCCTTCTCGGTCTCCCGCGCCTCCAGGAATGCGACCCGCTCGGCGATCCGCGCATCCTCCTGGAAGCGCAGCAGCCGGCGGCCGATCACCACCGCGATCTGGGCCGGCGACAGCTCGCCGGTCGAAGGCAAGATCCAGGCTCCGGTCTCGTCGAATTTGCCGATCACCCGCGGCCGGACCTCGGCGTGCCAATTGTAGAGCTGTTCCTTCAGCTGGTTTTCGATGACCGCGCGCTTCTCCTCGACCACCAGGATCTCTTCCAGACCCTCGGCGAAATGGCGGGCGCCGTCGCGTTCCAAGGGCCAGGTCATCATCACTTTATAGACCGTGAGGCCGAGTTCGGCAGCGCGCGTCTCCGAGATCTCCAACTCGTCGAGCGCCTGGCGGACATCGAGATAGGACTTGCCGGCGGTGATGATCCCGAACCGCGGCCGCGGGCTGGCGATCACCACCCGGTCGAGCTGGTTGGCGCGGGCGAAGGCGAGTGCCGCATAGAGCTTGGAGCGCATCAGCCGCTCTTCCTGCTCCAGCGGCGGGTCGGGCCAGCGGATGTTCAGTCCGCCCGGCGGCAGGACCACGCCTTCGGGCAGGACGTAATGGAAACGTTCGGGATCGATCGACACCGAGGCCGAGCTGTCCATGGTCTCGGCGATCGTCTTCATCGCGATCCAGCAGCCGGAATAGCGCGACATCGCCCAGCCGAGCATGCCGGTTTCCAGAATTTCCTGGACCCCCGACGGATTGATCACCGGGATCATGGCATGCATGAAGGCGTGCTCGGACTGGTGCGGCACGGTCGAGGATTTGCAGGCATGGTCGTCGCCGGCCAGCACCAGCACGCCGCCATGGCGTGACGAGCCGGCGAAATTGGCGTGCTTGAAAACATCGCCCGAACGATCGACCCCGGGCCCCTTGCCGTACCACATGGCGAAGACGCCGTCGTAGGTCGCGCCGGGGAACAGTCCGACCTGCTGGCTGCCCCAGATCGAGGTGGCCGCCAGTTCTTCGTTGACGCCGGGCTGGAAACGGATGTGGTGGCGGTCGAGGAAAGGGCGTGCCTGCCACAGCGCCTGGTCGAGCCCGCCCATCGGCGAACCGCGATAGCCGGAAATAAAGCACGCCGTATTCAGCCCGCGGGCCAGGTCGCGCCGCCGCTGCATCATCGGCAACCGCACCAGCGCCTGGGTTCCGGTCATGAAGACCCGACCGGACTCCAGCGCATATTTGTCGTCGAGCCTGATCGCCGCCAGCGCCATCGTCCCATCCTCCCGCGGCCATTCCCGCCCGCACTTCTTTTAGCTTTCTTAAGAAGGTAACCCTCCCGGACTCGACCTGCAATCCGTGCCGGGGCAAAGGGCGCAAAAAGCAAGAAGAGCCCCGCAGGGTCCTGCCCCGCCGCAACGATCGCCGAAGGATGGGGTCAAATTTTGAAATGGCGGAAGCGCAGTCCGGAACCACGGCGGTCGGCAGGGCCCCTGCCGCAGATAGGCGCTACCGCCGCTCAAAAAAAGGGCCGCGAGGGCCCCGACCTCGGGCGGCCTGGACGCGGCATGCCGGCGGATCATTCGGGCCAACCGATGTGGAAGCGTCTCCCCGCTGGGGAGCGGCTGAGGTCACCACGCCGCGACGGTGCCGTTGGCGCGAGGGTCGGCGGCGGCTTCCAGGGTGCCGTCGGGGCGGCGGAGCGCGGCGCCGGCGTGGCCCATCATGTCGGTGAAGGGAGCAACCAGTTCGACGACGTGGCCGGCGGCGCGCAGTTGCGCGACCACGGCGGGGTCGAAGCGGTCTTCCAGCTTGAGGGTGGTGCTGTCGGCGCCCCAGGTCCGGCCAAGCAGCCAGCGGGGGGCCGTGACCGCGGATTGCAGCGGCTGGCCGAACCGGGCGTAGCGGGAAAACACCGCGGCCTGGGTTTGGGGCTGGCCCTCGCCGCCCATGCAGCCATAGGCCAGCACCCGGCCGTCGTCGAACCGGGCGAGTGCCGGGTTGAGGGTGTGGAACGGTTTGCGGCCTGGCTCCAGCGGGTTAACCGCGTCCGCCTCCAGGGAGAAACTGCTGCCGCGATTCTGCCACAGAATCCCGGTGTCTTCCAGCATCACGCCGGAGCCGAACTCCCAGAAAATGCTCTGGATAAAGCTGACGGCGCGGCCCTCGGCATCGATGGCGCCCATCCAGATGGTGTCTTCCGGCCCGCCGCCGTGGGGCCAGGGCAGGGCGCGGGCCGGGTCGATCTTCGCGGCCAAAGCATCGAGCCGTTCCGAGGCGAGGAAGCTGCGCGGGTCCACGGTCATATAGGCCGGATCGGCGACCACCCGGTCGCGGATCAGATAGGCGCGCTTGGTTGCTTCGACAAGGCCATGGAGATGGGCGAAGCCGTCGGCTTCGCCGGCCGCCAGGCGGTCGAACAGCGCCAGGATGATCAGCGAGGCCAGTCCCTGGGTCGGCGGCGGCAGGTTCCACACCATGGCATCGCCGACCCGCACCGATAATGGCTCGACCACCCGCGCCCGGAACCCGGCCAAATCCTCGAGCACCAACGGGCTGCCGGCGCGGGCCAGGTCGGCGGCGATCGCACGGGATAACCCGCCGCGGTAAAAGTCGTCAGGACCGACCTCGGCGATACGCGCCAGGGTCCGGGCCAGGGCCGGTTGGCGGAAGAGACTCCCCGGCTTGGGCAATTCGCCGCCCGGCACGAAGGCCTCGACGAAACCCGGCACCCGGTCGAGGTCTTCGGCGCGTTTGGCTTGGGTGAAGGCGACCTGGCTGTCGCTGACCGCCATGCCATGCCCGGCATAGTGGATGGCATCCTCAAGCAGGCGGGAAAGCGGCAGACCGCCACCCCAGGCGGCCGCCTGCGCCAGTGCTGTGCCCCAGCCGGACAGGGTCCCGGCGACGGTATTGGCGGCAAGGGCGCCGCGGCGCGGGATCGCGTCATAGCCGCGGCTGCGATAGTAGTCCCGGCTGACCAGCCGCCCGGCACCCCCGCAGGCCTCGATTGCCACCGGCTCCCGGCCCGGTTCCGCGATCAGCCAGAAGGCATCGCCGCCAATGCTGGTCATGTGCGGATAGACCACGGCGATGGTGGCGGCGGCGGCAACCATGGCCTCGACGGCGTTGCCGCCCTCGCGCAGCACCGCCAGCCCGGATTGCGCGGCCAGATGGTGGGGTGCGGTGACGATGCCGCGGCGGCTCTGGGCGGTCTTCAACATCGGCGGAACCTCCGGGTCGAGGGGCTGGGCCGAGAATGCGTCGATGTCGCCGCGTCTGGCAAGTGGCACGCGGGGCAAATGACTCTCCGGCGGGCGGTCAGCCGGCGGCAACCGCTGCAGCGGATTTCGAACTCGATTTGGCGGCTGTCGCCGCGGTCGGAGCGGGAAAAGTCAGGGTGACTCGGGTCCCCTGGCCAGGGGCGCTGACGATCGCCACCGTGCCGCCGTGGAGTTCCACCAGTCCTTTGACCAGAGACAAGCCGAGCCCGGTCCCGCCGGCGGCACGGTTGAACCGGTTGTCCGCCTGCTCGAAGGGCTGGAAGACCGACGACAGCTTGGTCGCCGGGATGCCGCAACCGGTATCGGCCACCGATAGCACGACGGCGCCGTTGTCGCGGACGCTGGCATCGACCGTGATCCGCCCGCCCGCTGGAGTGAATTTGATGGAGTTCGACAAAAGGTTGAACAGGATCTGGCGGATCGCCCTGCCGTCGGCCCAGATCGGCGGCAGCTTCGGAGCCAATTGCGCCCGAAGCTCGACCCGGTGGACCTTGGCCCGTTCGCTGCACAGGCGCAGGGCGGCATCGATGACGTGGGGGAGATCCGACCAGACCGGCTCGATATCCATGCGCCCGGACTCGATCTTGGCGATATCCAGGATGTCGGTGATCAAATCGAGCAAATGCCGGCCCGCCTCGAGGATATCGCCGGCATATTCTCCGGCGCGGCCGATCTGCCGGCCATCGAGATGCTGATCTCGAATTAACTCGGAGAATCCCATGATCACGTTCAAAGGGGTGCGCAGCTCGTGGCTCATGGTCGCAAGGAATTCGGACTTGGCGAGGTTGGCCCGCTCCGCGGCGATGCGGGCCTGGACCAGGGCCTCCTCGTAGCGAGCTCGACCGGAAATGTCGGTCACCAGGGCAAAGGCGGCGGCCGGGGTGCCGTCGGTCTCGCGCAAGGTCGTGGCATTGAACTGGGTCGCTACGGCCGAGCCGTCCTTGCGGGTCAGCGTGACCTCGTAGCTGCGGTGGTCGGCCGACAGAACGCCCGACATCTGCTCGCGCAGCGTTTTGGCGTTCCAGGCATTGGCGAATTCGAACGGCGAATGTCCGACCAATTCATCGCGGCGGCAGCCCAACATCCGGCACAATGCATCATTGACCTCCAGGGTCAGGCCGGTATCGGGGTCGATCAGCCAGTAGCCCTCGCTGGTCGAATCGATCACCTGACGATAGCGCGATTCCGCGCGCCGCAGCTTCTCCAAGCTGTCGAGCAGAGCGTCGCGGGCGTTTTCGCGCAAGCGGACCTGTCCGGTCACGAAGACCGTCAGCCAGCCGATCGCGGCGGATGCCGCAATCGCGATCAAGGCAACGCGGAGGGATTGCTGGCGCCAAGGCAGCAGCAGGGTGTGTTCGTCGACGGAGAGGACAACCACCAGCCGATGGCGCGGGAGCGCGGCGTAGCTGACCAGCCGGGGCGCCTGGTCGACCGGACTGGTCGTTTGAAAGGTGCCTTCCGACGCGGTCGGCAAATGATCATCGAACAAATCGGTGTGGGCAAAGGAGCGGCCGATCAGCGCATCGACCGCGGGGTAGCGGGACAGCAGCAAACCGTCGCCCCGCAGCAGTGTGAGTGCACTGCCGTCGCTGAGCTTGATCCGCCTGAACTTATGAACAAAATAATCAAGGTTGAGCTTGGCTACGACAATCCCGGCAAAGTCGCCGGCCGGCGTTGCGATGCGTCGAAGGACCGGTAGCGACCAGTTTGCTTCACCGGCCTCGCGGGTCGGGCCAGCGATCTCTGGAGCGTCGCCGATATCATTCCGCAGCTGGTCGAGCAGGGCCTTGCCCTGATCCCGGTGCGCAGCCCGCTCCGCCGCGCCGTGGTCTCCGCTGGTGCTTGCCAGGAGCGTGCCGTCGGCACCGACGACCACGAACTCGGTCACTGGCAGAAGGGAGATCATCGCCTGAGACTCTGCGACGATCCGACGCGCCGTCGCGGTCCGGTCATCGGCGGCCGCTTGGCCGATGGCTTGTCCGATCTTCTGAAGCACAATGTCTGTAGAAAAAAATATCTGATCGATCTCGTCGGCAAAAGCGCGGCTAAGATTTGCCAAGTTATCGCCGGCGCTGTCCAGGGTATCCCGGCGCTGCTGCCAGACATCCAGAGGGGCCAAAAGCAGAATGGCCAAAATCAGCCCACCGCCAAACGCCAATAGTATCCGGCATGGCGACACCGCGGCTAACCGCTTCACTCGAGGGCGCGGCATCAGAAAATCCCAATTATCCCACGATATCAAAATCGCCGCGTCCGATCATCTAAACGCATCCGCCGGGTCCGAAGTTCGGAAGGCCTGTACTCTCGGCTTGATAAAATGGAACGAATTGGCGGTTTGGAAAGAGGCAGAGCGAGCCTCCGAAAACGAGTCTGGCGCCGCGTTCCGCGGCGCCAGAGCAAGGATCAATGCAGGTTCGTCAGGGGGTGCCGACGGGGACTGCCGCCGCAATCGCGCAGGGACCCGATCAGGTACCTTGCGGCTCCGGGTCGAGACCACCGGAGTCGCCGCGCGTGCCGGTGGTCGGCACCGAGGCCCGTCGGCCCGGGGTGGTCGGCTGCTTCGGCGGGGCCGGATCCGGCTTCTCGGTCCGGATGATCGGGTCGCCGCGCAGCAGGGTATTGATCTCTTCGCCGCTCAGGGTTTCGTATTCGAGCAGCCCTTTGGCCAGCGCGTGGAGTTGGTGAAGGTTGTCGGTGAGGATTTTGCGCGCACGCTGGTAGGACTCGTCGATCACCCGCCGGACCTCTTCATCGACCCGCTGGGCGGTATGATCCGACATGTTCTTATGCTGCGTAACCGAATGGCCAAGGAAGACCTCCTGGGTCGGCTCGCCGTACAGCAACGGCCCGAGCTGGTCGCTCATGCCCCATTCGGTGACCATGCGCCGGGCAATCTCGGTCGCCCGCTTGATGTCGGAGGACGCGCCGGTCGTGATCCGTTCGGCGCCGAAAATCAGGTCCTCGGCAATGCGCCCGCCGAACAGTACCGCAAGGTCGGCGAGAAGCTTGGCCTTGGTCATCGACAACCGGTCGCCCTCGGGCAACTGCATGACCATGCCCAGCGCCCGGCCGCGTGGAATGATGGTCGCCTTGTGGACGGGATCGCTCTCGGTGCAGTGGATGGCGACGATGGCATGGCCGCCTTCGTGATAGGCGGTCAGCTTCTTTTCCTCGTCCGACATCACCATCGAGCGACGCTCGGCGCCCATCATCACCTTGTCCTTGGCATTTTCGAATTCCGCCATGCCGACGACACGTTTACCCAGGCGTGCCGCCAGCAGCGCACCCTCGTTGACCAGATTGGCGAGGTCGGCGCCGGAAAACCCAGGAGTGCCGCGGGCGATGATCTTGGGATCGACATCAGGGGCCAGCGGCACCTTGCGCATGTGGACCTTGAGAATTTTCTCGCGACCGAGCACGTCGGGATTGGGCACCACGACCTGGCGGTCGAAGCGACCCGGCCGCAACAGGGCCGGGTCGAGCACGTCCGGGCGGTTGGTCGCGGCGATCAGAATCACGCCCTCATTGGCCTCGAAGCCATCCATCTCGACCAGCAGCTGGTTGAGCGTCTGCTCGCGCTCGTCGTTGCCGCCGCCGAGCCCGGCACCGCGATGGCGGCCGACCGCATCGATTTCGTCGATGAAGATGATGCAAGGGGCGTTCTTCTTGCCCTGCTCAAACATATCGCGGACGCGGGAAGCCCCGACGCCGACGAACATCTCGACAAAATCCGAGCCGGAGATGGTGAAGAAGGGCACATTGGCTTCGCCGGCGACCGCGCGCGCGGTCAGCGTCTTACCGGTGCCGGGCGGGCCGATCAGCAGCACGCCTTTGGGAATCTTGCCGCCCAGCCGCTGGAATTTCTGCGGATCCTTGAGGAACTCGACGATCTCCTCGAGTTCCTGCTTGGCCTCGTCGATGCCGGCGACATCGTCAAAGGTGATCCGCCCGACCTTTTCGGTCAGCAAGCGTGCCCGCGATTTGCCGAAGCCCATCGCCTTGCCGCCGCCCGACTGCATCTGGCGCATGAAGAATATCCAGACGCCGATCAGCAGCAGCATCGGGAACCAGCTGAGCAGGACACTGAATAGCGAGGGCACGTTGCTGTCGTCGGGCAGCGCGGAGATGCGCACACCCTTCTGGGTCAGGCGATCGACCAGATTGGCGTCGGCCGGGGTGAAGGTGCTGAACGAACGGCCGTCGGTGAAGTGACCGCTGACCTGGTTGCCTTTGATGGTGACATCGGAGACCTGGCCGCGCTCGACATCGGCGAGGAACTCGCTGAAGGGGATCGTGGTCTGGGGGCTGCGGGTCGATGACGTCTGAAACAGATTGAACAAAGCCACCAGCAGCAAGCCGATGATGATCCACAGCGCCAGATTCTTACCGAAATTGTTCACGGTCGAAGCCTTTCATGGTGCGTCAAGAATCATCCCGGCGTCGCCGTGATCGATCATGGGTTCGCCACATAGCTTAAATAATCCCGCCGCGCGGTTAAACAACTACGAAGCTGGGGTTCGTTAAAACTCGCGTCGGGGTGAACCGGGCGACGGACGCCGGCTCCCCGTCGGTGCCGGCTCGGCCGAAATCCGGCAGGTCGATCAAGGTAGAATCATTCCAAAGCGCCGGCAAGCTCGGGCGGACCGCGCCGGGCAATGCGGCGATCGTCTCGCCGACAGCGGCCGGGCGCAGGGCTGATCGGCGCGACTCGCCGAGCCGGGCGATCACCGTGCCGGCTGCGACCCGGTGCGGATCCCATGACAGTTCGAACCGGCGATCCCAGCGCAATGATTGCGCGCCGGAGGCCAGCGGGAGCACCTCGCGCACGGCCGCGGGCTCGCGCACGATCAGCCAGCCGGCACGCGCGGGCACGATGCGGCACCCTGCCAGGGTCTGTGCTCCAACGAGGTCGCGGCGCAGCGCCTGGGCCAGCCGCTCGAGCGGGTCCCGGCGCGGTGGATGGGCGGAGCCGCCGATGCAGGCCAGGCAGGCGCCGAGCGCCCGCAGGGCGATCTCCTCCGGTGCGCTGCGCCAGGCGGCGGCCAGACGCAGCCAGCCCTCGGGATAAAGCGTGACGACACGGCCGAGCAGGGCCGCGGTCGCGCGGTCGAGCGCGGCGCGGCTGTGTCCCGCCCGCCGTGCAGTCCGGCCCAAGGTGGCGGCGGTCAGGCCCTCGCGGCCCAGCGCCACGGCCGCCCCGCGCAGACGCCCGCGGGCAAAATCCGGGTTTCGGTTGGACGGATCGTCGAGCCAGGGCAAGCCGGCGGCGCGGCAGGTGGCGGCAAGCCGCGCCTTGGGCTGGTCGAGCAGCGGGCGGATCAGCCGCACCGGGCCCCGCTCCCGCACCGTCGCCATTGCCGCCAGACCGTCGACCCCGCTGCCATGGGCGAGCCGCATCAGCAGGGTCTCTGCCTGGTCTTCGAGGTGGTGGGCAACCGCGAGATGGAGAATGCCGGAGTCCCGGCAATACTCGAACAGCAGGCGATAGCGTGCGGCCCGCGCGGCGGCCTGGATACCGGAGACCGGCTTGGGGCCGCACCAGGTCAGGATCCGATGGGAAATGCCCCGCAGCGCCAGCCAAGCGCCGACCCGGCGGGCTTCTTCGGCGCTGTCCGGGCGCAGACCGTGGTCGACCGTGACCGCGGTGACCGCGCCCTCGCGGTCCCTGGCCCAGCCGTGCAGCAATAGCACCAGGGCCAGGCTATCTGCCCCCCCGGAAACCGCTGCCGCGAGCCGCGGCCGTTGCTCGAAGCGGCCGAGCCGGGTCATCACCGCGGCAAAGGCATTCGGCTCGACCGCCGCAGCGCCGTCGGCGTTCGGGGCGCTTACGAGCACTTCAACCGGGCGCGTTCCTGTTCGGCCCGCTTTTTCAGGCTGCTCGGGGCGTCCGGGATCTGGCTGGCGAGTTGGCCGAATACCGCGCAGGCGTCCTTGGTTTGATTGATCTGAGCCAAAGACATGCCGAGCTTCAGCAGATTGTCGGCAGCCTTGGAGTTCTTGGGATATTTCTGAAAGCCTTCGGCGAAGGCAACCGCGGCTTCATTGTACTTGCCCCGCACATAATAGGTTTCACCAAGCCAATACTGGGCGTTGCCGGCGAGCGGATTGTCCTTGTTCTGCTTGACGAACGCGCTCAACGCCTGTTCGGCCCGGTCATAATCGGCCTGGCGAAGCAGCGCGAAGGCCTGATTGTATTGCTCTGTGGCATTGCCGTTGGCAATACTGGCCGGTGCCGAAGCGCCTTGACTGCTGCTCGGCCGGGGCGGCGGAGGGCTGGTGGGGCGGCTGACGCCTCCGGTCAACGCTCCGACCGCTGCTGCAGATTGGCGATCGTTGAGGTGTGTGGTCGGCGCTGGCGGTGCCGACGGCGGGGCCGGGCGGCCGACCGCATCGCCGGAGCTCGACGGGCTATGGCCTTCGAGGTGCGAGAGCCGAAAATCCACGTCACTGGACAATCGGTCGAGCCGGTCTTTGACCTGGTTGATCCCGAATCCGGTCTCTTCGTACTTGCCGGTCAATTCCTGGATTGCCCGCTCCAGCCGCTGCACCCGCACCACGAGGTCCGCGGCCTGGGGCGGCGCCAACCCTTCGACGGCACCGCCGCCGCCCGAATCGCCCTGGTAGACTTTGCGATTGAGCGTCGCCACGGTGTCTTCCAGGCGATTGATCCTGATCGTCAGATCATTGAAATCGATTGATTGTGCTTGCGCGGCCACCGTCATCACGACCAGCGCCGCTGCGCCAACCAGGTTTCGGTTCACCAACTGAATGAGGTTGATCGGTCGCAGAGCTTTCGGCATCGCGCGCATTCCTTTTGCACCTCGTGGTCCCTATGCACCTCGTGGTCCGTATGCGCCCCGTGGCCCTTATGCACCTCGTGGCGCCCACGGCGGCGGATGAACCAAACCGGCGCTTGGGGGGCTGATCTCCCGTCGGCGCCCCGACCCTCTCCGGCCTGGGGCCGGGGAGGATTCCGGTAAAGCCCCGGTGGGCTCCGGGATGCGGAGCCCACCGGGTATCGCGGGACGGCGGCAGTATTCAGGGGGCGGCGGACCGGCCCGCCGTCCTGGTCAATTCACCACGGTGACGCCGCGCCGGTTCTGCGCCCAGGCCGCCTCGTCGGAGCCGAGGACCGAGGGACGCTCCTTGCCATAGCTGATGCTGGTGATGCGCGACGGATTGATGCCGAGCGCGACCAGATAGTTCTTCACCGCGATGGCGCGCCGGTTACCGAGCGCCAGGTTGTATTCCCGGGTGCCGCGCTCGTCGGCGTGGCCTTCGACGGTGATCGTGACCGCGCCATAGTTCTGCAGCCAATGAGCCTGGCCATCGAGCGTGCGGCGCGCTTCCGGCGACAGATCGGTCCGGTCGGTGGCGAAGAACACGCGATCGCCGACATTGACCGCGAGGTCCTCCTGGCTGCCCGGACGCGGCAGGCTGCCCGAGCCGACCGGCTGGACCGTGGTGCCGTTGCCGTTGGCACCGCTGGCGGCGGCGTTCTTCGAACCGTCATCGGCGCAGGCCGTCATCAAAAAGGCGACGGCGAGCAGACTGAGTACCTTGAGACGCATGTTAACCCCCTGAAACGACACTGTGGGCGCTGGCTGGAATTGGGAGACGAACGACGACGTTGCCCGCCAGCCCCGGCTTAGGGCAACGCTCCCAGCCGCGCAGTGTCCAGCATCGATCGTGCGCGGCGGAAAATAGAGGACCCCCCTTAGGGAATCAAGGGTGACCATGCCGGGTCGGACGCCCCGGCCGGCGTATTGACGCGCCGTTCATTACGGCCGTTGAGATCAATGGTGAAGAGCTGCGCCCGCCGTCCCTTACCGTCGGTGGTCGGCGTTTCCTTGAAATACATCAAGACACGCCCATTCGGTGCCCAGGTCGGGCCTTCGATGTGGAACGCCTCGCTGAGCAGGCGTTCGCCCGAACCGTCCGGCCGGATCACCCCGATCCCGAAACGGCCGCCGGCGATCCGGGTGAACGCGATCCAGTCGCCCCGCGGCGACCACACCGGCGAGGCATAGTGGCCCTGGCCGAAGCTGATCCGCTGTACACCGCTGCCGTCGGCGTTCATCATGTAGAGCTGTTGAGAACCGCCACGGTCGGATTCGAAGACGATCCGAGCCCCATCAGGCGAATAACACGGGGAGGTATCGATCGCCGTACTGTCGGTCAGCCGGGTCTGGTGGCGGGTGCGCAGGTCGAGCGTGTAGATATTGCTATTGCCGTCGAGCGCCAGGCTCATGATCACCTTATTGCCATCGGGCGAAAAGCGCGGCGCAAAGGTCATGCCGGGAAAGTCGCCCAACACTTCCTGGCGACCGCTGTCGATGTTGAACAGATAGACCCGCGGCCGATTGTTGAAATAGGCGAGATAGGTGATGTCGTTGGCGGTCGGCGAGAAGCGCGGCGTCAACACCAGTACGCTGGCATCTGACAGAAACTTATTGTTCTCGCCGTCCTGATCCATGATCGCCAGGCGTTTACCGCGCGGGTTGGTGCGGCCACCGCTGCCCGGCATTTCGGCGATATAGACGATCCGGGTATCGAAATAGCCGTCCTCGCCGGTTATCCGCTTGTAGATGCGGTCGGAGATGATATGGGCGATGCGCCGCCAGTTTTCGCGGGCGGTGAAATAGGCCAGTCCGTCGGTCTGGCTCTCGGCGAATACGTCCCACAGCCGGAATTCGACCCGCAGACGGCCGTCGGTCTCCACCGAGACCGCGCCGGAAACCAAGGCCTGGGCGTTCAACACCCGCCAGTCGGCGAAGCGCGGTTGATTGCGCAGCGCCGCCGGGTCCTGGATGAAGGCGCGCTGGTCAAGCGGCCGGAACAGGCCGGAGCGCTCCAGATTGGCCGAGATCACGCGGGCAAGATCGCGTCCGGTCTGACTCTCGGCGGACCCTTCGGCGAAGAAATTGGACACCGCAATTGGCATCGGTTCGACGACGCCGCGGGTCAATTCGATGCGCAGTTCCGCTTGGGCCGGGCCGGCAGCGGCAGCCAGGGCGAACAGACCCAAGAGGCCGCTGGCGAGGCGCAGAAGCGGGAACGAACGAGGGGAGCGGGGGATCATGGTCAAAGCATATCCCTGGGATTGAAGGTAAAAGTGATGTCGCGCCACTTCTCGTAGTCATGTGGCGGCAGGGGCAGCGGGTTGCATGCGGGGTTGAGCACGGCCCGCACCGCGCGTTCCGCGGCGGAGCGGAACAGCGGATCCTGACCCATGCGGGGCAGGTCAACGACGCGGGCGGCCCGGACCACCCGATCGGGGCCGACCTCGACCTTGATCTCGACCACCAGGTCCTTGGCGTTGCGCGACCCGGAATCGACGTTCCAACAGCGGCCGACGGCGCGGCGGATGGCATCCTCGTCCGTCATCGACAACTTGTAGGAGCCGGCGCCGGGAGCCGAATGGCTGCCATCACCGGCCGAAGCCTGCTGCTGCGCCGCCGACGGCTGCTGGCGCAGCTTGGCGACGTTCTGTAACACCGCGGCCAGGGGGTCGGTGTGGGTGGGTGTCTCGGCCGGTTTGGCTGGCTTGGCCGTCTGTGCCGGTGCTGTCGGTTTGGCCGGGGGAGTTGGCGCCGTCGGCTTGGCCGGCGGGGTCGAGACCGCCGGCTTCGCCGGCTCCGGAGCGGCCGCCGCGACCTGTTCGGGCTTGGGCGGTTTCGGCTTGTGCGAGGGCCGCGGTGCTTCGGCGACCTCGGTGGGCTCGGCGTCAGCGTCGTCGTCAGCCGGCGGCGGCGGCGGTGCCGCTTTGGGCGGCTCGGCGACCCGTCGCGGCGGCGGTTCGGGCGCACGTGGCAATGACGGCTCCGCGGCCACCGGTGGCGGATCGGGGGTGTGCGGGGCGGGGGGCTTTTGGGCCGGCTGGGGCTCCGCCTGCGGGGCCGGTGGCGGGGGCGGCGCTGGCGTTGGCGGCTCCGGCTTTGCGATCGGCCGGGGCGGCGGGCTCGGCGCGGCGGGAGCACCGTCGCCGATCTTGGCATTGCTGACCTTGCCCAGTTCTACGATATCGATCGGAATCGCCATGGTCGGCAGATCGAGCGTGCGGTCGGACCGCGGCAGCACAAAGATCGCGAGCACCAGGACCGCGAAATGCAGGATTGCCGAGAAGGTCAGACCTTCGCGCATGGCGTCACCGCACTCCAGGCTTGGCAGGCATCGGGACGGCCGCGGCGGCGACCGGGGTCGGCAGTTCGGCGACCAGGCCGACCTTCTTGAACCCGCCCATGCTGATCGCCGCCATCACCTCGAGGATGCGGCCATAGGCAATCTTGCGATCGCCGCGCACCAGGATGCGGGCATCGGGGTTGGTGCCGGTGATGCCGACCAGCATCGGCACCAGGTTGGCAATCTCGACTTCGCTCTCCTGGATATAGACCCGGCCGTCAGGCTTGACCGTGACGAACAGCGGCTCCTTGTCCGCGGTCAGCGGCTTTGCGGTGGCCTTGGGCAGATCGACCGGCACGCCGACCGAAAGCAGCGGGGCGGCGACCATGAACACGATCAGCAGCACCAGCATAACGTCAACGAACGGCGTGACGTTGATCTCGCTCATGCTCCGATAGACCCGGCGCCGGGAGCGCGAGCGGTTGGGACGGCCGGCCAGTTGCATCGCCATGGCGTCAGGTCCGCTCTTCCAGATGACGCGACAGAATCGACGAAAACTCGTCCGAGAACGCATCCAGCCGGTCGGCGTAGCGGCCGAGATCGCTGGAGAACTTGTTATAGGCAACCACCGCCGGAATCGCCGCGATCAGCCCGAACGCGGTGGCGAACAGTGCCTCGGCGATGCCGGGGGCGACCACCGCCAGGTTGGTGTTGTTGGTGTTGGCGATCGCGGTGAAGCTGTTCATGATGCCCCAGACCGTGCCGAACAGGCCGATGAACGGCGCGGTTGAGCCGACCGAGGCCAGGAAGGTCATGTTGCGTTCGGCCGCGGCCATCTCGCGGCCGATGGTCACCGACATGACACGCTCGATCCGCTGCTGCAGGCTGGCCTTGATATGGTCTTCCCGGACCGGGCCGCGCTCGGACGTGTGGCGCCATTCGCGCATCGCTGCGGCAAAGGTTGCCGACATCGGGTCCGGCGGGTTGGGTCCCAGTTTGTCGTAGAGGGTATCGAGCGAGCCGCCGCCCCAGAAGAAATCCTCGAATTCGGCGGCACTGGCGTTGAGCCGGCGCAGCCTCAGGACCTTCTCAAAGATGATCGCCCAGCACCACAGCGAGGCGCCGAGCAGCATCAGCAGCACCACCTTGACGATGATATCGGCCTGGAGGAACAGGCCGATCAGCGACAGATCGTGGTGTCTGACCAGAGCGCCGCCCACTTGGGCCGCATCGAGCATCGACTGTTCCATATTCTTCAAGTCTCCGTTCCGGCCTTCTCAGAGGTCACGATGAGCCCGGCCACCGCCACCCGCACCGCCGCCGGCAGCCGCGCTGGCCGGCCATCCTGGTTGAGGCAGACCACCTTGACCGTGGCGCGCACCAGATCTCTTTCGCCGCGGCGGATCGTCTGATTCATGGTCAGCGAGGCGCCGCCGATATCGGTGATTCGGGTCGCGACTTCAAGGAGGTCGTCGAGCCGGGCAGGGGCCACGAACGCGATCTCGCATTGCAGTACCGCGAATGTCACACCGGTTGCGGCGCACAATGCGGATTGCTCGACCCCGATGGTGCGCAGCATTTCGGTGCGCGCGCGCTCGGCAAAGCGCAGGTAGTTGGCGTAGTAAACGATGCCGCCAGCGTCGGTGTCTTCGTAATAGACCCGTACTGTCCACCGGTGGTGAACTGCGGCGGCGGGCGAAGCGGTGCCATCAGGCATCTTCGGTCTCCTCCGGCTCGGCGACCGGGGCCAGGCGTTCCAACAGGTCCATCTGGGGCGAGGCGGGCGGCGGTAGCCCGAGATACCGGAACCCATGCACGGTCAGCATCCGGCCGCGCGGCGTGCGCTGCAAAAAGCCCTGCTGCAGCAGATAGGGCTCGATCACCTCTTCCAGCACGTCGCGCTGCTCCGACAGCGCCGCCGCCAGGGTCTCGACCCCGGCCGGACCGCCGCCATAATTGCGCGCCAGGCAACCGAGATAACGGCGGTCCATGGCATCGAGCCCGAGGGCGTCGACCTCCAGTCGGGTCAGGCCGGCATCGGCGGCGGCGGCATCGACCTCGGCCAGGCCGGCGACCGCGGCAAAATCCCGGACCCGGCGCAGCAGCCGGCCGGCAATCCGCGGGGTGCCACGGGCGCGGCGAGCAATTTCCGCGGCACCGTCGCGGGTGATCGACAGCCCGAGCACACCGGCGGCGCGGCCGACGATGCGCTCCAATTCGGCGGGGGTGTAGAACTGCAGGCGCAAGGGAATCCCGAAGCGCTCGCGCAGCGGCCGGGTGATCAGACCGGAGCGGGTGGTCGCTCCGACCAGGGTGAACGGCGGCAGATCGATCCGGATCGAGCGCGCCGCCGGACCCTCGCCGATGATCAAGTCAAGCTGGAAATCCTCCATCGCCGGGTAAAGGATTTCCTCGACCGCCGGGTTGAGCCGGTGAATCTCGTCGATGAACAATACATCGCGCGGCTGCAGATTGGTCAGCAGCGCCGCCAGATCGCCGGCACGCGCGATCACCGGGCCGGAGGTCGCGCGGAATCCAACCCCGAGTTCTCGCGCGACGATCTGCGCCAGGGTGGTTTTGCCCAATCCGGGGGGGCCATGAAACAGGACATGGTCGAGGGCTTCGGCGCGGGACCGCGCCGCCGCGATGAAGACCGCCAGGTTTTCCCGCAGCTGCGCCTGGCCGACGAATTCCGCGAGGGTCAGCGGCCGGATCGAAATCTCGGCACCGTCGCCCGGTTCGAAGGCGCGCTCGACCAGGCGGTCGGGAGGGCCAAGCGCGGTCACGACCTAAGCTCCTTGGGCGCCAGCTCCTTGAGGCCGAGCCGGATCAGGTCCTGCACGGTTGCGGCCTCGCCAGCCGATCGCCCGGCCGCGGTGACAGCGCCGAACGCCTCCGAGCGGCCGTAACCGAGATTGACCAGGGCAGAAACCGCGTCCACCGCGGCACCGCTGACCCCCGGCGGCGGTTCGGTAACCGGGTTGCCGGGGCGTGGCGGCGGCCCCAACATCAACCCGGCCGCCTTGTCTTTCAATTCAGTAAGAATGCGCAGCGCCAGCTTCGGCCCGACGCCGTCGGCGCGGCTGAGCGCGTGTCTGTCCTGGGCGGCGATCGCACGAACCAACTGCTCCGGTCCCAGCACCGACAGGACCGCCAGTGCCACCTTGGTTCCGACGCCCTGAACCGTGGTCAGCAGCCGGAACCAGGTGCGCTCGCCAGGGTCGGCGAAGCCGTAGAGATGGATGTGATCCTCGCGGACATGGGTATCGATCAGCAGCGACACCGCGGCACCGGCGGCCCCCAGATTGCCCAGCGTCCTGGCCGAGCAGAATACCAGATAGCCGACGCCGCCGACATCGATCACCGCGAAGTCGGCACCCGTGCTGTCGACCCGCCCGGTCAGCTTGGCAATCATGGCGGCGTCTCCGCAGAGGGCTTGGGGGCTTTCCACAATTGCCGGGTCGCCCGGTGGTGAGCGTGGCAGATCGCGACCGCGAGCGCGTCGGCGGCATCGGCACTGGAGAGCTGGCAGCCCGGCAGCAGGACCCGCACCATCATCTGAACCTGGGTCTTATCGGCGTGGCCGGCGCCGACCACCGATTTCTTGACCAGGTTGGCGGAATACTCCGCCACGCCCAGCCCCGCCTGGGCCGGAACCAGCAGGGCGATCGCGCGGGCATGGCCGAGCTTGAGCGTCGATGCGGCGTTCTTGTTGACGAAGGTTTCCTCCACCGCCGCCTCGTTGGGGCGGTAACGCACCAGGACTTCGCTCAAGCCGTCGTGGAGCTGGCACAGGCGCAGCGCCAGAGAGCCGTCGCCATCGGAGTGAATCGCGCCGTCGGCGACATAGGACAGCCGGTTGCCGCTGACCTCGATGATGCCCCAGCCGGTATGGCGCAGGCCCGGATCGAGGCCGATCAGCCGCAGCGGCGCCCTGGAATCGGAGTCCCTCGGCATGACGGCGATTGGCAAAACCCCCTCCCGAACTTCAGGCGTTCAAGCGGTCAGGCCGTCCATGACCTCGTCCGGAATCTCGAAGTTGCCTTCGACGGTCTGGACGTCGTCGTTGTCGTCGAGTTGGTCGAGCAGCTTGAGCAACGTCGCCGCAGCATCGCCCTCGACCCGGTTGAGGGTCAGTGCCCGCCAGGTCAGCCGCGCGGAGTCCGGTACCCCGAACCGCTGTTCCAGCGCGTCGCGCACGCCGGCGAAATCTTCCACCGAGGTGGTCACTTCATGGCCGGCATCATCGGACTCGACATTCTCGGCGCCGGCGTCCAGGGCGGCCTCGAACATCGCATCGGCGCCGGCAACCACGGCCGGAAAAGCAATGGCGCCGACTCGCTTGAACAGGAAGCTGACCGAATTGGTCTCGCCGAGCGCGCCGCCATGCTTGGTGAAGGCCGACCGGATATCCGCGGCGGTACGGTTGCGGTTGTCGGTCAGCGCCTCGACGATCAGCGCGACCCCGCCGGGACCATAGCCCTCGTAGCGGACCTCTTCGTAGACCGCGCCGTCACCGCCCGCGGTGCCGCTGCTGATCGCGCGGTCGATGCGGTCGCGCGCCATATTCTGCTGGCGCGCAGCCTGAATCGCGGCGCGCAGGCGCGGATTGGCCGCCGGGTCGGGCAGTCCCGATTTTGCCGCGACCGTGATCTCGCGCGCCAGCTTGTTGAATGCCTTGGCACGCCGGGCGTCCTGGGCGCCCTTGCGATGCATGATGTTTTTGAACTGGGAATGGCCAGCCATACGCCTACACTGCCCCGAATTGATCCGCCCTTATCCATCGATATGGCGACGCTGCCAGGCTTCTACCATATCTTGTGCGAAAAGGCACGCGTCGCAGTATGGCGACCTTGATTAGGCGGCCAATATGGCGAGATTGCGGCCCCTTGCCGGGCGGATGTCGCGAACGCGAAAAGCCGCTACGTCCGCAATCGCTGTTCAGGCGGAATCCGGGACGGGCGGGCGGAGGCGGAAATCAGCTGCGGGCCGGCCCTGAATCAAGCGGTGCCTTGAGGGCGCTTTTTCGGTCACGGCGGTGGAATGGCCGCCGATCGGGCGAATCGGATCCGGCGAATGGGGCCGGCCGTGGCGCGACAGCACCGCGCGTCACCGACCGACCCGTCGCATTTTGAAGTCTTCGGTCAGGACTTGCCCGGTCCGCCAGGAACCAGCCACAGGCCGGCGCAAAGAACCAGAAAACAGGTGGCGACGCCGAGACCGGCAAGAATTGCGACGGTGGTGAGTGCCATGGGGGACCTCGTTGAGCGTGATCGATGTCCGCAACGGCGGACGGGCCAGGCACTGGCAGTGGACGGCGCCAGTGGACGGGGCCAGTCAGCAGGCTACGGACGATCCGCTAGGTATTATCCCCTATCAGGCGTTGAGTCAGGTAAATCAGCTGCGCTCTATTGTCTCATCTGATCAGACGCCAAGTATTAAATTTATTTCATTAACATTGACACTTTTGACGGATCAGAAATCGCGCTAAGCGGCGGCCGAGCGCTGCTGCTCCAATTCGACAATCAGGTCGGCCAGGGTTGCCAGACGGCGGGCGTTCTCGACATGGAGATTCTCGATCAGCATGCCGTCGAGCACGACCACGCCGCGGCCTTCCCGGGTCGCCTGGGCATGGGCCTCGATGATCCGGCGCGATGAGGCGACATCGGCCTCCGACGGCGTGAACGCAGCATTGGCCGCCGCGATGGTCTTGGGGTGAATCAGGGTCTTGCCGTCGAAGCCGAGCTGGCCACCCTGATGGCATGACGCGGCAAAGCCCTCGTCATCCTCGAGGTCGAGATAGACGCCGTCGAGAATCGGCAGGCGGTGGGCACGCGCCGCCAACAGGCACAGGCCAAGGCTGGTGATCAGCGGCAGGCGCTTGCGGGTGTGGCTGGCCTGAAGATCCTTGGCCAGGTCCGAGGTGCCCATGATCAGTCCGCCCAGCCGCGGGCTGGCACCGGCGATCTCCCTGGCATTGAGCATGCCCATCGGCGTTTCCATCATGCACCAGATCAACATTTGATCGGGCGCCCCGGCGCGGCGCAGGACCGCCTCAGCCTGGCGCACGCCATCGGCCGACTCGACCTTGGGCAGAACCACGGCATCGGCGCCCGAAGCCGCGGCCGCGACCAGGTCGTCGTGCCCCCAGGGCGTGTTGAGCGCGTTGACCCTGAGGAACAGTTCGCGCCGGCCGTAACCGCCGGCCCGCAGCGCCGCCGTCACCTGAAGCCGGGCGGTCGGCTTGGCGTCTGGGGTGACCGCGTCTTCGAGGTCGAGGATCAGGCCGTCCGCCGGCAGGGTCCTGGCCTTTTCCAGGGCGCGGATGTTGGAACCCGGCATGTAAAGAACGCTGCGGCGGGGGCGTACCGGTGCGGGCATGGCAGTTTCCTTTCCGCGGCGTATCATGGGACCGCCTGAATTTATGCGGCGGAAGCAAAGTCCGCAACCCGGCCGTCCCGACCGGCCGCCGTTCCGACTGGCCAAGCAGCAAAAGCAGCCAATCCGATGACTACCATCCTGACCCTTCAGTCCCATGTCGCATTCGGTCATGTCGGCAACCGCGCCGCCGGTTTCGTGCTGGAGCGCCTGGGCTGCGCCGCCATTGCCATCGACACCGTGCGCTATTCCAACCATACCGGTCATGGCGCCTGGACCGGCGAGGCCGTACCGGCAGCCGAACTCACCCGGTTGCTCGACGGCGTCGCCGCCGCCGGCGGGCTGGCCCGCTGCGATGCCGTGCTGTCGGGCTATCTCGGCAGAGCGGCGGTCGGCGAGGTCGTGCTCGATGCGGTTGCCCGGGTCCGCGCCGCCAATCCGGCGGCGTTGTGGTGCTGTGACCCGGTGATGGGCGACCACGGGCAGGGGCTGTTCGTCGGGCCGCAGATCCCCGTGCTGTTCCGCGACACCCTGGTTCCGGCGGCCGACATCGTCACGCCCAATTGCTTCGAGTTGGAAGTTCTGACCGGATTGCCGGTCGCCCGCCTCGATCAGGCCCTGGCCGCAACCGCGGCGCTGCGCCGGCTGGGGCCGAAGCTGGTGCTGGTGACCAGCCTGGTCCGCGCCGAAGCCGAACCGGGCATGCTGGAAATGCTGGTCGACGGTGCCGACGGCGCCTGGCTGGTGGCGACGCCGCGGCTGGCCCTGGAGCCGCCGCCGGGCGGGGCCGGCGATGCGACCGCCGCCCTGTTCCTGGCGCGCTACGTGACGACCGCCGACCCGGCCGAGGCGTTGGCCGGCGCTGCGGCGGCCATCTTCGGCGTGCTGTCGGCACCGGCCCAATCGGGCAACCGCGACCTCGCGCTGGTTGAATCCCAGAATGAGCTTGTGGCACCAACCCATTGGTTTCCGCCGGTGCGGGTGGGCTGAACGACCGGGCTTGATAGCCCGATCGGGTTCAGACCCGAAGACACCACAGCAGGATCGCCTTCTGGACGTGAAGGCGGTTCTCGGCTTCGTCCCACACCACCGATTGCGGGCCGTCGAGCACTCCGGCGGTGACCTCCTCGTCGCGATGGGCCGGCAGGCAATGCATGAAGATGGCATCGGGCTTGGCCCGCGACATCAGGCGTTCGTCCACCCGGTAGGGGGCCAGCAGAGCAAAGCGGTCGCGGCTGCCGGTCTGGTTCATCGAGACCCAGGTATCGGTAACCACGCAGTCGGCGCCGGCGACTGCGGCCTCGGGGTCAACGGTGACCGAGACGCGGCCACCATTGGCCGCGGTCCAGTCGATCAGACGGGCCGGCGGTTCCAGCGATTTAGGACAGGCCAGACGCAGCTCGAAATTGAAGCGCTGGGCGGCGTGGATCCAGCTCTCGGCGACGTTGTTGCCGTCGCCGCTCCAGGCGACGATCCGGCCGGCGATGTCACCCCGGTGTTCCTCAAAGGTCATCACGTCCGCCATCACCTGGCAGGGATGGGACAGATCGGTCAGGCCGTTGATCACCGGCACGGTGGCGTGCTCGGCCAGTTCCCGCAGCTTGGCGGCGCTGCTGGTGCGCAGCATGATGGCATCGACGTAGCGCGACAGCACCCGTGCGGTGTCGGCCACCGTCTCGCCGCGCCCGAGTTGCATGTCGCCAGCGTTGAGCACCGAGACGGTGCCGCCGAGCTGGTGCATGCCGACCTCGAACGACACCCTGGTCCGGGTCGAAGGCTTTTCGAAGATCAGCGCCAGGGAACGGCCGGTCAGCGGGCGGTCGCTGCCGGGGTGCCGCTTGAGCGCGACGGCGCGCTCCAGGATGCCGCGCAGGCTGGCGGCGTCGACTTGGTCGAGGTCGAGGAAATGGCGAAAACCGGCGGTCATTCCGGCGCCTCCGGGGCCAACTCGACCGCGACCCGTTCCAGGATCGTCAGCGCTTCATCGACGTGGTCATCGCCGATCACCAGCGGCGGCAGCAGGCGGACGACGTTGTCACCGGCGCCGACCGCGAGCAGGCCGTGCCGGCGCAACGCCGCCAGCACCTCGGTATTGGGGGGGCCGCAGCGTAGTCCCTGCATCAGGCCAACGCCGCGTCGTTCGGGATAGATCGCAGGCTGACGGTCGACCAGCTGGGCGAGGCCGCGCTGCAGCAGTTGGCCGATCCGATCGACCGAATCGAGGAAACCCGGCGCCAGCATGATATCGAGCACCGCGTTGGCGGCTGCCATCGCGAGCGGATTGCCGCCATAGGTCGAGCCGTGGGCGCCGGCGGTCATGCCGACCGCGGCCTTTTCGGTGGCCAGGCAGGCCCCGACCGGGAAGCCGCCACCGATCCCCTTGGCGACGCACATCACATCGGGGGTGATGCCCGCCCATTCGTGGGCGAACAGCTTGCCGGTGCGACCCATCCCGGTCTGGATCTCGTCGAGAAACAGCAGCAGGCCGAATTCGTCGCAGACCGCGCGGACGGCGGTGAGGTAGTCCCAGCCGGCGAAGCGGATGCCGCCCTCGCCCTGGAGCGGCTCGACGCAGATTGCCATGGTCTGGGGCGTGATCGCCGCGCGAAGCTCGTTGAGATTGCCGAAGGAAACCTGATCGAATCCCTCAAGCAAGGGCTCGAAGCCTTTGACTAATTTCTCTTGGTTGGCTGCAGAGATCGAGGCCAGGGTTCGGCCGTGGAAGGCACCGCCGCAGGTGATGATGCGGGTCCGCTCGGGTTGGCCGGTATCGTGGGCATATTTGCGAATCAACTTGAGCCCGCACTCCCAGGCCTCTGCCCCGGAATTGCAAAAAAATACGGTATCGGCAAAGGTCCGTTCGATTAGCCGTGCTGCCAGCTTCTCCTGCCCGGCGACCCGGAACAGGTTGGAGGTGTGCCAGAGCTTTTGCACCTGCTCGGTGAGCGCCGTCACCAGATGGGGATGGGCATGCCCGAGCGCCGTGACCGCGACGCCGCTGGCGAAGTCGAGGTACTTCCGGCCGTCCGTGTCGACCAGGTAAGCACCCTCGCCCCGTTCGAAGACCACGTCGGCTCGGGCGTAGGTGGGCATGACGGCAGGAATCACGAAATGGGCTCCCTGGAATCGAATCAGCCGTCTGGCCAGACAGGTCAGTCGGGAAACCGCAGACTATCGAGAGATTTGATGGGTTTGTCAATGCGGTGGCCGAGCACAAAACCGGCCGGTTGTCGCCGCGCCCTGCGCTGCCGACCATGGCATGGCGGCCACGGGCGCGGCCATTATGTAAAATTTTATTCGCATATGAAAGAAAATCGTCGCATCTCCGGGCGGGCGGGGGTTAGATCGGACTCGACAGTCTTTGCCGTCGGGACCTCGGGGGCCCCGGCAGGGGGGACTGGGGGACGGCGGAAGGTGACCAAGCTGGGCACGTCAAAGGACCGGAGCGAACTCACAAGCCTGCTGATGGCGCTCGATGGCCAGGTGCGGGATGCCGAGGGCGCAATTCGCCAGGTCGAGCGTGCCCTGGAGCATGGCACCTTCGGGGCCTATCAGGCCTTTCGCGCCCGGATCGATCAGGCGCGGGCCTTGGCCGCGCTGGCCGAGGAGCGGCTGGACCGGCTCGAAGACCCGCGCGCCAGCGTGATTCGCCACGAATTGGGTCGGCTTGACCAGACGATCTGGCAGATGGTGACGCGGGCGTCGCGGCGATTTTTCACGATCGTCAAGGCGCGCCGGATGTTGCCGCTCTGCGCCCACGAAATTTTCATGCCCGAACTGAAAGCGCTGCAGGACGCCCGTGAACGGCTGAGCCAGCCTGAACTCGCCGACCGGGTGAGCGCCGAACTGATCGAAGAGATCAGGGCGGCCGAGGCCGCAGTCGCGGCGGTGATCGAGCACACCAGGCCGCTCGACGATTTTACCGCCCTGGCGGGGTTGCCGCCGCGTGCGATCCGCGCGATGCCGTCCCGGCGTCCGCCCGCCGAAGAGGCCACCCCGCTGCCGGCGCCGACCCGGAGTCATCCGATCTGGGGTGATTTGCCGCCGGCACTTGCCGCGGCCGAGGCGGAAAAGCGAGGGTTCCGCCGCTAGCCACGGGATGGCTCGCACCGCGCGAAGCGGCCTCGGTAATCTGCGAAGCGGCCAGAGAACCGCCGATTACGCCAGGACGGTCAGCGATGCTGGTTTGGCGATGGGGGCGTCAACTCCGGAGCCGGTGGTGCCGGTGATTGCGGTGCTGCCCGGCGTGGCGACGGCAGCAGCGGCGGCTCCCGTCGCCGGTTTGACTCCGGCGGCCGGGGCGTCCGCTCTGCGCTCCGTCGGTCGATCCGAGGCTCCGCCCCTGTCGACCTGGGCGACCGGTCGCGTGGTCTGGTTCCCGGTTGCGGCGTTCCGGCTGTCCGACCCTGCCGAACCGCCGTCGTTCTCGGCGGTACGGGCGTGGGCCGCCCGGCGATATTCCTCGACCACCCGTTCGCCCGGAACCTGGGCGGTCACGATGCCGGTGGTGACGTCGCGGAACGTCAGGATCGCCAGTCGTGCTTCGGAATCAAATCGATAAACCGGGCTGAAAAAGGCAGCTTGCGTTGGGGGCGATGCGCCGACGGGCTGGGCGGCGGCGGCCGACGATGCGACCGGCAAATCCGCCTCTCGGGCGCTGACCCGGGTCAGCGCCGCAGCGGATAGAGCCGTGATGTCGTTGCTCATCGCCGATCCTCCAGGGCCGCAACCGGAGTCAGGATCACTCGTGAAAGGGTTGACCCACCATTACTATCTGGATACCGACCTGTATCAGGAGGCGACGCCCGGCCCCGCCAGGGGTCCAGGCTAATCCACAGCCACAAGCCTAAGGACCCTCCCGGCAATAACCACTTCACTCTCGTTTTCGGGGCGAGATGGAATAATTCCACTCGGGGTGGAATTCGTCGGTGGTCAGGGCGATGGCGTCCATTTCGGCGTCGGATACCTTGAGGCCTATTGGGTAGA
>WGNK01000013.1 GCA_016124535.1 Azospirillum sp.
ACGAATATCCTTCAACTTTCGGCCCAACCCGATCTCGACCTTGTCCACAGCACCCCCGCCTCAGGTCAAAACCCACCCCTTGTAGGTCGTGGCGACAGCGTACCCTAAATATCGATCGCCAAAAATGAGGGGATTCGTGAGTCTTACACCACCTGCCGGGACGCGGTCCGATAGTGGCGATCCTTCCGGAACTGTCCCCGCAAGACGACGAGCCGGTGATTGTAATGTCGCTGCACAGTGCCTTCGCCGGCACGGATCTGCACCCTCATTGATCCCCTCATTTTATACATGACGGCAACATCTATATACTGCACGCTATCACGAGCTATATTTCTGTACCTGGCGAATACCATCACGTCTGGTCGCCTCGTAGAGAGGCCCGACGTAGATCGAATACTTATCGGTAACCTGCAACTCGATGGCACGCCCTAACCTATTGAAATAACCTCGAGAAAATGAGGGGATTCGTGAGATCTGCACCAGCAACTCCAGGCGGCGGGGCGCCGGGAACTGATTGTCGCCGGCTTTGCCACCCATACGTGCATCAGCGCCAGCGTCCGGGGCGCGCTCGATCTTGGCTACCGGACCACGGTGGTCGCCGGAGCCACCACCACCCGCGACCTGCCGGACCATCTGGGTGGGGTTGTCTTGGCCGAAACGGTGCAGCGCGCCGAGCTGACCGCCCTGGCCGACCGCTTTGCGACCGTCGTCGGCTCCGCGTCAGCCTTGGGGTGATGCGCCGTGCGGAGAGCCGATCACACCATCATCAGCCCGGCGCCGACATGGGTGTCCAGGGTTGCCGCGATGATGCCGAGGCCATGGGCGAGCTCTTCCCGGCTGCGCGGCATGCACAGGCCCAAACGAACCGCATGGGGCGCGCTGACCCGACCGACCACGAAGGCATCGGCCCCGGTCACGCTGACGCCGCGGCGGCGCAGTTCGTGGACGAAATCCTCGCGGCGCCACGGTTCGGGCAGGTTCAGCCAGAGATGTTGGGCCGCCGCATCGCCGCCCACGGTCGCGGGCGGCAGCAGGTCGCGGGCGAGCGCCTGGCGTGCCAGGGCCTCGGTGCGCTGGGTTTGGGCGAAGCGGTCGGCGCTGCCGTCCAGGATCCAACGGCTCGCCAGTTCGGCCAGCAGCGGCGGCGCCGAATACTGCAAGGCCCGCATCGCCGCCTCGACCCGCGGGATCACGGACAGGGGGGCCAGCAGGTAGCCGACCCGCAAGCCGGCCGCGATGCTTTTGGACAGGCTGGTCAGATAGACCGTAATATCGGGGGCCATGGTCTGGATCGGCGGCGGCGCGTTCGGCGCCAGGAACCCGAACACATCGTCCTCGACGATGGTGACGTCATAGTGGCGGGCAATCTCGACGATTTCGGCGCGGCGCTCGACCGGAGAAATCGCAGCGGTCGGATTGTGCAGGGTCGGTACGGTATAGAGCGCGCGCGGTGCCGACCGCCGGCACACCTGTTCGAAATGCTCGGGAATCAGACCGTGTTCGTCGATCGCCACGCCTTCGAGCTGCAGCCCGAGGGTGGAGGCCACCGCTTTCATGCCGTGATAGGTCAGGCGTTCGGTAACAATGGTGTCGCCGGCGCGGGCGATCGCGGCGAAAGCCACCGCCATGGCATTCTGGGCGCCGAGGGTGACCACGATCTGCTCGGGCGCGCCGATCGCCCGGTGCTGACGGGCCAGCCATTGGGCGCCGGCGGCGCGGTGGGCGGGCAGCCCGCCATGGGGCGAGTAGCCGAGCAAGTTGCCGAGCCGGCCCGACTCGGCGAGGCTGGCGACGGCGCTGGCAATGGCCTGCTCGACGCCGGGAGAATGGGGCAGGCACACCGCCAGATTGATCACCGAGGGTTCGGACGGCGGCTGCCAGAACGGTTCGGTCGCCGGTGCCTTCTCCGGGGCGCCGCGGACGAAGGTGCCGCGGCCGACTTCGCCGCCGACCAGACCGCGCCGCTCCGCTTCGGCATAAGCGCGGGTGATTGTCCCGACCGTGACGCCGAGCTGGTATGCCAGGTCACGATGGGTGGGCAAACGGGTACCGGGTCCGAGCCGCCCGTGGCCGACATCCTCGGCCAAAGCATCGGCGATGGCCCGATAGCGGGGACCCTCGCGGTCCGAAATCTGCGGCAGCCAACTTGTCATGATGACAATATTGCACTTGACCGAGACAATATGCAAGACATATTTTTGTTGTACTGATTGTCACGGAAATCGTGACGTGTGATGGAGGATTGTATGGGTACAAATGCCATGGTCGGGAGCGTTCGGCAGATCAATGCCGGCCCGATTCCCGGCATCTCCCAGCTCGGCGGCGTCAGCATCGCCCACCTGGTTGGCCGTTGGGTTCACGATGTCGCCGAATGGCGGCAACGCGCCCGGCAGCGTCGGGCCCTGCTCGACCTTGACGACCACCTGCTCGAGGACATCGGAATGACCCGCGAGCAGGCCGTGATGGAGAGCCGCAAAGGGTTTTGGCGGCTGTGACACAATCCCGGCGGGAGCGCGTACTCCTGCCTCAATCCGGCCGGAGCCCCGCTCCGGCGCCGCAGGAGTATGGCGCAATGCAGGCAGAGCAGGCAAGCGGGGCCTCGGTCCGGATCTCGGCATTCCGGAGTGACGGGGTGCCCGCGATGGCGGTGGCCCCGGTCACTCTGGGCGGCCGGCACGTTCGGCTGGAGCCGTTGGGCCCGGCGCATGTCGAGGGACTATGTGCCGTCGGCTTGGCTGACGGGGTGTTCCATTGGTTCACCTATCCTGTTAGCAATAAATCAGAAATGATTGATTTTGTTAAAACTGCCTTGGCGCTTCAGGACCAGGGGGTGGCGCTGCCGTTCGCCACCGTCGATCAGGCCAGCGGCCGCGTCGTTGGCTCCACCCGGTTCGGGGCAATCGACTATACCAATCGCCATGTCGAGATCGGCTGGACCTGGCTCGGCCGGCCCTGGCAGCGCAGCGCGCTCAACACCGAAGCCAAGCTTTTGATGCTGACCCATGCCTTCGAGGTGTGGCGCTGCCTGCGGGTCGAGTTCAAGACCGACCGGCTCAACACCCAGTCGCGCACCGCCCTGGCACGGCTCGGCGCGGTCGAGGAGGGGACCTTCCGCAACCACATGGTCTGCGCCGACGGCCGGATCCGCGACACCGTCTGGTTCAGCGTCGTCGATCGCGACTGGCCGGCGCTGAAGGCAAATTTGGTCGCACGGCTTGCTCGCGGCTGAGGGGCGAAATTGTTTGGTTCAGAGCGATGCAATTCTGTGAGCAATTTTGCTCAAATTTATGGCGTGCGCTGTGAAACCCCGCGTTCGCGTCAATTGCCTCGGCTGAGGGAGGGAAGTATGCAAACAATCGTCACAATTTCCCGGCTCGCCGGTGGGGCTCTGTGGTCACGGACCTGGCGTGAATCCACAGCCTTGCTCGACCGCCTGCAGGAGTGGCACGATCGGGCGCGCGAGCGTGCGATGCTGCGTGGCCTCGATGACGGCGTCCTCAAAGACCTTGGGATCAGTCGCGCCGACGCCGAACTGGAATCGGACAAACCGTTCTGGAGAGGGTGAGAGCGACGATGCGACTGCCAATTTATCAAGTCGATGCTTTTACCGATACGGTGTTCGGCGGCAATCCAGCCGCCGTGGTGCCGTTGGAGCGATGGCTGCCCGACGATCGCCTGCAGGCGATCGCCGCCGAGAACAATCTGTCGGAGACCGCCTATTTCGTCGCGGATGGATCGGGCTACGAGCTGAGGTGGTTTACCCCGACCACTGAGATCGATTTGTGCGGCCATGCCACCCTGGCCTCCGCCTTCGTGATCGCTACCCGCCTGGAGCCGCACCGCGCCTTTATTTCCTTCGCGACCCGCAAGGCCGGGGTGTTGACGGTCAATCGTGCCGGCGATGAGTTCACGCTGGATTTTCCCGCCCATCCGCCGCGTCCCGGTCGGGCCGATCCCCAGCTGCTGCCGGCGCTGGGAGGTCCACTCCCGCGCGAGATTCTGGCGGCGCGGGATTATCTGGTCGTCTATGATGACGAGGCGACGGTGCGGGCACTGGCGCCCGATATGGTGCGCCTGGCCGGCCTCGACCGCTTCGCCGTCTGCGTGACCGCGCCTGCGACGATGCCGGGGGTCGATTTCGTTTCGCGCTTCTTCGCGCCGGCGCACGGCATCCCGGAAGATCCGGTGACCGGCGCCGCCCACTGCATGCTGACGCCCTATTGGGCGATGCGGCTCGGGCGTGGCCGGCTCAAGGCACGCCAGGTGTCACGCCGCGGCGGCGCGCTGGACTGCGGCCTGGTCGGGGACCGCGTGCTGATGACCGGCCGGGCGGTGTTGTATCTGGAAGGCCAGATCGATGTCTGAGCCGCCGATGGTGGTGCCGGCGGAATTTCCCGCCGCCCTCGATCCGGTCCGTGATCTGTTCCGGGAATACGCCCAGTCGCTTGGCTTTTCTCTATGTTTCCAGGGCTTTGACGAGGAGCTGGCGGGATTGCCGGGGCGTTACGCGCGCCCACAGGGCGAATTCTTGCTCGGCCTGGCCGATCGGGCGCCGGTCGGCTGTATCGCTTTGCGACCGCTGGAACCCGGCCTGTGCGAGATGAAGCGGCTGTTTGTCCGGCCGGCGTTTCGTGGGTCGGGGCTGGGCCGGGCCTTGACTCTGGCGATTATTGCCGCGGCGCGCGGACGCGGTTACCGGGCGATCCGGCTCGATACCACGGAATCGATGACCGTGGCGCGCGGAATCTATGGCAAGCTGGGGTTTCGGCCGATTGCACCTTATAATGCCAGCCCGCTGCCCGACCTCAAGCATTTCGAACTCGACCTTGGCGGAGCAGCGTAATGGTAGGTCCCTATTTCGACGATTTTTCGCTGGGCGACGTCATCGAGACCGAGGGGGCGACCATCACCGAGAGTCAGATCATCGACTTTGCCTTCAAATTTGATCCCCAGCCGTTCCATATCGACATCGAAGCGGCGTCGCGTTCCCCGTTCGGCGGGCTGATCGCCAGCGGCTTTCACACCCTGTCGCTCAGCTTCCGCCTGTTTCGCGACACCGGCGCGATCACCGGCACCAGCATGGGCGGCGGCGGCGGCGACGATCTGCGCTGGCTGCGGCCGGTGCGGCCGGGCGACACGCTGCGGGTTCGGGTCGAGGTGCTGGAGCGAATCCCGTCTCGCCGACCCGACCGCGGCACGGTGCGGCTGGGCTACACCACGCTCAACCAGCATGGCGAGGCGGTGATGACCGTCATCTTCAACCACATCGTCGCCCGCCGGCCGGGCGCCGAAGGCTGAAACCGCGGCCTCCGATCATAGGTCATAGGGTTTGGATTTGCGCAGGTACTTCAGTCCCATGCCGCTGCGATAGATGAACCAGACAAAGCTGATGCCGCCGACCCCGAGGGCGAGAGTCTGGATGTCGTCGACGTGGCCCGGGAAATTGGTCGCAGCCCTGCCGCTGGTCACCAGGTAGTCGAGGGCTTCTCCGATCAAGCTGATCGGCACGATGATCCAGAAGGTTCGAATTTGATGGGAAAAATGACTCTGGAAGATGGTGCCCCCGGCCTTCCTTTGCAGGATATGGGCGATCAGAACCCCTAGAATTGAGGTATTGGCTAGACCAAGCACCCCGAAATACAGGGCGTAGACTGCGTAGGCCGCCAGCTTCAGCGTGCGCGGACTGAGCGGCTTGCTCTGACGTTGAGGTTTGGCGTCGTCTTGCGGCGTGTCGACCGGGCCGGCCTCCGCGGGCGGGGCCATCGGCGACCGGTTCGCTGCGGACCGAACCGGTAGCTGTCTTCTGCCGCTGCTTCCGGGGACGCCGGTTGAACCGGGCTTTCTTCCAAACGGGGGGCGCTTGATCGCCACTGTCGTTTCCGTCGCTGTGCTCTCGCGGGTCGGTCAGCGGCGCAGGCGCTCAAGGGCATAGCTGGCGGTCGAATCGCCGTGTTCCGCCGCTTTCCGGTACCATTCAGCGGCCGCAGTGCCATCGGCGGGGCCGCCCCAGCCGTTTTCCGTCATCCAGCCCACGGCGACCTGTGCCTCGGTCATCCCGGCCTCGGCGGCGAACTGGGTGACCATTCGAGCGACGGTCTGATAGGTGATCGCGGTGACGCCGAGCGCCCCGAACAGGGCCAAGCCAAGCACAACCGCCGCGACCGCGAAGGAGATCAGCAGAATTTTCATAATTCCCGAAAACACCTGCTCAATTATCATGGCACCCGCTCCCAATCATTTGCCATTAAAATAGAGATATTTCCGGAACGGCCGGCTCTATGGCACCGAGAATCAGCACCCACACGCTGCCTCTGAACCCACGATGGCAGGGAGCGGGAAAAATATCATGACAGCTGCAGCTCCTGAAAGCGGCGATATCGCAGTGCCGCGATGGCATCCCCGGCTTTTCCGGCTGCCGCAGCACGGCTATAGTGCGCCGATGGAAAATCTCGAGGTGATGACGGTGTTCGACCGCCGGCTGGTGCGCCGGCGCCGGGACCGTGCCGCCGGCCGTTTCGCGGCATTCAGTTTCCTGGTCGAGGAGGTCGCCGAACGCCTGGCCGATCGCCTGTCGGCGGTTCGCCGCGCCTTTCCCCGGGTGCTGGATCTCGGTTGTCACGACGGCACGCTGGGGCGGGTGCTGGCCGGGCGCCAGGGGATCGAGCGGGTGGTATCGTGCGACCTGTCGCCGGCGATGGCGCGGGCGGCCGGTGGCCTGGCGGTTGCCGCCGACGAGGAATGGCTGCCCTTCGCCGACGGCACTTTCGACCTGGTGGTCAGCGGACTCAGTCTCCACTGGGTCAATGATTTGCCGGGTGCGCTGATCCAGGCGCGCCGGGTGCTGAAGCCGGACGGCTTTTTCCTCGCCGCGATGCTGGGCGGCGATACCTTGATCGAGTTGCGCCGCTGCCTGATGGAGGCCGAACTGGAGATCGCGGGCGGGGTGTCGCCGCGGGTGTCGCCGTTTGCCGGGGTGCGCGACGGCGGCGGCCTGCTCCAGCGCGCCGGGCTGGCGCTGCCGGTTGCCGACACCGAGGTCCTGACCGTTACCTATGCCGATGCCTTTGCGCTGATGCGCGACCTGCGCGGCATGGGTGAGACCAATGCGGTGCTGGCGCGCCGACGGGGCGGTGCCGGGCGGGCCCTGTTCCTGGAGGCGGCGCAGCGCTATGCGCAAGCCTATGCCGAGCCCGACGGCCGCATCCCCGCCAGTTTTGAGATTCTCTACCTGGCGGGCTGGGTGCCCGACGACAGCCAGCAGAAGCCGATGCGTCCCGGCAGCGCCACGGTTCGGCTGGCCGATGTCCTGGAGGGGCCGGATCGGCCGGCCGGCGCCTGCGCCGGCCGGCAGGGAGATGGCTGAGCCCGGCCGAGAGTTGCGGTGGCGGAACACCGGGCCGCACCAGACCGGGACGCGCAATACCGGAGCAGCCAACAGCGGCGTGCGTCGGGCGCCGATGGTTCGGCTGGTGTGGCTGCTGCTGACCCTTGCGGTGGCGATAGTGATCCTGCAATTCGGCCGCTGGCTGATCGGCGATCCTTTGTCCTCGCTGCCGGTGGCCGCCGGGGTTCCGACGGTGGTGGCGCAGACCGCCGAACCGCAGGGCGCCCGACGGCTTCGCCACGTCATCCTCGCAGATGCAGCACTCGGTCGGATCGGACTGGCGCTCAGTCTGCCGGAGCCGCTTGCGCCGACGCCGCTGCCGCTGCTGATCGTGCTCGGTGGACTCGGCACCGGTGCCGACACCCTCCGATATGTTCCCGATGCCGGCCCGAATGCGCTGATCGGCTATGACTGGCCGATCGACGCCGCCTTGCCCCGCGGCAATGCCCTGTTCGCCAAAGCGCCGGCGCTCTACCACGACCTCCTGACGGCGCCGGGGCAGGTGGCCGCGGCGATCGACTGGCTGGCAGGCCAGGATTGGGCCGATCCGCGCCGCATCAGCCTGCTCGGCTTTTCCTTGGGCGCGCTGCTGGCGCCTTCGGCGCAGCGGCTGGCCGCCGCCGCCGGCCATCCGATCGGCTGGACGATCCTGGCTTATGGCGGGGCCCCGCTCGGTGCCCTGGTCGCGCAGCATCCGGGGATTCCATCGCTGTGGCCGGGCGACTGGCTACGCGGCCTGCTCGCCGCCGGCGCCGATCTGGCGTTTCGACCGCTGGAGCCGACCCTGCATCTGCCGCGGCTGCGCGGTCGTTTTCTGTTGCTCGGCGGGCGGAGCGACCGACTGATCCCGGCCGCGGCGTTCGCGCGATTGCGCGACGCGGTGCCCGAGCCAAAAAGCGTGATCCTGTTCGAGGGCGACCATCTGGTGTTGGGGTCGAACTGGCCGGACCTGCAGGCTCGCCTGGTATCCGCCGGCCGGGACTGGCTGAGCGCCGAGGGCGCGATCACGAAGCCGTGATAGCTCTGGCATTATTTTCGTTTGAAATTGAATCTTCATTTTAGTAATAATCAGGGATTAGTTAATTTTTCGTGAAGCTAAGCCGCCACAAAGGGCGGGGCATCTCGGCAGGCATCGAGACCATGAACATGGAGCTGAACTTTCTCACCTCCGCCGAACAGCTGGAAACCGGCTGCCAGGCGGTCGATCGGGGTCGAAACGGGCTTCTGAAGGTCTACCGGGACGTGGTCGCCCTGGTTCAGCCGCGTGACGACCATGGGGTGGCGGCGGACGATGTCGCGGCATTTGCCGATGCCTGCGACCGGCTGGTCGCACGATTGCAGCAGCATTTCGACCTTCAGGAAGCCCTGATGTGGTCGCAGAACTACCCGCGTCGCGAGCGCCATAAGCAGGTGCACGACCATTTCCTCGGCGAAATCCGCTACCTCGCCGAAGGTGTCAAGGGCGAGACCGTGGTCAACGGTGCCGCCAATTTCCTGGCCGAGATGGTCGGGCGCTGGCTGATTTCCCATACCTCGGCCGATGATCGGGAACTGGCGGCCTTCCTGCGCGACCGCGGCTTCGATGGTGACGACGCCGGCTGTCCCTGACCGGGCGAGGGCGGCCTGCCGCTGCCGGCGATTTCATCACATGAGGCGAAGGCCAGGTCTCCGCTGGGCTTGGCGCCGGGCCTCGGGATCGGCTAGACTTGAACTCGGTTCGGTCCGATCCGGACCGATCTTCCAGGCTGGTCAACGAGGCGCGTGTCCCTATGAAATTTTTCGTCGATACCGCCGACTTGGCGGAAATTTGTGATCTCGCCGCGACCGGCCTGCTTGACGGCGTCACCACCAACCCGAGCCTGGTCGCCAAGAGCGGGCGCAACTTCCTGGATCTGGTCGCCCAGATCTGCGAGGTGGTCAAAGGCCCGGTGAGCGCCGAGGTCGCTGCAACCGATTTCGACACCATGCTGGCCGAAGGCCGTTTCCTGGCCGGCATCGCGCCCAATATCGCGGTCAAGGTGCCGCTGACGCCGGCCGGACTGAAGGTGTGCAAGGCGCTGTCGAGCGATGGCCGCCAGGTCAATGTCACCTTGTGCTTCTCTGCGGCGCAGGCGATCCTGGCCGCCAAGGCCGGTGCTGCTTTCGTCTCGCCGTTCGTCGGCCGCCTTGACGATATCGGTCAGGACGGCATGGGGCTGATCGCCGAAATCTGCCAGATTTACCGCAATTACCCGGAATTTCACACCGAAGTCCTGGTTGCATCGGTCCGCCATCCGGTACACGTGGTTGCCGCCGCGAAATTGGGCGCCCATGTTGCAACCGTGCCGCCGGCGGTACTGCGCCAATTGTTCAATCATCCCCTGACCGACAAGGGGTTGGCTCAGTTCGTGGCCGATTGGCAAAAGACCGGACAGACCATACTCGACAATAAACGCAGCTAGCCTGGCAGAGAAAGCGCGAAATCGTATTGCCTCCGTACAGTGATATGGTATCGTTTTCTGGTTTCGTGCGGCACAGGCACGACGGAAGGCGGAATGCGATGGCGCGGGAACAGAGCCAAAGTCAGAGACTGACCGGCACTATCGGTGCCGAGGAAGTATCGGCGTATCTGCGTGCGCACCCAGACTTTCTGGCGCATAATGCCGAGTTGGTCGAACACCTTACGCCGCCGATGATTGAACATGGCCAGGGCGTGGTCGACTTTCAGTATTTCTTGGTTGAGCGGCTCCGCGGCGAAGTCGACCGTCTGCGTGGCCAGCAGCGCGAATTGATTGCCACAACCCGCGCCAATATCAACTGTCAGGCGCGGGTCCATGCCGCCGCGCTGTTTCTGCTCGATGCCCAGAGTTTCGAGCACCTGATCCAGACGGTGACCACCGACCTCGCAGTCCTGCTGGATCTCGACATTGCCTGCCTGATCGTCGAATCGAACGGGCAGGTGCCGTCACGGGTGCATAACTCCGGAGTGCGCGTCGTCGACCCGGGCTCGGTCGATCGCTGGCTCGGCCGCAAGGATGCCATCCTCCGGTGCAACATCATCGGTGATTCCGAGATTTTTGGCGGCGGAGCCGGGCTGGTCCGCTCCGAGGCCCTGATCCGCCTGCGGGTCAGCGGCGCGACACCCCAGGGTCTGCTCGCCTTCGGCAGCCGCGACGGTGAAATGTTCCATCATGGCCAGGGGACCGAATTGGTCAGCTTCCTGGCCCGTATCGTCGAGCGCTGCATCCGCACCTGGCTCGAGTTGCCGGCGTGAACCGGGTTCGGCTTTGGCAGCGCCGCCGAAGCCTCCGGCGTGGCCGAAAGCCGGCGTCACCGCAATGATGGCACCGCAATGACGGCACCTGCGGCCCTGGGGTTTTCCGCCGCGCCGGATGTCTGCGCGGCGCTGGTCGCGTGGCGCCGCTGGCTGGAAAGCGAGCGCCAGGCGTCGCGCCATACCGTTTCCGCCTATATGCACGATGTCGCGGGCTTCCTCGATTTTCTGACCGAACACCAGGGCCGACCGCCGGCGCTCACGGATCTGGGCGATGCCGACCTGTCCGATTTCCGCGCCTGGCTGTCCCGGCGGGCGGCGGCGGGCGCGATCGCGGCCAGCCGGGCACGATCGCTGGCCGGCCTGCGCAACCTGTTTCGTTGGCTCGACCGCAGCGGCCGATTGCACAATCCGGCGGTCGGCCTGTTGTCCAGCCCGAAATCGCGCAAGCCGGTACCGCGGCCGCTGACCGAGGTCGATGCCGAAAGCGTGCTCGACGAGGCCGGCGAGACGCCGGATGCGCCCTGGATCGGCCGTCGCGACCGCGCCTTGTTCACTCTGCTCTATGGTTGCGGTTTGCGCATCGACGAAGCGTTGCGCCTCAATCGGGGGGAGGCGGCCGAGGGCGACACCCTGGTGGTCACCGGCAAGGGGCGCAAGCAACGCATGGTGCCGGTGCTGCCGGCGGTGCGGCAAGCGATCCGCCACTATCTCGACGCTTGTCCCTATGTCCTGGAAGCCGCGGCACCGTTGTTCGTCGGCGTCCGCGGCAAACGCCTCAACGCCGGCGTCGCCCAGCGCCAGTTGCGCCAGCTGCGGCAGTTGCTCGGCCTGCCGGAGACCGCCACGCCCCATGCGCTGCGCCACAGCTTCGCCACCCATCTGCTGGCCGACGGCGCCGATCTGCGGGCGATCCAGGAGCTGCTCGGCCACGCGTCGCTCAGTACCACCCAGCGCTACACCGAGGTCGACGCCGAACAGCTGATGGCGGTCTACGCCACCGCCCATCCTCGCGCGCGGGGCTGACCGGCAGGTGCCGTCCCCGGATCGGTCACGGCAGGTGCGGTGATTGGAGATAGTCGGCGGCCTGCATCTCGATCAACCGGCTGACCGTGCGTTCGAATTCGAAGGCGTGGGAGCCCTGGGGATAGAGGCTGGGTGGCGGACCATCCGCCGCGATCACCGTCTTGACCCGATGTTCGTAAAGAACGTCGATCAGGGTCATGAAACGCTTGGCCTCGTTGCGCTGGTGGGGTTTGAGCCGGGGCACCTGGTCGAGAATCACGGTGCGGTAGTGGCTGGCCACCGCCAGATAGTCCACCGCGCCCAGCGGTTTGCCACACAGGTCGAAGAAGTGAAACCAGGCGACGCCGGCGGCGGCAAACGGCACTTCCAGCGTCCGGCCCTGTACGGTCAGGTAGTCGGAGGTGCCCTTGGCGCCCTTGGTCAGCCGGTTGAACGCCTCGTTGAGTGCGCGCGACGCCGCGATCCCCAGCGGCTGATGGTAGACCTGCATGCCCTTGAGCCGCTCCAGGCGGTAGTCGGTGCCGCCGTCGAGCGCCAGGACGTCCAGCCGATCCTTGAGCAGCGCGATAAACGGCAGAAACAGCTCGCGCTGCAGACCGTCCTTGTAAAGCAGGTCGGGCGGCCAGTTGGAGGTCGCGACCACCACCACGCCGAGCTCGAACAGCTGGGTAAACAGCCGGCCCAAAATCATCGCGTCGGCGATGTCGGTGACGTGGAATTCGTCGAAACACAGCAGCCAGGCCTGGTCGGCGATCTCCCGCGCCAGCTCGATCAGGGCATCGTCGGCACGGCCGGCGCCGTCCTTGCCCTTTTGGCGGAGTTCGTGGAGCCGCCGGTGGACCTCGAGCATGAAGCGGTGGAAATGGACGCGGCGCTTGCGCTCGATCGTGGCGCCGATGAAAAACAGGTCCATCAGCATCGATTTGCCGCGGCCGACGCCGCCATAGATGTAGAGCCCCTGGGGGACCGGCTCCCGCCGCCGGGCCAATCCCAACCGGGCACGCCAGCCCTCGCCGCCGGTGTGCGGGCGGTAATTCCTCAGCGCGTTGTGCAGGCTTTGCAGCTTCTCCGCCGCCAGTTCCTGGTTGGGGTCCTCGCGCAGGGTGCCGGTGCCGCGCCGGGCACGGTAAAGGGCGAGCGGGCCGTCGGGCATGGGAACTCCAGGGGGGCTGCGGAGCAGGGGGCGACGCGGTCCCTTCGTTTAAAGGAAAGGACGCCGCCTCCGCAACCGAGGGCGTCTACTCACTCGGCGGCAGAGTGACCGGCGCTGACGGCTTGCTGCGGCGCGACCTGGTGCAGCCGCTCGCGATGCCAGGCGTAAAGCCCGCTGGCGATGATCAACGCTGCGCCGGTCCAGGTCCAGGCATCGGGCAGTGTCCCGAAGCAGATCCAGCCGATCAGGACCGCCCAGACCATCTGGGAATAGTGGAAGGGTGCCAGCAGGCCGGCGGGCGCGCTGGTGAACGCCATTATCAGCAGCAGTTGTCCCAGGGTATAAAGTCCGCCCGCTGCGATCATCACCGCGAGGCCCTGCCAGCTCGGCAGCTGCCAATGGAACGGCACCAGCAAGGTGGCGGCCGCGAGGCCCGACAGCGCCGACCACAACAGGGTCGCGACCGGCGGATCGTCGTTGCCGATGCGCCGGCTCGCGATCAGGGCCAACGCCCAGGTCAGGGCGGAAATCAGCGGCAGCAAGGCTGCGGGCTGGAAGGCGCCGGTGCCGGGCCGGACCACCACCAGGACCCCGGCGAAACCGACCAGAACCGCTGCCCAGCGGCGGATGCCCACGGTCTCGCCGAGCAGCGGGATCGAAAGCGCAATCAGCATCAGCGGTGAGGCAAAACCGATCGCGGCGGCTTCGGCGATCGGCAGCTGTCTGACGCCGAACACGAATATGATCGCCGATGCCAGCATCATGGCGCCGCGGGCCAGCTGCAAACCGGGCCGTCTTACGCGCAAGAGGCTGAGCAGGCTGGCGCCGGGAAGAGTGAGCAGGATCAGCGGCGCCATCAGCGCGGTATTGACGGTATAGCGGACCCAGACGATGAAGATCGGGTCATAGTCAGCGGTCAACTGCTTGGACGTTCCGTCCATCGCCGACAATACCGCCAGGGCGGCGATGATCAGCGCGATACCGCGGGCAGGGCGGTCGGCGACCGGACTGAGCAGGCCGGTCTCGACGAAGGCTTCGGTGGTCAAGGAGGAGGTCCGACGGTTTGGGGAGCGGGCGGGCACTCTGTCCGATCTTTAGGCAGAGGGGAAATGCCGGCTCGGCTGGCCAGCCCTGTTGTCCAGCCCCTGGTCCAGTCCCAAATGGTCGCCGAGCCGGGAGCGCGCTATGCCGCTGCTCGGCCGGGCACCCTGGATCGCCGTGGGGCATCGCGGCTCGAAGCGGAGCAGATCAGCCGATGGATTGGCCGGAAACCTTGTTGACCCTGGTCGCCGCGCTCGGGCTCTACGCCTGGGCTGCGGTGCGCGAACGCCGGCCGGTCGATTTTGCCCGCCCGCGGCTGATCCCGCCGTTGCCGGTGATGGCGATTGCTGCGGTGATCGCGCTGTTGATGCTGGCGCATCTGGTCACGCTTGCCACCGGCCAGCCGTTTCGCGGCGGCAGCCTGTATTGACGGCGGCGGTTGCGTGCAGCGATTGAAAGCGGTGGTGCCGGATTTGCTCTGATGCTTAGTGAGGGGTGCCGTTCCAGACCCAGCCGGATACGATGTCGCCGGCGCGGGCCGGCGGAACTTCCGGATGGTGCCAGCGATAGACGGTCACCGCCGCTTCGAAGGCGAATCGGTCGGGCTGGCCGCGCTCGCACAGTTCCCGATAGGCGCGGACGACCGCCGGCCGGCAGCAATCCTGGCCACTCTTGGCGCGGCTTCGCGCGCACGGATCGTCGGAATCGTCACTGCGCATGGCGCAAAAGGCTCCTGGTTCAGCCGGCGTCTCAGGCGCCGCTGCGCGGCTTGGTCGGACGATTGACGGGGATACCATAGAGCTCGAGTCGGTGTCCGATCAATTCGTAACCCAATTCGCGGGCGATCTTCTCCTTGAGCGCCTCGATATCCAAGCTTTGGAACTCGATCACTTCGCCCGACTGCAGGTCGATCATGTGGTGGTGGTGCTCGTCGCGATTCTCTTCGAAGCGAGCACGGCCATCGCCGAAATCGAGTCGCTCGATCACATTGGCCTCCTCGAACAGGCGCATGGTGCGATAGACTGTGGCAATGCTGATCTTGGGATCGATCTCGGCCGCACGCCGATAGACCTGCTCGACGTCGGGATGGTCGGTCGATTCCGACAGCACGCGCGAGATCACCCGGCGCTGGTCGGTCATCTTCAGGCCCTTCTGAACGCAGATCCGCTCCAGCCGTGTCGGCGATTTGATGTGGTGTTGCTCGTTGGACAGCATCGAGGTGTCTCCATCCCTCTCGGCAGCGATCGCCAGCGCCGGGCAGTGCGACCGATTCTCATAATCACCATATTGGAGCCGCGACCCGCTGGCAATACTTTAGACTGTGCGGCATGGTGTCCAGTCGTTGATTTGGCTGGGGCTTCGCCCTAAAGTCGCGGACGCGGCGCCGCAACCGGCCTTCGCCGGGGGCCTGAGGATCGGCATGATTACCGAACTCAATCAACGGTCACGGGATATTTTTCGACATATCGTCGACGCTTACCTGACGGCGGGCGAGCCGGTCGGGTCACGCACGATATCGCGCCGTCTGGGGCAGGTGCTGTCGTCGGCGACCATTCGCAACGTCATGGCCGATCTGGTCGATCAGGGGCTGCTCTATGCGCCCCATACCTCGGCCGGGCGCATTCCGACCGAGGCGGGTTTGCGCCTGTTTGTTGACGGCCTGCTGGAGATCGGTGCGCTCGGCGAAGAGGAGCGCGAGGCGATCGAGGCCAAATGCACCGCGGCCGGCCGCTCGCTGTCGGATGCCCTGACCGAGGCGTCGTCGATGTTGGCGGGGCTGTCGAGCTGCGCCGGATTGGTCCTGGCGCCGAAGACCGACCGCCCGCTGAAGCACATCGAATTCGTCAGCCTGGGTCCTGGGCGGGCGCTGGTGGTGCTGGTGACCGAGGACGGTCTGGTCGAGAACCGGGTGATCGAGGTGCCGATCGGCCTGCCCAGTTCGGCTCTGGTGGCGGCGTCGAACTACCTCAACGCCCGTCTGGTCGGCAACACCATCGGTGAGGCGCGGTCCAACGTGCTGCGCGAAATCGAGCACCACCAGAGCGAACTTGACGATATTTCCGGCCATGTCGTCGAGGCCGGGTTGGCGATCTGGAGCGGCGAGGCCAGCCCTGGTCGCGCCCTGATCGTGCGCGGCCAGGCCAAGCTGCGGGACGACGTGGCGGCGATCGGCGACCTGGAACGGTTGCGCACCTTGTTCGAGGCCTTGGAGACCAAGGAGGCGATGGTGCGGCTGCTCGACGCCACGGCGACCGGCGACGGCGTCCAGATTTTCATCGGCGCCGAGAGCGTTTTGTTCAACCACGCGGGCTGTTCGCTGGTGGTCTCTCCCTATATGAACAGCCGGGAGCAAATCGTCGGGGCGATCGGCGTGATCGGACCGACCAGGATCAACTACGCCCGGATCATCCCGATGGTCGACTACACCGCCAAGGTGATCGGCCGCCTGATCGGCTGAGGTCGGGCATTCCGGTTTTGAGCAATCCATTCTTGCGCAGCGCGAGTGAGGCAGCATGACCACCCATGACGTCAACGATCCGCAGCAGACCCCGGACGAGACCGGTCCGGCGCCGGCCGAGGCCGGCGAAGGCGCCGAGGGCGCTTCCACGGGCGCGGCTGAGGCCAAGGCGGATACCCGAATCGCCAAGCTCGAGGCCGAGGTGGCGGCGCTCAAGGACCAGCATCTGCGCAGCCTGGCCGAAGTCGAGAATGTGCGCCGCCGGGCGCAGCGGGAACGCGAGGACACCGCCAAATTTGCCATATCCGCCTTCGCCAAGGAGCTTCTGGCCGTCGCCGACAATCTCGGCCGGGCGCTCGCCGCGGTGCCGGCCGAGGCGCGTGCCGGCGACGAGTCCCTGAACAATCTGATGGTCGGGGTCGAGGCGACCGAACGCCAGATGTTCGCCGGCTTCGAGCGGGTCGGGATCAAACGGCTGGAGCCGATGGGCCAGCCGTTCGACCCCAATTTCCACCAGGTGGTGTTCGAGGTCGAGAACACCGGCCAGCCGGCCGGCGTGGTGATCCAGGTGCTCCAGCCCGGCTACACGCTTCACGGCCGCCTGCTGAGGGAAGCGATGGTCGGCGTTGCCAAGGGCGCTCCGTCCGACGCTGCGCGGGTCGACACCACGGCCTAGACGAGCGGATTTACCGGTCATTCCGACCCTGGCGGGACCCGGCACCGGTTAAGTCCTGACGGGTGGGGACCCTCCGGGGTTTTTCGCCGATCGCCCGATTGCACGGCACAATCCTGCCGGTTTCGTTTGCAACGCCGGCCGTGGTCGCTATAGTCGCGCCGTTCCGCGCCGCTGCCGGCGGTAATGCCCGAGGAGTTCCCTTATGTTCGTGTCGACCGCCTATGCCCAGGGGGCCGCAGCACCGGCCGGAGCGCCCGGCTTCGATGTCATGAGCTTCCTGCCGCTCGTGCTGATCTTCGTGGTGTTCTACTTCCTGCTGATTCGTCCGCAGCAGAAGAAGATGAAAGAGCACAAGTCGATGATCGAGAACATCCGCCGCGGCGACCGCATCGTCACCGGCGGTGGCATCATCGGCACCGTGACCCGGGTCGGCACCGACGACGAGGTCACGATCGAGATCGCCGAAGGCGTACGGGTGCGGGCGGTCAAGTCCACGGTCAATCTGGTGCTGGCCAAGCCCGAACCAGCCAAGGGCGGTTCCCGACCCGCCGAGAAGGCGATCGCCGATAAGAGCGGCGACGAGGCGGCCCCGACCGGTGGCGAGGGTGCGACCAAAGGCGGCGGTCGCAAATAGCGACCAGACCCGATCATGCTGTATTTCACTCGCCCCAAGCTCTACGCGATCATCGGCACCTGCGTCGTCGGGATTCTGCTGACGCTGCCGAACTTCTTCAGCCGCGGTGATCTGGCGGCGCTGCCCGGCTGGGTGCCGCAGCGCCAGATTCATCTCGGGCTCGATCTGTCGGGCGGTTCCTACCTGCTGCTCGAAGTCGATATGGCCGCCGTGGTCAAGGAACGGCTGGAAGGCCTGGTCGATGCCGTTCGGACCAAGCTGCGCAAGGCCAATATCGGCTATACCGGGCTCGGGGTCGAGGCCCAGGCGGTCAACGTCAAGCTGAGGGAGCCGGCGCAAGGGGCGGAGGCCCGCGAATTGTTGGCCGATCTCGGCAATCGGGTCGGCGGCGGTCCCCTCGGCGGCGGCCAGCCCGATCTCGACGTGGCGGTCGGCGCCGACGGCACGGTTTCGCTCAGCCTGAGCGAGGTCGGCCTGAAAGAGCGCGCGGCCCGCGCGGTCGAGCAGTCGATCGAGATCGTCCGGCGACGGATCGACGAGACCGGCGTCAACGAGCCGACCATCGCCCGCCAGGGCGAGCAACGCATCCTGGTCCAGCTGCCGGGCGTCGGCGATCCCGACCGTATCAAGCGGCTGCTCGGCACCACCGCCAAGATGACCTTCCGGCTGCTCGATGCCAATGTCGATGCCGCCAGCGGCCGGGTGCCGCCGGGCACCGAGCTGCTGCCGTCGGCCGAGGGCGGCCGCGGTGGCGAGTTGCAGCGCTATCCGGTCAAGAAGAAGGTCGAAGTCGACGGCGCCAATCTGACCAACGCCCAGGCCGGCCAGAACAGCCAGACAGGCGAGTGGGTGGTCAATTTTCAGTTCGATTCGATCGGCGGCAAGCGTTTCGCCGAGGTTACCCGGGCCAATGTCGGGCGGCCCTTCGCGATCGTGCTCGACAACAAGGTGATTTCCGCTCCTGTGATCCGCGAGCCGATCCTGGGCGGACGCGGCCAGATCAGCGGCCGTTTTACCGCCCAGAGCGCCAATGACCTGTCGGTGCTGCTGCGCGCCGGCGCGCTGCCGGCGCCGCTGACGGTGATCGAAGAGCGCACGGTCGGGCCTGATCTCGGCGCCGATTCGATCAAGGCCGGGTTGATCTCGGTGGTGGTCGGCTTCGTGCTGGTGATTGCCTATATGCTGGCGGTCTATGGCTTGTTCGGTATCTTCGCCGATGTCGCCCTGGTCTTGAACCTGATCCTGCTGGTCGCGGTGCTGTCGCTGTTGCAGGCGACCCTGACCCTGCCCGGCATCGCCGGCATCCTGCTGACCTTGGGCATGGCGGTTGATGCCAATATCCTGATCAACGAGCGCATCCGCGAGGAGGTGCGCAAGGGCAAGTCGCCCTATGCGGCGATGGAGGCCGGCTTCAAGCGGGCACTTGCGACCATTCTGGATTCCAACCTGACCACGCTGATCACCATGATGCTGCTGTTCAGCTTTGGCTCCGGTTCGGTCAAGGGTTTCGCGGTCACGGTCAGCCTCGGCATCCTGACCTCCTTCTTCACCGCCCTCGTCCTTTCCCGCCTGATGATGGTGAGCTGGTTGCGCCGTACCCGCGCCGCCGTTTTGCCGGTTTGAGAGACAGACAGCCCATGCGCCGCCTTCGCCTGGTTCCCGACGACACCAGAATCCCGTTCATGAAGGGCCGATTTGCCGGCCTGATCGTCTCGGCGTTTCTCAGTACCGCTTCGGTGGTTCTGTTTTTCTATCCTGGTCTGAACTACGGCATCGATTTCCAGGGCGGCATCGTGATCGAGGCGCGCACGCCGGCCGCAGCAGACTTCCCGGCCTTGCGCACGTCATTGGGCGCGCTCGGGCTGGGGCAGGCGGCGTTGCAGCAATTCGGCTCGCCCCAGGACGTGTTGATCCGGCTGGAACGTCAGGAGGGCGGCCAGGGCGCCGAGGAGCGCGCAGTCAAGTTGGTGCGCGGCGCCCTGGAGCAGGGCTTCCCCGGCACTCAAATCCGCCGGGTCGAGTCGGTCGGCGCCACCGTCAGCGGCGAGTTGTTCCGCGACGGGTTGATGGCGACCGGCTTGGGCCTGCTCGCGATGATGGTCTATATCTGGTTCCGCTTCGAATGGCAGTTCGCGTTCGGTGCCTTGGTCACCCTGCTGCTCGATGTGACCAAGACGATCGGGCTCTACGCCGTCACCGGCATGCAGTTCAACCTGACCAGCGTCGCTGCGGTGTTGACGATCATCGGCTATTCGATCAACGACAAGGTCGTGGTCTACGATCGGATGCGTGAGAATTTGCGCATCTACAAGAAGATGCCGCTGCGCGAATTGATCGATCTCTCGATCAACGAGACCTTGAACCGCACCATCGGGACCTCGGTCACCACCTTCCTGGCGGCGTTGCCGCTGGCAATCTTCGGCGGCGAGGCGCTCCAGGGTTTTGCCATCGCCATGCTGTTCGGGATCCTGATCGGCACCTCGTCGTCGATCTTCATTGCCGCACCGATCCTGCTGTTCCTCGGCGAGAACCGCTTGCGCCGTGGCGTCCCGACCGAGGCTGCCGAAAACGTCAAGGCGGGGTGAACCGCCACCGGCCGGCTCCGGCGCGGGGCGGTTCGACCGGAGATGCGCCGGGGCGTCGGTTGCAGGCGGCGCCGGGCGTGCCGAAATCGGAAAACTTATCGCCGCCGCACCGAGAGTGGCCGGAGCAGGGACCGGGTGCGCGGGTTGGTTTTCGCCGCAGTCATCCTGGCTGGCAGCCTCGGGCGCTGGCGGCTCGGTCCGGCGAACCGGGGTCCAGCTTCGCGCCGGGGGCGGTTCTTGGGTAACCGTTTGGTGGCCCTTGTCCGACGACATCTTCTGTACCATCGTTTGTTTGCGATTGTGCCGCGCTTTTGCGACGGGCGGTGCGCATGGCTTGGCGATTGACCAGAGTGCAGCAGATAGCGGGGAACAGTGTCCGGCAGGCCCTTCCTCCTAACAACGATCCAGCGACCGGCGCTGACCCCGGCCGGTAACGGCAGTGTCCGATCGTTCGTGGTGGTTGTGCTGGGGGTGATGTTGGCCGCCTGGGCGGTCGCTGCCTGGCAGATCATCGACCGCTTCGCTGCGGCACGGATCGCCGGGGTGATCGAGCGGTCGTCCAATCTGATTGGCCAGCAGGCAGAGTCGCTGAGCTTCAATCTCAAGCGCAGCGTCTATTACCTCCACGGCATCCCGGCGGCGATTGCCGACGCGCCGAGCGTTCGGGGAGCACTGGCCGGCATGGCTGCCGAGCGCGCCGCACCGGCACCGCTGCAAAGCCCTGCGGTCCGGGCCGCCGCCGCCCAGCTTGACGTGCTCAATCGGCACCTGGCGGTCGAGAATGCCGAGTTGGCGACCGACGTGATCTGGGTGATGAATGCGGCCGGCGATTGCGTGGCCAGCAGCAATTATGACCAGACCGACAGTTTCATCGGTACCAACTACGCCGATCGGGCCTATTTCCGACAAGCGCGGCAGGGCTCGCGCGGCCGCCAGTTTGCGGTCGGCCGGCTGACCAATATACCGGGGCTGTTTTTCTCCGCGGCGGTCACCTCCGGCGACGGCGGTTTCCTCGGCGTGGTCACGATCAAGATCAACGTTTCCAGCGTCGCGGAGCTGCTCAAGGCGGCAGATTCATTCGTCACCGACGAATATGGCGTTGTCATCATGGCGCGCGACGAGAGCTGGCTGATGCGGGCGGTTCCCGGCGGCCGGATCGCTGAACTCTCGGCCGAGGCCCGTGATCGCATATACAAGCGCAGCGAGTTTCCGCCCTTGGCAATGGCGCCGTGGCCGGACGCCCGTCTTCCCGGCCTGGTCAGCTTTGATGGCTCGCGCCATCCCCATACTCTGGCCGCACGGATCGCCGCGGTCGAAGGCATGTCGGTCTATGTCATCGACGAGATCGACGATGTCGACGCAATTCGCCGTGAGTCGGTCTGGATGACGCTGGTTCTCTTTGCCGCCGGCGCCGCGCTGCTGCTGCTGGCGGCCGGTGTCCTGGTTCACCTTCGCCGGACCAGGCGCCATGTTCGGGAACTCAGCGAAAAATCCGACCATCTGGCGGCGCTGTCGGACCAGCTGGAATTCGAAAAGCAGGCAGCAGAGGCGGCCAACCGCGCCAAATCGGATTTCCTGGCGGTGATGAGCCACGAAATTCGCACCCCGATGAACGGCGTCATCGGCCTGACCGGGCTGATGCTCGATACCAGGCTCGACCAGGAGCAGCGCCATCTGGTTGAAACCCTGCGGGAATCGGGCGAAGCTCTGCTCTCGATCATTTCCGACATTCTGGATTTTTCCAAGATCGAGGCCGGGCACATTACCCTCGAAGAGGGCGAATTCGACCTGGTGGCCCTGATCGAAGCAGTGGTCGAGATGCTGTCGGCTCGGGCCGAGCAGAAGCAATTGGATATGTTCACCTTGTTCGACCCGGAAATCCCGCGGATCACTCGCGGCGATATCGACCGAATTCGCCAGGTTCTGATGAATCTGGTCGGCAATGCCATCAAGTTTACCGAGCGTGGCAGCATTACCCTGGCGGTCCGCAGTCTGCGTTGCACCGGTGGCGACCACAGCGACGGTGTCCGCATCGAGATCGCCGATACCGGCATCGGTATTCGCAAAGATTTGCTGCCGCGCCTGTTCACGCTGTTTACCCAGGGCGATGCCTCGACCACCCGGCGGTTCGGCGGTACTGGCCTGGGGCTCGCCATTTCCAAACGCCTGGTTGAGATGATGGGCGGCGAGATCGGGGTCGACAGCCAAGAGGGGCGCGGTTCGACCTTTTGGTTCCGCTTGCCGCTGGGGCCGGCCGGATCGCCGACGGCAATCCAGCCGATGCCGGCGATTCGGGTCTTGATGGTCGGGCTGCCGTCGGCTGCTGCCTTGATGATCGCCCGCCAGCTCACCTTGTGGTCGATACCGGCGGAGATCGCCCTCAGCGTTGAAACCGCGCTGATCGCGTGCCGCGACCGCACCCCGACGGTGGTGATCGCGGCCGGCGATATCGCCGCTCATCCGGCGGACTGTGCAAGGCTGACGCAGGCGGCCGGCCAGGCCAGGTTGATCGTGTTGGTGTCGCGCTCCGGCGCTGCGGTCGATGCTGTTCCCGGCATGGCGATTTCGGCGCTCCTGCGCACGCCGCTCAAAGCGAGCGAGTTGCTTGACGCGCTGACCCGGCCGGGCGGCGGTCGGGCCGGGGTCAGGATCCGCCCCGAAACCGTCGAGCCGGAAGAGGTGCTGATCGCCCGTGTGCGGCCGCGGCTGCGGGTCCTGGTTGCCGAAGACAACCCGGTTAACCAGGACGTGATCCGGCGCTTCGTTGAAAAGGGCGGCCACCGGGTCGATGTGGTTGGCGACGGCGCCGAGGCGATCGAGGCGATGGGTGTGGTCCCCTACGACCTGGTGCTGATGGACATGCAGATGCCGGTGATGGATGGTCTGGAGGCGACCCGGCGAATTCGCGAACTGCCCGAGCCGGCTTCGCGGACCCGGATCGTCGCGATGACGGCAAATGTGATGGCTGATGCCGCGGCGCAGTGTGCTGCCGCCGGCATGGACCATTACTTGTCCAAGCCGATCGATCGGCGGGCACTGTGGCAGTTGCTGCGGCGGCTGTTTCCGGTGGTCGAGGCCGCGGCGGCGCCGAGCCAGCCTGAGTCTGGCGGGGTCGGCCCCGGTCCGGTTCCCGGCACTCCTGGCTTGCCCGCTGCGGCCGGAGAGCCGGATGGTGCCGGTGCCGTGCTGGACAGCTCCCTGATCGCCGAGTTGACTGAGCTGGTCGGACGCCAAGGAATGATCAAACTGCTTGCTGCGACCGATCAACAACTGACCGTCAAGCTCGCGGAGATGGCCGAGACCGCGACGTTCGATGCCGCCGAATTCCAGCGCGCCGCCCACTTCCTGATGTCGTCGGCCGGCAATCTCGGTCTGAAGCGGCTCCATGATGAATTGGCCCGGCTGGAGGAGATGGCGCGCGTTCAGGGCGTGGCGGCGCTGGGTGGGTTCTCCGCGGAGGCGTTGCTCGGCCGCGGCCGCAACGATCTCGCCCATGCCCGCGCCACCGTCGAAAGCCAGGCCTTGCCCGATAACGGCAGCGCCCGCGGCTGACCGCAGCGGCTGCAGAAACGCCCTTCTCCCAGGTTGGCGTCCAGGCTAGTCTGGCGAGTGGCGCGTTTGGGGCCGGTAAATCCGCGGGACTCCGCACCATATCGAGGATATTGGCCTAAGCGATGGCGAGCAAAACCCCCAAAATTCTCTACGTTGAAGAGCATAGATACATGCACGAGCTGGTTCGTACCGGGCTTAAAGACCTGCATTGCGGCCCACAGATGGTGCGGAGCATTCAGGCGGCTGAAAAATGCCTCGATGGCGGCCGGTTTGATCTGATCTTGTGCGAGGCGACGGTTGGCGACCAAAGCGGCATTGAATTTGTTTCTGCATTACGTAAAAAACAGAAGCATGCCGGAACAGCGGTGGTCGTTCTTAGTCAATACAACGACAGCGAGACCATCAATCGAGCGATGAAAAGCGGCGCCGATGAGTATATTCTGAAGCCATTTGAATTCCGTCGCTTGACCGATTCGATCAAACGATGGCTGTCTTTGCTGAGCTACGACATTGCCTGGGATGATCTGTCGCCGGAACAGGCACAATTAACCAGACTGGCGCTCGCGACTATGGGGCAGGCCGCGAATGCCGCCCGCAACGGCGAGGACTTGCCGATTCAGAACGTCAAGGATAATTGTCTGTCGATCCTGCGGGCCGGTCTGGACAGTAAGATTGTCGGCATGCTGGGCAACATGAACAGTCATGATGCGCGGACTTATCTCCATAGTATAAGATTTTCAGCCTATCTCGGCAGCATCGTTTCGGAGACGGTCACAAATACGGATCGCTTCAAGGATATAGTAACCGCGGGGTTACTCCACGATATTGGTGTCTCAAGAATTCCTAGCGAGTTTCTGACCAAGGAAGAGTGGTCGTCTGAGGACTATCAGTGGTTTATCAAGCAACACGTCGAATTCGCCGCCGTTATTTTTAGAGAACAGAGCGAACGTATGCCATCAGTTGTCGAAATCGTCTCGACCCAGCACCATGAACGGCTGGATGGTTCGGGACCGTTGGGCAAATTGGGCGAAAATTTTGCCGAATTCGGACGGATTGCCGCCGTAATTGAAGAATTTCTCTCGCTCAAGGAAGGACGCCGATTCGGCGCCACTCTGACCAAAGAGCAGATATTCCGCAGATTGTACGACGATACGGGACTGGACCAGCGGTTCGTCCATCGTCTGGCCGAGGTTCAATCGGCAGCGTAGCCGCGCGGCCCCGGCTCGGGCGTCAGGCGCCTGGACCGACCCGGCGGCGATGGTCGCGCGAGTTTCCCGGCTTGACATGGCTCGGACCTGGGGGCATCGAACCCGGAGCGGCCAAAAAGTGACGACGGGAGGGGAGCATGAGCCACCGCTTTCTCGCAGCGACGATCCTGCTGGTCGCGGGTTTGAGCGCCGACCCGGGGAGCGCCGCCGATGTCGTCGCCGCGGTGGCCAAGTTGCGCGGCGAGGCCTTTGCGGTGCGTGCCGGTGGGACCGTGGCCTTGACCGACGACGCCTCGGTCCTGGCGCAGGATGTCGTCCAGACCGGCAGCAACGGCCGGGTCCGGCTGCGCTTCATTGATGGTAGCGTGGTTACCGTCGGCGAAGGCGCCAGCCTCAGGATTGCCGATTATCGCAGCGGGGCGGCCGGCGGTCGCCGTGGCCTGGATCTGCTGGGTGGCGCCGTGCGCGCGGTGGTCGAAACGCTGGACTCCGGGGACCGTTTCGAAATTGGCACCGCGACCGCGGTCGCCTCGGTGCGCGGAACCGATCTGATCGTGATCGCCGCCATCGCCCCCACGCGGGCCAGAACCGAAATCCTGGCGGTGACCGGGCAGGTCGCGGTACGCAGCCGCAATTCTGCGCTCGGCGGCGGCGTGGTGCTCCGGGCCGGCGAGGGGACCGACGTGGCCCAGGGCCAGCTGCCGACCAAGTCGATGACCTGGGGCGTGCAACGGGTTAGCCAGGCGGTCGCTCTGACCAGCCTGCCGTGACGCCGGTTCGCCCCGCCGGCCGGGGATTTCTGCTGCTCGCCGCCGCGGTGACGGCGGCGGTTGCCATGGCTTACGGCCAGGTTGGCGCGTGGTCGCCGTTGCGCAAGCTGGAGGCCCAGACCCTCGACCTGCGTTTTCAGCTGCGCGGGACCGAGCGACCGGGCGGGCAGACCGCCGTGGTGCTGATTGACGACCGTACCATCGCGGCGTTCGGCCGGTGGCCGTTGAGCCGGGTGCGCCTCGCCGAGGCGGTGCGGCGATTGACCGACGACGGCGCCCGCGCCATCGCCATCGACATGCTGTTGCCCGAGACCGAGACGCCGCTGCCGCCGGATTTGCGCACCGCTCTGCGCGAGGCCGGTGAGGCCGGCGGCGCGCCGCTGATCAAGCGGTTCCAGCCCTGGCTCGGCCAGTCCGACCCCGATGAGCAACTGGCCCAGGCGGTGACGGCCGCAGGCAATGTCGCGCTTGCCTTCGCCTTCGAATTCGGCGATCCGACCGGCGCGCTGCCGGTCGCCGCGGCGTCGGCGTCGCCGCTCGAACGATCGGCCTATGCCCGCTGGCACCTGCCCGCCGGCGCTGGCCCGCCGGCCTTACCGCTGACCCCGACCGGGGTATTGCTGCCGCTGCCGATGCTGGCGCAGGCCGCGGCGGCTCTTGCCCATGTCACGGTGGCCTTTGACGCCGATGCCAGCCTGCGCCATGAGTACCCGGTGCTGGCCTATCGGGACGAATTTTATCCGTCGCTACCGATTGCGGCGGTCCGGCTGTTTCTTGGCCTGGCCCCGGACGCGGTCAGCGTTGCCTTCGGCCGCGGCATCCGGATCGGCAGCCATTTCGTCGAGACGGATTCGGAGATGCGCCTGTTGGTGGATTTCCTCGGCCCCCAGGGTACGATTCCGACCTATTCCTTTGCCGACCTGGTCGGCGGCCGTGTGCCGGCCGGTACCTTCCGCGATCGCCTGGTCTTCCTCGGCGCCACCCTGGTCGGCGTCGATGACTCCTTCAACTCGCCGTTCACGCCGGCGCTGCCCGGGGTCGAACGCTACGCCATGATCGCCGACCGGGTCCTGGCTGACGGCGGCCTGGTTCGGCCGGCCTGGGCGAAGCTGCTGGAATTCGCCGCGATCGTCGTGCTCGGTCTGGCCAGTGCGGCGATCGGCGCACGCGGGCCGCCCCGGCTGGTTGCGCTCGGCCAGGCCGGAGTGCTCGGGGTCTGGACCGGCGGCGCGCTTGCCGCGTTCATCCTGGGCGGCTGGTGGATCAACTGGCTGTTCCCGGCGCTGGCGGTGGTCGCCAACGGGGTTGCCGGCGCGGTCGCTCGCCTGATCGCCGAGGACCGCCGCCGTCGCCGTGCCGAACAGGGCCTGCGGGCGAGCGAGCAGCGCTATGCCCTGGCGGTCCAGGGCGCCAATGACGGGCTGTGGGATTGGGACGTCGTCGCCGATCGAGTGTTCTTCTCGGCGCGCTGGCAGGCCATGGTCGGTGAGCCGCCCCGGCCGGTGACCGCCCCGATCGAACACTGGCTGAGCCGGGTCGAACCTGCCGACCGCGCCGGCTTGCGGGACGGGCTCGATCGCCATCTGCGGGGCGAGACCACCCATTTCCTGGCGACCTACCGGTTGAGTTCGGCCGATGGCGTCGAGAGTTGGATGATGGCCCGCGGCCTCGCGGTGGCCGACGAGAGCGGGCGGCGTCAGCGCATGGCGGGGTCCCAGACCGACATCACCGAGCGCAAGCGGATCGAAAGCCAGCTGCTGCACGATGCCTTTCACGATGCCCTGACCGGTGCCGCCAACCGGGCGCTGCTGCTCGACCGGCTGGCCCAGGCGCGGGCGCTGCGCGGCAGCGGGGCGGTTTTGGTCTGCGCGATCGACGGCACCAGGGTGGTTGCCGACAGCCTCGGGCCCGATGCCGCCGACCGTTTGCTGATCGCGGTGGCCCGCCGGCTCGGCGGCGACTGCGATCCCGAGGAGACGTTGGCGCGGATCGATGGTGAGGTCTTTGCGCTGCTGGCGCCGGGCCTGACGGGCGCCGCCGCCGCCCACGCCCGCGCCGATCGGATCGCCGCGGTGTTGTCGGCGCCCTTCACCGCCGACGGCCGTCCGGTGGTGGTTCAGGCCGCGGTCGGCCTGGCCCTGGTCACCCCCGACGAGGGCAGAGCCGAGGCGATCCTGCGGGACGCCACCATCGCCCTCTACCAGGCGCGCGAAACCGGTCATGGGCCGCCGGTGCTGTTCGACCCGGAAATGCACGCGCGGGCTTTGCACCGTTTCGACCTTGAAGCCGAAATGCGCCGGGCGCTGGAGCGTGGCGGCGAATTCGAGCTGTTCTACCAACCGATCGTTTCGCTGTCCGACCAGCGCCTGGCCGGGTTCGAGGCGCTGATCCGCTGGCGCCACCCCGAGCGCGGACTGGTCTCGCCGAGCGATTTCATCCCGATCGCCGAGGAGACCGGGCTGATTGTCGAAATTGGGCGGCGCTCGATTGCCGAGGCGTGCCGGCGCCTGGCGGAGTGGCTGCCTCGCGCCCGGCGCCCGTTGCAGATCGCGGTCAACGTCTCCGGCCGCCAGTTGGCCGAAGGCGACCTGGCAGGGGAAATCCGCCGGGCGGTTGCCGCGGCGCGGATCCCGCCCGCGGCGCTCAAGATCGAGGTCACCGAGAGCCTGACCATGGAGGACCCGGAACGGGCGACCCGGCAGCTCGAACAGATCGTCGCGGACGGGGTCAAAGTCTCGATCGATGATTTCGGCACCGGCTATTCGTCGCTGGCCTATCTGCACCGGTTGCCGTTCCACACCCTGAAGATCGATCGCTCCTTCGTGGTCCGCATGACCGAAACCCGTGAAGCCGGCGAGATCGTCCGGGTGATCGTGGCCCTGGCGCGGAGCTTGGGTCGCGATGTCGTCGCCGAGGGCATCGAAACCCAGGAGCAGGTGGCGGCCCTGGCCGCGCTCGGCGTTCCCCACGGCCAGGGTTATCTGTTCGGCAGGCCCGAAGCGGCGGCCGAAGCCGCGGCCCGCGTCGCGCGGGGTTAGCCGCAGACCCCGCCGCTCGGTCGGTCCGCCCGGTGCGGGCGCGGTCTGCCGCAACCATCATCCGGCTTCCGCGGTTTTCCGAGGGATTTCCGCCAATTTGTCCAATTTTTCTCGCCGGACTGCAGATCGTCTGAATCGATCTGCTATCTTTACGTGATGTTCTATCATAGATTTGCCAGGTGTATCCGAAAGACAGCGATAAATTAGCAAAGATTGACGAGCAATCGGGGGGTCTTTAGGTGTTATATGCACCATAGAGCGAAATCTTTGGCTTGGCACCGCCGCGGGGCAGGGGTAAGCTCGGTATTAGCGGGGACCATCTGGTGAAGGGCGATCAATCGTGCCGAAACGCCGCAGTCTCGAGATTCTCTCGTTGCTCGAAGAAAACAAGCAGCAGATTGCGCGGATTCTCGGTCCCGCAGGCACCCAGTTTTTAGTTCGCCTCGGAGAGATACTCCGGCGCCGCACGACCAGCCGCCAGCGCTTCGAAACGATCGGTGATGCTGCCTTTGACGCGGCAGTGGAAGAACTGTTGAAATTTCTCCGGCATTCCAGGGCCGCTACGCGGATTCAGGAAATTCTGCATTTGGAAAGCCCACGCAGGGGCGGGGGTGGGAGGCGGTCGGGCCCCTCGAACGACGATTGGCTGACACCGCGGCGAATGACGGCCAGGCCGACTGAATTTGAGGTGGCATCGGTTGAGGCCGGCCCGCCATCCGGCGATGAACTCAGCTTCTTTGAGTCGCTTGCCTCTCCTGCCGCGACCTCTTCAGTGGCCCCCGCTGCGGCCGAAGCGGCGAGTTTTGTCAGGCTGGATTTTACCGACATCGACATCCCGAACGCCGCGAAGCCGCTGGGGCTCAACCAGGGATTCCAGGCGGGCGCCAGCTATCGGCTGGCGGTCAGTCTTGGGTTCGAGCCGGATCCTCGCTTTTCAGGCGAGGGAGCACAGCCAGCAGTAGTGTATCCCGACCCATCTCAGGAACGAATCCAACTGCACGTTGCGCTGTTCAGCGGGGATCCGGCGATCGAGATCGTAGGCAAACCGCTCGACATCCTGGAATGGCCGCGAACTGGCCGGACAGCCAAACCGGCAGAATTCACGCTTAGGGCGGCGGCGCGGGTCGGCCGTACCTCCGGTCGGCTCGACCTGATGATCTATTATCGGACCAACTTGCTTTACTTCGCGAAGATCACCGTGGTCGTCGGCGCCGAGGACGAGGTTTGGCAGCCGGAGGAACGGCCGATCCGCTGGCTGCACCAGGACGATGTCGATGCCAGGCGCTCCCGGCAGTTTCGCCGCTTTGCCGACGCCGGCCGCCTGGCGGAGCGCGCCCTGAACCTGCTGATTCAGAAAAATAGCGGCGACGACTATCTGATGACCGCGTTCATGGGACGGGCGGAACTGCCGGCGCGGGTCACGCTGCGGCGGGCCGAGCTGGCGGGCAATCTGGTCGAAATGCGGGGGCTGCTCGACCGGCTGCGCCGCGAGCGCATCTATATCGAGGGCGGGCGGGCGGCCGACGGCGTCTATGGCGGCGATTTTGCGGCTCGGGACGGCACTTTCGATGCTTCCGGCACCAAACTGCCGCGCGCGGCGGTCCGGGAGACATTCAAGAAGTTCATGGATGACATCGCGGTATTGGGCAGCCGGATTTGGGACAACCTTTTCGCGAGCGAGTCGGCAAGGATTCTGCGCGATGCGATCGAGGAACATCTGAGGGACGGCGACGTGATCCAGATCTGGATCGACCGCGGCGCCGAGGATTTCCTTTACCCCTGGGCCTGGCTCTACGGGCAGACGCTCGATCCTGACAAGCGCCATACGGTCAACACGTCGCTGTTTTGGGGTTATCGCTACGTTATCGAACAGTTGCCCCAATATCCGGAAACGATGGGGCGATTTGTTGCCGATGAAATTCCGTCAGCAACCGCGCTGAGTATGAAAATTGGTGTTTTTCAATTTACCGGAATCACTGATTTCCAGAAAGAATTTTTCAAACAATGCGCGGAGAAGTCACGAAATATTTTTCGGTATGAGGTTTGGGATTCCGATGATCCCTGGGAAAAATACCTGCCCAATTGCGATAGCGGCATCCTCTACTTCTTCAGCCATGGCCACACCGCCAAGCCGGCGACGTTAGCCGGACAGGAATTCTACGACATGTTGGCCCAGTGGCAGACCTGGCTGGCTCGGGTCGACCCCGAAGACAGCGAGTTCATGCGTGACTATCGAACCAAGGCGCTGGCTTTCCTGGCGGCTCAGCCACCGCAGCTTCTGGCTGAGACCCACATTAAGCTGACCTACGGCAACCTGCTTTTGCGCGAGTTGCGAAATCTGGCAGAATTGAGCAAGTCGGCCCCGCTGGTCTTGCTTAATATGTGCGAGTCGGCTCAGGTTTTTCCCGATATCTCCGAGGGTCTGATCGATATCTTCCTGAAAAAAGGCGCACGGGCGGTGATCGGCACCGAAATTCCGATGCTCCCCGAATTCGCCGATCTGTTTGCGCGCAGATTTTTCGAAGCGTTCCTGTTTGCCGATGTGAACGGCCGGCCGGAGGATCGCGAGGCCGGACGCATCCTCCATTGCCTGCGCCGGGAATTCCTCGACAAGGCGAATCCGCTGGCCTTTGCCTATACCCTTTTCGGCAGTGCCGGAACCCGACTCGAAGCGCCGTTCCGACCCGCACCGCCCCCCCCAGGAGAGGAGCAGCATCAATGTCTGACCTGAGTTACGAAGCGGCACTGGCCGAAGCCGAGCGGTTGGCACGGCTGAGCGACGATGCCCTGATCGAACAATTGGGGCTGCGGGTGGCCGACGCCGAACACAATCCCGGCGGCAAACAGCGAGCCCAGAGCTTTTCGGCGCCGTTTGCCCATACCGCCGAGGACTTGCTGTCCACCGAAGATCTCAGGAAGTTGGGACGGCGGTGGTGGGGCAAACTTCAACGCGAAATCATGGCGATCATCTGCGACAAGAACCGGGAGGAGATGTCCAAGATTACCGGTGGCAAGACAATCCCCCAGATCGCCGCCTCGCTCGCCACCGCCGGGGTGGTCGCGGTGGTTGCCGCGCCGCCGGCCTGGATCATCGTCGCCACCTCCCTGGTTGCGGCAAAGATCGCCGAAACCGGCATCGATGCGATGTGCGAGCTGTGGAGTGAGCGACTGTCTTGGCGGTCAAGCGTTTTGCCATGGTGTGGTGGTCCGAAGGATGGCGTTGAGGATGCCGATGAGGCGGCGGATGCATGCGATGATGGCGAGCTTTTTCGGTCGGCCGCGTGCGACGAGCTGGGTGTAGT
>WGNK01000008.1 GCA_016124535.1 Azospirillum sp.
AAAGCCTCAACGGCATCGTCCAGGCCGCAAGGGCCAGAGCCAGGGGATACCGAAATACCGCCACCTTCGCGTGCATCATCTACCTGATCGCAGCACCCCTACCCGACCTCTTCCCATCCACTTGAGGCGTCGAAGAACCTCAAAACTCGTGCACGATCATTATGAGCGCTTCTATCAGATAGATGATGCCGCCGGGTATCAGGCAATCGAAGATGCCCTTACGCAAAGTGCAGGCGATCTGACGTCCAAATACGGCAAAGCCTTTGGCCGTCTCACGAAGCGCCTTCAAAATTTTGGCTATCCGCCCGGCCAGAAAGCGCCGGACCTAAGAGTGCGGGCCGAATTGAGCGCGGAGACAATCTACCGCGACAACGCGCGGATTTATTACGCCAGTGAACACGCCGGGAAAGAAGGCGTGATGGAAGAGTTCGAGCTTCCCGAAAAATACAACGGGCTCGGCTACAAGAATCTGATCTACATCGTTCTTCAGTTGGAATCTTTCCGGGCGGCAATTGACGCGACCAAGGGCGACAAGCCGCGGGTCCATATCATTGCGATCGAAGAACCCGAAGCTCATCTGCATCCGCAGATGCAGACAGTCTTCATCAGTGAAATCTCAAAGGCACTGGAAACGGATGGAGGCACGACCGCGCAGGTTCTGCTGTCCACTCATTCATCCCACATGATCGCCCATTCCGAGTTTGAGCCGGTGCGATATTTCCGGCGGGTCGGCCGTCAGGTCGTCATGCAGGATTTATCGAAGCTGCCGTTGCCCGCCGACGATCCCGATCTTCTCGACTTTCTACGCCGCTATATTCGGCTGACGCACTGCGACCTGTTTTTCGCTGACAAAGCCATTTTCGTCGAAGGGCAGGTGGAGCGATTGCTGCTTCCAATGATGATGGAAGAGCAGGCTAAGGTGGTGGGCTGCGAGGTGCTCGGGAGCCAGTATATCAGTATCTCCGAGGTCGGCGGAGCCTATGCGCACAAATTCAAGCCGATCATCGACTTTCTCGGCATTCCCAGCCTGATAATTACTGATCTAGATTCAGTGGACGACAACAATAAGAAGTGCCCGGTCGCGGAGGGCAAAGGCACAAGCAATGTTTGCCTCCGAACCTGGATTCCAGCGAAAACAACCATCGACGAACTAAATGCCTGCGACGAGGCCGCCAAGACGCAAGGCTGCATCCGCATCGCCTATCAAGTCACTCAGAACGGGCAATGCGGCAGGTCTTTTGAAGAAGCCTTCATTTATGCCAATGTCGACTGGTTAACCGCAAACCACGCCAAACTCAGCACGACCAAAGCTGCAGTCAATAAGGCGGTTGATGCCGGGCTCGTGGCTCAGGCTTGGGCGCTAAGTGAAAAGCTAGGAAAGGTCGATTTCGCGCTCGACCTTATCAACGCGCCTGGGTGGGGCATTCCCCTCTATATTCAGCAAGGCCTTAAATGGCTGGCAGAGCATCCGGCAAAATCATGACCGAAGCGGACGAAAAAATCCTGGAATGCCTGAAGGCGCGGCAAAGTTTCCTGATCGACGCTGGGGCGGGATCAGGAAAGACATCCTCGCTCATCCGCGCGCTGGACTTCATTCGCGGCCCCGACCGATCGAGTGTTATGGGCGAGGGGCAGCGGGTTGCCTGCATCACTTTCACGAATGTTGCGAAGAACGAGATCATTGAACGCACCGAACACGACCCGCTGTTTATCGTGTCGACAATCCACGACTTCCTTTGGGCCTCGATCAAGCCGTTTCAGAAAGAGCTGAAACACGCCCTGCTGGCATTTAATAACAGCCTACCAGCAACCAGCCGGAAAAAGCAGAGCCAAGCCGAGCTTGAGGAAGCGCTGAAGAATGTGCCGACGATCGTCTACTCAGATCGAGGCGCGAACTTTCTCGAAGGGCGCATCTTCCATGATGACCTTCTTGGCGTGGCGCACATCATGTTCCGCAACCAACCCTTGCTTTCTAAGGTGGTCGCCGCTCGATTCCCGTTCATTTTCGTGGATGAATATCAAGACACTGATCCCCTCGTCATAACGACCATTTTGGATCATCTGCTGAAGACAGACCAACCGCCGCTGATTGGCTTCTTTGGCGACAAGATGCAGAGCATTTATCCAGGCGGTGTCGGCGAGCTTTCAGCCGAGCAGCAAGCTTTACTCGTTCAGATTAAAAAAGAAGAGAATTATCGTTGCTCGACGGCGGTGATCGACCTGCTCAACAAAATCCGGACGGACATTCAGCAGCAACCTGCAGGCGCTAATCTCCCAGGCGGTGCGGGATATGTTAGCTTGGTTGGCGTCGATCCTGATGCCGACCTGGCAGCTCTAGCCGTGCAAAAGGCTCATGACGCTTTCGGCTGGGACGTCCAGGGCGAGTTGAAAGTGCTCTTCCTCACGCACCGTCTTATCGCGCGCAAAGCCGGTTATGCCGGTCTATGGGCCGCATACCACAGCCAGGGCGGCTTCACCCAGGACAGATTCCAGAGCGGCGTAGACCCGATCGCGTTTTTCTTCGTAAACAGGGTGGAACCTTTCATTCTGGCTTGGCGTGAAGGGAGAGTAGGTCGCGCCATTAGTTGTTTGAAAGAACGGCAGATCCCGATAGCAGGGACGGTCGAAAAAGCCCGTGTCAAAGCGGCCCTTGATGAATTGATCGCTCTCATTGACATCGGTGGCACCATTGAGGCCGTCCTGAAACATCTACGCGAAGCGCAGTTGGTCACTCTGTTGGATGATCTCGAAAGCGCAATTATGGTACCGGTCGTTCCAGCCGATCCAGGTACCCCTGAAGCTGCACATCAAGCCTTCATGGCGCTGCTGTTGACCGTGCCCTATGTTGAGGTCAGTCGCTACCGAGCGGTTCTGGAAAGCAGCATGCCTTTCTCCACCAAGCATGGTGTGAAGGGCGATGAGTTTCAGAATGTGATCGTGATCCTGGACGACGCAGGCGCGAACTGGAACCAATACTCGTTCGGTAAGCTCCTGGCGGGAACGGACACCAGCCAAAGCCGGGAAAAACGCACACGCAACCTGTTCTATGTCTGCTGCTCCAGAGCCAAGGACAAGCTGATCGTCGCCGATCTTGCCGCCGGGGCTCAGGCGAAAATAGAGGCATTGTTCGGTGTTGGCGCGGTCGCAATGTGATCAAAGCGCGAAATCCAGACTGATTCTAGATCGACCGCATACCATTGTGAGGGCCGCTTCCAAAGTGCGGCTACCAAGAGCGACCGATCTTAAACCGGCCCGGCCGCCTGTTGTTGAAATGTTCGGTCAAGCTACTTCTGCTTTAAGTGGGGCGCGATCCAGAAAGCGGACAGACTGCTGACGGCCCATCATGGAAATTCAGAATGAGGGACTGCCGACAAATCTGGCCAGGGGTTGGTCCATTCAGTTGGCGTGCGGATCAAGAGTGAAAGGGCAGCCGGTTCAGGGATGAGCCGGCCGGGACGGGAGAGAGAGCGCCGCCGGACGGCTTCATTCCCTCCGGCTCTCCCTGGAACCTGCCATGACTCCTTCGAACCTGTCGGCGGCCGCTGCGGCCGTCTTGCGTCCCTGCGCGCAAAGCCTCCCCACGCCGGACAATGCTGCCGGAATATTCCGTGCCGCGGACCTGCTTCTGCCGAGCCTCCAGCGCGGTGAGGCGCTCGACGCGCGCACGCTGCGCGGCGCGATGGAGACCGCCTTCGGCGGCTCTGATGCCGCTGGCGCCTGGCTGTGGAAGGATGCCTACGAGGCGTGCGAGGCGGCGCAGGTGCTGTTCTTGCGCAAATTCAGCGCCGCGATGCGCGCCCGCGCGGCTTCGCCGGCGGCGCTGCTCGCGATGCTGATGAAGCTCGCGGCGCTGATGCCCACGCAGACCCGCCGATCCGAGGAAAGCCAGGCGCTGCAGCAATTCTCGACGCCGATCGCGCTCGGCCTCATAGCCAGCCAGGCGGCGGCAATCGCGGCAACCGACCTGGTGCTGGAGCCTTCGGCTGGCACCGGTCTTTTGGCGATCTTCGCCGAGGGTGCTGGCGCCCGGCTCGCTCTGAACGAGCTCGCGGCGGCCCGCGCCGGGCTGCTCGCCCAGCTGTTTGCGGGCGTGCCGCTCACGCGCCACGACGCCGCTGCCATCCATGATCATCTCGACATCGAGGTTCGGCCGACAGTCGTGCTGATGAACCCGCCATTCTCCGCAATGGCCGGCGTCGAAGGCCGCACGGCCGACGCCGCGCTCCGCCATATCGGCTCGGCGCTCGCGCGCCTGGCCGAAGGCGGGCGGCTCGTCGCCATCACCGGCGCCAGCCAGTCGCCGGACAATCCGGCCTGGCGGCCGGCTTTCTGCCGGCTGCAGGAACGCGGGCGCGTCGTGTTCTCGGCCGCCATCGACGGCAGCGTCTATGCGCGCCACGGCACCAGCATCGACACGCGGCTCACGGTCATCGACCGCGTGCCGGCAGATGATCCGTCGCGCTTTCCCGAGTCGCCAGGGACTGCCGCCGATGCTGCGGCTCTGCTTGACTGGGTTACCCGGCTGGTGCCGCCACGCCTGGCCGTGACGCTGGCGGCCGGTGGCGCTTCGCGCCCGGCGCCGTGCGCACGGCTGCTGCCGGCAAAGCCGGCGGCGCGCAGTACGGCCTTGGCCCGTTCCTCATCGCCGCGCCAACCGGCGGCCGATCCTGCCGTCGAACTCGGCTATGAGCCGTGCGATTGGGCGCCCGCCGAAGGCGGCCGTCTCAGCGACACTTTATATGAGTCCTACGCGCTCCAGTCGCTGCGCATCCCGGAGGCACGGCCGCATCCGACCTGTCTCGTGCAGTCTGCGGCGATGGCTTCGGTGGCGCCGCCCAAGCCAGCCTACCGGCCCCATCTGCCACCGGCAGTGATTGCCGATGGCTTGCTTTCGGACGCGCAGATCGAAAGCGTGATCTATGCCGGCGAGGCCCATGGCGGTTTCCTCGACGGCAGTTGGACCGTGGACGCGACTTTCGACACCGTCTCGGCCGCTGCCGATGACGCCGAGGGCGCGGTGCGTTTCCGGCGCGGCTGGTTCCTCGGCGACGGCACCGGTGCCGGCAAGGGCCGTCAGGTCGCGGGCGTCATTCTTGACAACTGGCTGAAGGGCCGTCGCCGCGCGCTCTGGGTTTCCAAATCCGACAAGCTGATCGAGGACGCCCAGCGCGACTGGTCGGCGCTCGGGCAGGAACGGCTCCTGATCACGCCGCTGTCGCGCTTCCGCCAGGGCACGTCGATCCGGCTGGAGGAAGGCATCCTGTTCACCACCTACGCCACCCTGCGCTCGATGGAGCGCGAGGGGCGGGCATCGCGCGTGCAGCAGATCGTCGATTGGCTGGGCCGCGATTTCGACGGCACCATCGTCTTCGACGAGGCGCACGCGATGCAGAACGCCGCCGGCGAGAAATCTGCCCGTGGCGACAAAGGCCCGTCGCAGCAGGGCCGCGCCGGGCTGCGCCTCCAGCACGCACTGCCCCAGGCGCGCGTGCTCTATGTCTCGGCCACGGGGGCCACCACGGTGCATAATCTGGCCTATGTCCAGCGGCTCGGCCTGTGGGGCGGCGCCGATTTTCCGTTCGCCACGCGGGCGGAATTCGTGCAGGCGATCGAGGCCGGTGGCGTTGCGGCGATGGAGGTGCTTGCCCGCGATCTCAAGGCACTCGGCCTCTATGCCGCGCGCTCGCTGTCCTATGAAGGCGTCGAGTACGAGATCGTCGAGCATGCGCTGACGCCCGAGCAGGTGCGCATCTACGACGCCTATGCCGGCGCGTTCCAGATCATCCATAACAATCTGAATGCGGCCCTCAAAGCTGCCAACATCACCGGCTCGTCCGGCACGCTCAACGCTCAGGCCAAATCGGCCGCGCGGTCGGCGTTCGAGAGTTCGAAGCAGCGCTTCTTCAATCACTTGATCACAGCGATGAAGGTGCCGACACTGATCGCCGCGATCGAGCGCGATCTCGGCACCGGCCGCGCCTGTGTCGTTCAGATCGTCTCGACCGGCGAGGCGCTGATGGAGCGTCGCCTTGCCGAAATCCCGACCGCGGATTGGGGCGACGTGTCGATTGACATTACGCCGCGCGAATATGTCCTCGATTATCTCGCCCATTCCTTCCCGACCCAGCTGTTCGAGCCCTACACCGACGACGCCGGCAATCTCTCGTCTCGGCCGGTTTTCGAAGACGGCCAGCCGGTGCTGTGCCGCGACGCCGTCGAACGCCGCGACCGGCTGATCGAGCGGCTGGCTGCGCTGCCGCCGGTGCCGGGCGCGCTCGACCAGATCGTCCAGCGCTTCGGTTCCGACCAAGTGGCGGAGGTGACCGGGCGGTCGCGCCGCATCGTGCGCAAGACCGGTGCCGACGGTTCCGACCGCCTGGCGGTCGAGAACCGCGCCGGCTCGGCCAATCTCGCCGAGACCCAGGCCTTCATGGATGACGCCAAGCGCATCCTGGTCTTCTCCGACGCCGGCGGCACCGGGCGTTCCTATCACGCCGATCTCGGCGTCAAGAACCGGCGGCTGCGCGTGCATTATCTGCTGGAAGCGGGCTGGAAGGCCGACAGCGCGATCCAGGGGCTCGGCCGCTCCAACCGCACCAATCAGGCGCAGCCGCCGATCTTCCGGCCGATCACCACCGACGTGAAGGCCGAGAAGCGCTTCCTCTCGACCATCGCGCGGCGGCTCGACACCCTTGGCGCGATCACCAAGGGCCAGCGCCAGACGGGAGGGCAAGGTCTGTTCCGCGCCGAGGACAATCTCGAATCCGTCTATGCGCGGGCGGCGCTGCATCAGCTCTATCAGCAGCTTTTCGCCGGCAAGGTCGAAGGCTGCACGCTGACCGAATTCGAGGATGCGACCGGACTCGATCTCACCGATCAGGATGGCAGCCTGCGCGAAGAGCTGCCCCCCATCACCACCTTCCTCAACCGCCTGCTGGCGCTGCCGATAGCGCTCCAGAACACGCTATTCGCGGTGTTCGAGGAGCTGCTGACGGTGCGGATCGAAGGCGCCATCGCCTCCGGCACCTATGATATCGGCGTCGAGACGCTGGTGGCCGAGAGCCTGCGGATCACCGACCGCCGCACGGTCTACACCCATCCGCAGAGCGGCGCCGCGACGCAAATCTTCACCATCGCCCGGCGCGACCGCAATCGTCCGCTCACACTGGACGAAGCGCTGGCGCGGGCGGCGGAGAAGGGCGCGCGCCTGGTCGTCAACCACCAGTCCGGCCGCGCGGCGGTGCAAGTCGGCGCCCCCAGCCTGATCCACGATGATGGCGAGGTCGAACGCCGCGTCCGGCTGCTGCGGCCGATGGAACGCGAGACTCTCGCACTCGACGCCTTCAGCCGCAGCCATTGGCAGGAGGCGACGCGCGAACGCTTCGCCGAAATCTGGCAGGCCGAGCTCAGCGCCGTGCCAGAATTCGCGGAGAGCAGCTTCCACATCGTCACCGGCCTGCTGCTGCCGATCTGGCGGCGGTTGCCGGATGAATCGCTGCGTGTCTATCGGCTCCAGACCGACGACGGCGAGCGCGTGATCGGCCGCTGCATCTCGGCAGCGCTGCTGGGCCAAGTCTATCGCAATCTCGGCCAGAGTGACGTGCCGGAGCTTTCCGCCGACGCGGCTTGGCACGCCGTGATTCAGGACGGCGCGACACTGCATCTCGCCGACAGTTTGCAGGTGCGGCGTTCCACCGTCATGGGACTCCACCGCATCGAGCTCACCGGCTTTACCGACGGCATGGTCGAGCGGCTCAAAGCGATGGGCCTGATTGGCGAGATCATCGCCTGGCGGCTGCGCCTCTTCATCCCGACCGGCCAGCAGGCCGCCACGATTCTCGGCGCGCTGTTCGAGCGGCATCCGCTCGTCCGCGTCGCGGAACGCGCCGCCGCCTGAGCGGAGCGATGTCATGTCCGGGCCAGCCCATGATCTCGCTTGCCGCCTCGCGCGTGACGCCGAGGCGGTGTGCCGCCACTATCTCTCCAACGGTCGCCGTCAGGGCGGTTACTGGCATGTCGGCGATGTACGCAACCGGCCGGGGCGCAGCCTTTATGTCCGGCTCCATGGACCAGAGTCCGGCCCCGGTGCCGCCGGCAACTGGACTGATGGCGCGACCGGCGAACATGGCGATCTGCTCGACGTCATCGCGCTACGCTGCGGTCTCGACCGGCTGCGCGATGTGCTCGACGAGGCGCGGCGCTTCCTCGCTTTGCCGCTACCGGATCGGCAAATCGTGCTCGGTGCCGCCGCATCGGGGCACGACGCCAGCGACCTGGCGCAGCGGCTGTTCCACGCCGGCGTTCCGATCCAGGGCACGCTCGCCGAAGCCTATCTGCGCGCCCGCGGCATCACCGCATCGCTCGATTGTTCCTGCCTGCGCTCCCATCCTGCCGTCTGGTATCGCGCTCATCGCGACGCCCCGCGCGAGTCCTGGCCGGCGCTGCTCGCCGCCGTCACCGATCTCGACGGCGCCATCACCGGCATTCAGCGCACCTGGCTCGACCGCCAGCGTCCGGCGAAGGCGCCGCTGGCAGAACCGCGCCGGGCGCTCGGCCATCTTCTCGGCAACGGCGTGCGCTTTGGCCGTGCCGAGGACGTGCTGGCGGCGGGCGAAGGCATCGAGACGATGCTGGCACTCAAATCCGTGCTGCCGACCCTGCCAATGGTCGCGGCACTTTCCGCCAACCACCTCGCCGCCCTGACACTGCCACCGGCGCTGGCCCGCCTCTATGTCGCCCGCGACAACGATGCCGCCGGCCGCCTGGCAGCGTTGCGGCTGCACGAACGCGGACAGATCGCGGGCGTCGATGTCCGCGATCTCGTGCCGGTCGGCGGCGATTTCAACGCCGATCTCTCCCGCTTCGGCCCCTCGGCGATGCTGCATCACCTGGCGCCGCAGCTCGTCCCCGCCGATGCCGCACGCTTCCTGCCCGATCATGCCGCAGCAGCTTGAGGACAGCGCTTCCTGCTCCCTCGCGGTGCCGACCGGAACGGCGAGGGGACCTGCGTCACGGCTCCTTTCCCGCGGCCGGAGAGGCCGCGCCCACGGCCTTCCCGTGCGGCGATCTGCCAGGTACGGCCCGCGGCCGCAATGGCTCCGGGAACTATTTTCCGCCGCCGGGCGCGCCTTTCGTGCGCGATGACAAAAGGGTCATCGCGCGGGCACCCGGCTTTGCATCGCGAAGCAAAATAGTTCCCTCCCGCCATCCTCCGCTGCGCTTCGGCCCGCCAATAAACGTGTTGGCGGGTGCGGCCACGTTCCGTCCCTGGCGGGCGATCGCCGTGAAGGCCGCGATGGGCGCGACCAAACCGACCGAAAAGGAGCCTGCCATGACGCATCATCCCCACCAGTTTCCTCTGACCGACACCGAGACCGATCCGGAACCTCACACCGCCTCATCCACCGCGCATCTCCTCGACGAACTGGCGCTCTACGGCCATCGCCCCGGCCAGGACGAGCCCGATCCGCGCCCGCTGCCCGACGCCGAGGCGGTCACCGGCGAGATCACCGGCATCGTCGAAAGTTTCGCCGGCCTGCTGACCGACACGCGACTCGAAGACGATCTCGCCGATCTGCTGTGGTCGTTCGTGAACCTGTTTCACCGCAAGATCGACCGCGTCGAACGCGATCTCGACGCCAACGAACAGGACCAGCGCCGGTCGCAGAAGGACCAGGACGGCTCCGAGGTCCGCTCGCTGGAGCTGGAGCGCCTGATCAACCAAGGCCTCAGCCTGATCGAGCGCCGCAACGCCTTCGAATTCTTCCGCGACACCGCCGCCGACCGCTTCGAGACCGTCACCGGCTCAAGCTGGCGCCCGCGCGCCGGCTCGATGCTCAACCATCGCAAACTCACCGCCGCGATGATCGACAGCCGGGACTTTCTCGCCGCCGAACGCCGCGCCAAGACGCAACTGCTGCTGCCTGCCGGTGCCCGCATCGCCTTCACCGGCGGCACCGCGTGCAACGACCATCTCCGCATCTGGGCGGTGCTCGACAAGGTCCGCGTCAAGCATCCCGACATGGTGCTGCTGCATGGCGGCAGCCCACGCGGGGCCGAGCGTATCGCCGCCTGCTGGGCCGATAACCGCCAGGTGGCACAGGTGGTCTTCAAGCCCGACTGGACCCGCCATCGCAATGCCGCCCCCTTCAAGCGCAACGACCAGATGCTCGAAGCCCCGCCGATCGGCCTGATCGCCTTCCCCGGCTCCGGCATCGCCGAAAACCTCGCCGACAAGGCCCGCAAACTCGGCATCCCGGTCTGGCGCTTCCCGGCGGAGGGCGGCGCGTGAGCGCCGTTTTCTGGGCGACAGCCATACTTCTGTCCGCCCACATCCATTCGATTGAAAATCAGCACCTAACATGTTATCATGATAGGCGTATAAGTGCACAGGAGATGACCTATGGCAAGCGACACCACCACCCGCTGGACCGTCTCGGTGTCCAAGGATACCGATATAGCGGTGCGCAGCTTTCTGGCCCAGCGCGGCCTAAAGAAAGGCGATCTCTCGAAATTCATCGAGGAAGCCGTCAAGTGGCGTGTGCTCGATCAGACGATGGCCGAAGCCCGCAGCAAGTTCGCCGATATGCCGCTGGCGGAACTGGATGCGACGATCGACGAAGCCGTCGCCGCCGCGCGCGAGGCACCTCCGTCGGTCGAGTGACTCGTGCGGTTGGTGATCGACACCAATATTTTGATCAGCGCACTGCTCGCCAGCAAATCGCTGCCGGCTCATCTCATCGACCTCTGGCGCGCAGGCCGGTTCGATCTGCTGACCTCGGTCGAACAGTTGGACGAACTGATGCGTGTGACCCGCTATCAGAAGATTCGGGAGCGTTTAACCCCCGCGCTGGCCGGGCGACTTATCAATGAACTGCGCGACGTCGCCGTCCTGGTTCCGAACCTTCCCACCGTCACGATCAGCCCGGACCCCTATGACAACTATCTGCTGGCGCTGGCCGCTGTCGGCATGGCCGATTTTCTTGTCACCGGCGACAAGCACGATCTGCTGGGGCTCAAACTTTATGAAGGCACCAAGATCATCACGGTGCGCGAATTTCTTGTCTTGAACAGGGGGATGCCGTGAGCGACCAGATCACACAAGCCAGCCAGATTCGGGCGCAAGCTCGCGAAGGCGGATTGCAGTTCGAGGCCTATTTGCCACCGAGCTTGGCGCTGGCCAGAACAAGCTCATAATACGTGCTGCGGCCGCCGCCTTCGCCCTTGCGCAATATCCCGGCTTTCAGGAGGGCGGCGATGTCGCGGTTGGCGGTGTCCTGCGAGCATTTCGCGAGTTTCGCCCATTTCGACGAGGTCAGCTTTCCCTCCAGCCCGTCAAGCATCCGGTTGAGTACCTTTACCTGACGCTCGTTGAGCGAGGCACCGGCGTTGGCATCCCAGAATTTGGCTTTCTGGAGCACGGCGGCGAGGGTGCTCTGGGCGCCGTCGATCGCGCCGTTCAGGCAGTCGAGGAACCACAGCATCCACGCCGTGATGTCGCCATCGCCTTTTTGTGTGCGTTCAAGGACATCGTAATAGGCATTTCGCTCGGCGCGGATTTGCGCCGACAGGCTGTAGAAGCGCTGGGCGCTCTGTTCGGATCTCGCCAGCGCGAGGTCGGCAAGCGCCCGGGCGATGCGGCCGTTGCGGTCGTCGAAGGGATGGAGCGTCACGAACCACAGATGAGCCAGCGCCGCCTTGAGCACCGGGTCGATGGCCGCCGGCGCGTCCAGCCATGCGAGAAGGCGCTGCATCTCAATCGGTAGCCGCCCGGCGGGCGGCGCCGTATAGTGAATTCGTTCCCGGCCAATCGGCCCGGGGACCACTTGCATCGGCCCCGATGTATCGTCGCGCCAGGCGCCGATGCGTGTCCTCGTCATGCCGCTGCGACCGCTGGGAAACAGCGCGGCATGCCAGCCCAACAGGCGCTCTTCGGTTACCGGCTGGGCGTAATTGCGGGTCGCGTCGAGCATGATTTCGACGATGCCATCGACATTACGGTCCGCCGGGGTAAGCGCACCGATATCGATCCCCAGCCGGCGGGCGAGCGAGGAGCGAACCTGCTCCGGGTCGAGTGTCTCACCTTCGATCTCGCTGGTTTTGACGACATCCTGGGTGAGCGTTTTGAGGACAGCTTCCTCCCGCAAACTGAAGCCCAAACCTTCCATGCGGCCAAGCAGACGCCCTTGCTGATGGCGCACCAAAACGAGCGGCTGCGCCACCCGCTTCTCGTCCCATCGCAATTCCGGCCATTGCGGCAGTTCCCAGATGAATGCCATAATCTCCGCGTCTCCTGCGGTGATTATGGCGGATAATCTCCGCAGAGGCAAGGCGATTCACCGCATAATATGCGTAGATTACGGGTGCCAATCTCCGCAGCTCGGGAAAATGGGCTCTGACCGCGTCGGAGCGTGCCCTTTGTGATGCGGCGATCCTGCCCAGTTCAGCCCCGCCATTTGGACCGCGACGTGAGCTTCAGATAGGCCCACACCACGATTCTTGACGCCCTGAGTTCCCAATTCCGACCTCGTACTGACCGGCAGAAGGACGGGTTCTTGCGCTTGCTCCAGCCTGCCTGGCCGCTGAATGGCTCTCGCTACGGCGACGGGTACTGAGCGTCCAAAATGGTGCCATCGAGCCCATCCCGCGGCACACCGGGTGATCGCCGGGTCTCCCTGTCCGGGGATGTCGCCTGACCATTCCTGCTTGTCTCGTTCAGCGCGTAGAGCCCGGCGTCGCCCCGCGCCAACCTGTCCGGCGAAAAAATTTCCCCGGCCCGCCTTTTTGAGTTTCCGGTGTGTGCATTTCAGAGAAATGCACACGGGCGGGCCTTCCTCGCGGCCGCTGGCGCTGCGCGCCGCTCCAAATTTTTTCGCCTCCCAGGTCCTCCACTGGCGTTGCGGCCGCTCGTGCCTCGCGGTGTCGGGGGGCGCCGGCGGGCTCTGTGCGCCGAGCCATCGCAGGAATGGTCCTGCGACATCAACTAAGGAGACCTGTCATGGCTATCACCCTCGGTACCTTCAAGCTGCTTGAAAACGGCAACTTTTCCGGCTTCCTCAAGACCCTCAACCTCACGACCGTGATCGCCATCATCCCGGCGGTCAAGCAGTCCGAAAACGCGCCCGACTACCGCGTCTATGCTCCGCAGAGTTTCGAGGTCGGGGCCGGCTGGAGCCAAACCGCCAAGAAGAGCGGCGAGACCTACCTCAACCTCAAGATCGGCGCGCCCGAGTTCGGACCGAACTGGCTCAGGGTTCGCCTGGTCAAGCGGGAAAAACCCGCCGAGGACGGCACCACCCACATCGCGCTGTGGGAGCCTCGGGACGACCGGTAACGATCCATCGTCGCAAGCCTCAGCCCCGTCGCGGCCAACCGCGGCGGGGTTTTTTCATGCCCCGCTATGCCAAGGGGGATCGAATTCGGGGTGCCCGATTCCGATCCTACCGGACGCCCCCGTTCCCTGCCCAACTTGCCCCAACAGCGGCGGAGTTTACCCAAAGCCGCCCGACACCGAGGCAGGAGACCGACATGGACACGGATGATGCAATCGCCCGCGCTGCCAATGCCAAGAAAGGCAGCCCGTTTCTGAACACCGCCCAGGCCGCCTTCTATGTCGACCTGTCGCGCCGCACATTGGAAAAGATGCGCGTCGTCGGCGGCGGTCCGAAGTTCCGCAAGCATGGCCGCTTCGTGCGCTATCACGTCGACGACCTCGACGCCTGGTCGGCGTCGCGCGGCAAGGCGTCGACTTCGGACCCAGGTCCCAAGACCGACAAGAAGCCCGCCCGCCCGCGGCCCTCCGGCCGGGGGCGGCGGCCATGATCGGGCGGATCTCCCTTGGTCTTCGGACATCCGGACGATCGGCAAGGGTTCTGACCCTGACCCTTGCCGGCGTCGCCCTGGCGGGCGTGCCGGCGGTCGCTGCGCTGCCGCCACTGCTGGTGTGGAACGCCAGCGCCAGCGTGCCCGTCGGCCTCTACCGGCTGGCGCCGGGCGCGCCGGGCCGAGACGACTTCGTGCTCGTCCGGCTGCCCGAGGCGCTGCGCGCACTCGCAGCCGGACGCGGCTATCTCCCGCGCGCGGTGCCGCTGATCAAGCGCCTCAAGGCGGCGGCTGGCGACAGCATCTGCGCCGCCGGCAGCGTGATTTTCATCAACGGCCGCCCGGTCGCGGAACGGCTGGCGCGCGATGCGCGCGGCCGTCCGCTGCCGGTCTGGCGCGGCTGCCGCATGCTCGTGCCGGGCGAGGTTTTCCTGCTCGGCGGCCCGTCACCGGCGTCGTTCGACGGCCGGTATTTCGGGCCGCTGCCGGCGGCCGCGATCATCGGGAGGCTCGTGCCGCTATGGATAGACTGATCGCCCTCATGGCCGCTGCGGCGGCGCTAGCGCCGCCTGCGGCGGTCGCGGCGGGGAGCATCATCCCGCCACAGATCGCGGCGGCGGAACGGCCGCTGGCCGACGATCCGGCCCTGCTGCGCTGGCAGGCTTTCGTCGCCGAAGCCGCTGCGCGGTTCGGCATTCCCGAAGCCTGGGTCTATGCCGTGATGCGCGCGGAAAGCGGCGGCCAGACCATGGAAGATGGCCGGCCGATCACCTCGCCCAAGGGCGCGATGGGCCTGATGCAGGTCATGCCCGCGACCTATCAGGAGATGCGGCAGGCCCACGGCCTCGGCCCCGATCCCTACGATCCGCACGACAATATCCTGGCCGGCACCGCCTATCTGCGCGCCATGCGGGATCGCTTCGGCTATCCCGGCCTGTTCGCCGCCTACAATGCCGGCCCCGTCCGTTACGACGATTATCAACGCGCGGGGCGGCCGCTGCCGGCCGAAACCCGCGCTTATCTCACGGCGATTTTGCGGGAGAAACCGGTGCCGCCGCCGCCGTCGCAAAGCTCCGGCATTGCGTCGGGCACCGGGCTGTTCGTCCCGCTGCGCGGCAGCAGCGGGACATCATCGCCGGCTGCCGGAGCACCGTCGAATGGCCTGTTCGTGCCCCTCACCACGGTGCTGGAGGCACGCCGGTGATGGCTGAATCAAACGCCTGCGGACGCCTGTTTCCGGCGAATTCTCGCCGGGGCGACACGCGGCGTTTCTCGGAAATTCCTCGACGCCTGAAAGTATAGGGAAACGCAGATGAGACGTGGCAGCAGTCAGAAAAACCGAAGGCAAGATAAAAGCCGGTCTCGCTCTTTGAGCAAGTCCTTGTCTGCACATCGGTTTACAGGGAGACAGCGAGCATGACCTTGGTGGCCGGGAGCCATAAGTCATTGATCCTGCTTTCACAGGCGGCGAGATTCGATGTCTCGCCCGCAGGCATGTGCCATCCACCCCTTCGGCCGCATTCTCACAGGGAGGCGCTGCCATGACGGACGACGACAGCTTCAAACCGAAGCTCGGAAGAATTCGTTCTCCGGGCAGCAAGCCGGGACGAAAATATCTGCATCAGGTGCTGCGCGCGACGGCGTTGGCGGACGGACGGTTTGGGGCCGGATTTCCGGGCCGCAAAAAGGCACTGGTCGGCACCCAGATCGGCCGAGGTGCGGCGATCGGCCGGTTGCTGTCGTCGCGCGACCGCTACGCCGCGTTCCGCCAGCGGCGCGTGATCGTCAAGTCGCGCATCGTCAAGCTGGCCGGCAAAGGCCTCACCGGCGCGCGGGCGCACATGCGCTACATCCAGCGCGATGGTGTGACGCGCGAAGGCAAGCCGGGCGAGCTCTATGACGCGCAGCGCGAGGGGATCGACGGCAAGGCGTTCCTCGCGCGCGCCGATGGCGACCGCCACCAGTTCCGGATCATCGTCGCGCCGGAGGACGGCGCCGAGTATGAGGATTTGAAGCCGCTGACCCGCCGCCTGATGACGCAGGTCGAAGCGGACCTCGGCACCAGGCTCGAATGGGTGGCCGTCGACCATTTCAACACCGGCCATCCGCACACCCACATCATGCTGCGCGGCAAGGACGATAAGGGGCAGGATCTCGTCATCGCCCGCGAGTACATTTCGCAGGGCATCCGCGAACGGGCGAGCGAACTGGTTACGCTCGATCTCGGTCCGCGCAGCGATCTTGAGGTCCGGAACCAGATGCGGGACGAGGTGGAGCAGGAGCGCTTCACCACGCTTGATCGCCGTCTTCTGCGCGGTCAGAGCCAGGAGGGCATTGTCACCGCTGCCGACAGTGACGCCTTCCAGCAGAGTCTGCGCGCCGGTCGGCTGCAGAAACTGGCGCGCCTCGGCCTGGTCGACGAGGTCGCGCCCGGACGCTGGCGTCTTGCCCCCGATCTGGAAAGCACCCTGCGCCGAATGGGCGAGCGCGGCGACATCGTCAAGACCATGCACCGCGAGATGACCGCCGCGGGCATCACCCGCACCGCCGATGACTATGTGATCGAAAGCCCCGGCGAAGCGGCGGCACGTCCTGTCGTCGGCCGGGTGATCGCACGCGGCCTCGCCGATGAACTCAACGACCGTCACTACCTGGTGATCGACGGCGTGGACGGCCGTGTCCATTACATCGACATCGGCCTTGGCACGGCGACCGAACCGACGCCGGCCGGGGCGATCCTCCGCGTCGAGCCGAGGCGCACGGAGCCGCGCGAGGTCGACCGCACGGTTGTGACCATCGCCTCGGCACATGGCGGGCGCTATGATGCCGATATTCATCTCCGGCATGATCCGACCGCGACAGCAGAGTTTGCCGAGACCCATGTCCGCCGTCTCGAAGCGATGCGCCGCGCCACCGGCGGCGTCGCGCGCGAACCGAACGGAACCTGGATCATCGCCCCCGATCATCTGGTGCAGGCGGCAGTGTTCGAGCGTTATCAGGCGCAGGCCGTGCCGGTGAATGTCCGTACCCTGTCGTCGCTGCCGCTCGACCGGCAGATCGCGGCCGAGGGTGCCACCTGGCTCGACCGCGAACTCACCGCCAAGCAGCCCGAGGTGCCGCGCGACGCCGGCTTCGGCCGCGAGTTGCGCGAGGCCCAGGCCCGCCGCCGCCAATGGCTGATCGCGCAAGGCCTCGCCCGCGAGGAGCAAGGCCGCATCATCTTCCGCGACGATATGCTCGACACCCTTCGGCGCCGCGACCTGGCGAACACCGGGCGGCAGCTGGGCAGCGAGCTGCGCCTGACCTATGTGCCGACGAAATCCGGCGAACGGGTCGAGGGTGTCTACCGCCGCGCCATCGACCTCGCGAGCGGCCGCTTCGCCGTCATCGAAAAGAGCCGCGAATTCACCCTCGTCCCCTGGCGTCCGGTGCTGGACCGCCACCTCGGCAAACAGGTCGCCGGCATCATGCGCGGCGAGGGGATTTCCTGGACGATCGGGCGGAGGCGAGGGATCAATGTGTCTTAGCTAGTATCCAGTCAAATATTAGCTCAGGATGATTTTACAATTGCGTATTTCATTAGATGGTCGGAAATTTGCTCGGTCTTGTTTAATGTTGTATATCGTCGCTGCAGAGAGCCATTGAGCAAATCTCAAAACCGTTTAGCAATAGGTTTGGGCACCAGCCATGAATACGAGAGTTCTTACCAAATCAATAGAAATTAGAGACTACATCAAACGAATTAATCCATCCAAGATTGCAGTAGCGTATGTAGGAATTAGATGGGAGGATTTTCTCCCCCGACGCGGCCTAAAGGAAATAATTGTTTCTCCGACACTTGGCTCGAATCCGAAGGCAATTTCTGAATTGCGAAGCCGTCTTGGAACTAAAAACGTCCATTTTTTGGACGATCTTCATTCCAAAGTTTTTCTTTCAGATGAAAATGGTCTGATCGGGAGCTGCAATCTGTCAAATAACGCGCTGATGGATGGGAGATTATTCGAGGTAGCGCTGCCAATCAATGATCCTGAAGTATTAAAAAGTCTTCACGATCTTTTTGAAGAATACAAACAAAAAGCTTGTGAGCAGTATCCGAGCGATGATTGCAAGCGCGCGAGGCTGGAAAGACTATATAGACTGAGAAACTTATATATTGATCCTTATCTGAAAAGTAGGAATGGGATTATTGCGATAAAAGATAACATTCCACCGCTCGTCGAGAAATCTGGGGAAGAGAAAATATATCTTGCGTGGTATGACAATGGGGACTCAGCCATTGATGAACTTATAGTCAAGTCTGAGATAAACAAGATAGACAAGAGCGCGAATGTTGAAAGGTCAGTTGACTATTTTGTGGATTATAATGGATTTCTGGAAGGCGACAAAATTGATGAGGGTAGCTGGCTTTTGAACTGGAGGTGCAATGAAGATGGGCTTCCTAGGCAGAACGGCACTATTAGTTGGTGCTATGTTGACTGCTGCATTGATAAAGGGATCAGAAACAATGATGGGTACACTCAGCTCGTTGGAGAGAAATATAATGAGTCCACAAGACGGACGCCCCCATTTAAACTCGATGCCGTTACGAAGGACTGTATTCGAGACTTATTGGGCTCTGATGAATTTTGTGCTTTGTGTTGCGTTGAAGGTCGGCCGTGGCGAGCTGACAAAGCAAATGAATGTAGTCATAAGTTTATAGATGCTCTTAGGAAGGAAGCTAAGAAACGTAGAACGAGATAATCGGCCCTACGTCTCCGGGAACAGGTTCGGAAACAGGGCCTCGGCGGCGTCAAGCGGGAAGCGGAGCGAGACCGGGCCTTTCGGCGTGTCTGAGCTGAGGATGTCGTCGGCGACGAGGGCGGTAAGCAGATCGCGGGCGCTACGTTCCTTGAAGCCGGTGATGTGGGCGGCTTCGCCGCGCTGCAGAACCTGTTCGAGAAGATCGAACGCTTCCGGCTTACTTATCAAATTTTTCCGACTGACGCAGGCGTTGTCGAAGACCGCCGATGATGCTGGTCGCGAGCGCTTCCGGAAAACCGGGAGGGAGATGGCTCAAGACATCGGCGATGGCGGCGTCCGCCGCAGCGCGGAGTTCGTCAAGAATTTCATCGACGCTGGTGCTTGGCATTCCGTTTCTCGTCGCCGTTTGCACGAAATGCCGCGGAACAATTTCGTGGACGGCATAGTGGCGGTTGGTGCCGATGGCAAGCGCGAGCTTCATCTTGTTCTTCGGCAGCTGTCCGGCGTCATGTGCGGGCTGCGCCGACATCACGTCGTAGAGCGGCGTCAGGCGGAACCGGCCGCCGGGATGCAGGAGCAGGCTGAAATTCTTGGCATGGCCGTCCGTCGCCGCGAGCAGCCAGAACAGGATTTGCGCCTTGAGAAACAGGCGCCGGTCCGTTTCCGCATCGTCGCTGGCCTTGAGCAGGTCGAACAGCGCCGCCATGCCGGGGCCGCCCTCGGCCTCGTATTTGCCTGCGGGCGAGACCGAGAGCGCCTGACAGCAATCCTCCTGGGGAACACGGAGCAGGCGTCCGTCTTTGGGTTCTTCGACGCCTCAAGTGGATGGGAAGAGGTCGGGTAGGGGTGCTGCGATCAGGTAGATGATGCACGCGAAGGTGGCGGTATTTCGGTATCCCCTGGCTCTGGCCCTTGCGGCCTGGACGATGCCGTTGAGGC
>WGNK01000067.1 GCA_016124535.1 Azospirillum sp.
ACCACTCGGCGCCAAGGCACCGACCGGGCGCGCCCTTGACCCGGCCGCCGAACCGCGAGCCGATCACCAAAATCGCTTCAAGGTTGCAGCCAGATCCCCGCTCCCGGGAGGCTCGTTTCCATTCGCCGCGTCGAGGAGGCCGTCTTTGGTCCAGAGCCGGTCGAACCGCTCGACCACCAGCACGCGCTGTCCGGCGAATTCCGCGATCTCAGCGTTGGCGACCGGGAGCCCGACGGCTGCGGCGAGCTTCAGGCAGAGATACTCGTTCTCAACGCTGCGAGAGAGATCGATCCCGTTCGGCAACCGCCCGATCTGCGGCTTCAGGATGTGCGTGGTCGGTGTCGCACCATGCGGCAGATGCCAGCGCTCGTTCCAAAACAGAAGCGCGGTCTTCTCCTGTGCGCCGGCGAGCGAGATACGGAACTCCTCGTTCTCGTCCATGCCAAGCGGGGCCAGGGCAAGCGCGCCGAGCTTGCTGCCGATTTCGTCGTTGTCGATGGGGCGGCCTTCGATCTGGCCCGCCGGTCCCGGTATTTGCCCCTCGGGCAGGAACTGAAGCGCGCCGACGCAATCGCGGCCGACTTTCGCAAGCAGGCTGTAGACATCATAGCCGCCCGCGCCGACACGCTCGGCCATGCGCCGCCGGATCGGCGCGCTGTCGGGCAGTAGATTGTCGAACACCGCAATGACGGGATCGCCGGCATAGCGGTCCTCGCGCAGCGGCAGCGACAGCGAGACCGGCACCGCATGCTCCCAGGCCAGCCAGCCGTGATCGTACTGGAATTCGACCGCGCCACTCGGACGACGGCGGAGCTGCCCGACCAAGCGGCCGTTCAGGAAGATGTCGAGCGGAACATGGACGCGTCGGCGGGCCATCAATACAGGTCTCCGATGTCCTTGCCCGGCTGGCCGCGTTCGCGGATCACCAGTTCAAGCCCCAGCGTCGCCATGACTTCCGCGAGCGTGCGGAGCTGTGTGCCGGGCTCGCCGCTTTCCAGCGCCGAGATGGTCGCCTGGCGCAAGCCGGTCTTCTCGCCCAGCGCGGCCTGGGTCAGACCGCCAGCGCGCCGACAGCGCCGGAGCGCGGCGCCGATCTGCTTTGGGGTTCGAGCAATCTGCTCCACAGGGCACTCTCCAAGTTTTCATCAATATACTCCGGAGCGCATAGAATTGCAATATACGTGCTGGCGTATTATCTTAAAATATACTCTACGGAGTATTGCGGTAATAGGGCTGGACTGTTCCGGCGCGCCGATGTCTATTATTATGAACATATTGATAGTACACGATAAATTTGATTTTAGCGCGAAAATTTGCCGATCCTTCTGCCGATCTGGGCCGCCCGGCTAATGCCTCGCCGCGGTGAGGATTTTCGCCCTGGAGCGTCCTGCCTCTTGCCGATCTGGGTGGGCGGACAGTTAGCGCCAACGCTCGTCGGTTTTCGGCCATGAGGTGAGCACGGCGGGCGCCTGCTGTCCGGCAAAGCCTGGCTGACACCGGGCCTTTTCCAAGTAGAGCGCAAACTGGCGTACATAAAGGCGATTTGGGAATCCAGCGTTCTCGGGGAGTCTGGAGCCGATCTTGCGGAGCATTTGCCGCGGGTGGATCGGACCAGGGACCATGACCCCGACCAAGCTTCTCATCGGCCAGATTCTCGTCGTCTTCGCCATCGTCATCGGCGGTGTCTGGGCGGCAACGCAGTGGGCTGCCGCGGCGCTGGCCTACCAGCGGCAGCTTGGCCTGCCCTGGTTCACGCTGGCCGGTATCCCGGTCTATCACCCCTGGCGGCTGTTCGAGTGGTGGCTCGCCTACGAAGCCTATGCGCCGCGTATCTTCGACCGTGCGGGAATGCTGGCCGGCGCGAGCGGGCTTCTCGGTGTCGCCGCCGCTGTCGTCGGCTCGCTATGGCGGGCGCGGCAAGGGCGGCAGATCACCACCTACGGCTCGTCACGCTGGGCGATTCTGCGCGAGATCGCCTGCGCCGGGCTGTTTCGTCCTGCCGGTGTATTCCTCGGCCGCCTCGGCGAAAACTATCTGCGCCATGACGGGCCGGAGCATGTCATGGCCTTCGCGCCCACCCGCTCGGGCAAGGGCGTCGGGCTGGTCATCCCGACACTGCTGTCCTGGACCGGCGCGGCCGTCGTCCACGACATCAAGGGCGAGAACTGGCAGCTGACGGCAGGCTGGCGCGCCAAATTCTCCCACTGCCTGCTGTTCAACCCGACCGATCCGCGTTCGGCCCGCTACAACCCGCTGCTCGAAGTACGCAAGGGGCCGGACGAGGTTCGCGATGTTCAGAACATCGCCGACATCCTGGTCGATCCCGAGGGCGCGCTGGAGCGGCGCAGCCACTGGGAAAAGACCAGCCACTCGCTGCTGGTCGGCGCGATCCTCCACGTCCTCTATGCCGAGGAGGAGAAGACGCTGGCCCGCGTCGGCAACCTCTTGTCCGACCCGCAGCGCTCGTTCGCCTTCACGCTGCGACGGATGATGGCGACCAACCATCTCGGCACCGCCGAACGTCCGAAAGTCCATCCCGTCGTCGCCTCGGCCGCGCGCGAGCTGCTCAACAAATCCGAGAACGAGCGTTCGGGCGTGCTGTCGACCGCGATGTCGTTCCTCGGCCTTTACCGCGATCCGACCGTCGCGGCGACCACGGCAGCCTGCGACTGGCGCATCGCCGATCTGGTGGACGCGCCGCGGCCGGTGTCGCTGTTCCTCGTCATTCCGCCCTCCGACATCTCGCGCACCAAGCCGCTGGTGCGGCTGGTGCTGAACCAGATCGGCCGGCGCTTGACCGAAAAACTCGAAGGCGATCCGGCCAAGCGCCGCAAGCATCGCCTGCTGATGATGCTGGACGAGTTTCCGGCGCTGGGGCGGCTCGACTTCTTCGAGACCGCGCTCGCCTTCATGGCCGGCTATGGCATCCGCGCCTATCTGATCGCGCAATCGCTCAACCAGATTTCCAAGGCCTATGGCGAGAACAACGCCATCCTCGACAATTGCCATGTCCGGATCGCTTTTTCTTCCAACGACGAGCGCACCGCCAAGCGCATTTCCGACGCGCTCGGCACGGCGACCGAACTGCGCGCGATGCGCAACTATGCCGGCCACCGGCTCGCCCCTTGGCTCGCCCATGTCATGGTCAGCCGGCAGGAGACGCCGCGCCCGCTGCTGACCCCGGGCGAGGTGATGCAGCTGCCGTCCGCGGACGAACTGGTGCTGGTCTCCGGCCTACCGCCGATCCGCGCGAAGAAGCTGCGCTACTACGAAGACCCCAACTTCACCACCCGGATCATCGCCGCGCCGATGCTGGCTGAGGGCGGCTATCGCGACCGGCCGCCGGTGCGTCCGGACGATTGGGGCGGCCAGGTGCGCGGACTGCATCTGTCGCTCGTTGCCGATGCCGAGGGCGAGGACGGCGACCCGTCCGATGACGGGGGCCTGCAGCAGCAGCCCGATCTTGCCGAAACCCCGGCGGCGAAACCGGCAGTGCCTGACCCCGAACCGCTGTTCGACTTCGACGGCGAAGAGACCGAGAGCGACGACACGATGCACCGGCTGCGCGGCCTTGGCACCGCCGCGCACACTTTCGCGATCGACGAGGGCAGCGGCGAAGACCGCGCGCTGCCGCCCTTCTGAGGAGCAAAGCGATGAAGGCCAAGAAAGTCCGCCACCAGCTCTTTCTCGCCGGGGATTTGAGCGACAAGCTCGAAGCCCTGGCCGCGAAGCCCGGCGCCTCCAAATCCGCCATCCTCGCCGACGCCGTCGCGGCCTGGCTCGACCGTCGCGGCAACCACGAGCTCGACCAGCGTTTCGGCCTCCGCCTCAACCGGATCAGCGCGCAACTAAACCGCATCGAGCGCGACGGCCAGGTGCTGCTCGAAACCCTGGCGCTGTTCGTCCGCTACCAGCTCACCGTTACCGCACCTCTGCCCGAGCCCGATGCGGCGACCCGCGCGGTGGCGCGCGACCGCTTCAAGAACTTTGTCGATCAGGTTGCCCGGCAGATCGCCGGCGGCGGCAGCGGGTTGCGCAGCGCCACCGCACCCGAGGAAACATCATGAGCGATCTGTTCGCGTCCAGGCTGTTCGCCGCCACCGAGGCCGAGGCGCGCAAGAGCGCGATGCTGCGCACCGCGATGGGGCCGGCCATCGCTGCGGCGCTCGCCGATCCTGCGGTCATCGAGGTGATGGTCAATCCCGATGGCTGCCTGCGGCTCGACCGGCTTGGTGTCGGCCGTGTCGATACCGGTGAGCGGCTGGGTGCGGCCGAGGTCGAGCGCATCATCCGCCTCGTCGCCAGCCATGTCCGGACCGAAGCCCACGCCGACAAGCCTGTCGTCAGCGCCGAACTGCCGCCACGCGGCGATGGCCAGGGCGGCGAGCGCTTCGAGGGCATTCTGCCACCCGTTGCCACCGGTCCGTGCTTTGCGATCCGCAAGCCCGCCGTGCGCATCTTCACGCTCGACGATTATCTGAAGGATCGCTTCATCACCCCGCGCCAGGTCGAGGTACTGATGAAGGCGATCCTCGACCGGCGCAACATCCTGCTCGCGGGCGGCACCAGTTCGGGAAAGACCACCTTCGCCAATGCCCTACTGGCGGAAATCGCGCGGCTCGACGAGCGCGTGGTGCTGATCGAGGATACCCGCGAGCTGCAATGCGCCGCGGCGGACTGTGTCGCCCTGCGCACCCGGCCGGGCGTCGCCGGGATGGGCGATCTCGTGCGCTCGACCCTGCGCCTGCGCCCCGACCGCATCATCCTCGGTGAGGTGCGCGGCGCCGAGGCGCTCGATCTCCTGAAGGCATGGAACACCGGCCATCCCGGCGGCATCGCCACGGTTCACGCCAATTCCGCGCCCGCCGCGCTCTACCGGCTGGAGCAGCTGGTTCAGGAAGGCGTTGTCACCGTGCCGCGCCGGCTGATCGCCGAGGCGATCGGCATCGTCGTCTTCATCCAAGGGCGCGGCGCCGGCCGCTGCATCGAGACGGTCGCCGAACTCGCCGGGCTCGATGGTGACGGCGATTACAGCCTAACGGAGCTCGCCCCCCATCGCCTTCACGACGTTCCACCCCCAGAACCGCAGGAGTGAGTCTGATGAACAGCTTCACGATCCACCGTCTTTGCCAACTTGGCCGGTCGCTCGCCACTGGTGCCGCCATGGTGGTGCTGCATTCCGCCGCGGCCTACGCCGCCGGCTCGGGCATGCCCTGGGAACAGCCGCTCGAACGCATTCTGGAATCCGTCCAGGGGCCGGTCGCCAAGATCGTCGCGGTGATCATCATCATCGTCACCGGCTTGTCGCTGGCTTTCGGCGAGACCAGCGGCGGCTTCCGGCGGCTGATCCAGATCGTGTTTGGCCTGTCGATCGCCTTCGCGGCGTCGAGCTTCTTCCTGTCGTTCTTCTCTTTCGGCGGCGGAGCGCTGGTGTGATGCGCGCCGCTGGGCCTTCACCCGTCGCCGGCTTCGAGGTGCCGCTGCACCGCTCGCTGACCGAGCCGATCCTGCTCGCGGGCGCGCCGCGCGCCGTCGCCATCCTCAACGGCACCATCGCCGCCGCCCTCGGGCTCGGGCTGCAGCTCTGGGCGGCCGGACTCGTGCTCTGGATCGCCGGGCACACGCTGGCGGCGTTTGCCGCCAAGCGCGATCCCGATTTCGCGCCGGTGCTGGCCCGCCATCTTCGGCAGAAGGGATATTGGTCATGCTGAACCTCGCCGAATATCGCAGCCGCGCCGACCGGCTCGCCGATCATCTGCCCTGGGCGGCGCTGGTGGCACCCGGCATCGTGCTCAACAAGGACGGCAGTTTTCAGCGCAGTTTCAGGTTTCGCGGCCCCGATCTCGACAGCGCGACCGAAGCCGAACTGGTGGGAGTCTGCGCCCGCGCCAACAATGTCCTGCGCCGCTTCGGCTCGGGCTGGGCGCTGTTCTTCGAGGCGGCACGGGTGGAAGCGCCCGCCTATCCCGACGCGCATTTTCCCGATCCGGCCTCCTGGCTGATCGATCAGGAACGGCGCGCCAGTTTCGAGGGCCAGCGCGGCAAGCATTTCGAGAGCGCCTATCACCTGACACTTCTTTATATGCCGCCCGCCGACCAGGTCGCGCGGATCGAACAGGCGCTGCTCGACACCGGCCGGAAAGGAAAAGGGCGGGACTGGCGGCGGGAGCTCGCAGCGTTTGAGATCGAGACCGACCGGGCGCTCGATCTCTTGGCCAGGTTCCTGCCCGAGATCGCCGCGCTCGACGATGCCGCGACGCTGACCTATCTGCATGCGACCATCTCGACCCGCCGCCATCCGGTGGCGGTGCCGGCGACGCCGCTCTATCTCGACGGGATTCTGGCCGATACGCCGCTTTGCGGCGGCATCGAGCCGATGCTGGGCGATCATCATCTGCGCACACTCACCGTCCTGGGCTTTCCCGGCCTGACCCGGCCGGGCCTGCTCGACGATCTCAATCATCTCGGCTTCGCCTATCGCTGGATGACGCGCTTCATCGCGCTGGACAAGGCCGAGGCGGTGAAGACGTTGGGCCGCTTGCGCCGCCACTGGTTCGCCAAACGCAAATCCATCCTGGCGCTGCTGCGCGAAGTGCTGACCAACGAGCCCGCGCAGCTGCTCGACAGCGATGCCGACAACCAGGCCGCCGACGCCGATCAGGCGCTTCAGGCGCTCGGCGGCGACCATGTCGGCTTCGGTTATTTCACCGCGACGATCACGCTCGCCGATCCCGACCGCGAGCGGGCCGACGACCAGGTGCGCGCGGTCGAGCGCATCCTGCATGGCCACGGCTTCACCTGCATCCGCGAAACGGTCAACGCGGTCGAGGCCTGGCTCGGCTCGCTGCCCGGCCATGTCTACGCCAATGTCCGGCAACCGCTGGTCCATACCCTGAACCTCGCCCATCTGATGCCACTGGCGGCGGTCTGGGCGGGACCGGCGCGTGACGAGCATCTCGAAGCGCCGCCGCTGCTGCATGCCGTGACCTCGGGCGCGACGCCGTTCCGCCTGTCCGCCCATGTCGGCGATGTCGGGCATATGCTGATCGTCGGCCCGACCGGCGCCGGTAAATCCGTGCTGCTGGCGCTCCTGGCCTTGCAGTTTCGCCGCTATGCCGGGGGCCGCGTGACCATTTTCGACAAGGGCGGCTCGGCGCGCGCCGCCGTGCTGGCGATGGGCGGCAGCCACCATGCGCTCGGGACCGGCGGCGCGCTCGCCTTCCAGCCGCTGCGGGGGATTGACGATCCGGCCGAGCGGAGTTGGGCGGCCGACTGGATTGGCGCACTGCTCGCCCATGAGAAGGTCGCGGTCGATCCCGATGTGAAGGCGGCGCTGTGGTCGGCCTTGACCAGCCTTGCCAGTGCGCCGCCCGGTGAGCGCACGCTCACAGGTCTGTCCGTCCTGTTGCAGGCGAAGGCGCTGCGGACGGCGCTGCAACCCTACACGCTCGAAGGGCCGTTCGGGGGCCTGCTCGACGCCACCGAAAACCGGCTTTCCCTCGCCGACGTGCAGTGCTTCGAGACCGAGGAGCTGCTGCACGCGGAGCAGATCGTGTTTCCGGTCCTCACCTATCTGTTTCACCGGCTGGAACAGAGCTTCGACGGGCGGCCGACGCTGCTGATCCTCGACGAGGCCTGGGTCTATCTCGACCAGCCTTTGTTCGCGGCGCGCATCCGCGAATGGCTGAAGGTGCTGCGCAAGAAGAATGTCGCGGTGGTGTTCGCCACTCAGTCGCTCGCCGACATCGCCGGAAGCAGCATCGCACCCGCGATCCTCGAAAGCTGCCCGCAGCGCCTGTTCCTGCCCAACGACCGCGCGACAGAGCCACAGCAGCACGAGGCCTATGCGCGTTTCGGCCTCAATGACCGGCAGATCGAGCTGATCGGCCGGGCGACGCCCAAGCGCGACTATTACCTGCAATCCCGGCGCGGCAACCGGCTGTTCGAACTCGGTCTCGGGCCGGTGGCGCTGGCCCTCTGCGCGGCGTCCTCGGCAGCCGACCAGAAGCTGATCGACCGCGTCCTCGCGGAGCACGGGTCTGCGCGTTTTACCGCCGCTTTTCTCGAAGCGCGCGGCCTGCCTTGGGCGGCGGCGCTGCTCGGCCAGTTCCCGCAATCCGATCCGGAGGTTTCGCCATGAAACGCGCCCATCTCGTCGTCCTTGCCGCCGCCTTGGTCCTCGGTGCCGGGCTGCTTGCTCCGCCCGCCGCCGCGCTCACGGTGTTCGACCCGTCGAACTATGCCGAGAACCTCGTCCAGTCGGCGCGGGCGCTGGAGCAGATCGGCAACCAGATCCGCTCGCTGCAGAACGAGGCCACCATGCTGCAGAACATGGCACTCAACCTCCAGCCGCTGACGACCTCGCCGGTCGGGGGCATGACCGCGGCGCTGCAGCGTATCGGTGGCCTGATGCAGCAGGCCGAGGGCATCGCTTACCAGGCAGGCGCGACCGAAACAGCGATCCAGCAGCATTACTCCGACCAGACGGATCGCCCGGCGACCACCGCCAGCGCGGTCACCGAAGCCAGTGCGCGCTGGGGCCAGGCGATGGATTCCTACCGCGACACGCTGCGGCTTCAGACGCAGGTGGTCGAGAATGTTGCCGCCGACGGCGGCACGCTCGGCCAGGTCATGGCCTCATCGCAGGGTGCCGCCGGCAGTCTGCAGGCGCAGCAGGCGACCAACCAGCTGCTGGCGCTCTGCCTCAAACAACAACTGCAAATCCAGACCTTGATGGCGGCGCAAGACCGCGCCCAGACGCTGGCGCTGGCGCGGCGCGATCAGGAAGAGGCCGACGCGCGCGCCGCGACCGCCCGCTTCCTCGGCAGCGGCCATGCTTACAGCCAGAACTGACCGGAACAGGGAAGGGAGGAGGTGCCAACCATGAACGATCTCAGCGTCATCGACCGCTTTCTTGCGACCTTCATCCGCTACATCGACAGCGGCTTCGGGTTGCTGAACGGCGACGTTGCCTTCCTCACTTCGATCCTGATCGGCGTCGACATTGTGCTCGCCGGCCTGTTCTGGGCGCTGGAGCCTGAAGGCAATCTGTTCGGGCGGCTGATCCGCAAGGTGCTCTATGTCGGCTTCTTCGCCTTTATCCAGAACAATTTCGCCAGCCTCGCCGACATCATCTACCGCTCCTTCGCCGGGCTCGGCCTGCACGCGAGCGCCAACCGGCTGGCACCCGACGATCTGCTCAAGCCCGGCCGGGTCGCATCGACGGGGTTCGATGCGGCCTGGCCGCTGCTGCACCAGGTCGGCCAGATGATGGGCTTCACCAGCTTCTTCGAGAATTTCCTGCCGATCATGGTGCTGCTGATCGCCTGGCTGATCGTCATCATCGCGTTCTTCATCCTTGCGGTTCAGCTCTTCATCACCGTGCTGGAGTTCAAGCTGACGACGCTGGCGGGTTTCGTGCTGGTGCCGTTTGCGCTCTGGAACAAGACGGCGTTCCTCGCCGAACGCGTGCTCGGCAATGTCATCGCGGCGGGCATCAAGGTGATGGTGCTGGCGGTGATCGTCGGCATCGGCTCCAGCTTCTTTGCCGAGTTTCTGACTGCTCTCAACGGTAAAGAGCCCGACATCGGCCAGGCGATGTCGCTGGTGCTGGCTTCGCTCGCGCTGTTCGGGCTCGGTATTTTCGGTCCCGGCATCGCGGCTGGTCTTGTCTCTGGTGCTCCTCAGCTCGGCGCGGGCACGGTGATCGGCACCGCAGGGGCGGCGGCCGCGACGGCGATGATTACCGGCGGGCTCGTTGCCGGTGGTGGTCGCGCACTCGCCCATGCCGGGGCCGGGGGCCTTGCGGCGATCCGCGCGGGCACGAGCCTCGGCGGTGGCGATGCGGCCGCGAAGGCCGGCCCATCTCCGGCTGCCGCAGCGTCATCAGGACGGCCATCCGGGGGGCAGCCTGCGTCCGCACCTGGAGCCGCATCCGGGGCCGCATCTCGCGCCGCACCGGCATCCGGCCCGACGCCATCGGCTTCATCGGCCGACGCAGGTGCAGCGTCCGCCTCGTCTTCCTCCCCGGACAAGCCGCCGCCCTGGGCGCAGCGCATGCGCGCCGAACAGATGGCGCGCGAGCAGCGCCGGGCGGCAGCGCAGACCCTTCGCGATGGCGACCGGCCGGGGGCCGGCGCCAGCCCCGACCTCAAGCAGAAGGAGGATTGAACCCATGCTGTTCAAACGCCCCCTCCAGCGCTACGGCGAGACGCCAGCGCCGGTGACGCCCTATCAGAAGGCGGCCCAGCTCTGGGACGAGCGCATCGGCTCGGCGCGGGTCCAGGCGCGCAACTGGCGGCTGATGGCCTTCGGCTGCTTCGGTCTCAGCCTCGGTCTTGCCGGCGGCCTGATCTGGCAGTCGCAGCAGAGCCGCGTCGTGCCCTATGTGGTCGAGGTCAACCAGCTCGGCGAGGTACGCGCGGTGAGCCCGGCAGGCGATGCCTACCAGCCGCGCGACCAGCAGATCGCCTGGCATCTCGCCCGCCTCGTCACCGATCTGCGCTCGCTGTCGACCGACCCGGTGCTGGTGCGAAGGCAATGGCTCGAAGCCTACGACTTCGTGACCGGCCCCGCGGTGGTGTTCCTCAACGATTCCGCCCGCAGCAACGATCCTTTCGCCGCCGTCGGCACCCGCAGCGTCTCGGTCGAGGTGACCAGCGTCGTCCGTGCCTCCGACAGCTCGTTCCAGGTCAAATGGGTGGAGCAGGTCTATGAACGCGGCGCGCTCGCCCGCACCGAGCGCTGGACCGCCATCCTGGGAGTTGCCGTGCAGCCGCCGCGCACCGCCGAGGCGCTGCGCAAGAATCCACTCGGCCTGTTCGTCAACGCCATCGCCTGGTCGCGCGATCTCGACACCGCTGCCCCTTCCAACGGGAGAACCTCGCCATGATCCGCATCCGTCCGATCCGCTCGACGCTGCTGCTGTCCGTCTCTGTGCTGGCGCTTGCAGCCTGCGCAAGCCGCACGCCGGCGCCCCAGCTGGCGCGCTACGATGCCGCGACGCCGAACCCGGCGGTCAGGATCGCCGAGCCGCCCCCGCCGGTCAGGATCGTCCAGGTTCCGACGCCGGTGCCGCTGCCCGGCCAGCTACAGCCGGCGCCGGGACCGACGGCAGCCGACACACGGCCGCCGACCGCCCGGGTGGACGCCGCCAACAGCGAAGCGCTGCAGGAACCGACCGCGCACGGCTACATCAATGCTGTTCAGGTCTATCCCTTCATGGAATCGGCGCTTTACCGCCTCTATGCCGCGCCGGAGCAGGTGACCGACATCGGCCTGCAGGCGGGCGAGAACCTCACCGCGGTCTCAGCCGGTGACACCGTACGCTGGATCATCGGCGACACCACCAGCGGCTCGTCCGAGGGCAAGCGCGCGCATGTGCTGGTCAAGCCCAGCGCGCCGGGCCTCAAGACCAACCTCATCATCGCCACCGACCGCCGCACCTATCACCTGCGCATGGAGAGCACCGAGCAGACCGCGATGGCGGCGATTTCCTGGACCTATCCGCAGGACCAGATCATCGCGCTGCAGCGTCAGAACGCGGAAGCCGAGGCGGCGACGCCGGTTGCCGAGGGGCTCAGTCTCGACCACCTGCGCTTTAGCTACGCGATCACCGGCGACCGTCCGCCCTGGCGGCCGATGCGCGCGTTCGACGATGGCAGCAAGGTCTTCATCGAGTTCCCCGGCCGTATCGATCAGGGCGAGATGCCGCCCTTGTTCGTGCTCGGCGCGGCGGGCGACAGCCAGCTCGTCAATTACCGGGTGCGCGGCAACTACTACATCGTCGACCGCTTGTTCGGCAGCGCCGAGCTTCGTCTGGGCACCGATCCCCAGCAGACCGTCCGCATCATCCGCACCGACGCCGTCGCCGCCAGCGGCGGCGGCTTGTAACCGCGCGATCGAGGGAATTGCCATGTCCACGACCACCATGCCGCCCTCCCAGAAGGCCGACCCCGAAAGCCTCGACTTGCGCGTCGGTCCCCGCCGCGTGGTCCGGTTCAAGCGGCGACTCCTGATCGGTCTTGCCGCCGGCGCCTGCGCAGCCTTGTTCGGCCTGACCTGGTTCGCCCTCTCGGCGTCCGGCCTGCACCCGCATCTCGATCCCCAGGAGTTGCTCGCGACCGGACGCAACCCGACGCCCGACGAACTCGCCGCCTTGCCGGCCAATTATGGGCAGATGCGCCCGCCGCCGCAGCTTGGTCCGGCGCTCCCCGACGCGCTCGGCCGCCCGGTCCTGGAACAGCAGCGCGAGCTCGGCGTCGCCCCCGCACCCAGCGCCGAGGATCAGGCGGCACTCGCCGAACGCCAGCGCCGCGCCGAGCAGGAGCGCCAGGCGCGCGAGTCGGGCGTGTTCTTCCGGATTGCGAGCCGGCCAACGGCGGTGGCGGCGTCCGAGGCAACACCGGCCGGCGCCGTTCCCGTGGCCGCCAACGCCTTCGCACCGCTGCGCGACCGCCTGGCCCTCGATCCGGAACACGATCCCAACAACCAGCAGCGCAAGCTCGACTTCCTCCACCAATCGGGTGAAGCCAGCATCTACAACCCGCATGCGCTGCAGCGTCCGGCCTCACCCTATCAGGTCATGGCGGGCAGCGTCATCGCAGCCAGCCTGGTGACGGGGCTCAATTCCGACCTGCCGGGCCTCGCGGTCGCCCAGGTGACCGAGAATGTCTATGACAGCGCGACCGGACGCTTCCTGCTGATCCCCCAGGGCACGCGCCTGATCGGCAGCTATGACAGTGTCGTCGCCTTCGGCCAGTCGCGCGCGCTGCTGGTCTGGCAGCGCCTGGTCATGCCCGACGGCTCGTCAGTCCAGATCGACAATCTGCCGGCCTCCGATGCCGCCGGTTATGGCGGCCTCGAAGACGAGGTGGACTATCACACCTGGCGGCTGCTGAAGGGCGTGGTGCTCTCGACCCTGCTCGGTGTCGGCACTGAAGTCAGCCTCGGCAGCAACGAAAGCGATCTCGTCCGCGCGATCCGCCGTTCGACCCAGCAGAACGCCAGCGAGGCCGGCCAGCGCCTGACCCAGCGCAATCTCGACATCCAGCCGACGATCACTGTCCGGCCCGGCTGGCCGCTGCGCGTGATCGTTCACAAGGACCTCGTCCTCAATCCCTACCGCGGCTGAAAGGAGAACAAGCCATGTCCGACCTCAAGCTCGCCAAGCTGCCCGAACGCACCCCGGTGAAACGAACGATCATGGTGCTGCCGGAGCTCGACCAGGCCCTACGGGACTATGCGGCGGTCTACCGCGCGACCTACGGCCAGGCCGAGTCGGTCGAGGAGCTCATCCCCTTCATGCTGACCGCGTTCCTCGACAGCGACCGCAGCTTCACCAAGGCCCGCAAGGAGGTGAAGGTCGAAGAGCCCGCCGAACCGCTGCGGCGGCGCGGGCGGAGGTCTGTATCGCGTTCGGCTTCCATTCCCTCAACCACCAACCCGGAGGACTAACCCATGGCGATCATAGGCACTTTCACCCCCGCCAAAGACGGCGGCTGGACCGGCGCAATCCGCACTCTCAGCCTCGACGCCAAGGTCCGACTCGTCCCCAACGACAACCGCGACAACCCGCATGCCCCGCTATTCCGCGTGTTCGTCGGGAATTCGCGGGTCGGCGACGCCTGGCTCGCCCGCTCCAGCGGCGACAATCCCAAGGACTATCTGCGCGTCAAGCTCGACGACCCAATGTTCGTTGAGCCCTTTACCGCAGCGCTGTTCTTCGGTGAGAGTGGCGACGAGGCGCAGCTGGTGTGGAATAGAAGGGGAGGGTAGCCATCCGCATGGCGTTGCCCGCGAAGGAATTATAAACGTCCTTAATGTTACGCTAGATTTTATCGCTATGGCTATCAAGGCCCACATCAGCTCAGCGCCCATCATGGTCGTTTAGCCGAACTGGTCCCATTCTCGATAGCGGACACAAATCGCGGCGACATTCCGTCGGTGGTCATGGGCATTTCTCTGCACCCTTGTCCATCGGCGGGACTGGGCGTTCGAACAAAGAGAGAGCCAGGATCGGCTATTGGAGCGTAACGCGGGGAATTTGGTTGGCCGAGGCGCGGTCAGGAATTCGCCCCATGACAGAACTTGAATTTCTTGCCTGAACCGCAGTAGCAGCGCTCGTTGCGTCCCAGTTTGCGTCTGGGGGCAGAAAATTCCCATTGCGGCGGAGGCGGCACTCGTCGGAGTTTCGCAATTATCCGTCGCTGTTCCTGGAGTTCACCCCGCCCCTCAGGACTGAGGCCAGCCTCGTAAGGAGCGAGGTTCGCCATCACGGTGTCAGCAGCCTGATGATCTCCACAATAGGCGAGTACGACGGCGTAATGGCTCCTGACCGGCACCATGCGCGAGACCATTTTGTGCTCGATCACCGTCGGGAGCACATTGCGCTCAAGTACGTCCCTCGCCCCAATGTAGTCGTTTCGGGCCACAAATTCGTCCACGAGGTCCTGGCCGACGCGTACAAAAGAGTCGAGCGCATTGGCCATGGAGTAGAACTTCATGGCGTGGATGCGGGCCAAGCGCGCGTGTTTCCCCATTTTGTTCAATGCATAAGCCCACAGGTCGAGGCAATCGGCGAGGTGCTTTAGGTCATCGGTATGGTCGCCCTCCTTTTTCAGCAGGGGCCAAATCCTATCCGGATTGTTGCCCATGACGTTGTCGGGCGTGAGGTCCAACACCTCGTAATATTCGGTGATCAGCTCTTTGGTAATGGATGCGCAGACTTCGTATTGGCCGAGATCACCGAGGGCATGGGCCGCGTTGTATCTGAAAATTCTGAGATGCCCGGGCTTTTCTGGCAGCAGCTTGGCGGTCGTTTCGATTTCCGCAAAGACCCCATCCACGTCGCCCAGCCTAGCCGCCAGGTTCATGCTCTTCATCGCCAGCGTCAGTCGGTCTTCGTCACCCAGGTTGTGCTCACCAATCAGACGCCGCATTGCATCAAGTTGAGCCTCGACCTTCGGGATATCGCCGCGCTTGAACTCACGGAAGGCCAACCCGTCGAAGGCCGAAAATCGCTGAGCCGGCGCCGTGTTTTTGGAAGCGGCAGCTGTTTCAAGCATGCCCGAAATCTGTTCGATCAGACCCATCTCATGGAAGATTTCGTCGGTCGCGAACTCGACGAGAGTCCTGATGTCGCCTAAATCGGCAAGGAGGCGGAGATAGAGCGACAGCTTAGCAATATCTCTTTCCTGTGAGATGGAGACGACAAGAACATCTTTTAACGCCGATTGCGCGACCCGCAGGACATCCGGTTTAAGGCTGTCGAGATGCATCCGTCCGAGCACGCGCATAGCGTCGTGGATCTTTAGGCGATCGCCGCCGAAGACCTCGACCACGCCAGCCGACCTGAGCTGCCTCATCGTCTGGGCAAACGAGCGATCGTCGAGCCCATTTGTTTGTGCCAGGACGGCTGCCGCCTCCGTTCGTTCCAAGGGAATATCCGAAAGAGACAAGATCGCGACGGTGTCGCGGCTTTGCGGCGCCAAACCCTCGAAGACCCGAGCCAGAATGATTTCCTGCACCGTGGCAACATTGTGCGTTCTCGCCTCAAGCTCGTCGCAAAATCGCACGAGTTCGCCAACGTAATCGGCGGCAGTGATCTGCACAGAATTTTGCACATATAGTGGTAGGCCCCCCGTCAGGGCGCGCAGCCGTTCGCATGTCGCAAAGTCGGCGCGGCACCCATTATCTGTCACCTCGGCCGCAATCGTGTCCGTGGTCCACCCGCCGAGCGGCTCGGGTGTGAGGGCGAGGGTCGCTTGGAACTCCTGCAAAACCGGGCCGGGTTGGGCCAGCAAAATGAAATGCACATGCGGAATCTGCTGTACAATCGTGCGCAGATTTTCCGTTGGAACCCGGTGCGCGTTGTCAATCACGATGATCGCGTTGATCTTCTCGCTTTGAAGCCGGAGCCCGATGGCGCGCAGCATCTCCGTGCCGGTGGCGCCAGGAAGTAGAATCTGACCGAGGCTGCCGCCTTTCCTGAAAAACCGTCCGGCCAATTCACGGGCGAGTGGAAGCGCGATGGCGGGGCCAGGCGTATCACCGACGTCGAAATAGGCGAGAGCGGCGGTGCTGTGCTGCGCCGCCTGAGCAACCCACATGGTTTTCCCTGCGCCCGAGAAGCCGGTGATCACCCGTACCCGTGCGTCCGAAATAAGGTCGGGCTCGGCTGCCTGCGAGCGATAACGGACCGGTGGGGCTGGAAAATCCTGGAGCTGTATCACCATCTGTTCAAAGAGGTTCGGCAACTCGTCGATCTGGAAGGCGTGGGCACCGCGCGGTGGGATGGCAGCTGCGGCGGACATTACTAGGCATCCCAATTTCCAAACGAGAGTCTCGGGAACCAACGATCCAAACGGTAAGGTTGCAGCAAGGGCGGTGCAGGCAGCGATCCCTGCAGCCACGTCAACCCACGCTGCGGGCAGAGCGTCGTCCGTCGGCTCGTTTCCCGGCCAATAGAGAGTGATGTCGGTAGGCCATGCCATGCCCTCCACACGCTCGGCGAGTTTAGGGCCTGGCAGGACATTGGCCACGATCGCAAACGCAGCAGCTCCAGGCCTCTTGCCTGTTATGTGCTCCTCCCGTATCCGCGCAAAACGTTGGAGCGCCCCTTCGATGTCGGCTTCGGTCAGCGATTCCGAGCGCGTCTTCACCTGCACATAGAGCCGCCGGCATGGGTAGACGATCTCTATATCTTCGTCGGCTTCGACCACGACGGCGGAGGCACCGGCCGCAGTGGCCAACAGCAGGCAGCCGACCCCATAGACGTGCTGGTAGAGAAAACCGCGATGGAGGGCTTCAATTCGCCTGAGCTGGGTTGGGTCCAGTACAGAAAGCATGGCCGGCATATTTGGTGTTCTCGCCTCCGGAACCCACATCATTGTTCGCCTTCTGCCACGCCAAGTCAATGGCGCGCACATCTTCCGACTCGATCTTGACGTGGCGGAGCAGTTCATCGGTGATTTACGTAAATAGGAAGATGGTGGTCAGACGCCATGGGGTTCCGGTGACAATGCGGTTAATTCAAAGGCCCGCTTTACTGCCCCCTTCTCCCAAACCCGTCATTCCCCTTTCGGCCCGCAATAGGCATTCTGGTTACGACTTAGATGTTTTTGCAGCATTTTGGGCATAAGGGAGACGAGTTTCCGAATTGTTTGAGAGGATGAACTCGATTTTCGAGTCCTGTACGAACTAACATTCGTTAAATTGTCCCCGCCCACTCCGCCGACAACGCCTCCGCCTGCTGCAGTACCGTTTGCACCGCCGCGTCCTGGAGATCGGGCGGGTAGCCGTATTTGCGCAGGATGCGTTTCACCAGGACGCGCATGCGCGCCCGCGCGGCGTCGCGGTGCATCCAGTCGATGGTGACGTTGCTGCGCAGGCTGGTGACGAGTTCGTGGGCGATGACCTTAAGGGCCGGCTCGCCCATCACGTCGCGGGCGCTATTGTTCTCGGCCAGCGCGTCGTAGAAGGCGATTTCCTCGTCGCTAAGGCCGCTTTCCTGGCCCCGTTCTCGGGCGGTGCGGATGTCTTTGGCGAGTAGGATCAGCTCTTCGAGGACCTGCACCGTGGTGAGCGCATTGGCATGATAGCGGGCGATGGCCGCTTCGAGACGTTCGGTAAATGCCTTGGATTGGGTGACGTTGCGCTTGCTCTGTGACCGGACTTCGCCGTTGATCAGTTTGCGCAGAGCTTCGAGCGCCAGATTCTTCTTTTCGGTCTCGCGCACTTCGGCCAGAAAGTCGTCGGACAGGATCGAAATATCCGGGCTCTCGATCCCAGCCGCCTGCATGATGTCGATGATCTCGGTCGAGACGACGGCGCGGCTGATGATCTGCTGGATGGCCAACTCGCGTTCGGCTGGGCTTCTGCCGCCCGAGGGCGTGCTTTTCACCAGTGCCGCGCGGATTGCCTGAAAGAAGCCCACTTCTTCCCTGATTTCGGCCGCCGCTTCGCTGGCAGCGGCAAGGGCGAAAGCCTTCGACAGGGCCAAAACCGCGTCGGCATAGCGGCGATGCGCCCGTTTCTTACCTTCCTCCGAGATTTCCTTCGCTGCGTCCTCCTGCTGCATGGTGAGAACCCAATCGATCGCACCGGCCATAATGCCAAGACGCTGCTGGGCCGTGGCATCGGGGGCGAAGGCGGGGCGATAGTCGAAGCCGCCAGGACTGTCTGGACGGAACATCGACCGGACGATCTCGTATTTTTCCAGCAAGACCTCGACGGCTTCGGCTTCATCGATCCCGGTATTTTCCTGGTCAGGCTGGGAATATTGGCCGAGCGCGTTCTTCAGGTTCTGGGCAACGCCGATGTAATCGACGACCAGGCCGGCCGGTTTATCTCGGAACACCCGGTTGACCCGGGCAATCGCCTGCATCAGCCCGTGGCCGCACATCGGCTTGTCGACATACATGGTGTGCATGCAAGGGGCGTCGAACCCAGTCAGCCACATGTCGCGGACGATCACCAGCTTGAGCGAGTCTTGCGGGTTCTTGGCGCGCTTCGCCAGCAACTCGCGTCGGGCCTTGGGCCGTTTGCCGATATGCGCTTGCCAAGCCGGCGGGTCCGACGCGGCACCGGTCATCACCACCTTGAGGACGCCGGCATCGTCGTCGTCGCTGTGCCACGCCGGACGCAGCTTGACGATGGCGTCATAGAGTGCCACGCAAATTCGCCGGCTCAGGCAGACGATCATGCCCTTGCCGTCGAGCGCCGCCGTCCGCGCCTCGAAGTGGCGCACCAGGTCTTCGGCGACCAGGGCGAGCCGTTTCTCCGATCCGACCAGTGCCTCGACGCTGGCCCATTTGCGCTTGAGGCGTTCCTGTTCGCTCTCTGCTTCGTCCTCGGTGATATCGGCAATTTCGGCGTCGATCTTGGGCTTCTCGTCCTCGTCCAGTTCGATCCGCGCCAGGCGGCTTTCGTAATAGATCGGCACCGTCGCGCCGTCCTCGACCGCGCGGCTGATGTCGTAGATGTCGATGTAATCGCCGAACACCGCCGGCGTGTTCACGTCATCCTTTTCAATCGGTGTCCCGGTGAAGCCGATGAAGGACGCATTGGGCAATCCATCGCGCAGATATTTGGCGAAGCCATAGGTGACCTCGCCGGTCTTGCGTTCGACCTTGGCCTTGAAGCCGTACTGGCTGCGGTGCGCCTCGTCGGCGATGACGATGACGTTGCGGCGATCGGTCAGCAGCGGATAGTCGGTTGCCCCCGGTTCCGGCGAGAATTTCTGAATGGTGGTGAAGATGACCCCGCCCGACGGCCTGTCGAGCAGCCGGCGTAGTTCGGCGCGATCACCGGCCTGTTGCGGCGTCTGCCGGATCAGGTCCTTGCACAGGCTGAAGGTGCCGAAGAGCTGATCGTCGAGATCATTGCGGTCGGTGATGATGACCAGCGTCGGGTTTTCCATGCCCGTGTGCTTGACCACCTGCCCAGCATAAAACGCCATCAACAGGCTCTTGCCCGAACCCTGGGTGTGCCAGATCACGCCGACCTTGCGGTCGCCGCCGGGGCGGGTGGCGGCCAGCGTGCATTCGACCGCCTTTCGCACAGCATGGAACTGGTGATAGCCGGCCAGAATCTTGACCACGCCGCTGCCGGTGTCGCCGAAAACAATGAAATCCCGGATCAGGTCGAGGAAGCGGCGCTTGGCGAACACGCCCTTGAGCAGGGTTTCCAGCTCCGGCGTGCCGCGCGGTGCCGGATCGTCGCCCTCGACCGTGCGCCAGGGCATGAAGCGTTCCCGGTCGGCGGTCAGAGAGCCGATCCGCGCTTCCAGGCCATCGGAAATGAGCAGGACGGCGTTGGTGCGGAACAGCGAGCCGATCTGGGCCTTGTAGGTCTGAAGCTGATTGAAGGCACCATCCAGTGTCGCGTTTTCGTCACCGGGGTTCTTGAGCTCGATCACGCCGAGCGGCAGCCCGTTGACGAACACCACCACGTCGGGGCGACGATTGGCGCCGCGGCGATCGGCGGAGGGCTCAATCACGGTGAACTGGTTGACGGCAAGCCAATCATTGGCGTCGGGATTATCGAAATCGATCAGGCGCGCGCTCTCGCCACCGATGCTGCCGTCCGGCCGGGTGACCTCGACCGGCACGCCCTCGATCAGAAAGCGGTGCAGGCGGCGGTTTTCCTCGACCAGCGACGGGGTTTCGGTCGCGATCAATCGGCGAAAGACCTCGTCGCGGGTGTCCGCCTTGAGATGCGGGTTGAGCCTGGTGATCGCCGCCTTCAGGCGTTCGTTGAGGCAGACATCGCCATAGCTGACCCGTTCCGGCGCGCTGCCGTCCGGGCCGATCTCCAGCCCCCCGGCAGTCGCATAGCCAAGCTCGCCGAGCCAGGCCAGTGCCGCTTCCTCGACATCGGATTCCGCCAGCCTGACCATCACGCAACCTCCCGAGCCGGACCGAGCACGAAGCGAGCGCGTTCCCGGCGCAGCATTTCGTAGGGGCTGATGCAAGACAGGCCGAGGCCTATACAGGCGTTCGGAATCTTGATCTTACGGGTGCTGTCCGACGGCACCTCATGGGTGACGATGGTCCAGCTATGGGCCTTGGCATGGGCGACCAGCCAATAATCGGCGATCTGCAAGAAGGTTGAGATCGCGGCAGGTTCGTATCTCTGCCGGTTTGTCCAGGTGCTCACCTCCGTCAGCGCCGGCACCACGGCATCGTCAGCCGGGAGAAAGAATGCCTTGCCCCGTTGTTTCGCCCAATGGGATAGATCATCTTCGCCGGCATCGATCTCGTCGGCGACTTTTTCGATGCTGGCGACCTTGCCCGTTGCATTGTTATCGACCAGCCATGTCCAGAAAGCCGGACAGAAATCAAACCCGTAATGTAGGTTTTTGGCCTGGATGAAAACATTCGCGTCGAGCAAATATCGCGTCATAATATCACCCCGACCTCCCGGCCCAAATTATTGAAAGTCTCCGTTTTGGAGACACCGAGCATCCGAAATGCGTCGCGATAGAGTGTCTGGCCTTCAAGGGTGCTGGAAACCAGAGCCTGGGTGAAACGGCGGCTGACTCTGGCAATCGTGGTCCGATAGAAATCGCCGCCGCTGCCGGTCTTTTCCGCGATCTCGCGGAGTCTGGCGCGTTCGTCCTGCCAAGCCTGGTCGAAGGCGGCGCGCTGCAACCAGCCGGCATCGAGCAGGCGGCGCAGGATCACCAGAGTGCTGACCTTGAAGGCGCGCGCCAAGCGGGACATCGCATGGTCGATGTCTTCCCCGTCCTGAAGCAGCGGGCGCAGTGCGGCAAGCGGCACCAGCAGTTCCGCCGCCACGGCATTGCACCAGACTTCCTCGCGCGGATAGCCGTTCAAGGGTGCGGCGCTGGCGTTGGAGATGCCCGAGGCGTTAAGCCAAAGATGCGCCAGCTCATGGGCCAGGGTGAACATCTGCCCGGCCTTGGTATCGGACCCGTTGATGAAGACCAGCGGCGCCAGCGGATCGGCCAGGGCAAAGCCGCGAAATTCCTGGGGGTCGAGCTTGCGGTTGTTGTTGCTGAGCACGACGCCGCTGATCATCACCAGCACCCCGGCCTGGTCGGCCTGCTGAATGAACAGACGCAGCGCGTCCGTCCAGGTCGGGCAGTCGCGGCGGGCCTCGATATCGAAACCCAGGGCTTGGCGAATCTGTTCCGCAGCCGTCTGCGGCGCCATGCCAAGATCGGCGCTGCCGACGAATGGCCGCGGCGGTTGCCGCACCACCTGGGCAAACTCCCGATACCAGGCCTGGCGTTCCTGGCAGGCGTAAAGCGTATCCAGGAGATTGGGGCTCGGCCGCGTGATCGCCTGGCTGTCAAAGGTGCGGAAATCGGGCACCGGCAGCCGCTCCTCCGGCGGCTGCGGCAAGAACAGAAAACCGATCGGCACATGCACGGCTTTGGCGAAGGCTTCAAGCTGCTTCAGCGTCGGTTTGGCCGTTTCCGCCTCCCACTCCGGCAGCTTTTTGAAACGGCCAGCCAGTTCCTCGGGATCGATCCCGGCCCGCTCCCGCGCCCAGCGCAGCATGTCCGGGGCAACGGCAACGCGCGTCATGCGACCTTCTCCACGACCTTTTCGGCATCCTTGAGGCGGATTTCACCGGACATGAGTTTGGGCAAGAGCAAATCGCGGAGTTGGGCGAGTGTCCTCGACTCCTTACAGTTTGCCAGGACTTCCGTAATAATTGGCTCGACTAAGGAATTAAACCTACTTACTATTTTGACCGGTGGCATAAGAGTAGTAAGAGACTTTACCTGAGTTGAGTTTAGCCCTGGAATTGCCACGCCCGTTCCTTTTATTCTCATTTCCTCCATAACAAAATCGGAAGAGAGCCAGAAAAATAGAAATGGTTGTCCAATGTCAGGTATTGCCCTTAAACGATAAACATGCTCGTTTATGGCGAATTTGTCGAAAGGAAAGCCATCTCCAAACAAAGTCAAATGCGGTTCAAACTCACCGGGCCGACCACCGTCTTTATATAGGATGACGTCACGACTCTTAACGTGCCCTTTTTTCATGTCAGCAAAAAAGTCGTCTGGTATGTACTTTGTCTTAGAAAAGTCAAATTTTCCGAGTCCAACGATGCTTTCTGCCCCAACACTGGGGACCCCAAACTTGTAGTTTGATACTCCGCCCTTCGGTCTTCCGCCAGTTTCCATTGCGGCGAGAACCATTTCAAGAGTAGTTAGTGGCCACTCGGCCGGTTTGTCGTCATCGTCAAGGGTGTGGGGGAATAGAGACCAAAGGTCGGGCGCGAGGTAGGGCGGGCGGCCTTCGGCCTTGGCGCGGGTGGGGCCGAAATCGACGAACCAGTCCTTGAAGATCGCCCGCGCCATCGCCTCCAGCGTCTCGTTCATCCGCCGGTTCAGCTCGATCTTGTCGTCAAGGACGCCAAGAACAGCTACGATTATTTGCTGTTCAGCGCGCGATGGTATCGAAACGTCGAATGTTCGAAAGTCTCTTAGAAGCAGGTTTTTTTGGGTCGTTCCGGCGGCGAGATCGCTAAGGCGTGAGTTCTCGAATTTTAGGCAATAGTATAAGAATAGTGGGAGTACTATCTCTCCTCTTGGTTTTAGTACCGCAACACTCTTCTGAAACGTTGTCCGTGATGTCCTGGCATCATCCGGCGCGATCGCCATCCTCCCTATCGTCCCCGTATTTGTGAACAAAATATCACCAGGGCAGAGGTTTGTTCGCTGGTGTGTTTCAAGAAAATCTGCCTTAGTTATTTGCCGAGCGTTATCGTAAACCATTCTGTTATCAAAAATATCTTTTACGCTGAGAAAATAGTAGCCAGACCCGGCTTCGTCACGACAATCGCCATGCTTGCCATCCGTAATTAAGCTGCAAAGATGGTTAAGGGTTGCCTTCGCCCAATCTCCATTAATTGCCATCAGACACAACCTTTTCAGCCGCACGAGACAAATTATCCCTGATCAATGTTTCTAGGTTAGTGCTGGCGACGAACTGCTCCTCCAACGTCGCCTTCAGCGCCGCAAACCGCTCCTCAAACGGTACCCCATCATCCTCGACATCCGCCGCCCCGACATACCGCCCCGGTGTCAGCACATGGCCGTGGGAGCGAATTTCTTCGAGCTTGGCGGCTTTGCAGAAGCCGGGAATGTCTTCGTAGCTGCCGGCATTCTTTTGGTTCTTCGACGCCTCAAGTGGATGGGAAGAGGTCGGGTAGGGGTGCTGCGATCAGGTAGATGATGCACGCGAAGGTGGCGGTATTTCGGTATCCCCTGGCTCTGGCCCTTGCGGCCTGGACGATGCCGTTGAGGCT
>WGNK01000020.1 GCA_016124535.1 Azospirillum sp.
ACATCCTGCTCGCCCGTCAGGTCGGCGTGCCCGCGCTGGTGGTGTTCCTGAACAAGGTCGACATGGTCGACGACCCTGAGCTGCTGGAGCTCGTGGAGATGGAAGTGCGCGAGCTTCTGTCGTCCTACCAGTTCCCGGGCGACGACATTCCGATCATCCGCGGCTCGGCGCTGATGGCGCTTGAGAACAAGGAGCCGAAGCTGGGCCACGAGGCGATCCTCGAGCTGATGCGCAATGTTGACGCCTACATTCCGCAGCCCGAGCGGCCCAAGGATCGGCCGTTCCTGATGCCGATCGAAGACGTGTTCTCGATCTCCGGCCGCGGCACCGTGGTGACCGGTCGTATCGAGCGCGGCATCGTCAAGGTCGGCGAGGAAATCGAGATCGTCGGGTTGAAGAACACGGTCAAGACCACGGTGACCGGCGTCGAAATGTTCCGCAAGCTGCTTGACCAGGGTGAGGCCGGCGACAATGTCGGCTGCCTGCTGCGCGGCACCAAGCGTGAGGATGTCGAGCGCGGTCAGGTTTTGGCCAAGCCCGGCTCGATCACGCCGCACACCAAGTTTACCGCTGAGGCCTACATTCTGACCAAGGAAGAAGGCGGCCGTCATACGCCGTTCTTCACTAACTATCGGCCGCAGTTTTATTTCCGCACTACCGACGTGACCGGCATGGTGAACTTGCCCGAAGGCACCGAGATGGTGATGCCGGGCGACAACGTCTCGATGACCGTCGAACTGATCGCGCCGATCGCGATGGACGAAGGCCTGCGCTTTGCCATTCGCGAAGGCGGTCGGACAGTCGGTGCCGGTGTCGTTGCTAAAATTCTCGCGTAGCGAAGAGCGCGAAGGGGGGCTCGGCGAGGCCCCCTTCGAAATTGGAATCGGAAGCGAAGCATGGACAACCAGAATATCCGCATCAGGCTGAAGGCGTTCGATCATCGCGTGCTCGACCAGTCGACCAGCGAGATCGTCAGCACGGCCAAGCGGACCGGAGCGCGGGTTCGCGGCCCGATTCCGCTGCCGACCCTGATCGAGAAATTCACCGTCAACCGCAGCCCGCACGTCGACAAGAAGTCGCGCGAACAGTTCGAGATCCGCACCCACAAGCGGCTCCTGGATATCGTCGACCCGACGCCGCAGACGGTCGACGCGCTGATGAAGCTCGACCTTGCGGCTGGCGTCGATGTCGAGATCAAGCTCTAAGAAGACGGGGCAGGGGCCATGCGAGCGGGTTTGATTGCACAGAAGCTGGGAATGAGCCGCATCTTCGACACCGAAGGTGCCCATGTCCCGGTGACCGTGCTCAAGATTGACAATTGCCAGGTGGTCGCCGTGCGCACCGCTGAAACCGACGGCTATACCGCGGTTCAGCTTGGCGCCGGTACGCCCAAGGTCAAGAACGTGACCAAGCCGATGCGCGGCCACTTCGCCAAGGCCAAGGTCGAGCCCAAGCGCAAACTGGTGGAATTCCGGGTCTCGCCGGACGCCCTGATCGAAGTCGGTGCCGAATTGTCGGCCGAGCACTTCGTCGCCGGGCAGTTCGTCGATGTCACCGGAACCAGCATTGGCAAGGGTTTCGCCGGTTCAATGAAGCGCTGGAATTTCGGCGGTTTGCGGGCGACCCACGGCGTTTCGGTGTCCCACCGCAGCCATGGCTCGACCGGTAACCGCCAGGATCCGGGCAAGACCTTCAAGAACAAGAAGATGGCCGGCCATTTGGGCGACGAGCGGGTAACCACGCTCAACCTCAAGGTGGTGTCGGTGGATGCCGCGCGCGGCCTGGTGCTGATCAAGGGCTCGGTGCCCGGCAGCGAAGGCGGTTGGGTTCTGATCCGCGACGCGATCAAGAAGCCGGCGCCCGAGGGCTTGCCGTTTCCGGCGGCGCTGAAGGCCGCGGCCGATACCGGCGAAGGAGCCGCATCATGAAGACGCCGGTGCTCAACCTGAACAACGAGACGGTCGGCGAGATCGAACTCGACGAGACGGTGTTCGGCGTGCCGGTGCGCGCCGATATCCTGACCCGAATGGTCAACTGGCAGCTCGCCAAGCGGCGCGCCGGTACCCACAAGGCGAAGGGTATCAAAGACATCGCCGGCACGACCAAGAAGCCGTATCGCCAGAAGGGAACCGGCCGGGCGCGCCAGGGCTCGCTGCGTTCGCCGCAGTTCCGTGGTGGTGCGGTGATCTTCGGTCCGGTGGTGCGCTCCCATGAGCACGACCTGACCAAGAAGGTGCGCAAACTGGCGCTGAAGACCGCGCTGGCGGCCAAGCAGGCCGAAGGCAAGCTGATCGTGCTCGATGCCGCCGCCGCCGAGTCGCACAAGACCAAGGAATTGGCCTTGCGACTGAAGGCATTCGGGCTGAAGTCGGCGCTGATCATCGACGGTGCCAATCTTGATGAGAACTTCAAGAAGGCGGCGCGCAACATTCCGTTGTTCGATGTCCTGCCCGAGCAGGGCGCCAACGTTTACGACATCCTGCGCCGGGACACGCTGATGCTGACCCGCAACGCGGTCGAGCAGCTGGAGGCCCGCCTGAAATGACCGCCGCCACCAATACTGCCAAGGTCAGCAAGGTCAGGATGTACGACCTGATCCTGGCCCCGGTGATCACGGAAAAGAGCAATTTCTCCTCCGAGCACAACCAGGTCACCTTCCGGGTGCCGCTGGATGCGACCAAGCCGGAGATCAAGGCCGCGGTCGAGGGCCTGTTCAAGGTCAAAGTCACCGCGGTGAATACCCTGATCGCCAAGGGCAAGACCAAGCGCTTCAAAGGCCGTCCGGGACGCCGTCCAGACACTAAGAAGGCGATGGTGACTCTGGCCGAGGGCCACCAGATCGACGTCACCACCGGCGTCTAGGGGCGAGAGGACGAGAACGATGGCATTGAAGCAATTCAATCCGATCACGCCCAGCCAACGGCAGCTGGTGATGGTCGATCGCCGCGAGCTGTGGAGCGGCAAGCCGGTCAAGAAACTGACCGAGGGGCTGAGCGGTTCGGGCGGACGCAATAATACCGGGCGCATCACCGCGCGCCGGATGGGTGGCGGTCACAAGCGGACCTATCGTCTGGTCGACTTCAAGCGCCGGCAGTTCGATCAGCCGGCGACCGTCGAGCGGCTGGAATATGATCCCAACCGCACCGCGTTCATCGCGCTGATCAAGTATCCGGATGGGACGCTGTCCTATATCCTGGCGCCGCAGCGCCTCAAGGCGGGCGATCAGGTGGTTTCGGGCGAGCGGGTCGACGTGAAGCCCGGCAACGCGATGCCGCTGAAGAATGTTCCGGTCGGCACCATCGTCCACAACGTGGAGATGAAGCCGGGCCGGGGTGGTCAGATGGCGCGGGCGGCCGGGACTTATGTGCAACTGGTCGGTCGCGACAGTGGCTATGCCCTGCTCAAGCTGAGCTCCGGTGAATTGCGCCGGGTGCGCAGCGACTGCATGGCGTCGATCGGTGCGGTGTCCAACCCCGACCAGTCGAACATCAACATCGGCAAGGCCGGGCGCAATCGCTGGCTGGGCGTGCGACCGTCGGTGCGTGGCGTCGCGATGAACCCGATCGATCATCCGCACGGCGGTGGCGAGGGCCGGAGTTCCGGCGGACGTCATCCGGTGACCCCGTGGGGTAAACCGACCAAGGGCCGTAAGACCCGCAACAACAAGAAGACGGACGCGCTGATCGTGCGTCGTCGCAACAAGAAATAAGGAGGACGAGGCTTGGCTCGTTCGGTTTGGAAGGGGCCGTTCATCGACGGCTATCTGCTGAAGAAGGCAGACAAGGCGCGGGGTTCGGGGCGCAACGAGATCATCAAGATCTGGTCGCGCCGCTCGACCATCCTGCCACAGTTCGTCGGTCTGACGTTCGGCGTCTACAACGGCCAGAAATTCCTGCCGGTGCTGGTGACCGAAAACATGATCGGTCACAAGTTTGGGGAATTCTCGCCGACCCGGACCTTCTACGGGCATGCCGCCGACAAGAAGGCGAAGAGGAAATAGCCATGGGCCAGGGTCCCAATCCACCGCGTCTCGCCGAAAATGAGGCGACCGCAAGCGGCCATATGATCCGCTCCAGCGCGCGCAAGCTCAATCTGGTCGCCCAGATGATCCGCGGCAAGGATGCCGGACGGGCGGTGATTGATCTGACGTTCTGCAAGCGCCGGATCGCCAAGGACGTGCGCAAGGTTCTGCAGGCGGCGATCGCCAATGCGGAGAACAACCACCAGCTCGATGTCGACCGGCTCTACGTCGCCGAGGCGTCGGTCGGTCGCGCACTCGTAATGAAACGCTTTCATGCCCGCGCCCGCGGTCGCGGGGCCCGGGTCGAGAAGCCATTCAGCAATCTCCGGGTGATCGTGCGCGAACGGTCGGCCGCGACGGCAGGGGAAGACTGAGAAATGGGTCAGAAAGTCAATCCGGTCGGCTTGCGGCTCGGCATCAACCGCACCTGGGACAGCCGCTGGTACGCCAACAAAGACTACGCCAAGTACCTGCATCAGGACCTCAAGCTGCGCGGTTTCCTGCTCGGCCGCCTGCAGCAGGCCGGGTGCAGCCGGGTCGTGATCGAGCGCCCGGCCAAGAAGGCGCGGGTGACCTTGCACACCGCTCGTCCGGGCGTGGTGATCGGCAAGAAGGGCGCGGATATCGAGAAGTTGCGCCTGGAACTGGCCAAGATGACCGGCAGCGAGGTCCATCTCAACATCGTCGAGATTCGCAAGCCGGAAATCGACGCCTTGCTGATCGCCGAGAACATTGCCAATCAGCTGGAGCGCCGGGTTGCGTTCCGGCGAGCGATGAAGCGGGCGGTGCAGTCGGCGATGCGCCTGGGTGCCCAGGGCATCCGGATCAATTGCGGCGGCCGGCTGGGTGGCGCTGAAATCGCGCGCATGGAATGGTATCGCGAGGGCCGGGTGCCCCTGCATACCCTGCGCGCCGATATCGATTACGCCACCGCCACTGCCAAGACCACCTACGGCACCTGCGGCGTCAAGGTCTGGGTGTTCAAAGGCGAAATCATGGCCCACGACCCGATGGCGCAGGACAAGCGCGCGGGCGACGCCCAACCGGCCGGCGGGCGGCCGGAAGGCGGCGAGCGGCACGGCCGGGGCCGGGATAGGGATCGCGATCATGCTTAGTCCGAAGCGAACCAAATTCCGCAAGGCGCATAAGGGCCGTATCCATGGCGCGGCCAAGGGCGGCACCCAGCTCAATTTCGGCTCTTATGGGCTGAAGGCGGTCGAGCCGGCGCGGATCACCGCACGCCAGATCGAAGCGGCGCGGCGGGCGATCACCCGCCACATCCGCCGGGTCGGACGGGTGTGGATCCGCATCTTCCCGGACGTTCCGGTATCGACCAAGCCGGCCGAGGTTCGCATGGGCTCCGGCAAAGGCTCGCCGGAATACTGGGTCTGCCGGGTCCATGCCGGACGGGTGATGTTCGAGCTGGAAGGCGTACCGATGGATTTGGCGAAGGAAGCCTTCGAGCTGGCCGCCGCCAAGCTGCCGAACCGCACCCGATTCATCAGCCGGTTGGCCGAGGAGGCTTGATCCGATGAAGGCCGAAGACTTTCGCGGTCGCACCGTGGATGAGCTGAACGACCAGTTGCTGGCGCTCAAGAAGGAGCAGTTCAACCTGCGCTTTCAGCGGGCGTCGGGGCAGCTGGAGAACACCGCGCGGGTCGGCGCGGTCAGGAAGGACATCGCACGGATCCGGACCATCCTCGGCGAGCGCAATCGCGCCGCCGCGGCACCGGTCAAGAATTAGAGTTGGGAGAAGGCCATGCCGCGGCGCGTTCTGCAGGGCACGGTGGTCAGCGACAAGGGCGACAAGACGGTCATCGTCCTGGTCGAGCGCCGAGTCATGCACCCCGTCTATAAGAAGTTCATCCGGCGGTCGAAGCGCTATGCCGCGCATGACCAGGATAACCGGTTCAAGGTTGGCGACATCGTGATGATCGAAGAATGTCGCCCGATCTCCAAGTCGAAGCGATGGCTGGCAATGGCTGTGGACGCCGGTTCGGCGATCCCTGCAGTACCGCCAGCGTAAAGGAGCACGCGCAATGATACAGATGCAAACCAACCTGGAGGTCGCCGACAATAGCGGCGCGCGCCGGGTGCAGTGCATCAAGGTGCTGGGCGGCTCCAAGCGGAAGGTAGCCTCGGTCGGCGACGTTATCGTCGTCTCGGTCAAGGAGGCGATTCCGCGCGGCCGCGTCAAGAAGGGCGACGTTCACCGGGCGGTGATCGTGCGGACCGCCAAGGAAATCCGGCGCCAGGACGGCAGCAGCATCCGGTTCGACCGCAATGCCGCAGTCTTGATCAACAAGCAGGGCGAGCCGATCGGCACCCGTATTTTCGGGCCGGTCACCCGCGAGCTGCGCGGCAAGAAGTTCATGAAGATCATCTCGCTGGCACCGGAGGTGCTGTGACATGGCGATCAAGCTGAAGATCAAGGCCAAGGACCGGGTGGTGGTGATCACCGGCCGGGACAAGGGCAAGGTCGGCGAGGTCCTCAAGGTCCTGCCGAAGGAAAACCGGGTGGTGGTGCGCGGCGTCAACGTGGTCAAGCGGCACCAGGCGCCGAGCGGCCGGGGCGAGGGCGGCATCATCGAGAAGGAGGCGCCGATCCATATCTCGAACGTCTCCCACATCGACCCCAAGACCAGCAAGCCGACCCGGGTTGGCTACAAATTTCTCGATGACGGCCGCAAGGTCCGCTTCGCTCGCGGTTCGGGCGAAGTGATCGATCTGTAGGACGAAGACGATGATGACCAGGCTGAAACAACGTTACGACACTGTCGTGAAGTCGGCACTCAAGACCGAGTTCAACTACCAGAACGACATGGAAGTGCCGCGGCTCGAGAAGATCGTGATCAATATGGGCGTCGGCGAGGCCACCGGTGACGGCAAGAAGATCGCGTCGGCGGTCGGCGACCTGACCGCGATCGCCGGCCAAAAGCCGGTGGTGACCAAGGCGCGCAAGTCGATCGCCCAGTTCAAGCTGCGCGAGGGCATGTCGATCGGCTGCAAAGTGACGCTTCGCGGCCACCGCATGTACGAGTTCCTCGACCGTCTGGTGACGATCGCGCTGCCACGGGTGCGCGACTTCCGCGGGGTTTCGGCGACCAGCTTCGATGGCCGCGGCAATTACGCCATGGGCTTGAAAGAGCAGATCATTTTCCCCGAGATCGATTACGACAAGATCGATCAGGTGCGCGGGATGGACATCATCATCGTGACCACGGCCAAGACCGACAAGGAAGCTAAGGCGCTTCTGCGCGGTTTTGACATGCCGTTCGTGAACTGACGGGCGGGAGCGTTAAGAGACCATGGCCAAGACCAGTTCCGTTCAAAAGAACAAGAACCGCACCGCGCTCGTCAAGCGTTATGCCAAGCAGCGGGCGCGCCTGAAGGCGCTCGCCAAGGACCGTTCGCTGCCGCCGGAAGAGCAGTTCGCTGCCCGGCTGAAGCTGGCCCAGCTGCCGCGCAATTCCAGCCCGACCCGCATCCGCAATCGCTGCGAATTGTCGGGGCGGCCGCGCGGGTTCTACCGCAAATTCAAGCTGTCGCGTATCGCACTCCGGCAATTGGCGTCGACCGGGCACATCCCCGGCATGACCAAGTCAAGCTGGTAGGCGGGAGAGGGACGATAAGATGGCGTTGAGCGATCCCCTTGGTGATATGTTGACCCGCATCCGTAACGGTCAGCGCGCCAGAATGTCCAGCGTGGAAAGCCCCGCTTCCCAGCTGCGCAGCAACGTGCTCGAAGTGCTGAAGCGCGAGGGTTATATTCGCGGCTTCAGCCAGCGAGAGCTGAGGCCCGGTGTGGCTGCGCTCAAGATCGAGCTGAAATACCACGAGGGCGAACCGGTGATCCGTCAGATCGACCGGGTGTCCAAGCCGGGGCGGCGGGTCTATTCCAAGATCGCCGATCTTGGCCGAATCTACAGCGGTCTTGGCATCTCGATCCTGTCGACGCCGCGCGGCGTGATGTCGGACAGCGAGGCGCGGGCCGCCAATGTCGGCGGCGAAGTTCTCTGCCGCGTGTTTTAGGGTATTCTGGGAGGCTCTTAGCTCATGTCGCGCATTGGCAAGCATCCGGTCCCGGTGCCGTCCGGGGTCGAGGTCACGGTCGCGGGCCAGACCGTGACCGCCAAGGGCAAGCTGGGACAACTCAGCGCAACCCTGATCGACGATATTCTGGCCAAGCTGGACGATGGAAAGGTCAGCGTGACGCCGCGCTCGGACTCGCGTCGGGCGCGGGTGAATTGGGCTACCGCTCGGACCTTGGTCAACAATCTGGTGGTCGGCGTCAGCAAGGGCTTTACGGTCAATCTGGAAATCAACGGCGTCGGTTATCGTGCCGCGGTCCAGGGGTCGGAACTGGTCCTGCAACTCGGTTACAGCCACGACGTCAAATATCCGATCCCCAGTGGGATCGCGATCAAGACCGAGAAGCCGACGCTGATTTCGATTTCCGGCTGCGACCGGCGCCAGGTCGGCCAGGTCGCTGCGGAAATCCGTGGTTTTCGCCCGCCGGAGCCCTATAAGGGCAAGGGCATCAAGTACGATAACGAGACGCTGATCCGCAAGGAAGGCAAGAAAAAGTAGGATGCCGGCGATGAACAAGACCGAACTGCTGATGAAGCGCCGTACCGCCAGGGTACGGACGCGCCTTCTGAAGCGCGCCGGCGGCCGGCCTCGGCTCTCGGTGTTTCGCTCCAGCAAGCATATTTATGCCCAGATCATCGATGATGCTGGGGGCCGGACGCTGGCCGCTGCCTCGACGCTCGACAAGGACGTCAAGGCGCAGGGCAAGACCGGAGCCGATATCGAGGCGGCCAAGCTGGTCGGACGCCTGATCGCCGAACGCGCCACCGCCGCCGGCGTCGTGGCCGTGGTGTTCGATCGCGGCGGCTATCTCTACCATGGCCGGGTCAAGGCCCTGGCCGATGCGGCCCGTGAGGCCGGACTGTCATTCTAGGGGAGCCTTCAAGCCATGGCACGGGAAAGAGGCGAACGGGGCGACCGGGATCGGCAGCCGCGGGAGCGTGATCGGGAAGAGAGCGAGCTGATCGAGAAGCTGGTCAGCATCAATCGCGTTGCGAAAGTTGTGAAGGGCGGCCGGCGGTTCGGCTTCGCCGCTCTGGTCGTGGTCGGCGACGGCAAGGGCCGGGTCGGCGTCGGCTCGGGCAAGGCGCGCGAGGTGCCGGAGGCGATCCGCAAGGCGACCGAACAGGCCAAGCGGACCATGATCCGGGTGCCGTTGCGCGAGGCGCGGACGCTGCATCATGACGTTCGCGGCCATTTCGGCGCAGGCCGGGTGGTGTTGCGGGCGGCGCCGGGCGGGACCGGGATCATCGCCGGCGGCCCGATGCGCGCAATTTTCGAGGCGCTGGGTGTTCAGGACGTGGTGACCAAATCGATTGGCACGTCCAACCCGCACAACATGATCAAGGCGACCTTCGACGCCCTGAATGGCGTGGTCAGCCCGCGGGTGGTCGCGGCACGCCGTGGTCGCCGGGTCAGCGACATTCTCGGCCGGCGCGACACCGGCGAGGTCAAGGAGGCCGCGCCCAATGCCTGAGGATAAGAAGACGATCGTGGTCACCCAGACCGGCAGCCCGATCGGCCGCCGGCACGATCAGCGCGAGACGCTGGTCGGACTCGGGCTGAACAAGCTGCACCGGACCCGGGAGTTGGAAGATACCCCGGCGGTGCGCGGCATGCTGAGCAAAGTGTCCCATCTGGTGCGCTGGGAAGCGGCCGAGTGAGCTTCGTGGCGAAGGACGATTCGAGATGAAACTGAACCAGCTTCGCGACAACGAAGGCGCCCGCAAGGGGCGCATGCGGGTCGGTCGCGGTATCGGCTCGGGCAAGGGCAAGACTGCCGGGCGCGGCGTCAAGGGCCAGACCTCGCGTACCGGCGTCGCCATTCGCGGGTTCGAGGGCGGCCAGATGCCGCTCCACCGGCGCCTGCCCAAGCGCGGCTTCACCAATATTTTCCGCAAGGATTTCGTCGAGGTCAATCTTGGGCGGCTGCAGCGGGCGGTTGATGCCGGGCGCCTGGATCCGTCGCAGCCGGTCACCCCGGAGACGATGGTCGCAGCCGGTCTGGTGGATAAGGTCAGGGACGGCGTTCGCCTGCTCGCCAAGGGCGAGATTACGGTAAAGCTCGACCTGACCGTGTTTGGCGCCTCCAAGGCGGCGATTGCCGCGGTGGAAAAGCTGGGCGGCACGGTGACGCTCAGCGGCGGCGCTGCCGCCGAGGCTCCCGCCGGGGCCTGAGGCCCCGGTCCCCGGAACGGGGACAAGACCGACGTCGTTTGACGAGGATCCGAGCATCATGGCTTCAGCAGCCGAACAGCTTGCCGCCAACATAAATTTCGGCGCCTTCGCCAAAGCCACTGAGCTGAAAAAGCGACTGTGGTTTACCCTGGGGGCGATGATCGTGTACCGGCTGGGGACCTATATCCCCCTGCCGGGCATTGATCCGCGCATTCTGGAGGATGTTTTCTCCCAGCACGGCGGCGGCATCCTCGGCATGTTCGATATGTTTGCCGGCGGTGCGCTGCGACGGATGACGATTTTTGCGTTGAATATCATGCCGTATATCTCGGCATCGATTATTATTCAGCTGTTGACCGCGACATCGCCGACCCTGGAAGCCCTCAAGAAGGAGGGCGAGTCCGGGCGCAAGAAGCTCAATCAATATACCCGCTACCTCACCGTGCTGTTGGCCAGCGTTCAGGCGTTCGGTCTGTCGGTCGGGTTGGAGGGCATGACCGGCTCGATGGGCTCGGCGGTGATCCATCCCGGTTTTTTCTTCCGCATTACGACGGTGATCACGCTGGTCGGTGCCACTTTGTTCCTGATGTGGCTGGGCGAGCAAGTCACGGCACGCGGGGTCGGCAACGGCATCTCCTTGATCATCTTTGCCGGGATTGTCGCCCAGCTGCCCCAGGCGATGGCGAGCACCCTGGAACTTGGGCGCACCGGTGCGCTGTCCACCGCGTTCATCATCTTCTTGTTGGCGATGTCGGTCGGGGTGGTGTTCTTCATCGTCTATATGGAGCGTGCCCAGCGGCGCCTGATCGTGCAATATCCAAAGCGACAGGTCGGTAACCGGATGTTCGGTGGCGAGTCGTCGCATTTGCCGCTCAAGCTCAACACCTCCGGCGTGATTCCGCCGATCTTCGCCAGTTCGCTGCTGCTGTTGCCGCTGACCGCGGTCGGGTTTTCAGGAGGGCAGGGACCGGAGTGGTTGCAGACGATCTCCCAGCTGATCGCCCATGGTTCGATCCTCTATATGGTGGGCTATGCCGGATTGATCGTGTTCTTCTGTTTCTTCTATACGGCGATCGTGTTCAACCCGGTCGAGACGGCGGATAATCTCAAGAAGTATGGCGGGTTTATTCCGGGAATTCGGCCGGGTAAGAATACCGCTGATTATCTTGACTTCGTCCTGACCCGGCTGACGGTGGTCGGGGCTGCCTACCTGGCCGCGGTCTGTCTGCTGCCGGAATTTCTGATTGCGCAGCACGCGGTGCCGTTCTATTTCGGCGGTACCAGCCTGTTGATCGTGGTCAGTGTCACCATGGATACGGTGGCGCAGATCCACTCGCATCTTTTGGCCCATCAGTACGAGGGCCTCATCAAGAAATCAAAACTCAGGGGGAGAAAGGGATGAATCTGATCCTGCTCGGACCGCCGGGTGCCGGCAAAGGTACCCAGGCGAAGTTTCTCGAGGATCGCTGCGGCGTTGTTCAGCTTTCGACCGGCGATATGTTGCGAGCGCTGGTGGCGAACGGCGGACCCCTGGGCGAGCAGGCAAAGGAGATCATGACCGCGGGCAAGCTGATGCCAGACGCCCTGATGGTCGAGATGATCTCCGAACGGATTTCCCGCCCCGACTGCGCCAAAGGCTTTATTCTCGACGGGTTTCCACGCACGGTGCCCCAGGCCGAAGCGCTTGACCTGATGCTGGCCGAGAAGGGGATCAGGATCGATCATGTGATCTTGATGAAGGTTGATGATGCGGCCTTGGTCGAACGGATCACCGGCCGCTTCACCTGTGCCAAATGTGGTGCCGGCTATCACGACTCGTTCCAGAAGCCGAAGACCGCCGGCGTCTGCGATGTCTGTGGCGGTAGCGAGTTCAAGCGCCGGGCTGACGATAATGAGACGACGGTGAAGACCCGGCTTGCCCAATACCATGCTCAGACCGCGCCGATCCTGCCTTATTATGCGAAGCACGGCGTGCTGAACACGGTCGATGGCATGGCGGAGATTTCCGAGGTCACCAAGCAGATTGAGGCGGTATTGGCAAATTGACGATTTGCCGACACAGATTGCTTGACAGGGGCGCGCTGGCCCCTATAATCCCCGCTCCTCGGTTCCCGGAGAACCGATCGGGTTAGTTTGCCTTGATTTCGGCGAGATGAATCGAGGTCTTTGTCGTTTGCCGCTGTCATGCGGTGGGCGCGGCATAACGGTTAAGGAGACCAGGCGTGGCGCGTATTGCTGGCGTCAACATTCCCGCGCAGAAGCGCGTCGAGATCGGTTTGACCTATATCCATGGCATCGGCCAGGCGAAGGCCAAAGAGATCTGCAGCCGAATTGGCATCCCGGTCGAGCGGCGGGTCAATCAATTGACCGACGACGAAATTCTGCGCATCCGCGAAGTGATCGACAGCGACTATCGGGTCGAGGGCGATCTTCGCCGCGAAGTCGCGATGAACATCAAGCGGCTGATGGATCTGGGCTGCTACCGGGGTCTGCGGCATCGCAAGGGGCTGCCGGTCCACGGCCAGCGTACCCATACCAATGCGCGCACCCGCAAGGGTCCGGCCAGGCCGATTGCCGGCAAGAAGAAATAACTTTCATCGTTTGAGGACAGGGGCTTTTCCAGATGGCCAAACCCAGTGCCGCTTCCCAGCGCCTGCGCCGTCGCGAGCGCAAGAACATTTCGGCGGGCGTGGCGCATGTCAACGCCTCGTTCAACAATACCATGATTACGATTACCGATGCCCAGGGCAATACCATTGCCTGGTCGTCGTCCGGCAGTCAAGGTTTCAAAGGCTCGCGGAAATCGACCCCCTATGCGGCCCAGATCGCCGCTGAGGATGCCGGCCGGAAGGCGATCGAACACGGCATGAAGACGCTCGAGGTTGAGGTCAAGGGGCCGGGTTCGGGACGCGAATCGGCTCTGCGTGCGCTCCAGGCGATCGGATTCGCGATCACCTCGATCCGTGACGTGACGCCGATTCCGCATAATGGCGTGCGCCCGCCCAAGAAGCGCAGGGTTTGATCCCGGCCCCAATTCCGCCGAAGTGAGACGCACGGTCGCCTCTTTCGTTGCGAAGCGTTACGGCATGAAGTGGCTGCCGGTCGGGCCTGGCCACCGGAAAGGCAAGAGGGCGTTCCCGTGATACACAAGAACTGGCAGGAACTGATCAAGCCCAATAAGCTCGACATCCAACCCGGCGACGACCCCGATCGCGCCGCTACCGTGGTTGCCGAGCCGCTGGAGCGAGGCTTTGGCCTGACGCTCGGCAACGCCTTGCGACGGGTGCTGTTGTCATCCTTGCAGGGCGGGGCGGTCACCTCGATCCACATCGAAGGCGTGCTTCACGAGTTTTCCTCCATCCCCGGCGTGCGGGAGGATGTCACCGACATCGTCCTCAACATCAAGTCGATGGGCTTGCGCCTGCATGGCGATGGTCCCAAGCGGATGCGGCTCAAGGCCGAGGGGCCGGGCGAGGTTACCGCGCGGATGATCGAGACCGGTCCGGACATCCACGTGATGGATCCAGGCCTGGTGATCTGCACGCTCGACAATGGTGCGCGGCTGTCGATGGAATTGACGGTCGAGGGCGGCAAGGGCTATGTCCCGGCCAGCCAAAATCGTCCGGAAGACGCGCCGATCGGTCTGATTCCGGTCGATGCCCTGTTCAGCCCGGTGCGCAAAGTCTCCTACAAGGTCGAGAACAGCCGCGTTGGCCAGGTGACCGACTACGACAAGCTGTCGATGATCGTCGAGACCAACGGTGCCGTCCGTCCCGATGACGCCGTGGCGCTGGCTGCGCGCATTCTCCAGGACCAGCTCCAACTTTTCATCAATTTCGAGGAACCGAGCCACGCAGTTGATATCGAACGGGGCGAGGAGCCGCCGTTCAATAAGAACCTGCTGCGCAAGGTTGACGAGTTGGAATTGTCGGTGCGGTCGGCCAATTGCCTGAAGAACGACAACATCGTCTATATCGGCGATCTGGTCCAGAAGACCGAGCAGGAAATGCTGCGGACACCGAATTTTGGCCGCAAGTCGCTGAATGAGATCAAGGAAGTCCTGTCGCAGATGGGCCTGCATCTCGGCATGGAAATTCCGAATTGGCCGCCCGAGAATATCGAGGAACTGGCCAAGCGGCTCGAAGAGCCGTATTGAGGCGCAACTGCGTCTGGACTTTAAGGGTCATGCCGACCCGACTCCGCCGTACCGGCGCCGCTTGCGGTGTCCGGGCCGCGGGATTTGCCATAGGTCTCCCTGCGGGGAGCCAAGCCATCAGGGAGGACACCGGCCATGCGCCACGGCGTCAGCGGGCGAAAGCTCAACAGAACCAGCACCCATCGCCAAGCCATGTTCGCCAACATGGCGGCGGCCCTGATCAAGCATGAACAGATCACCACGACCTTACCCAAGGCCAAGGAATTACGGCCGATCGTGGAAAAGCTGGTGACCCTCGGCAAGAAGGGCGGATTGGCCAATCGTCGCCGGGCTTTTGCCGTTCTGCGCGACGATGCCACGGTGTCCAAGCTGTTTGCAGCTCTGGCAGCGCGTTATGGCAAGCGGAGCGGTGGCTATACCCGGGTGCTCAAGGCCGGGTTCCGCTATGGCGATGCGGCACCGATGGCGGTGATCGAGTTCGTCGATCGCGACCTCGCGGCCAAGGGTCAGGACAGCGGGCCGCCCCAGGGGAGCGACGAAGACGAAGCGGGCTGACGCCGCTGTCCTTCGGGCCTGGCATTGACGCCGCGCCAGATCAATACACTTTGAATGGTCGACCGGCCCGGACCGACGCAGTTCGTGGGTCCGGACGGTTGGAATGACCGAGCCGCAGAATCGGGGGCTCGCGCGATCGGGGGCGGTGGGGCGTGTTGAAACCACTCTATCGGTGGATCGTTAAACGTTCGTCCGAGCCGGGTGCGGTCTATTGGATGAGTGCGGTCTCCTTCGCCGAGAGCTCCTTTTTTCCGCTGCCGCCCGATGTCATGCTGGTGCCGATGTGCTTGGCCCAGCCGAAGCGGTTATGGTGGTACACTACCATCTGTTCGATCGCTTCGATCATCGGCGGCTTGTTCGGCTACGCCGTCGGCTACTATGTCTTCGAAGCGGTCGGACGCCCGATCATTGCGTTCTACGGCGCTGAGGAGTCGTTCGCCCATTTTCAGGCGATGTTCAATCTTTACGGCCCGTGGTTTCTGATCCTGAAGGGGGTGACGCCGATCCCCTACAAGTTGCTGGCGATCGCGGCCGGCTTTGCCAAGCTCGACATGCAGGTGTTCGTGCTGTGCTCCTTGGTGGCGCGGTTCACGCGCTACTATATGATCGGAATTCTGCTCCACTATTACGGCCCTGAGGTCGAGAAATTCATCGAAAAGAGGTTGATGCTGGTCACCGGAGCTATTCTGGCCATCGTCGTCGGCGGCTTCCTCAGTCTGAAATTCCTGTGATTTATTAGCTTTTTGCGGTACCCTGACCGACGGTTGCGGCTATTTTTGTTGTCTCCGGCGCTCCGGGAGGTGTTGCTGGACGACCGGCGGCCTATGTTTGGTCGGGGGCGACAGAGTTGCAGGGTTGATCGGGGTCCTGAGTGCCGCCTTGGACGTCTGACGTAAGCGCCGTGTCGCCGATCGGGCTTGTGTTTGCGTCATAACCGTGAGGGGCGGGAGCGACCGTGGCAGCGACTTGCAACGGCAAAGACGGTACGGCGGAGGCTGCGACCAGCCGGGCTGTGACCGGCACGGACAGGGCGAGCAATACCGAGTTTAATTTCACCCACAAGATGTTCAACATTCCCGGCGCGAAATTCATTTTGGCCCCGGACAGCCGCGAGCCGGTACTCAATATTCAATTGGGTGACCTTAGTGCCAACTTGAGCTTCCGGTCGTTGCTGGGCTCGTTTGATTTTTCCGAGCACGGTCATGATGTCGATTTGCTTAGACTTGTCGAGCAGGGACTGAAATTCGTCAAGGTAATCCGGCCCGGCGAAGCGATCCCCAGGGAATTGCTTGACGGTTCGGCGTCCTGGTCGGTTGAGGAGCGTCATCTCCTGGTCGCCCGCGGCCGATTGTGCCTGCAACTGGTCTCCTGGCTGTCCAATACCCCGTCTCCAGAATTGGACCTGCTGCAGCTCGAGCAACTGGTCGCCAAGCCGGAAACCAAGGTTCGGGTTCAGGACGCGTTCACCGAGATGGCCAGGGAATTGGGGGTTCCCGCGGAGCGTCGGCAGGATCTGATCGATCAGGTCGACAAGTTGGCCCAGGAGCTGTCCTATATCGAGGCGTTGCGGGACCGGTTTGGCAAAATCCGCGAGATCGGGAAGGCGCTCAATCGTTTGAACCAGGTCTATCGCGGCGAGAACGAGATTCAGGGCGAGATCCTTCGGGTCCGCGCGCTGATCAAGAAGCCGGTCCAGGCGCTGGAGGCGCGGTTTCAGGGGGTCGATGCCAATACCGGCGAGATTCTCAACACCCTGAAGACCTATAAGGCGCAAATTCCCTTCATCCGGGCGACCCGCGACCAGCTCCACTTGCTGCTGCGCGAGTGGGATGGGGTGATCCTGGCCTGGCGCGACATTGCCTTTGATCGTTCGATCGAGGCCGAACTCGCGATCAAGCAGACCTACCGGTTTGCCGCCAGCAATTTTCTCGAAGCTCGCGTCTGGCGACGCTGATAAGGCCGCGTCACGGCGGATCGGGGATGTCGCGGCTGCCTGTGCCGGGGTCGGCTGGGCCTGGGGTCGCTGGGCCGGGGGCGGTGGTGCGGATGTCCCGGCGGAGATGGGCCAGCGCCATGGCCAGGGCGCCTTCGCGGGCGGAGCGGTCGGCCCGCGGCACTGCGGCGACAATCTCGGCGTAAAGCCGCGCAGTGGTCTCGGCCTGATGGTTGCTGGTCAGAGCCTGCCCGGCCTCACACACCACGGACGAAACACCGTCGATCACCCGGCTCAGCAGTTCGGCATCGATGGCTGCCGGGCTGGTCTCGTGCCCTGGTGGGGCGGCATGGCTCGGCCGGTGCATCGGGCCTTTGCCGGTGGCCAGCCATTCGACCGTGACTCCGGCGGCCTCTGCCAGGGCGATCAGGCGCTCCCGCGACGGATCGGATTGGCCGGTTCGATAATTATCGATGACCCGGCGCGACAGACCGGCGCCGCGCGCCAATCCCATCGGGCTGCCGAGCAGAGAAATGATGGTTTCGATCCGGCTTTGGAATGTTTGTGCGTGATTGAACTCGGTCATTGCGATTATGGCCACAGGACACAAACAAGTTGAAGGGAGCGCTGCTGTGAAGGACGAGACATTCTGCCGAATCTATGCGTTTAGATCACCAAATACGCGTATAACATGGCGCATTGACGCCTATATACTATCCGATATCGTGCAAAAACCTGCTTGATCACCGTGCAGCAATGTGCCAATCTGCCAAAAATTCGAGGGTCGACGCAGTCAACGGGTTCGACAGCCGGCGCCTCAACCGGACACTACGTGCCCGGAGAGTGGTGTCTGTCCAGGCAACAACTTAATCCGATCCCGTGGTTGTTCAATGTCTGCATTCAGCAGGGCCGATCGCTGCGCTTCGGCAGGGCTGGTATATGTCCGCGGCGAGCCGGGGAGGTTGCGAGAGTTGCATTGACTACTAATGAGGTGGAGAGCGGCTCGCCGGGCCGGCGCAATCTGGACGGCATCGCGATGGAAAATTTCCGCACATCCCCGCAACGATCGGTCGTCGCCAATCTTGATCTTCGCCTCAGTTGTCCCCTCTTCACACTGCCGTCAGCGCGATTCGTCCGCACCGGTGTCACCGGAGCCGGCGCACTCGAAATCAGGATCGGCGGTTTGGCCGGTCAGTTGTCGCTGAGCACGCTGATCGACAGCCTGGAACGCTCCGATTTTGCTATGGACGTGGGAGTGCTTCGCCGGGTGGTCGAGTTTCTGCCCGGACTTGAAGTCGCTTGGCCGGGGGAGGCGATCCCGGCGGAACTGCTTGATGGCAGCGGTGGATGGCGGGTCGAACCCAGGCACCGCCTGATCGCGCGGCAGCGCTTGGCGCTTCGGCTGTTTACCTGGGCCGGCGAGAACGGTCGGTTGCCGGTGATGCCGCCGGCCGGTTTGGATGACGCCGAATTCGAGGCGCATCTGCGACGAGTGCTGGTGAACGCGGCGCAGGACCTTGCGGTACCGGAGGCGCGGCTGCCCCGCTTTCTTGAGGGGTTCGAGCGGCTTGCCCATGAACACGGCTACATCGAATCGCTACGTGGGCGGTTCGGGCGGATCCTGGCGCTGATTAAGACGCTGCAGCATTTGTCCGATGTCTATCGTGACGACTACAGCCTGGTCGGAGAGCTGTTCCGAATTCTGGCACTGACCCAGCGGCCGTTGGCGATGCTCGGAGGTCTCTTCGGGGAACTCGATCCTGACGGGGTCGACATTCCAACCGTACTGACCCAGCCTGAGGCCGGGAGCCTCGCGGTCAGGAGCCGGCGGGACCGAGTCCGTGCCCAATTGCTCGATTGGCAGGACATTCTGGCGTTGTGGCACGACGTTCCTGTCAGCCGCCGCCCGGAGACCGAGGTCGCCATCCGCTTGACCTACCGGTTTGTCCTGCGCAATTTTTTTGAATCGAAAATCTGGCGGCGCGGCTGAACGCCGCACTGCCTGCAGTTTGCACCGGCGTCCGGTCCTACGTCACCGGGGCGGCTTTCCGGGCGCGGCGTTCCTCAAGGCGCTGGAAGATGACATAGAATGACGGCACGAACAGCACGGCCAGGCAGGTTGAGGCCAGCATGCCGCTGAACACCGCGATGCCGATCGACTTGCGCGCGCTCGCTCCGGCCCCGGTTGCGATCACCAGCGGCACCACGCCGAGGATAAAGGCGAACGAGGTCATGATGATCGGCCGGAAGCGCGCCCGGGCCGCGCCGACCGCCGCCTCGATGATATCGGTGCCGTGGTGGCGGCGGGCATCACGCGCATGCTCGACGATCAGGATGGCGTTTTTGCTGGCCAGCGCGATCAGCAGCACCAGGCCGATCTGGACGTAGAGATTGTTGGCGATCCCGACCATCAGCAGCGCCACCACGGTACCCAGCAGGGCCAGCGGCACCGACAGGATCACCCCGGCAGGGGCCCACCAGCTCTCGTACTGGCCGGCCAGGACCATATAGACCAGCAGCATGGCCAGCGCGAAGATGAAATAGGTCTGACTGCCGACCTGTTGTTCCTGATAGGACATCGCCGACCATTCGAAGCCCATACCGGGGGGCAGGGTGCGGCTGGCAATCTCCTCCATCAGCTGATTGGCCTGGCCGGAGCTGAACCCGGCTGCGGGTGATCCGACCACGGTTGCCGCCGGGTAGAGGTTGTAGAGGCTGACCAGCGACGGCCCCTGGATCATCCGGATCTCGGTCAGGGTGGCGATCGGTACCATGCCGCCGGTCTTGGTCCGGACCTGAAGATTGGCCAGGTCCTCCGGGCGCAGCCGGAACCCGGCATCGGCCTGGGCATAGACCTGGAAGGTGCGGCCGAACCGGTTGAATTGGTTGACGTAGCTCGATCCGACAAAGGTCTGCAGCGCGGCGAAGACATCGCCGACCGAGACGCCCAGATGCTCGGCCTTGACCCGGTCGATATCGACATAGACCTGGGGCACGCCGGCGCGGAACGCACTGTTGAGCCGCTGCAACCCGCTCTGGCTTTCCGCGGCCGAGACCACGGCGTGGCTGACCCGCTCCAGCTTGGCGTAGTCGCCGCTGCCGTCTTTGAGTTCCACCACCATGGTGAAGCCGCCAGAATTGCCGACGCCCTGGATCGGCGGCGGGATCAGCACCAGGGCGCTGCCGTCGTCGAGCGCCGACAGGCCTTGGGAGAGTGTCCGGTAGAGCGAGGGCAGGTCCTGGCCGGCGCCGCGCTTGCTCCAATCCTTGAGGATGACATAGGCGACGCCGGCATTGGCCAGGCTGGCGTTGTTGTCGAGCGCCGAGACACCGCCGATCGAGACGACATGCTCGACGCCGGGGGTGGCCTGGAGGATCCTGGTGACTTCGGCCATGGTACGCTTGGTCCGTTCCAGCGAGGCGGCCGGCGGCAGCTGGACCGAGACCAGGACATAGCCCTGATCCTCGATCGGCAGAAAGCCGGTCGGCACCTTGGTCAGACCCCAGGCGGCGAAGCCCATCAGCAGAAAGGCGATCACCGCCATCACACCGCTGCGGTGGACCATCCAGGTCACCAGTCCGGCATAGCGGCGCTCGATCGCGTCGAACACTTTGTTGAAGCCGCGGTAGAACGCGTTTTTGCGGGCCGGCGGCGGCCGCAGCCACAGCGCACACTGAGTCGGTTTGAGGGTGGCGGCATTGATCGCGCTCAATACTGCGGTCGCGGCGATCACCAAGGCGAATTGCTTATAGAGCTGGCCGGTGATGCCGGGCAGGAACGCCGCCGGCAGGAACACGGAAATCAGCACCAGGGTGATGCCGACGATCGGTCCGAACAGCTCGCTCATCGCCTTGATCGTGGCGTCTTTGGCCGGCATGCCCTTTTCGATGTAGTGGTAGGCGCCTTCGACCACCACGATCGCGTCATCGACCACGATGCCGATCGACAGCACGATCGCGAACAGGGTCGACAGATTGACCGTGAAGCCCAAAGCCGACATCGCGGCGAAGGCGCCGATGATGGTGACCGGCACCGTGGTTGCCGGGACCAGGGTTGCCCGCCAGTTCTGCAGGAAGATGAAGATCACCAGCAGAACCAGCAGCCCCGCCTCGATCAGGGTCTTGTAGACCTCTTTGACCGCGGCCTTGACGAATTTGGTGGTGTCGAAGGGGACGGCATATTCCATGCCGGGCGGCAGGCTCTTGGCCAGTTCGGCCATCCGCGTCTCGACCGCCTGTGCCACGGTCAGCGCATTGGCCTCGGGCAGCTGGTAGATCGCCAAACCGGCGGAGGGCCGGCCGTCATAGGTAAAATCCTGGCTATAGGTCTGTGCGCCCAGTTCGACCCGGCCGACATCGCGGACGCGGGTGATCCGACCGCCGCCGCCGGGATCGGTCTTGACGATGATGTCCTCGAACTGGGACGGGCTGTCGAGCCGGCCCCGGATGTTGACGGTATACTGGAAATTCTGGTCGGACGGTGCCGGTGACATTCCGAGCTGGCCCGAGGCGACCTGCTGGCTCTGGCGCTGGATCGCCTGGATCACGTCGGCTGGCAGCAATCCGCGCGCCTTGAGCTTCTCGGGGTCGAGCCAGATGCGCATGCCATAGGAACCGGCGCCGAACACCGTGACATTGCCGACGCCGGGCAGCCGGGCCAATTCGTCGGCCAAATTGATCGAGGCATAATTGCTGAGGAACAGGCCGTCGTGACGGCTGTCGGTCGACGACAGCGTGATGATCTGGAGGATCGCGGTCGATTTCTTCTGGGTGACCACGCCCTGGGTCTGTACCGCCGCGGGCAGCGAGGCCAAGGCACTCGACACCCGGTTCTGAACCAGCACCTGGGCCAGGTCGCCGTCGGTGCCGATCTCGAAGGTGACGGTCAGGCTGTAGCTGCCGTCGCTGGCCGACGTCGATTGCATGTAGATCATGCCCTGGACGCCGTTGACCTTCTGCTCGATCGGCTGGGCCACCGTTTCGACGATGGTCTGGGCGCTGGCGCCGGGGTAGCGCGTGGTGACCTGGACCGTCGGTGGCGTGACGTTGGGGTACTGGGCCACCGGCAAGGTCATCAGCGCGACCAGGCCGATCAGGATCATCAGCAGCGCAATGACGTTGGACAGAACCGGCCGTTCGATGAAGAAACGGGAAAACATCGCTGCTGCCTCCTGGCGCCGGTCAGGGCTGACGGGCGGTGCTGGCCGCGGGGACGGCCGCTGCCGGAGTCGCCGTGGCGGCGGCACCCGGCGCCAGCGTGGTCCGCTCGGGGGCGACCTTGGCTCCGGGGATCGCCCGCTGCAGGCCGTCGACAATCACCCAGTCGCCGAGGGCCAGACCCTCTTCGATCACCTGCAGCCCGCCACGCAACGGGCCGGTCCTGACCGGGCGCTGGACCACCGTGTCGTCGGCGCCGAGCAGCAGCAGGTAACGCCCGCTCTGGTCGGTGCCCAGCGCGCGTTCGGGCACCTGGATGGTTTCCTGCCGTTCCTTGAGCGGCACCCGCACCCGAACGAACAGCCCGGGCAGCAGCCGGTGGTCCGGATTGTCGAGCACGGCACGGATCGCCAGGGTACCGGTGGCGGAATCCATGGCCGGGGCGATGTAGTCGATGCGGCCGCGGTGGGCATAGCCGGTTTCGGTCTGCAGCCCGATCTCCACCGGAAGCTCGCGGGTACGCGGATTGACCGTTGCTTCACCGGCCTGGCGTCGGGCTTCCCTGATCTGCAGCACGGTCCGTTCGTCGACCGTGAAGGTGACGTAGATCGGGTCGAGCTGTACCAGCCTGGCCAGCGTGGTCGGGCCGGAGGCGCCGACCAGGGCACCGATATCGACCAGATGGGCCGACATGCGTCCCTCGAACGGGGCGATCACAGTGGTATAGTCGAGATTGATTTCGGCCAGACGGAGACTGGCATTGGCCTGGGTCAGGCCGGCGCGCGCCTCGTCCCGTTTGGCACGCGCCTCGTCGAGGCGGGCCTGGGAGGCGAAATCCTGGCGGGCCAGTGACGCCTGCCGCGTGAGATCGGCCTCCGCCGCGACCAGGGTTGCCTGGTACTGCTCGACCTCGCCCTTGGCCTGGTCGAGCTTGGCCTGATAGACCTCCGGTTCGATGACGAACAGCGACTGGCCCTTAGTGACCGTATCGCCGTCGTCGACCGCGATCGAGCGCAGGAAGCCCTCGACCCGCGCCACCAGATCGATGCTGTTGATCGGCACCGTATTGCCGGTCAACTCGAGATATTCTGTCACCGGCGCTCGAAGCGGCTGGGCGACCTTGACCGCGGGCGGCGGCGGCGGCGCGTAGCTGTTCTTCTGATTGCAGCCGGCGAGGAGGCCGAGCCCCGCGACCAGCGCAATCGCCAGCACCGCGCGGCCAGGACCACCGGTCGGCACGCCCGACACCGCCCGGTTCGCCTGTTCAGCCCGGACCACAGCCAGAGTCCCGAGAGTCAACGTCGCCTCCCAGATGATGAGTTGAGATGGCCTTGTGATCATTGCCACCGCCGCAGCCTGTCATCCGTGCCACTGTACCGGCAGGGTAGCCGCGCGGAACCATGATCGGCCGTTCGGTTGCGCGAAAGACTATTGTCTGGTTGGAGATTATTCAATCGGCAAATCGGTCCCGACCCTGCCGGTGTCGGGCGCGGCTGCCTGGCTTGGTTAGCGTTTGTCTGCCGCGGCTTGCCATGACATGGTGCGGCCTCGAAACGGCGAGGCGCAGCCCTTCCTGCGGCGCAGACGCCACTCATCAGGCACCAGGGGGGATGCGATGACGGGTACGGGCAGCGGCGCGGTGGCCGCGAGAACTTGGCCGGTGCGGGGTGCCCGGCATGCCGTGGTCTTCGGCATTGCCGCCGCCGGGAGCCTCGCCCTGGTCCTGGCCGGCAGTACCGCGGTATCGGCGGCGGCGCCCTACGAGGTGCCGAGCCATCGAACCGTCGAGCAGGTGCTGCCCAAGGACTTGAGCGCCGGGCCGTCGTTCCGGGTCGCCCAGGTCGCAAGCTATGGCTACCTCAACCACTACATCGTCAATTCCGATTTCGGGACGTTCCAGGTCACCGGCAATTATGGCCTGCGCAAGCTGGTGACTGAGATCGCGGTGATCCGGCAGTTGCGCAAGGTGTCCTCGTCCAGGGCCTACGCCCAGGCCCTGGGCAAGGCGGTCGAGCAGCCGATCGAATTCGGCAAACGCCTGTTCGACGAGCCGGTCGAAGCGCTGTCGGGGATTCCCCGCGGCATCGGGCAGTTATTCGGGAATATCGGCAGTGCGGTGTCCTCGTCGCGCGATCCAAGCCAGGACAGCCAGATGAAAGAGGCGCTGCAGGTCTCTGCGTGGAAGCGCGATTACTGCCGGAAATTCGCCTGCGATGCCTATTCCAGCAACAAGGTACTCCAGGACGAGCTCAACCGGGTCGGCTGGGCCAGCGCGGTCGGTGGGTTGACCTTCTCGATGGCGACCACCGCGATTTCCGGACCGGTTTCGATGGCGATCAGCCAGGCGCGCCTCAGCCAGCAATTGAACGACCTGCTGGCGGCCGAACCGCCGCCGCGGTTGCGCATCATCAACCGTGACAAGCTGGCGGCGATCGGCGTCGCCCCGGCGCTGGCCGAGAAGTTCCTGGATAGCCCGGCGTTCACGCCGCGCCATGACACGGTGATCGTCGCCGCCCTGGAACAGCTGAACGGGGCCGCCGGGCGCGACCGCTTCCTTGAGTTCGCGCTCGGGGCAAAGGACGAGGTTTCCGCCAATTTCCTGCAGAACACCGCCGACCTGCTGCGTAGCTACCATGCTAAGGTGTCGCCGATCCGCCAGATCGATGTCCCGGACGGCGTGGTGGTTGCCCTGGCCGCCAATGGACGCGCGCTGATCCCGTTCCCGCTCGATTACGGCATCTGGACCGAAAAGGCCGAGACTCGGGTCAAGGCGCTGATTGCGCAGTACCGTGCGCAGGGCTTCCGGGGCGGGTTCGACCTGTGGCTGACCGGCTCGCTGTCGCCGCGGGCGCGCAAGGAACTGGCGGCACTCGGCCTTGAGACCAAGGACGGGAAGGCGTTGGCCAAGCTGGCCGAGTTGCGCTGACCGGCGAGGTGGCGCGCCGATGTTCGTGCTGTCGAAACTCCTCTGGGCCTTGGTTGCGCCGGGAACCCTGCTGGTGTCGCTGCTGGTGGTCGGGCTCGGCGCCCAGGCTTTCGGACGACGCTGGGGCCGGGCATGGGTCTGGCTCGCCGCGGCGGGCTTTGTCGCGCTGGCGGTGCTGCCGGTCGGCGACTGGCTGATGCGGCCGCTCGAGGAGCGCTTTCCGCCGCCGGCGGAAGCGCTCGCGCGGGTCGACGGCATCATCGTGCTCGGCGGGGCGATCAATCCGGTGCTGAGCCTGGCGCGGCACCAGCCGGCGCTCAATCAGGCCGCCGACCGCATGACCGCCTTTGCCGCGCTCGCCCGACATTGGCCCGAGGCGCGGCTGGTTTTTACCGGCGGCTCTGGCGCTCTGCTGGAGCCCGGCGCCGCCGAAGCGCCGGTGGCGCGCAGCCTGCTCGGCGAACTCGGGCTCGATCCCGCGCGGGTGATTTTTGAGGACGGATCCCGCAATACCTACGAAAATGCGGTATTGAGCAAGGCATTGGCGTCGCCGCAGCCCGGGCAGATCTGGCTGCTGGTGACCTCGGCCTGGCACATGCCGCGCGCCGTCGGCGTGTTCCGCCAGGCCGGGTGGCCGGTGGTGGCGTGGCCGGTCGATTATCGCACGCTGCCCGATAGCGGTTTTGCGCTCCGCTTGGACCTGAGTTGGGGGCTCGACCTCGCGACTGACGCCGTGAAGGAATGGATCGGGTTGGCGGCCTACCGGATGATCGGCCGGACGTCCAGCCTGCTGCCTGCGCCGTGATCGGGACCGGGCATAGCTGTAGAAATAAATCGATTGATATCCCATAGATATTGTGGCAAAAGCGCATCTCATGGTTTCTTGAGGACGGCTGGAAAGCGCTCATGTCGCCCGACAAAATCGTCCTTCGCGCGGTCGCCGCGGCGCTGTGCCTGGCTGTGCTCGCCGGCTGTTCCAGCCGTCCCAGCGGTCCCGGTGCCGCGACCGGCTACAGCCGCTCCGGCGCCGGCATCTATAAGGTCGGCAAGCCCTATCAGATCGGCGGCGTCTGGTACTATCCCGCCGAGGACTATTATTACGACGAGACGGGGGTCGCCTCGTGGTATGGGCCGGGCTTCAATCGCCAGCGGACCGCCAATGGGGAGATTTATGACCAGGGCGAATTGACCGCCGCCCATCGGACTTTGCCGATGCCATGTCTGGTGCGGGTGACCAATCTGGAAAACGGGCGCTCGCTGGTGGTGCGGATCAACGACCGCGGCCCCTACGCCGCCGGGCGCATCATCGATATGTCCCAGCGCGGCGCCGAACTGCTGGGCTTCGAGCGGACCGGCACCGCCAAGGTCCGGGTCTCGATTCTGGCCGAGGAGAGCCGGGCGATCGCGATGGCGGCCAAAGCCAATACGCCGCCCGAGCAATTGGCCGCGGAAATCGGGCCGCCGCCGGCCGCAGCACCCCGGCAGAGCGTCGAAGTCGCCAGCCTGACCTCCGACCGGTCCTCGCCGCCGCCGCCGGTATCGTCGCCGAGGCCGATGCCCAGCGCCGTCGCACCGCCGCCGGTCACGGTGGCCGGTGCCGATGTCGACGGCCGGTTCCTGCCGGCGCCGGTGGTCTCGCAAGTGCAGGTCGGCGGCTCCCGTCGGCTGTTCGTCCAGGCCGGCGCCTTTACCGTGCCGGCCAATGCCAACCGGCTGAATTCCAGGATGGCGGCGTTTGGCAGCAGCCAGGTTTTGCCGGCACGGGTCGGCAGCACCCAATTCTATCGGGTGCGGATCGGCCCGATCGACTCGGTCGAACAGGCCGATGCCGTGCTCGCCAAGGTGATTCAGGCCGGCAACAACGATGCCCGTGTGATCGTCGATTAGCGGGCAGCGCATTCAGGAGCAGTGGAGGACTTGCCATGACCATGGTTTGCCAGCGATTGGCTGCGGTGATCACCGCGGCGGTCTGGTTTGCGGCAACCCTGCCGGTTGCCCAGGCCGGCACCATCGACACGTCTGCCCGTCAGGCCTACCTGATCGACCTCACCACCCATACCGTGCTGCTCGACAAGAACGGCGACCAGCGCATGCCGACCTCGTCGATGAGCAAAATCATGACCATGTATATGGTCTTCGACGCCCTGAAGGGCGGGCGGCTGTCGCTCGACGATACTCTGCCGGTCAGCGAACGGGCCTGGCGGATGCAGGGGTCGAAGATGTTCGTCGAGATCAACAACCGGATCAAAGTGGAAGACCTGATCCGCGGCGTGGTGATCCAGTCGGGCAATGACGCCGCCATCGTATTCGCTGAGGCGCTCGGCGGCACCGAAGAAAATTTCGCTCATCTGATGACCAAGAAGGCCAAAGAGATCGGTCTGTTGAACAGCAATTTCATGAACGCGACCGGCTGGCCCCACCCCGACCATTATTCGACCTGTCATGACCTGGCGATTTTGGCCGAACGCCTGATGTATGACTTCCCGGAGTATTATCACTATGATTCCGAACGGGATTTCACCTATCACGGCATCAAACAGGGCAACCGCAATCCGCTGCTCTACCGTAACATGGGGGTCGATGGCCTCAAGACCGGCCATACCGAAACCGCCGGTTATGGTCTGACCGCTTCGGCGATCCGCGACGGCCGCCGGCTGGTTCTGGTGGCCAACGGCATGCCCAGCATGCAGGCGCGGGCCGACGAATCGGCGCGCCTGATCGAATGGGGCTTCCGCGAATTCGGCGTCTACGAGCTGTTCCAGCCGGGCGAGACGGTCGAGCAGGCCCAGGTCTGGCTGGGTGACGCCCCGACCGTGCCGCTGGTGGTCGAGGGCGGCCTCAAGCTGACCATGACGCCGGGCGAGCGCAAGGACATGAAGGTCGTGCTCAAGCTGGACGAGCCGGTGGCGGCGCCGATCGCCAAAGGGGCCAGGCTGGGAACCCTGGTAATTTCGGGTCCGGGCTTCGTCACGCGCGAGGTGCCGGCGGTCGCCGCGGCCGATGTCGGCAAGCAGAACCTGCTGAGCCGTGCCATGACGGTGGCCGGCCATCTGCTGTTCGGCTGGATCTAGAGCGCCGGACCTCGCCTAAAGCCGGTGGCCTGCCGAAGCGAGGCAGGCGCAAAGCTGCGGCGTGATCCGCCGTGCCGGGACTCAAGGACTCCTGCGGGTGAACCGTGGTCGTTTCATCACTCTGGAAGGCGGCGAGGGGGCGGGGAAATCGACCCAGCTGCGCCGCCTCGCCGAGGCTCTGGCCGAACGGTCCCTGGACCTCGTGGTCACCCGCGAGCCGGGCGGGGCCGCCGGCGCCGAACAGATCCGGCGGCTGCTGGTCGAGGGCGAGCCCGGCCGCTGGACGCCGATGACCGAGGCCTTGCTTCATATCGCCGCCCGCCGCGACCACCTGGAGCGGACGATCTGGCCGGCGCTGGAGGCCGGGCGGTGGGTGTTGTGCGATCGCTTCGCCGATAGCACCATGGCTTATCAGGGCTATGGCCTTGGACTCGGCCGCGACGTGGTGGCCAGGCTCCACCAGGTGGCGATCGGCGAGTTTCAACCGGATCTGACCGTGATCCTCGACCTGCCGCCGGACCTCGGGCTTGCGCGGGCGGAGGCTCGCCGCGGCACCGAGACCCGTTACGAACGCATGGAACCGGCGTTTCATCGGCGCTTGCGCGACGGCTTTCTCGACATCGCCCGCCGCGATCCGGGGCGCTGCGCCGTGGTCGATGCTACCGCCCCGCTGGACGACGTGAGCGCGGCGGTGCTGGCGTGCGTGGTCGATCGCTGCGGCCTGGCCCCGCCATGAGCGAGCCCAAAGCCGCAGCGCAGCCGATGCCGCCGAGGCCCCGCGAAAACCCGGATCTGATCGGCCACGAGGGCGCCGAGCGGCAGGTGCTCGCCGCCTTCGCCTCCGGCCGCATGCCCCATGCCTGGCTGATCGGGGGGCTGCCGGGGGTCGGCAAGGCGACGCTGGCGTTTCGCATCGCCCGTTTCGTACTGGCACAGACGGCCGACGGTGCCGTCGGCGCCGCAGCCGGTTTGTTCGGTGCGCCGCCGCCGCCGGCCAGTCTCGCGCTCGACCCGTCGTCTCCGAGCTTTCGCCTGGTCAAGAGCGGTGCCCACCCCGACCTGGTCACCATCGAACGCCGGTTCGACGAGAAGCGCGGCAAGATGAAGAGCGAAATCGCGGTTGAGGAGGTGCGCGATGCGGTGCAATTCCTCCACCGCACCAATGCCGCCGGTGGCTGGCGGGTGGTGGTCGCCGACGGCGTCGAGCAGATGAACGCCCACGGCCATAATGCGATCCTGAAAATCCTGGAGGAACCGCCGCCGCGGGCGCTGCTGCTGCTGGTCACCGAGACGCCGGGCGGTCTGCTGCCGACCATCCGCTCGCGCTGCCGCAAGTTGACATTGCCGCCGCTTCCCGAAGCGACGGTGGCGACGCTGCTCGGGCGCTACTGCCCAGATTTGGCCGAGGCCGACCGGCCGGCGCTCGCCCGCCTGGCCGAAGGCAGCATCGGCCGCGCCTGCAACCTGGCCGAGGCCGGCGGATTGACGCTCTATCGCGACCTGATCGCGCTGCTGCAGCCCCTGCCGCGGCTGGACGTGATCGCCGTCCATGCCTTTGCCGACCGGCTCGGGCGCAAGGGTGCCGATCAGCTCTACGATACCGCCAGCGCGCTTCTGGTGTGGTGGCTGGCGCGATTGGTGCGTTCGGTGGCCAGCGGCACGCCGCCGCCCGAGGTCGTGGCCGGCGAGGCCGAACTGATCGGCCGGCTCACGGCCAAGGGCAGCGGCGCGCTTGATCGCTGGATGGCGGTGTGGGAAAATATCCGACTGCTTTTTGCCCGCGCCGATTACGCCAATCTCGAACGCAAACAGGTCGTGCTGAACGCCCTGGCGAGCCTCCGGGCCGCCGCCGGTTGAGGGGCGTTCGCGAGCAGCGCTGCCCGAACCGGAGAGCCCCCCATGGACGGCAAAAAGCCGTACTACGTCACCACCCCGATCTATTACGTCAATGATGTGCCCCATATCGGGCATGCCTATACGACGCTGGCCTGCGACGTGCTGGCGCGTTTCATGCGGCTGGACGGGCGGGATGTGAAGTTTCTCACCGGCACCGACGAGCACGGCCAGAAGGTCGAGAAATCAGCGCGAAGCGCCGGGATGACGCCCCAGGCCTTCACCGACCGGGTCTCGCAGAATTTCCGCGACCTGGTTGGCGCGATGAAATTCTCCAACGACGATTTCATCCGCACCACCGAGCCGCGCCATGTCCGGGCCTGCCAGGCGTTATGGCAGACCCTGGTCGATAAGGGAGAAATCTATCTGGGCTCCTACCACGGCTGGTATGCGGTGCGCGACGAGGCCTTCTACGGCGAGGACGAGCTGACCACCACGCCGACCGGCCGGAAGATCGCGCCGTCGGGTGCCGAGTGCGAATGGGTCGAGGAGCCCAGCTATTTCTTCCGCCTGTCGGCTTGGGCCGACCGCCTGCTCGCCCATTACGAAGCCAATCCCGACTTCATCCTGCCGCCGGGCAAGCGCAGCGAGGTCATGGCCTTCGTCAAGTCGGGGCTGAAAGACCTCTCGGTCAGCCGCACCACCTTCGACTGGGGTATCCCGGTGCCGGGCGACGACAAACACATCATGTATGTCTGGCTTGATGCCCTGACCAACTACATCACCGCGGCCGGATATGGCGACCCGGCAATGGCCGAGGATTTCAGCCATTGGTGGCCGGCCGACCTGCATATGGTCGGCAAGGATATCCTGCGCTTTCACGCGATCTATTGGCCGGCGTTCCTGATGGCCGCCGGGATTGCTCCGCCGCTACGCGTGTTCGCCCATGGCTGGTGGACGATCGAAGGCCAGAAGATGTCGAAATCCCTGGGCAATGTGATCGCGCCCCAGGCGCTGATCGAGACCTATGGCCTCGATCCCACCCGCTACTTCCTGCTGCGCGAGGTGCCGTTCGGCAATGACGGCGATTTTTCCCACCGCGCCATGGTCAACCGGCTGAACGGCGATCTTGCCAACGACTACGGCAATCTGGTCCAGCGCGTGCTGTCGATGATCGCCAAGAATCTCTCCGGGATCGTCCCCGAGCCGGGCGTGCTCGCCGAGTCAGACCGGCGGCTGCTGGATGCCGCCGATGGCTTGCTTGGCACCGTGCGCGCAGAGATCGAGGTCCAGGCGTTCCACAAGGCACTCGACGCGATCTGGGCGGTGATCGGTGCGGCCAACCGCTATGTCGATGAGCAGGCGCCATGGGCCCTGAAGAAGAAGGACCCGCCGCGCATGGCCGCCGTCCTCTATGTCCTGGCCGAGACGATCCGCCATCTGGCGCTGCTCACCCAGCCGATAATGCCCGATGCCTCGGCACGCATCCTCGATCAGCTGGGGGTCGCCGCCGATGCCCGGCAGTTTGCCAATTTCGGCCCGGTCCATGCCCTGACCCCCGGCACGCCATTGCCGCCACCCCAGGGCGTGTTCCCCAGATTCGTCGAGGCCGCCCCAACGGCGTAAGTTCCTTGTTGGGCTTGGGGGGCGTAAGCCCGTCTGGCGCGGCCCGGGCTCGCTCGGGCGCACGGCTCTGCGGGCGCTCGCGCGGGTGTTGGTCCGCCCCGGAGTTTTGCCGATCGGCCGGTGATCGCCCCGGCCGCCCCGCTACCGCTCTTCGCAAGCTGCCCCCCTTTTCACAGGCTGCTCTTCACAGACTGCTGCCGGGCGCGTCGGCGCCGCTCCGGCCTCCGCGCGGCCGAGGTGGCGGCTCCGGCGACTCCGATGAGAGCGCTGGTTTGACCGAATAATTCGAATAAAATATGATGTTCTCCCGTATTTTTGCGTATATTACTGCACGAAAAGCAAACTATCGGGAGTGAAACTCATGAATACAATAGTATTCAGATGCGCAAAATCGCCGATATGCGTTGTCAGTTTGTTAATCCTGCTGGCATCTGTAGTTTGTACAACCGCTGCCCATGCCGACAATGAGGGGTTGAGCCTGATCGAGACGTTCAGCGGGCGGGTCGATGTGAAGGTGGTGGGGACCTCGTTCAGCCAGGACGAGACCAGTTGCAAGGTCGCGGAGGGGCGGTCGATCCAGTTTGAGGTGCCGCGCGAAGCCAAAATCGAACGGGCCTTCCTGCTGTGGTCGGGCAGCGGCAACAAGGCCGATACCGCGGTGACCATCGACGGTGTGGCCGTAACCGCGCGGTCGTCCAGCGTCCTGAAGTGGGGGGGCGCCCGCGGCTTCTTCCAGGCCCATGCCGACGTGACCGCGATTGTTGCGGCCAAGCGATCGGGAGTTTACACGGTGGGCGATCTCGACTGGAACCGGTCCTTGGCCTATTGCGGCGCTAAATCGGCCTTTGGCGGCGCGGTGCTGATCGTGGTCTACAAGGGGAAAGACCTGCCGGAACGAACGGTCTATGTCCATTTGGGCCAATTCGGCGGCTGGGAAGCCGGCGGCACCCACCGCATCGTGGTTCCGGGGATCAAGGTGCCGCGCGACTGCGGCTGCAACTGCGGGACCTGCGGCGGGTCCTGTGGCACCAGGGTGGTTATCATCCTGATTATTTGGGAGGGCGACCGCTATAAGGGTGAGCATTTGTGGATCAACGGTCAGCCATTCGGCGACAATACGCTGAACGGGTCCACCGCCCCCAATCTCGATATCGATACCTACGACATCTCCGACTTTGCTCATCGCGGAGAGTCGACCGCGGTCCATGTCGATGTCGAAACCTACCGGACCGGCAATGCCTGGGAGGCCTTCCTCAACCAGGGCGCCGTCACGGTGGTGACGCCCTGCCAGTAGGATCTACCGCCCGATTTTGCTTTGACCCGCCAGGTTCGGCCGCCGTCCCCACCGGTCGAACCGGCGGGCGGCGACCAACCGGTGGGTGCATCATCGATCAGGCCAGGAAGTCGTCGCGCATCGGCGTGAACACGTCGACCAGGATGCCGGGCTCGATCGCGATCGCGCCGTGCTCGGCACCGCTCGGCACCAGATAGCCGTCGCCGGCGACGAGCCGCTGGCTGCGTCCGCCGATCGTCACCTCGAAGACGCCGCTTTCGACATAGCTGCACTGGACATGGCGGTGGCTGTGGAGCGCGCCGACCGCGCCGGCTTCAAACGCGATCCGTGCCATCATGATGGCACTTTGGTAGCCGAGCAACTGGCGGCGAAGGCCGCCGCCGAGATCCACCCAGGGCGCGTCGTCGCCTTTGATGAAGACATCGGTTGTCCGGGTCATGGTTCCGTCCTCCGCTTGATCTCCGCTCACCGCGCCAGCCAGCCGCCATCCACCGGCAGCACGATGCCGTGGACATAATCGGCGGCGGCGGAGGCGAGAAACACCGCGGCGCCGCCGAGGTCGCCGGGTTCGCCCCAGCGTCCGGCCGGGATGCGGCCGAGGATGGCGGCAGTGCGCTCGGGGTCCCGGCGCAGCGCCTCGGTGTTGTTGGTCGCGATATAGCCGGGGGCGATGGCATTGACGTTGATGCCCTTGGCGGCCCATTCGTTGGCAAGACACTTGGTCAGGCCGGCCAGCGCGCTCTTGCTCGCGGTATAGGCGGCGACCCGGATGCCGCCCTGGAACGACAACAGCGAGGCGATATTGATCACCCGGCCACGCCCGCCCTGCTCCAGCATGCGCCTTGCCGCCGCCTGGGTCAGGAAGAACGCCGTTTTCAGATTGACGTCGATCACGGCATCCCAATCGGCCTCGGTCGCGTCCAGCGCGTCGGCGCGCCGGATAATCCCGGCGTTATTGACCAGGATGTCGAGCCGGCCGTTCCAGGCGACGGCCTCGCCGATGATGCGTTCGATCGGCTTCAGGGTGGCAAGATCGGCGTCGATCGCCAGGAAGCGCGAGCCGGCCGCCGCAACCATCGCCGCGGTCGCCGCCATGTCCGATCGTCCGACCCCGGCGACCTCCGCTCCCGCCCGCGCCAGCGCCAGCGCGATCGCCTGGCCCAGCCCGGTGTTGGCGCCGGTCACCACGGCGGTCTTGCCGGTCAGATCGAACGGAGAGCCGCTCACCGCAGCGTCTCCATGGCAACCATATCCATATCGGTAAAATCCTGGTTCTCGCCGGCCATCGCCCAGATGAAGGTATAGTTCGAGGTGCCGACGCCGGTATGGATCGACCAGCCGGGCGAGATCACCGCCTGTTCGTTGGCCAGCACCAGGTGGCGGGTGTGGTCCGGCTCGCCCATGAAATGGAACACGCGCGCGCCCGGCTGGAGGTCGAAATAGAAATAGACCTCCGAGCGGCGGTCGTGGACATGGCAGGGCATGGTGTTCCACATGTTGTTGGGCTTGAGGAAGGTCATGCCCAGGGTGAGCTGGGCTGACCGGCAGACCTCGGGATGGATGAACTGAAAGATCGTGCGCTCGTTCGATGCCGCCGGGGTGCCGAGATGGAGTGGACGCGCCTGGGCCAGCGAGATTTTGCGGGTCTCGAAGGCGGTGTGGGCCGGACTGCTGATCAGGTAGAACTTCGCCGGATCGGTGGGGTCGTCGCTGGTGAAGCCGACCTCAGTCGCGCCCATGGTGATGTACAGACCGTCGCGGGTCCCCAGTTCGAAGGCCTGGCTGTCGACCCTGACCCGGCCGGCGCCGCCAACATTGACCACCCCCAGTTCGCGGCGTTTCAGGAAGGGGTCGGAGCCGATCGGCTTGGCGGTGGTCAGTGCGACCGCACCGGTGACCGGCATGGCGCCGCCGACCACCAACCGGTCGACATGGCTATAGGTCAGCACCAGCCGGTCGGTCTCGAACAGGGTTTCGATCAGGAAGTGCCGGCGCAGCGCTTCGGTGTCATAGCCGCGCGCCGCTTCGGGATGGCTGGCTTGGCGGACCTCGAGTTTCATGACGGGACTCCTGGGTGTGGGTGAGGGATCGGTCATCGGGTGGCGCGCAGCGTGGCCTTGGCGCCCCGGCGCAGCAGCTGGTCGAGCGCTGCTGCGACGGCGTCGCGGAAACGTGGATCGGCCGGCAGGTCGCGGCCGAACACCGCCTCGACCGCCAGCAGCGCCGGGGCCAGACGGCTTGCCACCAGCCCGGCGGCGTCGGCACGCCGGCGCAGTTCGGCGGACAGCGGATCGCGGACTTCGATCGGTCTCCCGTGCTCATCGATCCCGGTGACGTAGCGCATCCAGGCCGCCACCGCCAATGCCAGCCGGGCGATCGGTGCCGCCGCGGCCAGGCGGTCACGGAGGGTGCCGAGCAGGCGCTGCGGCAGCTTCTGCGAGCCGTCCATCGCGATCTGCCAGGTCCGGTGCTGCAGGCCGGGATTGCGGAAGCGTTCTCTCAAGGCCCGCTTGTAGGCGGCGACATCGGCGCCGGGTGGTACCGTCAGGGTCGGCGTCACCTCGGCATCCATCAGGGCTTCGACGTATCCGGCGAGAGCGGGGTCGGCCATCGCCTCGGCGACCGTGGCATAGCCGGCGAGGTAGCCGAGATAGGCGATCGCGGAATGGGCGCCGTTGAGCAGGCGCAGCTTCATTGTCTCATAGGGGGCGACATCGGCGACGAACTCGGCCCCGGCCAAGCCCCAGTCCGGACGGCCCATGGAAAAGCAATCCTCGATCACCCATTGCGAGAACGGCTCGGTCACCACCGGCCAGGCATCGGTCACGCCCAGCGCCTCGGCGATACGGGCGCGGTCGGCTTCGGTGGTGGCGGGGACGATGCGGTCGACCATGGTCGAGGGGAAGGCGACCTGCTGTTCGATGAACCCCGCCAGAGCCGGATCGCTGAACGCGGCGAGACGCCGGACCACGCTGCGGACGGTCTGGCCGTTGGCCGGCAAATTGTCGCAGCACAACACGGTGAAGGGCGCAAGCCCGGCCGCGCGCCGACGCGCCAGCGCCGCGACCAGATAGCCGGGGGCGCTGCGCGGGGCCGCGGGATTGGCCAGGTCATGGCGGATCTCCGGGTGGTCCTCGTTCAGCGATCCGGTCGCCGGATCGTGGCAATAGCCCTTTTCGGTCACGGTCAGCGAGACGATCCGGGTCGTGGCGGCGCTCAGGCTGGCCAGCACGGTCGCGGGCTGCTCGGGTGCCACCAGCACAGTCGAGATCGCACCGACCACCCGCAGGGTCTCGCCACCGCCGCCCCGTACCGCCACGGTATAGAGGCCATCCTGGGGTGCCAGAGCATCGCGGGTCTCGCCGGCGCGCAGACTGACCCCGACGATGCCCCAGGCCCGGTCGCCCGCCGCCAGCGCACGGTCGGTGTAGACCGCCTGATGCGCCCGGTGGAAGGCGCCGATCCCGAGATGGACGATACCGGGTGCCACCGCGGCGCGGTCGAAGCCCGGCCGCGTCACGCCGGGCGGCAAACGCCGGAGGGTCTGGCTGCCAAGCCGCATCATCGTCTCACCGGAAGGCATGGGGCAGGAACAGCGACACCGCCGGCACATAGGTCACGATCAGCAGCACGATCACCGCCGCCAGATAGAACCAAAGGCTCGAGCGCATGGCTTCGGCGATGGTGATCTTGCCGATCGCGCAGCCGACGAACAGGACGGTGCCGACCGGCGGGCTCAGCAGGCCGATGCCGAGGTTAAGGATCAGAATCACGCCGAAATGGATCGGGTCCATGCCGAAGGCCTTGACCACGGGCAGGAAGATCGGCGTGGTGATCACGATCAGTGGCGACATGTCCATGAACATGCCCATCACCAGCAGGATCACATTGATCAGGATGAAGATCACCAGGGGTTGATCGGTAATCGCCTGCATCGCCAGGATCATCTTGGCCGGCACTTGTAACAAGGCCAGGAGCCAGCCGAAGCTTTCGGCGCAGCCGATCAGCAGCAGGACCATCGAGGTGGTCTTGACCGCGCCCAGCGTCGCCTCGACGAAATCGTCCCAGGTCAGGCTGCGATAGGCGAACATGGTGATCAGGAAGGCGTAGACCGCGGCGACGCAGGAACTCTCGGTGGCGGTGAAATAGCCCGAGCGGACACCGCCGAAGATGATCAGGATCAGGATCAGGCCGGGGATCGCGGTCACCGCGATCTTGGCGAACATCGCCCAGCCCGGGAACGGCTCGCGCGGGAAACCGCGCTTGACCGCGATCAGCCAGGCGGTGAGCATCAGTGCCATCGCCAGCAGCAGGCCGGGCACGATTCCGGCGGTGAACAGGTCGGCGACCGAAATGGTGCCGCCAGCCGAGATCGAATAGATGATCATATTATGGCTGGGCGGAACCAGAAGCGCGATCACCGAGCCGAAGATGGTGGCATTGACCGCGTAATCGACCGGATAGCCGCGCGCCTTCATCTGCGGCACCATCAGCCCGCCGATCGCCGAGGCGTCGGCCACCGCCGAACCCGAGACGCCGCCGAAGAAGGTCGAAGACAGCACGTTGACCAGGCCGAGCCCGCCGCGGACATGGCCGACCAGGGCGGCGGCAAAGGCGACCAGCTTTTCGGCGATCCGCCCCCGCAGCATCAGATCGCCGGCATAGACGAAGAACGGGATCGCCAGCAGCGCGAAGGCATTCATGCCGGAATTGATCCGCTGGAACACCACCAGCGGCGGGATGCCCAGATAGGTGATGGTGGCCAGCGAGGCGATGCCCAGGCAGAAGGCGATCGGGGTGCCGATCAACAGCAGGACGGTGAAGGTCCCGAACAAAATTGTCAGTTCCATCTCAACGACCTCCCATCGCGTTCAGCCAGGTCAGGGCGAGCCGCTCAAGGGCGAACAGACAAATCAGGGCTCCACCGACTACCAGGGTCAGGTAGGTGACGCCGCCGGGCAGGCCGAGCGTCGGCAGGGTGGCGCTCCAGGTGCCCAGCGCCAGCCAGCCGCCGTGCCACGCCATGGCGCCGCCGAAACCGGCGACCGCGAGCATCGACAGGGTATCGAACACCAGCTGGATCGGACCCGGCATCCAGTTGCGGATGACTTCGAAGCCGATGTGATGGCGTTCGCGCACACCGGCGGCGGCGCCGAGAAATGCCATCCAGCTGACCAGCAGGATCGAGAGCGGTTCGGCCCAGGCCGGGGTATCGTTGAGGATGCGGCGGCCGATCACCTGCCAGGATACCGCCAGAGTCATGATCACCAGGGCGCTGCCGGCCGCCCACAGCGCCAGGGTCGACAGGCGGGACAGCACGGCGTGGAGCGGTCGCAGGACCGAGGGCGGAGCCGGCGTGGTTGCCGAACCGGGGACGGCATCGGCGGGAGTTGCGGGGGACATGGACGAACGCCTTGAGATGCCGTTGCGCTGGACACGGATGCCGCCGCTGGGGCGCGGCGGCATCTCGTGGTCGTGGGACTAAGTGACCGTCACTCAACCGCCTTGATGCGATCGACCAGGGCCTTCAGCTTGGCATCGGTGACGAACTGGGCGTAGACCGGGTCCATCGCGGCAATGAACGGCGCCTTGTCCAGCGTGTTGATCTGGGAGCCAGCGGCTTTGACCACGGCCAGGGATTTCTCGTCGCGCGCGTTCCACAGCTCGCGCATCTTGGGAACCGAGGCCTGGGCGGCCTCGCGCACCGCCTGCTGATCGGCCGGGCTCAGCCGATCCCATGAAATCTTCGACATCACCAGGACTTCCGGCGACATCGAATGCTCGGTCAGCGAGTAGTACTTGGCGACCTCGTAATGATGGGTCGATTCATAGCTGGGGTAATTGTTTTCGGCGCCGTCGATCACCCCGGTCTGCAGGGCCGAATAGACCTCGCCGAACGGCATCGGGGTGGCATTGGCACCCAGCGCGCGCACCAGCGAAATGAACATATCGGATTGCTGGACCCGGATGCGGAGCCCCCTCATGTCGTCGAGCGAGGTGATCGGGTGCTTGGAATTGTAGAAGCTGCGCGCGCCGGAGTCATAAAAGCCCAGCCCGATCAGGCCATGGGGTTCGAAGGCCTTGAGGATTTCGGCGCCGATCGGGCCGTCCACCACCTTGTGCATATGCTCGATCGAGCGGAAGATGAACGGCAGGCCGAGAATGCCGGTTTCCGGGATCAGATTGTTGAACGGCGCCAGATTGACCCGGTTCATGTCGATGACGCCGAACCGGGTCTGCTCGATGGTATCCTTTTCCTGGCCGAGCTGGGCGGCGAAGAACATCTGGACTTTGAGTTTCCCGCCGGTCTTCTGTTCGAGGACCTGGCCCATGTATTTGACGGCCTCGACGGTCGGGTAGCCGTCGGGATGGATGTCGGCCGAGCGCAGCACAGTCTGTGCGCTGGCGGTGCCGGCAGCCGCGGCGATGACCAAGGCGGCGGCGGCGCCGATCAGGCGTTGTTGGAACACGGGTGACCTCCCAAGATTTTGTTCTGGTGGCATTGGACGTATTTGGGCCCGGCACGGGGGCCGGGCCGGCACGCGATGGTCCTGGCTGGTGGTGGTCGATGCGCCTCCTGAGGTCGGGACGTGAAGCTGGGGCGGCGGCGCTTATCGGCCGTCGCTGCCGTTATCCGGGGAATCTTCGACAAAGAACTCGGGGTGGCTGGTCCGGACCTGATCCAGGCCGGGGAACAGGGCGTCGAGATGGACATCCATCATCGCGATCGCAATCGCCGCATCGCGGCGGGCGATGGCATCGGCGACCGCGACATGCTGGTCGATCACCATCGGCATCCGGCCGGGCAGCGGCAGGGTCATCCGGCGGTAGCGGTCCATATTGGTCTTGACCTGGTGGATCAGCGACCAGATGCCGGGATGCCCGGCCATGCGCGCGATCTGGGCGTGAAAGGTATCGTCGCTGTCGTAGAAGGCGACCGCATCGCCTGCGGCCGCGGCCTCCCGCTGGCGCTCGACGATCGCCATCATCTCGGCAATCTGGCTGCCGCTGGCGCGTTCGGCGGCCAAGCGGACGGTCAGGCCCTCCAGCGCCCGGCGGACCAGGATCGCCTCGCGGACGCGGGCGACCGGGATCAGCGCGACATAGGTGCCCGATTGCGGCGCAACCTCGATCAGTTCCTCGTCGGCGAGCCGCAGCAGCGCCTCCCGCACCGGCGTCCGGCTGACCCCGAACTCCAGGGCGATCTCCTTCTCGACGATCGGTTCGCCCGGCTGGCGCTTCAGAGTGACGATCTGCAGGCGCAGCTCGCGATGGATGATGGTGGCAGCGGTCTCGCCGCGACCGCCGCGATGGCCGACCAGGCCCAGGGAGCGTTTGCTGCGCGGCCGTCTTGCGGCGCCGGCGCGGCGGCCATCGTCACCGGTATCAGCCATCTCCTGCGGTCCCGGCCATTGCCTGCGCCCCGCTCAACCTGCCCAATCCGACACCAACGTATACCAAATATATTAGTTGTGCAAGCGGCATTCGATCCCGCACCGGGATGGGCGGCGGCGGAGTGTGCGCCCGACCCGGCCGTCACAGCTTGTAAGCCTGCTTGGCCAGCCGATAGGCCAGGTCGTGGGCGACCTCCGCGGCTTCGTCCTCGGCCAGCCGGTGCTCGGCGACCAGGCGGGCGAGGTAGGCGCAATCGACCCGCCGGGCCACGTCATGGCGGGCCGGGATCGACGGAAAGGCGCGGGTATCGTCGTTGAAGCCGACCGTGTTGTAGAAACCCGCGGTCTCGGTCACCATCTCGCGATAGCGCCGCATCCCTTCCGGGCTGTCGAAGAACCACCAGGCCGGCCCCAGGCGCAGGGCGGGGTAGTGGCCGGCGAGCGGGGCCAGCTCGCGCGCATAGTTGCTCTCGTCGAGCGTGAACAGGATGATGGTCAGCCGCGGCTCGTTGCCGAAACGGTCGAGCAACGGCTTCAGGGCGTGGACATAGTCGGTCCGGCTGGGCAGATCGGCGCCTTTGTCGCGGCCGAAGCCGGCGAAGACGCGGGGGTTGTGGTTACGGTAGGCGCCCGGATGAATCTGCATCACCAGCCCGTCCTCCAGGCTGAGCCGGGCCATTTCGGTCAGCATCTGGCCGCGGAACAGCTCCGCCTCGGCCGGCGAAACCGCGCCGCCCAGCACTTTGGCGAATAACGCACGGCACTCCGATCGGGCCAGATCGGCGGTACTGGCGCTCGGGTGGCCGTGGTCGGTCGAGGTCGCACCGAACGCCATGAAGAATCGCCGCCGCTTGGCATGGGCGGCGAGATAGCCGTCCCAGGTCAGGGCGTCCTCCCCGGTCAGCGCGCCGAACCGGGCGACGTTGGCGGCAAAACCGGGGAACTCCGGGTCGACCACCGGATCGGGGCGGTACGCGGTGACCACCCGGCCGCGCCAGCCGCTGGCCTGCAGCGCGCGGTGGTGGTCGAGCGGGTCGAGCGGCGATTCCGTGGTCGCGATGACTTCGATATTGAAGCGGTCGAACAAAGCCCGCGGCCGGAACTCCGGCCGTTTCAGGCACTCGTCGATGCGGTCGTAAAGGCCATCGGCGGTGTCGGGGGTGAGCCGCTCGGCGATGCCGAACACCGAAGCCAGCGCGTATTCGAACCAGATACGGCTAGGGGTGCCGCGAAACAGATACCAGTGGCGGGCAAATTGCCGCCAGATCGCCCGCGGATCGGTTTCTACCGGCCCGCCATCGGCCCGCGGCACGCCGAGTGCCTCCAGCGGCACCCCCTGGCTGTAGAGCATGCGGAAGATATAATGATCGGGCACCACGAACAGGGCGGCGGGGTCGGAAAACGGCTGGTTCTCGGCATACCAGCGCGGGTCGGTATGGCCGTGCGGGCTGATGATCGGCAGGTCCTTGATCTCGCCATAGAGCCGGCGTGCGATCACCCGCTGGACCGGGTCGCTCGGAAACAGTAGATCTTGGTGTGGCATGGTCGTTCCATTTGCTCGAGGGCGTACAGCTTCCTCGGGCGACCCGGTTCCGGCTCACGGTTTCCGCGGCGTCGGCAACTCGCCTGATGCGATCAAGTCCCGGTCAGCCCGGTCACCGATGGGCACGGCCACCCTGCCGCATTCGCCTTGGCGGGCATCGGTGCTTCCGAAAAAAACCATTGGTCCTTCAAACGATCTTCCTGTCCCGTGATCCGGTCAAGGCATAATCTGGCCGGTCAAATATACTCGGGGCGAGGGATAGATCATGGACGTGCTGCGCATCCACCGGAAGGACAGTGTGGCAATCGCCCTGACGAATCTGCCCGAGGGGCGGGAGGTCGGCGACGGGGTGGTGGTAGGGGCGCCGATTCCGGCCGGGCACAAACTGGCGGTGCGGGCGATCCCGGCGGGAGCGCCGGTGCTGAAATTCGCCCAACCGATCGGGATCGCGAGCCAGGCGATCGCACCCGGCGACCACGTCCACAGCCACAATCTGGAGTTCCGGCCCGGCTTGGCCGAGGCGCTCGGCGCCGGGGCGGTGCTGTCTGCCGAGCCGGTCGCCCGCTCCGCGCACGCGCAGTTCCGCGGCATCGTGCGGGCCGACGGCCGGGTCGCTACCCGCAATTATATCGGCATCCTGACCACGGTGAACTGTTCGGCGACCGCGGCACGGCTGATCGCCGACCGGTTCCGGGGCGATGTCCTCGGCGCCTGGCCCAATGTCGATGGCGTGGTCGCGCTGACCCATCAGACCGGCTGCGGTATGGGGTCGAGCGGTGAAGCCATGGATGTGCTGCGTCGGACGCTGGCCGGCTATGCGACCCACCCGAATTTCGCCGGCGTGCTGCTGCTCGGCCTGGGTTGCGAGGCCAACCAGATGGAAGCACTGGTGGCCACGACCGGCCTGCAGCGGTCGGAGGCGTTGTGTTCGATCGTGATCCAGGATGCCGGCGGCACCGCCGCCACGGTCCGCGCCGGGGTCGAAGCGGTGACCCGGATGCTCGACCCGGCGAACCGGGTAGCGCGGCAGCCGCTGCCGGCCAGTCATCTGAAACTCGGGCTGCAATGCGGTGGTTCGGACGGTTTCTCCGGCTTGACCGCCAACCCGGCTCTGGGGGCCGCGGTCGACCTGCTGGTCGGGCACGGCGGCACCGCGGTGCTGAGCGAGACCCCGGAAATCTATGGTGCCGAGCACTTGCTGCTGGCCCGTGCCGTCGACCCCGCGGTCGCCGCCCGGCTGCGCGACCGGCTGACCTGGTGGCAGGCCTATGCGGCGCGCACTGGCGAGACGCTCGACAACAACCCCTCGCCCGGCAATAAGGCCGGCGGGCTCACCACCATCCTGGAAAAATCGCTGGGGGCAGTGGCCAAGGGCGGCACCACCGCGCTGATGGACGTGATCGGCTATGCCGAACCGGTCCGCTCGCCGGGTCTGGTGTTCATGGACACCCCCGGCTACGATCCGGTCTCCGCCACCGGCCAGGTCGCCGGCGGCTGCACCCTGATTGCCTTCACCACCGGGCGCGGCTCATGCTTCGGCTGCGTGCCGGCACCGAGCCTGAAGCTGGCGACCAATTCAGCCCTGTTCCGACGGATGCCCGAAGACATGGACCTCAACTGCGGCGAAATTCTCGACGGCACCGCCAGCGTGGCCGCGATGGGCGAGCAGATATTTGCCCGGCTGCTGGCAGTCGCGTCTGGCGAGCGGACCGCCAGCGAAACGCTGGGATACGGTGCCGCGGAATTTGCACCTTGGGTGCTGGGGGCGACGGTATGACCGGATTGCGGGTTGCTGCCCTCGGCGAATGCATGATCGAGCTGTACCGCCGACCCGATGGCGCCGCCGCGGTCGGGTTCGGCGGCGATACCCTTAACACCGCGGTCTATCTGGCCCGGCTGGGCGTCCCGGTCGACTACGTGACGGCACTCGGCAATGACCCGTTCAGCGACGGCATGGTTGCAGCATGGCAAAGTGAGGGTATCGGCTGCGCCCGCGTGCTGCGGGCAGCCGGCAGTCTGCCCGGCCTCTACATGATTGAAACCGACGCCGCCGGCGAACGGCGTTTCTTTTATTGGCGCGACCAGGCGCCGGTGCGCAATCTGTTCGGCCTGCCCGGCGGTGAGGCGCTGGCCGAGGCCCTGGCGGAGTACGATCTGCTCTACCTGTCCGGAATCAGCCTGGCCGTGCTCGGCGTCGAGGGCCGGCGCCGGCTGGGCGCGGTGCTCGAACGCCTGCGCGCCCGCGGCGGCCGGATCGCCTTCGACACCAATTGGCGGCCCCGGCTATGGCCGGATGCCGGCACCGCGCGGGCGGCCTATGGGGAGATGCTGGGCCTGACCGATATTGCACTGGCCAGCCAGGGCGATGAGCGCGACCTTTACGGCGACGACAGCTCGGCCGCGGTGATGGCGCGGTTGGCCGGGCAGGGGGTGGCCGAGGCGGTGGTCAAGCTCGACCGCCCCGGTTGCATCGTCGCGGCGCTCGACCTGGAGCCCGAGCTTGTCCTGCCTGAACAGGTGGTGCAGCCGGTCGATACCACCGCCGCCGGCGACAGCTTCAGCGCCGGCTATCTGGCCGCCCGGCTGGGCGGTGCCGGCCCGGTCGCCGCGGCACGCGCCGGCCATGCCTTGGCCGGTGCCGTGGTCCAGCACCGCGGCGCCCTGATCCCGAGCGCCGCGATGCCCGACCTTGCTCGCTTCCGCCTACCGTTCGGAGCCCGGTCATGAAGGAATCCTGGCGCTGGTTCGGCCCTGACGACCCGGTCCCGCTCGCCCATGCCCGCCAGGCCGGCGCCAGCGAGATCGTAACCGCCCTGCACCATATTCCCAATGGCGAGGTCTGGCCGGCGGACGAGATCGCCCGGCGCCAGGCCGAGGTCGCCGCGGCGGGGCTGACCTGGTCGGTGGTGGAAAGCCTGCCGGTGTCGGAGGCGATCAAGACCCGCAGCGGCGACTGGCGCCGCGACCTCGACGCCTATTGCCGGTCGCTGCACCATCTCGGCGCGGCGGGGATCCGGGTGGTCTGCTACAACTTCATGCCGGTGATCGACTGGACCAGGACCGATTTGGCCTGGCCTCTGCCGGATGGTGCCTTGGCGCTGCGCTTCGACGCCACCGCCTTTGCCGCCTTCGATCTGTTCATCCTGAAGCGCGACGGCGCCGAGGCCGAGTGGGGTGTCGAGCGCTGCCGCCAGGCCCGGACTGCCCTTTGCGGGATGGACGAGGCGGCGCGCGAACGGCTGACCCGGACCATTATCGCCGGCCTGCCGGGGGCCGAGGAAAGCTACACGCTCGACCAGTTCCGCGAGGCCCTGGCGCGGTACCGCGGGATCGACGCCGCGGCATTGCGCCAAAATCTCGGCGAATTCATTGCCGCCGCCGCCGCCGCCGCGGCGGCTGCCGGCGTCCGCCTGTGCATCCACCCCGACGACCCGCCGCGACCGCTGCTGGGACTGCCGCGCGTGCTCTGTACCGCGGCCGATGCCCGCTGGCTGCTGGCGGAGGCCGACACCCCGGCCAATGGCCTGACCTTCTGCGCCGGCTCCTATGGCGTGCGTGCCGATAACGACCTGCCGGCGATGGTTCGGGAATTCGCCGACCGCATCCACTTCGTCCATCTGCGCAGCACCCGCCGCGAGGCCGATCCCGAGAGCTTCCACGAGGCGGCGCATCTCGACGGCGATGTCGATATGGTGCCGGTGATCCGCGAATTGGTATTCGAGGAGCGCCGCCGCGCCGCCGCGGGACGCATCGATGCCGCGCTGCCGATGCGCCCCGACCACGGCCATCAGCTGCTCGACGACCTGGGGCGGCGGACCAATCCCGGCTACCCGGCGATCGGCCGGCTGCGCGGCCTCGCCGAATTGCGCGGCGTGATCCGCGCGGTCGAGACGCTGTGCTGAACCGCGGGCGGCGGCGGCCGAGCACCGGCGATCCTCACGGCGACGTGACTTGCATTCTACCTTCTAGTAGGTAAAATCGCGCCACCATTGACCGGGGAGGCGATTTATGACCACCGAACTCTATTGGCTCACCCTGACGGTGCTGATGACCGCGCTGTTCTGGGTTCCCTATATCCTCGACCGCCTGGCCGTCCGCGGCGTCTGGCCGGCGCTTTCCGATACCCGGCCGGAGGGCGGCGGTCCTCATTCGCTTTGGGCGCAGCGCGCGATCCGGGCGCACCAGAATGCCGTCGAGAACCTGGCGATCTTCGTGCCTGCGGTCCTGATTGCCCATGTCCTGGCGGTCTCGACCCCGGCGACCCGGATGGCCGTGGTGGTCTATTTCTTCGCTCGCCTGGTGCATTTCCTGGTCTATACCGCCGGCATCCCGGTCGGACGAACCCTCGCCTTCGCGGTCGGCTGGGCGGCACAGATCGTGATCCTGATCAGCATCCTCGGCTGGCTGTGAGGGGGGCCGCGCGATGGCGCAGCTCGAAGCCGTGCCGCGACCGCTGGCGGTGATCACCGGGGTTGGCGAAGGGGTCGGCGCCAGCCTTGCCGGCATGCTGGCCCGGGCCGGCTATGACCTGGTCGGGATTGCGCGCAGCGAACGGGTTAAAGCGGAGCTCTCGGCGCGGGTCGCGGCCGGCGGCGGGGCCTACCGTCATCTTGCCTGCGATCTGACCGACGCCCCGGCAGTGACCGCCCGGCTGGCGCCGCTGGCGGCGGGGGTCGCCGTGGTCGTCCACAACGCGCACCACCTGCTGATCAAACCGTTCGAGGAGACCTCCGCCGAAGAGTTCGAGCGGGTGTGGCGGGTCGCCTGTTTCGGCGCCATGCTGGTGGCGCAGACCTTGTTGCCTGCCATGGCGGCGCGCGGCAGCGGAACCATGATTTTCACCGGAGCGACCGCGTCCCGGCGCGGCGGGGCGAAATTTTCCGCCTTCGCCTCGGCCAAGTTCGCCTTGCGCGGCCTGGCTCAGGCGCTGGCGCGGGAATACGGCCCGCGGGGGGTTCATGTCGCCCATGTCGTGATCGATGGGCTGATCTGGGAACCGCAGACCCGGCAGCGCTTTTCGCCGTCGCAGGCAGGGTGTCTGGCGCCCGACGCGATCGCCGCCGCCTATCTCGGGATCATCGAACAGCCGGTTTCGGCCTGGACCCATGAACTCGACCTGCGGCCGTTTTCCGAGCGGTTCTGAGCCGGGTGGTTTGGGGAGTACCGCCATGTCCGACCAACGGGTCAACGCCGATTTCGCCCGGCGCGTGGTTATCGCAACCGACCGCTTGCCCTGGCTGGCCTCGCCGCAGCCGGGCGTCGAACGCCGGCTGCTCGATCGGATCGGCGGCGAGGTGGCGCGGGCGACCTCGCTGGTCCGCTACGCGCCGTCGAGCCGCTTTCCGGCCCATGTCCATGACTTGGGCGAGGAATTCCTGGTGCTCGACGGAGTCTTCTCCGACGAGCACGGGGATTATCCGGCGGGAACCTATGTCCGCAACCCGCCCGGCAGCGGCCACGCACCCAGGACCGGTCCGGGCTGTACCATCCTGGTCAAGCTGCGCCAGATGCCGCCGGCCGAGCGGGAGCGCATCGTGATCGATACCACGCGGGCGCCCTGGCAGGACGGCTCGCCGGCCGGGCGATCGCTGATCACCCTGTACGCGGCGCCGGATGGCGAGCGGGTCTGCCTGGAACGCCTGGCACCGGGGACGGTGCTGGCGGGACCGGACGGTCGTGGCGGCGAGGAACTCCTGGTGATCGACGGCGCGTTGTGCGATGCCCTGGGACGCTATGGTCGCGGCAGCTGGATCCGCATTCCGGATGGCGAGGTGCCACAGTGGTACACGGTGGAGGGGGCAACCTGTTGGATCAAGCGCGGCCACTTGCCCCATCGGTGAGAGGCCCGCGATGATGGCGCAGCCGAGTCTTCGATGATCGCTCCAAGTCACAGATCACGCGGCGAGACCGCCGAGCAAATCCTCGATACCGCCGAGATGCTGCTCCAGACCCGCGGCTACAGTGCGATCAGTTACCAGCACATCGCCGAAGTGCTCGGCATCCGCAAGGCAAGCATCCATTACCACTTCCCCTCGAAGGGGGAACTCGGCATCGCCGTGGTCGATCGCTATGCCGCGCGGTTTCAGGCGGCGCTGGACGACATCGCCGCCGATCAGACCCGGTCGGCGCTGTCGATGCTGGCGTTTTACGTCGGTCCCTATCTGGAATTCGCCGAAACCCCCGACCGGGTGTGCCTGTGCGGCGCGCTGGCCGGCGAGCTGATGGCGCTGCCGGTCGAGCTGCGCGCGCGGGTCGAAGCGTTCTTTGTCTCGCACCAGGCCTGGCTGGCCGGGATCCTCGAGCGCGGGGTGGCCCGCGGCGAGTTCCGGCTGCTCGACCAGCCGAGCAAGGTCGCAAGGCTGATCTTCGGGGCGCTGCAGGGTGGCCTGATCGTCAAGCGCACCACCGGGGACATCGCCCAATTGCACGATGTCGTCACGGTCGTCATGGCGATGCTCCGCTGACACCGGAGCCATCAGGCCCACCGGGGTCATTCGGGCAGTCCGAGGGCGGCGCGATAGGCTTTCAGTTGGTCGGCGCGGCCGAGACGGTCGGTGATCCGGTCCCAGGCGGCGGCGGTATCGTCGAGCGCCCGTTGCGAGGACTTGCGGCCGCCCAGGGCGGCGCCCAGCTCCCGGTCGAGTACCGCCCAATAATCGGGGGTGCCACGGATGCGCAAATAGGGCAGCATCACCGGCGCGGTGAAGGTGTCGTGATAGGCCTTGAGGTAATCCTGGACGTCGCGGCGGTCCCAGCCGGCCTTGACGTAGTCGATCAGCGAGGCCTCGCCGTCGGGTTTGAGGAACTGGTCATGGAAACCGGGATTGATTCCGGTCCAGCCATGCTCGACGTTCCATAGCGACACCGGCTTGATCGCCATCAGGGCCAGGAACGAATAGGCCGCTTCGCGATGCTGGGACGAGGCGGTGACGACGCCGTGCCACGAGCCGCCGGTGGTATTGCCGATCAGGTGTGGCGCGGTCGGGGTTTGCCACTCTCCGGTCACCCGGTCCCAGTAGCGCTCGGACGAGGGCAGCACTGCGACCGCGCAATTGCCCTTGATCTGGGAGCGCTCCGGGTCCTCGCACAGTGCGCCGAGATCGCCCCAGCTGAAGGCGAACACCGCCTTGCCGCGCAGGAAATAGTCCCAGGCCTGGCCGAGGCGCCAGCCGATCTGATCGGCCGGGCCGGTATCGTTCAGCCGGCGCAGCAGATCGAGGGCGGCGACCTGACCCGGACCGTTGATCGACGGCGTCATGTCGGTCGGGTCGAACCAGTACCTGGCGGGGCTGGCGCCTTGTGCCGGCTCCGGTCCGATCGCGAATGAGGCCGACAGCGACTGAAAGTGGAAGTGCCCCTGTTCGCCCTGTTTGAGCGCCAGCACCGTCCCGGAATCGGGGTAGGGGTCGTGGCTGTCCCAGTTGCGTTCGTTGAAGAAGGTGGAGACTTCGAGCAGTTTCTGCCAGGTCCGCGGCGGCACCGGCAGGTCATGGCCCAGCGTCTGCTTGAATTTGGTTTGCCAGGCGGGATCGTTGAGCACGTCGCGCCGGTAATAGAGCACCTGGCCGTCGGCATCATTGCGCACGCCATAGCCGACGCCGCCCCACTGGTGGAGCTGGCGCAGCGCCAAGGGCATCGACTGATAGTGCCAGCGCGGGAAATCGCCGCTCGCGATCAGGTCGTCGATCGGCGCGATATAGTGCCCGGCGATCAGCTCGCCATAATAGAACGCCGCGACGATCAGCGAGTCGTAAAGCCTGGTGCCTTGCCGCAGGTCCAGCATCATCCGCGGGTAAAGCTCGGTCACCGGGACCCCGGTCACTTCCAGCCGCGCGCCGGTCAGTTCCTCCCAGACCGGTCGTAGTGCCTCGATCGGGCCGGAGATCGGGCCCTTGTCGCCCTCGTCATGGCTCAGCAGCCGGATCGTCAGGCCGTCGAACGGCTTCAGATCCGGGCCAAATCGCCGGCCCAATTCGTCCCGCGTGGTTTCGAGCACAGCGTTGTCGTAGCCGGGACCGAGCTTCAGGAGGACGGTGCCGTCGTCGAACCAGTCGAGGTATCGCCCGGCGGTCGCTTCGACCGTCAGGGCCGCCAGGCCCAGCGCCGCGCCGATCAGGACTCGTAGGACGGTCATAGAGGTTCCTCCCCGGAATTTTTCTTGCCGCCGGCCGAACAGGGCGCTTCGCAAAGGCAACGAAGAAACCAAGGCGTGCCATGGCAGAGCAAAATATAACTTTGACAGCAAACAAGTTTACTGCAAGAATATTGCTATGGTCAAATTCATTTCTATTAATTCAAAGTGACTTAATAATGATCGCGCAATGGTCTGTTGTTGCGCTGCGGAATACACCTGATTTGATAATTCATGGAGAATGATCAAAGAAACTTTGATCGGTCTGGTTAAGGCTTTCGAGTTACACTTTGAATCCGGATCGGAGGGTGCTTTCCGATGGTCGATCGCAAAATCGCAAGGTCATTTTACCGGAAGGTCCCGGCGGCGGCGGCGATCGCACCCGCAGCGCTGTGGCGCAGGGCCGCCGGGCGCTGGCAGTGGCGGGGCGTCGAGGTGATTCCGGCGCCAAATCCACCGGGCGCCAAATTATTCATTCACGGTGAATTAATTATTGACGCGAGCGGGGGGCGGGCCTATCGTGCTTTCCAGGGTGGCCGGGTTCGGTCGGCCAGCCAGGCGAGACACGGGAGGGTCGGAGCGATGCGCGACGGAACCTCAGGACCGGGAACTTCGGGTCAGGGCAGTAATTCCGGCAATGTCCGGCACTTCAACGAGCGGGTGATCCTGAATGCCCTGCGCCGGCTGGGCGCGGCGTCCAAGGCGGATCTCGCCCGCTTCGCCAATCTGACCAACAACACCGCCGGCGTGATCGTCGGCGAGTTGGAGGCGCAGAACCTGATCCGGGTCGAGGGCAAGCGGGCGGGCCAGCGCGGCCAGCCGGCGACCCTGCTCAGCCTCAATCCGGAAGGGGCCTATGCGATCGGGGTCAAGATCGGCCGGCGTTCGATCGACTCGATCCTGGTCGATTTCTGCGGCAGCGTGCTGGCGCGCCGGCGGATCGAACGGGTCTTCCCGGCGCCGCCCGAGGCCGTGGCGATCGTCGTCGCCGAGTTCGACCGCCTGCGCCGTCTGCTCCCGGCCGGTGAGCTCAAGCGCCTGGCCGGACTAGGGGTGGCGACCCCCTACAACCTGGGCAGCTGGCGCCGCGAATTGGATTTGCCGGCCGAGCCGGCCTCGGGCTGGAACGATTTCGATCTGGTGCGGCAATTGAGCGCGGCAACCGGGGTTGCGGTGTTCGGCGAGAATGATGGCACCGCCGCGACCGTGGCCGAGCTTCACCAGGGCCACGGCCGCAGCCTCACCGACTTCCTCTACGTCTTCATCGGCAGCGCAATTGGCGGCGGCGTGGTGGTTAACGGCAACTACCACCGCGGCGTCACCGGCAATGCCGGCGATCTCGGCCTGATGCCGGTCGCGCCGTCGCGGCTGGCGAGCGCACCGGCCTCGAACCGGCCCTGCGACATCCTGCTGACGCGGGCTTCGATCAACGCCCTGATCCGCCATCTGCGCCATGCCGGCATCAGGGTTGCCGACCGTGCCGCGCTGGAAGCGGCGATTGCTGCCCAGCCGAGCTTGGTCGAGGAGTGGCTGGCCGATTGCGTCGATGCCCTGGTCTGGCCGGTGCTGTCGGCGGCCCGCGTGCTCGATGTCCAGGCCGTGGTGCTCGATGGTGACCTGCCCAAGCCGCTGCTGGAAAGCCTGATCGGCCGGCTCGGCGAGGCCCTGGCGCAGGCCGCGCCGGAGGCGCGCGAAGCCCCCGACCTGCGGCTGGGCACGGTCGGGCGAGAGGCCGCCGCGATCGGCGCGGCGATCCTGCCGCTGCACCTCAGTTTCAGCCCCAACCGCGAGATTCTGCTGGGACTTCAAGGCTAGCACCGAGCCGGCGCGACCAAAGACAGCGGACCAATGACGGCGCGGCCAAAAAAAAGATCGGGAGAGACCGTCCATGACCACAGAAAGCGAACGCCCGCCGATGCTGGAGATGCGCAACATCTCCAAGAGCTTTCCCGGCGTTAAGGCGTTGGAACACGTCCAGATCAAGGCCTGGGGCGGCGAGGTGCTGTCGCTGATGGGCGAGAACGGCGCCGGCAAGAGCACGCTGATGAAAGTGCTGTCCGGCGCCTACCAGGCAGATCCCGGCGGCGAGATTCTGATCGAGGGCGAACGGGTCGCGATCGCCAACCCGATCCATGCCCGCCGGCTCGGCATCGCGATCATCTACCAGGAGCTCTGCCTGGCCGGCAATCTGACCGTCGCCGAGAACATGTTCTTGGGAAATGAAATTGCCCGTAACGGCGTGGTCGACCGGGGCGCCATGGAGCAGGAATGCGCCGCGGTGCTGGAGCGGCTGGGCGCCGGCTTCACCGCCGCCACCCTGGTCGGCCAGCTCTCGATCGCGGAAATGCAGCTGGTCGAGATCGCCCGCGCACTTCACGGCCGGTCGAAAATCCTGGTGATGGACGAGCCGACCACCGCCTTGTCGTCGCGCGAGACCGACCGCCTGTTCACCCTGATCCGGGGCCTGCGCGCCGACGGGCTGGCGATCGTCTACATCAGCCATCGGATGGACGAGGTCTACGAGCTGTCCGACCGGGTCTCGGTGCTGCGCGACGGCAGCTATGTCGGCACCTTGACCAGGGCCGAACTCAATCCCGACCGCCTGGTCAAGATGATGGTCGGGCGTGACCTCAACAGCTTCTACGTCAAAGGTGACGGCGGCGCGCCGGCGCGCGGCCGGGCGATCATGGATGTCCGGGGGCTCAGCGATGGTGGCCGGCGCGTCCATCCCTGCAGCTTCACTCTCTACGAGAACGAAATTCTGGGTATCGCGGGTCTGGTCGGGGCCGGCCGCACCGAACTGGCGCGATTGATCTACGGCGCCGACCGCAAATCCGCCGGCACCGTCCTGCTCGACAGCCAGGCGGTCGAGATCCGGACGCCCGAGGACGCGCTCGACCACGGCATCGCCTATCTGACCGAGGACCGCAAGGCCCAGGGGCTGTTCCTCGACATGCCGGTCCTGGAGAACATCAATCTGGGCGTGATCCATCGCGACGCCCGCAGGGGCGGCATCCTCAACCGCGGGATGGCGAAGCGGCGGGCGCTCGACGCCATCGACTCCCTGTCGATCCGGGTCGCCCATGCCGGGGTCGGGGTCGGCAGCCTGTCGGGCGGCAACCAGCAAAAAGTGCTGCTGTCGCGCTGGCTGGCGATCAACCCGCGGGTGCTGATCCTCGACGAGCCGACCCGCGGCGTCGATATCGGCGCCAAATCGGAAATCTACCGGATCATCGATCGGCTGGCCCGCGCCGGTATCGGCGTCCTGGTGATCTCCAGCGAGCTGGCCGAGCTGATCGGCATCTGCGACCGCGTGCTGGTGATGCGCGAAGGCCGCATCCAGGGCGAGGTCGGCGGCCCCGGCGGGCGGGCGGTCTCCCAGGAGGCCATCATGGCCTATGCCGCGGGGGTGGCGGCCTGAGCGGCCCACGACGACGCCTCTTTTTCGCGACCATCAACGATCGGCCCCGAACCCGAGCAGTCCTGCTCTCAATCGGCGCCAGCGGGAGGACTTCCAGCCATGACCACCGAGACCGCGATCACCGGCACCGGCAGTGCAGACCGGCCGATCCAGGGCACGACATCCCATAGCCAGGTCATGAAGGGGCTGATCCAGGCCGCCGGCATGCTGCCGGTGCTGATCCTGATCTGCGTCGGTTTCGAGCTGGCGACCGGCAAATTCATGGCGGTACGCAATCTCGGCATCGTCATGCAGCAGGCCTCGATCAACATCGTGCTGGCGGCGGGCATGACCTTCGTGATCCTGACCGGCGGCATCGATCTGGCGGTGGGCTCGGTGCTTGCGGCCTCGGCGGTGACCGCGCTGGCGCTCAGCCTGACCGGATTTTCATTCATCGCGATCCCGGCCGCCCTGCTGTGCGGCCTGGTGCTGGGTTCGGTCAATGGCTGCCTGGTCGCCTACATCCGCCTGCCGCCCTTCATCGTCACACTGGGCATGATGACCGCGGTGCGCGGCCTGGCGCGCTTCCTCAGCAACGACACCACGGTGTTCAACCCGGCGCTGTCGTTCGCCTGGATCGGCAATGGCCGGCTGTTCGGTGTGCCCTGGCTGGTGGTCGTCGCCTTGTCGGTGATCGCCGCCAGCTGGTTCATCCTGCGCCGCACCGTCCTCGGCATGCGCATCTACGCGGTTGGCGGCAATCCGGTGGCGGCGCGGCTGTCCGGCATCAAGGTCACCAGCATCCTGCTGTTCGCCTATGCCACCTCGGGCGTGCTGGCGGCACTGGGCGGGGTGATGTCGGCGGCGCGGACCTATTCGGCCAATGGTGCCCAGCTTGGCCTGTCCTACGAGCTCGATGCCATCGCCGCGGTAATCCTGGGCGGCACCTCGTTCGTCGGCGGGGTCGGTACCATCGTCGGTACCCTGATCGGCGCCCTGATCATCGCGGTGCTATCCAACGGCCTGATCTTGATGAATGTCAGCGAGAACTGGCAGTTGATCATCAAGGGGTTGGTGATCATCGGCGCGGTGGCGCTCGACCGCTACCGGATGCAGGGCAGTGCGCGCACCTGAACGCCGGTTTCCCCGGAACCCCCGTTTCTCGGAACCTTCGACCAAACAGAGCCTGATCCGGTCGCAGAACGAACCGGACACCACAAACCACCAGGGATGAGGAAGCCACCATGACACGACATCAAGCAATTCTGGCCGCAGCGTTGGGCTTGGCGGCGGCGGTCCCGGCAGAGGCGGCATCGCTCGACGCGGTCGGCCTGTCGCTGGGCAATATGGGCAACCCGTTCTTCGTCCAGATCGCCCGCGGCGCCGAGGCCAAGGCCAAGGAATTGGGCGGCGCCAAGGTTCAGGTCACCGCGCTGTCGGCCGACTACGACCTCAACAAACAGTATTCCCAGATCGAGAATTTCATCGCGTCGGGGGCCAATCTGATCGTGCTCAATGCCGCCGATCCCAAAGCGATCGAACCGGCGGTACGACGGGCTCAGGCGGCCGGCGTGGTGATCCTGGCGGTCGATGTCGGGGCGGCCGGCGCCGATGCCACCGTCATGACCGACAATGGCGAGGCCGGACAGCTGGCCTGCCAGTACATCGTCGACAAGCTCAAGGGCAAGGGCAAGGTGGTGATCATGAACGGCCCGCCGGTGTCCTCGGTGGTCGACCGGGTCGCGGGCTGCAAGGCGGCGCTGGCCAAGGCGCCGGGCATCACGGTGCTGTCCGACAGCCAGAACGGCAAAGGCACCCGCGAGGGCGGGCTGGAGGTCATGATCGGCCTGCTCACCGCCTTCGACCAGATCGACGCGGTATTTACCATCAACGATCCCCAGGCGATCGGCGCCGATCTCGCGGCCAAGCAGCTGGGCCGCACCGAGCTGTTCATCACTTCGGTCGATGGCGCCCCGGACATCGAGGCGGCGCTGAAGAGCGATACCTTGATCGAGGCCTCGGCCGCCCAGGATCCCCACGCCATGGCGTCCAAGGCGATCGAGATCGGCTACGACATCCTGCAGGGTGCCAAGCCGGCCAAGACCACGGTGCTGATCCCGGCCAAGCTGGTCACGCGCGACAATGTCGGCCAGTACAAAGGCTGGCAGGCGAAATAGCCGGCTTCCATTACATCATCCGCAGCACGGCAGCAGGGACGCCCCGACCATGGCCAGAGTGATCTGTCTTGGCGAAGTGTTGATCGATTTCGTCGCCACGGTCGGCGGCGTGACCCTGGCCGAGGCGCCGGCCTTCGAAAAGGCGCCGGGCGGTGCGCCGGCCAATGTCGCGGTCGGCCTGGCGCGGCTGGGCATCCCGAGTGCCTTCATGGGCATGGTCGGCGATGACCCCTTCGGCCATTTCCTCGCCGGGACTCTGGCCGCCGCCGGGGTAGAGATCGGCGCGCTACGCTTCACCGCGGCGGCGCGCACCGGTCTTGCCTTCGTCTCGTTGCGTCGCGACGGCGAGCGCGATTTCATGTTCTACCGCCACCCCGCGGCCGATATGCTGCTGGCGCCGCCGGATATCGACGAAGCGGCCATCCGCGGCGCCGAGCTGCTCCATTTCGGGACCATCGGCCTGATCGACGAACCATGCCGCAGTGCCACCCGGCACGCCGTTGCGGTGGCCAGGGCGGCGGGCCGACTGGTCTGCTGCGACCCCAACCTGCGCCTCGACCTGTGGCCGAGCGGGGCGGCCGCGCGCGCCGCGATGCTGGAGGCGATCGCCGAGGCCGACATCGTCAAACTGAGCGACGCCGAGGCCGTGTTCCTTGCCGGCAGCGACGATCCGGCGGTGGTTCGGCAGCGGCTGTGGCGGGACCGCCATCGGCTGCTGGTGGTCACGCGCGGGCCGCAGGGCTGCGGCTACCTGACCCGCGAGCAGACCGGTACGGTCGAAGGTTTCGCTGTCGTCGCCACCGATACCACCGGCGCCGGCGATGGTTTCGTCGCCGGGTTACTGTCGGGGCTGCTCGACTCCGAGGGCGGCATCGACCGGGTCCTCGGCAATCCTGAACGGCTGCGGGGTGTTTGCCGCTTCGCCAATGGGGTCGGGGCGCTGACCACCACAGTGCGGGGGGCGATTCCGGCTCTGCCGACCCGCGACCGGGTCCGGCGCTTTCTCGCCGGCCAGCCGGAAGACAGCGAAGAAACCGTTTCCGAAAAAAATCCGGGAGGAGGCCCAAAATGACCCAGCCGCAGAAATCGCCGAGGCCGCTGGCCCGCCATGCCATGGCCTATGTCCTGGCGGGCGGGCGGGGCAGCCGGCTCAAGGAACTGACCGACAAGCGCGCCAAGCCCGCGGTCTATTTCGGCGGCAAGACCCGGATCATCGATTTCGCCTTGTCCAACGCGCTCAATTCCGGCATCCGCCGGATCAGCGTCGCCACCCAGTACAAGGCGCATAGCCTGATCCGCCACCTTCAGCGGGGCTGGACCTTCCTGCGCAGCGAACGCAACGAGAGTTTCGATATCCTGCCGGCGTCGCAGCGGGTGGCCGAGGATAAGTGGTATTTGGGTACCGCTGATGCGGTCTATCAGAACATCGACATCATTCAGAGCTACGATCCTAAATTTTTGGTCATCCTGGCCGGCGACCATGTTTACAAGATGGACTACGAGCTGATGCTGGCTCAGCATGTCGACAGCGGCGCCGATGTTACGGTTGGCTGCCTGGAGGTGCCGCGGGCCGAGGCCAGCGCCTTCGGGGTGGTTGCGGTCGATGGCGCCGATCGCATCGTCGGCTTCCTGGAAAAGCCGGCGGAACCACCGGCCCTTCCGGGCAAGCCGGATCGCTGCTTCGCCAGCATGGGCATCTATGTCTTCGAAACCGGGCTGCTATGCGACGAGTTGCGCCGGGATGCCGCCGATCTCAGGTCCAGCCACGATTTCGGCAAGGACATCATCCCGCGGCTGGTCGCGGGCGGCAAGGCGGTGGCGCACCGCTTTTCCGACAGTTGCGTCCGCAGCTCGGCCGAGACCGAGGCCTATTGGCGTGATGTCGGGACGGTGGATGCTTATTGGCAGGCCAATATCGACCTGACCGATTTCGTTCCCGGTCTCGACCTCTATGACAAGGACTGGCCGATCTGGACCTATGCCGAGATCACGCCGCCGGCCAAGTTCATCCACAACGATCCCGATCGCCGCGGTTCGGCGACCAGCTCGCTGGTCTCGGGCGGCTGCATTCTGTCGGGCAGCCGGGTCGACAAATCGCTGCTCTTCACCGATGTTCACGCCCATTCGTTCAGCGAGCTGGAGCATGTCGTCGCCTTGCCCGGGGTTCGGATCAACCGTCAGGCGCGCCTGACCAAAGTGGTGATCGATCGCGGCGTGGTGATCCCGGCCGGGCTGGTGGTCGGCGACGACCCCGAGCGCGATGCCGCCCGGTTCCGTCGTACCGAGCAGGGGGTGTGCCTGATCACCCAGGCGATGATCGACCGGCTGGCGGACTGAGACGGCGGTATCGGGCGCGATGGCGGACCGGATTGCCGGCCAGGCGAGCGGTGCAGAGGAAAGGTAAGAGATGCGCGTCCTGTTCGTGGCGTCGGAGTGTTATCCGCTGGTCAAGACCGGCGGGCTGGCCGATGTGGTCGGGGCCTTGCCCTTGGCCCTGGCCGGGCTGGGCTGCGACGCACGGGTGCTGATTCCGGCCTATCCGGGCGTGCGCGACCGCCTTCAGGGGGTCGAGACGGTGCTGTCGCTGGGCGACCTGATCGGTGCTTCCGGCGCTTTGCTGTCTGGCCGGACCGGAGAGGGGCTGCCGGTGCTGTTGCTCGATGCCCCGGACTGGTTCGCCCGGCCCGGCAATCCCTATCTGGCGGCCGACGGCAAGGACTGGCCGGACAATGCCCAGCGGTTCGCCGCGCTGGCCTGGGCCGCCAGCCGGATCGCGCTGGGTGCCCTGGAGGGCTGGCGCCCCGATCTTGTCCATGCGCACGACTGGCAGGCGGGATTGACTCCGGCCTATCTGGCCCATTCGGGGCAGGCGCGCTGCGGGCAGCGGCGTCCGCCGACCCTTCTGACCATCCACAACCTGGCGTTTCAGGGCGTGTTTCCGGCGCGGCTGCTGGCGGAATTGCGCTTGCCGCCGGAGAGCTTCGCCATCGCCGGAGTCGAATTCCACGACCAGATCGGCTTCCTCAAAGCCGGCCTGCACTATGCCGATCACATTTCCACGGTCAGCCCGACCTATGCCCAGGAGATCAGGACGCCCGAGCTCGGTATGGGACTGGACGGCGTGCTGCGCACCCGGCACCAGGCTTTGACCGGCATCCTCAACGGGATCGACGACGCGCTGTGGAACCCGGCCAGCGACCCGCTGATCGGGCACCCCTACGGCCCGGACCGCCTGTCCGGCAAGCTGCACAACAAGATGGCGCTTCAGACCGAATTGGGCCTGGCGCCGGGCGACGACCAGCCCTTGTTCTGCGTGATCAGCCGGTTGACCCAGCAGAAGGGGCTGGACCTTCTGACCGAGGCGATGCTGCGCGGCCTGACCGCCCGCGGCGGCCAATTGGCGGTGCTCGGGGCCGGCGACGCTCACCTGCAGGCCGCGTTCAGCCGGGCGGCGGCGCGCTATCCTGGGCGGATCGCGGTGGTACTCGGCTATGACGAGGCGCTGTCGCATCGAATCCAGGCCGGCGCCGATGCCATCATCATCCCGTCGCGCTTCGAGCCATGCGGCTTGACCCAGCTTTACGGTTTGCGCTACGGCACGCTGCCGATCGTTTCGCGGGTCGGTGGCCTGGCCGACACCGTGATCGACGCCAATGTCGCCGCTCTGCGCGATGGCGTCGCCACCGGCTTCCAGTTCTCGCCGACCACCACGGCGGGGTTGGGGCTGGCGCTTGACCGCGTCTTCGCCCTGTTCGCGGCGCGCGAGGCGTGGCGGCTGGTCCAGCGCCGCGCCATGACCCGCGACGTCGGCTGGTCGTCCGCCGCCGAACATTATCAGACGCTTTATCACTCCCTGCTCCCGTCGCACTAAGCCGGACACCGAGAGGCTCCCCCATGCAGGTTCAGACCGTCCCGACCACCCCGATCGAGGGGCAGAAGCCCGGAACCTCGGGACTGCGCAAGAAGGTCGCGGTGTTCCAGGGTGCCGGATATCTGGAAAACTTCGTCCAGAGCGTGTTCGACGCGCTCGACGGCTTTGCCGGTCAGACCCTGGTGGTCGGCGGCGACGGCCGTTTCCACAACGATGTCGCGATCCAGAAAATCCTCAAGATGGCCGCGGCCAATGGCTTCGGCCGGGTCCTGGTCGGCCGGGCCGGGTTGCTGTCGACGCCGGCCGCGTCCTGCGTGATCCGCAAGCACCGGGCGTACGGCGGCCTGATCCTGTCGGCCAGCCACAATCCCGGCGGGCCCGACGGCGACTTCGGCATCAAGTACAATATCGCCAATGGCGGCCCGGCGCCCGAAGCGGTGACCGAGGCGATCTTCGCCCGGACCCGGACGATCAGCCGCTATCTCACCCTGGACGTTCCCGACCTCGATCTGTCGCGGCTGGGGCTGGCGATGATCGGCCAGACCCGGATCGAGGTGATCGACCCGATCGCCGACTATCTGGAACTGATGCAGCGGCTGTTCGACTTCGACCGCATCCGCGAGCTGATCGGTTCCGGCTTTCGCCTGCGCTTCGATGCCATGAGTGCGGTCACCGGCCCCTATGCCCACGCCATCTTCGAGCAGACCCTCGGGGCGGCATCGGGCAGCGTGATCAACGGCACGCCCTTGCCCGATTTCGGTGGCCACCACCCCGACCCCAATCCGGTCCATGCCGCCGAGTTGATGGCGATCATGACGGGTGCCGACGCGCCGGATTTCGGCGCCGCGTCCGACGGCGACGGCGACCGCAACCTGATCGTCGGCCCCGGCCTGTTCGTGACGCCGTCGGACAGCCTGGCGATCCTGACCGCCAACGCCCACCTGGCGCCGGGCTATCAAGACGGCGTGGCCGGGGTAGCGCGCTCGATGCCGACCAGCCGCGCCGCCGACCGCGTCGCCGAAGCCCTGGGTGTCGGGCTCTACGAGACGCCGACCGGCTGGAAGTTCTTCGGCAATCTGCTCGATGCCGGACTGGCGACCCTGTGCGGCGAGGAGAGTGCGGGGACCGGCTCGTCCCATGTCCGGGAAAAGGACGGCATCTGGGCGGTGCTGCTGTGGCTCAATATTCTGGCGGTCCGCCGCCAGTCGGTCGTGGAGATCGTCCACGGCCACTGGGCAAAATATGGCCGCCACTACTATTCCCGCCACGACTACGAAGGCATCGAGCTCGGTGCTGCCGACGCGCTGACCAGCCATCTGCGCGGCGTCGTCGATACCTTGCGCGGCCAGCGCTTCGGCGACTACCGGGTCGAACAGGCCGATGATTTCCGCTACCTGGACCCGGTCGACGGTTCGCAGAGTGCCCGCCAGGGCATCCGGATTCAGTTCGAGGGCGGCGCGCGCATCGTCATGCGACTGTCCGGCACCGGCACCGAGGGTGCCACCCTGCGGCTTTACCTGGAGCAGCCCGAACCGGATCCCGGCCGCCATGGTCTCGACGTGCAGACGGTGCTGGCGCCCTTGGCGGCGATCGCCGATCAGATCGCCGGGATTCGCCAGCGCACCGGCCGGACCGAACCCAGCGTGATCACCTGAAGGAGCGGCGCCCGTGCCTGAGTGTCCCGTGCCTGAACTGACCGCCCAATCGGATATCGACGCGATCATGGCGGCGGCCCATGGCGATCCCTTTGCCGTGCTCGGCCTGCATCAGGGTCCCGATGGCCGGCTGGTGGTGCGTACGGTCCAGCCCGGTGCCGCCGCGGTCGCCCTGCTCGACATCGGCGGCGGGACGGTGCTGTGCGCGCTGACGCGGCGCCACCCCGACGGCTTCTTCGACGGCATCGCGACCGGACAGCAGCAGCCCTTCGCCTATCGGCTGCGCCTGACCGCGGCCGACGGCAGCACCGCCGAAATCGACGACCCCTTTCGCTTTCCCAGCCGGCTCGGCGAACTCGACCTCCACCTGCTGGGCGAGGGCACTCATCTGGAAAGCTGGCGGCGGCTGGGCGCCCAGGCGGCCGAGATCGATGGCGTCACCGGCACCGCGTTTGCGGTCTGGGCGCCCAATGCCGGCCGGGTCGCGGTGGTCGGCGATTTCAACGGTTGGGACGGCCGCAGCCACCCGATGCGCCGCCACCCCGGCAACGGCGTGTGGGAGATTTTCCTGCCTGCGGTCGGCGCCGGCGCCCGCTACAAATACCGGATCACGACGCCGGACGGCGCGGTGCTGCCGCTGAAGGCCGATCCTTACGGGCTTGCCGCCGAGCCGCCGCCCAGGACCGCCTCGGTGGTGGCGGTGCTGCCGGCGGCGAGTGCCGCCGAGCAAGCCTGGCCGGCCCAGCGCAGCACCGCCCAGGAGCGCAGTGCGGCGATCTCGATCTACGAGGTTCATCTCGGCTCCTGGCGCCGGCACCCCGAGGACAATTCCTATCTCAGCTGGCGCGAACTGGCCGAGATCCTGGTGCCCTATGTGGTCGAACTCGGCTTCAGCCATGTCGAGTTGCTGCCGGTCAGCGAACACCCGTTCGACGGCTCCTGGGGCTACCAGCCGGTCGGATTATTCGCGCCGACCAGCCGGTTCGGCCCGCCGGAGGATTTCCGGCTGCTGGTCGAGCGCTGTCACCAGGCCGGTATCGGCGTGCTGCTCGACTGGGTGCCCGGTCATTTCCCGACCGATCCCCATGGCCTCGGGCACTTCGATGGCACCAGTCTTTACGAGCATGCCGACCCTCGCCAGGGCGAACACCGCGACTGGGGCACGCTGATCTATAATTACGGCCGCCGCGAGGTCGCCAATTTCCTGCTGAGCAATGCGCTGTTCTGGCTCGAGCAATACGGCATTGACGGCTTGCGGGTCGATGCTGTCGCCTCGATGCTCTATCTCGACTACAGCCGCGAAGCCGGCGACTGGGTGCCCAACCGGTTCGGCGGGCGCGAAAACCTGGAGGCGGTGGATTTTCTGCGCCGCCTCAACGAGCTGGTCTATGGCCGCTGTCCCGGCGCGATGACCGTCGCCGAGGAGTCGACCTCGTGGCCGGGGGTATCACGGCCGACCTATACCGGCGGGCTGGGCTTCGGCTTCAAATGGAACATGGGCTGGATGCATGACAGCTTGGCCTATATGAGCCAGGACCCGGTGCATCGGCGATGGCACCACGACAAGCTGACCTTCGGTCTGCTTTATGCTTTCTCGGAAAATTTCGTGCTGCCGCTCAGCCATGACGAGGTGGTCCACGGCAAGGGTTCGCTGCTGGAAAAAATGCCCGGCGATGACTGGCAAAAATTCGCCAATCTGCGCGCCTATTTTGCCTTCATGTGGGGCTATCCCGGCAAGAAGCTGCTGTTCATGGGCTGCGAATTCGGCCAAAGACGGGAGTGGACCCATGACGCCAGCCTCGACTGGCACTTGCTCGACGATCCACGCCATCGCGGTGTGCAGCGGCTGATCGGCGACCTCAACCGGCTTTACCGCGAGTTGCCGGCACTCCATCAGCGCGACTGCGAGGGCGACGGCTTCGAGTGGATCGATTGCAGCGACCGCGACAATTCGGTGATCGCCTGGCTGCGCAAGGGCGGGGAGGGCGCGGCACCGGTGCTGGTGGTGTGCAACTTCACCCCGGTGCCACGGGTCGGCTACCGGCTCGGCGTGCCCTGTCCCGGTTTCTGGGCCGAGTTGCTGAACAGCGATGCCGCTGCCTATGGCGGCAGCGGCATCGGCAATCTGGGCGGACTTAGCGCCGAGGCGGTGGCAAGCCACGGCCGGCCCTATTCGCTGGCCCTGTGCCTGCCGCCGCTCGCCACCCTCTTCCTGATGCCGAGCGGCTGATCGGGCAGGCCCGGATACCGCCGTCAATCAGGCGGTCGGAGCCGCCGCCGGGCCGCGGGGGGCAGCGGCCTGGGCATCCTCCGCCTCGACCTCGTGCTCGACCATCACCGCTTCGGGATCGTCGGCTTCAGCGGCGGTTTCGCCGTTGAGGTGGGCACGCATACGGGGCTCGTCCAGGGCACCCTCCCACTTGGCAACCACCACGGTGGCGACGCCGTTGCCGATCAGGTTGGTCAGTGCCCTCGCCTCCGACATGAAGCGGTCGACCCCGAGAATCAGCGCGATCGAGGCGACCGGCACGGTGCCGACCGAGGACAGGGTTGCCGCCAGCACAATGAAGCCGGAACCGGTAACCCCGGCGGCGCCCTTGGAGGTCAACAAGAGGATCGCGATCAGACCCAGCTGTTCGGCGAAGGACAGGTCGGTATTGGTCGCCTGGGCCAGGAACATGGCCGCCATGGTCAGATAGATGCAGGTCCCGTCCAGGTTGAACGAATAGCCGGTCGGGATCACCAGGCCGACCACCGACTTGTCGCAGCCCAGATTCTCCATCTTGGCCAGCATCCGCGGCAGCACCGATTCCGAAGAGCTGGTGCCGAGCACGATCAACAGCTCTTCCTTGATGTAGCTGATGAACTTCAGAATGCTGAAGCCGCTCAGCGCCGCGACGGTACCCAGACCGACGAAAATGAAAATCAGGCAGGTGGCGTAGACGCTGGCCATCAGCGAGCCCAGCGACAACAGGGTGCCGACGCCGTATTTTCCGATGGTGAACGCCATCGCGCCGAATGCCCCCAGCGGCGCCAGTTTCATGATGATGCCGACGGTGCCGAACAGGGCGTGGGCACCCTGATCGATGATGTGCAGCAGCGGCTTGCCACGCTCGCCGAGGAACTGCAGACCGAACGCGAACAGCACCGAGAACAGCAGAACCTGCAGGATTTCGCCTTCGGCGAAGGCGCCGACCACGGTGTTGGGGATGATGTGCATGAAGAAGTCGAGGGTGCTGTGCTGGGCCGCTTTCTGGGTATAGGCGGCGATGCCCTGGGTGTTGATGGTGCTGACATCGACATTCATGCCATGGCCGGGCTGCCAGAGATTGACCACCACCAAGCCGATCACCAACGCCGCCGTGGTCATGACCTCGAAATAGACCAGGGCCTTAAGCCCGACCCGGCCGACCTTCTTCATGTCGTCCATGCTGGCGATGCCATGCACCACCGTACAGAAGATGATCGGCGCGATCAGCATCTTGATCAATTTGATGAAGGCGTCGCCGAACGGCTTCATCTGGGCGGCAAGCTCGGGCTGGAAATTGCCGAGGATGACGCCGATCGCGATCGCGACCAGAACCTGGAAATAGAGATGTTTGTACCAAGCCTTGTGCTGAACCGCGGCAGCGGCGGTGACGGAGGGGATGGACATCGAATTACCTCTTGTTATTTTTTGGTCGTGCGCTTGCCCCGCCGTTTTTTTTTAACCAGATCGACGAGGACTTTCAAAAGCGTCAATGGCGCCGCTTCGGCGCAATCAGGTCGGTGATGGTTCCTTCGAACATTTCGGCGGCCATGCCGATGGTCTCCGACAGGGTCGGGTGGGGGTGGATGGTCAGACCGATATCGGTGGCATCGGCGCCCATCTCGATCGCCAGCGCCGCTTCGGCGATCAGGTCGCCGGCGTTGGGGCCGACGATGCCGCAGCCGAGCACGCGCTGGCTTTCCTCGTCGAACAACAGCTTGGTCGAGCCCTCGTCGCGGCCGAGCGAGAGCGACCGCCCGCTGGCCGCCCAGGGGAACACGCCCTTGCCGACCTTGAGGCCCTTGGCCTTGGCCTCGTTCTCGGTCAGGCCGACCCAGGCGACTTCGGGATCGGTATAGGCGACCGAGGGGATCACCCGGGCATCGAAGAAGCTCTTCTGACCCGAGGCTGCCTCGGCCGCGACCTTGCCTTCGTGGACCGCCTTGTGCGCCAGCATCGGCTGTCCGACCACGTCACCGATCGCGAAGATATGGGGCACGTTGGTGCGCATCTGGCGGTCGGTGGCGATGAAGCCGCGCTGGTCGACCGCAACCCCGGCGGCAGCGGCGCCGATCAACCCGCCGTTGGGCCGGCGGCCAACCGCCACCAGAATCTGATCGAAGCGGTCTTGCGTCGGTGCCGAGCCCCCCTCGAAGCGGACCACCAGCCCGTCCGGCGTCGCCTCGACCCCGGTCACCTTGGCCTTCAGAAAAATATTTTCGTACTGCTTGGCGATCCGCTTGTAGAGCGGGGTCACGATGTCCTTGTCGGCGCCGGGGATGATCTGGTCCATCAACTCGACGATGGTCACTTTGGAGCCGAGCTCGTGGTAGACCGTCGCCATCTCCAGGCCGATGATGCCGCCGCCGATCACCAGCAGGCGCGCCGGGATGTCCTTCAGCTTCAAAGCGCCGGTGGAATCGATCACCCGCGGGTCGTGGTGCGGGATGAAGGGCAGGGTGACCGGCTCCGAGCCGGCGGCGATGATCGCTTGGTCGAAGGAAATGGTCCGGATGGTGCCGCCGGGTTCGGTCACGGCAAGCTGGTTGGGGCCGGCAAAGCGGCCCTCGCCGGTGATCACGGTCACCTTGCGCTGCTTGGCCAGGCCGGACAGCCCGCCGGTCAGGCGCTTGACGATGCCGTCCTTCCAGCCGCGCAGCTGGTCGATATCGATTTTCGGCGCGGCGAAACTGATCCCATGGTCGCCCATCTCGCGGGTTTCGGCGATCACCTTGGCAGCGTGGAGCAGCGCCTTGGACGGAATGCAGCCGACATTCAGGCAGACCCCGCCCAGGATCGGCCAGCGCTCGACCAGCACCACCTTGCGTCCGAGGTCGGCGGCGCGAAACGCCGCGGTATAGCCGCCCGGGCCGGCACCCAGCACCAGCACTTCGGCGTGGAGATCGGCGGCGCCGGTTGCGGCGGGTTTGGGGGCCGTTACCGGTGGCGGAGCCGCCGCGGCAGATTCCAAGGTCAGGATGACATCGCCCTCCGAGACCTTGTCGCCGGGCTTGACCGTGACCGCCGCGACGGTGCCTGCCGACGGCGACGGCACGTCCAGGGTCGCCTTGTCGCTCTCCAGCGTGATCAGCGTTTCCTCGGCCTCGACCGTCTGGCCCGGCGTTACGTGAACCTCGATCACCGGCACGTTCTTGAAGTCGCCGATGTCGGGGACTTTGATGTCGACTGCCATGATTGTTCTCCCGTCGCCCGTTCCGCCCGCCTAGAGCACCAAGCGGCGGACATCCTCGAGCAGGGTGCAGAGATGCCGGGTGAAGCGGGCGGCGAGCGCGCCGTCGATCACCCGGTGGTCATAGGACACCCACAGCGGCAGCATCAGCCGCGGCACAAAGGTGGCGCCGTCCCACACCGGCGCCATCTTGGAGCGCACGACGCCGAGGATTGCGACTTCCGGGGCATTGACGATCGGCGAGAAGGCAATGCCGCCGATCCCGCCCAGCGACGAAATCGTGAAGCAGCCGCCCTGCATCTCGGTCGGCGCCAGCTTGCCGTCGCGCGCACGGGCCGAGGCAGCGCCCAATTCGCGCGACAGCTCGACCACGCCCTTGCGGTCGACGTCGCGCAACACCGGCACCACCAGTCCTTCGGGGGTGTCGACCGCGATACCGATGTGGAAATACTGCTTGTAGATCAGCGCGTCTTTTTCCGGCGACAGCGAGCTGTTGAACTCCGGCCAGGCTTTCATCGCCGAGACGCAGGCCTTCATCAGGAACGGCAGCAGCGAGACGCGGTAGGGTGCTTGTCTGTCGGCCTTGGCTGCGGCGTCGAGCTCACTGCGATAGGCTTCCAGATCGGTGATATCGGCCTCGTCGCCATGGGTGACGTGGGGGACATTGAGCCAGGAACGGTGCAGGAACGGCCCGGAAATCCGCTTGATCCGGGCCAGCGGTTTGGTTTCGATCGGGCCGAATTTGGCAAAATCGGTCGGCGGAATTTCCGGGATGCCCATGCCACCGGCCGGGGCTGCGGCGGGCGCCGGCGTCGCCGGTCCGCGCAGGAACGCCTTGACGTCGTCTTTGGTGATCCGGCCCTTCTCGCCGCTGCCCTTGAGCTTGCTCAAGTCGACGTCGAGCTCGCGCGCCAGACGGCGGACCGCCGGGCTGGCATGGACGGTGCCATCGTCGACGCCGCTCGGCGCCGCCACCGCTACGACCGGCGGGGCAATCGACGCCGGCGGCGGATCCTGTTGCGGCAGCACCGAGGTCGGCGCCCCGGAGACGCCGCCGGCATCGGCCAGACGCAGGATCGGCGAGCCGACGCTGACCCGGTCGCCCAGCTTGACCAGCAATTCGGTAACCGTGCCGCTCTCGGTCGCCGGCACGTCCATGGTCGCCTTGTCGCTCTCCAGCGTGATCAGCGGGTCGTCGGCCTTGCTCGCGTCGCCGGGCGCGACATGGATTTCGATGATCGGGATATCCTTGAAATCCCCGATGTCGGGAACCGTGATCTCAATCGCCATGTCTTCCTCCCGACGCCCGGAACCACGACGTGGCCGGGATTGTTGTTTGCGTAATCTGGTTTCGACCCGCTCACACCCGCATCGGGTTCAGCTTGTTCGGGTCGATCTGGTATTTGGCGATCGCCTCGGCGACCCGCGACGCCGGGATTGTCCCGTCCCTGGCCAGGCTGTCGAGCGCCGCCAGCACCACCCAGTGCCGATCGACTTCAAAGAAGTCGCGCAGCCGCTTGCGGTAGTCGGAGCGGCCGTAGCCGTCGGTGCCGAGCACGCGGTAACGCCGGCCCAGATAGGGCCTGATCTGTTCGGCGAACATCCGGATATAGTCGGTGGCGGCGATCGCCGGGCCGACCCGGCCGTCCAGACACTGTTCGACCCAGCTCTGGCGCGGCGTCTCGGCCGGGTGCAGCAGGTTCCAGCGCTCGACATCGGCGGCATCGCGCGCCAGTTCGGTGAAACTGGGCACGCTCCAGATATCCGCCGCCACGCCCCAATCCCGACTCAACAGGTCACCTCCGGCGATCACTTCGCGCAGGATCGACCCGCAGCCCATCAACTGCACCCGCGGCTGGCCCGGTTTGGTCGGCTCGCCTTCGCGGAACAGGTACATGCCCTTGACGATGCCGGCCTCGCTGCCCGCGGGCAGGCCGGGATGCTCGTAATTCTCGTTGAGCGTGGTCAGGTAGTAGAACACGTCCTCCTGCTCGGCGACCATCCGGCGCAAGCCGTCCTGGACGATCACCGCGACCTCGTGGGCAAAGGTCGGATCATAGGAGACGCAAGTCGGCAGGGTTGCGGAGATGACGTGGCTGTGGCCATCCTCGTGCTGCAGCCCTTCGCCATTCAGCGTGGTCCGGCCCGAGGTACCGCCGATCAGGAAGCCGCGCGCGCGCATGTCGCCGGCCAGCCAGGCGAGGTCGCCGGTACGCTGGAAGCCGAACATCGAATAATAGATGTAGAACGGGATCATCGGCACGTCGTTGCTGCTGTAGGACGTGGCGGCGGCCAGCCAGGACGACATGGCACCGGCCTCGTTGATGCCCTCCTGGAGGATCTGGCCGGACTTGTCCTCCTTGTAGAACATCAGCTGGTTGGCGTCCTCCGGGCGATAGAGCTGGCCCAGCTGGGAGAAGATGCCGAACTGGCGGAACATCCCCTCCATGCCGAAGGTGCGGCTTTCGTCGGGCACGATCGGCACGATGTGGCGGCCGATCTTTTTGTCGCGCAGCAGCGTGTTGAGAATACGCACGAAGGCCATGGTGGTGCTGATCTCGCGGCCTTCGGTCGGCATCAGCTGGGCCGAGAACGCGGTCAGCGGCGGCACCTCCAGCGCGGTCGATTTCTGCCGCCGTGCCGGCAGGGCGCCACCCAGCGCCCGGCGCCGCTCGCGCAGATAGTCGAGTTCCGGGCTGCCTTCGGCGAATTTCAGGAACGGGATTTCCTTCAGCTGCTCGTCGGTCAGCGGCAGCGAAAAGCGGTCGCGGAACTCCTTCAGGCTGGCCTCGCCCATCTTCTTCTGCTGATGGGTGATGTTCTGGCCTTCGCCGGCCTCGCCCATGCCATAGCCCTTGACCGTCTTGGCCAGGATGACGCTGGGCTGGCCCTTGTGGTTGGCCGCGGCGTGATAGGCGGCATAGACCTTGGCCGGATCATGGCCGCCGCGCACCAAGCCCCAGACCTGGTCGTCGCTCATGTCGGCGACCATCGCCTTCAGTTCGGGGTATTTGCCGAAGAAGTGTTCGCGGACATAAGCGCCGTTCTTGGACTTGAAGTCCTGGTATTCGCCGTCGACGCATTCCTCCATCCGCTTCAGCAGAATCCCGGAAGAATCCTTGGCGAGCAGGCGGTCCCAGCCCGAGCCCCACAGGCATTTGATCACGTTCCAGCCGGCGCCGCGGAACACCCCTTCCAATTCCTGGACGATCTTGCCGTTGCCGCGCACCGGGCCATCGAGCCGCTGCAGGTTGCAGTTGATCACGAATACCAGGTTGTCGAGCCGCTCGCGCCCGCCGAGCGAAATCGCCCCCAGGCTCTCCGGCTCATCGCATTCGCCATCGCCGAGAAACGCCCAGACCTTGCGTCCCTCGGTCTTGGCCATGCCGCGGCCACCGAGGTATTTGAGGAAGCGCGCCTGGTAGATCGCCATCAGCGGCCCCAGACCCATCGACACCGTGGGGAACTGCCAGTAGTCGGGCATCAGCCAGGGGTGGGGATAGGAGCTGAGCCCCGTGCCGTCGACCTCCTGGCGGAAATTCAGCAAGCGGTCTTCGCTGAGCCGGCCCTCGACGAAGCTGCGGGCGTAGATGCCGGGGGCGGTGTGGCCCTGGACATAGATCAGGTCGCCGCCATGCTCAGGGCCGGGGGCGTGCCAGAAATGCATGAAGCCGGTGTCGTAGAGCAGGGCCGAGGACTGGAAGCTGGCGATATGGCCGCCCAGCTCCGAGCTCTTCTTGTTGGCGCGCATCACGATCGCCAGCGCGTTCCAGCGAATATAGGAGCGGATGCGGTGTTCGATCGCGCGGTCGCCGGGATGGGCTGGCTGGGCCTCGGGCGGGATGGTGTTGAGATAGGGCGTGGTCGCCGAGAACGGCAGCGATGCCCCGTGGCGCCGGGCCTGGCGGGCGACCTCGCCGACCAGGAACGCCGCGCGCGGCGCACCCTCGACCGCGACCACGCCGTCCAGCGCGTCCAGCCACTCTCGGGTTTCGATCGGATCGCTGTCGGCGTTGGTGTCCATGCCTCAATTCCTTCCTGGCGCCTGGGGCCGCTCTTTCGCCGGACACGAACCGACGTGCGGCGGACTTGCAGGCGTGCCTTGACCCGCTAAAGATTTAGATGACAAAGAAACCAATGGCAAGCAAACGGTCGGCGGCCGGCCGGACCGCTCAGTCCGCCAGCATCACGCCGGGCGCCACCGCATTGCCGTACCAGCGCATCGCGCCCGGATGATAGGGCAGGAAGCCGTTGCGGACGAAATTGGCCGGGATGGTGGCGGCGGCCGCGGGATGGGCCTGGACCAGTTCGTCGTGATGGTCGAACACCGCCTCGACCATCTCGTAGACCAGGTCGCTCGGCAGATCCTGGCTGACCACCGCGAAGTTGTAGAGCCCGACGGTCGGGTAGCTGCGGTTCAGCGACGGGTAGCTGCCGGCCGGAATCACCGAAGCGCCGAGTTCGGGCATGGCCAGCCGCAGCGCCAGCACCTGGGCGGCGGTCAGCGGCAGCGGCTCGACCAGCTTCTTGGCATCGAGCCCGGCCACCGCCGGGAACGGCACGCCGCCGGCCGGCGCCAGCAGATCGATGGTTTTGGCCTCGAATCCCGCCGCCAACTCGGCCCAGCTGCCGTTGACCAGTGTCGCCGGGATGCCCAGCACCTCGAGGAATTTGGGCAGGTAGGTGCCGGCGGTGCCGCCGTGGGGGCCAACCCCCAGGCGCTTGCCGGCGAGGTCGGCCAGCGAGGTGAAGCCGGAGTCGGAGCGCACCACGAATTCGAACGGGGTATCGTACATCGGAAAGGTTGCCCGGAGTGCGCGGAACTGGTGACCGCCGGTCCAGTCGCCGGTGCCGTTCCACGCCTGCAGCGCCACGCCCATGGTGACGAAGCCGATCTGGGCCTCGCCGGATTCGATCAGCCGGATGTTTTCCTGCGGCCCTTCGGTGGTGCGCAGCGCGACCGGAACATTGAGCTCGCGGGTCAGCATCCTGGCCAAGCCGGCGCCATAAGCATAATAGGTGCCGCCGGCCGAGGCAGTCGCCAGCGTGAGCGTCGCCGGCCAGTTCGGCTGTGCCGCCTCACCCGGTGCCGCCGACAGCGCTACCACCATCGCCGCCCCAAGCCACCGTGCTGCCGCTGCCCTCATGCCCCACCTCCCGCGTTTTATCCGTGCCGACCCGGCCTCGGCCGTTCGGTCCAAGGATACGACAGTCCGTCCGCGAATTGGATAGGCTTCAATCGTTTATTTGGCGATCCGGGTGCTTGCGCGGGCGCCGAACCCGGGACGCCAGTATTGCACAGAACGCGACCCTTTTGCCCTGCACCCCTCCACCGCCTCGATCCGTGCCGCCAGAGGGTGGCTCAGCGCGTCGGTCGGGGTAGCGGGGCCTCGGTCTTGAGAAAAGCGGCTCGGGACCGCCGCTCTTCCCGGCGAGTGCGGCTCTGCTGCCGGTCATCGCCGTCGGGCAGCCCTGGCATGGGCTCAGTCGATCGCGCTGCTCCATTAAGCGGCGGTGACAAAACTATCGATCGCGGCCCGTCCGGGATTTCTGGCAAGGCTTTTCGCCACGGTCGCGACGCCAACCCAACCCTTAATAAAAATTAAGATTTCCGCAAGGAACCCGGCAGCACGATGACAGAGAGCGCCTTCTCCGGCGACCGAAAGAGGATCGAGGCAGAACGCCATGGTCGACAGCATCGGCAATTCCACCACCCCGCGTGCGACTGCAGCCGGCGGGTCGGCGGCTGCGGCCAAGCCGGCGCGGCCGGCGGCACAGGACGTGTCAGCGCGCACCGTCGCCTCGGACACGCCGGTGATTACCATCGTCTCGGCCGACGGCGCCGCCCGTGCTGCCAAGGATGCCGCCGACACCAAGGATGCTTTGGCCACGATCAAAGCGGCCAAGGCCAAAGCCGCCGAGGACACCAAGACCTTTCTCCGGCTCAAGCTGGACGAGGCGAAAAAGCGCCTGAAGCTGTTGCGCCTGTGGGGCAACGACTACGGCCGCATCGCGACCGGGGCCGCCGAACTGGCGCGGGAGATCGCCAAGGACGCCAAGGAGTATGCCAAGGCGACGGCGGACAAGGTGGCGGCCGATCCCCAGGCTGCCGCCAAATCGCTCGACCCGCGGGACCTGGACAAGCAGCTCGAGGATATCAAGGCCAAGGCGGCCGAGGCGCCGCTCGGTGACGACGACGCCGAACCGAAGGATGCGCCAAAGGACCCGGACGAGTTATACTTCTATGATGCCTATCGAATCATCAACAAAATCAAGAAGATGGTGAAGGAGGTCGGGCTCAAGTTGCTGCTCACCCAGGGGCTGTCGTCACGGGATGGCATGCGTAAGATAAAACAGAGCATCGCCGAGTCCGAGGAATCCGTCGGAACCTCCTATAAGGCGATGAAGATCGCGCTGGCCGGCGGTGGCTCTGCCGACGCCACAACCGCGGCAACCGGCTCAAGCGGACTGCGCATCAGCGCCTGAGGCCCGGCGACGATCCGGGCTCCGCGGCGGCGGCGCGAGCGGCGGCCGCTGTTTTCCGATGCAACCGTTTTGCGGATCCCGCATAGTGACGGTCCGCTCCGGACGAGGGGCCGGCGACGGTGCCTCACCAAGAGCGCCGCGAAAGATAAGGCGCGCCTGCGCCCGGGGGAAGCTGCGCCATGCGTAACAAAATCGTCTCTGCCGACGAAGCCGTCGCGCTGATCCGCGATGGCGATACCATCTCCAGTACCGGCTTCGTCCAGACCGGGATTGCCGAAACCCTGCTGAAGGCGCTGGAGCGGCGCTTCCTTGCCACCGGCAGCCCGCGCAACCTGACCCTGTTCGCGGTCGCGGGCCAAGGCGACGGCAAAGAGGCCGGGCTCAACCATCTGGGCCACGAGGGCCTGTTGAAGCGGGTGGTCGCCGGCCACTGGGGGCGGATGCCCAAGGTCTACCAGCTGGCGCTCGACAACAAGATTCAGGCCTACAACCTGCCCCAGGGCATCATCGCCCAGCTGTTCCGCGACCTCGCCGCGGGTAAGCCCGGTTCGTTCTCCAAGGTCGGGCTGCACACCTTCGTCGACCCGCGCTACGAGGGTGGGCGGATGAATCCGATGACCACCAAGGACATCGTCAAGCTGGTCGAGATCGACGGCGAGGAATGGCTTTTCTACAAGGTCGCGCCGGTGACCGTCGCCCTGGTCCGCGGCACCACCGCCGACCCGCGCGGCAACATCACCATGGAAAAGGAGGCGTTGACCCTCAACAACCTGGCGATGGCGATGGCCGCGACCAACAGTGGCGGCGTGGCGATCGCCCAGGTCGAGCGGATCGCCGAATGGGGCACGCTGCCGCGCAAGGATGTCCGCATCCCCGGCATTCTGATCGGCGCGATCGTGGTGGCGCCGCCCGAAGACCACAAGATGAACCTGCAGGTTCAATATGATCCGGCCCTGTCCGGCACCATCCGGGTGCCGACCAATGCGCTGAAGCCGATCCCGCTCGACGCCCGCAAGATCATCGCGCGCCGTGCCGCTTTTGAGCTGCCGCCCAACGGCATCGTCAATCTGGGTGTCGGCGTGCCCGAAGGCGTCGCCGCGGTCGCGTCGGAAGAAAAGATTCAAAAATACATCACCATGACCGTCGAAGCCGGGGCGATCGGCGGCATCATGGCCAGTGGCCCCAGCTTCGGCGCCGGGATCAATGCCGATGCCGTGCTCGACGAGAACCAGCAGTTCGATTTCTATGACGGCGGCGGGCTCGACATGACCTGCCTCGGCATGGCCGAGTGCGACGCCCAGGGCAATGTCAATGTCAGCCGCTTCGGCAACCGCATCATGGGGGCGGGCGGCTTCATCAATATCAGCCAGAACGCCCGCCGCATCATCTTCGCCGGCACCTTCACCGCCGGCGGGCTCAAGATCGCGATCGAGGACGGCAAACTGCGCATCGTCGAGGAGGGCCGCGAGCGCAAATTCGTCGAGACGGTGCGCCAGGTGACGTTTAACGGCCAATACGCTTATGACCGCGGCAAGCCGGTCTTTTACGTCACCGAGCGCTGCGTGTTCCGCCGGGTGCGGCGTGGCTTGGCACTGATCGAGGTCGCCCCGGGCATCGATATCGAGCGCGACATCCTGGCCCACATGGACTTCAAGCCGCTGATGCGCGAGCCGGTGGCGATGGATGCCCGCATTTTCCGGCCCGAGCCGATGGGGCTGGAGGTCCTGCTGCTCAATCTCGATCTGCCCGACCGGATCAGCTACGACGCCCAGCGCAACACCCTGTTCCTCAACTTCGAGGGCATGTATCTCAGGGTAAAGGAAGATATCGAGGCGATCCGCAGCCTGATCGAACAGAAATGCCAGCAAATCGGCAAACGGGTTGGCGTCTTCGTCAATTACGAGGACTTTCGGATCGACGAGGCGATCTATGATGATTATGCCGAAATGGACAAATATTTCCTCGATCGTTATTACACGACCATCACGCGTTATGCCACCAGTGCCTTCATGCGGATGAAATTGGGCGAGGCATTCTCTCGCCGCAATATCGCCCCACACGTGTTCGAGCGTAAAGAAGAAGCCCAAGCCTTTCTCGCCGCTCAAGATCAGGCCAACTGATCAGATCAACGTTATCAGCAAAAATGCCACCAGCAAGAATGCCACCAGCAAGAATGCCACCAGCAAGAATGTCACCAGCAAGAATGAAGGACAATTCGATGAAGCTGCCCCAGAATTTCTACAAGCCGCTCGCGATTGGTGCCCCGATGCCGCTGCGCGAACTGCCGGTCCGGCTCGAGCGCATGCTCCACTTCTTCCCGCCGCACCTGGAGAAGGTGCGCGCCAAGATGTCCGATCTGGCCAAACAGGTCGACGTCGTGGTTGGCAATCTCGAAGACGCCATCCCGTTGGAGGCCAAGGAAGCCGCCCGTGCCGGCTTCATCGACGTGGTGCGCAAGACCGATTTCGGCGCGACCGGCGTGTGGACCCGGATCAATGCACTCAACAGCCCGTGGATGCTCGAGGACGTGTTGCAGATCGTCGCCGAGGTCGGCAACAAGCTCGACTGCATTATTCTGCCCAAGGTCGAGGGGCCGTGGGATCTGCATTATCTCGATCAGTTGCTGGCTCAGGTCGAAGCCAAACACAACATCCAGAAGCCGATCCTGATCCACGCCATCCTGGAAACCGCCCAGGGGGTCAAGAATGTCAACGAGATCGCCTCGGCCAGCCCGCGCCTCAATGGGATGAGTTTGGGGCCTGCCGACCTCGCCGCTTCACGCGGCATGAAGACCACCCGGGTCGGTGGCGGCCATCCGTTCTACGGCGTATTGGCCGATCCGGTCGAAGGCCAGGCCGCGCGCGATTTCTATCAGCAGGACCTGTGGCACTATACCATCGCCCGCATGGTCGATGCCTGCCTGGCCAATGGCCTGCGCGCCTGGTACGGCCCGTTTGGCGATTTCTCCGATCCGGCGGCGTGTGAATCCCAGTTCCGCAATGCCTTCCTGCTCGGCTGCTGCGGGACCTGGACCCTGCACCCCAGCCAGATCGGCATCTCCAAGAAGGTGTTCAGCCCGGACCCCAAGGAGGTCAGTTTCGCGCTCCGTGTGCTCGCAGCGATGCCGGACGGCGCCGGCGCGGTCATGCTCGACGGCAAGATGCAGGACGACGCCACCTGGAAGCAGTCCAAGGTGATCGTCGACCTGGCACGCATGGTTGCGGCCAAGGACCCTGAAAAGGCGGCCGAATACGGCTTCTGAGAGGCGCCTGCAACAATAAAGGCCGGAGGGCCGGCGGCCCTCCGGACCTCCCTTTCCATTGTGTCATAGATATTGTGCACTGGGTCAGCAAATGGCACAATTGCGGCTTGATACGGAGGGAGTCGGAGATGCGCGTGAAATGCAAATTTGAGATGGACGGTCCGGGCCCGGCAGAAGCCGTGGTCAGCATTCAGACCGCCGACGGTCATGGCGAAGAGGTCATTGTATACAAGCCGTCAATCCTTCATAACATGATCGAAGTCGGCTCGACCCTCCAAAGCGATCCCGCGGCGAAACGTGCGCTCATCGAGTTGCCGCGCGAGTCCGTGACCGGGCAATGGCGCATTTGGGTACCACTTTCAGCGTTGGCCTGATGGGGACGCGCCGTGATACTGACTGATCGGGAGATACAGATCGCATTGCATACCGGTCAGATAACCATTGACCCTAAACCTGGTGAAAGTGCGTTTGCATCGACAAGCGTCGATCTGTGCTTGGGAGATAAAGCCAAACGTTGGAAGTCTGCGGCCGGTGTTCCGATCCGGCCGGGCCAACCTGGATTCAGTTACCTCCAGGTAGCAGATATTCTATGTCACGAAGTCGAAGCTGCCCCGGACTTCATCCTCAAACACAGTGATGTTCTCCTTGGCTGGACACAAGAAGTGATTTCCCTGCCAATCCAATCGCGGCTGGCTGCGCGCGTCGAGGGAAAAAGCTCTCTGGCTCGATTGGGAATCGGCATCCACGTTACCGCACCGACCATTCACGCCGGATTTCAGGGTCAGATACAGCTTGAAATCGTAAATCATGGTCCCCACGAAATCTGGCTGTCTCCTGGGATGCGGATTTGCCAGCTGATCTTCGAAATGACGACAGGGACCCCTGAAAAGGGTTATCAGGGAATCTTTGCTAATCAGAGGCCTTCGCAGTAAGGCTCGTTCAACAGAGGCTGCCGCCCATGCTGAAAACCAACCCCGGAAACTTCTTCGAGGACTTCTCGGTCGGACAAGAGATCGTGCATGCGACGCCGCGGACCGTGACCGAGGGTGACGTCGCCCTCTATCTCGGGCTGTTCGGGTCGCGTTTTGTCCTGCACTGCGCCGATACTTTTGCCCAGGCGCTCGGGCTCGATCAGGCGCCGGTCGACGACATTCTGGTCTTCCATCTGGTGTTCGGCAAGACCGTGCCCGACATCTCGCTCAATGCCGTCGCCAATCTCGGCTACGCCCAGGGCCACTTCGGCGCACCGGTCTATCCCGGCGATACCCTGCAGTCGAAAACCACGGTGATCGGCCTCAAGGAGAACTCCAACCACCAGACCGGCACGGTCTATGTCCGTTCGGTCGGCACCAACCAGCGCGGCGAGACCGTGCTCGACTATTGCCGCTGGGTCATGGTGCGCAAGCGCGACACCGCCCACCCGGCGCCCGAGGCGGTAGTGCCCAAACTGGCCGACAGTGTTGCGGTCGAAGATCTGGTGGCGCCGCCTTTCTCCAGCCTGGCCGGCTACGACGCGGTTGCGGCCGGTTCGCCTCATTTCTGGGAGGACTATCGCAAGGGCGAGCGCATCGACCATGTCGACGGCATGACCATCGAGGAGGCCGAGCACGCCACCGCAACGAGGCTCTACCAGAACACCGCCAAGGTCCATTTCAACGCCCATACCGAGCGCCAGGGCCGCTTCGGCAAGCGCCTGATCTATGGCGGCCACATCATCAGCCTGACCCGCGCCTTGAGCTTCAATGGCCTGGGCAATGCGGTCCGGGTCGCCGCGATCAACGGCGGCCGCCATGTCAGCCCGTGTTTTGCCGGCGACACCATCTACGCCTGGTCAGAGGTCACGGATGTCCAACCGCTGCCGGGTCGCAGCGATCTGGGGGCGCTGCGCCTGCGCAGCTTCGCGGTCAAGGACAAGCCCTGCGCCGAGTTCCCCGGCGTCGGGCCCGATGGTAAGCACGACCCTGCGGTTCTGCTCGACCTCGACTATTGGGTACTGATGCCGCGCCGTGCCTAACGCTGCGCGGCCACTCCTGCCTCGCCCGCTGAGGGCGAGGCAGGGGCGGCTTCCATCGCTTCGATCAGCCGCCGGTTCAATCCGCTGCGGCGGGCAGGGCGTTGATGCCGGGGTCGTTGCGGCGGATGAAGGCGCGGACCCGCGGCATGATGACTTCGCGCCAGCGGCGGCCGTTGAACATACCGAAATGGCCGACATCACGGGCCAGGAAGCTATCCCGGCGATTGGCCGGAATTCCCGAACACAGGCGTTGGGCGGCGACGGTCTGGCCCGGCGCCGAGATATCGTCACGTTCGCCTTCGACCGTCATCAGCGCGGTCTGACGGATCGCCGCCGGCTCGACCTTCGCGCCGCGCCAGCGCAGAGTTCCGCGCGGCAGGTCGTGGCGGTGGAACACCGTGGCGACGGTCTGCAGATAGAATTCCGCCGGCAGGTCCATCACCGACAGGTACTCGTCGTAGAACCGGCGGTGGCCTTCAGCAGACTCGCCGTCGCCCTGGATCAGGTGCCGGAACAGGTCGATATGGGCGCCGATGTGGCGGTCGAGATTCATCGACATGAACCCGGAGAGTTGGATAAAGCCCGGAAATACCTTGCGGAAGGCGCCGGGGTAATAGGGCGGCACCGACGAGATCACGGTACGTTCGAACCACTCCACAGGGTGCTGTTGGGCCAGCCGGCTCGGCATGGTCGGTGCTGCGGTGACGTCGATCGGTCCGCCCATCAAGGTCATGCTTGCCGGCTGGCAGGCATCCCCGCCCTGGGCCAGCAGCGATACCGCTGCCAGGACCGGCACCGCGGGCTGGCACACCGCGACGACATGGGTCTCAGGCCCCAGGACCTGCAGGAACTCCATGATATACGCGATGTAGTCATCAAGGTCGAACGGCCCCCGCGCCACCGGTACCAGCCGGGCATCGACCCAGTCGGTGACGTAAACATCATGCTCAGGCAGCAGCGCTTCGACCGTGCCGCGCAGCAGGGTGGCATGATGGCCGGACATCGGCACCACCAGCAGCACCTTGGGATCGTAGCGATCGCCGGTGCGCTTGAAATGGCGCAATTCGCAGAACGGTTTGGACAACACCACCTGCTCGGTGACATCGACCTTGTGACCGCCGATCATGGTCGAGGTCAGCTCGAACTCCGGCTTGCCGAACCGGCGAGTCGACCGTTCCAGCATCTCGGCGCCGGCGGCGACCGCCCGACCGAAGCCGGTATAGGACGTAGGCAGGTAGGGATTCTGGAATACGGTCTGAGCCGCTTCCGCCCACATCCGCATCGGTTTCAGCGCGGCCCGGTGAAAATCGTAAAGCTGATAGAGCACTCTAGCGTGCCTCGCGGGATCGACGGACGTTACGCCCGCCATTTTGCCTCAAAAATCATCAGTACTCTGCAACCATTGCCGGCAACAAGGCAATGCAAATCAAATTGAGATGAATCAAACCTTTGCTGCACCGCGTTAAAATATCTGGCGATAGGCCATAAAGCCGAGCACCCCGGCATTGACCGCCATGATCACAGGGGCCGCGCGCGCGACTGCGGCGTGCCAGGCTCGGCCGGCGAGATGGCCGGCGAGCCCGACCGCAATCAGGCTGGGAACCGTGCCGGCGACGAAGGCCGCCATGCCGAAGGCGCCGGCAATCGGGTCGGCGCTGGCCGCGGCCACGGCCACCGCTCCGTAGAGCAGGCCGCACGGGATAAAGCCCAGCGCCAGCCCGAGCGCGTAACCACGCCAGCCGAGCGGCGCTACGAACAGCGGTCGCGCCAGCCGGCCGACCAGATCCGACCACCGGCGAAGCAGTGCGCTGTCGAACTCGGGCAGCCAGACGCCGATGCCGTTCAGCGCCGACATCAGGAAAAAGAGGGCCGCCAGCGCCAACAACACCGCCGACACGATCGGCAGGCCGGGCAGGGTACCGAGGCTGCCGGTGACACTGGCTGCAACCGCCCCGATCGCGGCATAGCTGGTGGCGCGTCCAAGATGGTAGGGCACCAGTGCCGCCCCGGCCAGCCGATGGAATTCGCTCATCCGTGCCGCGGGGACCGCTTCCAGCCGCGTGGCCACCTGGGCCAGGACGAAGGGGCCGCACATGCCGGCGCAGTGGCTGGTGCCGCCAACCAGCCCGGCGGCGAACAGCGTCGCGAACAGGCCGCCATGGTCGGTAAGGACGACCCGGCAATGCGACAGGCCGGCCTCGAGCACGGCAAGGATCTGGGCTTGGTCCACCGCTCTCGCGTCCCTATTTCGTCGGCCTGCGCCAGCCCAGCGATTCGGCGCCCTGGAGCCCGGCGGGAGCCTCGGAGCCGGAACTCGCCTTTGCCGTCAGGGCGATCCGCTCGGCCAAGCGCTCGGCGCTGCGGACGCAGTCCGCGACCGAGACGCCGTCGCGCCAACTCGCCTGCAGATAGAGCGAGCGGTGGGACCGCAGTTGCTCGTCGATTCGTGCCACCCGCTCGCGATGTCCCAAGGTGTATTGGGGAATTGCCCGGGCATAGCGGGTCAGCTGGCCAAGCTCGGGCATGCCGGCGGCGCCCACTGCCGCGGCCAGATCGGCCAGGACCTGGAACATCAGGCTGTCATCATCCAGGGCGGCGATGCCGAGATCGGTGGTGCCGCCGATGAAGGTGGTGATCAGAACCTTGCCGTCGGGGGCCCGGCCGGGGAACAGCGTGCTGGAGAACAGCCCCCCCAGGCTGCGCCGGCGTTCCGGGCGTGGCACCAGATAGCCGAAACCGTCGAGCGGGTGGCGCACCGCCGCGCGGTCGAAGCCGATCGCGGCACTGACGATCGGGGCATAGGCGATGCTGCGCAGCAGGCGCGCCGCATCCTCCGACAACCCCTCGACCAGGATCGCGGCGGCCGGTGCCGGCACCGCCAGCACCACAGTGGCGGCGCGCAGCACGCCGGCACCGCCGCCGTCTGCTTGCCAGCGCAGCGTCCAGCCGGACCCTTCGGGGTCCAGGCCGACCACCCGGCAGCCGCTGCGGCAGCTGCCCTCGGGCAGCCGTGCGACCAGGCTCCGCGGCAGCGTCGCCATGCCCTGTTCGAACGACAGCAGCCGTCCGGCCGGCATCCCGGCACCTTTGGCCGCCATGCCCAGTGCGACCGCGCCGCGGATCAGCGAGCCGTAGCGCTGCTCCAGCGCGTGGATGCGCGGCACCGCGGCCGGCGCCGACAACTGCTCGGCGTCGCCGGCGAAGACGCCCGAGACGAAGGGCTGGATCGCGTAGGTGAGAAATTCCGGACCCAGCCGACGGCGGACGAAATCGGCGATGGTTTCTTCGTCGCGGCCCCGTGCGATGAACGGCTCGGCCATCAGCCGGGCCTTCGCCCGCCAGGAAAACAGCGGCGTCGTCAGGAAGCTCAGCGGCGAGGCAGGCAGGGCGATCAGGTGGCCGCGGCGCATCACATAGCGTCTGCTGCCGGCCGCGCCGGCGGCGACCACCTCGGGCTCCAGTCCGGCGCCGGCGATCAGGCGGCCGAGCGCGTCGTCCTCCCGCCCCGGTTTCTGCAGGGTCGAATTGGGGCCGTGTTCGATCAGGTAGCCGTTGCGCCGGCTCGAACGGATCACCCCGCCCCAGCCGTCCTGGGCATCGAGCACCCGCACCGGGATGCCACGCTGCGACAGAAACCAGGCCAGCGACAGTCCGGTGATCCCGCCACCAACGACCACGACGCCTTCGCCTTTGGGGTTCGGTGCCATGGCTGCCGGCGTTCCTCCGATGATCCGGGCGGGCACCCGGCCGGTTCAGCCCCGTGCGTCGACCAGCTCGATCGCGTAGTCCTCGATCACGGTGTTGGCGAGCAGGGCGGTACACATCGCCTCGACCGCGGCCTTTGCCGCCACGGCATCACTCTCCCGGATTTCGAGTTCGATCACCTTGCCCTGGCGGGCATCGGCGACCTGGTCGAAGCCCAGCGTGTGCAGCGCGTGGGCGATCGCCTTGCCCTGGGGGTCCAGGACGCCGCGCTTCAGGGTGACGTGGACCTTGGCCTTCATGCCGCTGATTCCGTTACTGCCGATTGGCTCACTGCATCACCTTGGGACCCTTGAGGTCGCCGGGGCCGCCCTCGGGCAGGATACCGAGCCGGCGGGCGACCTCCTGATAGGCCTCCTCGACCTTGCCCAGGTCCTGGCGGAAGCGGTCCTTGTCGAGCTTCTCGTTGGTCTTCACGTCCCACAGCCGGCAATTGTCCGGGCTGATCTCGTCGGCCAGCACGATCCGCATGTCCTCATTGTCCCACAGCCGGCCGAATTCCAGCTTGAAATCGACCAGGCGCAGGCCGATCCCGAGGAACAGACCGGTGAGATAGTCGTTGATCCGCAAGGACAGCGACATCATGTCGTCGAGATCGGGCGGGGTCGCCCAGCCGAACGCGGTGATGTGCTCTTCCGAGACCATCGGGTCGCCCAGTTCGTCCGACTTGTAATAATATTCGACGATCGAACGGGGCAGCGCCGTGCCTTCGGGAATGCCGAAGCGCTTGGTCAGCGAACCGGCGGCGACGTTGCGCACCACCAGCTCAATCGGGATGATTTCGACCTCACGCACCAACTGCTCGCGCATGTTGAGGCGGCGCACGAAATGAGTCGGCACGCCGATCTCCCCGAGCCGGACCATCAGGTACTCGGAGATGCGGTTGTTGAGGACGCCCTTGCCGGTGATGGTGCCCCGCTTCTGATTGTTGAAGGCGGTGGCATCGTCCTTGAAATACTGGACCAGAGTGCCAGGCTCCGGCCCTTCGAAAAGAACCTTCGCCTTGCCCTCGTAGATCCGCCGTCGTCTTGTCATGGTGGCCGTCCGAAGTGGCGCGGAAACGCGGGGGCCACGTGGGGTCCCCGCTCTCCTTGGGCTGATATAGCAAGATCGGCTGGCCGGCACAATGGAACCCTGGGGGCGGCTCCGGGTTTCACGCCGGGCCGACCCTTGACGCAGGCGAGCCTTCTGCCACCCCCGATCGATCGGCGAAGCGCCGGGAAGCGGGCCGTTGGCCCAACCTGGCGCGAGCGGGCCCCGGGGCCCCGGCGGCCTTATTCCAGCCCCTCGAACAGCGCGGTGGACAAATAGCGTTCGGCGAAGGAAGGCAAGATGGCGACGATCATCTTGCCCTTCATCTCCGGCCGCGCTGCGACTTCGAACGCGGCGCTGAGTGCGGCTCCCGACGAGATGCCGACGGCCAGGCCCTCGACCCGGGCAACCTTCTGGGCCATGGCGAAGGCCTGCTGGTTGGATACCGGCACGATGCCGTCGATCAGCTGGGTGTCGAGGATCTCGGGGATGAAACCGGCGCCGATTCCCTGGATTTTATGCGGTCCCGGCATGCCGCCGGACAGCACCGGGCTGTCTTCGGGCTCGACCGCGAAGATCTGGAAGCCGGGCTTGCGCGGCTTCAGGACCCGGCCGACTCCGGTCAGGGTGCCGCCGGTGCCGACGCCGCTGATCAGCACGTCGATCTGGCCATCGGTATCGCGCCACAATTCCTCGGCGGTGGTTTGCTCGTGGATCTTGGGGTTGGCGGCATTCTTGAACTGTTGGGGCATGATCGCGTTGGGCAGATTGGCCACCAGCTCCTCGGCCCGCCGGATCGCGCCGCGCATGCCCTCCGCAGCTGGCGTCAGCTCCAACTCGGCGCCGAGCAGTTTCAGCATCTTGCGCCGCTCGACCGACATGCTCTCGGGCATGGTCAGGATCAGTTTATAGCCCTTGGCGGCAGCGACGAAGGCCAGGGCGATGCCGGTATTGCCCGAGGTCGGCTCGACCAGTGTCGCGCCCGGTTTCAGGCTGCCCTCGGCTTCGGCGGCCTCGATCATCGCCAGGCCGATGCGATCCTTGACGCTGGACAGTGGATTGAAGAATTCGCATTTACCGACGACATCGGCGTCGCTGCCCAGCGTTTCGGCCAGCCGCTTCAAACGCACCAGTGGCGTCGCGCCGATGGTACCGAGCACGCTGTCGTAGATCTTGCCGCGGAATTCCGGCGCCATGGGTTGTCCCTCCAAGAAATGTAAAAACGGGCCAATTTACATAAAGTCTGAAAAGCTTACCCCAGCCGTTCCCGGGATCAAATGCTGAAATCGATCTTGTCGCGCGCTTCGCAGGCAACTCCGGCATTCCGCGCGCGCAGGCAGAGGTCTTCGATCGTGGTCCCGTCGAGCTTGGCCATGCACGATTCCTGAAGTTCGGCCCACAGCGGGCGGACCACCCGGTGGCCGAGGTCGGATCCTGCCGGATCCTCCACCGGGTCGCTGCTGAGTTCCATGGCGCGGACCACCCGGACGATTTCACCCAAGGTGATGCGGCGGCGCTCGCGGGCGAGGCGATAGCCGCCGCGAGGCCCCCGAACGCCGGCCAGGACTCCCTCGCGCACCAATTGCTGCAGCACCTGTTCGAGATAGCGCTTGGGGATGCCCTGCCGGCGGGTGATCTCGCCGCTTTGCACCGTCTCGTCGCCGGCATTGTAGGCGATATCGAGCACCGCCTCGATCGCGAACATCAACTTCTTCGAGATCCGCAGCATCACGGAGATCCTTGGCGATCCGCGGCCGTGATCTCGACGCCGCCGGTTGATCCGAAACCGCCGGCGCCGCGCTGGCTGGCGGGGAGCATCGCGACCGGCTGCCAGCCCACCCGAGCCACCGGCGCGACGATCAGCTGGGCGATGCGCGTGCCGCGCTCGATGGTGACGGGCTGGTCACCGAGATTGATCAGGATCACGCCGATTTCGCCGCGGTAGTCGGCATCAATGGTGCCGGGGCTGTTGAGCACGGTGATGCCGTGGCGGAGCGCCAGTCCGGAGCGCGGCCGCACCTGGCCCTCGAACCCCTGGGGCAGGGCGAGCGCAATCCCGGTCGGCACCAGGGCGCGGGCGCCCGGCGGCAGGGTCAGTGGCGCCGCCACCGCCGCGGCCAGATCGACTCCGGCGGCGCCGGCGGTGGCGTAATCCGGCAGCGCCAGTTCCTCGCCGTGGGGCAGGCGCATCAGCGGGATTTCGATCGGCTGGGCGGGGGCGCCGGTCATCCGCGCTCTCCCTCGGTGCGACCGAGCGCCGTTGCGATCTCGGCGGCCAGCCGCTGCGCGACCGCCTGCTTGGTCATGGTCGGCCAATCCGCTACCGTGTCGCCCCGGACCAGGTGGACGGTGTTGCGGGCGCCGCCGAAGGTGCCGGTGGCCGGCGACACGTCGTTGGCGAGGATCCAGTCGCAGCGCTTGCGGGCGAGCTTGGCCCGGGCATGGGCGACGACCTGCTCGGTCTCGGCGGCGAAGCCGATCACCAGGGTCGGGCGATCGGGTCCCGGTTGAGCCAAAGTCGCCAGAATGTCGGGATTTTCGGTCAGTTCGAGCCGCGGCGGGCCGTCGGCCCCCTTCTTCATCTTCTGTTCCGCCGGGTCCTTGACCCGCCAGTCGGCGACCGCCGCGGCGCAGACCGCAACGTCGGCCGGCAGTGCCGCGCGGCAGGCCGCCAGCATGTCGCGGGCACTCAGAATTGGTACCACGCGGACTCCGGGCGGGTCGGGCTCGTTGGTCGGGCCGGTGACCAAAGTCACCGAGGCGCCGAGCCCGGCGAGCGCGTCGGCGATGGCATGGCCCTGGCGGCCGGACGAGCGGTTGGCGATAAAGCGGACCGGGTCGATCGCCTCCCAGGTCGGGCCGCTGGTAACCAGCGCCCTCAGCCCGGCCAGCGGTCCGCCGAGGCTGAAACAGGCGGCGATTGCCGCCAGTATCTCCATCGGTTCGGCCATGCGGCCGGGGCCGAATTCGCCACAGGCCATGTCGCCGTCGTTGGGGCCGACGAAGCGGACGCCGCGCTCGGCCAGGGTTTTCAGATTGGTCTGGGTCGCCGGATGCTGCCACATCCGGACATTCATCGCCGGTGCCGCCAGTACCGGCTTGTCGGTGGCCAGCAGCGCGGTCGAGGCCAGGTCATCGGCCAGACCCGCCGCCATCTTGGCCATCAGGTCGGCGGTTGCCGGCGCCACCACCATCAGGTCGGCCTCGCGCGACAGCCGGATGTGGCCCATTTCCGCCTCATCGGTCAGCGAGAACAGGTCCTGGTAGACCTTGTCCTCGGTCAGCGCGGAAACCGCCAGGGGCGTGACGAAGGCGGCACCGCCACGGGTCAGAATGCAGCGCACGCCGCAGCCGCGCTCGCGCAGCCGGCGGATCAGTTCCAGGCATTTATAGGCGGCGATGCCGCCGGCGATCACCAGCAGGACCCGTTTGCCCCGGAGATTCGGAAAATCACCCACACTCGCCTGCCAGACTGCATTTCAGAACTGTAAAACCGAAAATATTGTCTCGGATCGGCCAGGGCAAGCGGACAATCGTATTAACCTGACAGACCTGGAGATTCCCCGGCCGGGCGCGTCGCCCGCCCGTCGCCCGCCCGTCGCCCCCGGGCATCCCGCGATCTGCCGCCTCAGCCCGTGCTTCTGTGCTGAAATCGGCCGGGGGCGATGCTAGGATGCCGTCCGGGCGCCCGTAGCTCAGCAGGATAGAGCACAGGATTCCTAATCCTGGGGCCGTGGGTTCGAATCCCGCCGGGCGCACCAAATTTTTCAATGAGTTAGGTGAATTCTTAGGGGCTCGCGGCCAGATTGGGGACCAAAATAGGGACCAATCAACGATGGACATGTGCGCGCCTATGCGAACGTCCGCGAACGACGCTATAGCTTGCCTCATGCTCGGCGTCGCCCCATGCTGCGGGCATGGCCACCGTCAAATTCACCGATAAGGGAGTCGCCAGTATCAAGCCGCCCGAGTCTGGGCGCCTGGAGCTGTGGGATGCGCTGGTCCCTGGTTTCGGTATCAGGGTCACCGCAGCCGGCGGCCGATCCTGGGTCTTTCGCTACCGGCTCCGCGGCCAAGAGCAAAAAGGATGCTTGACGCTTGGGAGATTTCCGGCGCTGGGCTTGGCCGACGCCAGGGCGCGAGCCCGTGAAGCGGCGGCCGAAGTGGCTTGCGGCGTCGATCCTGCCGGGCCGGCATCACCCGATAGATTCAGGCATCCCCTCACGTTTTCTTCCTTGGCTGATCGTTTTATCGAGGAATATGCAAAACCCAGGAAGCGGACCTGGGCAGAGGACGCCGCTCGGCTCCGTAACCGGCTTGTCCCGGCATGGGGCGATCGTCCGGCCGACTCGATTACGCACGGAGATATCGCGGCGCTTATAGCCAGCATCGTCAACGAGGGGCATGCTATCGCGGCGAATCGGAGCCGGTCATTGATTTCGAAACTGTTCCGGTGGGCCGTTTCAGCCACTGACGCCGAAGGGCGGCGGCTCCTGACTCGCAATCCCGCCGCCGATATGGCGCCGCCCGCTCACGAAAACGAACGCGACCGAGTATTGTCGGCCGACGAGCTGGCCAAAATATGGCATGCCGCAGGAGGGCTATCGAGAGATTGGGGCCGCTTTGTCAGGATGCTCATCTTGACTGGACAGCGGCGAGACGAGGTTGCCGGCATGAGGCGCGAGGAAATCCAGGACGCCTCATGGGGTTCATATCGGGGAATCATTTGGACGATCCCGCCGGAGCGATCCAAGAACGGCACGGCGTCACTCGTGCCGCTGGTTGGCATGGCTTATGAAATCGTTGCCGGAGATAATCCTGGGTTCGTTTTCCCGGCGCGCCGCAACGAGAATGCGCACATTTCTGGATACAGCAAGGCCAAGACCAGCCTCGACAAGCTCTCTGGCGTTTCAAATTGGAGGTTTCATGACTTGCGCCGAACCTTTGCAACCAGGCTCGCAGAGCAAGGCTGTGACCCCCATATCATCGAGGCTTGCTTGAACCATGTATCTGGCCAGATTTCAGGCGTTGCCAGAATATACAATCGCCATAAGTACCTTATCGAAAAACGGACTACATTAGAAGGGTGGAACCAGCAACTTATTGAGCAAGGTCTTGGCCTCGACGCGCGATAACAGAAGAAATCCACGCTGAAATTTCTGCCTCGGCGAATAAGCAGCCGCGCTTGTTTTGTACTACTGGACCGGGGAAGCTGCCTTCCTTGATCGCCTTCCATAACCATGTTTTGCCGCGCCCGATCCGACGATAGACCTCTTTGGTGCTTATGAGGGAGGGGGGCGCATTCATGGCGGGGTGTCCTTCCATTTGATGACCAACTCGCCGCCGAGAGCGGAGACGACGCGGGCGAATTTGTCGAGCAACTTCGCAGTCGGAACGGCCCGGCTGGACCTGGCATTACGGGTGAACGCGCGGTGTGTGTTTATTTCAGCCAGGATGCACCGAGGCGCCCGGTACTGCACCGTGGTCAGTCGAATTCCGGCCGGGCTGACGCTGTCGGCGATGACTGTCGCGGAAATAGACATGACTTAAACCCTATCTGGTTTGCAGTTTAGCATGTTGGCAAAGGCGCGCCCGTAGTCGGTCACGGTCGCCGCTTTTTCGCCCCTGCCGACCGCGAGGAAGCCCCTTGCCATAGCGGCAAAGACAATTGACGATCTGACGTGCCCCAATCTGCTGCGCGTCCGCCAGCCGCCAAGGTGGGGAACCAGAACGTCATCATGGTTCTGGAGGTCGCGCAGCAGGCCGGCGACCTGCTTATCGGTCACTAAGGGAACCCGTCCTGCCTGCGCGCCTCTGATCTGCTTTTGTTTGGGCATAGAGCCTGTGACCTCGCTGCTGCATCGCGCAAGGTGTGCCCGATACGGGTCCAATGTCAACGCTAAAAATACCCAAATAGGGTAAAAAAAACTGTATTTTAGACCGCACCCATTGAGGTATCTGTGTTGCCAGTGGCTGACAGGCGCGGAATCGTCGTGCCATTGTATGGTGTTCCAAGAGCACTTATTGTGGTATTAACGCCCCCCTCGATCAGCCATAGCGTGTCGATCAGCAGGGCAAACGTAAGGACACACAAACAAATGAAAGAAGGAAAAAACAGGCCAGCCGAGTATCTCGCCCGGCTGGCCGCATTGGACGAAAAAGATGCACAGAAAGTTATGCGCTTTGTTGCGTCACTTTCAGCGCCTCATTTGGCGCGCCCCTTCTGTGATAGCCGGGATACCAGATCATCGACGAGCGCCGCGTCTTCAGGGGAGAGTGTCATGTAGTCTTTGACTGAGCCTATTTGCATGGCATCGATCCTCGATGTGGAAATTACGAGTCCGGGATCGATGCCGCCAAGACATATGGCCACATTGCGAATAATATCCTCGTTTAATCTGCGCTCTCCGCGCTCGTATCTGCCGAGCATATAGACTGGTATGCCCATTTTCTTGGAGAGATCCGTCCGAGATATACCGAATGCCTTTCGAAGTGCCTTAATATTGTTTTTCAGGTCACTTTTGCTTTCTGGGTCGCTGCCGTCTTTTCCGTCCGGTTCCATGGTGGTGGGCTCCATCTCAGTTTTTTCGTGCCGTTTTTGGGTCCTATAGTTCCCATATATGCCCAAATCGGGTCAATAGATAGTTAATTTTCCAGGCCCATGGCCATTTTTTTTGCGATCACGGCCGGCGCGGCGGCGGCATCGCAAAAAATACTCGATGCGGGCATTTTTTTATTGACCAGGACCCAAATGGGGCACAATAGTTCACCCCATGAACCCGATCCGAGCCTACCTCAAAGAATCGCGGAAGTCTTGGGCGGACCTGGCCCAAGACCTCAATGTGTCGGTCCACACCATCAAAAAGTGGGGCTCGGCCCGGCAAGTCCCGGCCAAGGCGGTGCCCGCTCTGGTCGCAGTTAGCCGGGGAAAGCTCTCGCCGGCAGCACTGCGGGCTGACCTGTATCAACCGGAGACTGTCGCGGCAATCCCGCCGACATCAAGCGCCTAAGTGCGGCGTCCCCATAGCAGCGGTCTGCTCGGGAATACCCAAAATACCGGGCGGCCACCCTCGGCGACGGTCAAGGCCGCTGCTTTCTTTCTCGACCAGGTGAGGCAGGAGATAACGCAATGAGCAACCGCGTTACCGTCGACCAGGTGATCACGATGCCGATCGGGGAGGTCTCCGACCTGCCCGCGGGGCAACTTGAGATGCTGGTCGCAGATATCGAGGCATTGAAAAATCACGCTAAAAAACTCGACGATTGGATCGGAGGCGCCCTGATGCTGAAATATGCGGATAAGGCGGAGGCCGTGCGCGCCGAGCAGAACAAGGCGGTCGGCACAGTCCGGTTCGATGATCCGGGGGATGACGACTATGAGGTCGTCTCAGAACTCGACAAGAAAGTCGAGTGGGACCAGGCCAAGTTGGCCGCGATGGTCCCGGTTGTTGAGGGGTGGTGTCGGGAAAACCCTGATGACCGCCTTGAGTCTTATCTCCAGGTCAAGAAAACCTACAGCGTGCCGGAACTGGCCTACGTCAATTGGCCGAAGCCACTGAAGGACCAATTCACCCCAGCCCGGACGGTCAAGCCCGGAAAGGCAAAATACAAGATTGTCAAGAAGGGGGATAAGTGATGTCGAAGATGCTGCGCGTCCGTCTTTGCCTCACCATCCCTTTGCGTGACGGAGACGCGATGGACGTCTCACGGCAAGTGGTCAGGATCGAGGATAGCATCCACGATGGCCTGTCCGATGTCTTGCAATATGGCGGCGCAATCCAGTCGATGGTGCCAAAGCTGGTCAATGTGGGCAAGGCTGGTGGCGATCTGATCGGCGCCCCCGCGTCGGATGGCGACTTTGATCCTGGTTCCGTCGATACCACAGTGCAGAGGTGCGCGTGATGGCAATCAACCTCGCGGGCCTGCGACGCCGTGGCGCGCCCCTGGCGCCATTGCGGTCGCTGGTCTACGGCGGTCACGGCGTTGGCAAGACGTCGTTTGCCGCCAGCGCGCCAAGCCCCGTGTTCCTCTGCGTCGAGGACGGTATCGGCACCCTTGACGTCGACTCGTGGGACTTGGCCAAGGCCAGCTATTCCGATGTGATGGACGGCATCGGGGCGCTGTACTCCGAGGATCACGGCTACAAGACGGTGGTGGTCGATAGCGCTGACTGGCTGGAGCCCAAGATTTGGGCCGAAGCCTGTGCCAGGGGCGACGACAAGGGGCCGTGGTCGAGCATTGAAACCCCCGGCTACGGCAAGGGTTATACTGCCGCCACTGACATCTGGCGGGAGGTCATGGCGGGCCTGGACGCGCTCCGTGTCGAGCGCGGCATGCACGTCATCATCATCGCGCACGCCCAACAAAAGGCGTTCAACTCGCCGGAAACCGAGCCCTATGACCGATACCAGCCCAAGCTGCACAGCGCGGCGTCCGCTCTAGTCCTGGAGTGGGCCGATCTGGTTCTGTTCTGCTCGTACAGGGTAAGCACCGTAAAAACCGACGTCGGGTTCAAAAAGAAGCACACCCGCGGTGTCTCTGGTGGTGATCGCATTTTCTACACCAACGAGCGTCCGGCGTGGCTGGCCAAGCAGCGGTTCAATTTGCCGGACTGCATGAGCCTCGATATCGGCTTCGCCGGGCTGCTGGACCAGATCAACGGTTCTGCCGCTCCCGTTCCGGTCGTTGACGACGCGGCGGCGTGAGTTTCGATCAAATCTTCGCTGACCACGACTTAGACGGCCTGTGGCCGGAAGACCGGGCAGCGGCCGTCGCAATTTGGACTGGAGAGCAAAGCATGGCAAGACTCGGATCGACATTCAATGCCAATGAAGTAGAGCCGTCGCAAGGCACAGATGTTGTGCCGCCCGGACCCTACGAGCTCCAGATCGTGCAGAGCGAAATGAAGGACGCAAAAAACAATCCCGGCGCTCAGTACCTGAACCTGGAACTCGACATCCTGTCCGGCCCGTACAAGGGGAGGAAGCTGTTCGACAACCTGAACCTGGTCCACCCCAACCAGCAAACCGTCTCGATTGCCGAACGGATACTGTCCGCAATCTGTCATGCTACCGGCACGCTGGTCGTGGACGACAGCGAACAACTGCACCTGAAGCCCATGATTGCCGATGTGCGGATCAAGCCAGCGGATGGGCAATACGCCGCGCAAAACAAGATCGTGGCATACAAGCCAATCAGCGGGTTCGCTCCAGCCGCGGGGAGGGCAGCAGCGCAGACGGCCCGCCCTGCGTACCAGCAGAACACGACGCGCGCCGCTGCGCCGGTCAATACGGTCCCCGTCCAGAATACCCAAGCGCCACCGCCGGCTGCGCGACCGGCAACTGAACGACCGTGGGCTCGTCGGTCCACCTGAAGTAGCGCGGGCGGCAGCATTCAGTTTCCAGACCGGCTGCCGCCGCCCGCCCGCCTTTCCACCGTAAGCGCAAAGGCCCGCCAGCATGGCCCCGCTCCCAGAGCGGCGTCAACTGACCGTTGACGCCATCTATGCCGCAATAGAGGCCAAGGCCGATAATGGCTACCGGGATCACCTGGGCGCCAGCGTGATCGGCAATAGGTGCAATAGAGCGCTTTGGTACATCTTCCGCTGGGCGACCAGGGCTGCATTCTCCGGCCGGATGCTCCGGTTGTTCGAAACCGGTCAACTCGAAGAAAGCCGGATCGTCAAGAATCTCCGGGCCGCCGGCATCACAATCCTGCCAGTCGACCCCGACTCCGGCCGTCAGTGGGCGGTCGAGGCGCACGGCGGACACTTCGGCGGATCGATGGATGGCGTCGGGGTCGGATTTCCCGAGGCGCCGCTAACCTGGCACCTCACGGAAATGAAAACGCACAACGATAAGTCATTCTATAAATTAGTCTGGGAAGGTGTCGAGCTATCAAAACCACTACATTACACGCAAATGCAGATTTACATGGAACTGGCCGAAATTGAGCGGGCGATTTACATCGCAGTCAACAAAAATACCGATGAAATTTACACCGAGCGGGTAAAGAGGAACCGAAAATTCGCCCGGAGGGCGATCGAGCGGGCAAAGCGCATCATTGATGCGACAGAACCGCCGGCCGGGATCAGCGTTGACCCGTCTTGGTTTGAGTGCCGTTTCTGCGACCACAATGCAGTCTGCTACGGCGACTCCATGCCCGAGCGCCATTGTCGGTCGTGCCTGTCGTCGTCGCCGGTCGATGGCGGGTGGTGGTGCGACCGGCACAGCAAGCATCTGTCGCCCAAGGAGCAGCGCGCCGGGTGTCAAAATCACCTGTTCATCCCCGCGCTTATCGCCGGGGAGCAAATTGATGCTGATATTGCTGGCCTATGGGTCGAGTATAAACTGAAAGATGGCTCGATCTGGGTTGATGGGGCCGCACCATGATCAAGTTGCGCCCCTATCAGCAAGACGCAGTAAATTCCCTGTTCCGTTACTTCGAGGAAAACACAGGCAATCCACTGGTTGTGATTCCGACCGGTGGCGGAAAGTCACTTATCCTTGCCGATTTCATCCGGCGTGCCGTGACGCAATACCCAGGCACACGCATTCTGGTGGTAACGCACGTCAAAGAGTTGATCTCTCAAAATCACCAGGAGTTGCTGACCTATTGGCCAATCGCCGATGCCGGGCTCTATTCTGCCGGGCTCCGCAAGCGTGATACTGGGAACGCAATAATCTTTGCCGGGATACAGTCTATACACAACAAAGCTTATGATTTGCAATTCTTCGACCTAATTTTGATTGATGAGGCGCATCTGGTGCCGGCAAAAGATGGGGCCAGATATCGCACGTTCATCAGAGCAATGCAGTCAATCAATCCAGATCTGAAGATTGCGGGATTTACCGCGACTCCGTTTCGACTTGATAGCGGCATGCTCCACGAAGGTGAGGATGCAATATTTACCGATATTTGTTACGAAATATCAGTGCTGAGTCTGATTGGCCTGCGGTTTCTTTGCCCTCCCATCTCCATAGCATCGGAGTCTCAGATCGACACCAGCCGCGTTCACAGTCGTGGTGGCGAATTTATGGCCGGAGAGCTTGAGCACGCCGCGATGGACCCGTCGTTGGTCATGGCTGTTGCGGCTGAAATCGTTCGTGAGGGCGATGGCCGAAAAGGCTGGCTCGTGTTTGGCTGCGGCGTCAAGCATTGCGCGATGTTAGCAGGCGCGATCCGCGAGTACGGCGTGTCGGTTGACGTAATATTTGGCGGCACACCACCAGCGGAACGAGATCGAAAGATTAAGGCATATGAGCGGCAGGAAACCCGATGTCTTGTTTCGATGGGTGTCCTGACGACTGGATTCAACGCCCGCCACGTCGACCTGATCGCCGTCGTGAGGGCAACAAAGTCGACGGGTCTGTGGATTCAGATCGTCGGGCGCGGGACTCGCCTGTTCCCCGGCAAGTCAGACTTCAAGGTGCTCGACTATGGCGGCAATATTCCCAGGCACGGCCCGATCGACGCCCCGATCGTCAAGAGTAAGCCGAAACAAGACGAGCCAGGCGAGGCCCCAACGAAAGACTGCGCGGCATGCGGAGAAAGCATTCCGATTGGGGCAAGAGCCTGCCCGGCGTGCGGCGCCAGCATCGAATTTGAGGGGCCGAAGGTCACGGCCAGGGCTGGCAAGGGCGCCTTGCTGACCTCTCAGATCAGGGCAGAATGGGCGCCGGTCACCGGCGTCAGCTACGCGGCGCACTCGAAGGCTGGCTCCCCTGACTCTCTTCGGGTGACCTATCAAATCGGGCTACGGACCCAGCGGGAATGGATTTGCATTGGCCACACAGGATTTGCCCGTGAGAAGGCCGTGCGCTGGTGGCAATCCAGGACGGACCGTCCGGCGCCATTTACTGCTGGAGATGCCATAGCAGAATCGGCCCATCTTCGACAACCAAAAGAAATCCAGATCAAACCATCTGGGAAATTCACCGAAATCACGGGATACAGATTCTAATGGAAGAAATACACCCTGATGAGCCATGGGCGCGACACAAAGAGTGCGCCAAAGCCGCGCCTGGCTTTGCAATCGAGGCCGCAGCCGAAGAAGCTGGGATGTACCTTGATTGGATAAACAAGACAGATCTCTCCACGTTCACTCCAGACGAGTTCATGACGCTGATCTCGGCCATTGCCCACAGAGTGTCGGTCGAAATCTCCATCTACCTCGGTGATGACGTCCCTTTTGACGTGGGCGCACGGAAGTCTGGCCTCCGTGCGCTGATCGACGACGAAATCCCTTTTTTGATTGCCGCTCGTGACGACGCGCAGGAGCGCGCGGCGATTATGGAATTCGACGGGAATGTGTCGAGATCGCTTGCTGAGCAGCGAGCGATCGACGCCCTGCCTGCGCGGTATTTACTCTTTTTGAATCAAGCTGGTGGGCCATGGTCGCTATCCCCCCTTTCGACGCCACCAAAGTTGCCCCCACCAGAGCCATAGACCTCTCCGAACGCAATGCCGAGTATCGCCAGCAAGCGTTAGATGGTGCACTAGACGACATCCGGTCAGCCCCAAGAGGCACGCGCAATATTGCGATGACGGGCGCTGCGGTCATCTTCGGTAAGCAGGTTGGCGGCGGATACCTGGATTACAACGATGCGGCGAGGAAGCTTGCTGCCGCGGGCGCCGAAGCGGGCATGCTGCCATACGAGTATGGGCCGACGATCAAGGGGCAGCTTGCATGGGGTATGGCACGTCCCTGGGAGGATCAGGACGAGGATGCGCCGGCCCACCGGTCGCCGAAGGCGAGTCACCGGGCTGCACCGACAAACGCGGTGGCGCTCGATGCAGAGAGCGAGCAAAAAGCGGCATCCGCGGTTGCGCTCTACGAAGGGTCCGGCCCGGTCGCCGGAACTCGCGCGGTTGATTACCTGGCCCGTCGCGGGATCACGGCTATCCCGGACAAGGCGCGCTACTCGACCACGTTCAACGGGCTGGTGCTGCCGATCACACAGCCTGACGGCACCATAACCGCGGTCCAGAAAATTCCGATCGGCACTGACCTGGCCCGAGGCAAGAAGACGACCAATGGGCCTATGGGTGACGGCGCCTTTGTGATTCCCGGCGCCGGCCCGGCAACTGTTGCGCTCGACGGTCCGGAAGATGCCATGGTGGCGCACCAAGCGACGGGCTGGCGTTGCCTGGCAATGCTTGGAAAGGGGCGCATGGTGCGCGCTATCGCTCACATGGCGGAGGGCGAGCACCTGATCATAGTCCGGGACAATGACCCGGAGGACGGCCCCGAGTACGTCAAGGCTATCGCCGCCGCCGACCAGGCTGGCGTGATCGTCACGATCCTTGAGCCCCCCGGCGGCGCGAAGGACTGCAACGATGTTCTGCTCGACCAGGGCCTGGCGGTGGTCAGGGAATGGCTAGAGCGCCCACTCCAGCGGGCTGCCGAGCTGGCTCGCGCGGAAGCCGCAGATGACGACATCGAGCCGCCGACCGATGGCGGGCCGCCAATCCTGCCGGAGCCCCAAGGGCTGCTGCGCGAGATCCGGGACCACATCGTGGCCACCACGATCTACCAGCACCCCACCCTCGCCCTGGGCGCCGCCCTGGCGATCCTGGCATCGGTGGCTGGGCGACGGTACTCCTACGATCACAACATCCGACCGAACCTATACATCATCGGCCTCGCGCCATCATCATCCGGCAAGGGGTCGGCGATCGATGCGGTAGAGCGCATTCTGAGCGAGTCCGGGTTTGACTCCCTCCTGGCTGGCAAGGAGCCGGCCAGCGGCGCCGCCGTGATCAGCCGGATCATGGCCCATCCCGTGTCGACCTACGTGATGGATGAGATCGGCATGTTGCTGTCCGCCCTATCCGACCCCAGGGCCAGCCAGCACCTAAAGGAAATCACCAAGGTGCTGACCGAGCTTTACACCAAGTCGGACGGCCGGTTCGCGGACAAAGATCGCGCCATGCGCGATACCACGCCGACCAGAGTGGTTCTTCAGCCGAGCTTGACTATCTACGGCATTGCCGCGGCGGTCCATGTCTGGAACTCGATCACCCCGGATAATGTCCGCGACGGTTCGCTGGCCCGGTTCCTGGTCCTCGAAACGCCAACGTCATTCCCGATGCCGGTCCGGCACAGAAAGTCGCGAGACACCCCCGACGCGATCAAGGCGGCGCTGCAGGCCATCCAGCACTTCGGGCGTGATCCGGAGGCCGGGAACTTGGCTGGAATCGGGGCAAATACCGCGCCAAGCTTGCGAGAGGTCCATGCCACCGAAGAAGTGGACCAACGGTTCTGGGATTTAATGGTGGAAGAAGTCGAGCTGAAACGCCGGCACGAAGTCTCCGGCCTGTCGGCGATCTATGGCCGGATGGTCGAGCAATCCAAAAAGCTGGCGCTGATCCACGCGATCGGCCGCGATCCAACCGGAATGATTGAAATGGTCGACGCGGCCTGGGCCATCACCACGGTCCGCCTGCTGATCGATCGGATGGTGGGCAACATGACCAAGCATGTCGCCCGGAACGAACGGGAAAAATTGAGCCAGGAGGTCCTGGCCATCATCCGCTCTAGCGGCAAGACGGGAATGGCAAAAAATAGAATAACGGACAAAACAAGGCATCTTAAAGTGTCAGAACGAAACGAGATTTTAAGTGACCTGCTAGAGTCCGGGAAGGTGGCCACAGAGGCGGTTTGCACGTCATCGCGCGGACCGAAATCACAGGTATTTGTTGCTGTCAATAAAAAAACAAGGTGAAACCGGACTTTTTCGAAAAACACTAGTTTCGCAACTAGTTTCGGTTAAAATGCGGAGCAATATCAATGTCTTGGGAATTAGGTGTATAAGTGCAGCCGGGTGCCTCTATCTAATCCTAAAGTAGGGCATGCGTAATATCATAACTGATAGATATATCCCATTTTGAGCGCGAGCCGGCACACCTTGACACCAGTTTCCTAACATATTGATATATATATATAATATGATAGAAACTAGTTGCGAAACTAGCCGTAAATAGGTTGAAATCAGGATCACTATATTTTTAAGATCGCAGTTAGCTAAAATACCGAACAAATGTCACACAAAAAACAAGTTAGGAGTCTAAGCAATGCCCAGATTGACCGACGAGCAAGCCCGCGCCATGGGCGTTTTGACCGCGGCAGTGGCCGGAAGGCAATGGTGTGTTTTGGAGGGGTATGCAGGCACAGGGAAAACGACACTGATCACCGAATTTGCCAAGCACTACGGCGACAAAATTGTGCTAACTGCGCCGACAAACAAAGCCGTCAAGGTATTGCGGGAAAAGGCGCGAGTTGCAGGATTGTCCTGCGACTGCACTACGATCTATAAGTTACTTGGGGTTCGGCCTGGAAATACAGACGAAAATCGAGCGCTTAAAAAAGAGGGTCCGGACGGGTCTGCGCCATATGACGTTATCGTCATCGATGAGTGCTCTATGGTGCCCGCCGAACTGAATGGCTACCTGCAGAAGGCGATCCGGGGCAAGTCGGTGATCTTCGTCGGCGACCCGAAGCAATTGCCGCCGGTCCAGGAGGAATTATCTCAGACCTTCATGCTCAGGACTAAGGCCGTCCTATCGACCATCATGCGTCAGCGTGAGGATAATCCCATCATCTCGTTGACCGCGGACCTGCGGAGCCAGATCGATGGCGGCATGCCAGATATGTCCGTATTCCACCCGGCGGAAGGCAATGACGGCGTAGGCATGTATCAACCAGGCAGCGACTTACAATCATGGCTGGTCGATGCCTTCATGGACCCGGAATTCGCAAAGGACAATGATAACTTCCGTTATCTGGCGTGGACTAACGGCACCGTAAATGCGGTCAATAAATTCGTCCGCGGAAAGATATATGGCGAGAATGCTGACCGCTTTTTGGTTGGGGAGCGGCTGCTATTCCGAAAGCCGGTCTTCGATGAGCTGGCCGGGCGTAGCATTGTGGTTTTCAGCACTGACGAGGAAGCGGTAGTTAAGAAAATCACGATCAGCCACATGATCACGCCATCAAAAGGATTCGACCCAAAGTACGATCCGCACGGCTTGCCCGTGTTTGAGCGGGGACAACCGGCATTTCATCAGACCCTCGACGTGCCAAAGATTAAGGTTTGGGCTCTGCACATGGAAACGGATGATGGCCGGGAAGGTGTGGCCACGGTTGTTCATGAGGACGACGCGAAACTCTATAGTGAAGTTGAGCAATTCATCAAGGGAGTGGCCAGAGAACATCGGGAGATGTGGCCGTTTTATTTCTGGTTCATGGAGCGGTTCGCTGAAGTACAGCCAGTCTATGCCATGACTGTGCATCGATCGCAGGGAAGTACATTTGATACCGTATTTATTGACCTTCTTGACATCGCAAAGAATCGGAACCGCGTCGAAATGCTCAAGCTGCTCTACGTCGCCGCAAGCCGGCCAAGGCGGTTCTTGGTGTTCTGACGTGAGTGGGGACGACTTGCGGCCAGCTGTTCAAAAATACCCTATTTGGAGCTTTTTACGATTGACAGTGGCCAAATAGAGTGCAACATGGCGTTGACCGTCGCCGGGGGTGCCCCATCACAGGGACATCGCCATGTTGCAGACCAAGGGGCCCGCTCTGATGGCCCGGAGAACTCAAAGAACCCCGCCGCCATTCTCCGGTGACGAGCATTGCCGCTTCTGTGGTGAGCTACTGCACGGCCAGCCGTGGGGCACCATGGTGGCTTTGTGCGGCGGGTCGTGGACTCATTTCACCTGCCTGGCAGAGAGCTGCCAGCCGAAGGTGGTGTCATGACCGGAAACATCTTAGCGCTCGATCTCGGCTCAAGGATGGGCTGGGCGATCAGAGCCTCGGGGCGCATCACCAGCGGCACGATCGAGTTCAAGCCAGCCCGCTTCGAGGGCGGCGGCATGCGCTACCTTCGATTCCGGCGATGGCTTGAGGAAATTTTCGTCACGGCCGGCGTTGGCGAGGTGCGCTTCGAGGAAGTCCGGAGCCATGCCGGAGTGGACGCTGCGCATGCCTATGGCGGATTCCTGGCGAGCCTTACGGACTGGTGCGAGGCCAACCACGTCCCCTACAGCGGCGTCCCTGTCGGCACCATCAAGAGGCACGCGACCGGCAAAGGGAACGCAGGAAAGGCCGCGATGATCGATGCGATGACGCGCCGGGGGCACCTGCCCGGCGACGACAACGAGGCCGACGCGCTGGCCATCCTGCACTGGGCGATCGAGGCCGGCGGGGCAGCGCCATGATCTACCTCGCATCGAACTATTCGAACCACCCGGACGGCCTGGATGCCGCCTACGACATGGTGGTCGCCGAAGCGGTGCGCCTGGCTGCCGTTGGTGTCCCCCTGATCTCGCCGATCGTCCATTGGCACCCAGTCGCCAAAGCGCATGGGCTGCCGACCCAAGCGGCGTTCTGGGAGGCGCAGAACAAGCCACTGGCCTTTGCCTGCTGCGCCATGGTCGAGCTGCGTGGGCCGTCCTGGCGGCACTCCAAGGGGCTCAGAGCGGAGCGGCAGTGGTTCCGGAATTGGCGCCGGACCATCCTCCTGTTCGAGCCTGGCGACGAGGACATGCCGGCGGTGGCCCGGGATTACTGGCTGAACTGGATGATGATGGTGGGCGGGCGGTAGCGCACTGCCACCCCTCGCTGCCGTCCCTGGAAAAATCCCATTGTTTTTGGATTTTTCCGGAAGCGGCAGGGTTCCGTAGTAAATCTCTCTGGAAAAATCCCAACGCTAACTGGATTTTTCCACAGCTAGGACAACGGCAATGAACGAAATCCACGATTTGTTCCGGTGCGAAGCATATTCGATGCGCCTGTCCAAGAAATCATGTGCCGGGTTCTTCAACTCGATGAAAGACAAGACGCCCCAGCCTTGGGATTCCAAGCGTCAATGCCGCGGCTGCTCGATCGGAGCGGTCCATGCCGGCGGCGGCGAAACCCCGGCCGAGGATCGCCAAGCAAAGGCGGAAGCGGCATTTCGGGCGCTCCATGACGAGTGGTCGCGGGTCTGCTCGCGGTGCATGCGGTTGGCGTCTCGGGTGGTCGGCGGCCGGCTGTGCGTGTCCTGCTACAACCGGAGCCGCGAAGTCAGGGTTGGCGAGAACAGGCGTGGCAGCGCGCCGCGGCTCAAGCTGCGGACCGAGGCTGTGGTCGTGGCGTCAGCGGGGTCGCCTGTGTGGGTCGAGCGCGTGAAGGACGTGTCCGGCCGGCTTGAGGCGATCGTGGCGGTCGCCCAGCGAGCTGACGGCCCGGTGGCATTCGGCAGGCGCCTCAACGTGCCGCTGCCTGGGCAGCAAGTCGGAGCTTGGCGCGGTGGGACGGCGACGGCGTCACGGCAGATGGAGTTCCGTCTATGAGCACAGAACTCTGGGCGATCACGGATCATTGCTGCCGGGCGTGTGGGGGGCGCGTCCTGGCCGAGCATGGCGGGCCAGCCCATCGTTGCGCGTCGTGCGGATGGCGGGCCATCGGCCCGGCGTCGGCCATCTGCGCCTGCGGTCATCGGCGCGAGGGCCAGCGCCGGGGTAGCAAGAGTGGGTTTTCGTGCGGGCCAAACCCGGCCAGAGGCAATGAGAGTCCGGACGAGATCGTGATGCTATTCGGCGGCGAACCGATTGAATGTGGGGCTCGGGCATGAGCGGCGACGGCGAAGAAATCGACACCATCGACCTGTTTGCGGTGCCGGACGGCGGTCCGCTCGGACCGGCGGACATCGGCGCCCGCTTGATTCACGACATGCCGGAATTCAGCCACCTGCGGGATGGTGAAGCCAGGGTCGAATACCTGCTGAGGGTAAAGCCTCGTATTCGTGGCGGCCGGCTCATGATCGGAGAAGCGATGCGGCCGAATTTTCAGGGGGGCGCAAAGATGTTGTGCGATTGGCTGCTGGCGAAAATGTTCGCTGGCACCCCTGATTTCATTGTACTGCTCGACTTGAATTGGTGGCTGGACGCTACGGCCCGAGATCGGGAAATCCTGGTCTTTCATGAACTATCCCACTGCGTCCAGAAAACTGGACGCGATGGCGATCCTAAATTCGATGAAGCTGGTAACCCGGTTTGGGCCTTGATCGGGCATGACATTGAGGAATTCAATGCTGTGGTCCGGAGGTACGGCGCCTGGTCGCGGGATGTGGTTGATTTTGTGGCATCTGTGAATGCGGCGCCGTGATGGAGAGCGAAGACGAAATCAAGCGGGGCTTTGAGAAGGACTATTTCGCCGGGATGGCTGAGGCCAAGGCTGCCGGCAAGAAGTTCTTTTCGGCTGGGGTGGTGCGGAAGTGGGTCGAGCGAGGCTCGGTTACACGGTCGACGGCGTACCTGTGGGCTCGCGACTGCCGGGACTGCGGCACAATTCAAGATCGCCAGTTGCCAAGTGAGCCGGTGGCCGCTGAGGTTGATGCTCCCGACCCTGGCCCGGAGCCCGCGCCATTCGACGGTGCGGCTGAACTGTCCAGGGCCGTCGAGGTGCTGGCGCCGTCGCGTCAAGGCGTCCAGGTGGTCGGGTTTGGGTTGCAGCTTCGTGAGTTGGTCCGCGACACGATCGACCGCAGCCTGCAAGCGATTGAGCACGCCACGGTGAAAGAAACTGGAAAGATTAGGAACGCACAATTCTACCATAAGTCGAATGAAACTCACGGAAAATTGTTAGTGAAGCTGATTGAGCTGCAAGATACCTATGCAATACAAGGCAATATCAACGCGTTCTTTGGCATTTTACTTGATGAAATCGCCGCGGAATCTCCCGCTACGGCCATGAGAATCATGGATAGACTCAGGCGGCATATGGCGGATTGGGGGCTAACCTAAGTGGATGCCACCGACTTCGGAAAGTTCTCCGCCAATATCGCATCCTGTTGGGCTCGGATGGAATCGGCCATGGCGCGCAAGTCCGGTGCCGATCCGACCGGAATTCCGCGGGACATGACCTTCGTCGAGTGGGTCGAGGGACTGGGTCGTCACGGGCTCGAGGTCGACGGTCACCCTTTCACCCTGGCTGACCGGCCGGCATTGCGGGCGATCTATACCGCGATCCCAACCACCAAAGAAGAGGGGTACAACCGCAGCCTGGCGATCATGAAGGGCGCGCAGACCGGGCTCACCGTGCTAACCTTCCTGCTGCAGCTGTATTTCGCACTGAAGCACACGCCACTGAAGGTCGGCGTCTACTATCCTGACCGCTCTCTGGCCTCCTACGTGTCAAGCTCGAGGTTCATGCCGGTGCTGCGGACCGTGCCGCTAGCCTACCGGGCGTTGCTCGAGGCCAACGACGGCAAGGAGGGCAATGTGCTGACCCGGCAACTCGGAAAGTCCGAGGTGCTATTCTTGTGGACGTCAGGCTCATCGTTCACGGAGTCATTTCCCCTTGGCGTGGTGATCGCAGACGAAGTACAGGGCATGTTGGTTGATGATATCGAGCGAATAAAAGAGCGCATGTCGGCGTCGGATGTGCGCTTCTTCTTTGCGTGCTCAACAGCAAAATGGCCGGGGGCCGACATTGATTTTCTTTACAAGCAGGGAGATCAGCGCCAATTCCACACCGAATGCGGTTGTGGCGACGGCGTTGTACTTGATGAGTGCTTCCCTGACTGCATCAAATACAATGATGGGAAATTCGTTGGGGCACCGCTGGATTTCATCTATGCCTGCCCGGTTTGTGGCCGGTACATTCCCGATCCCCAGGTTGGGCGCTGGGTCGCGCATAACCCAGGCTCGACGAATACGAGTTACCACTTCCCGCAAATATTGTCTCCCACGGTGTCGCCCCGCGAAATCATCGAGGCGTTCACCAACGCACAGGATATGCAGAATTTCTGGAATCGGAAGCTGGGCAAACCGTGGGTGGACCCGAGCCAGGTGCCGGTGACCTTGGCCCATCTTGAGGCGTGCGCCGCAGCCGGAGCACTGGCTGGCGTGGCGTGGAAGGCCAAGGCGCGCAACACTGTCATGGGCATCGACCAGATGGGTGCATTTAATTGCGTCGTGATTAAGGAGCGTCTGCGCGACGGGCGGCAAGCCGTGATCCACGTCGAGAGCATCTATGATTCCGACCCGTTCGCCCGGTGCGACGTGCTGATGACCCAGTACGGCGTTGACGTCTGCGTGCTGGAGACTTTGCCCAACTACAACGACGCCAAGCGGTTCGCCCAGCGTCACCGGGGCCGGGTGTTCCTTGCGGGCTATGCCGACATCAACGATGAAATGATGCGCTGGGGTGACGCACAGCCGACCAAGGCGGAGCGCAAGACCAGCGAGGCGGAGCGCGACCGCTACACGGTGACGCTCGACCAATTCAAGTGCATGTCGGTCAGCATGGCGCGGATCACCGGCACGACATGCCTGTTCTCCGACCCGAATGGACTTGCCCAAGATATCCGAGTTAAAGGGCAGACTAAGCGCGTTGCCATTCTGCGCGAGGAAGTGTGGCTGCATTTCACCAAGACCGCGCTTGTAGTCGAGAAGGACGAAGAACAAAAGAAGTTCCGGCGGAAAGTGGTGAAGGTCGCGATCGACCCTCACTATAGCTACGCCAATATGCTGTGCGACGTGGCGTGGGCTCGGAACCACGGGACTTCAACCTTTGTCATGCCCGAGGAGCGCGCCATGACCACGCAAGCTGAAAAACTCAAGGATTCCGCTCCCGGACTGCCGGGGCACGTCCTGCGCCTGGTGAATGACGCGCCGGAAGGAACGTGCGGGCGGTGCTCGTCATTCGACGGCGGCGCTTGTAGGGCGCGAGGATTCAGGGTCGGTGCGCGCGACCCTGCGTGCGTGGTGTTTGTCCCTGTGTAGGATTCGGAAAAAAGACTAGAAAAATACCCAAATTGGGTATATTAGATCTCGCCACGGAACCGATACAGGTTCATTCATGGCGAGGCGATGGCATGGGAAGTGCGCGGGACGACATTGCGGCCGGCGGGGCGGCGGTGCGGGGCGGGAGCCCCATGTTTCTCACAACTAAGCCAGGAGCCTGGCTCGATCCCGCCACGTCCGCCGTCGCACTGACCGCTCAGCTTCGCGAACTGGCGGCTCAGGCTCAGATCGGAGCCAGCGATGTGCGTGACGCGCTGCGCAGCGTTGCCGATGAGTGGGCGGACGCAGCCGCTGGCGCGCGCGCCTACGATGGCCAACCCGTTAGAGACGACCGCATCGCCGACTTGCTTGTCAGGGAGGCCATGAGGCTGTTCTGCCTCTCAAAGGTTTTTTGGAATTACGACACCAAGCTGTTCTGCATCGGCATCCGCAGCAATAGAGACCTCGGGCTGTTGCTCGACGTCGTGTGTGACCACCTCAACGTGCCCACACTGGTGGTGCTCGGAGTTGATCGTACGATCGGCGGTCTGGTTGACCTGCTCAATTCCGCGCCGGCAAGGGTGGGCTAATGAATACAATCGCCCACTGGCTGGACTTCGGCCTGACCGCGGCAGCCATGTCAGTTGTTTGCACAAATTTCAAGCTCCAGCCGTGGCCGCGCGCAATGAACAAGTGGGGCGTCGCGGCGATACTCTACGAATTGTCCATGATCCCATGGATATTCTGGAAATTCTTGCTGTGATCGCCGAAGCCAATATCTCAATGGAGAAGCGTGATGCGCATCGACATCCACATTGCGTTGTCTGACCTCATGTTCGGTATCTTCTGGGTTAGCCGTCGCCGCCAGCTCTATGTCATGCCGTTTCCGTGCGTCGGTCTTGTCCTGACTTTCGTCCGGCCATCCTTCAGCAGGACGGTCGGGTTATGAGCGGCGCCAAAAAGGACCGCCCCCTCCGCGCCTATGCCGTTCAAGAAGAGGACGAGGGGACCGGCGGCATTGTGTTCGCTCGTTGCAATGCCGAAGCCCGCCGCCGTGGCGCCTGCAGATTTGGCGATGGCGATTTCAACTGGGGGAAGGCCGTTCGTGCGCCATGGGCGGATAGCTTTGCTCCAGGCCCGGTGCCGTTCGCCGTGATGGCCGAACATGGATGGGTTCAGGACTGCTGCCAGTGTGGGGTGCAGATCAAGCTGGGCGCCGAAGACTGGAACGGTGATCCGGTCGAATTCGATATCGTCGATGAGGGCGGGCGCGTTTACTGCCGGCCGGCATGTCGCGACCGCTACCTCGAGGATCGGGCGTTCGACGAAGTCCTTTCGCGGATTGCTATCGCCGGGCTCACCAAGCACTTACTCGGCCGCCTTCCGGGCGCGATTGAGTGCGGCCGACCACACGTCGAATTTGCTGGAGATCGCGATATCAGGCACGTCAATAGAGCATCTATTGGGTTTTTATTTCCAGGGGGCAAGATTGGGGGGAGCATACGCTTCGATGGCCCCAATGAGGCGCCGAAATTCTACCTCTATGCCGTTGATCATCTTGCTTTCTATCGTTGGAAGGCCGCCGGTTATCCGCCGCACATGATGGACTCCCAGGTGGAGGACTGTCTGTGATCTGTATGCCGAAGGCAGTCGTCACCACCGGAGACGTGGTTGAGTGGTTGCGCGCCATGCCAGACAACCACGCGCACGCGGTCCTGTGCGACCCGCCCTATGGCCTGTCCGACCATCAACCGAAGGACGTGGTGGCCTGCCTGACGGCCTGGCTCCGAGGCGAAGTCTACGCGCCGGACAAGCAGGGCTTCATGGGGCGCGCCTGGGATGCTTGGGTGCCGGGGCCGGAAGTGTGGCGTGAGGCGTACCGGGCGCTGAAGCCGGGCGGTCACCTGTTGGCCTTTGCAGGCACCCGGTCAATGGACCTGATGTCGATGGCGATCCGGCTGGCCGGGTTCGAGCTGCGTGACGCGATCGGCTATGCCAGCGATGACGGCGACAGAGCTCCGCTTGCTGCGTGGGTCTACGGCACCGGCATGCCTCACAGCCACAATGTCGGCCGGGGCATGGCTGCGACGGCGCAGACCGGCGGGGCTCGCACCACCGATCTGCGCCGGGTCGCGATGGGAGACAGCTACGAGGCGTCCGGCAGGGGCCGCGACAACTACGATCACGGCGGCGGCTCGGCCATGAACGGGGCGGCTGTCAAGGCCCCCCTGACCGGCGACGCGGCGGTGTGGGAAGGCTATGGCTCGGCGCTCAAGCCGGCCTGGGAGCCGATCATCATTGCGCGCAAGCCGCTGGCCGGGAGCTTGGCTCGAAATGCCATGGCGCACGGCTGCGGTGCGCTGGCGATCGACGCCTGTTTGGTGCCGGTGGGGGATGACGAAGCGCCGGTCGAGCGGGTCGGGGAGTCCAGCCAGGATCGACGATACACCGATCGCGGTAGCACCGACCTGGCGGTCAAGCCTGGGGTGCGGCGGGGCCGGCGCGCTGGTGATGCCCCTGACCAGGGAACTGCGCGCGGGCGCCACCCGGCCAACGTGATCCATTCCGGCGGCGCCGGAGTTTTGGCGTGCTTCCCCGACGCCAAGGGGCAGCGAGGCGCCGCCACGGGGAACGAGCCGTCCGTGCCTGGCTCCAATGTCTACGGGACCTATGGCCAGAGCCAGCCGTTGGAGCCGCGGGTCGAGCGGGCAACGTCTGCAGCCCGGTTTTTTTACTGCGCCAAGGCCAGACGGGCGGATCGTGATTTCGGCCTGGATGACCTCACGGCGGAACCGGTGGTGACGTTCCAGACTGCCAACGGCACGTCCGGAAAGGCGTCTTCGTGGTCAGAGGGGCGCGACACCAAGTACCGTAATCGGCACCCAACGGTGAAGCCAACGGCACTGACCGAGTATCTCGCCCGCCTGCTTCTGCCGCCAGCTTTGGTCAAGCAGCGCACCATTCTGGTTCCGTTTGCCGGCTCCGGCTCGGAAATGATCGGCGCCATTCGCGCCGGCTGGGATGTGGTCGAGGGCTGCGAGCGCGAGCCCGAGTATGCCGATCTTGCGCGGCGGCGCTGTGTAGCGGCTGGGGTCGCTGAGGTTCCGGCGGGTCCGGTGTCGGCTCCCGCTCCAGCGGCGGCCGAGGTTAAGCAAAAGCAGTTTGACTTGTTCGGTTCCGTCGCGTGACGGGCGACCCGTACCGGATCGCCGGGCCAGCGCTGATCTCGTTTTCGGGCGGGCGCACCAGCGCCTACATGCTCCGGCATATCCTGGATGCCCACGGCGGTGCGCTGCCGGCGGATATCCATGTCTGCTTTGCCAACACGGGTCGGGAGATGCCCGAAACCCTGGACTTCGTCGAGGCGTGCGCCCGGCGTTGGTCGGTGCCGGTCACTTGGCTCGAATACGATCCGGCATCGCCCCATCAGACCCGCATCGTCACCCACGCCAGAGCCAGCCGGAACGGCGAACCGTTCCGGGCCGTGATCGTAGCGCGCGGTTTTCTGCCCAACCCGGTCATGAGATTCTGCACGTCCGAGTTGAAAATCAGACGACTCAAAATGTTCATGCACCATGTCTGCGGCCATGCGCACTGGCTGAACGTGGTGGGCCTGCGCGCCGACGAGATGCGGCGGGTGGTCAAGCTGACCGATCCCGCCCGCATGGCCCGCGAGCGCTGGACCAATGCCTGTCCCCTGGCCAAGGCCGGCGTCACCCGGCTCGATGTTGCGGCGTGGTGGCGCGACCAGCCGTTCGACCTCGCGCTGCCCAACCGCGACGGTGTCACTCCGCTTGGCAACTGCGATCTCTGCTTCCTCAAAGCGGAAGCCACCATTCGCGGCTTGATCCGCGACCGGCCTGACTTGGCCGGCTGGTGGATCGCCCGCGAAACCGAAGCCCGCCCGTCCAAGCCGAGCGGCGGGCGGTTCCGCATCGATCGTCCCGGATACGAGGCGATGGCGCTGGACGCCGAACGCCAGGGCGATCTGATCAGCTTTCTCGCCCAGGAGGGCAGCCTTGATTGCGTCTGCACCGACTGATCTGGAGCGCCGGGTCATCACCGCCGCCGTGCTCTGGGTCAATGACCAGGGCTGTTCCCAGGCGCTGGCCAGCCTGGAAGACGCAGTCGCCGACTACCTCACGGCCCGTGCCGCGGCACGGAACCAATCCTCCCGTTATCTTGAAGGAGACCAAAGCCCATGATCCGGCTCGATCTGCCGCGCGAACCCCATTGGCTGGATATGCCGCACGGCGTCCGGCTGCATGTCCGCCCCCTCGACACCGCCACCGATGCCGCCGCCCGCGCAGCGGCTGCCGCCGATCTACGGGAGCGCGGCGAAAGCGTTCCCCCGGCCGCGGCCAAGGACTCTTGGCGGCTTGGGCAGGCCAAGGCGGCGGCCAATGACGGTGATGCCACCGAATCCAGCGGTTCCGCCGCGCCAACGCTGGCTGGCGCGCCATCAGCGGTTGGAGCGCCATCACTGGTTGGGGAGGTATCCAGATTTTTGGCCGTGAGAGCTGGAAAACAGAGTGTGTCGGTCTCATTGCTGAATGCTCGCCGAAGTATTTAGCGGCATAGCGGGCGCCGCCGTGATTGACCAGGCTGACTCGGATGCGCCAGCCCTTATATGCGATGGCGCGATATCCGGCGCAATTTACGTCCTGATGCCAACCCGCATATAATCCTGCGGCCAACCTGTTCGTCGTGACGGCAATGTCCGGGACATGGCCGCTCGCACTGATGACCCTCGGACCGTCGCATTTAACCCGCTCGCCCCAACGGGCGAGCGGGTCGATGCCCTTGCCGAGCTGCAGCGGACCCACATCGCGCCGCCGTCCGACCTGGCCGCGACGATTGCGTTTATTTCCGATTCCCTGGCCGAAGGCGACATGCTCAAGGCGCGCGGTCAGGGAGTCGGCTTTCCTGGGCGGCAGCGGCCGGCGCCCAAGGCTGGGATGCAGTCGGTCTACCTCGATGACATGCAAATCAATGTCATGGGGGATTATTTCGAGAAACCGGCCAGCATCGGGTTCGACATGCTCAGGACCATGGTCGAGCAGACCCCGGTGCTGAATGCCGTGATCATGACGCGCATCCGGCAAATCTCTCGGTTTTGCCAGCCGTCAGAAGACGGTGGTCCCGGATTCGAAATTCGCCACGTCGATCGTAAACACAAGCTGACAAAATCCGAAGACAGGACCGCGCAAGCGCTGCAGTCGTTCTTTCAGCACTGCGGCTGGGAGAGCAAGCCCCGCCTTCGGAGGGCGCTCAGGCGCGACAGCTTTACCCAATTCATGGCTAAATTGGTGCGCGACTCCCTAACCATGGATGCCGCGCCAATCGAGACGGAAATGCGGCGCGACCGCTCGATGGGGATCGACGGCCTGTATGCCGTTGACGGCGCCACGATCCGGCTCTGCACCGAGGACGGCTATCAGGAGGACGATGAGATATTCGCTCTGCAGGTGGTGCAGGGCCGAGTCTCGACGACCTACACTCGCGATCAGTTGATCTACGAGCCGCGCAACCCTCGCACCGACGTTCGGCTGGCGGGTTATGGCCTGGGCGAGACGGAATTGCTGGTCCGGCTGGTGACCGGCTTCCTCAATGCCATGACGCACAACATCAACGGGTTCGACCAAAACGCGATCCCGCGCGGCATGCTGCACCTGTCAGGAGACTACAGTACCGAAGATATGTCTGCATTCAAGCGATACTGGAATGCAATGGTGCGCGGCGTGAGCAACGCCTGGTCATTGCCAGTGATGGTGAGTAAGGATCAGGAATCGAAAGCATCATTCGAAAAATTCGGTGTGGAATTCGACGAAATGATGTTCGCAAAGTGGATGACGTTTTTGACGTCCATGATCTGCGCCATTTATGGCATGGCTCCGGACGAGATCAATTTCGAGTCATTCTCGTCGCAAGCATCTGCCCTTTCTGGGTCGGACACCGCTGAAAAGCTGGCCTCGTCGAAGGACAAGGGGCTCAGGCCCTTGATGGGGTATTTCGAGGCGATTTTCTCGGATTTCGTTGTCTCCGATTTCTCCGAAAAATTCTGCTTTCGCTGGGTCGGGCTTGATCCGGCAGACGAGGCGCGCGAGTGGGAGGCAAAAAAGCTGTGCCTCACGGTCGGCGAGCTGCGGGCAGAGAAGGGCTATGGGGTTCTGGGCGGACCGCTCGACGATGCTCCTCTTAACCCATCCCTGATCGGGCCATGGATGCAGCTTCAGCAGGCTCCAGCACAGGGGCAGGATTTTGGCGGTCAACGATCAGGTCCCGACTTTGGGCAAGAGGACGGCGGTCCGCAGGGTGACGACGGCGCTGCCGGGCAAGACTCCGGTCAAAGTGACGGCGAGCCACAGCCTGGGCGTCAGGCTGTGGACGGTGATGGCGACTTCGGTCAGCCGACTGGGCAGGGGTTCGGGAAGGCGCACACGCTTTTCCCTGATATTTTCATGATCAACTAGGAGGATTCTACTGTGGCTCTGCAGCTTTCGACCGCCGTTTGCAACGCCCGTCTCGACGCCATCGAGGCGGCCATCGGCACATCGGCGATCATGACCATTCGCACGGGCGCCGCGCCGGCCAATTGTGCCGCCGCGAATGCCGGCACTGTGCTCGCCACGATCAGCCTCCCATCTGATTGGATGGCGGCGGCGTCGGGGGCGAGCAAGGCCAAGTCCGGCACATGGCAGGACTCCAGCGCTGATGCCACCGGCACGGCCGCGCACTTCCGCATCCACGATTCCAGCGCCACCACCTGCCATCTCCAGGGCACGGTAGGCATGGGGTCCGGCGACCTGAGCCTGGACAACACCAGCTTGGCTGTTGGCCAGACGGTGACGATTACCGGGTTCACGCTGTCCGACCCGAATACCTAACCTGGCCAACTGCAGCCGGCCAATTGGCGCCGGCTGAGAGGGGTAGTCGGCGATGACGATTGCCTGGTCGGGAAATTGGGATTCTCGCACCTGGAGCAGCGCCGAGGGCGTGGTGGCGTCGACATTGTCGGCCACCACGCTTTCGGCGACAGGTGTCACAACAGTCCAGGGCAGCCTATCCAAAACCCTGACGGCGGGGGCGGTATCCGCTGCCGGTTCGGCCGTGATTCAGGGATCGGCCTCGAAAACCCTGACCTCCTGCACGGCATCTGCAGCGGGCGCTGTCGCCGCCCAGGGCAGCCTATCCAAAACCCTGACCTCCTGCACGGCATCCGCAGCGGGCACGGTAGAGGGGCACGGATCGGCCTTCTCGGCTCTAATTGCCGGGACCGCATCGGCGTCTGGTACGGCGGAAACGCACGGCTTGTCTTCTGTGGCTCTGTCGCTGTCGATCTCAGCCGCGGGCGCCATCGCCGTCCAGGGCTCGGCGTCGAAAACCGTGGTCGCCGGCACGCTTTCGGCGATAGCCGCGCTCTCGGCTCAGGGCGCCTTGTCTGCGGCGCTGACCTCCTGCACGGCATCCGCAGCGGGCGCTGTCGCCGCCCAGGGCGCGGTGTCGAAAACCGTGGTCGCCGGCACGGCATACGCCGCCGGCACGGTGGAGGCGCACGGCTCGGCCTCCTCGGCTCTGGTACTGTCCGCCTTGGCGTCTGGCGTCGTTGCGGTCCATGGCTCGGTATCGGCGACCCTAACCGGGGCGCTGGGCGGGCTCGGGGCGGTAGCCATCCAAGGGCTACTAACCGGGCCGTTGGCGTCGACGTGTTTGGCGTCTGGCGTCATTGCGGTCCAGGGCTCGGTGTCGGCGAGCCTGGCGGGGGCAATTGCAGGTTCGGGCGCAACAGAAATCACGGGCATCGCCGCAGGGGCATTGGCGTCGTCGTCCTTGGTCGGCGATGGCGCGCTCGGCCCATATCCCGCCTATGGCGCGCTTGATCTGACGCTCCGTGGATCCGGGATTTTCTCGTCGGGGACGGCAGAGATCATAGGCGTCGCAGCCCTGGCGCTAGGGGCCGCGGCCATCTCGGGCGCGGGTGCGGTCGACGCCCCAGGTATCGCGTTCTCGACGCTGACGCCGACGGAGATTGTTTCGTCGGGCGCGGCAGATGTGCGAGGCATTGCGTTCCTGGGGCTGGGAGCTTCCGGCTCCACATCGTCGGGTGCCGTCGTTGTGCTGGGGGGGGCGCTCTCGACGCTGGCCTCATTGGCTTGGGGCGCGACCGGCGCGACGACGGTTACGGGCTCGCTGAGCTGCGCACTCGGGGTGGCGATCGATACTGACGGCTCCGTAGCAGACGCCATTTCGCTCGGTGACGTTAATATCACGTTGGGGTCCGTTACACTGTCAGCCTCTGGTTCAAGCGAGGACCACGCCGGCCTTGATGACGGGCTGGCTCCATTGGCTTTGGCGGCGGCCGGCGCCATCGGTGCCAGCGGAACGCTCGATCAGGCCATAGCCGGCGCTATAGCCGCTGGTTCGGGCGGCATTGAGGTGCAAGGCGCAGCCATAGGCGCATTTGCGGGTGCACTCTTGTCAGCCTCTGGTTCAAGCGAGGACCACGCCGGCCTTGATGATGGGCTGGCTCCATTGGCTTTGGCGGCGGCCGGCGCCATCGGTGCCAGCGGAACGCTCGATCAGGCCATAGCCGGCGCTATAGCCGCTGGTTCGGGCGGCATTGAGGTGCAAGGCGCCGCGCTGGCTATCCTGGAAGCGGCAGACATCGCGGGCGACGGCGACGCGCTGGTCGGCTGCGCGCTGCTGTCCAGGCTGACGGATTCGTCGATCGCGATTGATGCTGGAGTTGTCGCGGCCGGAACCCTGGTGGCGGGGGGCATGTCTCCGGCATCAATCGCGTCATCGGCGACCGCCGAAATCGGCGGTAACGCGAACGCCACGATGTTTCCTTCGGCCGCATCGTCGGCCTGTTCAATTAGGATTGACGGGGATTGTTCGTTCACCTTGGGCGGCGCCATGGTGTCTGCCGATGGTCTGATAATCCGGAGGGCAACAAGGGGGTTTGCATCGTCTTCTGTGGGGCTGATAAACAAAGTGACGTGTGGAGTCGAGTAATGGCGAGCGCAAATCAAAAAACATTCGTCCTGGGTCAAATCGTAAGGATTTCCGCAACTTTTGTCGGGACCGATGGGGCGGTCGCTGATCCTGACGATGTATCGCTGTTTATCAAAACGAATGACGGCGACCCGCAGCAATTCGGTTACCCCGGCGACATCGAGAGGGATAGCGCAGGGAAGTATGCGCTCAGGTTTACTATTGCGGCACCGGGGGTCCACACCTACCGGTGGGAGGGGACCGGAGCCTGCCAAGCCGCAACTGAAGGCGTCTTCTTTGTTGATTGGTCGCCTTTCGGATGAGGTCGTGATGCAATGTTGAGCTTGGCGGCGGGATTGGGGCAATGGCAGACGGCATCATTCAAGACCTGTTCAAGAGGGTTGTGACAGAAAGTACGGTCCTTGTGATCGTCCTTGGGCTTCAGCTTTGCATGGCCTTGAGGCATATTCAGGAATTGCGCGCGGCGCTGACCGATGCGCTGCTGAAGCTTGCTGAAGCATACCGCTCCCAGCACGACCAAATCCGAGAGGTCACCGAGGTCGCAGCGGCGATGACGGGGGAGGTGCGGGCGCTGAGGGATCGGTTTACTCAATTTTTGCAAGGGAGGCGCGAATGACCCAGCTGGTGCGCACTCTCCGGCGGATAATCAGGCGCGCACGCGCAGTCATCCGTATGCGGTCAAGATATAGCTGCTCAAGGCGCCTAGCTACTGCTCGCGTGCTAGCCGAAGAATCGGAGGTTGCCGTGGCGAAGGCGTACGCGCACTTGATCGGCATAATCATTGCGATCCACACCGATAATCCACTACCAAAACTCAAATGAGCCCAAGCCGCAAGCCATCCGGCATTGACGCCGGGGATCATGTTTATATCAGCCATGCGGTTCACGGCCCGCTTGCCGTGGAGATTACCGCTGTTGGGCGCGATGGGGTCACAGGCCGGTGCAGCCGAGGCGAGAGGCACCAAGTCGCTTGGCGCCGCATCCTTGGCGTAAGGGCGCGAGCCGACCGGAAGTATCGCCTGGTCGAGCAGGGCGCAGACGGCGCCGTGCTCGAGGATGACCAGGGCAAGCGCCGATACATCTCTGGCCAGATGCCGGAAGCTGACGATCCAGCTGAGTCGACCAAACCGGCCCGCGACGATCCGCTCTTGAGTGGTCTCGGAAAATTCACGAAAGCTATCACCATGGACCGGAATGTTCGTGTTTTGTTTTGCAAATCAGGCGCCATGGCCCATCGCGCCGGCCTGGCACTCAAGGACGTCACCGATAAGGCTGGCCACCAGACACAGCGGTGGGCGCGCACCGGGGTGGCTGAGACATCCGCTCGGCCCAAGGCCGGCGCCCCGATGCAACACGGTCAAGTGATCGCGTTCCGGCACGGCGACGTCCAGGGCAAGGGCAAAGTGGTGACTTCAGGAGAGCACGGCGTCACGGTGACAGACGAGTCCGGGCGCGAGCATCAAGTGCGACACGAGCACTTGATCGGGCCGCACGGCGATCAGCCTGATGCCGAAAACGGGGGCACCCCCCATCCCACTGCGCCCCCGAAGGCAGGTGGCGACAATCCGCCGCCGCTCTTTGCTACAGAGTTCATCAGTGGCTTGCCGGCCAAGAAAGACCAGCCCACCAAAGACAAAGATGAGCTTTATAAGTTGTCCGGTGAAGCCCTTGATCACATGAAGGAATGGCTAAACAAGGGCCACGGTGTCTGCGACCAGCTCGGCTATAAGACGATGACGAAGGGCATGGAGGGCGTCGATTGGGATAGCCCAGGCGGCATGCTATTCATCGCGCCGCTCAAGGGCGAGAAACGAGCGTCGGAGAAGGTCGCAAGCGATTATGGCGGAGACTGGTCGCAGCTTCGGGATGTTGTCAGGTGCTCGATCGCGGTGGACAGCCACGATGATGTGAAGTCCGCCCTGGATGCCCTAAAAAGGGGCGGCATCAATCTTGCGCAGCAACCAAAGGACAGATTCAACCAGCCGCTTCCCGTGGGATATCGAGACCTGCTGATGAACATCGAGTTCCCAAATGGGGCGATAGGAGAGGTGCGGCTACACGTCAAATCAATGCTCAAGGCCAAGGAGGACGGGCACAAGCATTATGAGGCGCAGCGGACCATAGATTCCAAACCTCGGAAGCAGTGGTCAGCAGATGATGCGGACAGGTGGGCGGCCGCAAACGACGCGCAACTCGACATTTACGGCCGGGCATGGCAGGCTGCAACCGGGGCGGGCGAGCCGACAGGTGGGCTGGAAAAAGGATTTCGAGCGATGGCCGCGAAGGGCTGGGATTTCTTTGAACACGACGGCGCTCATTTTCGTCGACCATCCGGACCAGGTGGCGTGTCTGATGTTCTGCACGGGAAGGAGTGGAAGCCATACTCCGGGGACCGCACCAAGCCGGCCGTGTGGGGTGATCCGTGCGGAGACCCGCTAGCCAAGAGCGTGGCGACAGGCGAAATGCAGCTCACGAAGTCCTTGGTGCTATTCTTGAAGGCGGATTGATGAACGCGCTGCTGGTCGATCTCGGCGCAGTGCCGCACCACCACTGCGACCACGCCCTGGATGGCCTATACAAGGCCATGGCGGAAGGCGACGAACGCTCGACCTGGCGGCCCCATGAGAGCCCTTGGCTGACCGAACACGTAGAGGACTGCACCGCCAGGATGCAGGCGATTCTGACCGCAATCCAGGACGCGCTGTCGCGCGCATTGACCGGGCAGCCGCTTGGCGCGCTAGCCAAAGCCGACCCGCCCTGGTCGCGCTGGGACAGCGCCGCATTCGGTGCCGCATCGGCATATCTCGAGGGCAAGGCGCCGGCCAGCTATACCCTCGAAGATTGGGTGATGCTGGTTGACTGGCTGATCCAGCGATACCTGCCAGATGGCGTGATCAAGTCAGAGGCTGAATACCTCGTAGTGCGAGCGGCGGTCGCCGGCAAGGTGCAGACGAATATCGACGCACAACAGGCGCTGCGGGATCGGTTGACGCCGCGAATGGTGCCGGCCCTGGCGCGGCTGCTGCCGACCAGGTTCGCCGAAGCCGCGGCGAAGCTCTTGACCCCGGTTGAGACGGCGATACTGCGTGTGGCCCACGCCAGGGCTGCGGAGAACATATCGGCGGTTTCTGAGGGTCTGCGGCACCGGATGAAGGGCATTATCCTGGAACACGTCCAGGCGATCGTGCTCGGGCAGGCGGAGGGCACCACGGGGCACCTGCAGACCAGGCTGTTCGACGAGTTCGGCGTGGCCAACCGGGACATGCGGAGGATTGCGATCAGCGAGGCTGGGGAGTGCATGTCTCAGGGGCAAATCGCGGCGGCTCAACCTGGCCAGCGCGTGAAGCGGATGGAAGCCTACCGGGGAGCGTGCCCATGGTGCCAGTCAATCGACGGGCAGGTGGTGACGGTGGTCGACCCGGCTAAGCCAGGCAAGGACGGCAATGCCGAGGTCTGGCTTGGCAAGACGAATGTCGGTCGCTCGGCTGCGCCGCGACGCCGCACCGAAGCTGGCCTAGTGCCGCGCGAGCCTCACGAGATGTGGTGGATCGCCGCCGGCATTCAGCACCCGCATTGCCGTGGTGGCTGGCAGGCGGTGTCTGGGAAGCCGGCAGCGGTGAGCCAGGAGTTCGAGGATTTTCTACAGGACGCGCTTAAGCGGGCGGGGTGACGCGGAAGGTACTCGAATAAATTCCCGTACGCATTTCCAGTGTATTTTTTACCGCGAAAGTTGGCGGATAATAGATCGAATATCTGACCTTAAAAGCGTAACGGATGCCACACCAGGGCTGGACCTGGAGATTGAGTTGACAATCATCTCATAGGTGCCGTCATTGTTGTTCATAATAATAACGTCACCGTTTATAGGCTTTATTTCTGCGATAACATCAGCACCAATGCCGTGAAGCGTTTTCTGTTCCATTTGAAGCAACCCCGCGGTTTAGCAAAACTTGTATCTGGTGAAGAACCGCGACAACGGCCCATCATGCCACGGGGATGCGAATGGGTCTTCGGGATGATTAAGGCTCATCTCGCCTGGCGTGGCGTCGAAGGCCAAGGCGATCATCCGGCCGAGCGGTTGACCCGGGTCTGTATAGTCTTCGAATTCTGCGTCAGCGCCGATCCATGACTCGGCGGCTTCGTCCAGGACGCTCAGGGCGAGTTCTCGGATATTCTTGCGGCGCTTGGAGGCCAATTTCCAAAACACACGAGCCGCTGCGTCCATGGCGTCCCCGACATGGTAATTTCCCATTGTTCATTTCCTTGTCGTTAGAGGTTGCTGGCTATTCGGAGGAATCCCGCGCCGTCGCTCGAGCCTCCAAGCCGGCATCAAACCAGGCGCGGGCATCTTCCGGGGGGCCAAGCTCTCCGGTTTTCGCGCGGCGCCGGATCATCAGCCCGCACTGGCGCCATGTAATAGGGATGGCGCCGCGAGCAATGGCCATGGCCTTCTTGCTCTGGGCGATATCGTAGTGGCTAGCGTGCTCCGGCGGGGCTTGGTGGTAGCGGCGCGACACGCCGACTGCGTCGGCCATAGCGTGCAACTCATCATCGCTGTCGGCGATCATGTGGCACATGGTCATCCTGCCAAATTTCGCTTTCATGTCGTCGACGTAGACGGTCATTACGCCGCCTCCCGGCCATCGCAAAGCCACCCCTGCGGCAAGCTGAACAATCCCTGGCGTCCTGCGACCATGACGGGGGGCATGAGGATTTTTGGTGTTGACAGTTCCCACGCGAAGCGGTCAGGGCCAAAATCGCCGAATTCTTCTTCTCGCGGGTCGCACGCGCCGATATCGATCAGCGCCTTCATATGATCCCGGAATTTTGGGTCGCTGGTCGGCCATACCGCGATCAGATTGCCGATGGCGATGACGCAGCCGGCCGGCATGGACGCCATCCCGAAGACACCAAAGCACTCATCCGGGCACGCTACCCCGGCGATGAGGAGGCCACCCCAAGGGTCCAGGCGCTCTCCGTCCGAGCCGTAGATCAAGTCCTCGCAATACTCCTTCATTGTCCTGTTTTTGGCCGCATGCACGGCCAGCGGCCCGCGATAGTTGGTGGACCAGTGACGCGTCTCAAACCGCTTGAGCCCGACCGCCCAAAGTGAGGCGTAAGGCTGCCAGAGCGACAGAGCCTTCATTGTTTGACTCCGGGTACGATCTCCGGAAAGTCATCATGATGAAGCGCCTCGCCCGGCATCAAGGCTGCCCGCGCGCCGGACTCGGTGAGCCAGAACGAGACGCTGCCTAGGTCTATAGTCCGCGCTATCGCGTGCCCGATCCTGACCATGCCAAGCCAAGTGGCCCATTCTGCGCTGCCTTCGATTGCGATATAGTTGTTGCGATACGAGATGCCGCGCTCATTGGGGAGCCCGAGCGCATGGCGTGCCATCTCGATCTGGCGCTCGCTCGTCTGGTTGGCTGGGACGGTCAAGGTGAATGATCTGTGCCAGTCCGACAACGGCCGGGACCACACCGGACGACTCTCGACCTGTTGGTACACCACGCTGATTGGGTATCGGTCGTTTGTGCCGTCTGTGTTTGTCAGCATTAGCACAGTGTAGATACGGCCACTGCTGTGCCGCCAGTTCTGGCCGGTCGAGGGGACGCCTTGCATTATTTTCCTCCATATGATTGCGTGGTGCCGCCTATCGGGTTCGAACCGATGACCTGCCGATTACAAATCGGCTGCTCTGCCAACTGAGCTAAGACGGCGTTACTTGGCGCCACTGGCAGGAACTTGAACCTGCAATCCTCAGACTAGGGCTCCGCGGCTCTATCAAGTTGAGCTACAGCGGCAAAGAAATTTGGCGGAAGGTCTGGGATTCGAACCCAGGGGGCCTCATCAGTCCTACGGTTTTCAAGACCGCTGCAATCGTCCGCTCTGCCAACCTTCCTTGTGAAAATGGTTCAATAGTGCGCCGAAGTCACGGGCGCGGGACGGAAGCCCAGATACTTCGGCCCATCCAGGACATCAGGGTGAAAATCGGTCAGCGGCTCATTGCATTCGTGGCCGGAGTGAGGCTTGATATTCGGGCACTGCTGGCGGATGATCGCATCGCCGTCGCCGGTCTTTCCGCACCTGGCGCATTGGAATGTCATTTTTTGCTTCCTCCTGGTGAATGGTCCGGGCAGCAGGATTCGAACCTGCGACCTCCTGTACCCAAAACAGGCGCACTGCCTGGCTGTGCTATGCCCGGAAAGAACTGGTTGCGGGAGCCGGATTCGAACCGACGACCTTCAGGTTATGGGCCTGACGAGCTACCTGACTGCTCCATCCCGCAATAAGTGCCGGTGCTTCTGTTCCGAGGCCCGCCGGCTAGCCCGAGTCACCTACGCCGCGAGGCGGTCGGCAACAAGGAAGTTGTCGTTTGCGACACTTCTAGATTCGACCCGATAACGGCGGTATCATGCCGGGCGAAAGTCCCATCTTTACTGCCACACGTCGATCCTATTTCGCCCCCACGACTAGACCAGCGACGCAGCGTCAGACTGGATCGGTTCCAACGAGCGCTGTTCGGCGGCAGTTCTGCTCGCTGGTCTAGTGGTGGAGGCGCTGGGTACTGCCCCCAGGTCCGGATGGCCTATTTCATGGTCAGCTTATCGCCATATCCGGGTTTTCAAACCCGGCAAAACCTATCAATGGCTCGGAGTCAATTGCGGCACGAAGTCAATTGCGACGGGAACTTCTTGTAGACCTTGCTCGCATTATCGACCTCGATGCACGGCCTGCCGTTCTTGGTCTCGCCCGGTCCGATGACGGTGCCCGTGACCTTGTCGGCCGAACGGGCGCCGGGGAAGAAGCTGACCTTGGTGCCGGGGGGGAATTTGCTGGCTGCATTGACATCGGCCATGGTGGGATTCCTGCGTCTGTTCGGATGGGGCGTTTCCGCCATGACGCGAGATAAAGACAGATAGAGACGCCGGCCGTCAAGGAAAAAAATACCCAAATAGGGTAAATTTAATCGACTATGATGCCAAATCGGGTTATGTCGTGACGCCATGATCCGGCCCATGGCGATCCTGCTGGTAAAATCCTTGCCCGAGCACCGCGCAACCGGCGACACGTCGATGGCGGTCCGCATCCATGACGCAATTGCCGCGGTGGCGGGGGCCGGCAGGGCGCCTTCGCGGGCGCAACTCGACGCCGGCAACTATCGCAAGCATCACCGCAAATTCCAGGGCCTGGACGTCACGATCGAAAATCCCCGCGGGTCCCTGCGGAGCGGCATCGATCGTGACGGTCGCGAATGGTGCGTCTCGATGCACAACGACTACGGCTACATCCGTGGGTCGCTGGGCGTCGATGGCGATCACGTCGATTGCTATGTCGGACCGGCCGCCGACGCGGCGATCGCCTACGTCGTCCACCAGCGCAAGGCCGGCGATTGGGAAGCGTACGACGAGGACAAGGTGATGCTGGGCTTCGCCAGCGAGGACGAGGCGCGTGCTGCGTACCTGCTGCAGTACGACGACCCGCGGTTCCTTGGGCCGATCACGGCAATGCCGATGGCGGAGTTCAAGGCAAAGGTGCTGGCGACGCGCGACCGGCCGCAGATGATTAAGGCATTTCCTCTTAATCGTACGATCAAGGTTGGGGATCGGATCGAGTTCGATGACGACGTTTGGACCGATAAGGGTCCGGCCAGCGGAACGGTCAGGTCGGTCTCGCCCGACCACAAGTCGATTACGGTTGATTTCGGCGACGGCGCAGAGGACGAGATTGACACGATCGATTGGTCGAGAGCGAAAGGGTTCGCGGATTGGCGCAACCAGCGCATGAGCAAGGGCAATAAGCCGTATTGGCTTGTCGGCCATGGCCGGCCGATGGCCAAGGCTCTGGTGCTATTTTTGAAGGCCAATCCGCCCAGCTGATCAACTCTCAGCGCCGTCGTGACGGCACGCTCCGGGAATGCCATTCATCATTCCCAGGTCAGCATCGTGATCATTTTCCTCAAGGCCGCCGTCACCGGCGGTGCTGCGTCTGACCTGTTTGACACCAAGATCGAGGTCGCCGGCTACACGACCAAAGACGGCACCTATATCGCGCCGCACCAAGCGATCAGGAAAAAGAAACGGACCTTGGTGCGGCCGATCTCTGCGGCCAAGCAGGGCGATCTGTTCGGTGGGTCTCCCGGTCCCGCACCAGCCAAGGTCAAGCCGGCTTCCGATCGGCAGCGGGATATGTTTGCGTCGCTTGATGCCAACAAAACCAGTCGCGCACCGACCTCCAGTGATGTGTCGCGGGAGGATGTGGGCGTCGCCCCAACGCCCCCACCAAAGGGCGGGGGCGACGCTCGGCTGCCCGCTGTGCCGCTGGCCGCCTCGGGATTTCCAATACAGAACGCGGTTGAGGGGCACTACAAAGACATCGACTCATTTGAAGCGGAGAATGGAAAACTAGGCAATATTGCGCAAACCGCAATGGCCTATGCAGACATGAGTCGCAAAGGCAATGACTTTAATGTCTCGCTGCGTCAGATTCTTGACTCCATTACGGATAAGCGGAGATCGTATTTCCGCATGACCTCTGGAAAATCAAGATACGCATCTGATTACGCGGATGTTTCTCTTGCAGCCACTTTCCTGAAGAGATCGACAGAAAACAACCCCAAGCTTTTGGATAAAATTCGCGGTCCGTGGGCTCTTGTCGCGCTTGATGAGGCGGGATTGGGTGGGGTGTGGGCAAAACACCCACACATGGCCATCGGAGACATGCGGAAGTTTGCCAAATGGTCCAGGGGATACAAGGCTCGCAGGAGTAATGCAGTCAAAACAAAGCGTGGCGCCAAGCCAGACGCATCTGCCGATCAGGAGCCGTCCCGAGAAGAAACGCCCGCCACCGACAAGCCCATCGCCTGGGGCGTTCCCGCCGGGACCAGCAAAGCCGACCGCCGGGTGATGAACACCATGGCCGCTGCACTGCTCAGCGCCAAAGCGGGCGCCGATATGACGGCAGAGGACCGGCAAGTCTTAGCGCACTACACCGGGCGGGGCGGCATCGGCGACAGCCTGAATGAATTCTACACTGATCCGGCGGTAGCGGCATCAATGTGGTCGATCCTGGCAAACTGCGGGATCGATGGTGGCGACGTGCTCGAGCCGAGTTGCGGCACGGGCGCCTTCGCGCACACCGCGCCAGATGGTGCGCGAGTTGTGGGCGTCGAGATGGACGCCACATCTGCGCGGATCGCGGGGATACTGCACGGCGCCCGCCACGAAGTCTCCAATTCGAGCCTTGAGCGATTCGCGACGCAGGACGGCCGCCAGTTCGATGCCGTGATTGGCAACGTGCCGTTCGGGCTGCGCGGCGCAACGATCCGCGACGACAAACCAGACTTGACCACGGCAGAGCAATACTTCGTCGATACGGCACTGGACAAGGCGAAGGACGGCGGCGTCGTGGCGCTGATCGTGCCGACCGGGATAATGGATAGCTCGACAGGCCGGGCGTTCCGTGAGCGCATCATGCGCAAGGCCGGGTTCCTCGGCGCGCATCGGCTGCCCAACACTGCGTTCGAAGCAGCGCACACCGGCGTCACCACCGATATTGTGGTGTTCCGGAAACGGCCGCAGGAGGTTGCCGGCGCACTCTCGACCCTGTCGCAGGACCAGCTGCGCGCCCTTGGCGTCTGGGATGCCGAGTTCTTGTCCGGCGACTATTTCACCGGCTCCGGCGCCGCCAACGTCATGGGGCGAATGGAAGAAGGCTGGCGCGCCAAGGCCGGGATGGGCCACGACATCACCGTCAATGGCTCGATGCACGGCGTCCCCGAGGCTTTGGCGCGGTGGTCGCCGGCCGCCGCCGCTGTCGTCAACCCCGAGCTGACCGTCGAGCGCATCCTGGCCAGCTTGGGTGACGATGCCAAGGCCAAGCGGGCTGCGGTCAACGGCGCGATCAAGACGCCCTATCAAGTCGCCAAGCTGGGCGACGTGCGCACGATCAACGGGGTTCGCTATGTGCTCCAGGGCGAGCCGCCGCGCTGGCACCGGGCCGATGGCGAGACGCTGGCCGCGGTCGAGGATGCCCACCGGATCGGCGAGCTGCTCGACGATCTGACCGAAGGGCGGACGAAGGACAGGCATCATGCACGGGCGCAACTGAGCGAAGCGCTGGACGACTACGTCAAGGAACACGGTCTGCCGGCCCGCAACAAAGACCTGGCGCGGTGGCTCTCGGCGCCGTCCATGGCGATGACGGAAGGGGCCAGTCCGGCCGAGCACGCCGAACGGGTCAAGGGCGCACAGCGCCGGGTCGCCCGTCTGCTGGGCGCGGTCAACGATGACGGCTCCTATTCCGACCTGGTGACCGGCCGCGACCGGGCCGGGGAGTCGGCCGCGCTCGATACCGTGGCGACCAAGCTGTCGCTCGAAACCGGTGGGTTCACGGTCGACCAATTGTCCGCGGCCTGGGGCAAGGGCGACCGCGATGCGGTGACCGACCACCTGTTCGCCTCGCCGGGCTACGCCGTGCTGCCCGACGGCCAGACCTGGACCACGCTCGATTCCTATCTCTCCGGCGACCTGTGGGATAAGCTGGACCAGGCACGGGCCGCAGCCGGTCACGAGGGGTTGGCGCCGGAGTACCGGGGCAAGTACGCGGCGCAGGCCGCGGCGCTCGAAGCCGCCATTGCGCCGCAAAGTCTCGAGGACGTTGAAATCCTGGTCACCAGCGGCTTCGTCACGCCGGCCATTCTGACCGCATGGTTCACCGCTCGCCGGGCGGAATACCAGGCTGAAAATCAAAATGCCTCCTGGGCGCCCGGCCTGGTCAACGTCAGTTATCAGGACGGCTGGTGGGACCTTCGGGCCGATGGGACCGGCGGCAATTGGGACGCCGATCTGGTCGGCAAGATGTTGAACCGGCACGGAGTCCGCAAGGATGACCTTCCCAAGGTCGAGCGCCTGAACCAAGAATTCCGCGAGTGGCTGCTGTCCGCTCCGGTCCGCGATCAGGTCGAGGAAGCCTACAACCGGTCATACCGCGGCTTTCGCGCGCCGGCCTATAGCGACGCCCCGATCGCGATTCCGGGGCTCAACCCGGCCCTCAACGTCAACGGCTACCATTTCGCCGGGCTGCGGTGGGCGCTCGAGGCCGGCAAGGGGATCATCGCCGCCGATGTCGGGCTGGGCAAGACCGGTCGAGGCTTGATGCTGGCACGGCTGGCCCGGGCCACGGGGCAGGCCAAGAAACCAACATTCGTGGTTCCGAAGTCGGTGCTGGCCAATTGGTTGCGGGAAGCTGAGTTCTGGTTCCCAGGAAGCCGCTGCCTGGTGATTGGTGAGACCTACGCGACGGACAAGAAGGGCAACGTCACGTCTCGGGCCGATGACGCCGCGACCCGTCGTCGCAAATATCAAGACATGCAACAGAACGACTATGACTTCGTGTTCATTTCACAGCCGGCCTGGAACGACCTCGACGTTGATCCGATCACCAAGGGCCAATACGCCAACGGCGACTTCTGGACCAAGCGCGGCGACAAGCTGGGCAATGCCGGAGACAAGCGGCTGAACCAGATCAGGACCGCTTATGATGAAGCCCTCGCCAAGCGCGAATTCAGAAAGCGGGAGGATACCGCGTACTTTGGCGATCTCGGGATCGACATGCTGATCCTTGACGAGGGTCACGCCTTCAAGAACCTGTATGCCGCCAAGAATCGCTTTGGCGCGTCGCCTAAGTTCCTGGGCGGGTCCGGTTTGTCAAATCGCGCCCAGGATACCTATTTCAAGACCAGGCAGCTTCGTGAAGCGAATGGTGGCAAAGGCGTGTTCATGCTGACAGCCACCCCGACCAAGAATTCGCCGCTGGAAGTCTACTCGATGCTGTCGCACATCGCGCCGGAAGCGTTCGAGCGGATGGGCATCAAGAACAGCGAGGATTTCCTGGATCGGTTCTGCGAGTTCAAGAACGATACCATCCTGACCGTCGATGGCAAGATCGAGGACGCGCTGGTCACGGCCGGGTTCAAGAACCTGAACGAGCTGCGCGAGGTGATGAAGCGTTACATCGATCGCACGACCGCCGATGACGTGGGCCTGGGGCTCCCAGGCCGAGATGATCGCCAGCATCTGGTTGACATGACCGCCGAGCAGGAGGCGGTCTATCAGGAGCTGCGGGCGGCGGCGGCGGAAAACGATCGGGACGACACCGGCGAGGCGCACATCTTCAGCATCATGTCGAAGATGGGCAAGGCCAGCATCGACCTGTCCCTGCTTGGCGCCCAGCATTCCGGGGTGCGGTCGCCCAAGATCGAGGCGGCGGCCCGTCAGGTGGTCGAGGGTGCCAGGGAGGGCGGCCAGATCGTGTTCTGCGACCACGTCGATGTGCATGAGAAGATCGCCGCCGAACTGGTCAGGGCCGGCATTCCGCGGGAGCAGATCGGCATCATCAATGCCACCGCCGCGGCAAGTTCGGCGGCGCGCCAGAAGATCAGCGACGACTTCAACGCCGGCCGGCTCAAGGTGGTGATCGGCAACACCGCGACGATGGGCGAAGGCATCAATCTCCAGCAGGGCACGACGGACATTCATCATCTCGACCTGCCGTGGGAGCCGGCGTCGATGCAGCAACGCAATGGCCGTGGGCTCCGGCAGGGCAACATCAAGGAGGCGGTGCGGATCCACACCTACTTGGCCAAAGGCTCGTTCGACGGCTACCGCTACCAGACCATCCAGTCGAAAAGGGACTGGCAGGACCTGCTCTGGAACGGCGGCGACCGGGTCGAGAATCTGGCGCGCGAAGGGGCGTTCAGCCGGCAGGACATGCTGATCATGCTGTCGGCCAATCCGGAGCAGGCCAAGGCCAAGTATGACGCCGACCGGGTCGCGGCGGCCGAACGCAAAGCGGTCGAGGACCGCGGCAAGGCGATCGAGATGTTCGGAAAATTCCAGGAAATCCGCCGCTCGCTGGCGAAAATGAAGCAGGATGGCATCGAAGGCGCGGCTTTTGACCGGGCTCGGGCTCGCAGCAAGAAGCTGAAAGAGACGCTGCGCGATGCGCCGGCATTTCCGGCCAAGCACCTGCTGGACAGCGATGCCCCGGCGCTGATCGAGCCGGTGACCGGCCACGCCTACACCGCTGGCCAGGGCTTCGAGACCCTCGGCGGGCCTGACTGCCCGATCGGCCGGGCCGGCAAGTGGGTGGTGACCGATGTTGACCGCGCCAACGGCGCTATCTCGGCGCGGGGCTATGGCCCGAACACGACGGCCTATCCGATGATGCTCGAGATCGCGACCCTGAAGTCTGGGGTTGTGCCGTTCGCCTATAGTGAGGCTGCGGAAGCCGCTGAAGTTGCCGAGCATGCGGCAAGGGCCGCGTCGGATAGAATCGCCAGTGGTAAGGTGAGAAGCGTCACCGATTTGTCAGGTCTCCCGGATCATGTGATTGAATCCAACCGAGATCATTATCTTTCGGTCCTGAAGCAGTCGATGCTGGATTATAAAAACGGAGACGGATTTTCGCACGTTCCGCTGGTTGACCGCGGCGGGAATGTGTCGCTCCACGTCAGTTATGACGCCAGGAAGCATTTGGACGACCACGATGTGATGCTGCCGACCGCAGCGAACCGGGCCAAGGCGATCGATGCCTATGTCGAAAATGAGATGGCGAAGCGTGATGGCAAGGAATATGCCAGCGTTCGCGGCAAGACGGTTCCCCAGCTCGTCGTCCAATACCCGGCGGTCGGGCACGAAAAACCGAGGCATAACCCTTGGTCTGATATCATCAAGCGGGTATTTGGCGATCACGCCGTGAAGGAGGCCGAGGCGAAATATCGCGATCGACTGCAGGCGGTCATCGATGCCGCGCCGACCCATGACGACGCAAAGGCCGTAGCGCGTCAGATCGCTCCCCAACTGCAGTATGGCAACCCGCAAACTATCTTGACGCATCCGTACGCCGTTGCCGCGCTGGCCAAGCGGGCGGCTCGCACTGAAGGTGGCATAGCATGACCGCCGACCTGCCATCGATCGATGCCCCCGCGGCGCTCCGCAACATCCTGCAGCAGCTCCAGGCCGAACCGCAGCGCTACAAGCTGTTCGGCATCTATTGGTGGCCGGTCAAGGCGTTGCTCCGGCGGGCCGGCTACGGTCCTGACCAACTCTACATGCTCGGGCGCTACCACGATCCGGTGACTGGCGCCATGGTGCCGCCGCTCGGTCTGACTGCGATGCTGGAAGCGGCGTTTGAGGAATATGGTCGGAACGCCAGATATCCGCATGCCGATGGGCTGGTCGAGAATCCGGATGGCGAGTTGGTGACGGTGTTCGACGAGGATGCCGGGTTTTAGGCCGGGGTGGCACATTCGGGCGACTAGGCGCGGGCGGTGGCGCGCTCCATCGGCACTGAGCGGCTTGATCGGGAACCGCCTGGGGCCATCGTCGTGACGCCACAATCGCGGCATGATGATCCTCTTCCTCAAGGGCGGCGCCGGCTCCGGTGACCACGGGCATTCCGGTCGGCCGGGACAGGTTGGCGGAAGCGCTGTTCCGCACGATCCCGTCACGCTGCCATCGTCGGCGCATTGCACCACGGCCGATGCGGCTCGCGCGTATTGGCGCAAGCATTTTGCTGGGCGATCGATTGCCCTGGGCGTCCGAGTAAATGGAAAGAAATATGCTATTAATGTCGATTTTGGAGATAGTGGGCTGCACGCCTTTTGCAAGGAAGCTCGCGCAGGAGATGACGTGATTGGCTATGATCGTCCGGCTATCAAACAAAAGCCACGATCATTTGATCAACAACGCGCAATTCTTATGGACAAAATTCTAGATACGATCTGCAATCCATTTCGGATTTATTTTGGAGACGACAACAAGCACATATACGTGTGCTCAAGGCCGTTGAATGGAAGCGTGCCATATGTGGTCGTGTTGGACCCGAAAACCGTAAACTCTTATGGATTCGCGAGCGCTCACCCAAAGACCGCGAAATGGCTATCTGAGAAACGCAGGATCGGACGATCCGTGCTTCCGCATGGCGCCAGGCTGCTCCTAAAAAGCGAAAGCCCACCTTACGGTGGGCTTGCCGGCCTTGCGGCCATCCGGTCTCTACACGGATTGCTGGAGGAAAACCCAACCACCGATGTCTCCATCGGCCCGCTGCCGCCGCCGCTTTCGCGGAACGTTCCGGTCGTCGCATTCAAATATCTGCGCTCGTTCTTCGGCCTTGTCAAGTCCCTCGGCCCCAGCGAACGCTGGATCACGGTTCACCCGAATGGCCGGGACGAAAAGGGCGTGCCGGTCCTGATTCGCCAAGCGCCGGACGGAAGCGCCAAGGTGATCGGCGGTGCCGGCGGCAAACTCAACCACCTGAAGCTGACCGGGGTCCGGTCCGAAGGCGATTATAAGGACGAAGCGCGGAAGCGGGCTCAGGGCCGGCGGGCGTTGCTGAAGGTCAAGCGCGATGACGAGCGCAAGGCCGGGCTCACGGAGTCCAAGAGCAAGGCGCGTGAAGCCGTCCAGGCACAGGTTGCCGATCACCGGGCGAAGTTTGTCGATACCGTCGCCAAGGCGATGGGGTGGGATCAGGGCAATCTGGAATTTCCGGAGCACCTTTACCAGAACGCCAGCGAGGCGGCGGTCAAGAAGGCCAAGAAAAAGCACGAGACCGAAATATTCAAGCGCGCCCAAGAGGCGGTTGACACTCAACGCAAGCGGCTGGTCCAGGACGCTGAAGCGCGATCGGCCGCCGGACTGGGCGAAGTCCCGCTCACCACCGCGAAGCCGGAAGAAATCAGCGTCCAGGACCTGGACCCGATCGCGCCTGCCACCAAGGGGCTCGGGTTTTCGACCGACTATGGCAAGCGCGCGGAAGCGGCGGGCGCAACCAAGGAGGAGATCAAGGCCGAAGCCGCCGCCGCCAAGCCGCCGCCGGCCAAACCTCCGGCCGAAGGCGCCCCGGCGCCTGGCGTTGCCAGGCGGGAAAAGCAAAAGCAGATCGCCGACGAACTCGAGGCGATCCGCGGTCCAGGCCCAACCGTCGATCAGAAAAAGGTGATCGACGCGCGGGCCGCGGTCGAGCTGCTGAAGGCTGAAAAGGCGATGAAGGCGGCAGAGAAATCCGCCCGCGACCATCGAGCCGCGATCGATGAAGCGAAGGAGCCGGTCGAGCCCAAAGCCTACGTGGTCGAGGTTGCCAATGCCGCTACCGACCGTGACGTCGTCAAGGATTTGGAAAATGACCTGCGGACCTTGCGCACCCGCGCCTTTCTTGACGAGGTCGGCAAGGTCAGTGGCGGCGTCGAAAGCCTCGGCCGGCATATTGGCGTCGGCGCCTATAATTCGGTCAATGCTCTGGCTCTGGCTGCAGGTGGGGCGAGCCTGGTCGACCGCAGCGTCGTTGACGTGCTCGGTGTGGCTGGCGCCGCTCAAGTCCTGGCGAGGCGGCTTCATGCCGATATGTCCACCGATGAGATGGAAACCCTTCGCCAAGCGATGGGAAGTTTTCACGTCGACCACTACATGCGCGTGTCCGAAGATGCGCTGCGGCAGGCTCGGGACTGGCACGAGCTGGCGCACGAGATCGAGGTCGGCGACGCCGCGACCGGTGTGGACCTGGCGCAAGGGCAGGAATTGAACGCTACGCGCCGTGACCTGGTTGAGAAAGCGCAGAAGGTCCTTGGGACCGCTGTCGGGGAAATGGAAGCAAACGCCGCTCTGGTGGTGGCGCTCGAACAGCCGAAAAAGGATCAAGTCCAGGCGTCGCTTGGCAAGACGTCGCTTGAAGATGCCATCAAGCAGGCTCGGGCGATTGGGCTTGAACGGGGGGATTATCAGGTCGAGCGGATCGGGGCGTCGACTATGATGACGGTTAACACCGCCGGCATGGCACGGCTGGCCAAGCCGGTCGACCGGGCGGGCCTGGCGCGCGTCAAGGGCGCGCTGGACATTATTGAGGGCCGACAGGACGAAGATAACTGGCTGCCGGCCGGGGTGGCCAACCGGCCCGATCTCGCGATGCACGCCGAGCCAGGCGTCGCGCCAAGGCTCGCAAAGCCGTTCCGGGCTGGCGGCGACCTGGCGCAGTCGATCAAGGATTTCATCGGCGGTCGGGCCGCGGACGGTGACCCGGCGGCCGATATCATGGCTGACCTGCTGTCCGAAGATACCCTGCAGAAATCCGGGAACCGGGCCAAGTTCATGGCGGAACTGGGAAAAATTGCACCGCTCTACGATGGCGACAAGATGATCCGGGTCGAGACGCACCAGGGCGCCTTTGATGCCATGGCGGACGATTTCGTGGAGCGCAACTATGGTGGCGAGATGGCGCCGCTGCACCGGCAGAAATTCGATGTGGACCAAACCAGCGTTGACGCGCTGCACCGGGCGCTGGCCGAACATCCCGACGGCGTCGCGGCGTTCAAGCCGGTCGGCGACTTGACCCCTCAGGACCAGACAGCGCTTCGGAATGCCTTCGTGGGCGAACACGGCCGCGCCAACCCTGCTGTCGAATCCCTTCGCGCCGACCTGGAGAAATTGGACGAAGACGAGCCGGAGCGTGAGGTCGACGATATGCTGGGCCGGGGCGCAAATCCGGCATGGATCGAATGGAATGGGCGGCGGAATGGCGTGGTCGAAAAGATCAACAAGGCGACGATGACCTGGGCCAAGTACTTGGGCGTCATGGGCTCGCCGGCCAAAGCTTACGCCGCTATCCAGGACACGGTGCGGTCGAAGGTGCTGCGCTCATTTGCCAACGCGCACAACACGCTCCGGCCCGATGTGCCGCTCAAGGTCGGGCGCGTTGCCATCGTGAACGGCCTGGGCCATATTGACGCATTGGACCCGGCGGCGCGCGCCCGCCGACAGACGGAAGAGTTGGCACTGAGAGACAGGTATCGGAATCGAAAGGCCGGGAAATACGCCAGCGGCGCCGTGAGCGACAAGATCGAAGCCGCTCGGGCGGCCGAAGAGGCGGCGGCGCAGAGCCAGATGAATATGTTCGGCGCCAATGACGATCTGTTCGGCGGCGGCGGTGCGGCTCCGGATGGTGAGCCGGTGAAGGAACGTCCTCTGCAACTTGGCGAGCGGTACACGATCGGGCACCAGGCCGAACGGCAGGTCGCCGGCATGATGCCGCAGGTCGGCGCCAACTTCCGGCCGGGCCAGCCGACCAAGCTTTGGCAGCCGACGATGAGCGGCAAGTATATCGGCCGACAGCGGGCGGTTAAGCTGATCGCGCACAACCGCCGAACCATGCTCGGGCTCGGTGTCGGCTCCGGCAAGACGTCGATCAGCTTGGCGGCGTTCACCCACCTGCACGCACAGGGCAAAGCGAAGCGCGGGCTGTTCGTGGTGCCGTCGGTGGTCCAGGGCCAGTTTCACGGCGAAGCCCTGACCCTGCTCAAACCTGACACCTACAAGTGGCACTGCAACCCAGGCGCCGACCGCGCCGAGCGGATCGCAGCATACAAAGACCCGGATACCCACTTCAACGTGGTCACGCACCAGGCGTTCCGGGACGATATGCTGCATCTGGCGGGGATGCGGGAAGGGCTCGAGCCCGCGGCAGTCGCCGACAAGCTGGACAACATGGCTCCGGCCGAGCGCAAGACCTACATGCGCGATTTGCTGGCGGCGGAAGGCATCGACCACGACTACATGGCGATCGACGAGGGGCACAACTTGCTCAACCGGGCCGGCAAGGCCAACAGCAATATGGCGAACGTGATCGACGCGATATCGCACAACATGGGCACCTACGTGTCCATGACGGCTGATCCGGTGAAAAATGACGCCAGCGAGGCGTTCGACGTGCTGGCCAAGATGGACCCGGATCGCTACAGCGACCGCGACGCCTTCATGCGCCGCTACGGCGTCAACACCGCGGCGTCAAAGGCGGAACTGCAACGGGAAATGGCGCGGCACTTCTACACCGGAAGGATCGATCCGGGCGTCAAGGCGAACAAGACGGAAGTGCCCGTGGCGATGTCGCCGGAACAGCAAGGCCAGATCAAATTGCTCGACCAGGCTGCGGCCCGTGCCAGGCTCGCCCGGATGCAGGGCAAGGTCGACACTGATGCTCTGCGGACTCTTGCGCCGTCGAGCTTCGATGGCGTCGATCCGGCGCGACATGTCGCGGTTGCGGCGTCGCTGAACAAGCACCTTGGCATCCTGCACCACACCGCGGTCCATCATGCGGTTAACGGCGGCGCCAAGACCGATGCGTTGGCTAAAATCGCTGGGGACCGGCGCGGCAAGCAGGGCGTTGTCTTCGTTCATCACCTGGACCGGGTCGCCGAGATCGCTGATCGGCTCCGGCGGGAGGGGCACAGCGTCGTCACCCTGACCGGCGGGGATTCTTCCAAGGAAAAGGACGACAAAAAGCGGGCGTTCCAGGACGGCAAACACAGCGTCATCGTGTGCAGCGATGCCGGCGCGGTCGGTGCCAACCTGCAGGCCGGCAAGTGGCTGGTGCAGTACGACACGCCAATGACGGCCATGGTCCACGCGCAGCGGCAGGGCCGGATCAATCGGATCGGGCAGTCCAGCGACGTCGAGCTGCTTGACCTCGTGGGAGATCACAAATCGGAGCGGGCTGCGCGGAAGCGCCTCGCCGAAAAATACGAGCTGCGGGACATCATGACGTCGCCGCTCGATGGCTTGGACGATCGCGGCATCGCCGGCTACATCAATCGGGTCCGGTCCGGGCAGCGGGAGGCGGAACGGCCTCACTTTCTCCCTGCCCAACCAGATGAAGCCCCGGCCGGGCTCGAGGAAGAAGGTCAGCGGTCGATGTTTTAGGCGTCGGCCCCGTCTTCGCCGCCATCTTCCGGGTCATCACAGGCCATTTCAGCGTCGCACTCGCCGCACGAAATTTTCGCGGTCGGTTTCGCCCACGCATTCTGCCCACAATCCGGACAGGAAAACTTCGATTTGCTCTTGGCCGATTTTTTCTTGCGCGCCGCCCGGTCACCGCCTGACAAGGCTCGCCAGCGAATGACATCGCCGTACTGCTGCGTGAACCTGGCCACTGCCAGGTCGAACGGCCCACCCTCGACGATATAATGCGTCACCTTGAAGCCGACCTCCTTGCCGCCTGGCTGGCCAGTGTCGGTCGGCTGAAGGCCGATCTCCTTCATTTTCCCGGCCCATTCCTTGTTGTGGTAGCCGCGCCCTCCAGGGTTGCCATTGGCATGCTGCCAGAGGTGGGCCATCTCGTGAGCCAGAGTGGACAGGATGCGATGATCGGTCTGGTCGGCGAACGTCTCGGGGTTAAGCGCGATTTCGCTGGTCACACCACCCCCGGCGGTGGCCGCGAAGACGTCGCCGATGAAGTAGCCGCGGGCATTCGCCTTGCGATGCCAGGTGATCAGGCAGCCTGGCAGCCTGCCGCCGAATAATTCTTCGTTGAAAAAATCATAGGCGCGCTGCAGCGCACCATATTGAACAACGGTGTGCTGGTCGCGGTTGCTGGTCGTACGATCAACCTTTCTGGTCGCTGGCATTGGGAGTTTCCTGCAGTTAAAGTTGGATGCGAGCGTAAAGGGCGCCGAGGGCGACCCTGGTGGCGTCGATCTCGGTGTCGATTTCCCGCAGCACGGCATCGACGCGCCGATCCGGTTCGGCCTCGGTTGCAATCGAGCGCTTGATGAATAACTCTCGAATTCTGTTCTCAAAGGTCTGCATAACGCCTTCCATGACATCCTCGCTTAGGGTGGGATTGACGATTAGCCCAGCACGCCAGCCGCTCGATGGCGGCCGGCGTGCGGATCACTTCAGAGGTCGTCCAGGCCCGCAGCGATCATCTGATCGAGGGTGGAGATTGCGTCCTCCCACGCATCATTGATGTGCTGAGGTTCGACCGCGCAGCATTCATCGTCTGCGCTGAGGCACTGATTCCAGCGGTTAGCTGCTGAAACCGCATCCTCTCGGCTCAATATGGTGAAGCCCGCAAGGTCGGCGCCGATTACCTTGAGCCGAAACGGCCCGCTTCCGTCGCGCGCTACGGCCATGCCACCGCCGATGACTTTGAGAACAAAGCATTTACCTTGGGTCACCTTGATAGCCATCCTGCGCTTGATGGCGTCGCGTCGATTGGCAAGTCGTCCCATTTTGTTGCCTCCTTCGTGTTGGCTCTCATTCCGCCGTCCGGCCGGAACCGGGCGGCGAGTGATGGTCAATCACTGGGTCCAGGTGTCGGGACTGCGCCGTCACGTCGCGCTCGATCCCGGTGGGGCCTGAAGCCTCCCGAGGGAGGGGGGAACCGGGGGCTCTGGGGGGCGCCGCGTTCCCAACACAGGAATAATGCGCCCGAAGCCGGTGCGCGTCACTAATTATCGCATGCGATAAATTGCATATCGCATGCGATAAAAGCGCATGGCTTACCGCCTGCGATAAACTGGTAGGGTGTCCGCCTGACTCGACGGAAGGCGGTGGGGCTATGGCAGACAAAGGGCGGCCGGTCAGTACGGGCGCCGGGCACGGCCCGCAGGTGCGCCTGAGCCATCGGGTGATTGCCGCGCTCGATCAGTGGCGCGCTCCACGCGGGCTGTCGCGCCCGCTTGCCATCGCGGCTCTGGTCGACGAGGCCATCGCCCGTGATCAGGGTCGTGATGGCACGGTGTCGTCATGAGCGAATCAGAAAAGCATCTGGCTGCGGCCAAGTCGCGCCTGCTGTCGCTGGCCGGCATTGCCGCCAAGACAGAAGCGACCGAGCGCAACATACTGGCGGCTGCGGAAGCTCGGCTGAAGCTCGTCCAGGCCGACCTTGACCGCTTGGCGCCGCGGGTCAATCTTGATCCCGCCGCGGCAGACCAATACGTTGCCGCGACCACCGAGATCGGGCACCTGAGAATGGTAATCGCCCGAGCCATAGCCGCTCTCGGTGGTGCGGCATGAAGTGCCCCCACTGTCAGACCGTTCTGGGTCGGATAAACCGAGCCGGAGAGCCGATGCTCCACAATCGCGGCCTGGTGTTCAAGGCCGGCGGGATCGCGGCGGTTTGCCCGACCTGCAAAGGTGATGTCGCCGTTACCGGCGACATGGCGAAGGCGCTCAGCGCACGCCTGCTCTTGGTATTTTCTAAGCCAGCATAAATTTCCCGGCTGTCACGCCATGTCGTGACAGCACGATCCGCACTGTTCCTTCGTGGAATAGGACCAACCTGGGCCGCCGAGCGCGCTGCTTTGCAAAGCGGCGCCCGGCGGCCCGCTTCTTTGGCGGTGCGGTACAGTGGGCGACGTTGCGGCTTGTGAATATTTGATGGTTACCGGCTTGCTGAAGGCGATCCCTTCGGAAGATGCCGGCCAGCGCATCATTTACCTTGAGGCCAGCAACGAGGCGCTTGACCAGCAAAATGAAGTCGTCCTGGCCAAGGCGCTGGCGGAAAGCGCCGATTTTTACCGGCAGTTCGGCAACCTCGACGTCGATCACATCACCCAGATCGGTGCGCGGTCCGGGATCCCCGACTACCTGCTCTATGAAATCGGGCGCCCGATCGAGGTCCGGATCGACGGCCCGCAGACCTTTGTCAAGGCGCAGATATACAGCGGTGAGGGGCCGGCCGCGGCCAAGGCCAACCAGGTCTGGGACAGCCTGACCAAGATCAGTCCGCCGGCCCGCTGGTTCCCGAGCGTCGGCGGCGACGTGCTTGACCGCGGCACTGAATTCGATCCGGAAACCAAGCGGTCGCGCACCGTGATCCGCAAGGTCAGGTGGAGGAACATCGGCCTGTCTCGCACCCCGGTCAACGCCACGGTGCCGACCGCCTCCACGATCGGCGTGGGCGCGTTCGCCAAATGCTGGGGTGCCGGCGGCCTCGATCTCGCGAAGGCCCTTGAGGCCGGCTATGGCACCGATGTCGCCAGTCTTACCGGCGGCGGCGCGATGCGCATGCAGTCGCTGGATCGCAAGGTGCAGTCCTACTGGGGATTCCGCGACCGCGTCTCGGCTGACATCCGGGCCAAGAAGGTCCGCCCATCTGCGGCAAGCCTGATCGAGCACGCCACCAGCAATTACGGGGTCGATCACTCGGAGGCGGCAGAGTACGTCGAGCGATTCCTGAGCGACATCAAGGAAAATCTTGAGAAACGAAAGGGCTAGAAATGAGCGATCACTACCAAGAGATGCTGGCCGAACTTGCGGCGGCCAAGAGCGCAAACACCGAAACCACCGCCGATCTGGCGAAGTCCATTCCGGTACCGGACGAGGGCGAATCCGACGACGACGAGTCCAGTGAGGACGAGGAAGACGAAAAGGACGAGGAAGACGGTGACGGCACCTTCGGCAAGGCGTTCGGCGTGACCCTGGCGGATGGCTCCACGGTCCAAGCCTACGACGGCACGCAGATGATGAAGGCTCTGCACGCTGAGGCCAAGCGGTCTGGAGACGCGCTCCGTGCCACGGTCGACCTGGTCAAGTCCCTGCAGACCACCATCAACACTCAGGCCAGCATGATCAAGTCCCTGCAGGGAGACGTTGCCCGGCTCGGCACCGGTGGCCGCGGTCGCAGGACGACCCTGACCATCCACGACAAGCCCGGAGCGACCGGAGCGGATCAGGAACCGAAGGCCAGCCGCGAGGCAATCATGGCCAAGTCGCTGAACGCGCAGCGTTCCGGCCGCATTACCGGATCGGATGTGGCTCGCATCGAGTCCTACTTCAACCGCGGAATCGCTATCCCGCCCGATCTGCTCGAGCGCATCGCCTAGCGCCAGAACTGAACACCTGACACGAAAGCTCAGAAAATGAACCCGAATTTGCTGATGCATGATGGCAGCCCGACCGGCGCCATGGCTGTGGGCGATTTCCAGGCGCTCCAGAAGTCGCTTGAGGCCGGCTATGGCACCGACGTCGCTGGTTTGACCGGCGGTGCTGCACTCCGCATTCAGTCGCTCGACGCGACCATGCAGAGCACCATCCAGGAAAACGCCCACTTCCGGCTGATGAACCGGCTGCCGAAGTCGAAGGCCAGCGCAACTGTCGATGAATGGACGGAGCAGAACGGCATCGGTGGCTTCCTGGGCGGCAACACCAACACCGAGTCCGGCGCGGTCGGAGACTCGACCGGCGACTACGCTCGCCGGGTTGGCATGGTCCGATATCTGACCACGCTCCGTCAGGTTTCGTTCGTCCAGTCTCTCCAGAATGCCATCGCGGACGCCGAGGCGGTCGAATACACCAACGGCACCCTGGAGTTGCTGTCGACCGGGGAATATCTGAGCTTTGAGGGCGATTCCGCCGTGGTGACGACTGAAATCGATGGCATCTACGCGCAGATGATGGCCGGCGTCGCTGCCGGGCAGGTCGACGGGCACAATATCCTCGATGCTCGCGGCTCCACCCTGTCGAGCGTCAATCTGGTCAACCAGGCATCGGCCACCATTGCCGGGTTCGGGAACTTCGGCACGCCGACCGATATCTTCCTGTCGCAACTCGTCCAAGCCGACTTCGACACCGGCCTCGACCCGGCCTACCGCGTCTCGCTGAGTGATGTCGGCAACGGCGGTCTGTCGCTCGGCGCCCCCGTCGTCGGCATCCGCACCTCCTGGGGCAACATCAAGACCAACCCCGACGTCTTCATCCGGGATGAAATGCTGCAGACCCCGTTCGAGTTGCGGTATCCCGCGGTGGCGGCGGCGCAGACCGGGCTGGTCCCGACCCTCGGCGCCCCTGACGCCTCAGTCACCGACGCGGCCAGCCTGTTCGGCGCTGGTCAGGCCGGCAACTATTACTACGCCGTGTCCGGCACCAACGCGAAGGGACAGTCGGCCGTGGTGAAGTCGAGCCAGGTCGCGGTAGCGGCCGGCAAGAAGGTCACGGTCGTGATCACGGCTTCGGCCGGTGGTGAGGAAACCGGCTACACGATCTATCGCAGCCGGAAGGACGGCACCAACGCCACCAGCGACTTCCGCGAGGTCTGCCGGATCGCCAAGGCCGGTGCGACCACCACCTACACCGACCGCAACATCGATATCCCCGGCACCAGCAAAGCGTTCGTGCTCAACCTGGCGCCCGGCGCTACCGCGATCACCTGGCGCCAATTGCTCCCGATGATCAAATTCCCGTTGTATCCGACCAATTCGGCCGTGATCCCCTGGCTGCAGATGATGTTCGGCTACCTGCGGATCAGCAAGCGCCGCCACCACGTCGTCATCAAGAACATCCTGCCCAACGGCGCGTTGTGGCGCCCGTTCGGCTAAGGCCGTAACCGCCCGCCGGGGGGCCGGTTCCTCCCGGCGGGCTATGGAGTTGCCGAATGGCACGAGTGATCTGTGCATCGCCGAACGCATCCACCCTGATCAGCGGCGTCTCGTTCGCCAGCGACCGCGGGCAGATGATCAGCGAGGAAATCCCCGACGACGTTGCCGCCGGCTTCCTGGGCATCCCAGGCTACAAGCTGGTTGACGTCGAGGCCAAGAAACCCGAGCCGGCTGCCCGGCGCACTTGAGGAATCCAATCAATGTCCGAAGTCGGATTGCTTGACCATCGTGATCGCCTCAACAGGTCGATGCCTGCGGCGTCAAAGGCTCGCTTGGGCGACTGCATGTACGACCTGATCAACGCCCTGACCGCCCTGCAGGCACAGCACAACCTCCTGCTGGCGCGGATCGATACCGACAATGCGGCGATCAATGCTCTGCAGGCCAAGTACAATCTCCTGCTGGCCCATCTCGATACGGCGAACGTCGCCGGGATCGATGCGGCCAATGCCGCGACCTATGGCGTGGTCGGCGCTGTTGCCCACGTCAACACCGCGGCGACCTTCGCCGCGGCCAATGCCGTTGCGCTGCCGGAAAATCGATAATCTCAACGCTGGTCTCGGAACATCAACGGCCGCAGCCAGTTCCGCTGCGGCCGTTGTCGTGACGCCATCGTCGCGATGCTGATAATCGCGCGGGGAACCTATGACCGCCAACCTGCTGACCAGATCGACCGATCTGCCTCTATTCAAGCGCGACCGCCTGGCTCGGGTCGCGGCTCGCTATGCGCCCGGCGCCGATCTGAACGACGACTATCTCTGGTCCAAGCTTAGCGCAGCTGAGGCTTCCGTAGGGCACCGCTTGCGCGTCTTCCTGACGCCGCGGGAGATCGTGCCGGCGGGAACCGATCAGGCTACCGTCGATGCCCTGGTAGCGGCCGGCGAAACGGTGGTCGAGGAGCCGGGATACGACTACGCGCCGTCCATGTTCCAGGGCGAAGCCTGGGGCCTGATCGAAACCCGTCACCGGCCGATCATCGCGATTCGCGCGATCACGTTTGCTTACCCATCGGCGACGTCTCCACTGCTGACCATTCCGCCGGAGTGGATCAGGGCTGACAAGAAATTCGGCCGGATCAACCTTGTCCCGGTGCAATCGATCGGCGCGATGCAGATGAGCAGCTTCGTCTTGTCGGCGATCGGCTCCGGGCGCTCCGTGCCGCTCATGGTCCAGGTCCGATACCGGGCCGGGCTGGCTGACGCGAAAAACGACTACCCCGACCTGGTCGACCTGATCATGCGGACCGCCGCGCTGTCGTTCATCGACGATGAGCTTCTGCCTCAGTCCGGGTCGGTCTCGGCGGACGGACTGTCGCAGTCGATCAGTTGGGACGGCGACAAGATGCGCGACGCGCTCGACGCCAAAATCGACAAGTTGAGCCAAAGTATCAATGGTATCCGCTGTATGGTGGTGTGATGAAGCTTTCACCGTCCGCATTCAGCGCATTGCTCGGCGAGATGGGACAGGACGTCCTGTGGCGCCGCGCCAACATTTGCCCATGCCGGGACGAATACAGCGGAGCTGCTACTCAGGGGTGCGCGGTATGCGATGCCAGAGGCGTTTTCTGGGACGCCGCCGTTGAGGCTTGGACCGGGCTGGCGGGCGCCAAATCGGTGCGGGAGTGGTCGCATTTCGGGATGTGGGAGTCCGGAGATGTCGTATTCACGATCCCCGGCGATTCACCGCTTTATGCCGCCGCCGAGTTCGACCGCGTCGTCATGATCAATTCGTCCGAGGCTTTCTCGGTGCCGCTCGTTCGCGGAGTTTCCGGAGAGCGGCTGTCCTTCCCGGTTCTGCGGGTTGACAGCGCGATCTGGATCGCGGACGGCGCCATTGTGAACGGCGATCTCCCCGCGATTGCCGGAGATGGATCGGTTGATTGGAGCGGCGTCGCCCTGGCGCCGGATGTCGGAACCCAATACTCACTCTCCGGCCGGAGACATACCGAGTATTTTATCTTCAAGGACTTGGTGCAGGATCGCGCCCATTTCCATGGCCTGGCCCTGCCGCGTAAAGTCGTGGCGCGGCGCTTCGACCTGTTCGGGCGCTGAGCCATGCCGGGGCCGGCGTTCCGGATTTCGATTGAGATCGGGCATCTGTTGCCGACCGGCGGGCCGGTCGATTCCGGCGCGATGACGAACCTGTCTGATGCGGTCAAGGATATCGCCGAAGCGGCGCAAGCCAAGTGGCGGGCTTTTGCGCGGGGCGAGACGATGCCCAACGGAAAATCGATTACGCCGCGATCTGGAGCGTATGAACAATCCATCACGCTCCGGCAGACCGGCGAATTCTCGGCTGAGATTTTCAGCGACCTGGCCTATGCCGCGTCGATCGAGGATGGCTACCCATCGCGCGACCTGAAGCGCATGCTCGACAAGAGCTTGAAAGTCAGGCTAACCAAAGACGGACGGCGCTACCTGATCATCCCATTCAGATGGCTGACTCCAGGCGGCGTCGGGCTTGACATGGTAATGCCTCAAGTCGTCCATGATTGGTGGCAGAAAAAGAGTAGGGTGAGGTCGAGCGAGATTGGAGAATATCAGCGCCCTTCTGGAACCGGGGCATACGATATCCATTCGCGAACCCCAATCTCCATTCCATCAAAAATATATTCTTGGGGCTCGCGCCTGAAAAAGAAGGACCTGTCCGGGCTCGGCATCACCGGCGCCTCGGCCAAGCACATGGCCGGCATGGTCAATTTCCGCAACCCTGGGTCGGTCGGCGGGTCGAAGCACTCCCAATACCTGACCTTCCGCGTGATGGTCGAGGGCGGGAAGGGCTGGGTCACCAAGCCGGTCGACGGCAAGCACCCGGCGCAGCAGGTGGCCGATATCTACCAAAACGTAGCATCCGAGGTGATTCCAAAGGCGGTCGAGGCGGATGTGCGGTCGTGGCTTGGCCAGTCGTGACGTCATAGTCTCGGCATGATCAAGGCGATTTACCGCATACCCGTTGGAAACGCGCTTCGGCTGAGCCTGGAGCCGCCGGCCGGCGCGGAATATTGGCGAGTGCTGCGGCGCACATCGGACTCCTTTGCCGGCCCGGATGATGCCGGTGCTGTGGTCGTCGCCGATCAATCGGACGAAGCTGCCATCATCGATAGCGATGGGCTGGCCAACGGCGCGGCCTATTTCTACCGCGCCTATTACTGGGTTTCCGGGGCCTGGGTCGCGTCCGGGACCAACTCGGGGACGCCGCTATCCAGCTACAGCGCTGCCGATATCGACCCGCTCGTCGTGCTGCGCGACCGGCTGCGCCTTGGCCTGGCCGACGCTGTGGCGCGGGGCGTGCTGCAGCCGCATTCGGGCGAGATCAAGGTCCTGACGGCTCCGTTCGCGTCGGCCAAAGATGCGTCATTCCCGGTCGTCTCTGTCCACCTGGACCATGATGCGCCATCGGATCGCTTCCTGGGCGAGCTGCTGTGCGCCGATGCCGACGATGGGATCGGCGGCTCGATCAGCGGCGAGGGCTGGCACAGCCAGGCGACGCTGAATGTGGTTGGCGTCAGCCTTAACCCCGACGAGAGGATTGCTCTGCGGCGCGCGATCAAGGCAATCGTGATCGCGAATCTCGACGTCTTCGAGTCAAAAAATATGTGGCGCGTAGAGTTTACGCAGCGAGATACCGAGTCGTTCCAAGAGAACAATGCGGCTCTATACATAACTTCCGGAACGTTTACCTGCACTTTCCCGTCGTATGTCTTCGATGATGGCGCTGCGGTCTCCGGTGTCGAATTTTTCATGGACGTTGAGTAGGGGGTAATAGCATGCCGGAGTCTTTCACTGTCACGCTGACCGAGTTCTGTGCTCGCGCGTCAGCGACCGACAAGCGGGTGGAGTTGCTCGCTGGTTTTTACCGCGACGAGAACGCGGCCGGCCGGGTGACCGACGACGAAAGCGCGTATCGCGCTCGCCTGGCCGCGTTCATCATCCGTCCATCCAAGTAGGAGCGACCGATCATGGCGTCTCGTTTGTTCTTCAACGGTCGCATCTACACCACCCCGACCACCGTTTCCCACGTCAATGACGAGGCGATGCTGCCGACCGGGTTGACGGTTGGCAATATCCTGGCCATCGTCGGGCAGTGTGAGTCCGGCAAGCCCGACTTCCCGCACCTGTTCGGCAGTCCGAGCGAAGTTGCCGCCACGCTGGGCTCCGGCGACCTGGTGACGGCATGCCAGAAGGCATTCGACGCCAGTTCGGCGGTCGATTCTCCATCGCTGGTGATCGGCATCCGGGTCGGCACGCCGACCCAGGCCAGCCTGACCCTGCTCGACAGCGGGGATGATCCGGCGATCGACCTGCTCAGCGACGACTATGGGCTGGGCGCCAACGCAATCAAGGTCAAGGTCGAGAGCGGGACCAACAAGGGAAAAAAGGTCACGACGCAACACGGCTCCGGCTACTACTCGGTCGACGACCTCGAACGGCTGATCATGTCGGTGCGCTATTCTGGCGCCGGCCCGTCAGCCACGATCGCGGTTGCCAATACCGCGATCACGCTCGACGTCGACGGCGACGCGACCGTGATCAGCCTGGACAGCTACACCACGGTCCAGGCGGTTGCCGACCGGATCAACGTCGTGCCCGGCTTCGCGGCCACGGTCAACGCCGGCTCCGGGTCAAAGCCGACCCGGAACGCGCTCGACACCGTCGCGGCGACGGCGTGCAAGGCATCGGCCTATCAGGTCACCGGCACCCTGCAGGCGGTGATCGACTGGATCAACGGCATCGGTGAGGGCTACGTCACCGCGACCCGGCCATCCGCCGCCGGCCTGCCGCCGGCCAACATCAATTGGACCTATCTGTCCGGCGGCGCCAATCCTGCGGTGATCAACGGCGACTGGTCGGATGCCTTCACGGCGCTGCAGTCGGTCGATTGCCAGTGGGTGGTGCCGCTGTCGGGCGATCCGTCGATCCACGCCATGGCCGACGCGCATGTCGCGTTCATGTCCACGGTGGCGCGCCGGGAGCGTCGTGCCGTGGTCGGGCCGCCGACCGATACTGCACTTGCCGATGTGCTGCTGCTGCCGATGGCGATCAACTCGGACCGCACCAGCCTGGTCTGGCCCGGCCACTACGACTACGACGTCAACGGCACGCTGGTGCTGCTGCCGCCCTGGCAGACGGCGGTCCTGGTCGCTGCCGGCATGGCCGGGCAGGCGGTCGGCAATGCGATGACCAACAAGCCGCTGAAAATCCGCGGGATCGAGACCACGGTGCGCAACCCGACCGACACCGATCTGCTGATCCAGGCCGGCGTGCTCGCGATCGAGAAAACGCAGAAAGAGTACAAGGTGGTTCGCTCGATCTCGACCTGGCTGGACAATGACAGCTACTACCGGGTCGAGATTTCCTGCGGCGCGGCGGCGGATTACGTGGCGCGGTCGGTGCGCGATGCGCTCGATCACTTGCGCGGCGCCAAGGCCAGCCCGCTGCTGCTCAGCCGGGCGAACGCGATCACGGAAACCACGCTGCGCAACCTGGCCAAGCCCGAGCCGATCGGTCCGGCCGCGATCGTCGGCGATGCCAGCTCGCCGGCCTATCGGGGCATCACCAGCTCGATCACCGGCGATGTGCTGTCGGTCGAGTTCCAGTGCTCGCCGGTCATACCGGCCAACTTCATCACCGTGTCGGTCAACCTTGTGCCGTATAGCGGCACGGCGAGCGTCTAGGAGCCGCACAAATGAGACAGAACCTCAAGACGTACTCGGGCAATCGAATCGTCGTCGAACTGGACGGACAGCAAATCGGCCTGATCCAGAGTTGCCGGCCTTCGGACAACTACGGCCTGGAGGACGCCTCCGGGATCGGCGACATCCACGTCCAGGAACACGTTCCGACCAAGGCGGTCCACTCCCTGTCGGTCAGCGCCATGACGCTGTTCAAGGGCAATTTGCGACAGGCCGGCATCGCGCCGCAGAACGGCGATGATGTGTTGCAGGGCCTGGTGTTCGACGTTTGTTTCTACAGCAAAGACACCGGGGAAGTGCTGCGCAAGTACATCGGCTGCTCCTACGACTCCGGAGACCTCGATATCTCGGCGCATCGGATCACGATGCAGTCCGGCCAGCTCAAGGCGCTGGACGTCGTCGGGACGGGCTTTTAGGCCATGACAACCACATTCCCAGTGACAGCTGGCGTCGGAAAATTCACTTTCCGGCGCCGGACCATGCGCGACCAAATCAAGATCGAGGCGGATATCGCCCGGACTCTCGACGGCCCATGCGACGATGGACAGTTGATGCAGGCGGCGGCGGCGGTAGCCACGATCGACACGCTAATCGTCTCGGCCCCGGAGGGCTGGGACGCCAGCGCCATCGACCCGCTCGACCCGAAAGGCGTCGCCGACTTGTTCGAGGTGTTCGAGGGGTTGCGAAAGGCAGAGGACTCCTTTCGCAAAAACGCTCGCCCGCAACGCCCGGACGTGGGGCCACGCACTCAGCGAGACGATCCACTTCGCGTACCGGCGCCGGTACGGCCTGACGCCAACTGATCCCCGCTGGCTGTCTTCTACCGATGAGGACGTCGTCTTGGACTATTGGGCGCACCGCTTTTGTGACGATCCCAAATTGCGGGACGAGGTGGTCAACGAAGATTTCGACGATGACGTGGCTGCGATGGAGCGCGAGGCCGGCGCGGTTGACGATTGGGAGCCGGTGGTCGATGACAAATTCTAGGGGCGCATGACATGGCCGTCTCCGTCAATATCTCTGCTGATGCGTCATCGGTCCAGAACTCGCTTGATCGCGTGCGTGACGCGGTCAAGCGGGTCAATCAAGAGGCGCGGGCGCTTCACGACATCGACTTGGGCCACCCCGAGCTGCAGGGTGTCACCGACGACATTGAGAAGCTGCAGCGCGGGTTCGAGAACCTGAAGCGCGTCAGGAACAGCGCAACGGCAGAGGCTATACGCCGTGGCGGGTACTCCGATGTGCTCGATTGGGACGCTCGGCATGGCGAGCAGTTCCCGGAGCCGGGCCGGCGCGAGGCGCACGAACGAATCGTGCGCAACTACATCGCCAATCCCGCCAACCAAGGGCAAGGGCAGGCCGGCGGGGCAGATCCCGGCCGGCTGAGTTCCGTCTTCGACCGCTTTTCCCAAAAATTTGAAGAATGGAACCGGAGCTTCGCGGCGAATCACCCCAATGCCGCAGCGGTCGGTGGCGGGCTGATTCGGGGCGGCGCCTTCGCGGCGGGCCTGGCTGGCATCCCGATGATCGGCGGCATGCTGGCGCAAGCCGTGCGCAATGCCCAAGACGACCTGATCAGCACCGACGCGCTCGGGCGGACGATCCGCGACACCGGCGCCGGGTTCGATCAACTGAATGCCATGGTCCACAAGGCCGCTGAGGGCCTGGGACTGACGCACAACGAGGCGCAGCACCTGGCCTCGACGTGGGCGAAGCTGGGCAATGAAACCAACGCGCAGTCGATCTCCGATCACATGCGGCTGTCGGCCGGGCTGGCGCGCGGCTATGGCGTCGACCCTGGGATGATGGCTGCCACGATGGCTCGGGCACAATTCGCCGGGATGGACCCGAAACAGTTCGCGGCACTGCTCGGGCAGACCATCGAAAGCAGCGGCATGACTGGCCGCGCAGACGAAGTAATGCAGACCATTGCGCACTGGACCGAGACGTCCAGTCGCGCCTTGGTCACGGGGAACACATCGGCGGAATTTGCGAGCTGGTATGCTGCGCTGAACGCTTCTGGCAACGTCGGGTTCCGTGGCGCGGCGGCGGCGGATATCTTGGGCTCGGTAAACAGCACACTGTCTCGGGGCGGCGGCGGCGGCGAAGCCAGTCAAATCCTCAGTTTCCAGGCCATGTCGCGCCATGGCGTATCGAATATCTACGAGCAGCAATATCTTCGGGAGGGTGGCATGTTTACCGCCCTTCCAGACGGTAGCAACCTTTTCCAGGCGACGCAGGCTGAATTGCGGGATCGGTTCGGAATCACGGATGAGACTGACCGGAACAGCCAGCAATATCGGCAATATCTCGCCAACTTGTCGGCGCACCTTGGCGTGAACATGCACCAAGCCGAGGGCTTGGATACCCTGCCGCCACTGACGCCTGATGCCAACGGCTTGCTGGCCCGGTCCGGGCTTGACTGGTCTGGGGTTAACCCGACCGGAATGCGCGACATTTACGCGATCCTGGAATCAAGGGACCCTTCGTCGTGGCGCAGTCGAATGGTGGGCCGACGCGATATCTCAGATGCCGACAAATCCTCCCTGTCCGAACTCAGTGGCGATGATCTGAAGATCGCTATGATGCGGTTGGCTGGGAAATACGGCATGGAGGGGTCGGAGGGTTCAAGGACGCAACAAGCGTCGGCGAATATGGAAAATGATATCGCCAAGCTAGGCGGGCTCATCGTGCCTCTGACAAATACGATCAAGGAATTGGTCGATAAGCTGGTCAGGCTGGTCGACAACGGAGGGTCAATCATCAGCGGCTCCGGCATGCTGAGCCTGCTTTCCTACGGAGGGTCTGGCTCCGGCGCCGCCCTCCTTCAGAACGCATCTTATTCGGTTCCGGCCCTGGCAGCGCCTGCAGGCGGGGAGAGGCGTGCCGGGGGCGCCCCAGTCGACCTCAGCCGCGGCATACCGTCCGCCATCGTCGCGGCTGCCCGATCGGCCGGCGTTGACCCCGGCCTGGCCCTGACCACGGCATCGATCGAAAGCAACATGGGACGGGCGCCGGACACGCCCGGCAGTCAATATCGGGGCGCGTTCCAACTCGGGAACCAGGAATGGCGCGATAGTGGGGGCGGCGATCGAAACGATCTGGCCCTGCAGATCCACCACGGCGTCACCAATCTCGCCGTGGTGCGCCGTGACTTGGCACGTCGGCTCGGACGGGAGCCGGCGCCCTGGGAGGTCTATCTAGCAGCCCAGCAAGGCGTGGCTGGTGCCGCGGCATTGCTTTCGGCCGACCCTGAGGCGGTGGCGGCCGACGTGATCGGGCGGTATTACCGTTCGCACCGAACCGCAGAGCGCGCGATCACCGGGAATACACCAGGACGCTATCATCCAAGTGCAACAATGTCCGCTGGGCGGTTCCGCGAGATGTGGCGTGACATCTATGGTGAGCGGTCGCGCCGCTTTGGTGCGGCGCTGCCGGCGGATGATCCGCGGCGGGCTGCGACCGGTGGCGCGGGGCAGAACATGACGGGGCAGCTCCACGTTTACCACCGGAACCAGGATGGCACGCAACTCCTGGGGACGGAGATGGTCCCGCTGAATCCAGGGCCGCCGGAGCCGGTTGGCGGTTCGAGTTTGCCCAACTTCGAATTGGGGGCGTAAAGATCATGGCGGTCAAGGTTGGCGCTCCTGGACTTACCGTAACCCTATTCAAGCTATCAGCGCATGACGGTAACGTCGCCACCCCGTATCGAGGCGCGAACCAAGAGATTGATCTTACGCCACTTCTAGGAGACTCCGGGTCTGTGCAGGTCCATAAGGATATTGGCCAGCCAGCCGGCGGGTTCGTCTTGACCTTTGCGGATCGAGGCGGGGGAAGCGAGCGGACCGACACCATCTCCGCTATCGCCGAGCCGATGGACGTCGTCGAAATTCGAGCTGCGCGGAAGCCGTGGGAACACGTTGGCAAAAAGCTGCCATTGCTCATGCGCGGCTTTGTCGTGTCGATTGATCGGTCGGAATCAATCGGGCGCGACGGTGCGCCGCAGAGGTCGGTCAGAATTGTCGGAAACGATGCCGGGCTGCTGTGGCTCATCCATATGTTCGTGACCCAGGTCGCTTACCTGGACGATGTCTTGATAGATATCTTCAAGTTCCAGGTTGCGAACGGCATGACGGTTGAAATGCTGCCCGTATCAAAATTTATTGAAAGCGCAACAGAAAACGTAATGAATGTCAAAACATCTAAGATGAGTGCAATTTCATCAAAATTTATACCACCATTCAATGTTGACGCAACGGTAAAAGAGGGCATGGTAAGCGCATGGTTTGTTGCTCAGTTTCAGGGGCAATATTGGAACTTAATTTCAATGGTGGCGGACAAGCCGTGGAATGAGCTTTTTATTGAAGACAGTGGTGACGCCGGAGAAGAGACGCCAACAGTAGTCTTTCGTCCAAGTCCGTTCAAGGACATGGATGGTAAAATAATCATGCAGGATGGCAAAGACCCTGGATTTGTTCTGATTGATGATTCTGAAATCGTAGGTCTTAATATGGCGCGGTCCCGGAATGAGGTTGCCAATGTCTACGATGTGCCCCCTGATGCCGGATCGCTTGACGTCCACCTCCAGGTGCTGATTGCTCAGATCGCCAATGGCGGAATGACGGATTTCGATCACGGAAACTGCAGCAGGGAATTGTTCGGGACAACGCGCATGACGGTCAGGACAGGGCTGGTCAACACCGAGTACGCCGTATTGCCATCCAAGCTTGGTCCGCCAGGACGATCACGCGGCGCCGATGAATATCAGCAATGGTATATTCACAGGAGAGACCAGTTAAAAAAATTATGCAGAGATAATGTTGTATGGGAATCTGGGCAAATCTCGATCAGAGGCAATGAGCTAATTCGTCCCGGAAAATACATCATGATTAGCCGGGGCGGCGGGGCAATAATCAATGAGGCATACTGTACTATGGTCGTCCATACATTGTCTCCGCTGCAAGACTGGAAAACCACGATGCACCTCGTCAGGGGGAACGGCTTCTTGCTCCGCAAGCGACAGGCCGATCCATATTTTCGAGAGGGGCGGCGTAGCCCGTATTCGGTGGGGCCATGAACATGATGTTGGCACAAGTCGTCGCAGTGAATCACGAGCGCAGAACCGTCGATTTGGTCTGTTGCCAGACCAGGGCTCACTATCCCGAGGTGTCGATCGCGGCCATGGGGTCCGGGACCGATCATGGGCTGTGGGACCTGCCGTCAGTGCCGAGGCCGGGGTCTGAGGCCGAGGCTGGCGGAATCAATAAGTCGGGCCGGACCATCATGGCGGTTTGTGGCGCCATCTTTGGCCGCCCAATCGTCATCGGCTTCCTCCGCGCCAACGACAGCCAGATGGCATTCAACCAGGCCGATCGGACGGTGTGGCGCCACGCCAGCGGCACCTACGCAACTGCGGCGCCGGATGGATCGCTGGAAATCCACCATCCTGGCGGCGCCTATTTCAGGATCGGCAGCGGTGACGGGCACGAAGACCTGGCGCCGATCTCGGCAGACGGCAACTGGAGCCTGCCAGAGGCCAGCGGCGCCACCATCGTCTTGGAGACCAAGGCCAAGGACGACAACGGCAACGCCAAGGGCTTCAAGCTGGTGATCACGCCATCGGGCGACGCGACCGTGACCACCGATGGCAAGGTCACGATGACCGCTGAAGACGACGTCCGGATCGAATCGAAGAAGAAGGTGGATATCGTGTCCGGCGGGAACATGACGCTCAGCGTGTCCGGCCGGCTGGTCGCCAACGTCACCGGCCACGCGGGGATACTGCTCAATGCGGGCTACGATATCCAGGTGCATTCGTCGCACGGCGCCATCTTGGAGGACGCCGCGCAGATCATTGAGAATGGGGCGGTGGTAAGTACAAGGTAACGTTGGCTTTTGCCTAGCTATTAGTCCTTATTTGGCGCCCGCCGGTCATAAGGACCGCATCACGCCAACCAAACCGAAGGCGATGGCAACGATGCCGGCGTTGATTGCCAGAACCGAGCCGATGATCTGAATCAGGGTTGGAAGTTGAGAAATGCGGCCTTTGAGTTCCGCCGTATCCTCCCCCTGTTTCCGCTGGGCATCGGCCAACCGGCGTTGCTCGGCCTGGATGTCCTTCAGAATCGGCTCGAGCCGCCGGAGGATTTCCAGGGATTCATCGGATCGGTTGGACTGGCGCTGACCTGGGGTGTTCATGGTGATTTCCCTTCAGCATCAATGATCCTACACATTCCGATTTCCGTCAACGTCGTGATGGGAGAGTGAGCCATGACCGAGAAAATCCAAATAGGTCCCGAACTCGACGCCGCAGTGGCCCGCGCCGTGTTTGGCATGTCGGACGAGAAAATCGAGCGGCTGCGCAAGCGCGGCAGGTTGCCGAAGTATTCCTGGAACCACCAGCACTCGCTGCGAATCGTTGAGCATTTCTGGCGACGGCGCGCGCGCGATAACAACGATCAACAGGCAGAGCGATTCTGCCAATGGTTCCAGGATAATTTTGAAGACTCACTACAGCACAATGGACTTCTTAGCACTATGATGATAACCAGCATGCCATTTTTTTGATGTGACGCAGCATTATTTGCTGTCGGTGCAGTGCCATGAGACTATTGTCATGACGTGTTGATAGCCAATTCTTCTTGCCAGAGCCGGATTGCTGCATTCTAGTTCGGTGAAGAATGGTTCCCCATGCTTTTGTAGTTGCATATCTTTTGGTCTTGACAGCCCCAGTCTAAGAACTTCGTCGGAATCCAGCCTCCGCTGAGCCGCCCCAGTCAGTTTCACCCGCCCCTCCGTGGTCGTTCGACCGCACGGTCGGGCGCTATTTGCCGGAAGGCGAGTCGGAAAGCTCGACTCCGCGCTCGGTGAACCGGACGCCGGCCGCTTCGAGCGCGCGCTGGATGGCAGATAGATTTGCCGGAATGGGCGAGCGCCTGCCTTTTTCGAAATGGCTAATTGTTCGCAAACTTACCCCAGATGCCGCGGCCAATCCAGGCTGCGTCATCTCTATCAGGCCACGGGCCGCCCTACATTGTGCAGATGTGATCATAAATACCCAAATGGGGCACTTTTTTCCAAAGTGTCAAGTGATTAAAAAGACCCATTGCTATAAACTAGCACATGTGCCATAAAATAGCACATAGCGCGGACAGAGGGGTGCAGACACACCCCGCCGCCCTGACCATCCAAACCACCCAAACGAGGCATAAAATGGCTGAAGCAAACGTAACCCCGTTGCCGACCAGCGGCAACCCTCCCGTCGTGTTCGTTCGTGACGGCGCGGCGTTCGCCGGAAGCCGGGACGTGGCGACCTTCTTCGAGAAACGGCACGAACATGTTCTGGATGCGATCGATAACCTTTTGAAAACAAACATCACCGAAAATTCGGTTATGGGCAAAATGCTGGTCGAGCATGTTGACCCTCGCCCAAAAGAGAACCCCGGCCGCCCGTTGCGCTCCTTCGACCTAACCCGCGACGGCTTCGCCCTCCTAGCGATGGGCTTCACCGGGCCGAAGGCTCTGGCGTTCAAGCTCCGCTATATCGAGCAGTTCAACGCGATGGAAGCGGCGCTTCGGGCGGCCCCCGCCGCCCTGTCCACCATCCCGGCGCCGAAGTCGATCACGGACCTGCGCAAGCTGAGCCTGGCGATCTTGGCGATCAGCAAGGCGGCCGGGCCGGTCGCGGCTCGGGCGCTGCTGCGCCAGTGCGGCGTTGACGCGCCGGAACCTGCCGTCGCCGCCTCGGAATCGAGTCAGCGGAAGCGGAGCGCCAAGCCGCCGGTCTCCGCTCCAACCGACCCGTTCCGCCAGCAATTTCTGGCAAAGCTCCAGGCGTTCGCGGCCACAGTCTCCGATACCTCGATGAACGAGATCGCGGCCGGCGCCTTTGGAATCGAGCCCGAACAATTCTCGCATGCCGATCACTTGCTGGCTGGCGCCATGCTGCGGTCTTTGGGGTGGGTCAAGTATATCGCAAATGGTCCCGGCCTGCGGAAGCGCTGGCGCCGGGTGCCTGGGAACCTGGCCATTGGAGTGGTTGGGCGGGCCATTGCTTCGGCATCGGAGGCGGCCCCGCGCCAGACCTCCACGATCGGCCATGAGGATGTGTTCGCCGTCATCAAATCGGCGGGCGCTACCGGCATCGCCAAGAACAGGGTGACCGACAGAACGCGCCACCTGACCTCGATCGAGCGTGACGCGATCCTGAGTGAGTTGGCCGGGGCCGGCAGGATTGCCGTCAAATCAGTTCGGCAGGGGCACGGCGGTCCCCGCACGCAAATGCTCACCGCGGTCAAAATGCGTTGACCAGAGTCCCGTTCTGTTCTAGGAACGAACTCTCTGAAAAAGGAATATTGGCATGGCGCAAGGATATGTTTCCACGGCTGAGAGCATGCTGGTCGAATGGCGCCGGGCCGTCGCCAAGGCAGAATGTGCCGATGCCGCTTCGTTGGCGGCCTACCGGAGCGATGCTGGGCCGGCGGCCTTGGCGGAACTGGACCGAGACGACGACGATGCCAACCGGGCGCTCGGGCTTGTCACCGAGCGCATTAACGCCATCAAGGTCACCGGCTCAGATGTGGCCCTGCTCAGGTTGATCGTGGCGACGCACGATCTGCGGCACGTCCTCGCCCGAGAGGGAAATGAGGCGGTTGCCGCCACGCTCGATGAACTTGCGGTGTTCCTGCGAGGGTAGGAGAACGCGGAGCCACGGTCAGCGCCGTGGCTCCGCGTGTTTTTCCTAAAAAAGCCAATCTAATTAACCAATCGTGACGCCTGGCGTCGTGACGCGATGCTGCGGCCATGCCAGCATCGCAAAAGCACCGGCAAATTGGATTTTTCTTGTGGGGCGCCGGCATCCCGGCGGCTTACATTTTCCACTTGCGCCCGGAGCAATTGAGCCGGAGCGAGCCAAGCCGGCTCACCGTGAACCAGACGCTTGGTGGCGCCTGGGCCGATGCGTTTGGGCGCGGCGTCTCGACCATCAACATCTCGGGCCACACCGGATGGCGCGGCGGCGCGTTTGGCGATGGCGCCTCGGCATTCTACGACCTTCGCGAGTCGTGCTTCGTCCAGTGGCACGACCAGCGGGAGGCCGCGGCTGCTGCCGGGACCGATCCCGATACCATCCAGCTCTATTTCGTCGATACCCTCGACGATATCTGCGCCCTGGTCGCGCCGAAGTCGTTCGCGCTGCAGCGGTCGAAGTCATCGCCGCTGCTCTACCGCTACCAGATTGCGCTGATTGTTCTGGACGACGCCAGCGCCGGCTCGGTCGTGGTTGACCTGATCGCGGGCAATCTGCGCGGAGCGTCGCGGTGGCTCGGGGCTCAGGTCGGCCTGGGGAATCTGATCGGCATCATCGGCGCGTTGGCCGACAACGCATCGAGCATCTACGGCGCGTTCGCCGACTCCGTCTCCGGCTATATGCTAAAATTCAGCGACCTCGTAGCGTTAACCGCCGATGTGGCGTCGGAATCGAAGGGCGTCCTGACCGACGCGGCAAAGCCTGTCGTGGGCGCCGCGCTCGCTGTCGCCGAAGCCGGACGGAACGGCCTCCGGGTCCTGGCGTCAGCCGAACCGCTCACTTCGAAGAAGGCAGAGATCATGTCGGCGGCGGCGGCCTGCCATGATGCGCTCTGCTCGATCTCACATGGCTTTGCCGGGCGCGCCTATCTGTCGTTCGACGATTTATTCGGGGCGTCGACCTGCAGCTCGACCGCGGGCGGTCGGGCATGGTCCACCTATACCGAGAACCGCGCGAACCCGTTCTTCGCGCAATGGCCCCCCGTGGCATCTCGGCTGATCATGTCGCCAGCGGCCCGTGATGCGATCACGCTGCTCCGGCGAGATCCTTTGGCGTCGGCCGGGGCTGGCGACGGCATCCCGGCCCTGCTGGGGACTATCGGCCGGGAAGTGGTGCTCACATGACCGTCAAAACGATCACGTCTTACCGGCGGGCGGAAACCCAGGTCGGCGATACCCTGCGCGACGTGGCGCTTCGGGAGCTGGGCGATGCGGCGCGATGGGCGGACTTGGCGGCGCTGAATGGGCTGCTCCCGCCATACCTGACCGACGATCCTGGGCAGGCCAGCGCTCGCGTGCTGTTGACCGGTGGCGCCGTCCTTGTGCCGGCCACGGCACCGACAGTGAGCGGCGTTGATGACCCTGACGGCGTGTTCGGGAAGGATGTCGGGCTCGACCGCGGCTCCCTGACCGTGACCGAGAATGGCGACCTGGCGACGCTGGCCGGCATCCCAAATCTTGACGCGGCACTCCAGCATCGCATTGAGACCAGACCCGGCGAGCTGATCTACCACCCGGACTATGGGTGCCGGGTCCACGAGCTGCTGGGCGGGAAGATGGCCGAAGCGGTTGATCGGCTGGCGGCAGCCATGGTTGACAGTGCGGTGCGGTCCGACCCGAGAATCAGCACCACGAAGCAGACCACGGCGACGATCGCGGGAGACGCCTTGCAGGCCAGCACCACCGCGATCACGATCGACGACAAGCGGGTGACCGTCACATTGCCGAGGTAGTAAGATGGCATTTCAAATCAAAGACTTCCTAAGCATCGTGGCGTCGATGGTCAACCACATGCGGGCCGTGACGGACAAAATCACGGACTACAATGTGGGCTCGGTGGCGCGGACCATGGTCGAGGCCCCGGCGGTCGAGATCGATGAACTCTATCAGCAAATGGTCCACGGCCTGACCGAGGCGATCCCGACCGCGATCTACCGCAGCTTCGACTTCCCGCTGATCGGCGCAATCCCGGCGTCGGGTGCCGTCAAGTTCTTGGTCAATCCCGCGCACACCCTGGATATCACGATCCCGGCCGGAACCCAGGTCGCATCAAAAACCAACGCCACCTATCTGACCGTGGCAGAGGCAGTCGTGCCGGTCGGGATCGCCTCGACCGACGTCCTGGTCGCCGCAGAGATTGCCGGGCCGATCGGCAACGCCCTGCCAGGAACCGTCACGCGCCTGGTGAGTTCGGTTTCCGGCGTCACGTCTGTGACCAACGCCGATGCACTGATCAATGGTCGCGACGTTGAAACCGACGACGAGCGGCGGCTTCGGTTCGCCGAGTACATCCGGAGCCTCGCGCGCGGCACAATCGGTGCGCTGGTCTACGGCGCCAAGCTGGCGCAGGTGACCGACCCGGTGAGCGGCGCCATCCTGGAGCGCGTTGCCCGCGTCTCGGTCGAAGAAACCCGCGGGCACGTCAACCTCTACGTCCACAACGGCACCGGCAACACCAGCGCCGATCTGCTGCAGCTTGTGCGCGACAAGATCGAGGGCTCCGAGGATAGCGGCGGCACGCTGCTCGCCGGCTACCGACCGGCCGGTATGCGGGTCGATGTACTGACCCTGAATGAGGTCCCGGTCGATGTTGACGTGATCGCACAGGTCGCCACAATTTACCGGACCGACGATACCGAGGCGCAGATCGTCACGGCGCTGTCGCGCGTCATCCGCGCCACGCTGTCCGGCGGATTGCTTCGGCCGGTCGACCTGATCAATGCCGTGCTCGGCGTCTCGCGCGTCTCGGGTGGCGAGATATCCTCGCCAACCCTGACCACGTACTGCCCGGCCGATTCCGTGCTGGTCCCCGGCGCCATCACGGTGACCTGGCAATGAGAGGGGTCATTGACCGGCTGGCGGGTCGGCTCAACCGGGTCTTTGACAAGACGCCGCAAAAGGTACTGGCGTTGCGAGTCCGGTCCGACGGCGGGCTGGCCTGGCTGATCGCTGCCGATGTCCTGACCGTATCCCGGCCTGGCCTGGCCGATCTGGCGCTCGATCTGGCCGACGTGACGCTGGCAGAATTGCGGGATGTCCTGCTGGATGCCGGGTGCGATATCGTCCATGAGGCCGATGGAGCCACGCTGGCGCTGTCGGCCCTAACCCTGCTCGACGGGTGGGGCGACCAGGACGTCAGCAACGGCGACCACCTCTATGCCTACAGCTCGCTGCTGTGGTCCTGGCTCGATGCGGTGGGCCGCGAACTCGGAGATGCCAAGGACTCGATCGTCGAAATGCTCCAGAACATGACCCTGACCACTTCGCATACGGAGTGGACGGATATGTGGGGCGCCTATTTCAACTGCGTTCGCCGGCCGGCAGAAAGTGACTCCGCGCTCTCGGATCGCATTGCCTATGAGCTTCGCCGTGCGCGGTCGAATCCGGTGGCGATGAGAGCCAGTATCAAGCACATCCTCGGATTCAATGTCGAGATTCGCGAACCGTGGCGCGAAATGATGATGCTGAGCGGGTCTGTGCTCGGAGAGGGGCACCTCCCTGATGCCATAGAGTTTTGCTACCACACTGCGCAAGCCGTGAGTCGGGAGTTTATTGACCTCGTTGCGGTCGAGGCCGAAATTGATGCCGATCGTCCGGCTGGCACAATCATGCTGCCGGCGGCAATTCAGCCATGGCCATGGGTGATCGACGTCAATGGCGATGTTTCGATCAGCATGTACGGCGAGAGCACTCACGCCGAAATAATAGACACCAGAGATAGCAAAAACCTATCAATAAATTTGGCGCTTAGTGATAGCACACAGGCGCTAAATTTCGCTATATACTTGCTAGAGATCGAAAATATTCCCATTAATCTCGGCGATGCTGGGCTCGCTCCCGAGCTGTACGGCGGTCTCCAGGCGCAGTCACTCTATAGCATTCGCATCCCCCCCGTCACGTCGGGGTTGTGGCTTGGCGGGTGGGGGTGGCAAACCTGGGATGACGTCGGGTATGGCGTGCCAACCATATCAATGACCCAATCGACCTTTTGAGCCGTCGATACGAAGTCGTGACGCGATGCTTTGCCGGCTGATGATGGCAGGGGGCGCGGATGGCGGTAATGGTGACCAGGGGGAAGACGGCCTTCGCGATTGCCTTGGCTGCTCGTCCGCTGCATCTGGCTTGGGGGGCGGGTGACCCCGCCTGGGACACCACGCCAGTTACCGAGCCACTAAATGCCACCGGCCTGGTGGCCGAGCTGGGGCGGCGCGCCCCCGGCGTGCTCGAATACTGCACCCCGCTTGTTGGGGGCTCAATCGTTGTACCAAACGGCTCGTTCCAGCCCTCGGGCGCCGCAACCAACTGCATCCACTTTGTGTTCTATTTTGATTACCTTGACGCGCCGGACGGAGTTATTCGCGAGTTGGGCCTATTTGCCGGGACGGAAATATCTGGGTCCGTTCCAGGAGGTCAGACCTATTTTCAGCCAGGCGATGTCCTGGATGCTGGCGATCTGCTGGCGCTCCAGAGAATTGGTAAGATCAACCGAACATCCGCCATCCGGCAATCCTTTGAATTTGTGCTCGTGATTTAGGTGATAAAAATGGTAAATTTGGCCGGATACTATAACAAATTCGATGCATCCAAGAACTATGAGTCGCTGCTTTTTCGCGCCGGCAAAGTGCTGCAGAGTTCTGAGCTGAACGAGGTGCAGTCGGCGCAGATCAGCCGGCTGAAGAATATCACCGACAACCTGTTCCATGATGGCACGGTAATCCGCGACGCCGACCTGTCGGTCGACCCTGACACGGGCGCTGTCCAGGCGCGATCGGGCGCTATATATCTGCGTGGCGCGGTTCGCGGCGTCGGGCCGCGTTCGTTTTCGATCTCGGTCACGGCGGCCACCCAAGTTGGGATATGGCTCACTGAAACGGCCTTGACCGAAATCGGCGATGCCGATTTGCTCGACCCCGCCGTTGAAACTCGGAATTACCAAGAGCCTGGCGCCGGCCGGTTGCGCATCGATACGCGGTGGGGCACGCCAGACGACGGCGGTCCGGGCACCTTCTATCCGGTGTGGACGGTGGTAAATGGCGTGGTGCTCCAGCGGGAGTCGCCGCCCGAAATTGACGCCGTGGCTCTGGCCATTGCCAGATACGACCGCCAGTCGGCCGGCGGCTTCTACATCGCGTCAGGGTTCCGCTTGACGGCGCTCGCTGACGTCGGCGGCGAGCAGGTTTATTCGTTGTCCGAGGGCGCCGCGCGGGTTAATGGGCGCGAAATTTCGCTCCCGCATGCTGTGCGGCTGACCTACGCTGCGGAGCCAGACCTGAAGACTGTAGCCGGAGAACCTCATGTTGCTGCCGGCGGCACTGAGCGGGTCGACGTCAACCATGCTCCGGCCGAGTCAATCCAGACCGTCCTTGCGGTCAAGCAAACGTCGAGCACAATTACCCACGGCGCCTTTTCCGGAAGTTCTGATCTTCTTCCGAATGTCCCGGTGTTATCTCTGGTGTCCGTGGTCCAGGGCGGCACTACGTACGTTCCGACAACCGACTACATCCTGACTAGCGACCACGTTGACTGGTCGCCCGGCGGCGACGAGCCTGCGCCGGGAACGACCTACACGGTGACTTACCAGTACGTGGCCACGGTTGTCCCTTCATCGCCGGACGAGGGGGGCTTCACGGTGAGCGGCGCCGTCGCGGGATCGGTGATCCAGGTCAGCTATAAGTGGATGCGCCCGCGGATCGACCGCCTTGTGCTTGATCCGGCTGGCGGGTTTGCTTGGGTGCGCGGGGTCGCCGATGACGAGTCGCCGTTCCCGCCAGCGGTGCCGGCCGGCACGCTCGAAATTGCCGCAGTGCGGCAGACCTGGGGGGCCGATCGCTCGATCGCCGACGACGCCGTTCGAACCGTGGCGATGCCTGACCTCGCGGCGATGCAGCGCCAAGTCTCAGACCTATTCAACTTGGTGTCATATCTATGGCTCCAGAATAAGACGGCGCTGTCTGACCCGGCAACGAAAAAGGGTGTATTCGCAGACGGGTTCTGGAACGACGAGTTACGGGATGCGGGTGTGCCTCAGAACGCCGCGATTGTGAGCAGCGTTGCTACCTTGCCGATTATCGACGTGCATATTGCTCATGTAGATTTGGGCGATGTGCAGACTCTGGCGCTGGGAACCGCGGCGGCGGTCATTGCGCAAACGTTGCGCACCGATGCGATGGCGATCAACCCTTATGACGCATTTGACCCGCTGCCCGCGAGGGCCACGCTGTCGCCCGCGGTCGACTACTGGTCGGACGTTAATGAGACGTGGACCACGCCTGTGACGCAGCAATTCGAGCGCACAGATACATACCAGCGGCTGATACGAGCGGATATGGACGACCCGAACCATGGCATTGTCGTGACCGAAAGCGTGTCTCGCCGGGATATCGTGGTGAATAGCGTCGAAAAAATCGGTGAAACCACGACAGAGGCGCGGACGTTACGGGAGATTGAGATTGCATTTTCCATCGAGGGATTCGGCGCAGGCGAAGTCCTGCAGTCCGTTGTCTTCGATGGCGTTCCCGTGACATTCAGCGCGTGAGGAAAAGACATGACAGTTTCCGCTGATTCTGGAGGCGTCGCTGCGGGTCGGTTTACCATTCCGCCCGGCATCCCGGTCGGGACCAAGCTGGTGGAATTCGTCGGTGCCGGCGGGTCGTCCGGCAAGGCGACCTTTGTTGGGCGTGGGGAGGTCACCACCGAAGAAATGCGGATGGTGCAGAACGTCACGCATGTCACTGACGTCTTCACTGCAATTTATGATCCGTTGGCTGAAACCTTCACGCTGGACTCCCCGGCCATGGCGTCGGGCGTAGACCTTTGGTTCGTCGCCAAGGGCACGAGCGGGAAAATGTTCGTGCAAATTCGAGAGACGGCCAACGGCGTGCCGAGCGGGGCGGTTATTGCCTCGAAAATTCTGCCGACAGCGAGCCTGACGCTGGACGGCTGGTTCCGGATAGCGTGGCCCCCGGTGCGGCTTGAGGCCCGCGTCGAATATGCGTTGGTGGTCGGCTGCGACGACGCGGCGACCTCGGTTGCAATTGCAGTGCTCGGCCAGTTCGATAGCGCAGTTCAGCAGTGGGTCACCAGTCAGCCGTACCAGGTCGGCGTCCTGCTTAGCTCGAGCAACGCGTCGACTTGGACGGCGCACCAAGATCGCGACCTCGCGTTCAATATCCTGGTTTCGCCGATCGCATCGAACAGCCGGACGATTGCCTTGCCGGATGTGGCAGTGACCGGGGTCTCGGAATTGATGGTGCTCGCCGCGATCGAGCGGCCTACCGCGGACTGCGATTGCGTTTTCGTGATCACTCTGCCTGACGCCACAGTGCTCGTGGTTTCGGCGGGTCAACGGGTTGTGCTGCCGAGCGATGTCACGGGTGTTATTTCGTGGGTGGCAATCATGACTGGGTCGGCAACAGCAACCCCGCGGCTGTCGAAAGACCTGGAACTCGTAACTGCCACCAGAGACTCGCCGGCCACCTATGTGTCTCGCGTCCTTCCTGCCGGGACGGGGTCAAAAGTCTCAGTCTACTACGAGCAGTCCACGCCGGGGTCGTCATCGGTGCTCGTTGAAGTTACGCACGACCAAGTGACCTGGGTCACGGTGCCAGTAACGCTGGGGACGCAAATCGGCGAGGGCTGGGTCGATATCGAGGCCAAGCTGACGCCGTGGGACCACGCCACCGCACAGGTGCGCCTAACCCTGACTGGCGGTGCTCAGCACCGGCCAGAGGTCAGAAAACTTCGCGTCGTCGTTACTTAATCTGAGGAGCCGCAGCTCATGACTATCATCGATGACAGGACCGCGAATTACAGCCTTAAAAAACCAAACGCCGCGAACCTGCTCTCTGACGACGTCGCGAGGCTGCGCGACCTGTGCGACCAGATCGACAGCGCCCTGGCCGCCCTGGCTGCCCTGGTGGCGGATGCCGAGCTGTCTGCCATTGCCGGACTGGCCAGCGCTGCAGACAAGGTGCCTTATTATACAGGCGCCGGGACCGCGGCGTTGGCCACATTCACGTCAGCGGCTCGGACCCTGATCGCCGCATCCGACGCCGCGGCCCAGCGGGCGGCGCTTGGCTTGGGCATTGGCACCAATGTGCAGGCATACGATGCCGAGCTGTCTGCCATTGCCGGACTGGCCAGCGCTGCAGACAAGGTGCCCTATTTCACGGGCGCTGGCACCGCGGCGCTGACTACGTTCACGTCAGCCGCCCGGACTTTGGTTGCTGCCGCGGATGCTGCCGCCCAACGGGCCGCACTAGGGCTGGGCTCGGCGGCGCTCTCGACCACCGCAGATTTCCTGGCATCCACGCTCTCGGGCACGGCTGGAGAGGCGATCGACGTATCGGGAGGTCCGGTCCTGGTCTATGCCGATGCTGCCAACCAGCGCGGCGGCGGCGCCGGCCGCTGGTGGAAGACTGACGCCGACGCGAGCGGACCAGTCAGGATTTCGCCGACCCTCGGACTGGCGGTGAGCAGTGCGGCGGGCGCCGGAAACGCGGTGTCGGTGGCGGTTGCCGGCGCGGTCTCCGGCTTTTCCGGCCTGACAGCCGGTGCTCCGTGCTGGGCGGCCGACACGGCCGGCGCTCTCACCCAAGTCGAGCCCGCCGCGCCGGGTACCGGCACTCAACGGGCGGTGGCTCGTATCGGCTTTGCGCTTTCCTCCACTACGATCATATTGGGGCCGGACCGCCTGGTCTACGAAGCCCGCGACAGCGCCCTGGCGGTCGATGGGACGGTCACGGTCGAGCACCATACCGATGCCGGAGGCCGAGAGCGTCAACCACTTTCTTATGTCCTGGTACCCTCAGCTTTTGCCGACGTAACCGGGGTGGCGACGGTCAGCACGAGCGGAGTCATTTACTCAGGGAACGCCGCCAATACCGTGGACGGCAATACCGCGACCGGTACCGTCTGGAACATTTCTCGTAACGCCGCGGTTGGAAGTGCCGCACTGTGGAAGGCTGATTTCGGGTCGGGCGTGACCAAAGAAATAACACAAGTCTCCGTATATGAGGGCACTCAAGCTGCACAGGCCAATTTGCCTCAGTGGAAGCTCCAATATTCATCAGACAATGCATCATGGTATGATGCTTGCACCGTTTCTATTTCAACGTCATCTGCCTATTACACGCAATCCTTCTCGTCTGTTGGGTCTTATCGTTATTGGAGGCTGGTACCCTCGCAGAATGGTTCTGACTCCACTGGATTTGGCGTAACGGAAGTTCGGCTGTTCGTGCCGGTTCCAGCACGAGACGAGCCCTTGCCGGTCAGGTCCGCATCTGTCAGCGCTGCGGCGACGGACTGCGTAACCTGCCGTTACGACGATGGTACAGGCACCAACGGCGACACTAAGACCACCTTTGGCAATCGTTCGGGGGCGGTCAGAAATCTGCTGCTGGCAGTGGCCTTCTGATAAGGTCAATGATGGAAATGCGCGCGTCGTGACTGCCTGCTTTGCCCCGAAGCCAAGGGGTGAGTCATGAACTTCGCGTCAATCTTCCGACTTTTGTCTAGCATTTTCCGTCCAGCTCCGGTTGCCATTCCTGTCTCCGTCCCAGTTTCGGTGCCCGATAAGGAGCCCGTGTGGCTGACCATCGGGCGTCGGGAAATGGGGCAACAGGAGGTCCCCGGCGCCCTCTCCAACCCACGAATCCTCGAATACCACAAAGCCACCAGTCTGGGCGCCACATCGGACGAGGTGCCTTGGTGCTCGTCCTTCATCAATTGGGCGATGCAACAGGCCGGGCTCTCCCGCACCGAGAGCGCTGCGGCCCGATCATGGCTCGACTGGGGAGTCAATCTCGCCGCTCCGGCCCCCGGCTGTGTCGTCGTGTTCTGGCGCGGCTCTCGCGACGCCGCGACCGGGCACGTTGCCCTGTTCCTGCGGATGGTCGGTGACCGGGTCGAGGTCCTGGGGGGGAATCAGGGAAACTCGGTGTCGGTTGCCTCCTACCCAGTCCAGCAGGTCCTTGGCTACCGCTGGCCGGCCGAGGCGCGGCTGCCGGTCCAGGCCATGGCGCCGGCGGCTTTGACCGACTCACTCCCGGTCGATACCATGGCGCGCACCCTCTGGGGTGAGGCTCGGGGCGAGGGTCGGCCGGGTATTGAGGCCGTCGCGTCCGTGATCATGAATCGCGTCCGGCTCGCCGGATGGATGGGCTCGACGGTCGTTGAGGTCTGCAAAAAGCCCTGGCAATTCTCCTGCTGGAACATGGGCGACCCAAACCTCCGGAAGCTGTTGGCGGTCCGGCCCGGTGATCAGGCATTCGATCTCTGCCTGCGGGTTGCCAGGGTGGCGGTGGCTGGCGGCTTGACGGATACAACCGGCGGCGCCACGCACTACTACGATGTGCGAATTCCGGATCCGAATTGGGTTATCGGCGCCACGCGCACCTGCGACATCGGGCATCACCGATTTTTCAAAGGGGTCAAGTGATGACCGAGAAACTGCAGGTCGCGGTCGACTCCTTGGCTGACCGCCTTTTGGTCATGATCGCCTTCCTGGCCGATCGGCTCAACGAACGCACGACGGCCGCCGGTATCGCCCTGGGCCTGGGCAGCCTGTGCGGGTGGTCGTTGGACGTGGTCGCAAGTGCCGGCCTGGTGATCGGACTCGGCTCGGGCGTCATCCTCTACCTGCTGCCGGAGAAGGTGATGGTCGCGATGCACCAGGCCGCGACACAGCGCAAGATCGACCTGGGGGAGTCATAATGCTGGAAATCGTTTTGACGCTGGGCGCAAAGGCGCTCGGGTGGCTGGCTTCCCAGGCGTCGGCCTGGGTCGGCCCGCTCGCCGGGGCCATGTTCGGCTGGCGCGAAGCTCGCCGGTCTCAGGCAGCTGCTGACGCCGAAGCTTTGGCCCGGGTCAGTAAGGCGCAAATCACGGCCATCAACGCCGCTCCGCACACCGACGCGGAGTTGATGGCGCGAATCGCCAACAAGGGGAAGAAGCTATGATGATCCGACTCTGCATCCCGCTTGGCGTCGCAGCCCTGCTACTCTCCGGCTGCGCGTCGCCCGACCCTAGCCCGGCCTCGTCTGTGCTGCCGCCGCTGCAGGAGTACGGCGACGAGTTCCGGGGTCGCCTCGGCGCTGAGCTTCAGGGGCTTCAGGATGGCGGGGCGACCAAGCAATTCGTTCGGGACTGTATCGCCACGCGCGATGCGATTCGGGCTTCGGCTGATGCGCTGGGGCGGTAACCGCAAAAAATGGGGACCAGTCCAGGGACCAATTGGGGACCAGACGGCGCAGGGATATGCGCGGACTATTGAGGGCCACTGCGGACAAAATCACCGCAAAAAGCGCAGCAACATATTGATAAAGCTTGGTAAAGTCGTGGGCCGATGAACCCTTGCGATCTAGTGCGGACCTGCCTTCGCTAGTAGAGCACAGGATTCCTAATCCTGGGGCCGTGGGTTCGAATCCCGCCGGGCGCACCAACAAAACACCCTGTCGAGCCAATGGCTTGGCAGGGTGTTTTGCTTTTTGTCCAAGTTGTGCCGGGCAAATTTGGCGCCAACGCCAATGCCATGATTTGACATGGATTTACACGGGCGCCGCGATCGACGTGGAACAAGGTTGGCACAAGGGGGCGGCGTTATGTTCTACCGCCGTTCTTGCGGGGCATAAATGCCCGTACGGCAAGGCAGAACCGAAAGGAATCAGATCGAAGATGACATAGCCCCGAAGTGATCCGGGCTGTCGGGGCTTGGCGCCTGCTGCCGCAGGGTGTGGAAAGGACATAATCGCTTAGATTTGCCGTTCCATCGCCTTCGCTATGGCCTGGTCGGAGTCGGCGTCGGACCAGAGGTGGCCATATGTGTCCATGGTCATCTGCAGCGTCGCGTGGCCCATCAGACGTTGAATGCGCTTGGGCTGCAGCCCCTGTTCGATCCACAAGCTGGCCGCGACATGGCGGAGCATGTGAAGCCCGAACCGGGGCATTTCTCCGTCGGCGAGGGTCAGTCCGGCCCCCTTGAGCAAGGGAGCCCACCAACGGTGCCATAGGTGGGTGTAGATCAGCGGCGTGCCGGTCCCGCTAGGAAAGACCAGGTCATGCGGTCCCGCCGGCGGGGCTGCCAGGAGCCAGATACGCAACGCCTGTGCCGTCTCCGGTCCCAGCGGCACCGAGCGCCGGCCGGAGGAACTCTTGGGTGCCCCGATCACACCATATTGGTCGGCCCGCTGCATGACCCGGACGGCGGCATTGCCGCCGGCGAGCACCAGAGCCGAGCGCGCCAGACCGCGCACTTCCGAAGCCCTGAGTCCGGCGAACAACAGCAACCGCACGAAGGCGGCCGAGAAGCCCCGATCAGGCCGCCTTTCGCGATCGGCCGTGTCGGCTAGCGCCGCCTGGTCGGCCGCCTTCAGCAAGGCCGCAATCTCCAGCTTGGTCGGAATCTCAATCGGCACACGCTCACGGCCGCCGCCAGCGACGCGGACTCCTTCGGCCGGATCCGTTGCCAGCCATTGGCGCCGGCGGGCGAAACCAAGCGCCATCCTGAGCGAACCCAAAACCTTCCTCGCCATCGCCGGCGACAGCGTGCGGTCTAGGCTGTCGGTGAAGTCGGCCACCTCGACAGGTCGCAGCCGCGAGAGCAGCAAGGCAGCGATCGGCGCCTCGGCCAAATGATGGCGGACATGGGCGCGGTACTGCTCCCAAGTCGAGCGCTCCCGCTTGCCGGCGCGCACCAGCCGCTCAATGCTGTCGAGCCAGGCTTCAGCTGCCTGCAGGACGGTGCGGCTTGCCGAATCGGGGACATGGGCGCCGCGAGCCAGCTCACTCTCGACCTGGATACGCCGGGCATTGGCCTCGGCACGGCGGACGAACGACTCTCGGTGCCGGCGCCCCTCGGCGTCGGTATAGGAGAGCTGCCAGCATTTGCTGCTGCCCCCCTTGGTTCGCCAGGTGCGCTGCCGGACGGAGGCCATGGTGCCGAAAGCCTACGCGGCTTCGCCCGACCGCTCAAGCCCATGGGCCTTGAGCCAGGCCGCGAGCTGGGACTTATACGCGCACACGCCCACCCCCGGCAGGTTGACGATCGGGGCGGCATCAGGGTTGGTCTTGCGCTTCACGACGACATGACGGACGGTGCGTTCTTTCCAGCCAAGCCAATTGCCGATCGCCTTGGCACCCTGCAGCAGGTCCGCGGACGGAGCGGCGCTCATGGCCTCATTTCCTCCAGACCCGACTCCGGGTGCATTGCCAAGTTGTGTTCGAAGACGCCCTGGGGCAGGTCGGCGATCGCGATCCGGCCGTCGGTGGCAGGCCAGCCGCGGCAGCACGCGGTCAGGATGGCCGCGTCCGCCTGGTAGAGGGTCAGGCAGCCGTCGCACAGCACCGCGACGGCGCCGTCAGAGGGCAAGCCGCACTGAACGCAACCCCAGCCGTGGCCCGGCACCGCGGCGCGGCGGGCCAGCATGAGGATGTTGGACGGGGCGGTGCCGCTGCAAATGCAGCACGGCCCCAGGTCGGGCGCAGCGACGGCGGCTTCGCGCCATACGTGGTAGGCGTCGAACAACTCGTCGACGAGGCGTCGGCTCTCCGATTTCAGGCCGGCAGGTTCGAACTCGGCAATCACCGTGCCGCCGGCGATGCCGAGAGCAGTCATGATCACGCTCAAGCTGCGGCCTTTGATCAGGTCGGCGATCTGCTGTGACAGCGCCACGGCCACTCCGACCTCAGCGTCGGTCAATCCCTCATAGGCCGGTGCTTCGTCCATCTCCCCCTCCCAACTTCGGTTCCCGCAGGCCCAAATCGGCCGAAATTCCCCGCAACTTTTGCGCGTGCATGAATTCTGCCGCACAACGCCAGATTTCTGCCGCACCCCCGGCGAATTCTGCCGCACCCCCCAAAACCGCCCCTTGAAAAGATTGGCGTTTTCCGCCCCGGCTGGTCCCTTCTCCAGAAACCGTGCTTGGGTCATGGCGGACCTCCCGGATTGTCGATCGCGAGCGAAACCGCAGCGCCGCCGACCACCCGCAGCTGGCGGATCGGCTTGCCGTCCAGGGCGGCCACCGCCGGCGCCAGATAGTCGGGCAGGAGGTGGACATAGCGCCTGGTGGTGCGTTCCTTCGACTGGCCGAGGAACTGGGCGATCATGTCCATGGAGATGCCGGCGGCGGCCATGATCGAGGCGGCGGCGTGGCGGCAGGCATGGGGCGTCACCTTGGCGGGACCGGCGGTCGCCAATCCGGCCGCTTCGGCCAGCTTGCGGAAGCCCCGGCGCACCGACTTGACGGCCCGGCCACGCCAATGCACCAGGGGCAGGGCAAGCGTGCCGGCCTGCTCAGCGGCGGCGCGAGCCTCGGCAAGCACCGGCGCCAGGCGGCCGGCGATCGGCACGATCGCCCGGCCCTTGGCGGTCTGGACCCGGCCGGGCGGATTAAGCTGGATGCGGCCGTGCGCGAAATCGATCTGGTCCCAGGTCAGCTCCAGCAGCGCGCCGGCGCGTGCCGCGGTGAAAATCGCCAGATAGGTGAACAGCCGCAGGTGCGGCAGAGCGTCGTCCGCCGCCGCCAGCAGCCGGTCGACTTCGGCCCGGGACATGGTCTCGTCACGTCCCGGTGCGGCGTTCACGGTCGGGAAGCCGGGCAGGCGGGCCAGCTTGCCCGACCGCCAGACGGCGCGGATCGCGGCGCGCAACACCATCAGCTCGCGGTTGACGGTCGCGTTCTTGACCCCCGCGCGGCCGTCGTATCCCTCCCGGCGCCGCTGCCGGTAGGCCGCGACCGACTCCTCGGTGATCTCGGCGAGGGGGCGTTCGCCCCAGAATTCGAGCAGCCGCTCGGCGGCATAGCTGATGCTGCGGACGCTGGCCAGCCGGGCGGCGCGGCGCTCCAGGTAGCGCGCAATCGCTTCCGAGACCTTCAGCTCTTCGGGCTGCCAGACCCGCCCGGCAGCAGCTCGAGCTGCCGCCGATCTGCCTTCGACGGCCGCCGGGACGAAGGTCCCGGCCGCCGGGTCGAACCGCCCGAGCGCCCCCTCAGCTTCTGTGCGATCGCGATGGCCTGTGCTGCGCTCCTTTGTCCGACCGCTGCGGTCGGTGAAGCGGACGTACCAAACAGCTCGCCCTGGGGGCTGGACCAGGCGGGCGCCGGTGCCGGGGCGGCCCCTGGAGGCGCGTTCAAGGGGCCGGGTGGACTCGAAGGGCCGGGCGGGGCCGGTGACGTCGGGGCCGGCGAACATGGCTCAGCCGTCCCCCCGCTCTCGATCGCGGCGAGCCAGGCCAGGACCTGGTCTTCCGAGACCCGCACACAGTCCGACATCGGGTAGCAGCGCAAGGTCCCGGCGGTGATCGCCGCCTCGAGCGCCGCCGCTGACAGGCCCAAGGCTGCCGCCGCCTCGGCGAGCGGATGGAGCTTGGGCAGGGCCATCGGCGGTTCCCGACGCGGCGGCGCGGCTCATGGCGACACCTGCTCGCCGCGGCCGCTGCCGGCGAGGAACCCGGCGAAATCGCCGCGCTGCGCCGATCCGCCGGCCATGGCGCCGAGGGAACGCCCCAGCGGGTCGCGCAGATGGATGACGCCGGGCGGGTCCAGGGTGAGACACCACCAGGGCCGGTTCGAATTCTGAGCGGCCCCGGTCACGGGCCGACCTCGAACGGCAGCCAGGTCAGCTGGACACCCTGGAACTCGCGGCCATGCATGGCCTGGAAGAACCGGGCGAAGTCGTCGAAGTCGGCAAAGCCGTCGTTGCGGGCGAAACCGTCGAGGTCGAGAACCGCCATCGAAACGCCGTCGGGATAGAGGTGGACCCACGGCTTCAGCCCCAGCACGATCACGACCCGCCAGGCCGCCCGGCACACCGGCTCGGCGAAACGGCGCCGGCGGTAGCGGCTGCCGGTCTCCAGCTGCATAACTTCGCCCGGCCGGGCATGACGTTTGCGCTCTGAACGGATGGTGCCATGCTTGGTCCCGGTCAGGATCGGCGTCTCGAACCGCGGCTTGAACAGATAGGCGACCATCAGGCTGCGGCCTCCCGCGCCGTCGCCGCGATATCGGCGGCCGTCCACACCGGCCCCTGTCCCTCCATGGCCAGGATGCCGGCAAGCGTCAGCGGGGTGCGGCTGCGGCGGGGACCGCGCGGCGCCCGGTTCGGGCGGTCGCAGAAATCGAGCCCCAGCTGCCGCTTGGCGCGCTTGGAGACCACGGAAGCGTCGCGCCCCAGCGCCGCGGCGAGGTCGGTGAGCGAGAGGCCCACGCCATAGGCGATGCGGATCGCCCGATCCTCTTGCGCCGTCCAGGCCCGGCCGTAGCCGTGCTCCAGCCCGAGTGCCCAGGCGCGGTTGAAAACGGCGGCCTTGGTGCGGCCCAGCGCCTCGGCGATATCCGGACTTTTCATGCCCCCGCGGCCATAGTTGGCCTTGAGGAAGGCATCTTCCTCGTCCGTCCACACCCGACCGCGCCAACCGTCCGGGTTGGGATGACAGCCCTGCAGACCGATCTCCCCGGCGCGCCAGGCCAGGCTGCCCCGATTGCGGCCGAGCCGAACCGCGAGTTCGCGCAGTTTGGCGCCGGCGGCATAAGCGGCGCGCAGCGCGTCGTCCTCTTCGGGAAGCCAGGCACGGCCCCAGCCGCGCTGATAGCCCGCCTTCCACAGCGCCTGTTCCACCGCCTGTTTGCTGCGCGGGGGGAAGCCCTCGGCGGCGAGCCGCCGGGCGATCTCCTTGTAGATCACGCCTTCCGCCGCCAGGGCGAGCGCCCGCGTCAGCTCATCGTCGGTCCAGCCGGGCGGGTGGCCGGGATGGCGGAACCCGAGGCTGCGGGCGCGGCCGATCACGCCGCCGGCCGGCCGGCCGATCAGGCGGGCGAGTTCCGGAACCGCCACATCCTGCTGGTAACCGGCACGGAGCTGGGCATCCTCCCACGCGGTCCAGGACGGCGGATTGCTTTCGGTCAGGCCGAGCAGGCCGGCGCGGACATAGACCGCCGGCACCGAGCGGCCGAGCTCCAGCGCCAGCGCCGCGGCGGCGGCCGTGCCGTAGCGTTGCACCAGGACTTCGTCCTCAAGCTCGTTCCAAGGACGGGCGGAACGGCGGCGCAGGCCGAGGTCGCAGATCTTGGTCCTGACCGCGTTGGGGGTGCGCCCGAGTGCTTCGGCGATCTCCGGGATGCCCTGGTCGGCGGCGAACAGGGTGCGGAGCTGGCCCAGTTCGACAGGCGTCCAGGCATCCACCCGGAACGCCAGCTCGGGCAATGGGCCGCCGGATTCCGGCAGCAGTTCCGGTGTCTGGGGGCACGGCACCAGCTCGACGATATCGAAGGGCAGTTCCGCCGCCATAATTGTGCCCGTCGTCATGCCAGCCCCACCACCGGGGTTTCCCGGACCTTCAGCCGCAGCCGCGCCGACAGGCGCGCGATCCGGCCGTTGCCGCGGGGCACGGTATCCACCACCCCGAGAGCGGCCAGCAGGTCGAGGGCCGCTCCAACCTGGTCGGGCGCCAGCGCCAGATGGTCGACGAGCGCGGTGCACGGGGTGGCGTTGGGCACGATCGGCGCCAGCGCCGCCACGATCCGCGCCGCCGCCGGGCCGGCCGGATCCAAGAGGAAGGCATCGAGCACGCGCGCACCGCCGCCGCGCATGGCCCCGCCATGGTCGACGTCGCGGTGCTGGGAGAACAGGCCGACCCCCAGCAGCTCGCGCGCTTCTCCCGCCGGCAACGCCGCCGGTGCCGCCAGCGTCGGTGCTCCACCCAAATGGCGGCTGACGGTGGCGTGGATGGTGACCGGGGTCGGATAGCCGGCCCCGCCCCCGCCCGTGACGAAGGCCGAGCCCATGGCGACGAACTGTCCGGGTTTGAGGTCGCGCAGCATCGCCGCCTTGTCCTGGGGCCAGCCCAGCAGCTCGCCCGCGCGCTTGACATCGACATCGAGCATGTTGATGCCGATCAGGACGTTGTGCAGCTCAGCCAGCACCGAGGCCGAGACCTTGGCCAGCCGCTGGGTCGCCAAGACGATGCCGAGCCCGCGCTTGCGGCCGCGGGCGCACAGCTCGGTCAAGGCGGCGATCCCGAGCCGCCTGGCTTCGGCGTCTCGGGACGACGCGGCGACGTGGGGGGCGAGCAGGTGCGCCTCGTCGACCGCGACAAGGCAGGTGTTGGCCCAATCCTCGCGCCGCGCCATCACCAGGCCGGAGAAGAAGGCGGCAGCCTTGGCGATCCGGGCGTCGGGCGAGAGGTCGGTCAGGTCGAGATGCACCGACAGCCGGTGGCGCCGCACCGCCAGCGCCATCGCGGTGAGCCCGTCGGTCGAGGTCTCGGCCGCGGCAATGGGCGTGGCGCCGATCAGCTCGGCCAGGTTCTCGAACTCGCCCTCGGGATCCACGATCACGGTGGTGAGGTGGCCATGTGCCTGCTCGACCAGGCGCCGCAAGGCCCAGCTCTTGCCCGCCCCGCTTGAGCCCTGGATCAGGCAGCGCCCGGCCATCAGGCGCGCGAGATCGACCGCGAACTCCTGCCGCTGGTCGGTCAGTCCCAACGCCAGCCGGGGCGGCGAGGTCAGGGACCCATCCATCACAGTCCTCCCGCAATCAGGCTGGCGACGAACAACCCGGCCACCAGGATCAGGGTGCAGACGACGAGGCCCGCGACCAGCAGGCCAGGCCCGATCGGGGCCGGAAGGCGCACCGGGTCAGGCCGGGGCATGGTCGCCTCCGTGAGTACGCTGCCGGCGCGGGGGCGGCAGGGCGCGGCCGGCCGGGTGCGCCGCCTGCCAACGGGTGCGCCAGATGCGCATCTCGGCCTGGCGCTCTTCCCAGCGAGGCAGGTAGTCCAAAATCTGGCTGCGGTACTGATCCGGTACCGTGACCTGCCAGGCGTCGGCCAAGCGGAGGAACAGCGGGCCGGCGGCGCCCAGCACCGCCATCACCGTGATGTCGAAGTCAAGATCGAAGAAGGCCTCGACCGCGGTAACGACTTCGGCGGAACCGAGCGCGCCGCCGGGAGCGCCGGCGCATAGAATCCGGTCGACCGGCCGCCCCTCGCGCACCGCAGCCAGTGCCGCCGCGGTCAGCCGCTGGCGAACCCAGGCCTCGTGTTCGGCGCCGGCGGTCCGCGCCAGCGCGTCGATCGCCGCCAGGTGTTCGGAGGTCACCGCTGGGGCTGCAGCCGGCGGCGGGAGCGCGCGGGTCGTGGTCACCTGGTCGAGCACGTCGAGCGTCCAGCGCCGGAAACTTTTGGCCTTGGCGGTCTTGGCGAACATCGAGATCAGGTGGGCGCCGCGTGGCGAGAAGATGCGAACATCTCGGCCACGAGTGACACCGTCGGGATCTCGGACCGTCAAATTGACGGTCTGGGACATCCCGTCAGAAAACTCGTCAGCGTTGCGGTCATAGAGGCGACTGACTGCGTCTTCGCGGGTGTATTCCAACGCGCGCGCCAAATCGGCGGCGGTCACCCAGGGGCGGCCGTCGCGGTCGATGATGGCGATTTCGGTGTCTTCGAATTTGAGACTCTCGGGCAGACTCCGCCCGTCGTCGCCCATGTCAGCCATGGCGAGGCTCCTACGCACGGGTTGTCGTAGGACGCCAGCCACGGGGACTAGTCGTCGCTGGCGCCCAGGGCTAGTCACGCGGCGTAGGACGCGCCGAACGCCCTTTAGGCTTGCGCCCTGGACATGCGACGTTCGACCCTGGACAAAGCGGGAGGCCGGTTTTCGGACGGCACCGCCTACGCTCACGTGACAAACGGGGTGACTAGCCCTGCCTGCCCATGACGCAATGGTGCGCCGATGGACTCCGGCCGTCAAGCCGCTTATCTTTAGAGCCGGAGGTCGCCGATGCCCGCAGTTGCGTTCGATACCTTGAAGCTGGCCGATCGCCTGCAGGCCGGCGGCTTCACGCCCGAGCAGGCGCGAACGGCGGCGGCGGCGTTCGCCGACGCGATGTCGGCCTCGGACCTCGCAACCAAGGCGGATCTGCGCGAGCTTGAGCTTCGGCTGGAAGCGAAGCTGTCCGGCAGCGAGTCCCGCTTGGAGACCAAGATCGAAGCGTCGAAAGCCGACCTCCTGAAATGGATGTTCGGCGCGATCGTGGTCAACGCCGCGGTGGTGCTGGGCGGCATGGTCGGCTTGGCGAAGCTGCTGGGGCATTGACCGGCTCGCCATCGCTTCAGCCCTCCTGCTCGTTTGCGCTGTCGGCCGCGGTCAGGCGGTCGACTTCCTCGGCCAGCGCGAACAGGGCATCGGCGAGCGAAAAGCCGGCATAGACCGGCCGCGGCGGGTGGCCGGCGGTCCAGATTTCGACCCGGCCGGCGCCCCTGATCTCCAGCCGGTAGCCCGGAAGGACCCGCTGGTTGGCCCAGACGACGGCGCTCTGGGGATCGAGATAGAGGAACGCCTCCTCGACCGGGGAGGCCGGTGGTTCGGTCGGCGGCAGATCGGTGAAGCCGAAGGGGTCCGCCATGTCAGATGCCCTGCCAGAGGGCGATGCGCCGGGCGTGGTCGATGATCTCCGTTACCGAGACGGAGAGCACCCGGCGGCGGATCCGCACGCGGATGCGGCGCAGCAGGATCATGCCGCCACCTCGGCCGCCGGCGCGGACTCTTGCGCAAGGCGCGTTGCCTGGTGAGCCTTGAGGGCGGCCACCGCCTCGGCCTCGGTCGGAACGGTGGCGAACGCCTCGTCATCGCCGCGCTCGTCGTGGAGCGAGATGCCGTCCGGTCCGACCACCGCCCAATACCGCCCGGCGCCGGTTTCGGGGCCGTTGGCGGCGGCCATCGCCGCGACCAGGCCGGGCCGGCGCCCCAGAAGCGCCAGGTCGAGACACCGCCGGAGCTGGTCGGCCAGTTCGCCCTCGGCCAGCTCGAAGGCGTTGCCGAGACGACCGACCACGATTCTGACCGCGGCGTCGGGGTCAAGGTCGCGCACCGCCCGCCAGGCGTCGCCGACCTGTACCGGCAGGCCTTTGCCGCGTTCGTCCGGTTTCAGCGCCACCATCGCCAGGCCCTGGAGTTCCGCCATCAGCGTCTGCTGCCAGGCCGCCGTTGCGGCGGCGAGAATATTTGTCACCATCGATCCCTCTCCCGTAAAAGCCCCCGGCTGGGGCGGTGGAGCAAAAGGGTCAGGCGGCGGCGGCAGGCGTTGCCGCCAGGGCCGCGTCGATCGCGGCGGCGAGCTCGCCGATGGTGGCGGGCGAAAGATCACGGGCGAGCGTGACGCCGAATTCGTCTTCGGCCGCGGTGACCTCGCGGCCGTCCAAGTCCACCTGGTCGCCGATCAGCCGCGCCAGGCGCGAAAGGGTGGTTTCCATCCCATTCCCCCCCGCGTTCCATCCCCAAAAAACATCCGGCCCGCGCGGCCAGAGGGAGTCTTTGGGAGGAAACGCCCAAGAAGTGCGTTCATCCGCCGCCGTCCCAGACCCGAACCCCGGCGCAGTGGTTCACGTACAGTGATTACGTGTGGGGTGCCACGCACCGAAACTGGCCCCTGCGACAGCGAACGAGCCATATTCCACATTTTGTGAATATTGGTCAACAACAAATTTCACGCTTTGTGGAATACGCAGAGACCTGTTGTCGCGGTCGAAACCATAGGCTCACATTGCCGCAGAAACACGATTTCCGGACAACCGCCATGCCGTGGCTCCCCCCGGTTGCCCCGTGAGGCTGGGGCTGTTGACAGCGAATCCGGCTTGGGGCACAGATTGCGAACAATATTCGTACAGTCAGACCAAACAATTTGTTAGCAGCCTATCGCCGAGAGTGCTAACAGGGAGCGCCGATTGGGGGGGAGGATGCCGCTCGAGGGCCTGGGGAAGCACCTTTCCCGTCGAACCAACCGATGACCGGGTCTTGGCAGGTTTTAAGGCTGGCGGAAGAGCATCTCGGCTATTCCGGCGATCCTGGCTTAGTTGCCGCCGAACACTTCGACGATTTGCCGAGCCATCGCCATGCGCTCCGGCTTGCCCGGGACCATATGGGGGTGTGCGCCGCGTTCGGCCTGTGGACGGGTGCCGCCGGCGCATTGCGGGGAGCGCCGGCCCGACGATTCACGCCGCTGGTCTATCTTGCGCAAGCGAGCGATGAACGGCTCCCGAAGGAGATCCATAAGCGGGTCTGGAGCCAGGGGCTCGTGCCGCACCTGCTGATCGCGGAGCCGGACTGCTTGTGGCTATGCCGTGGTTTTGAGTATCCCACCACGAATTGGGCGGGTTCGGTTCGCCAATTGCCGGCGGTCGCCGGCGGCAATTTCGCCGAATCAGTGCCGGAACTGACGGCGCGGCGGCTGCGAACCGCAATCGCCTGGCGGGATTTCTCCGCCAGGGAAAGCGACTTCGTCGATGCCCGATTGCTGAATGCGCTGGCCGAACTCGCCCACGATTTCACGAAGGAGCGGCCTGACCGTCCACGTCTTGAGCCGGCGGCGGCGAACGCGCTGATCGCGCGGCTGCTCTATTTCTACTTCCTGGTCGATCGCGGTTTCATCACCGAAAAGCGGTTGCAGATTTGGGGAGTGGCGGAGATCGGCCTCGACGCCCGGTCGGAATGGCCGGTCGAGGCAACCCATCGGCTGTTCTCCCAGCTCGACGGTGTTTTCAACGGCAGCATCTTCCCGATGCGCGACATACATCGGCCGGCGATCACCGCCCGCCACGTCAACGACCTGCGGCAGGTCTTGCGCTTCTATGGCGAACCCGGACACGGGGGGAGCCTGCAACTCGGATTATTCGAGTGTGACTTCACAAGCCTGCGGACCGAGACCCTGTCGGCAATCTACGAGATGTTCTTGCGCGCCGAGGAGAAGGATGGTGCTAAGAGCGTCGGCGCCTTTTACACGCCGCCATTCCTGGTCGACTACATCCTCGACCGCATCGAGGACGAAAAGCCTCTCGGATCGGCCTCGCGCCTGCTGGATCCCGCGGCGGGGTCCGGGGTGTTTCTGGTCGGCGGCTACCGGCGGATCGTCGAGGCGGCGCTGCCGCGGGGCCGCCAGCATATGGCTTTGGCGACGCTCAAGGCCCTGATGATGGGCTGCATCTTCGGGGTGGAGAAGAACGAGACCGCGTGCCATGTCGCCGCCTTCAGCCTCTACCTGACCATGCTCGACTATGTCGACCCGGTCGAAGCGGCCGAAATGGTCGAATGCCGCCACCCTTCGACCGAACCGGAAGGGGCGAAGCTGTTTCCGCCCATGCTGGGCGAGCCGGGCCGCCCGCCGAACCTGACAGTTGGGGATTTCTTCGAGGTTCCTGCCGGCGAACGGTTCGATGCAATCGTCGGCAACCCGCCTTGGGTTCAGTTGCGCAACCTGGAAAGTGGTGCAGCAGACGATTACCTGGCGAAGGCACAGCCAACGCCGCCGATCGGCGACAACCAGGCCGCGGAGCTGTTTGCCTGGCGGGCACTGAAGGAATTTCTGGCCGAAGATGGTCTCCTTGGTCTCCTGCTGCCGGCAAAATCGCTGGTCAACAAGGCCTCGGACGATTTCAATCAAAGCCTGCGTGCGTCGGCGCAACTCGTCGGCATTTCCGACCTGTCGCACCTCCGCTACAAACTGTTCCGGCAGCCGAAGACGGCGGAACAGCGGGCGCGCCATCCAGCGGCCGCGATCATTCTGCGCAACCGGGTGCCCGAGCCGGATCACCAGTTCTGGGTTTACCGGCCATTGCGCACCGGGCAGCCAGTCGATCGGAAAGGTCTCCTCTGGCTCTTGATCCACGACTGGACGCAGATCACCTGGCATCTCCAAACCGATGTGACCGCGCGCAACTGGCCGCATTTGTTCACCTGTTCGCCGGTCGACGAGCGGGTGATCGACTACATCGATCGCGGCATTGCCGGCCACAAATTCCTTTCGATCGGCGATCTTGAGAGCTTTGGGCTGAAACTCGCCAATAAGGTCTCAAATCACGTCGACCGGCAATATTGGCTCGGCACGGGCAAGGGAGAGGGCCAGGATTGGCGGCTCCCGGTCGCTGGGGAGAGGCTGGGGGGTACCCCGATGATGTTCGCGGAAATGATGCTGAAACCCCTTCCTGACTCCGAACTGCGCAAAGCCACCTCGGAAGCGCGGCCATTTCTCCAGGGCAAAATCGTAGTGATGCCACGGGATTGCACCGGCGCGCGCTTCATAACGATACCTGTCGTCTTCAGTTCGTCGCTGATCGGCGCCTGTTTTCCGGAATATGCCGGCAAAGATATGCCGGTACAGCATTTAATTTTTCTTCAAGCACTGGCGGCGTATTTGGAATCCCGGTTGTTCAAGTATTTGGCAAGTCTGACTGGCCGCAACATGATGGGCGATCGCCGTCGGCTGGAAGTTGCGACGCTGAAGGACCTTCCATGGCCGTTCCAAGGCCCAGGCGACCCGAGACTGGCCAAATTCATCGGCATGACGCCGGATGATCGAGACCGGATGGTTTGTGATCTCCTGGGGATCGATGACCTGTTCCGGTCCGTCATCAGCGAGTTCGACGAGTTTCGCAGCCGGTTTCGCGATGGCCAAGCGCCGGAAGGGGCCACCGATACAGTGGGTGGGGAGGTGGAAGTTGCCCCCTATCGGAAGATGCTGGGCGCGCAAATCAATCAGGACGACGATCATCGGCTTATCTGGCGGCGGCTTGGCAACGACGACGCCGGGGCGATGATTATTCAGTACCAGGGCCTGGGAGTCTCACCCGAATCGCCGGACCAAGCACTGGAGAGGGCGTGGCAGCATTATCAGCGCCATACCGGCAGCGGCGTTGGTCAAAGCCGATACCTGTGGCATTCCCAGCAACGGATGGAGAGCGTGCTGATCAAGCCGCTCGCGCGGATGCACTGGACGCAAGAGCGCGCTTTCGCCGACGCCGATGCGGTCCTGGCAGCCGTGATGTCCGGGTTTGATTCGGAGCGGCCGGCGTGAGCCCGGTTTCCCTGGCAACTTGGCTGGTCGCGCGGGGACTTAACCCGCAGCAGGCGCGATTGTGGTTGAAGTTCATCGTCTCGGCTTATCAATTGATGCTGGACGCCCATTCTCTTTTGCTGACCCCCGAGGAGTGGAACAGCTTCTTGACGGGCTGCCCCACTAGGCACCCGACGGAGCCGGATCTGACGTCCGGCATCGGGGACCGGATGGAGCGATTATGGGTGGACGCGCCGCTCGGATCCGAAAGGAATAAACTTCGCACATCGTACGAAAAGCCGACGCCGGGCGACCAGCATCATGGCAAACACAAGACAAAGGCGGATTTCTGCTTCCAACTCAAGTACGGTGCCGGCGCTTGCCTTACGATCGCGGTCGAGGCCAAACCGTTGCGAAGACCTGCAGATATCAGCAGAAAATACTTGGCAGACAGTGGCCTTGGTTGTTTCGTTTCACGCAATCCACCTTACACGCGTGACCCGGTGGGATGGATGGTCGGGTATATTTTACAAAGTCAACTTGAGGTTACTTGGCAAGAAACACTCACCAGTTCTCTGGCAGATTGGCCCGGCGTCGGAACCAAACGTTTCGGACTGATCGATCGTCTGGATGGAAAATGTGCAGAAGTTCTTGCGTCAGATCACGACCGTACGGCTATCGCCATCGCGGATGACATCACCATCCTTCACTTGCTTTTAGACTTTCGTCCGCATTTGAGCGAAGCTTGAGCAACAAGCCAAGTCGTCGGCTGCTGGACCGGCCCGCGGGCCACTTGAGTCTGTAGTGAGCTTAAAGCATACTCCAGCTTCGCCCTGCTAACCGAGATTGACCGAAGGTATCTCGGCCTGTTCGATTTCGGCGATTTTCAGTGCCACACTCTGCGGCAGGCCGACGTTAACGTTGCGGTAGAGATAGTCCGTCGTGATCCCGAAGTGATTGCAGTATCGGACGATGATATCGGGTGCGGGAAACCGCTCGCCGATTTCCCAATTGCTCCACCGCGTCTGGTTGACCTTGAGAATGCGGCAAACGGCCCCTTGGGAATAGCCTAGGGCCTCCCGCGAGTGGCGTAGGCGGCGCCCGACCGCATGCTTCAGATCGGCCTCGTTCATAGGCCTAGTTTCCACGATCCCGCCCGCCGGGACCCATCTCCGATTTGCCTTGTCATATCTCCACGATTTGTGGAATATGCTGACATGACTGAGCCCATCCTGAACATTTCGACCGTCGAGCAATTGCAGGCGGTTATCGAGGCGGATCAAATCGCCGAAAGCTGCGGTGTTCGGCGAAAGACTCTGTCGATGTGGAAGCGGCGTGGCATCCCGCTCCGGCATGCACGGGTGCTCGAATCTCTTGTGCGGGGACGAAACATTGTCCTCCAGGATGCGCTTTTTGAGTCGCCGCCGCACCTCCCCCAGGTCGATAACCTTACGGCGGGCGAGATGGCGGCGGAGGGCGGCGGGGAGGGACATCCCGCCACCCTATCAGCGTATTCATTGGCGCGCAATGCGATGGGATCAAAACAAGAACATACGATGAAGCCCACGTCACCGCGGCCACGCTCGCGGCGTCGGATTCGGCGGGTGCGGCCCATTGCCGCGGCGGGAGAGTGAGGATGGCTCACGGCTTCGAATCGTCCTGTCGGCGCCCCGCGATCGGCGGACTCCGGGATCGCTCAGGGGGGCGGGGAAAGCCATGGCCGATTTGAGCGTATTCACCACCGACTTTATGGCCACCCGGGTCGGGCAAGCACTGCAGCTGTTCGCCACCCACGTGACGCCCCAGGGGTTGGCGCAAGCGACCGGCATGGAGCGGCGTACGGTCGATGCCCATCGCGGGGCCGAGTCGGCGCCGTGTCTGGCCAAGCTGATGCGTTATGCCGTGGTTCTGCCGGCAGGGTTCTTGAGCCACGTGGTGGCGCCGGCAGGCTTCGCGGTGTGGCGCCTGGAGTCCGCCGGCGTGATCAGCCCGCCCGAGACCCTGGCCGAGATGGCAGCACGCCTGCACCTGCTGGCCTCGGCCTTGGCCGACGGCGTGCTCGACCACCGGGAACGTGCCCAGCTCGCCCCGCAAATGCGTCAGCTTGGCACGCTGCTCACCAGTTTCGCCGGCCAGCTCGAAGGGAGGCAGCCGTGACCGCCGCCCCGTCGTCCTTACCGGCTGAACTCGACCGGCTGGCGCATGGTCAAGCCGGGATCGACGACCGTCTCGCCGATCGGCTCAGCCAGCTTGCGAACATGGCCCGGGCGATCGAAGCCGAACTCGCGGCCCGCCGCGCCGAAGCCGCTGGAGCGTCCCGGTGACGGCGGCCACACCGACCGCGTCGTCAGCGGCCGATCAGCTTGAGCAAACCGGCAAGTGCGCCCAGGATCGCCAGCGTCTGCACGCCCATGGCGCCGAACATCCACTTCAGGGTGTCGGCCTTGGCGGCCTCGATCCGGGCTTCCAGGCGCAGCTCGGACTCGCGGACGGCGCGGTTGACGTCGTCCTTGGTCGCGAGAGGGGAGAGGTCGACCGCGGCGGCGGCGCGCACGGCGCCGATCACCGCCTCGGCCTGGGGCTCGGTGAAGCCGGCACGGGTCAGTGTCTTGACCGTTTCGTGGGTGTCGAAGGCAACGGCTGGCATCAGGGACCTCCAGTGGCCACGATAGCGCGGGCGGCCTGCGGCGTCCACCTTCCGGCGTCAGGGTCGGAATTGACCCCGTCGGCGAGCGGCTGGCAGGGCGACTGGCTGAAGCTGCAGCAGCAACTGGGGCGGCGCCGACGGGCTTGCGGCCTGAGTCAAGGGGCAGCGGGTGCCTTGATCGGCGTCTCGGCGGCCAAAATCAAACGCTTCGAGAGCCAGGGCCGCGATCTGCCGTCCTGCGATCTCTTTGCCTATGCCGCCTCGCTGGGCCTGCGTTTGGTCGCGGTCGAGTGTCGCCCGACCCTCGAACCCTCGGCCGGGACTGCCGAGGGGATCGGGGCGACACCATGAATGCGGTCGCCGCGGGGACCGTCGTCGCTGGCGACGGCTTCGCCGGGATCCGCGCGCGCTGGCGCATGGCGTTTCTGCTTCACCGCGAGCTCGGCGACCGCGAACAGCGGGTGGCCTCGTTGATGCTGGAAATGACCAGTCGGCAGTTGTGGCAGCAGCAGGGCCAAGTGCTGACCTGGGTGTCGGTTCCGGCACTGGCGGCGGCGCAGCGTCAATGCGACCGCACGGTCCAGCGCGCGCGGGCGGTGCTGGTGCGGTTGGGCGTGCTCAAACTGGCGCGCCAAGGCGGACACGGCCGCCGCGATGCCAGTGCTTTCGCCTTCGATCCCGCCTGGCTCGACCGTGCCGAGGATCGGCTGCGCAGCGAGGGCGCCTTCGCCGCTCTCGGCATGGCCCAGTGGCCGCCGGGCGAGGCCGCACAGCCCGACAGTCCTGTCACCCTGAACGCCTTTAAGGGTGACAGATGTGTCGCCCTGAACGCGGATAGCGATGCCGTCCCGGCGGGCGCGCCCAAGGGTGACAGAACGGTGGCGCTCAACCAGTCTTGGGGTGACAGCGCTGCTGCTGCCCCCAAGCTCAAGGGTGACAGCGCGGCAGCCGGGGGGCTTAAGGGTGACACCTCTGTCACCCTGAGCGCCGCTGAGGCCGAGGCATCTGTCACCGTGAGGGCGGCCAAGGGTGACAGCGTTCAGGGTGACACCGTTCAGGGTGGCAGAACTGTCGCCCTGAATGCCAAAATTGTGGAGAAGTCTGTGGAAGAATTGTTGGCAGAAACGCCGGTCGCGGACTTTAGGGTGACAAATCGCGTCGCTAAGGGTGACAAATCCGGGCAGTTTAGGGTGACAGATCTGTCACCAGAACCTTTAACTAAACCAGGATCTAACCTTCGCGCACGCGCGCGAGGCAGTGGCGGGCACGCCGCACCGTCTTGCCAGCGCAGCCTGATGCTGCCGATAACCGGTGGCCTCGGCATTCCACCCGATGGACTCGACCAGGCGCGCAATGCCTCCAAGGCCCGCTCCGACGCCAGACGCGATCAGCGGGCAGTTGAACTCCTGGACCGGGCGACAGCGATCCTGGAAGACCGCGGCAAGGCAAATCTGGCGGTGAGCTGCATGGACGGCCCCACCAAGGCCGCGATCATCGCCGGCCGGCCAATCGCCGACGACGCTCTCGCCAAGGCACTGCGCCACGGGCTGGCCAGTTTCGACACGTCCTATGCCCTCAACGCCGGTACCGGCCCGCCGGCGATCCCGATGGCCGACTTGGTCGCAGCCTTGCGGCAGGTGTTGCCCGAGCTGCTCGGGCCGCTGATCGCCGCGGTTGGAGCATTGCTGCCAGAGCCGTTCAAGCCCCTGGTTGCCGAAGCGCTGAAACGGCTGTCCATCGGCGCCGCGGCATAGGTAGCCACCCGACTCTTGACTTGGCCCGCTTATTAGGACTAAAGTCCCCAGGCAAGGGTGGTAGTGCGTCTGCGGGTCGGGAGAGGCGCGATGGCAGAAACCAGCGGATTGGACGCCCTGTGGCGGGATTTCCAGGTCACCGCTGCCGCCTATGCTGCCGAAGAAAACGAAGAGCTCGACCAGAGGCTGGCCACACTCGAAGCCGAGCTGGGGACGGCGCCGGTGACCTCGCTCCATGACGCCGTGATCAAGGCCCGCTATATCCGATACTGCACGCAAGCGTTTGGCGACGTACCGGCGACGGCCGCGGACACGCTGGCCGACGGGCTGAAAGCCTTGGCCGTCCAGCTGGGTGTTCTGGTCGCGGTTCCTTTGGCTGCGTGAGAGTTTGTTCCTATGCCATCAGCGCCGCCGCGGGCCTGCCGCTGCGGCACTCTGGTTCCGGCCGGCAAGCCCTGCCCGCGCTGCAGCCGTGAGCGCGATCTGGCGCGCGGCAGCCGTCAGCAGCGTGGCTATGACGCCGACTGGCAGCGCTTCCGCGCCGCGTTCTTGAGACAGCACCCGATCTGCTCGACGCCCGACTGCGGCGCGCCTGCGACCGATGTCGACCACATCAAGGCGCTGCGTGATCGCGGCGCCCGCCTTGACCCCGCCAACTGCCGGCCCTTCTGCCACCCCTGCCACTCGCGCCGCACCGGCCGCGACCAGGTTCCCCACCCTCCGAGGGGGTAGGGGGGTCGAAACTTCGGTCGCGGATGCCGGGAACCGGTCCAGAGTCTTGCGCGCAAACTCCGGAGTTCTCCGGAATTTTTTCCTGATTATCAGTTGGAGGCGGTCATGGGCTTGCGCGGACCGCTGCCGCCATCGGGGAGCGGGCGCACCCCGGTTGCCAAGGCCGATTTGCCGAGCTGCCCCACCTGGCTCGATGCCGCGGCGAAGAAGGAGTGGCGCCGGGTGGTGCCGGAGCTGGCCAAGCTGGGCCTGCTGGCACGGCTCGACCAGGCGGCGCTGGCCAGCTACTGCGAAGCCTTTGCCACTTACGCCAAGGCGGTCGGCGGATTGCAGGACAAGGGGCTTATCGTCGTCGACGCCAAGGGCAACCAGAAGCCTTCGCCCTTGGTCAAGATCGCCAATGACGCCGCCCAGCGCATCGAGCGCTTGGCCAAGGTGCTGGGGCTGACGCCCGAGGCGCGCCAGCGGCTCAAGGCCGAGCCCGCCAAGCCGCCGGCCTCGGACGGTTTCGATGATCTTCTCGCCTGATCCGGAGCGTTATCCCGATCCCAGCGGTCGGGCCGAGCGCATCTGCCGGTTCCTGGAGCATCTGCGGCTGTGGGAGGGCGACTTCGCCGGCAAACGGTTCCGGCTGCACCCGTTCCAGCGCGCGGTGATCCGGCGCATCTACGGGCCGCGGACGCCGGACGGCAGGCGCCTGGTGCGGCTGGTGCTGATCTGGATTCCGCGCGGCAACGCCAAGACCACGCTCGCGGCCGGGTTGGGGCTCGCACATTTTCTCGGGCCCGAGGCCGAGCCCGGCGGTCAGGTCGTGTTGGCGGCGGCCGACCAGGCCAATGCCGGGATCGCGTTCAAGCACGCCTGGGAGATGACCAAGGCCGAGCCACGCTTGATGTCGCGGGTACGGCCGCTGGAAAGCCGGATGAAGCTGCTGCACCCCGGTACCTCGGGCGAACTCAAGGCGATCTCCAGCGAGGCCTATTCCAAGCACGGCCTCAACGTTTCGTTCTTTCTGGCCGACGAGATCCATGCCTGGCCGCCGCCGGAAGACCGCAAGCTCTACAAGACCGTCACCGACAGCATGGTCAAACGGACGCAACCGCTGACGGTGGTGATCTCGACCGCGGGCGCAGGCCAGGGTGGGCTCGCCTGGGACCTCTGGGACTACGCCCACAAGGTCGCCAGCGGGGCGATCGACGACCCCAGCGTGGCGCCGATCATCTTCGCCGCCGACAACACGGCCGACTGGCGCGACCAAGACCAGTGGCACCTCGCCAACCCGGCGATTGCCGCGGGCTTCTGCTCGCTGGAGGAGCTCACGATCAAGGCCCGACGGATTGTCCATTTCCCGGCCGAGATCGCCGACTTCAAGCGCTTCCACCTGAACATCTGGCAGGAGGGGACGGCCGAGCCCTGGGTCGACTTGGGTCTGTATGATCAGGCCGCCCCGGCGACCTCGGCCGAAAGCCTGATCGGCCGGCGCTGCTGGGTGGGTGTCGACCTGTCGTCGGTCGAGGACCTTACTGCGGTGGTGGCCGTATTCCCCGAAGGGAGTGCTGAGGACCCGGCGCTCGACGTGCTGGCCCAGTTCTTCCTGCCCGAGGCGCGCATCGCCGAGAAGGCCGACAAGGATCGCGCCGACTATCTGAAGTGGGCGGCCGACGGGTATCTGACGCTTACACCCGGCAACCGGGTCGACTACGACGTGATCGTCGCCCATCTGGTCGGCGTCGCGGAACGCCATGAGGTCGTCGAGATCGCGATCGACCGCTGGAACTCTACCGCGGTGACCACCCGGCTCCAGGCTTTCGGCCTGCCGGTGGTCGAGTTCGGCCAGGGCTATGCCTCGATGTCGGCGCCGGTGAAGGCGCTGAAGCGGGCGATTCTGGGACACCAGTTCCGCCACGGCGGCAATCCGGTGCTGCGGCTCTGCTTCGCCAATGCGGTTGCCGAGCGGGACGGGCCGGAAAACGAGAAGTTCACCAAGGCCAAGGCCCGCGGCCGGATCGACGGCGCGGTCGCGTCGGCAATGGCCGTAGGCCGAATGATCGCCGCCGACCGCACCGACCTGAACGACCTGATCCTGCGCCGTGGGGGACTGGCCTAACCGGAGGCTCACCGAGTGCCCCATCCGCATTTCTTTCCTCGGCCGGTGCCGGCGGTCGAAACCGAGCCCTTCGCCAGTCCCGAGGAGGCCTGGTTCTGGTTCGTCCAGGCACACGAAGCCGCGACCGCCGGGGCACGGATTGCCGGCGGCCAAGGCGACATCCTGCGTCCGTGCGAGCCGAACGACATCATGCTCGCGGTCGACCGGCTCTACAGACGGCACCGATTGAGGCGGGACCATCTCTGCGTGCTGGCCGATTACGGCCGCCAGCTCATGCCCCCTGACCCCGAGCGCCGCGCCGAGCAAAGAGCCTATGGCCTGTGGCGGGAGGCGTTCGACCGGCTCGCTCCAGTCTTGCGCGACAAAGGCATCGTGCGGCGATGAGAAAGGGTTAGGATGCGCTGGTCGGTCGCGTCGATGGGGCGGTGGCTGGTCCGCTCGCTCGGCCTGCATCCCCGTGATCCGGGGCTGGCCGCGCTGTTCGGCCTGGGGCATCAGACCGCTGCCGGAATCGCGGTGACGCCCGAGCTGGCGCTCGAATGCCCGGCGGTTTACGCATGCCTGGGATTGCTCGCCGACACGGTGGCGACGATTCCGCTGGATCTCTATCGCCGCACCGGGCCGGATTCGGCGGAACGCGCCACCGACCATCCGGTTCATGCGCTGATCCACGACCGGCCCAACCCCTGGCAGAGTTCGGTCGAATGGCGCCAGCAGCTGGTCGCGGACCTGTTCGGCCACGGCAACAGCTATTCCCGCATCCGCTGGCGCGGCGACGGGCTGCCGGAAGCGCTGGAGCCGTTTCAGCCGCCCCAGGTGACGCCGTTCCGCACGCCTGCCGGCGCCGTCGCTTACCGGGTCCAGCCCGACCACGGCCCGTCGGAGATCCTGCTGGCGGGCGAGCTGCTGCATGTCCGCCGCCGGCCGTTCGAGCGCGACGGGCTGAAGGGCCGCTCGCCGATCGTGCTGCACCGGGAGACCATCGGGCTGGCGCTGGCGGTCTTGCGCTACACCAGCCGCTTTTTCGGCAATTCGGCCATCCCCAAGGGCGGGCTCAAGGTGCCGGGCGCTTTGTCCGACAAGGCGGTCGAGGTGATCCGCGACGACTGGGACCGGCGCCACAAGGGGCCGGAAAACGCCCATCGCCTGGCGATCTTCGACAAAGGCATCGAATGGGTCGACATCGGCTCCAACAACACCGACGCGCAACTCCTCGAAATCTACCGCTTCCTGGTCGGCGAGATCTCCTCCCGGGTGTTCGGCATCCCGCCCCACCTGGTCGGCGATCTTGAGCGCTCGACCAGCTGGGGGGCGGGCATCGAGCAGCAGTCGATCGGTTTCGTGGTCTATTTCGTCCGCCCGATCCTGGTGGCGATCGAGCAGGCATTGAACGGCGCTCTCCTGACCGCCGAGGCGCGCCAGAAGTACTTCATCGAGTTCAACGTCGACGGCTTGCTGCGCGGCGACTTCAAGACCCGGATGGAGGGCCTGGCACTCTGCATCCAATGGGGCCTGATGACCCCCAACGAGGCGCGGCGGCTCTTGAACCTGACGCCGCTGCCCGGTGGCGACAGCAGGCTGCAGCCGCTCAACCTGGCACCGGCGGAGAAGATCATGGACGTGTTGCTGAAGCCCGACGCCAAGGCGACGAGACAACTGGAAACGGTGCCATGAGCGATCTTGAGATCGAACGCCGCGCCTTCGACGCCGGGCTGGAGCTGCGCGAGGAGGGCCAGGCGGTGTGCCTGGTCGGCCATGCCGCCCTGATCAACCAGCTGTCGGAGGATATGGGCGGCTGGCGCGAGCAGATAGCATCCGGCGCCTTCGCCGAGGCGCTCGCCAAAGACGATGTCCGGCTGCTGGTCAACCACCGCGACCTGCCGCTGGCGCGCACCCGCTCGGGCACCTTGAAGCTGTCCGAGGACAGCCGGGGTCTCGCGATCGAGGCGACGCTGGAGCCGTCGGATCCCGACGTCCAGCGCCTGCTGCCCAAACTGAAGCGCGGCGACCTCTCGCAGATGAGCTTCGGCTTCCGGGTCGCCCCCGGCGGTCAGGACTGGGCCAAGGACGACGAGGGCCGCACCGTGCGCACGCTGAAGAAGCTGCGGCTGTTCGATGTCTCGGTGGTGACCTTCCCGGCCTATCCCCAGACCGACGTGGCGGTGCGCTCGTTCCAGGCCTGGCAGGCGACCGAAGCACGGCGCCATCGCGAGCGGCGCCATCGCGAACGGCTGGGTCGCGCGCTGGGGCAACAGGGAAAGATGGTCGGGTAGTACGGGCGATCCTGAATCGATCGCAATCAACCGGGGCCGGTCGGAAACGACCGGCCCCAAGCTTTTGGAGGGCGTGGCGGTGGCCGAGTTCGAACGATTGAAAACCTTGCGCGAGCAGCGCGGCAAGCTGGGCGGGGAGATGCGGGCACTCACCGACTTGGCGGAAGCCGAGAAACGCGACCTTACGGCCGAAGAGCTGGCGAAGCACGGTGAACTGTTCGACCGCCAGGACGGCTTGCGCAAACAGGTCGAGGTCTTGGAACGTCAGATCGAGCTCGACCGCCAGCTGGCATCTGCGGCGGGCGAGGAAGAGTCGCGCCAGCGCAGCCGCGAGCCCAAGGGCACCGCGGAGCTGCAGATGGCGGGTTTTCGCAGCTATCTGCGTACCGGAACCATCCTGGGCGAAGGCTCGGAGGAGTTCCGCGCGCTCCAGGCCGGCTCCAACGTCGAAGGCGGCTATGTGGTGGCGCCGCCGACCTTCGTCACCACCCTGCTCAAGGGCCTCGACGACGCGGTGTTCATCCGCGCCAGGGCGACCAAGTACCCGCTGGCCACCTCGACCAGCCTGGGGGTGCCGACGCTCGACGGCGACCTCGACGACGCCGACTGGACCGCGGAGCTGACCACCGGCCGGGAAGACGACGGCCTCAAATTCGGCAAGCGCGAACTGCGCCCCCATCCGCTGGCCAAGCGCATCAAAGTGTCTAAGAAGCTGCTGCGCCAGGCGGTACTGCCGATCGAGCAGATCGTCGCGTCCCGCATGAACTACAAGTTCGGGGTCAGCCAGGAGAAGGGCTTCCTCACCGGCGACGGCGTCCAGAAGCCGCTCGGCCTGTTCACGGTGTCGAAGGACGGAATCCCGGCCGGCCGCGACATCGCGGTCGGCAATACCGCGACCGCGATCGGCTTCGACGGCCTGATCGAGGCCAAATACAGCGTCAAGGCCCAGTACTGGCCGCGTTCGGCCTGGCTGTTCCACCGCGACGCGGTCAAGGCCCTGACCAAGCTCAAGGACGGCGACAGCCAGTATATCTGGCGCCAGTCGGTCAAGGAAGACGAGCCCGACATGCTGCTGGGCCGGCCGCTGACGATCAGCGAATTCGCCCCCAACACCTTCACCACCGGCAAGCTGGTCGGCCTGTTCGGAGATCTCAGCTTCTACTGGATCGCCGATGCCCTCGATCTCCAGGTCCAGCGCCTGGTCGAACTCTACGCCGAGACCAACCAGGACGGCTTCATCGGCCGGCTGGAAACCGACGGCATGCCGGTACTGGCCGAAGCCTTCGCCCGCGTCAAGCTGGCGTAACCGGGGAGATTTTCGATGTCAGAACAACTCGCCACCGAGGTCAAGGCGACCCTGATCCAGGCGGCCCTGGCCGACGGCCAGACCGATCCGGCCTCCACCGCGATCGACATGGCCGGCTTCGACGGCGTGCTGCTGGTCGGGATCGTCGGCGCGGTCACCGCCACCGGCACCGTGACCCTGGCGGCCGAGCAGTCGGCCGACAACGGCGCCGCCGATCCCTTCACACCGGTCGCCGGCGCCAGCGCGGCGGCCGACGACCAGGACGGCAACAAGCTGCTGATGCTCGACCTCTACCGGCCGCGCGAGCGCTTCATCCGCACCCAGCTCACCCGCGGCACCGCCAACAGCGTCTATGGCGGCACCCTGGCGCTGCAATATGCCGGCCGCAGCCGACCGACCGAGCATGACGCCGCGACGCTGGCGGCCGTGGCACTGGTGATCCCAACCGCGTGAGGGCCGCACCATGAGTTACGTGCCGAAGAACTATCAAGACCAGGGCGGCGACCGCACCGTGATCGGCGGCGTGCTGCAGGTGGCCGCCGGCGGCAGCATCGTCGGCGCCGACGGCTCCCAGGCCGCCGCGATCGCCGACGTGCCCACCGCCGGTGCCGCCTTGGCCGCCGCCAACGCCACGGCGATCAACGCCATTCTGGCGGTCCTGCGCGCCACCGGCCAGATCGCCGCGACCTGACGCCCATGCTCACCATCCTGACCCCTCCGACGGAATCAGCGCTCGTCGACCTCGCCACGGTCAAGGACGAGTTCGGCATCCAGGGCACCGACCACGACGCCAGGCTTACCCGCTGGATCCGCCAGGCGACCGCCCGGCTGGCCTCGGCGTGCGGGCGTGACGGGTTCGGCAGAATCGCGGCCGAGGAACGCTTCGACCACCACCAGTCGCGGCTGAAGCTTTCCTGGCGGCCGGTCAACGCGGTCACTTCGGTTGTGGTCGCCGGTACGCCCCTGGGGTCTGAGGAATGGCGGCTCGACGGCCGCTTCCTCGACCGCCTGGTCATGGGCCGGCCGGCTTGCTGGTCGATGGTGCCAATCCTAGTGACTTACGACGCCGGCTGGGACCTGCCCGACGGCGCCCCCGACGAGCTCGTCGAAGCCTGCATCGCCCTGGTCAAGGCGCACTGGCACGGCCGCGACCGGGATCCCGCCCTGCGCAACGAGAGCGTGGAGGGTGTGATGTCCCAGAGCTGGCAGACCGTCGGCGATACCGGCGTGCCGCCCGGCATCCTCGACCCGATCATCCGGTACCGTTGGGAATGAACGCCGCCGTCGCGATCGCCGCCCTCGACCGCGGGCTCGCCGCCGGCGGCGAAACCGTGACCGTGCTGCGCGAAGGCGCCGATCCGGCGACCGTGCCCGCCAAGACTCTCGGCGGCGGCGGGTTCGAACCCTATGGCGACGGCGGCCAACAGCGCTTCGATCTGGTGCTGTCGCGGACCGGGCTCGAAGACCTGCTGCCGCTTCGGGTCACCGACCGATTGCTGGTCGCCGGCGTCGAGCGTGCGGTCCGGGACATCCGGACCACCGCGATCGGCGCCCAAACCGTGCGGATCGAACTCACCGTCGAAGGTTGAGATGGCCACACCCGCCGAATGCGTCCACCTGCTGCTGGACCTGCCCGAGCTGCAGGGTCTGAAGGGACCCGAGGCCTCGGCCCGCCTGGCGACTGCCGCCCGCGAGGCCCGCGCCGAGGTCGAAGCGGACCAGGGCGTCTATCCGACCACCCTGTTCGTCGACGGCCGCCAAAGCGGCTCGGAAGATCAGGTCCGCCCCGGCGGCACCATCGAGTACCACTTCCAGGTCGTGGGCGACGTGGTCGACGCAGTGTATCGCCTGCTGGTCGAGGCCTCGCCGGTCGGGCCCGCCAAGGCCGGCCACTATCGTGACGATCACTGGCTCTACGTCAACGGCCGCCGCCGCGATGCCTCGGCCGAGGGCGCCCGGATCGAGCTGGTACCCGGCGACGAGGTCGTGTTCCTCAACAGCCGTCCTTACGCCCGCAAGATCGAGGGCGGCTTCCGGCGCATTCACCCCGATCCCGCGGTCAGCGACTACAAGCGCCGGCGTTACGGCAAGAAGGTCCGCCGGGCCGGCCAATCGGTGCAGGCGCCCGGCGGCGTCTACGAGCTGGTGGTCAGGGAGGCGCGCCGGCGGTTCCACAACTGGCCAGTCGATATCATCTTCGCCTACCGCGCCGCGGCCCCAGACGGCGCCACACTGGCGACGGGCAAACGCCGCGCGGAGCGCTATCCGGCCATCCTGATCCGGGTGCTCTAGATGCTGGCCCCGATCGAGGAGGCCTGCAGGGCGGCGCTCGATGCCGCCGCCGGCGGCTGGCCGCTGCGCTGGCCGGGCGAGGCTTGGGGCCCCGATGTCAAGGTGAGCCCGGGAGGACTGCCGATCGACGACGCCGGCGCGCCGGTGCCGTTCATAGAGGTCGAACTCTCGGGCGGCAAGGCGCGCCGGGTATCTTTTCCCTCGGCCGACGGCAAGTGCCGCTTCGAGCGCGCGGGCACGCTCCGGCTGATCCTCAGCATTGGCAGCACCGCGGGGACGGCCGGGCTCGACGCCCGGGCTTCGGCGCTCTCCACGGCATTGGGCGGTAAGGTTCCGATCCGTGAGCCTGACCGCCTGTTCTCGACCGGCGTCGTCGAGGCCGCCGCCGCGCCTGCCGCCGGGGACGGCACGCGGCTCTCGGCCGTGCTGTCGCTGCCCTTCACCTTTTCCTACCGCGCATGAGGTCCTCAAGATGTCTGTCACCACGTCCGCCGGCACCACCATCGCGATCGGCACCACGGCCGCCGATCCCGCCACCGACACCTTCGACCCGATCGGCGAGGTCACCGACATCGGCGAGTTCGGCCGGGTCTACCAGGTGATCAAGCACCAGCCGCTGGCGTCCCGCAACACCATCAAGCGCAAGGGTGCCCGCGACGACGGCACGGTGCAGCTCACCCTGGCCCGCGACCTCGGCGACGCCGGGCAGCTTGCTGCCAAGGCGGCACTCGACGACGACGGCGAGTTCAACTTCCGGATCGAGCTGCCGGATAAAGCGACCCCGACCGGCCACGGCTCGCGCTTCGAGTTCAAGGCCCTGGTCACCGAGTTCACCACCAACCCCGGCAACGCCAACGTCAATGTCGGCGCCAAGATCAAGCTGGAGATCAGCGGCGACATCACCGAAACCGCCGCAACCTGACCCAGGGAGCCTGAACCCCAATGAACGAACTGACCAAAGGCGAGGTCGTCATCACTCTTGACGGCCAGGAAGTGACCCTGAAGCCCTCTCTGGGGGCGTTCACCGTGCTGTCCAGCCGCTACGAGACCTATGGCGAGCTCTTGCGCCTGCTCGCCGCCGGCAATGTGCCGGCGATCATCCAGGTCTTGCGCCAGGGGCTGGGGCTGACCGACGCCCAGGCCAAGCGCCTGCCGAACCAGCTGTTCAGTACCGGCGTTTCCGACCTGATCGATCCCGTCTCCGACTATGTGTTCCGGCTGTTCAATGCTGGCAAGAGCCCGGCCGAAGTCATGGCGGCCCAGGCGGAGGCGGCCGGCAGCGGCGCCGAAAACCCTTCCCGGGCCTGAGCTTTCAGGACTATGCGGCTTGCCTCTACCGCCATGCCACCGGCTGGCTCGGCTGGAGCGATGCGGACGCGATGGCGGCGTCGATTCACCGCATCGAGCAGGCCATGCAGGGCAAGATCGACTTCCTGAAGGGGACCGACCCGTGGCGCCGGCCCGAACCCCGGGCCAAGCCGCCGCTCACCCCCGACGGCAGCCTCGACCGCGCCGCGGTCGCCGCCAGGGTGGCCGCCGCTTTCCGGGACTTTGCCAAGAAACGGGCTGCCTGACATGACCACTGAGACGCGCCAAATCGTCACCGTCCTGACCGTACAGGCGGAGCAGGCGATCGCGGCCGCCAACAGCTACGGCGCCCGGATCACCGCACTCGCCGCGGGCATGCAGAAGCTGGACGGGGCTTCGGCCCTTTCCGAGCGCGCCTTCCAGCGCCAGAAGCAGGCGGTCGAAGGCTGGCTGCGCGCGAACTCGCCCGCCTACGAAGCCCACCAGAAACTGGCGGCCGGCCAGCGCCAGCTCGCCGACGTGACCGAGGGCCTGGCCGCCCGGCTGCGCACCGGAGCAGTGACCGCCGAAGACGCCGCCAAGGCCGCCGCCATGCTATCGGCGCGCTCGGCCGAGCTGGCGGTGATCCAGCAGCGCCTGCAGGCGGGTGCGATCGGCGCCGAGGAAGCGACCCGGGCGTTGGCCCAGGCGATGACCCCGGCAGCGGCGGTGATCGCGCGCCAGAAGGCCGAGCTCCAGGCGCTCTCCGACCGCCTTGACCCCGCCGGCGCCAGCTTGCGCCGGATCGCCGCCGACCAGGACGTACTGAACGCGGCACTCGCCGCCGGCCGGATCGACCCGGCACGCCATCGGGATTTGACCCGGGTCCTCGAAGGCGAAGCCGCGGCCCACGGCAAGGTCGCCAAGGCGGCAGGCTTCAGTTACCAGAACCAGGAGATCCTGCGTTCGGGCGTGATCAACCTGGCCCAAAGCCTGATCGCGGGACAACGGCCGCTGGAAGCGCTGCTGGTCCAGGGTTCCCAGACCGCGCCGGTGTTGGCCGAAGTCGCCGCCTCGGCGGCGCTGATCGCCGCCCCGATGATAGCGGTGGGTGCCGCGGTCGCGCTGGTCGCCGGCAAGGCGGTGTCGCTCCAGGGCGAGCTGCGCCGGACCCAGGCGAGCCTCGCGGCGTATGGCAGTGCTGCCGCCTTCTCGGCGCGTCAGGTCCAGGAGCTGGCGACCGCGATGACCGCGATCGGCGGCTCCCGTGCCGACAATCTGGCGGCAGTCCTGGCGCTGGCCAACCGGCAGGACCTGCGCCAGGCCCCGGTCGCCGACATCGCCCGCCTGGTGCCCGACTTCGCCGCCGCGACCGGCGGCGATGCCGCAGCGGCGGCGCGCACGCTCGGCGACGCCTATGCCAAGGGGGCCGAGGGCCTGGTAGCACTCGGCAGCCAGTATGACCTGATCAGCCCGAAGCTTGCCGAGCATATCCGAGCGCTGGAACTCGCCGGCCGACGCTCCGAAGCGCTGGCGCTGGCGACCACCGCCCTTCAGGGCCGGTTCTCCGGCATCGCGCGCGAGATGCGCGGGCCGGTGGGCGAGGCCTTCCACCAGCTCGCGGTCAATTTCGACAACCTGCTGGAGACCGCCGCCCGCTCCAAGCCGGTGGTCGACACCCTGACGGCGTTGGCCAACGCCCTCGCCAACCTGGCGCGCACCGGCGCCCAGGTGATCCAGCGAGAGACGCCGGAGGGGCAGCTCGCCTGGCTGCAGCAGCAGCGACAAGAACTGGAAGCCACCTATCAGGCCGCCCAGAAGGTCCAGAATCCCGGTATCTGGGGCAGTCGCGACCAATGGGACGCCTGGATCGAGTCCTTTTCGACCGTCAACAAATACGCCGAGCGCGCCGCAGCGCTGGACAGCCAGATCGCGACGAAGCAGCAGGAGGTCGACCGCATCCGCAAGGGCGAGGCGACCGCGGCGGCCGAGGCCCAGGCCGCCGCCACCGCCAAGCTCAATGCCGAGCTGGAACGCAACCACGGCCTGACCGATACCCAGGCCAAGGACCTGGCCAAGGTCGCCGAGATCAACAGCCGCTATCTGGCGGCGCTGTCCGGCCCCGCCGCCGACCAGGCGGTGCGGCTGGCCCGCCTCCAGGCCGAGGAGGAGGCGCGCGGGGCGGAGAACGCCAGCACCGCCTCGATTGAGGCCGCCGGCGCCGAAGCGGCCCGGCGCGCCCGCGGCGAGCTCGACAACGCGATCGACCACGCGATCCGCCAGTCGCGTGTCCAGACCGAGACCACGATCGCGCTGGCCGAGGCCTGGCAACTCGGCGCCGGCGCGGTCAAGGATGCCGAACGGGCCCAGCGCCTGGAACTCGAGGTCCTGGCCAAGGGCGAAGCCTACCGCCGCCAGCTCACCGCCGCTTCCGACGCCCAGGCTGATGCCGAACGACGGGTCGCCGATGCCACCGAGCAGGCTGCAGTCCGGCAGAAGGCGCTCAACGACCAGCTCGCCGCGGCGGCACTCGCCGGCGACCGCGGCGGCCTGGCGCGCCTGGTGGCGGACCGCACCGCGGAAGTCCGGACGCTCTACGATCTGCCTGGGCTGCCTCATGTGAACAGCCAGGAGGAATCGGCGATCACCGCTGCCGGCGGCGCCTACGCCGCGGTCCAGCAGCGGATCGCCGCAGGCACCCTGAACAGCGCCGCGGCTACCCGCGAGCTGGAGCTGATCCAGCAGGCCTACAAGAAGAGCCTCGACGACACCAATCTCAGCTTTGCCGATTGGCTGGCGCTCTATCGCCAGGGCGACGCCGCGGCACGCGCCCGCACGACCCAGGATGAGATCAAACAGCGCCGGGAAGAGCTGGACCTGCTTCAGCAGGAGACCGCACTCCGCCTCGGCACCTGGGACCCGGAGGAGGCCGAACGCCAGGTGGCGCTGCTGCAACGCCGGATCGAGCTGGAACGCCAGCTGATCGACCCCTTGTCGGACCAGGGACGCGAGTTGCTGGAGCTGTTCCAGCGCCAGCAGGCCCTGACGCTCGCCACCGAGCGCCACCAGGCGGCGGTGCGCGAGCTGGAAGGAATTGCCGAACAGGCTTTCACCGGCATGGGGGATTCGATCGTCGATGCGCTGGCCCGCGGCGAGAATGCCTGGGTCGCCTTCGGCAATGCAGCAATCGACGTGCTGAACCAGGTGCTGAAGGAACTCCTGAAGCTGGCCGCGGTCAATCCGGCGCTCAATTACCTGTTCGGCGGCAGCCGGTCGACGCTGTCGGATGCCGGCGGGCTGTTCGGCAGCCTGTTCGGCGGCGGCAGTTCGTTCGGGCTTTACGAGACCAGCTCCACCGTGGTGTCGCCGATCGGCACCATCGTCGGCGGGCTCCATGAGGGTGGGATCGCCGGTGGGGAGCCCTCCTTCCGACGCGGCGTCGACCCGGCGATTTTCGCGAGCGCACCCCGCTTCCATGACGGAAGGGTGCCGGGTCTGGGACCGCACGAACTGCCGGCGATCCTGCTGGACGATGAGGAGGTGCTGACCCGCCAGGATCCGCGCCACCGCTGGAACCTGGGCGCCCCGGCCAACGACCGGGGTCAGGGCGAGCTCAAACTCACCGTCCAGGTGATCGACCAGGGCGGGGCCGAACGGTCGGGCCCGCCCCAGGTCGCGACATCCCGCGGGCCCGACGGCGGCGTAGTGCTCAAGATCGTGATGCCCGAGATCAAGCGCGACCTGTCGTTCCGCGGGCCGCTCGCCCAGGCGCTGGAAGCCGCCTATGGCCTCAAACGGCGGGGGACCTGATGCCGCTGCCCCAGACGACGCTTGCGGTCTGGCCGCCCGAGCTGCCGCGCGACGTGATGGCCGACGGCTGGCAGGAGACGCTGGCGCTGCCGGTGATCCGGACGCAGATGGAGGCCGGGCCTGCCAAGCAGCGCCGGCGCTACAGCGCCGCGACGCCGCCGGTGACTGCAACTTACCTGATGGAGCAGGTCGAGCTCGAGCTGCTCCAGGACTTCATCGACGAAACCCTCGGCGGCGGCGCGCTCGCCTTCGAATGGCCCCATCCCCGCACCGGACTGACGGTGACCGCCCGCCTGGTCGGCGGCTCGGAACCGCAAGTGACGCCGTCCGGCGCCCAATTTCTGGTGCGCCTCACTTTGGAGGTGCAGTCGGGCCTCTCGATCCGGCCGGTCTACTGGCTGAACGAGGACGGCAGTTATCGCGCGACCGAGATCGGCCAATACCGGCTGGTCTCGGGCGCCTGACCGGAGATGACAGATGCCGACCTTGGCCACCAGCCAGTTCCCGTCGGCCGGTCCGATCCAGCCCGCCGACCAGATCGCGATCCTGCAGGGCGGCAAAGACCGGCTCTCCACCATCGCCCAATGGGCGACCGCCTTCGGCCTGGCACCCGGTGTCGACGGCACGCTCACGGGCGACGGCTGGACCATAACCGTCGGCAACGGCCTGATCACCGCCATCGAGGAGGAGGCCTTGGTTGAGACCCTGATCACAGCATCCGGCGTCCCCGGCGTCGCCTACAGCCTCTACAGCGGCACCGCCAAGCGGCTCAAGGGCAGCCTCTATGTCGTCCTCAACGGTGCCGGTGCGGTCAATGTCGTAACGCTCGCCATTGTGGCGCTCACCGCAACCGCCGCCGGCGTCGCGGTGCCGCTGGAGTGGGGCAACCCGCAGCCGTTGCCCTATCCGATCGACCTGATCGCGTCGGGCCTCAGCATCACCATCAACGACAGTGTCGGCGCCAATCGCTACACCATCGTCTGGAGCCGCCAGGGATGAGCCGGGCCTTTTCGCTCGAGGCACGACGGGCGGTCCAGGCGCCGGAGACCGGCAGCGTCTTCACCCTGCTCGCCACGCTCACACATGAGGCGCTGGCGCAGCCGATCCGGATTGCCAACGACCTGGTCGAGGCCGACGAGGACGGCGTGCGCAAGATCATCTCGCGCGGGCTGGATTTCATCTGCTGCCCGTTCCAGGTCGAGCTCCCGGCCGACGACGGCGAGACCCTGCCCAACATCCAGGTGCGGATCGATAATGTCGACCGCCAGATTATCGGGGCACTGCGGGCGATTTCCTCACCGGTCGAGGTCGCGTTCGAGGTGATCGTCACCGAACGCCCGGACGTGATCGAGGCGAGCTTCCAGGGCTTGCGCCTGACCCTGGTCGAGTACGACGCGCTGGTCATCACCGGCACGCTCCAGCTCGAAGATATCCTGACCCGCAAGGCACCCTGGTGGCGCTTCACGCCCTCGGTCGCGCCCGGCCTGCACTGAGGGAGTCTTCACCGATGGCACCGCTGCCCGCGTGGGTCAGTGACTATGTCGGCATTCCCTGGGCTCTCCTGGGCCGCGACCGCTCCGGTTGCGACTGCTGGGGTCTGTTCCGGCTGGTCCAGAGGGAGGTCTTCGGCTTGGAGCTGCCGTCGTATGGCTATGACGATCCCCTCGATCTCACCGCCGCCGCGCGCCTGCTCAGCACCCATCCCGACCGGACGCAATGGGCGGCGATCGAAGCCGGGCAGACGCGCGTCGGCGACGGTCTGCTGCTGACCACCGCCGGCCGCCCGGTCCATGTCGGCCTGGTGGCAAGTTCGGGGCTGATGCTGCACACCGAACAGGCCACGGGGGCGGTGGTCGACACTTACGCCGGCATCCGCTGGCGCAACCGGTTGGGAGGGTTCTGGCGATGGACGGGGTGATCCCGGCGCCCAACCGTGTTATCGCTTGCCCGCACCCGTTCTCTCAATCGCGGCTGGTGGTCGAGGTCCCGTCCGGCCTGACCCTGGCCGAGATCGTGGCGCGGGTCCAACCCGACCCGGTGCTGGCGCGCCAGTCCCTGGTCGCGATCGGCGACCAGTCCGTCCTGCCCGAACAGTGGTCTCGCGTCCGCGCCCGGCCGGGCATGCCGATCACCGTGCGCACTGTCCCCTGGGGCGGCGGCGGTGGCGGCGGCGGGGGCGGCGGCGGCAAAAACCCGCTGGCGGCTTTGCTCACCATCGCCGTGGTAGTGGCAGCTGCCGTGCTGGCACCCGAGATCGGCCTTGCGGTGGTCGGTGCCAGCTCGGGCTTCGCCTTCTCGGCGGTCAGCACGCTGGCCGGCTTGGTGATTGGCGGCATCGGCATGACCCTGGTCAACGCCCTGGTGCCGCCGCCCAAGCCCCGCTTCGACGACCTGGGCGGGCTCGGCAATATCGGCGCCATCCCCGGTCTGGGCAACGCCTCCACCTCGCGTACGCTCACCATCACCGGGCAGTCGAACGCCGCCAGCCCGTGGGGCGTAATCCCGCGCCTCTATGGACGGCGCAAGATCACGCCATTGAAGGCCGCCCGCGACGTTTCAGAGACCCAGGGCAACACCACCTTCTGGCGCTGCCTGTTCTGCTTCGGCATCGGCCCGCTCGAACTCGAAGACCTGCGGATCGGGACCCAGCCGCTCGGGCTGTTCGACGGCGTCGAGACCGAGATCCGTTATGGCTGGCCCGACGACCCGCCGCTGACGCTCTACGCCGACACTCCCCGCGAGGATCGTTACACCCTGAAGGTGACGGCCGCCGGCGGCCGTCAAGTGGTCAGGACCCGCGACCACTGCCACGAGATCCTGGTCGACGTCACTTTCAACGGTCTCGTCTATTACGACGACCAGGGCAACCCCACCAACTGCAGCGTGGCACTCAGGATCGAATGGCGCGAGGTCGGCGCAGCCCAGTGGAATTTACTCACGGAAGAGACCGTCACCGCTGCCAGCTCCACCGCCTATACCCAGGGCTGGCGGGTCAAGACCGGCGGCGACGGCACCTACGAGGTCGGCATAACGCGGCTTACCGGCGACAACACCAGCCCGCGCGTTCGCGACGACCTCTATGTCTCGGCGGTGCGCACGGTCCAATACCGCTACCCGATCAACCTGACGGGCCTGTGCCTGGTCGCGATGCGCATCCAGGCGACCGACCAGCTCCAGGGCCAGGTCGACCAGTTTTCGGCCATCGCGACCTCGGTTTGCCGCGTCCATGACGGCACCGTTTGGTCGTGGCAGCCGACCCGCAACCCGGCTTGGGCGTTCGTCGACTGGTTCACCGGTGCGGTCAACAACCGGCTGCTCGCCGACGACCGCCTTGATCTGCCCTCGATCACTGCCTGGGCCGAGGCGTGCGAGCCCGAATCTTCGGGGGGAGAGCCCCGGCGCACCATCGATTGCAATGTCGACTTCGAGACCACGGTATTCGACGGCGCCCGCGACATCTGTGCCGCCGGCCGCGTCTCGCTCGCGCGTCCCGACGGCCGCTATGGGGTGATCCAGGACCGGCCACAAGGAACTCCGGTCCAACTGTTCACCCCCCGGAATTCCTGGGGCTTCAAGGGTACCCGCCGCTTAATCGATCTGCCCCACGGTTTGCGGATTTCCTACACCGAACCCGACCAGGACTGGTCGGTGCAGGAGGTGCCCGCCTACGACGATGGATACGACGAGACCACCGCCAGCCGCTACGATACCCTCGATCTCGCCGCCACGTGCGCCCGCCGTGCCCAGGCCTGGGCCGATGGCCGCTACTGGCTGGCCGCTGCGCGCCTGCGTCCCGAAGACTATCAGCTCTCCGCCGACATCGAGGCCTTGGTCTGCACCCGCGGCGACTTGGTCGCGGTTGCCCACGACGTGCCGCTCTGGGGTGGCTGCCAAGGCCGGATCAGGGTGGTCGAGGCCGATGGCGATGGCCGCGTGGTCGCGGTCACTCTTGACGAGCCGGCGGTGATGGAAACCGGCAAGCTCTACTGCCTGACCATGCGCACCGCCGATGGCGCGCTCAGCACCTGGAGCGTGGCCACTGCGCCGGGCGAGACCAGGCGGCTCACGTTCCAGGCACGGCTGCCGGCCGCTTCCGCGCCCGAGCCGGGCGATCTCGCCGCTTTCGGCGAGGCCACGCGCGAGACGGTACGCCTGGTGATCAAGGCGATCACCCCCGGCCCGGACCTGACCGCCACGCTGATCCTGGTCGACGAGGCGCCCGAGATTGCCCAGGCCGACCAGGGGCCGATCCCGGCCTGGGATCCCCAGGAAAGCAGACCCCCGGTGCTGGTGCCGGCCCGCCCGCCGGTGCCCTCGGTCACCGCTGTGATCTCCGACGAAACCGTGCTGGTGCACGGCCCCGACGGGCGCAGCGTGCCCCGCGTCCTCATTACCTTTGACCCCCCGGTCGGCGCCGGGCCGCTCGCGGCCTGGGTCGCCGGCCAGTTCCGCCCCTCGGGCATCGGCGCTGCCTGGACCGACCTGGCCCCGCTGCCGGCCGCCGCCGGCCGCTATTTCTTCCAGCCGGTCGGTGACGGTCAGCCCTACGATCTGCGGCTGAGGGCGCTCACCCGCGAAGGCCTGGTCTCGCTCTGGTGGCAGCTCGACGGCTATACCGTGGTCGGCCGCACCACGCCGCCGCCCGATGTCTTCGGTTTCTCCGCCTCCCGTCGCGCCGACGGTGTCGAACTCGCCTGGAGCGCCGCCACGCCGTTCGACATCGTCGGCTATGAACTGCGCGACGGCGAGAATCCCGCGACTGCCGCCCTGGTCACCGACCGATATCGCGGCACCAGGCTGTTCGTCGCCCTGAGCGATGCCGCCGACCACAGCTTCTGGATCTGGGCAGTGGACGAACTCGGCAACCAGAGCCGCCATGCCGCTGGCCTGGTCGCCCGGGTCACGGCGCCCGGCGATATCACCGGCTTCCTGGTCACCGCGCGCGGCGACCGCGTTGTCGCCACCTGGAGTGCCTCCGACCAGCAGTTGGTCTACGAACTCCGGGTCGGTCCCAGCTGGGAACTCGGCCGTCTGGTCGGACGCAGCCCGACCTCGCCGCTCGAAGCCCTGCTGCCCGCGGCCTCCGCCGGCGAGACCTCGTTCTGGCTGAAGGCGATCAACGCCGCCGGCCTGATGTCGGCCGATGCCGCCTATGCCTCGACCTGGCTGGTTCCGGTACCGGACCGCAACGTCGTGCTGTCGGAGGATCTGGCGGCCGACGGCTGGCCGGGCCTGCGCGACGGCCTCGAAGTGACCGGCGGCGGCACCCTGGCGCTCGCGGCCGGACGAAGCGCCGGCAGCTACTGGCATCTGATGGATCTGGGGGCTGTGTTCCGCTCCCGGCTGTGGGCCGAACTCGACGCCGTCATCCTGCTGCCCGACGAGCTGACTTGGGAGCAGTGCGACTGGACCTGGGACGCCCCCCAGGCCGACCGGCCGTGGCTCCTGACCGGGGAAGGCCGCGCCGTCCACGCCGAGATCGCGCTGCGCGACCCGGCGCTGGGACCCTCGGGGCTGATCGCCGGCTACGATACCGACCCGCCGCCCGCCGGCTTTGCCGCCTTCCGCGACCTGGTCGCCGGCGACTACCAGCTCCGCGAGGCGATTCTCCGCCTGACCGTGGCGGCATCCGGTATCGGCGAGACGGTGGCGATCGATCGTGCGGTGGTGACCGCCGACGTGCCCGACCTTTCCGATCGGGGCGAGGCGGCCTTGGCCGCCGGTCCGACCACGGTCGATTTTGCGCGCGCCTTTCACGCTGCACCCTCGGTCCAGTGCACCCTGCGCGCCGCATCCGCTTTCGCCCAGCCCCGCGTGTCGGATGTCACGCCGTCGGGCTTCACCGTCATGCTCGAAAAGCCCGACGGCGCTCAGATCGCCGGCACCGTCGCCTGGTCGGCACTCGGCTACTGAAGGACCCAAAAAGATGGCTCAGACCTGGCCCTCGTTGTCCGCGACCACGACCAAGATCAAGGACAGCCTGGCGCCGCTGCTCCAGCGCTTCGACGCGCTCTGGTCCAACTTCGCCGGCACGTCCTTCCCCGGCAGTCCCACCCCGGGCCAGCTCTGCTATCGGCTGGACCAGGGCAAGCTCTACCAGTGCCGCACCGCCGGGCCCGACGACTGGACCTGCATCGCCGATCTCAATGCCACTCTGATCACCCGCCAGATCGCCGACGGACTTTATGCCGCGCTCGGCCATCTCCACGACGACCGCTACGCCGCGCTGGGCCATCTCCACGACGATCGCTACGCCGCGCTGGGCCACCTCCATGACGATCGCTACGCCCAGAAGTCGGCCAATCTCTCCGACCTGGCCAACGCCGCCGCTGCCCGAACCAATCTCGGGCTCGGCGCCGTCGCCCACAGCAACGATTACAACGACCTCGCCAACAAGCCGGCCGCGGTCGCCGCCGTTCCGGCCGGCGTGATCGCCCCCTTCGCCGCCGCCGCGGCCCCCGCCGGCTGGCTGGTCTGCGGCGGCCAGGCGGTCAGCCGATCGACCTACGCCGTCCTCTATGCCGCGATCGGCATCACCTACGGCGCCGGCGACGGTTCCAGCACGTTCAATCTCCCCGATCTGCGCGGCCGCATGGTCGCGGGCCGCGACAATCTGGGCGGCGCCGCCGCCGGCCGCATCACCCAGGCCGGCTGCGGCGTCGACGGCACCGTCCTGGGCGCATCCGGCGGCGCAGAAACCCATACCCTCACCACCGCCCAGATGCCCAGCCACAGCCACGGCCTCAACAACCCCTCCATCGTCGCCGCCGGCGGCGGCAGTCACGGCGCCACCGGCGGCAGCGAAAGCGTCCAGACCATCTCTCTCGCCGCCAGCGGCGGCGGCCAGCCCCACAACAACCTGCCGCCCGCCCTCGTCCTCACCTGGATCATTAAGACCTGAGAGCGCGCCCATGTTGGAACTCCATCAGCATCCCGACGGCATCCTGTTCCTGCGCACCGACGCCGGCACCTATCGCGCCACCCCTGCGGAGTTTGCCGCCGACGCCCTGAGCCTTCCGGGACCGCCGACGCTCGCCGCCCTGCCTCCCGGCTACATCGAGCGCCTTTATCGGCCGAGCGGCCGCCACATCCTGGTCGATACCCTCAACCAGGTGACGACTCAGCCCTCGCCCTGGCCTGCCGGCGATGCTCTGCTCGCCCGTGCCGCCGATCTGATCGCCGTGCGGGCCGCCGCCGAAGCGGCTGCAACCGGAGCATCGCCGCCGCCGTCGCCGCTCTGGTGCACCAAACTGCAGTTCCGCAGGGCGCTCCGCCAGGCCGGGCTGCTCGCCACCGTCCAAGCCGCCATCGCAGCCGCCGGCCCCGAAGCCGCCGAATCCTGGGAATACGCCACCGCGATCTGGCGCACCGACCCGATGGTCGACCAGATCGCCCTCCTGCTGGGCAAGACCTCCGACGAGACCGACGCCCTGTTTCAGCTCGCCCGCACCCTTTGAGGTCCCTCAACCGGGAAACGCCCGACATGACCGACACCGCCTTAGGGGCGGGGAACGGCGGCACCAAGCTGCCGGTCCTGCCCGTCCTATTCGTCCTGCTCACCGCGATCGTGACCGGCCTCACCTCGTGGATGTTCAAGGTCGACGACCGCCTCTACGCCCTTACCCGCGAGGTGCCGACCCGCGCCGAGCTCAACACCCGGCTCGACCGCATCGACCAGGCGCTTGCCAGCCTTGCCGACCGGACGCCGAGACGAAACTGACCATAGCCCGACCCCACCCCACCCCAATTGGGAGAGCTGCCGTGAATGAACCGCCCTGGCTCGCAATCGCGCGTGCCGAACTCGGCCGCCATGAGGTTCCGGGTCCCGCCAACGAGCCGCGCATCCTGGAATACCACCAGGCGACCACGCTGAAGGCGACCTCGGACGCGGTACCGTGGTGCTCGGCCTACGCCTGTTTCGTGATGACCGAGGCCGGTCTCGCGAGCACCGGCAGCGCCGCGGCGCGCTCCTGGCTCGCCTGGGGACGGCCGCTGAAACAGCCGGTGGCCGGCTGCATCGCCGTGTTCTCTCGGCCGCCGGACCCGGCCAGCGGCCATGTCGGCTTCTATCTGGAAACTGCGGGTGACGGCCGGCTGATGATCCTGGGCGGCAACCAGGGCGATGCCGTCTCGATCCGCCCCTATCCGCGGGCCCGGCTGCTCGGATTCCGCTGGCCCGCAGGGGTGCCGATACCGGCCTGACACCGCCTTTTTCCGCCGTTTCCCCGACCCGCCGCCGGCGGGTTTTTTGTTGCCTGACCAGGAGAAAACCCTTGGACAACGCCATTGCCGCGGTCGATTGGGTGACCGCCCATCTCGGCACCATCACCGTCGTCGCCTTCGCGGCGATCGGCGTGCTCTCCCAGGCCGCCGCCCGCCTTGACCTCGCCTGGTTGGCCCGTGCCAGCAGCATCGCCCACGATGTCGTCCAGGGCGTCGCCGGCAACTGGGGCCATGCCGCCAACGCCGTCCTCCTGATCCAGCTCTACCGCGCCAAGGGGCCGGATGCGGCGCTGGCCGAACTCGCCCGCCTGGCGGCCTCGACGCCGGCCGATGGCGGCGGATCGCCCCCGGGCACCGCTCCGGCAGCCCTGCTGCTCGCGGTCGGGATCGCGGCGACCGCGGCCTGTGCGCCGCTCACCGAGCGGATCGACCAGGCGACCGGCACCACGATTGCCGAACGCTGCGCCGCCTATCGCACCGGTGCCTATGTCGGCAAGAGTCTCGCGGGCCTGTTCGGCGAACTCGACGCCTTCGCCGAGGTCGGCGCCGGCGCAGTCGAGGCGCTCTGCGCCGGGCAGCTCGACCCATGAGCCGGCTGCCCACCCTCGATCAGGTCGCGGCCTGGCCGGCCGAGCGGATCGCCGCCCTCCCGGCGCCCGAACTCGCGCAATTGCTTGCTCGCCTCGACGCGCAGCGCGGCCTCACCAAGACCGCGGCCACCCGGCTCGCCGAAGGTCTGGAACTCAAATACGGGTCCCGCATCGCCGGCGAGCGTCAGGCCCAGGGCAAGCCGCTCGGCCGAATCCGCATCATGGACGCCGGTGTCGCCGTCGTTCATGAGGTGGACAAACAGGTGGTCTGGGACCAGGACAAGCTGGCGGCCCTGGCGAAGGCCGGCTTGGCCGAAAAGGGCTACGACCCGGCCGAGCTGCTCTCTACCACCTACACCGTCTCGGAAAAGGCCTACGCCGCCTGGCCCAGCCCCTTGCGCGTTCTGTTCGAGCCCGCCCGCACCGAGCGACCCAAGGGCTCGAAGTGGGAGATGCCCATCGCCAAGCCCGCCCGCCCGGTCGCCGCCTGACCCACGGGTTCCGGTTGTCCCGAACGGCGCCGACACACTGGAGCCGTCCGTCCCATCTGATGTATCCTGCCGCCGGTCGAGCCTTCGGAAGAAGGCGGCCGGCGGGGGCCGGGGTGCGCCAACACCCCGAGCCGCGGAGGTTGAGTCCGCACGCCGTGGTCCGGCCGCGACCACGCCATCCCGCCACCCTGCACAGGGGCGGGACAGCATACCACGGTAGTCGATGGAGGATATCCGCTGCGGTCATTGCGACCGCCTGTTGGCGCGCGGCACCATCTCCGAACTCGCAATCAAGTGCCCGCGCTGCAAGACCTTGAATCAGCTCCGGCGTAACCAGCCGGTTCCCACTCCCCAGGCCCCGAGCCTCCCGCCCGAACGCCCGCGAGCGTCAGAGGGTCCGCCCCGATGACCGCTCTCGCGTCCCCCGCACCGCTGCCGCTCGCCCCCTGGGTCGGCGGCAAGCGCAACCTCTCCCGCCGCCTGGTCGCCCGCATCGCGGCCACGCCGCACCGCTTCTACGGCGAGCCTTTCGTCGGCATGGGCGGCGTGTTCCTGCGCCGCCCCAAACCGGCCCCGGTCGAGGCGATCAACGACCGTGGCCTGGACGTGGCCAACCTGTTCCGCGTCGTCCGCCGGCATCCGGAAGCCTTGGCCGCCGAACTCCGCCTCCAACTCGTCTCCCGCGCCGAGTTCCGCCGCCTGCTCCGCACACCCCCCGACACCCTGACAGACATCGAACGCGCCGCCCGATTTCTGCTGATTCAGCGACTCGGCTACGGCGGCCAGCCCGACTCGACCAGCTTTCCCGCGCGCCCAACCGAGCCGAGAAGCCTCGATGCCGACCATTTGCGCATGATGATCGAGGCGGTCCACCGCCGTCTTGCCCGCGTCACCATCGAGTGTCTCGATTGGGCGGAATTCCTCTCCCGCTACGACCGGCCCGACGCCCTGTTCTACCTCGATCCACCTTACTGGGGCTGCGAGGACTACTACGGCAAGGGCCTGTTCGACCGCTCGGAGTTCGCCCGCCTGGCCGAGGCGCTGGCCCACCTCAAGGGCCGCTTCATCCTTAGTCTCAACGATCGCCCTGAAATCCGCAGCCAGTTCGCCCGGTTCTCCATCGAGGAGGAGCCGCTCACCTACCACGTCGCCGGCAGACCCAAACGCGTCACCGAGTTGGTGATCTCCAAACGGTGAGCCCCGGCGGGGTAGCGCTGCAGGGGCCCGCGGGCCACAGGGGACTCAGCCCTTGTCCTCCTTGCCACGGGGTTCAGGCCGGGTAGTGTCTCAGTTTGAACTTCCGGTTAGCGGCCATGACGGTCATTGAACTCGTCCGACCAAGTGGCCGTCGGCAGTCGTTCGTGTATGAAGGGCGCCAGAACAAAGACGGGGTTCAGTCAGCGGTCATTTGGTATTTCCGGCGGGTGCGCACGCGGAGGCTTATCCCGTTAACTCAGGTTGGTCTTCGGCAAAAGGATGCTGCCATGAAACCGATGCAGCTCTCGCTGACGCGAACAAACTGGGGGGTTGGTGAAATCGGATGCCCAAAATCAGGCGCCCGCCTCTGCGTCGGAAAGCGGCTTTTAGGTCATGCGTGGAAGGCACCTGAGTCAACGGGATAAGCCCCCGCACGCGTTGTAAAGTCGTCGAAAGTATAGCGGATAGAACCTGTTGGAACGCGAATGAACGATATCGAGCGGGAAGCCATAATCCTCAACTCGGTCTGGGAGATGATCGACGGCATGGTCAACTGGGCGATCTTCGTGAAAAACGATCGGACCGAGCTGACCAACCTGATGTTCCAGACAAGCGCCCATGCTCGGCTGTTCGTCATCCTTTTGGGCGACTTCCTCTCTGATGTCCGGGCGTTCAAAGGGGAGCCCGTTCCACTTGGGCTGAAACCCGCGCCGAGCAATGCCCGGCCCTCCGACCTGACGTTCCTCTTCCATCTGCGGCAGGTCTGCGCGAACCCTAAGCTCGGCCAGGATGCGTCGGCGCTCGCCACGGCGGTGGAGAATTTCGCGACGTGGCTTGAGGGGGAGTTTACCGCGACGGGTGTCAATCTGCACGCCATCGACGTCGTCGCGGATCTGCGCGTGGCGCGTTACCGCTACATCAAGATGTGCGGAGACATCGCAAAGCATAACCTCGCGCGGCTAGCCGCCAACGTCGGCCATCTGCGCAAGCTGTTGGATCAGGCGGGCCAACCGGTCAGCGAGCAGCAGGCCTATCTGGCGGTCGAGACATTCTTCGAATGGTTTCAACAAGACATCTTCATCTATCACTCCAGCCAGATCGGCGAGTTCCTGAATAACATCCGCTGGGCGACCTATCGGTATCTCCAGCCCGAGTTCCTTCGATCTTGGCATCTCACCGACCGAGAGACGACAGGCTTTCCGGCGTACGGCTATCGTGTGCCGTCAGATATCGCTGAACCGGTGGCAATGGCCATGTATTGGGAGGTGATGAACCGCTTGAGGTCGAAGCCGTATGTGCAGCGATTTGTCATTTCGCCACACATGAAGATGCGCTACTGATCAGCGAAAACCCCAAGCGATCAAGCCACCTTCTGTCAGGTCCACCGTCTCGGTACGCGCCTATCTGGGTCGTTCCAGAAGTTAAGATTAGTTACTGTGAGCGGACACCATAGTTAGGTGCAGCGTCATCGTAATTAAGGTCTGAATGCGCGCCAGCACTCTCTAGCGCATGTTTACAAGGTGCCTGGCGATTAAGCTGCTATACAGGTCTTCTCCAAGCTCTTCCCTGAATGCTCTGATCGGCAGTTCTTCCACAGTAGCTTTCAAAGTCGCACGGAATGCCGCGTCTTGGTCAGGAAGCACATCGAAACTAGCACGAGCGCGGCTACGAATGGTCTCAAACCGAACAAGTTGCTCCTTCCCGTAGGCCTCGAACCAGATGAAGAACTCGCGGGCACCGGAGAATCTGAGTGTGGGTACCCCCCAACGATCTTTCGCCGCCCCAGGGAACCCCTCGTAGACGCTCACCTCAATAGGTCCTGGTGTGTCGTAAGCGGCAGGCCTTGCAAGGTGTGAAAATAATATAATTCTGATGTTTGCCATAACGTCAAGAAATTCTTCCTCACACCCTGTTGCGGTAAAGAACATCATATTACTAATTACAGCTGGATTGAACTGATCCATATACAACCCGTCAATTATTCGGGCTTCATTAAATATATATTCGCATTCTTTTGATCTGCATAAGTACCATTGATGGCCAAATTTATGCTGAATTTCCTCCCACGTTAGAAGATGAATGTTGGTATTGTTAATTGCTTCATAGGCCCCGCTTTGGAAGCCCTTCTTGCTTACGATAAAGCCGGTATTGGCTCCTGCGCCGCTCATCACCGTGTGGAACGAGTGAACGGCGTCCTGTGGAATTTCGCTTTCCCAGAACTTGCACTCCACTAGCATTATCTGGTTTACACTCGCGCGGTTATCTCGAATGTAAACATCCACTTCTTTCTTTCCCCGTCCAGACAGATTGATAGTAAAAGGAGTCTCAACAGCATAGCCCATTTCTCGGAAGAGCTGCGCCACCTTGTCTTGTAAATCGCGCCAATTCCTCACGTCTTTCGTCGTGATCAGCAAGACACACCCCCAACCAAAAATCTCGCCTGTGGTACGACCGACTATCCAACCTAATTAACGCGCCACCACAAGACGCACAACACACTAAAATTTTAAAACTGATGGGTTAGGTGGGGTGACGGTAAATTACAAGGTCTGTTTTACCCCCGCCACCTCCCAAATCAGACCGTCCCCTCTCGGCCCATCCCGGAAATTCGAACTGAGACACTACCTCAGGCCGCGCCGCCTTGACTACAATGGCACAATCCGGGCACAATGCTCGCTGAAGTGCTTGGTCAAGCTCAGTTCTCCTGGTTTTCCTAATCCTGGGGCCGTGGGTTCGAATCCCGCCGGGCGCACCAAATTTTTCAATCAGTTAGGTGAATTTTTAGGGGCTCGCGGCCAGGTTGGGGACCAAAATAGGGACCAATCAACGATGGACATGTGCGCGCCTATGCGAACGTCCGCGAACGACGGGTAGTGTCTCAGTTCGAATTTCCGGGATGGGCCGCGAGCGGAACGACGGCTCTTGGCTCCAGAAAGCAAAAACAGACATTTAATTCGGTAGAAAAGATGTTCATGTGCGCAAAAGGCTTGTCAGCCAAGTCCCACTTCAATCTCTTTCGCTTCGACGAGGGAAGCGACCTCCGAGTATAGGTCCACGCCCTGCCCAGGCGCTGCAATCGAAATGACCAAAGCATAACGCGCTTTGTCAGTGACGCGCTCTTGCCCAATGTGGGATTTCCACCAGCCTCCTACAGGGTAGACGGCTATGGCGTCGTGGCTCGCTAGGTCGATCGCATGTCCCCGCCACAAATCGCAATGCAGCGAACCAGCTTGGATGGCCTTCGGCCCCAGCAGCCAAAAACTCGTTTCATCATCGGCCTCCGTGCCGTCGCCCGCCTGACTGGCAGAAAGCCGGCTGCGGAAACGGGGATGTGATTCCGTGCGCTTCTTCATGGCGAAGCGCAGGCCGAAGGAGCGATAGGTGTCCGGCCGCGTCGCAGCCTTGCCGGTCAAATTGGGTTCGATGAAGTAGGACAGTGTGACCTTCATCGTGACGATTTCGTTTTCAAGCTGCTCCAGGATCGCCTTTGGCCAGGGCAGATCATAAAAGTGCATCTCGTTGAATACGCCAGTCCTTCCGTCAGGACCGATGGCGAAAGGTTGGATAACCGCCTGTGCTATCAAGGTCGCGTCGTTCTGCGCCGAGAGAATAGCCCGCTCAATGTCCGGCACACCATAGCCGAACTCACGAAGCATTTCCTGCTTCTTCGCTTTGGTGGCGGCTTTGCCGGTCTTCCAATGCGCGCCCCTGCCGATGAACCTTCTGCTGATCGGCTCCGACCAGCGCGCCGAGTCAACTATAAGCGCACGATGGGTTTCGGGCCACAGATCAGGTCGCGCGGCCTGCAGGCGCCCAACGAAGTTGCCGGCCATACCCGCCGCCGCGCTGGTCGCCCAGAATGGTACCAGCGGTTCCGCCACCACATCCGAACCGGGGGCGAGGAGAGATACGGCAGGGTTCCAATCGCATAGGCCCGAGGCATCGGAAACCATGTTTCCTGCCTCAAACAGCACTTCCGGCTTGATCGGCGTAAGGTCGTTGGGAAGGGATGTCGATCCCCGGCTGTACGGGCTGCGGTGGTTTGCCGGAACCACCGGTTTCAAATCTGGCGGCGGGGATGGAGTTCGTTCCTTGCGCGTGAAGCCACCGATGGTCAGCGCATTCCAACTTTGGGATGGGTCTTCCAGCGGCTGCGACGGAAGTACATTGCTGACCATTCCCTCGAAAACGTTGCCGGTTGCCACGACAAACAGACGCTTGGGACGTTCGGCCGCCGGAACCTCGTCGGCCGTTTCGCCGGGCATGGCCCCGGAAGCAATCTGGTCGATGGCGCCGCTCCATGTCGATGGCCGGCTCGGCGGGAAGTCCGTTGTGGAGATGGCGATGCAGAAGCTGCGTAGCACCTCCGGGCGCTCAACCTCGACCAAGCTGATCGCGCCTTGCGTCACGACGCCATAGCTAGGCGGCTTGGTCGGCGGGAAGCCTCGCGGTGGCAGCAGCTTCATCGATTCCGCGCCATGGGTCAGGACGACAGGGCGCGCATCGTTCATCAGCGGCTCAAGATCGCCATAAAGGACGAGGCCAGCAAGGGACGTCCCGTGACCACCGTTCGACTGGTGGTCATCAGTGCCCCAGGCCGCATCGTAGGCCCACGCCCCACGAAGGCCGGGAGCGATCAGAGGATGCGCAGCGGCGACGCCGGTGTCGAGCGTGCAGACGACGGGAGCGTCGGGCTCTGGCGCGGTAACGCGTTGCGCCAGCTCCTCCACCCACTCGTGCTGGCCGAGACCGGTCGCGCCGCGATCCAGGAATGGTTCGATCGTCCCGGTCGCGCGCCGGATTTCCGTAATCGCACCCGGCACCTTCGACGCGAAAGCGGATACAGTCGCGGCGGACGTATGAAGAAAGAGGACCGTCGTGTCGGGAAATATGAGACGATCGCCATGCACGTCGATGTGCGCCTTGCGCGCCGCCTCGGCCAGACGATCCGCCGAGGCGGCCGGCTGGCGAACCCAAAGCTCCCACCACACGATGTCCAGCACCGTCAGATCTACCTGCCCGGTGAACAGCGATTCCGTCTCCATCGCACAGACGTCCTCGACCACCTCGAAGCGCTCAACATCGGGTCGACGCTGATTGCCAGGATCGCGCCCGTAGGCAGCGATCCGTCCCCGCAAGAATGCTTGCGCGTCATCCGGCACGAAGAGGAGGGCGCTTTCGCTCCGGTCGTCATTCCGCTCGGACCGCAGTACCACCACGTCCTGTGTCGGAAATTCCAACGTTGTGGGGACCTTGACCGCCTTGACCCGGAATCTTTCAGCCGGCGCGACCGTCGTGATCTCGACAATCGTCCCCGGTTTCAGGCCTGGAATAGGAAGACGGGGATCGTCGCCGGCCTGCAGCGTCGCATCGAGTGCTGCGCCGAGCTGATCCAGGAGGTGCTTGGCGTGAGCGGCATAGTCGCCACGAAGCGGCTTCCGTTCCTGGTTCCGCGATGGATACGTGTAGGTCGCAGTTTTACGAAATAAATCGATTGAAATATGCGGGCGATTTCTTGCGCCAAAATTGTCAAGCTCCGCCATAAGTCCCTGCTTGTTCGGTTACACCCCATTCAATCCAGTCGGCGAAACTCGCCTAACGGGCGAACTTACGGCCGAACTTTCCCTTCAATGTCTGACGGTTCTCCAAAGCGTCGCGCAACGCATCGAGCAAGACTTTTGACGCCCCTTCGAGAATGGCGTCCTTGACGACGGCATCCGCCGCCCGGACCAATTCGCCCGGGCTGAGGCCTTCAAGCGCCGCCTCAAGCGCCGTCCATGATCGAGCCGCGAACTTGAACTTGCCAAGACGCCGCTCAATGATGGCGCGGGCAGCAGCCGCGTCCGGCAGCGAGTATTCGATCACCTCATCAAAGCGCCGCGCCAGCGCCTCGTCCAGAATCTCGACATGGTTGGTTGCCGCCAGCACGAGGCTGTCGGTCGAGTTCGGCTCTTCCATGAAGGCCAGAACGGAATTCAGCACGCGACGGATCTCACCCACATCGTTGGGATCGCCGCGGCGGGCACCAATCGCGTCGAACTCATCAAGAAGATAAACCCCCCGCGTCTGGGCGATCTGGTCGAAAAGCAGACGCAGCTTCCCTGCGGTCTCGCCGAAGAAGCGGCTGAACAGGGCTTCCAGACGCACGGTGAAGAGCGGAAGCCGCAGTTCTCCAGCCAAAGCCGATGCGGTCATGGTCTTGCCCGTTCCAGGCGGGCCGACAAGCAGCATGTGGGTCGCCGGTGTCTGGCCATGCTCCCGCAAAGTCGCACGCTCCTGCTGCTGGCGCACGATGCGCGTAAGGCGCTTGTCCAGGTTGTCCGTCAGCACCATGCTCGACAACGGGACCTTCGGGTAGGTACTTTCGACCAGCCCTTGCAGCTCGCCTCGCGGCCTGGCCAGCGGAATCGGTGTCTGTCCGCCGGCAGGTTTGCCACCTCTGCGCTGATCCCTTGCTTTCTGGACGAGACGCTTGAGCTTCTCCGCTTCATCTGGCCGCCCCTGGCGGACTTCCTGGGCAGCGATCTGCAAGGCGATCGAGAGGATTTGGTCCTCGTCCCCGTCGACGTGCGAATTTAGGAGGGCGAGAATCTGCTTGGCCGACATACCCCCTCCTTTCTTCGAAACAGCCTCGCTATACCATGGTCCGCTCATTACGCCTACGCTACCGGCGATTCTATCCGCAAACGTCGGCAAAGGCCACTCCATCCTCTACGTCTGCTATCGGGAAGGGCGGGATACATGCTGAACGGCCGGCATGGGCGCTAACCGGAAGTTCAAACTGAGACACTACCGAACGACGCTATAGCTTGCCTCATGCTCGGCGTCGCCCCATGCTGCGGGCATGGCCAACCGCTCCGTTCCCCTGGACGCATCGCAGTGGTGCCGACCAATTCCGGGGACACCTCTGAGCCCAGGGCTCCCCGGCCTTCCTTTTTTTCCTATTGTGGCGCCAAAAACTCCCGCGTGATCCGAACCGCCTCGGCCAGCCCGATGCGCAGAAACTCGACGCCGTCGGGGAAGGCGCCGGCGAGGCGGGAGGGCATCATCGGGTCGAGCAGGACGAACACGCCCATGTCGTCGGCGCGGCGGACCAGGCGGCCGAAGGCCTGGCGCAGGCGCAGCCGCGTGATCATGTCGTCGTAGTGCCGGCCGCCGAAGGCGTCGCGGCGGGCGCGGTGGAGCAGCGTCGGGCGTGGCCAGGGCACGCGGTCGAACACGATCAGGCGCAAGGAGCGGCCGGGCACGTCGATGCCGTCGCGCACCGCATCGGTGCCGAGCAGGCAGGCGTGCTCCTCGGCGCGGAAGATGTCGATCAGGGTGGCGACATCAAGGCCGTCGATATGCTGGGCGTAGAGTGGCAGACCGGCGGCTTCCAGCGGGCCGGCGATGCGCTGGTGGACCGCGCGCAGGCGGCCGATTGCGGTGAACAGACCAAGCCCGCCGCCACCGGCGGCGAGGAACAGCTCGCGATAGGCTGCGGCGACCTGGGAAAAATCGTCCTTGCGCACGTCGCCGACCACCAGCACCTTGGTGTGCGCCGGATAGTCGAACGGCGATGGCACCTGGGCACGCAGCGCCGGCCGGGGCAGATGGGGCGCACCGGTGCGGGCCTCGGCGGCCTGCCAGTCGAGCACCGGGTCGCCGGTGCCGTCGGTCAGGGTCGCCGAGGTCACGACCATGCCGTGGGCGGGGGCGGCGACCACCGCGGCGAAGGGTATGGTGGGATCGACGAAGTGGCGGTAGAGCCCGACATCGACCTCGCGGCCGTCCTGGCGCTCGATCTCGAACCAGTCGACGAAACCGGCCGGGGTGGCGGTGTCCAGCGCCTGCAGCATGTCGCGCCAGGCATCGACGGTCTGGGCGGCACGGCGCTTGAGGCCGCGGGCGAGCGCGTCGATCCGGCGGCGCTGGTCGCTGTCGAGTTCGGCGGCCTCGTCGTCGAGACGGGCGGCGAGCGAGGTCGCCAGCGCCTTCAGTGGTTCCGACAATTTTGTTAAGGCCACACCAAGGCTGCGGGCGGCTTCGGCCAGACCCTCGACCGGATGAGTGGTCTCGGTCTCCAGACTATAGGGGCCGGAGCGGCCGGCGGCACGGGCCAGAACCTGGCGGCGCACTAAGGCCAAGAAGCGCTCGGCCAGGCCGTGGGGCGTGTCGCTGGCCAGGCGCTGACTCCAGCCTTCGCCGGGCAGGCTGCGGGCGGTCTCTAAAATCTGGTCGAGCAGCAGGGCGTCGTCGTCGTCGCCGGAGATCAGGTCGTCGAGCCGGCGCTTCAGGCCGCGCGCACGGCTGCGCACGCCCCCGGTTTCGGCGCCGACCAGCCAGCGGCGCAGATCGGCGGTCTCCCGGCCGGTCAAGTGGCCGGCAAAGGCGCTGTCGGCGGCGTCGAAGACATGGTGGCCCTCGTCGAAGACGTAGCGGGTCGGCAGCCCGGCATCGTCGCCGCCGCCGAGTGCCGCCTGGATCATCACCAGGGCGTGGTTGGCGATCACAATATCGGCGCGGCGGGCGCGGCGGATGCTGCGCTCGACGAAGCAGCGGTTGTAGTGATCGCAAGCGGAATAGATGCATTCACCGCGGCGGTCGGCCAGGCCCAAGGTGGCGCCGCGGCCGACCAGATCGACCAGCCAGCCGGGGAAGTCGCCGCCCTGGAGGTCGCCGTCGCGGGTCGCCGCCAGCCAGCGCGCCATCAGGCCGAGCGCCGGGCCGAAGCGGGGGAACAGGCCGACCTGGCGCGACGCCTCCTCGTAATTCAGCAGGCAGAGATAGTTCTCGCGGCCTTTGCGCAGCACCACCCGGCGCGCCTTGACCGCGGGGTCTGGATGCAGGCGGTCGAGTTCGCCGTCGATCTGGTGCTGCAGGTTGCGGGTATAGGTGGAGATCCACACCGCGCCCTTGTTCTTTTCCGCCCACAGGCTGGCCGGTGCCAGGTAGCCGAGCGTCTTGCCGACCCCGGTGCCGGCCTCGGCCAGCACCAGGTTGGGGCTGTCGGGCTCGGCGCGCGGGGTGAAGGCCAGGGTCACCGCACTGGCATAGTCCGACTGCTGGGGTCGCGGCTCGGCGGCATCGGTCCGCGACGCGCCATGGCCGGCCAGCATCTCGGCCAGGCGTTGCCGGGCCTCGGCCGGCTCGACCGCGACCTGGCCGGGCGGTGGTTCCGGCGCGTCGGAGGCCCATTCCGGCAGCTTGCGCCAGACCTCCAGCGCGGCGCGGGCGCGGGCGTCGCCGGGGCCGGCCGGCGTGCCCAGCGCCGCCAGCACCAGGGGCGCCCAGGGCCAGCCGGCCAGCCCCATGGTCCAGGCGATTGCTGCCGGGTCACAGCGCTCGTCTTCGCGTGACGGTCGGTGCAGTTCGCCGAGCAGCCGGTGCGCCGCGCGTTGCAGCGTCAAGGTCTCGGCTTCGAGGTCGGCGGGCGGTGTCTGGTCGAGCGCCTCGGCCAGGCCGAGCGGGGTCGGCAGGCAAAATCGCGCCGGCCGCACGAAGGCGAACAGCTCCAGCACGTCGTAGGCGGCGAACCGCTCGATGCCGAGGCGGCGGGCCAAGGCCCGAGTGTGGCAGACCAGGGGCGGGCGGTTGCGCGCGCGCTGGGCCGCCTGGTCGAGGGTCAGCGTTTCCAACTCGCCGTCGGGGCTCAGCATCGCCGCCTGCCGGGCGCTGGCGATCAGCACCGGCACTTCAGACAGCGTCAAGGGAGGGGAAGTCGGGGGGGCGGGCGCCATTGCCGCACTATAGCGGGACCGGGCGGGGCGGCCTATCGCCGCGGCAGCGGCGTGCGGGAAGGCGCGACCGGCTCCGGCGGTGCCGGCCGCCTCAGCGCGGCTTGGGGCAGCGCAGCGGCGCGGCCGCGTCGCAGGGCGCGCCGTTCGCGGTCGCCGGGGGCGGCGCATAGCTGCCGCGGCCGCCGTGGCGCCAGTCCTCGGGTGCGGTGAAACTGCCGGCCCACAGGCCGCAGCCGCCGGACCGGGCGACGGTCTCGGCGCCGAGATAGGCCATCGAGTAGCGGCGATAGGCGATCGCATCACCCGAACACACCATCGCCTGATTGAGGTTGCGACCGCCGACGCCGAAGCAGGTTGCCAGTGTCCGGCCGTAGCGGTCGGTGCCGGTCGGCACACAGCGGATCGTGCCGGAGCCGACCAGCCGGGCGAGTGCGCGGGTCGACTCGGAGCCGCAGGGGTAGTCCCGCAAGGTCGCCGAGCGGCAGATCTGTGCCCGCTCCGGGGCATCGATGCCGTCCAGTCGGATGCGCCGCCCGGCACAATCAAGCGTGTCGCCGTCGATCACCCGGACCTGCGGGCAGGGAGTGTCCACGGCGCTTGCCGCCTCGAAAGCTGGAAGCGCCAGTGCGATGATAAATGAAAACAGAGCTAATATCATGGAGTGTCCGCCCGTGACCGGATGCATATGCCCGATCATCCGGTAAAAAAGGTTTACAAAGCGCCAATTATCTGATGATGCCTGGCATCAGTATTTTTCATAATGGATGAATACTATAGTATTCACTGGACGATCCCTTGGTGCCCGCGCGTCCCGGCGCCTCACCTTCGGCACCGGGCGTGATCAAAGCGGCCGGGCACGGCTACCCCCACGCGGGAGATCCGGGCTATGCTTTCCGGGCGCTGCCTGGGGCAAGACGGTAAGGGCGAATTCACCGGCGATGGGCGTCACTCTGTGCAAGCGGCATGGCCGAGCAAAAACCGGCAGCGCGTGAACCGTCGGCCGGCCGGCTTCGGCTGGCCCATTGGCCGCGATACCTGCTGATCGTCGGCGCGACGACGGCGGCGCTCTCGGTGCTGTGGGTGGTGGCCTATCGTTTCGTCGACCCGCCGGTCACCGGGCTGATGCTGATCCGCCAGGCCGAGGGGGCGCCGCCGCGGCGTCAGGACTGGATGCCGCTGGCGCGCATCTCCCACCACCTCGCCGACGCGGTGGTCGCCGCCGAAGACGGCAGGTTCTGCGATCATGGGGGCTTCGACTGGGAAGCGATCTCGGCAGCGCTGGCGCACAACGAAACCGGCGGGCGGCTTCACGGCGGCAGTACGATCAGCCAGCAGACCGCCAAGAACGCCTTTCTGTGGCCGGAGCGCAGCTGGCTGCGCAAGGGGCTGGAGGTGTGGTTCACCGTGCTGATCGAGGCGTTCTGGCCGAAGCGGCGCATCCTCGAGGTCTATCTCAACATCGTCGAGTGGGGGCGTGGCGTCTACGGCGCCGAGGCGGCGGCGCGCGCCCATTTCGGCAAACCGGCGGCCGCGCTGTCGGCCCCGGAAGCGGCCCTGCTGGCGGTCGTCCTGCCCAGCCCGCGACGGTGGTCGCCGGCGCATCCCAGCCCCTACATTCGCGCCCGCGCCCGCCGGATCGCCGGCGAAATGGCGGTGGTGGTCCGCGATGGGCTCGCCGGCTGCCTGGCGACGGGGCGGTGACGGATACCGACGGTTACCAACGGTAACCAAATTGGCCGGGTATGCCGATCCGGAAAGTGGTAAATCTGGCCTGATGAACGGCGCCCGGTCTTGCGGCGTCAGGATGATCGGCATGATGAAACCGCAATTTTTGACCTGGCTTGTTCTGGCGGCGGCCTTGGCGGGCGGCACTTATGCTTACCGCCATTTTGAACGCGCCGGCCCCGTCGTTCCCAAGGGCAATGCCGAGGCCCGGCCGCTGCCGGTGGTGACCCGAGCCGCGGAGCGCCAGGCGATGCCGCTGCAACTGAGCGCGATCGGTACGGTCCAGCCGATCGCCACGGTCGCGCTTCGTCCGCGCATCGACAGCGTGGTCGAGGCGGTGCATTTCAGCGAGGGCGACGAAGTCACCAAGGGGCAGCTGCTGTTCACCCTCGATGCCCGTCCGGCTGCCGCCCAGCTGCTCGTCGCCGAGGCCAATCTGGAGCGCGACCGCGCCCAGCTGGTCAAGGCGCGCGCCGATGTGGTGCGCTATGCCGAATTGCTCAAGACCAACGCGGTCGCCCGCCAGCAATACGAGACGTCGGTGGCCCAGGTCGGCGCACTCGAAGGCTCGGCCAAGGCCGACCAGGCGGCGATCGAGGCGACCCGGTTGACGCTGGCCTATACCAGGATCGAGGCGCCGATGGCCGGCCGCACCGGCGCGATCCTGGCCAAGCCCGGCAATCAGGTGCGCGCCGGTGACGCCAATCCGCTGGTCATGCTGACCCAGTTGCGGCCGATCCAGGTCGCGTTCAATGTCGCCGAGCGGGAATTGGGCGCGATCCGTGCCGCCGCCCGTGCCGCACCCATGGTGGTGCAGGTCCAGGTGCCCGGCGATCCCGGCACGCCGATCGGGGGCACACTCGATTTCATCGACAATGCGGTGGACAGCGGCACCGGCACCATCTTGCTGAAGGCGAGTTTCGCCAATGCCGATACCCGGTTGTGGCCCGGCCAGTTCGTCGATGTCCTGCTGACCTTGCGGACCGACCCCGATCTTCTGACCATTCCGGCCGAGGCGGTGCAGATCGGCCAGGACTCGGCGCTGGTCTACGTGGTCCAGCCCGATCACACGGTCGAGGTCCGGCCGGTCGTCGTGCTGCGCACGCTGGGCGGGCGCAGCGCCATCGCGGCAGGGCTGAAGGACGGCGAGCGGGTGGTGATCCAGGGTCAATCCCGGCTGGTGCCGGGTGCGCGGGTGATCGAGAAATCCGCCGCCACAGGCGAGACACCGGCCAAAGCCGAGGAACGCCGCGGAGGCTTGTCGTGAACCTCTCCGAGCTGTGCATCCGTCGGCCGGTGATGACCATCCTGCTGACGGTGGCGCTGATCCTGGCCGGGCTCGCGGCCTATCGAGAGTTGCCGGTGGCCGCCCTGCCGCGGGTCGAGTTCCCGACCATCAGCGTCTCGGCGGTGCTGCCCGGCGCCAGCCCGGAATCGATGGCATCCTCGGTCACCGCCCTGCTCGAGCGGGAGTTTTCCACGATCGCCGGGGTCGAGACCATTACCTCGTCGAGCGGGCTCGGATCGTCCTCGATCGCTTTGGAATTTGCCCTCGATCGCGACATCGACGCCGCCGCCGCCGATGTTCAGGCGGCGCTGGCCCGCGCCGCCCGGCGGTTGCCGATCGAAATGACCACGCCGCCGTCCTACCGAAAGGTCAACCCGGCCAACCAGGCGATCGTGCTGCTGACCATGAGTTCCGACACCCTGCCGCTGTCGGAGGTCAACGACTATGCCGACCTGGTGATCACGCCGCGGCTGTCGACGCTGAACGGCGTGGCGCAGGTTCAGGTGTTCGGACCGCAGAAATTCGCGGTCCGGGTCCAGCTCAACCCCACCGCGCTGGCCGCCCGCGGCATCGGCATCGACGAAGTTCAGTCGGCCCTGGTCGCCGCCAATGCCAATACCCCGGTCGGCACGCTCAACGGCGACAAGCAGCAATTCACCCTGGAGTCCAATTCCCAACCGCGCCGCGCGGCCGGGTTCCGCGACCTGATCGTCGCCTATCGCCATGGCGCCGCGGTGCGTCTGGGCGATGTCGCGACCGTGCTCGACAGCGTCGAGAACAGCCGGCTGGCCAGCTGGTACAACGGCACCCGCGCGATCGTGCTCGGGGTCCAGCGCCAGCCGGACGCCAATACGGTGGATGTGGTCGACCGGGTGATCAAGCTGCTGCCGGAATTCCGCGCCGAGCTGCCGCCGGCGATCAAGATCGATGTCATGGCCGACCGCTCGCAGTCGATCCGCGCTGCGGTCCACGACGTTCAGATCACGCTGGCCCTGACCGTCGCCCTGGTGATCCTGGTGATTTTTGTCTTCCTGCGCCGGCTGTCGGCGACCCTGATTCCGGCGATGGCGTTGCCGGTGTCGCTGATCGCCACCTTCGGCGGCATGTATCTGCTCGGATATTCGATCGACAACCTGTCGCTGCTTGGCCTGACCTTGTCGGTCGGTCTGGTGGTCGATGACGCCATCGTGGTGCTGGAGAATATCGTCCGCTACGTCGAAAAGGGCATGCCGCCGTGGCAGGCGGCGATCAAGGGCAGCCGCGAGGTCGGCTTTACCATCATATCGATCACGGTCTCCCTGATTGCGGTGTTCATCCCGATCCTGCTGATGGGCGGCGTGGTCGGCCGGGTGTTTCGCGAATTCGCCATGGTGGTGACGATTGCGATCGTGCTCTCGGCCGTGGTCTCGCTGACGCTCACGCCGATGCTGTGCTCGCGCATGCTGCGGGCCGAACGCCAGGCCGGGTCCGGAATGCGGCGACCGGGCTGGTTCGAGCGGATCGCCGAGGCTGGCTTCGCCGCCTGGCTCGGCGCCTATCGCCGCTCGCTGGCCTGGAGCTTGCGCCATCGCCTGGTGATGATCGTGGTCATGCTGGCGACCGTGGTTGCCACCGTCCAGCTGTTCCGCGACGTGCCCAAGGGCTTCTTCCCGATCGAGGATACCGGCCAACTGTTCGTCAACACCGAAGCGGCCCAGGATATCTCGTTTCCGGCGATGGCCCAGCTGCAGCAGAAGGTGGCGGCGATCGTCGGCGACGACCCGGCGGTCGAGGCGGTGACCTCAACGATCGGTGCCGCCGGCAGCTTCATCTTTCCGATCAGCAATGGCCGGATGTTCGTCAGTCTGAAGCCGATCGACCAGCGACCGCCGATCGGCGAGGTGATCCAGCAACTCCGGCGCAAGCTGGCGGCAATTCCGGGGATCGCAGTCTACCTGCAGCCGATCCAGAACCTGCGGATCGGCGGACGATCTTCGCGCAATCTCTACCAATACACTGTCCAGGGGCTCGACCTCGACGAGCTTTATGTCTGGTCCGACCGGCTTTCGGAGCGGCTGAAGCAGATGCCGATCCTCCAGGACGTGACCGACGACAGCCAGCGCCAAGCCCAGAACGTCTATATCGACATCGACCGCGATCAGGCGGCCCGGCTCGGGGTATCGGTCGACCTGGTGCGCGCCTCGCTCTACAGCGCATTCGGCACCCGCCAGATTTCGACCATCTATACCCCGCGCAACGACTATGCCGTGGTCATGGAGTTGGAGCCGCAGTACCAGCAGGACCCGGCGGCGCTGTCGCGCATCCATGTCCGCTCCAGCACCGGCAAGCTGGTGCCGCTCGATGCCTTCGCCCATGTCGTGCGCACGGTCGGACCGCTGACCGTCAACCACCAGGCCCAGCTGCCGGCGGTGACGCTGTCGTTCAACCTGGCGCCCGGCCACGCGCTGGGCGAGGCGGTGGACGCGATCCGCCAGGTCGAGCAGGAGATCGTGCTGCCGGCGACCATCTCGACCCGCTTCGCCGGCACCGCGCAAGTCTTCCAGGACGCGCTGGCGGGCCAGGGTCTGCTGCTGGCGGCGGCGGTGGTGGTGATCTATATCGTGTTGGGCGTGCTCTACGAGAGCTTCGTCCACCCGTTGACCATCCTGTCGGGTCTACCCTCGGCCGCGGTCGGCGCCCTGCTGACCCTGATCTGGTTCCGCCAGGACCTCAGCGTGATCGCGATGATCGGCATCCTGATGCTGATCGGCATCGTCAAAAAGAATGCGATCATGATGATCGACTTCGCGCTGGTCGCCCAGCGCGAACACGGCAAGTCACCCCGCGACGCGATTTATGACGCCTGCCTGCTGCGGTTCCGCCCGATCATGATGACCACCATGGCAGCGATCATGGGTGCCTTGCCGATCGCCACCGGAGTCGGCGCCGCCGCCGAGCTGCGCCAGCTGCTCGGCCTGGTCGTGGTCGGCGGCCTGGTGGTGTCGCAATTGCTGACGCTTTACATTACCCCGGTGCTCTACCTGCTGCTGGAAGACGCCGGCCGCTGGCTTGGCCGGTCTGCCGCCACCACCGGGCCCCAGACCGAGTCCGAGCCGGCGCTGCAGCCGGGCGAGGATTGAGCCCGAGCCGGGCTTGCCCAAGGGGGGAGCGGACCCCGATTCGGAGCAGCGCCGGCGCCGCGGCGCCTCAGGATGTCGGGATCGCCGCCCGGACTCTGGCCAGAGCCGTGACATCGAGGGCAGCGCTGCGGTCGCCGGCGGTCAGTGCGCCGCGGAAGCCGAGATAATCGGGGCGGAAGGGTAGCAGCGCCGGGATATCGTCGACGCTGAGGGAGCCGGCGAGGCCGACCAGCAGGTTCCAGCGCCGGGTGGTCGAGACGAAGATGCCCAGCGTCGCATCGTGAAGGCAGTCGCGCAGGCTGCCCTCGGTCTTGTCCGTGGTGTCGAGCATCAGGCCGGCCAGGCTGGTTCCGGCAAACACGCCGACCCCGCCCCTCGGCGGCGGCCGGTCGGCGAACAGCACGCCGACCAGACGGGCACCGCTTTCGGCCACCGGACGCAGCGCCGCGAGTATCGCGCCCGGCGGCCCGCCACCGAAGAAGCCGAGCTTGACGAAATCGACGCCGGTTGCCGCCATCTCCTGGGCGGCGGCGGCGGCGGCGGCGGCGGCGGCGGTCGTGCTCGGGTCGTCGGGCAGGTCGCCGGGCAGGTCGCCGATGGTGGCGCTGAGCGGTCGGCGCTGCTCCGGCGGCAGGCCGGCCATCCAGGCGACCGCGTCCCGCACCGCCGCGACCGGCCAGGCCCCGAGCACTCCGGCCGCCGGGTTCTTCAGGTCGATCAGGTCGGCGCCGCCGGCCAGCGCCAGCTTGGCTTCGGCGAGATCGGCGACGCTGGCGAGCAGGCCGGTGCTGCGGTCGTCGATCATGGGTGCGCTCCTTCCGGGTTGTCGCGGCGCCAGGTTTCGATCATCTCCATCAACCACAGCCAGGCCTCCCATTCGCGCGGGCCGGCGGTCTTGGTGATCGCGATGGTGAGATAGGTCAGCTCATGGTCGATCTTGTCGGCCGACAGCAGGTCGAGCCGGCTGGCCAGGATCGCCGCTTCGATCACCGCGGCCTGGGCGCGGTTGAAGCCGCGAAACGGCGCGTGGAGCTGGCCGTATTCGACCCGGCAATGCAGGCGCGGCCGCTCCGGATGGTCCTCGGTATGGACGACCATCACCTCGTCGTGGGCCAAGGCCGACTCCAGCACCGCACCCTTGACCAGGAAGGCGGGCCGGGTCGGCCAGACACTCTGGCGGCCGCTGATGCAGCCGGCGAAGACCCGGACGTCGTCGGTATAATTGATCACCGCGGTGCCGGTCGCGCGCAGGTTGTCGAGGGTCCAGGACGGACGGAACGGTGCCAGCACATAGGCCGCGCCATCGACCGTGGCGCCCATCGGCGCGATATGGACCGAGCCATCCGGATTGAGCGTGGTGACGATGGTCTCGCGGATCTCGGGCATCTCGGGTCAGTCCGGTTGGGGGGGGCGCCGGGTCGGGCCGGCTGCGGCGAAGCCATGGGAAGTGCCCGGATCGCGATCGCGGCCGGGCGGCCGGTCGGCGGCAACGCCCCAGTCGAGCCCGCCGTCCTGAACATACCGCTTGCCGAGCTGCCAGGCGACCTCGGCGCGTGCCAGCTCGGCACCGAGATAGAAAGCGTGGCCGGTGTCGCCGTCCAGGGTCAATACGGGATAGAGGGACATGGCATCGGCAGCAACGTGGTGACCGTCGCGATTATAAAGATGAATGCCGTCCTCGGCGACCTCGATCCGGTAATTGGCGTCCCGCACCTGGGCGGCCAGCGCGGCGATCTCGTCCGGCGTCGTCGGGAAGGGCCGGCGGTCGCGCAGGCATAGCAGCCCGGCACCGAATCTTTGCGGTGCCGCCCCTTGCGCCCGCGCGGCGAAGAACTGCCGGCGCGCGGCATCGAATTCCCGGACCGCACGTCGGCAATGGGGGCTGACCTGGACCGCCAGGACGTTGCGGATCGCCAGTTCCGAGACCACCCCCATCAGGGTTGCGGTAATGCCGGTGGTGTCGGCATCGGTCAATTCGGTGACGTTGCCGATCCCCATCAGCATGTCCTGATCGGGGAAGCGGTCCCGGAGTGCCGCATAGCGGACCAGCGAGGCGGTGAAGCCGAAATGGATCGGGTCGAGGATCGGGTCGGCAAGGCAGCGCCGCCCCTTGGCTGCCAGTGTCTCGATCGCACGATAGAGCGAAGGCAGGTCGCCCGGCCGGCTCGGGATCACCACCGGGGTCGCGTCGATCTCGTCGGCCAGGGACAAACTGTCCTCGGTCAGGCTGAGGACGTACTGGGCGCCGGCCGCGGCGCCACGCCGGAGTTCGGCCGGGTCGGCGCTGTCGATGCTGACGCCGTGGCCGGCGCAGCGCAGCGCCTGGACCGTTTCCTCAAGGTGGGGGAAGGCGAGATCGGGCAGGCAGCCGAGATCGATCACCTCGGCGCCGTCGGCGGCGAGTGCAGCGGCCTTGGCCAGGATCGCCTCGACCGAGCATTGGGGGGCGTCGATGATCTCGGCGAAGATGCGGCAGTCGTGACCCGAGAGCTCGACGCCACGGGATCGCCGGCCAAAAAACTCCGGCAGATCGGCCAAGTCCTCCGGGCCGCGCTCGAACCGGACGCCGAATTGGGCGCCGAGCCGCTCCGGATCGCCGCGGAAGCGGCCGGGCAGCAGGACCAGCTCGGCGTCACCGGCGCTGCCCAGGCGGCGGCTGATGATTTCGGTGGTCATCAGGGCCGCGACCTTGACCCCGATATCGACCACGGTGGTGGCGAAGGGCAGGGGCGCCATGGCATCCAGCGTCCGGTGCAGCCGCGGCAGGGCCAGCGTTCCGGTCAGGAAGAGGACGTGCCCAGGCATGCCCGCCGTGCCTCCAGCGCGTGTTCCAGGGCGGCCAGCGTCTCGACCACCTCGACGTTCTCGAACCGGGCGAGGGTTTTCACGTTCTCGAGGTCGATCCGGCGCGGGTAGACCCTGACCGGGCCGCCGGGCGCCATGGTCTCCATTTCCGGCGCGGTGTCGCAGGCAAATACGATAATCGGCACCCGGCATTTGCCGGCCTGGGCGAAGACATTGGTGACCAGGGTATCGGAAATCCCGGCAACGCATTTCGCCACGGTATTGGACGTGGCCGGCCCGATCACCAGAGTATGGTACCAACCCTTGTAGAACAGCCCGACCGGCGGCGCGCTGGCGGCGGTATCGCGGAATACCCGTGCCCGTTCCGGGAAGCGGTTGCCGGTCTTGCGGTACATCTGGATCACTTCGGCCGCGGCCTTGGAGACGAACAGATCGACCTCGCCCAGGCTTTCGATCAGCCCCAGGGTTTCGGTAAAGAAATGCCCGGAGCCGGTCAGTCCCCAGCCCCAGCGCGGGACGACGGTCGGTTGATCGGCCAATTCATGTTCGGTCATTTCGTTTGAGGTCATGCTGCGGCTCCGGGACAGACGCGAATGCCGGGCGGCCGGCCGCATTGCCGCCCCGCGATCAACTGTGCCTGGTCACCCTGCGACAGGCAATGAATGTCGCCGCCGAAGCCGGCGAGCTGCTGGGGTAGCGCCGGATCCAGCACGCCGGCGGCGATCAGCGGCGCAAGCGGCGCCGGCCCGGCCGGCAGCGGCGCCGATTTGACGAAGATCACGGCATTGGCAGCCAGCCGGCCGGCGAGCCAGGCCGCCAGACTGTCGGAGGTCACCGACCAGGACGGCGCCAGCTCGGGCGCGGCCAGCGCCAAGCGGGACGGCAGCCAGATCGCGCTGCGGCCGAGGCTGCCCGCCTGGGCCAGCTCCCGGAGCGATGCCGCCGGACTGAGGCGGGGCTCGAGATCCGCCAGCATCCAGGCATATTGGTCCATGGCGAGGATCGCCATGCGGTGGGCGGCGAGGTCGGAGAAGCCGCGCTCGCGCTGCGCCCGGCGCACCCCATCGGCGAACGGCCCGCCGCCCGGAACCACCACGATAGCCGGGGATCCGGCGAGCGGAGTCGCCAGGGCGTCCAGCCAAGCGGCGAGGTCGGGCGCGCCAAAAAAGCTGCCGCCGAGCTTGATCACCCAAACGCCGCTCATCGGCGGATCATCGATTGCCCGGCCGTTCCCGCTCCAGGGTAACCCCGACCGCGGCGGCATCGGGGAAATAATCCGGCTTTTCGACCGTGACCGCTGCGCGGCGGACCCGGCGGTCCTCGAAGCAGAATCCCAGAACCCGCTCGCCCAGGGTCTCCAGCAGGCCGATATGCTCGCCCTGGGCGAGGCTGCGCAGGAACTGGACGATGGTTTCATAGGACAGCACGGCGTCGATACGGTCCTGAAATCCCGGTCCGGGGTGGTCGAGGGTGAGCTCGACGTTGATCCGCACCCGCTGGCGCTTTTCCCGCTCGAACGGATAGACGCCGATCGAGAACAGCGCTTCGAAATCACTGACCCGCAGCCGATAGCAGTCGGCGGTCTGGCCGGTTCCCCGCCGCACCACGCGTTCGGCCAGGAGCTGGTAATCCATCGCGGTATCCTTATTCTCGGGTGATGCCCCAGCAGCACGCCAGGATATACCCAAGGCCGAGGCTTGACCATCCTTGCTTGGGCAACCGAGCCGAGCGTTGCCGCCGGCGGTGGCGGGGGGCCGGCAAGACTTGGTTCGCCAGCTTCCCACGGGTAACATGGCGGCGGCATTCCGGGCGACGCGAAGAGTCCGGGGGTGCCGGGGACGCCAAAGGAGCCGCGGATGGTTTGGCGATCGAAGATGTCGTCCGGGATTGGGGTAGCCGCCCTGGCCGCCTTAGCGCTGCTGGCGATCTGGCCGGTTGCGGTGGAGGCCGGCGATGCGCCCTGGCCCTGTGTGCAGCGGCTGGTGCCCAAGCTGTCGCCGGCGCTGATCTGGCAGGGGCCGGCACTCGACGGGCTCGAACCGGGCTGGCGGGACGACGCCGCGATCGCCGCCCTCGCCGGGCGGGTCGCCCAGCGCCAGATGCCGGCAGCCGACGCCGTCGCCGCGATCCACGACTTCGCCGGGGCGATCGCGATACCGGAGCGGACCACCCGGTTAACCCTGCTGTTCGCCGCCATCTTCGCCACCGCGGAATCCGAACGCGAGGGGATTCTGCGCTCGATTTTCCGCACCTCGCGCGCCCAGCAGGAGCTGCTGGCCGAGATCGACGGCGATCTCAGCCGGCTCGGCGCCCTGCGGGAGGACGCGGATGCCAAACCGGCGGAAATCGCCGACCTGACCGAGCAGATCCAGTTCAAACGGCGCATTTTCAAGGATCGCGAGCAACTGCTACGGCCGCTGTGCGATCAGCCGGCCCGGCTGGAAGAGCGTTTGGGTCAACTGGCGCGGGCGGTCCTGGCCGAGCTGCCCTGACCGGTCGCTGCCCTGACCGGTCGCTGCCCTGCACCCGGTCCGCCCTGCTACCGGTCCGGGTGCAGCGATTGCCAGATCGTCCGGGCCTGGACGGTTTCGGCCACGTCGTGGACGCGCAGAAACGGTACCCCCTGGTTCCAGGCGGCGAGTCCGGCGGCGAGGGTTCCCGGCCAGCGGCCGGGCGGCGGGGCGCTGCGATGGAGTTCGCCGGTGATGCCCTTGCGCGACACCCCGACCAGCACACCGCAGCCCAGGCCGTGGAACAGCGCCAGCGTCTCCAGCAACTGGAGATTGTGCGCCTCGCTTTTGCCGAAGCAGATCCCGGGATCGACCAGCAGGTGGTCGCGGGGTACCCCAGCGGCTTCGCAGGCGGCGATGCGTTGCTCCAGGAAATCGAACACCTCCAGCGGGGCGTCGTGGTAGCGGGGGGCCTGCTGCATGGTGGTGGGATCGCCCTGCATGTGCATCAGCACGGCCGACGCGCCGCGCGCGGCGACCACAGCTGCGCTGGCCGGATCGTGGCGCAATGCCGAGACGTCGTTGACGATGACGGCGCCGGCGGCCAGGGCTGCCGCCATCACCGCGGCGTGGCGGGTGTCGACCGAGACCGGCCCGATGCCCGCCGTGACCAGCGCGGTCAGCACCGGCAGCAGCCGGGCGGCTTCCTCGTCGGGTGCGACCGGCCGCGCGCCGGGCCTGGTCGATTCGGCGCCGAGGTCGATCAGGTCGGCGCCGGCGGCAAGACAGGCGCGGGCGTGATCCACCGCGACCGCCGGCTCCAGGAAGCGGCCGCCGTCGGAAAAACTGTCGGGGGTGAGGTTGATGATCGCCATCACCCGCGGCCGGTCGGGCGATAGCCCAGCGAAGGGCCGCCGCGGACGACACAGCAGATCCAGGCGCTGCGCCGCGGCATCCCTGATGGTCGGCGGTCGGGCGGCGATCCAGGCGTCGAGCCTGACCACGTCGACCACCGCGCGCCTGGAGCCGCGGGCATGGCGCGCGACCACTTCGAGCGTGGTGAAAGTCAACCGGCCACCGGCCAACCGCCGTCCCAGACCGGTGGCTTCCGCTTCGGCTGCGGCCTCACCCGAGAGCAGGCCCATTGGCCTCAGGGTCAGTTTCATCGGCAGCCAGCTCCTGTGCCGGCGGTTACAGCAACGATCGGACCGCTCCGGCCAGCTGATCCTTGCGGAGTTCGCCGGGAATGCGGGCGCGGATCACGCCGCCGCGGTCGATCACCAGGGTGGTGGGAAAGGCGGCGACGCCATAGCGGCTGGCGGTCAGGCCGAGTTGGTCGAGTGCCAGATCGTAAGCGGGGTGGGTCTCGGCAATCAGGCGGCGCACCACCGCCGGATTGCCGCCGACATTGATCGACAGCACGGCGAGCCCCTGATCGCGGTGGGCGCGGTAGACGGCATCGATCGCCGGGACTTCGGACAGGCAGGGCGCACAGCCGCCCAGCCAGAAATTGACCACCAGGACCCTGCCGGCGAAATCGCCGAGATGCACCGGTTGCCCGGCGAGATCGAGGGCAGCCAATACCGGCGGTGGCTGTCCGATCGCGGCCTCGGGACGGTCGCCGCAGCCGGCCAGCAATGCCGCGGCAAAGATTGCCGCCGCCAGACTCCTCGACCCGATCGACATGTCGGCAACCTCCTTGCAGCAGATGCGATTGCGAAGCGCTCTTATTACCCCTAAATTGCCCGGCGGTGAAACCGCCCCCTTGAGGACAGCCGGCATGCGTTTCAGTCTGCGATTTCTCCTCGTGGCCCTGGCCCTGTCGGCCGTACCCGGCTCCGCTGCCCGCGGCGAAAACCCGGTGGCGGGGGCGGCGCTCTATCGGGAGCGCTGCGCGCTATGCCACGGCGCCCACGGCGAAGCTAATGCCCTGGGACGGGCCAAGCCCTTGGTCAGCCTCGATCCGGCGGCGATTGCCGCCAAGCTGGAGTCGTTCCAGACCGGCCAGCCGGCGGCCTCGATGAAGGCCAAGATGAAGAGCGGCCTCAGCGCCGCGGAGATCGCGGCGCTGACCGGTTATATCGCGTCGCTGCCCCGTTGATCTGGTCCCACGGACGTCAGCTCTTGGCCGGGTCCCAAGGGGCAGCGCCGCCTGGCAAGCCGATCAGCCTGCGTTCCAACGCGGCTTTGGACAGCGGCCCGACAATTTTCTCGCGAACCACGCCCCTCTGGTCGATCAGGAACGAGGTCGGCGCCCCTTCGACCTGGTAGCGGGTGGTGGTGATCTTGAGCGGATCGGCGAGCAGGGGAAAGGCCAGCGTTAGCTTGCGCCGGATGCCCTGCACGGTGGCGGCATCCTGGCCCATATTGACCGCGACGATTTCGAAGCCGCGGGCGCGCCAGTCTCGATAGACCGCATCGAGTTCGGGCATCTCGACCAGGCATGGCCCGCATTCGGCAAGCCAGAAATTGACCAGTACCACCTTGCCCGCCAGATCGCCGAGCTTCAGGGCGTGCCCATCCTGGTCGAGCACCGCCAGATCCGGCGCCTTGTCGCCCGAATGGGCGGTCGGTGCGGCATCACAGCCGGCGAGCAGGGCGAGCGCCAGCACGGCGGCGGCGGAGAGGGACGGCAGGCTCATCGCTCTCAAGCCTCCAGCCGGCCGTGGTTGAGGCGGATGACGCGGTCGGTCAGGGCGCCGAGATCGGGGTTGTGGGTGACCAGGACCAGGGTGCGGCCTTCGCGGTGCAACTCCTGGAACAGTGCCATCACCAGGCGCTCGTTTTCCTCGTCGAGGTTGCCGGTCGGCTCGTCGGCCAGGATCAGCGCCGGCTGGTTGATCAGGGCGCGGGCGATGCAGACCCGCTGCTGCTCGCCGCCGGAAAGCTGGGACGGCAGGTGGCCGGCGCGGTGGCCAAGTCCGACCCGCGCCAGCGCCGCGGTCGCTTCGTCGCGGTCGGCAACGCTGTGATAGTGCTGGGCGAGCATGACGTTCTCGACCGCACTCAGATAAGGGATCAGGTGGAACTGCTGGAACACCAGCCCGATCTTCTCGCGCCGCACCACCGCCTGGGCGGCTCCGTCGAGTGCCGCAGTCTCGATGCCGTCGAGGAGGTAATGCCCGGAACTGGGGGTATCGAGGCAGGACAGCAGATTGAGCAGCGTGGTCTTGCCCGAGCCGGATGGTCCCATGATCGCGACGAACTCCCCCGCCGTGACGGTGATATCGACGCCATCCAGCGCGGCGACGCTGCCGAAACGTTTCGACAAGCCGCGGGTCTCGATCACCGGTGGGGCATCACCGGCGGGGGATGCCGGGGCAAGCGGCCGGGTGCGGGTCAGCATGTCCATGGCCTGGATTCATTCTCCTCGAAGGACGCGGGCGGGCACCACCGCGACTGCGGCGCGCACCGGCACCACCGCGGCGACCAGGGCGGAAATCAGCGAGATGCCCAAGGTCAGCGGCACGACCGCGACCCGTAAGCCTACCCAGGAGCTGAAAACCGCATGGCCCAGCACCTGGGCCAACGCGAAACCGAGCACCAGCCCGACGCTGACCCCGACCGCGGCGATCACCGCGGTCTCGGTGAGGAATTGCACGACGATCACCCGGTCGGTGGCGCCGAGCGCCTTCTGCAGCCCGATCTCCGGCGCCCGCTCGGCGACCATGGCGGTCAGGGTGGCATTGACGCACAGCGTGGTGATGATGACGATGATCAGGGCGACCAGCGCCATCAGCCCCTCGATCTTGTCGAGGATCTGGCCGTCGGAGCGGGCGATCTTGCGGATCGGGCGGGCGTCGATCTCGGGCAAACGACGGTTCATGTCCGCCGCGAGCGCATCGGCCTCCGCCCCTTGGGCGACCAGGCTGGCCATGGCGAAATCGACCCGACCGTCCAGCCCCAACAATTTGTGGGCGAGCGAAAGGTTGACAAAAATCTGGTCGTCTTCGGCCTCGCCGGACTCGACGATGCCCTTGACCGTGACCTTGGTCTGGAAGCTGCGGTCGCCGTTGACGATGGTCACGGCGTCGCCCGGCTTCAGCTCCATGCTCTGGGCCAGGCGGCGGCCGACCATGGCGTTGCGCTCGTCGAAGTCGACCGCGACCCAGCCGCCCTCGACCTGCCAATAGGGCGAATTCTTGCGCAAGCCGACGAAATCGACCCCGGCCAGCACCGCATTGCCGAGGTCGAGCCGGACCAGGCCGTAGAGGAACGGGCTGACGCCGACCAGCTTTTCCGCAGGGAGGGTCCGAATCGCTTCCGCCAGCCGGGTACGGTCGATGCCGCGCTGCCCGGTGGTCTGGGATGGCGGTGGGCCGACGAAGAAATTGGCGCCAAAGGCGCGCAACTCCTCGCTCATCTTGATCGAGATGTCGAGATAAAGGCTGGTCAGCGCGCACACCACCGCGGCACCCATGACGATCGCCGCGACCGCCACCGCGACTCGGGTGTTGCGGCGAGTCAGCGCCTTGACCAGCAGCAGCCGCCTCATCGCGCCGCGACCGCCGATTCTATCGCCGGCCATAGAGCACCTGTACCGGCATCAGCTGCGCGATCGCCCGCGCCGGCAGGACCGCACCGGCAAGCGCGGTCAGCGCCGCGACCACCACCACCACCGGCAGCGAAATCCAGTGGAAGGCGACAGTGGTGCCGAAGATGGTCAGGGCGACCAATTGTGCCAGGCCGGTGCCGGCGGCGAAGCCGACCAGGCCGCCGAGGATGCCGACCACCGCGGCTTCGCTGAGAAACAGCAGGTGGATCTCCCGTTCCGCGCCGCCCAGGGCCTTCATCAGGCCGATCTCGCGGGCGCGCTCCAGCACCGTGGTGTTCATCAGCGCCGAGATGCCCATCGCGGCGGCGGCGACCGCGACCACCGAAACCACCAGCATCAGCAGCTGAATCTTGCCGATCACCACGCCCTCGCCGCTGGCGACCTGCCAGACCGGACGCGCCGAGGCATTGGCCACCGCCTCCTCGATCTGGTGGGCGATCGAGCTGACGAAGGCGGTGCAATACCAGCGGTCGTAGTCTTCGGCGTCGAGCAGGCTGGTGTCGCGGCGTGCCCGGCGCGACAGCTCGTTTTCGGGCACGGTCAGCGCGCTGACCTCGACCGCCTGAACCCGGCCGGCGAGCCCGGTCAAGTCCTGGACCACGGCGAGCGGAGCGACCAGCGCTTCGTCGCCGGCGCCGCCCGCCGCCAGCAACCCGGTCACGGTAACCCGGCGCCATGGCGTCGCTTCGCCGGCCCGACGGAGCTCCAGCGTGGCGCCGACCTCCAGGCTCAGGCGAGCCGCCAGGGCCGGGCCGGCCAGGACCTGGTCGGCCGCCTGGTCGTCCGGCCAGACGCCGCTGTCCTTCCAGCCCGGATTGGTGACGGCGACCCCGGTGCGGAAGCTCGGCTCGTCGGGCAGGGCCATAGTCTTATTGAAAAAAGTGCCGATCAGGACGCTGCCGCGCGGCGGCTCGCCGGCTGAGGCCCGAACCTCGATCGCGGTCTTCAGTTCTGGCGCCAGGCCGACGATGTTGTTGCGCCAGAAGATGTCCTTGATCTTGGGCAGATCCGCCTCGGACAGGGTGTCGCGACCGCGCAACGGGTTCACGTCAACGCCGCCGATCACCAGCGGCAGGGTCTCGCTCTTGGGGACGACCCGGATATTGGCGCCATAGGCCTTGAGTTCATGGGCCATCTTGTCGCCGACTTCGACCGAGAGGTCGAGCAGGGTGGTGATCAGGGCGGCCGCCAGCGCCACCGTCACCGCCGCCAGGAGTTTGCGCCGGCGCCCCTCGAACAGGGACTGCCTGACCATGCGCAGGAACATCGCTCAAACTCCCTTGGCCGGGACGTAACGCTCGGGATCGGCGCGGAATTTTTCGTAGCTGTCGCGCGATTCGAAAAAGAACGTGCCGCCGCCGTAGTCATATTGATAAGGCGCCTTGAGATTGACCAGCCGGGTCCCGGTCACCGGATCGGTGACCGCGAGCTCGACGATCTCGGAGAAATATTTGGCCCCCTTGGCGAGGTCGGCGGCGGCAATCGTGATCGTGTCGGCGCTGGCCCGGTGGACCAGCGGGATCGGGTTGCAGCCGCCCGGCTTGCCGATCGAGGGCGTGAACAGGCGGACATTGCAGGCAACGCAGATCACCTCGTTGCCTTCCTGGATATAGCCCTGATTGCCGCAGATCATGCAGGCATCGAAGACTACGCCGATGCTGACATGGTCGGCGTCATAGCGGTTGATCAGGAAAAAGCGGATGCGATGGCCATCCGACGCGATATAGGCGAAGCGGTGCAACCGGCCGTCTTTGACCTGCTCGACCGGGATCCGCACCTCGCCCTCGGCATCGGCGGCCACCGGCACCGCTGCCGACAGCCGCGGCGGCTGCGAGGCGTAGAGGTCATGGTAAAGCATCACCACCAGCAGAAAGCCTGCGGTGGTCAGCGCCCCCCGGAACCAGCGCTGCTCTGAGAGGATCAATGCCAGCCGTCGACGCCGTTCGACTGGTGCGGTCGGGACCGGGGGGTGCTGTTGCCGTCCGACAACGAAACGCAGCACGGCGAGCCCGGCAATCAGCGCCAGCCATAGATAGGTGGCATAGGGCTTGGCCTCGGTGACGATGGCGATGAAAGAGACCCGGCCGGAGGTCACGTCCAGGCTGCCGAGCTGGAGCAGCCCGAGCATCACCTCGGCGGTCCACAGTACGCCCTGGAGCCCCAGCACCACCGCCAGCAGCACCGTCGCCGCGCTGCGGGCGCCGCGTGCGGCGTGGGCGACCAGCGGCACTACGGCAATCAGCGCCGCCGTACCGGCCGCGATGGCGAAAATATTCAGAATCAACTCGGTGTTGAGCACGGCGGTTGCCGACAGGCTGTGATCGGCGCTCTCGGCCAGGAAATCGAACATCGCCTGCGCCGCCAGCCCGGATGCCATCAGCACGGCGCCCACCGAGAGCAGCGGAGCCAGCCGCTTTTTTGCAAGCCAAGGCCGCAGGGCCAGCACCACCAGCGCCGCCGTGGCGATCACCAGCACCGCCGAGCGCAGCGTCGTCCGGGTCGCCACCTCGCTGTGGTGAGCGACGGCGAACAGATAGGCTGCAGCACCCAGGGCCAGTCCCGCGAGCGCCAGCCAGACCCCGGCGCTGACCAGCCGGCGGCCGGGCGGCTGCGTCGGCAGGCCGAGGAGCAGGCCGCCGACCAATGTCGCGGCAACGAAACTGTGGGCCATGCTGACCAGCCAGACGGTCATCGGCTTTCCTCTATGCCGTAGGTCGGACCTTGGCGCGATGACATATCATGTCGGAGGTTCGATGACATATCATGTCGGGCCGAGGTCCGGCCGACGGTTCTGTTTACTTCTTGATCGGCACGTATTTGAACGCGTAGTCGACGTCGAAGGACTGGAACCATTTGCCGACACCGCTGGCAGCATCGGTATGCCGGCCGAAGCCCTGCTTGGACGGCGGGTCGATATGGAAGGCCAGCTTGTAGTTGCCGGTGCCCGGCATCTTGAGGTTGGCGCCGTAATGCGGTCCGTCGACCGCGACCATCGGCATCAGGGTGCCGGTCAGCACTTTGCCGGTATCAGCGTTCTCCAGCCGGTAGGCGACGGTCAGATAAGGCACCCACTCGCCGGCGCCGAAGCCGTTGGGATTGCCTTCGGTGGCATGGATGTCGGCTTCCAGGTGAATGTCGGCCTTGGACGCGGGCAAATCGATGCCGTGGGGCTCCATCTCGATCGGCTTCAGGTAGACCGCCGCCACCTTCAGGCTGTTCAGGGTCTGGGCCTCACCAATCGGAACTTCCTTGAACTCCTCGGCCAAAGCCGGCAGGGCTAAACTCGCCGCCAAGGCGGTGGTCGCCGCGAGTGCAATCAATGCTCTCATATCAGGTCCTTCTGGTTTGGCGCCGCAGGGGCGGCGGTGGGCGCGGTACTTTACCGCATGCGAATAGGACTTACTCGCAAGAAAGGTCTGTGCTCCGGGTCTCGCGTTTCTGGTCTCTGCGGATCAGCGGAGGGGAGGACGGGTCAGCGGGAACCGCTTGGGTTGGGCGCCGCACTACGCTGATGTTGCAGCTGGGCGGCGGCGGCCAGCGCCGCGGCGATCAGCAGGCCCTGGGGCGCCAGGGTTTGCCAGTAGGGGAACAATCCGAGCGCCGGCAGTTCGGGCGCCCAGGAAATCAGTGTCGGCTCGAACACCTTGCCTTCGATCAGTTCCATCATGCCCTTGCCGGCAAATACCACGGCGAGGACATAGAGCAGGCTGCCGGTGATCAGGAAGAACGGCCGGATCGCCAGCTTCATCGCACCATAGCGCATCGCCAGATAAACCAGTCCGAGCCCCAGACAGCCGGCGGCGAACCCGCCGGCGATCGCCACCGTGCCGGTGGCGTCGGTCCCGGTCGCCAGCGCCTGGTAGAACAGCACGGTCTCGGCGCCCTCGCGATAGACCGCCAGGAAGCTGGTGAACCACAGGGCGGCCAGCGAACCCGACGACACCGAACGGCTCAGGCTGTTCTTGATATAGGCCATCCAGCGTTCCGCTTCGGCCTTGGAGATCAGCCAGAAGCTCATCCCGAACAGCACCACCGCGGCCCCCAGCATGGTGCCGCCTTCCAGCACCTCCTGGCTCGCCGCCGAGGCCTGGAACAGCCATTTGACCACCACCGCGGTGACCAGGCTGGCCACTACGGCGACGCCGACGCTGTTGTAGATCACGCCCTGCTTGTCGGCATTTCCGGTTTTGACCAGGTAGGCCAGGATCGCGCTGACGATCAGCAGCGCCTCGAAGCCCTCGCGCAGCAGGATGGTGAGCGCGTAGAGGAACAGCCCGATCGGCGATTCGCCGCCGCCGTGACCGCCCAGCAGGTCGACCGCCCGGTCGAAATCCTGGGCCATGGCCCCGAGATCAGCAGCGAGCGCGGCGGCACCGGCTCCCGCCCGGATCCCGGCCATGATTCGGCTGAAATGACCCTCCAGCCGGCTCTTGAAGTCGGCGTCGCGAGCGCCGACCATGCGCTCCATGCCGCTGCCCTCGAACAGGTCGAAGTAGCTGTCCTGGGCCAGGGTCAGCGCCTCGTCGGAATTGCCGGCACCGGCGCGTTCAACCGCGCGGCCCAGCGCCGCCGCGATCTGGTCGGCGACCGCACGCCAGTCGCCGGCGGCCGGTTCGCCTGCGGGTGCCGCTTCGGCCTTGGCAAGCCCGACCAGGGGCAGGCCGGGCAGGTGGCTGCGCAGGTCTTCGACCATCACCACGCCTGAGGCCTGGACCATCCGCGCCGGTTTGCCGTCGCGGATCAGGCCGCCGATGCGGTCGAATTCGGCGAGAAATTCCGCGTCCTGCTGCTGTGAGACGAAGCGGCGGATCGCGGTCTCGAGCAGCGAATTCTTGTAGCCGTCGAATTCGGCCTCGGTAATCAGGCGTCGGCCTGCCTCGGCGTCGCCGGCCTGGTAGGTCGTCGCCGCCAGTTCCAGCGCGGCGGCGATACGGTTGACCGCGTCGCTCCAATGGGGTTCGATCGCGGCCGGACGGCTGCCTGCGGGTTCCGCGTTCGGGTCGGGCGGCGGGGCGGCGGCGGCGCGTTCGCCGCGCAGGACGATCCCGGCCGCCAGTGCCGGCAGGACGCCGCGCAATTCGGCCATCTGATTGGCGACCCGCGCCGCGACCGCCTCGGCGGGCTCCCCGGCGACGATAATCCGGCGGATTTCGCCGAATTCGCTTTCCAGTTCAATATTCTTCCTGGCCGAGACATTGACCCGGACCGGCCCTTCCAGATTCTCGAAAATCTCAAAATAGGCGCGCTGTGCCTTGAGCTTGGCCGCCGCGCGGTCACCGCTGCGGACATCGGCGACCGCCCCGTCGAGCAGAACCCCGATGCGCTCGACCATGCCCGGATAATCGGGCCTGTCGCCCTGCGGGGTATCGGCGGCAGCCTGCGCGCATCCCCAGGACAGGACGAAGAAAACCAAGGCAGCGGCCAGAGAGCGATGCGACATCAGACAGCGTCCTGCCCCGGTGGGGGACAATTCCCGAAAGTTCAACCGGCCTGGACTGGTAAGGCAAGACCTGTCCGGTCCGACGGCTGACAATAATAGTGAGAGTGATTCGCATGTCAAGCTTGCGCTGCGTTTGCGGCGGCGGTGCGACATTGTGACCGAGATCGGAGCCCTCGGCTTGCCGGGCCGAGGCCGGCACCAGCGACCGCGGTCGGAGGCTGCGGTCGGAGGCTGCGGTCGGCTTTCCTCGCCAGCTTCGCCAGCTCCGCCACCTCCGCTCAGGCCCGCGGGCGGGCCGTCCGGTGCGGCCGGTCAGGCGGCGGCCATCGTGTCGAAGTACAGGCTGGCCCTGACTTCGTTGCCACAGCCGCGGTATTCCAGCTCGGAGAACACCAGCTGGCGGGCCATGGCGATACCGCGGCCGGTCGGGTCGGCGAGGCGGCTCGGGTCGAAATCAAGGTAGCGCGACCAGTCGAAGCCCTCGCCACGGTCGCGGATCACGAAATCGATGCCACCGGCATGGCGGCGGACCCGGATCTCGGCGAAGCGCTCGGCATTGGCCGGCAGGGCGAGACGCCGCGCCACCTCGGCCTCGAAATGGCCGGCCTGAACCAGATTTTTCTTTTCGGTGTAGTCGATGCCGAGATTGCCGTGTTCGACCGCGTTGAGCATCAACTCGGCCAGGCCGCCCTCGGCCTCGCTGGGGTCGGGGCACAGTCCGCCCAGCCACCGCGCCAGCAGGTTGACCTCGTCTGGAGTCCTGAATTGAAATTCGGTCACGGTCCCATCGCGGCGGCTGGCGGTGCTGCAGTTCACCCCCAGATCGGCGGAGCCGCCGTCCTGGCCATCCCGATCTGGGTTGCAGCCGTCCAGGTTGCAACCATCGGGGTCGTAGCCATCCGTCATCGTCGCCCCTCCTGATCCCCGCCCCCTGTCTATTCGATCCGCATCAGCCGGTCGAAGGCCGCCGTCTCCAGCAACTTCTTGACGGTACCCTGGGGCTGCCTGAGCACGACCGCGGCCCCGTTGTTGCGCGCCCGCTCATAGAGCGTGACCAGCATGCCGAGGCCAACGGAATCCATATAGGACAGCCGTTTCAGGTCGACCACGATCTCGCGCGGGCTGGTTTCGAGCAGGTCCGGGATCGCCGCCTCGAAGGTCTTGCGGTCGGTGGAGACCAGCTCGCCAGCGAGGCGGAATTCGATGCTCGAGGCGTGTTTCTCGATCTGATGCTGCATGAGTGTATTCCTTGATCCGGGCGGATGGGGCGAGGGTCATCCGAAGCGGCGGCTGAGGTGGCTGTCGAGTTCGCCGGCCTGCTGGTCGTCGAGATCCAGGCGGATATGGGTCGCCGTGTCGGTGACCGCCATCACGATGCCGGCCAGCTTACCCAACTCGGGCACATCGACGACGAATTCGGCGCCGACTGCCAGATCGATCTGACGATCGAGCACTGCCACGCCACTGCGAGAGATGTCGTTCAGCAGGCAGGTGCGCTGACGGCCGCCGGCGACCACGGTGACCGCCTCATTCACGGTATGGCGCTGGCTCGCGCGCGGATCGGAGGCCGCGGTCATGATCTTGACCAGTTGCTGGTACATGGTGTTGACGGCATCGCGGATCTCGCCCGAACGGGTCATCTGGAGATCGGCGGACTCGCCGGACCGCTTTGCGGCGTTGGCGACCGAGTCGATATCGCCGGCCATCGAATGGGTGGCCTGGGCGGCGGCTTCGGCATTCATCGCGATCTCGCGGGTGGCGGCGCCTTGCTCTTCCACCGCCGCGGCGATCGAGGAGGCGATCTCATCGATTTGCGCCACGGTGCGGCCGACCCGGTCAATGATGGTCGCCGAGTCGCCGATCGCCGATTGGATACCGCCGATCTGTTCGCTGATCTCTTCTGTCGCTTTGGCGGTCTGGTTGGCCAGGCTCTTGACCTCGCCCGCCACCACCGCGAAGCCCCTGCCGGCCTCGCCGGCGCGCGCCGCCTCGATGGTGGCGTTGAGCGCCAGCAGGTTGGTCTGGGCGGCAATGCCGGCAATCATCTTGACGACATCGCCGATCTGCTGGGACTTGGTGACCAGGCTGCGGATGGCATCCTGGGTGCGCCGGGTTTCCTCGGCGGCGTCGGTGGCGATCCGCGACGCGCCGTTGACTTGGCGGCTGATTTCGGCGATCGAACTCGACAATTCCTCCGATGCCGCGGCCACGGCACCGACATTGCCGGTCGCCTGGGCTGTGGCGGCGACCGAACTGGTCGCCTTGGCCAGCACATCGGCGGCGCCATCGGCCATGCCCTCAGACAGGGCAAAGAGCTCGGCGACCTGGCCCTTGACCTTGGTCACCGCCCCTTCGACCTGCTCGCGCATGGCGTTGGTCAAGGCCAGGATCTCGCTCTTGAGTTTGCGCTGGTTGCGGCGGTTGTTGGCCTCTTGCTCCACGGTCGACCGCTTGAGGGCGAGCGCGTTGGTTTTGAAGATTTCTACGGTCTGGGCCATGGCGCCGATCTCGTCGCCGCGGCCGGTGCAGGTGACCTCGACGTCGAGATCGCCGGCCGCCAGGGCTTTCATTACCCGGGTCATGGCGCCGACCGGGTGAACGATGCTGCGCACAATGCCGACCACCACCAGCGTGGTCACCAGGACCAGAACCAGCGTCGCCACGACGGTTGCCACGAAAGCGGCCTGGAGGGCGGCGGCGTGACCCTTGGTCCGGCTGAACAGGTCGGCGCCGAGGCGGTCCTCGACCGTCTTAAGCAGGTCAATCTCGGCAGTGATGGCATCGAACCATTGCGTGCCGCCAATGCCCTCCGTGGTTCCGCCATAGACGCTGGCCACCGCGATCTTGCGCAGTTTATCGACCTTATCGACCACCGGACCGCGGACGGTGTCGTCGAAGTAAGCGATCTCATCCTCGGTGGCATTGATCCGGAACCCGGCGAGGAAGGCGTTTCGTTCGGCGCTCATCTCGACGAACCGGGTGTGGACCACCGGCTGGAATTGCCCGGCGCCGAAACCGGCGGCGCCCATCGCCCGCTCGATTCCCATGCGCTCCTTGGCCTGAAGCAGATTGGTGAAGGCGGCAATCGACCGGGTGACCTCGGCATCGGTGCTGAGCACCGCCATGGTCTCGACCACGCTGAGTAGCCTGGCGATCGCCCCGGTGAAATAATCGGCGGCTTGCGGTACAGTCAAAGCGAAGCTATCGACCTGCCTGCGCTTGGCGTCGAGTTGCCCCAGAGCCGCCAGCGCCTCGTCGACGGTGGACCCAAGGCGTTTGCCGTAGTCGGCGGTCGGAAAACGGCTGAGCGCATCCTGCAATTCGCCGCGCCGCTGGTCGGTGGCGGCGCGCAGCCCGCGCAGGCGATCACCGAATTTGGGATCGTGGCTGCTGATATAGCCGGCCGAGGTACCCCGCTCTTTTTGCATCTCGTGGACCAGGGCGCTGACCGACGGGGCGAGGGACGCCAGTCGGCTCAGGCTCGACATGGCAACGCGGGCCTGGTATTTATCGAGCACCACGGTACCCGCGAAGACCATCAGCCCGATCAGCGGCACCAAAAAGCCGACGGCGACGCGTATGCCGATGGAAAGCCTTGAAATCAGTCTGGTCATATTGGTCGGCCTCGCTGGCGTCATACTCGTGCGGTCAGTGGCTCTATCTTGCCAGCGATCAATCTTGTTTGGGGCGGCCAAAAGGCAATGCATGGAATTTTATTCCATGATCTTGGCCGCTGAAGCACTTTCGCTGGAAAATGGTTAAGGGGTGATGAGGCTGGGGCTGCGGCAGTCCGCCGCATCGCCGGTCGGCGGCGACCGTAGCCAGCGGCGGGCGCCGCGGGAACGCGACCGCCGGGGATTGCGCCGCGGGCCTGGGGATGCTTGGGCGGCAGCGCGCCATCTTGGTCTTTCTCTCATTTCCGGCTCGAACAACGGACCCTTCAATCATACCGGCTGAACCAAATCATGCCCCCTGAACCGTGACTCGGAACCGGCCGGTTTGATCCGCGCCCCGGCACCATCTGCTCCGGATCGCCGCCGATCAATTCAATCGCTATCTTGCGCTATCTTGAAATTTTCAGCAATGCACTCAGAGCAATTACTCCCTTTGGCTAAGGGTTTGTGGCTAGACCGGTCACGTGATCGGTGGTCCGTGGCCGGCGCAGCATGCATGCCGGGTGGCGCGGGCGGCGGCCGAAGCAGTGTGAGCCTGGCTTCCGGCTTGATTTTTCCGGCGACCGGCCGGCATCATGACGGGCATCGAGGCCGGCACCATGAAATATATCGACGAGTTCCGGGATCCCAGGCTGGCGCGCAAGGTCGCCGGGGCCATCCATGCCGCAGTCCGGCCGGATCGCCGCTATCATCTGATGGAATTCTGCGGCGGCCACACCCACGCGATTTCGCGCTACGGCCTTCCGGATCTGTTGCCCGACGCGGTGCGCATGATCCATGGACCGGGCTGCCCGGTCTGCGTGCTGCCGATCGGCCGGATCGATGACGCGGTCGCGATCGCCCGCCATCCCGAGGTGATCCTGTGCAGCTACGGCGACACCATGAGGGTGCCGGGCTCCGATCAGGTCAGTCTGCTGAGGGCCAAGGCGGCGGGCTGCGACATCCGCATGGTCTATTCGACTCTGGATGCCCTGCGCCTGGCCGAAGCCAATCCGGATCGCCAGATCGTGTTCTTCGCGATCGGCTTCGAGACCACAACGCCGCCGACGGCGCTGGCGATCAAGGCGGCGGCGGCGAAGGGGCTCGATAATTTTTCGGTGTTCTGCAACCATGTGCTGACCCCGGCGGCGATCCAGAACATCCTGGAAAGCCCGGAGGTGCGCGCGTTGGGCACGGTGGCGCTCGATGGCTTCGTCGGGCCGGCCCATGTCTCGACCGTGATCGGCAGCCGGCCTTACGAGTTTTTCGCCGAGGAATACCGCAAGCCGGTGGTGGTGGCCGGCTTCGAGCCGCTCGACGTGATGCAGGCGATCCTGATGCTGGTGCGCCAGATCAACGACGGCCGTGCCGAGGTCGAGATCCAGTTTACCCGCGCGGTCAGCCGGGACGGCAACCTCAGGGCCCAGGCCGTGGTCGCCGAGGTGTTCGAATTGCGCCGGGTCTTCGAATGGCGTGGACTGGGGCAGGTGCCCTACAGCGCGCTGCGGATCAAGCAGGCCTACGCCGCTTTCGATGCCGAACGCCGCTATGCCGTGCCCGGCGCTTCGGTGGCCGACCACAAGGGCTGCGACTGCGGCGCAATTCTGCGTGGGGTGAAGAAGCCGGCCGATTGCCGGCTATTCGCCACCGTCTGTACCCCGGAGAACCCGGTCGGCAGCTGCATGGTCTCGGCCGAGGGCGCCTGCGCCGCCTATTACGGCTATGGTCGGTTCCGCGATGCCGCGCAGTGACCGGGTGCGTCGATGCATTCCGGTTTTGCGCCGCTTGGCCTGGACCTGCGGGCGACTTCCGAATAGATATCTGCCGTGGGATTTCCGGTCCGGCGCGGCCAGGCCGGACCGGTCTTGGCCGGCAGTAGGGAGAGGTGCGGGGTGAGAGCAGTCGGTGCCGGTGTCCTGTTGTCTCGCGGCGTGGTTTTTCTGGTGGTTGTGCTGATGGTCGCCCGGCCCGCGCTGGCCAGTCCAGCGGATCCCCGCGATCCCTGGGAGCCGATGAACCGGGCCCTGTTCGAAGTCCACGATTTCCTGGCCGAGCAGGTCTTCGGACCCGGCGAGGAGCTGTTCGCCGCCGCCGCACCGGGCGCGGTCCAGCGCAGCGTCAACAATTTCTTCATCAACCTGCGGGACATGGTCGGTACCGCGGTGGCGCTGGCCCGCTTCGAGTTCGATGATGCCTGGACGCTGACCCGGCGGGTTGCGATCAATTCGACGCTCGGCATCGGCGGTCTGTTCGATGTTGCCGGCGAGTTCGGCCTGTCGCGCGGCAATGCCGGCCGCCAGCCGCTGTGCTACGACGGCTTGCCGACCGGCCCGTACCTGATCCTTCCGACCTATGGGCCGACCACCGTGCTCGAGGCCTCGGTCGGCACCGCCGCCTTGCTCGGCGGTGCGGTTCTGCTCGGGCCGGCCGGCGAACAGGTGCGGTCGGTGGTCGAGTTGCTGCTGTTTTTCGCCATCACCACGCCGACCGATCGGGAACTTCAGCTGCACCGGGCGGCAATGGCCGCGCCCGACCCCTACGCCGCCCAGCGCCAGCTGTTCTTCCTGGGGCGGCAGGCCAAGTGCGACGGCGCCTCCGAGGCGACCAGCCAGATGCCGCCCTCCTGATCGGATCGCCCCGATCGGATCGTGGCTGCCGGCGCGATCCGCGGGCCTCCGAGGGCGATGCTTCCCAAACGTGACGACCGGCCGACTAGTCGATCCCCGACAGAACTTCGGCAACGGTGCCAAACAGCCGGTCGATCTGGTCGGTCTGGATGATCAGCGGCGGCGACAAGGCCAGGATGTCGCCGGTGACGCGGATCAGCACCCCTTTCTCATAGCAACCCAGAAACGCCTCATAGCCGCGCTTGCCCGGTGCGCCCGGACGCGGCTCCAGCTCGATTCCAGCGACCAGGCCGAGGTTGCGCAGGTCGATGACGTGGCGGTGGCCTTTCAAGCCGTGGACCGCGTCTTCCCAATAGGGCGACAGGCCGGCGGCGCGGGCGAACAGGTCCTCGTCGCGGTAGAGGTCGAGGGTGGCCAGCGCCGCGGCGCAGGCCAGAGGGTGCGCCGAATAGGTGTAGCCGTGGAACAGCTCGATCATACTGTCCGGCCCGGTCATGAAACTGTCGAACAGGCCCTTGCGCACGGCGACCGCGCCCATCGGCACCGCGCCGTTGCTCACCGCCTTGGCCATGGTCAGCAGATCCGGCTGGACGCCGAAGCGCTCGGCGGCGAAACCGGCGCCGAGCCGGCCGAAACCGGTGATGACTTCGTCAAAAATCAGCAGGATGCCGTAGCGGGTGCACAGTTCGCGCAGGCGTTCCAGGTAGCCGACCGGCGGGATCAGCACGCCGGTCGAGCCGGCCATCGGCTCGACGATGACCGCGGCGATGGTCGAGGCATCGTGGAGCGCGACCAGATGTTCCAACTCGTCGGCAAGATGGGCGCCGGCCGCCGGCTGGCCGCGCGAAAACGCCTGGTGGGTATGGTCGTGGGTATGGGGCAGGTGGTCGACACCGCCGAGCAGCGGGCCGAACTGCTTGCGGTTGGCGCCGATGCCGCCGACCGAAATGCCGCCGAAACCGACGCCGTGATAGCCGCGCTCGCGTCCGATCAACCGGGTCCGGGCAGCCTCGCCGCGCTGGCGGTGATAGGCCAGTGCAATCTTGAGCGCGGTATCCACCGACTCCGAGCCGGAATTGGCGAAGAACACGTGGTCGAGATCGCCGGGCAGCAGGCGTGCCAGGCGCGAGGCCAGTTCGAACGCCTTGGGATGGCCCATCTGGAACGGCGGGGCATAGTCGAGTTCGCCGGCCTGGCGGCGGATCGCCTCGACGATCGGGCGCCGGCCATGGCCGGCATTGACGCACCACAGCCCGGCGGCGCCATCGAGCACCTGCCGCCCATCGTGGCTGGTGTAATACATGCCCTCGGCCGCGACCAGCAAGCGCGGTGCCTGCTTGAATTGCCGATTCGCCGTGAACGGCATCCAGAGGGCATCAAGGTCGTTCGGCAATGACATGTCGTTCGGTTGTGACATCATGGCTCGCTTGCCGGCCCCCGCGACGGGCAGGGGCCGGCAGTGCACGGGATTGCCAGGGCCGATCAGCCAGGGGTCAGGACTGGCCGTAGAGCCAATTGCCGAAGATCGCACCAGCGACGCCGGCGGCACTGCGGCCGACGCCGCGGAAGATGCCATAGGCCGCGGGTACCGCCGCCGGCGCAGGCGGAACCGTGCCGAAATAGAAGGCTTGCCCTTGCGCCGGCGTCAGCATCGGCGACGGGCCGATCGCGCGGGCGACCAGATTGTAGACGATCAGGCCACCAATCACGCCGAGACCGATCACCAGCAGGCGGCTGTTGTCCAGGGTCTGGCCGGTGCCGGTCTGGGCTGGCGCCTGGGCCACCGCGGCGACCGGCATCCAGGCGAGGCTGGCGACCAAGGCGACGATCATGAGTTTACGCAAGGCAGTTCTCCTTCCGGTTGAGATTTCCTGGCAGACAGGCGCGCGGCGGTGCCTCGCTCACGGTCGGCTAGAGACGCCGAGGCGAAGCTAGCCGAAATCCCGTCCGACCACGGACGGTCGCTGGAACATATCTGCTTTGCGCCCGTCGCACCGTCTACTTGTTGTAGAGCCAATGGCCGATCACCCCGCCCGCCGCCGCAGTCGCCAGAATGCCGATGCCATGCCACAGCCCGGTCTGGAAGCCGTAGGCGGCGCCGGCGGCGAAGCTGCGGGCGGCGGCGGTACTGGTGGCGACCGGCAGGCCGGGGTCGAAGGCGCGCGTCACCGCGTTGAATGCCAGTGCACCGGCGCCCATCCCGAAGGCGATGCCGAGCCACGGGCCGAGCCCCGCCTCGCCGGATTCCCCGGCCGCACCCTGGTGGGTGGCCGGGTGGGGCTCGCTTTGGGCACAGGCCGCGACCGGCGCCAAGCCGAGCGCTCCGACCAGGACGGCGATGACCAGGATGCGCATGGGGGACTCCGTTGCGGATAGAGTGTCGAGGCGGGCTGGGCAGTGAGCTGAGGGAACCGGGCGGACGGAACCGGGCGGACCGAACCGGACAGTGACCCTACACCGGAGGCCGGGCTGGCTCAATATCGGGCGACGCTTCCGCTCGGCGGCGGTCGATTTGGCCGCACCGCCTCAGACCAGCGCCGGCGCGTCGGACACGGCCAATTCGATCAAAGGCAGGAAGACCAAAGGCTCCTGGGCGCCGGCCAGGGCGTAGCAGCGGTCGAAACGGTAGAACGGCACCGAATGCAGGTCGAGTTCCCGGATCAGGGCCTCGGCGGCCGCCAGTTCGCCGGCGTCGGCGGTGCCGGCCAGAAACTGGCGGGCCTCGTCGGAGTCGAGGCCGACCCGAGCCGCCAGCAGGCACAGCAGATCGCGGTCGCCGATATCGTCCCCCGCGGCGAAATAGGCGGCGAACAGGGCATTGGTCAGGGCTTCGCCCCGCCCGCGGCGTTCGGCCAATGCGATCAGGCGATGGGCGTCGAGGGTATTGGGCACAGTGCGGATGCGATCCAGCGCCAGGGGCAGCCGGTCGATCGCGGCGGCCTCTTCGATGATCGCATAGATGCGGCGGGCGCGGTCGCGACCGCCGAATTTGATCGCCAGATAGAGCGAACGGTCGATTCCGCCGGGCGGCAGGTCGGGATTGAGCTGGAACGGAACCCAGCGGCGTTCGGTCTTGACCTGCGGTCGCATGGCCAAAGCCTGCTCCAGCCGCTTGGCGCCGATGTAGCACCAGGGGCAGACCAGATCGGAAAACACTTCGATGAACATGCCGCCTCCGCAGTGTCGGCGAGGGTCAATGCAACCATTTCTTAACCAGCGCGCCCGACTCTTGGCCCGCAATAGATCACTATCGCAAAACCCGCGCGCCCATTCCAGCCCCCGAGCAGCTTCGCACAGCAGGCATTGAGACCGGATCCCGATGAGTGCCTATCTCGACGAAAAGGTCAAAGAAGCCCTGATCGCCGCCCGCGGCGCCAAGGGCACCGCCCAGAAGACGCTGATGGTGTGGGCCATGAAGGACCCCCGCCTGCTCCAGGCGATGGCGATGCCGTTTATCAAGGCGATCGCCGGGGCGGCGATCGAAGGGGCGCTGAAGCGCGGCGTCCCGGTGCCCGGCCGGCCGGCCCGGCCGGCGCCCCAGCTCAGCCGCGAGACGCTCGATCAGGTGCTCAGTCAGATGGGCAAGGCCGACAGCGCCCAGGCGCCGGCAGAGCTGCCGCCGCAGCCAAGCGTCAAGCCGATGGTGTGGCCGGCCAAGAAGGGCGGTGCGGCGGTCCCGGCCACCCGTCCGTCGGCACCGGCCAAGCCGGCCGCGTCGCGCGGTCCGGAATCGGCAATCCAGGCCCTGGCGGCCGCCTACGCCAAGAAGCCGTGAGCGATCCTGCGGCGGGTTGGGTGGTCGTGGTCGCCGGGCCGACCGCCAGTGGCAAGTCGGGGCTGGCGGTCGAGATTGCCGAAAGCTTCGACGGCACTGTGATCAATGCCGATGCCCTGCAGGTCTATGCCGAACTCGAGATCCTGACCGCCCGACCCGGGGCGACAGACCTGGGGCGGGCACCCCATCGACTTTACGGCATGATCCCGGCGGCGGACCGCTTCTCGGTCGCGCGCTGGCGAGCGGCCGCGCTGGCGGAGATCGCAGTGGCCCATGCCGGGGGGCGGCTGCCGGTGGTGGTCGGCGGCACCGGGCTTTATCTCAAGGCGCTGATCGAGGGGCTGGCCGAAATTCCGGGAATTCCGGCGGAGATTCGAGGAGAGGCCCAGGCCGCCTGGCGGAACCTCGGCTGTCCCGGATTCCATGCCGAGCTGGCGCGGCGCGACCCGGCCAGCGCCCTGCGTCTGGAGCCGGGCGATCGCCAGCGCCTGATCCGCGCCTGGGAGGTGTTCGCCGCGACCGGCAGGTCGATTGTCGATTGGCAGGCGCAGCCGGGGCAGGGGGTGCGCCCCGGACTTGCATTCCAGGTCATCGTGCTCGATCCGCCGCGCGACCGGCTTTACGCCGCTTGCAATGGCCGTTTTCAAGCCATGATCGCGCGGGGCGGGCTCGACGAAGTGCGCGCCCTGGCGGCGTGCGGGCTGGAGCCCGGATTGCCCGCGATGAAGGCGCTGGGCGTGCCCGAACTGCACGCCCATCTGCGCGGCGAGACGACGCTGGATCAGGCGATCGTCCAGGCCCAACAGGCGACCCGCCGTTACGCCAAGCGCCAGGTCACCTGGTTCCGCCACCAGCTGGTCGAACCGCGCCGCGCCGCTGGACAACCCTGCTATGTCCATATAGCGCAAGATTCGGAATGCCTGCGGCAAAAAATCATTTCATTTCTTTGCAAAAGCCATTGATTGCCGCGCCGCGGCGCCGTACCAATGCTGGCTTGCTGTCCCGATCGCCGCGGCGCAATCGCCACGGACGCGACGGGCAGATCACGGCCCCACCGTTAATCTCTTGAAAACGGCGGCGGCTCGGCTAGAACCGCGGGACGCTCCGCCAGTCCGGAGCGGCCGTCTTGGAGACCGAGGGTAGAGTTGTCATGTCCGACCAGAAGCTGACCGGTGCCGATATCGTCCTCAAGGCCCTGCGCGACCAGGGCGTCGAGTTGATTTTCGGATATCCCGGCGGCGCCGTATTGCCGATCTACGATGCCCTGTTCAAGCAGAACGACCTGCGTCACATCCTGGTCCGGCACGAACAGGCGGCGGTCCATGCCGCCGAGGGCTATGCCCGTTCCACCGGCAAGGTTGGCTGCGTGCTGGTGACCTCCGGCCCCGGCGCGACCAATGCGGTGACCGGGCTGACCGACGCGCTGATGGACTCGATCCCGATCGTCTGCCTGACCGGGCAGGTGCCGACCCACCTGATCGGCAACGACGCCTTTCAGGAGGCCGACACCACCGGCATTACCCGTCCCTGCACCAAGCACAATTACCTGGTCAAGGACGTGCGCAACCTGGCGCGGGTGATCCACGAGGGCTTCTATGTCGCGCGCAGCGGCCGGCCCGGCCCGGTGGTGATCGACATTCCCAAGGACGTCCAGTTTGCCGAGGGCCCCTATGTCGGCCCCCACGAGATCCGCCACAAGAGCTATCGGCCCCAGGTCAAGCCGGAACTGGCCAAGGTCGAAGAGGCGATCGAACTGATCGCCAATGCCAAACGGCCGATCTTTTATACCGGCGGCGGTGTCGTCAATTCCGGGCCACTGGCGTCCAAGCTGCTGACCCAGTTCGTCCATATGACCGGCTATCCCTGCACCAATACCCTGATGGGTTTGGGGGCGTTTCCGGCCTCTGATCCGCTGTTCCTCGGCATGCTCGGGATGCACGGCACCTACGAAGCCAATCTGGCGATGCACGGCTGCGACGTCATGATCTGCATCGGCGCCCGCTTCGACGACCGGGTCACGGGAAAAATCTCGGAATTCGCGCCGGGTTCGAAAAAAATCCACGTCGATATCGATCCCAGCTCGATCAACAAGAATGTTGCGGTCGATCTTGCGATCATCGGCGACGCCGGCCATGTCCTGGAGGATATGATCCGCATCTGGAAGGCGCGCCAGAAGCGCCCCGACCAGGCGGCGCTGAAGGCGTGGTGGGCGCAGATCGAGTTGTGGCGCAAGCGCGACTGCCTGCGCTACCAGAAGACCGACCGAATCATCAAACCGCAATACGCCATCGAGCGTCTGCGCGACGCGATCCGCGGCATCGACCATTACATCACCACCGAGGTCGGTCAGCACCAGATGTGGGCGGCCCAATTCCTGCCCTTCGAGCAGCCCAACCGCTGGCTGACCTCGGGCGGGCTCGGCACCATGGGCTATGGCCTGCCGGCGGCGATCGGCTGCCAGCTGGCCCATCCGGAGTCGCTGGTGGTCGACGTCGCCGGCGAAGCCTCGATCATGATGAACATCCAGGAGATGAGCACCGCCGTGCAATACCGCACCCCGGTCAAGGTGTTCATCCTCAACAACCAGTACATGGGCATGGTCCGCCAGTGGCAGGAACTGCTCCACGGCAGCCGCTATTCCGAAAGCTACAGCGAGGCCTTGCCCGACTTCGTCAAGCTGGCCGAGGCTTTCGGCGCGGTCGGCCTGCGGGCGTCGAAAGTCTCCGAGGTCGATGACGTGATCGCCGAGATGATCCGGGTCAAGCAGCCGGTGATCGTCGACATGTGCGTCGATCCCAAGGAAAACTGCTTCCCGATGATCCCCGGCGGCCGCGCCCACAACGACATCCTGCTCGGCCCCTCGGACACCACCGAAGACGCCACCCCGGAGGAGGGCATGGTCCTGGTATAGGGGCAGGCTCTTGACCGGGAGTGGGGCGGCGCCATGTGGGAGGCCGTTGGCAGAATTGCGGATGTCGCCTCGCTGGCCGCGCTTATCGTCACTAGTTATAATACGTGGCAAATCGGCAGATTGAAGCGCCGGCTGGTTTTCAACGCAAGAGCAGACCAGATACTTCGAGAGATTGCCAAAAGCATTCGGGGTATCAAGACCCGAGTACAAGACCATAAATATGGCGGCCGCGATTTTGAGATTGAGCTGAAACAGTGCCTTGAAAACGCCTATAGAGTTCGCGGGGTGCTGTCGCCCGATATCCGCAAACGCTTAGGGCGCCTTCGCGAGTTGGAACGGAATTTCGACCAAACGACTGGCGGACAGCGGGCCTCCGAGAATCCAAAGGAAATCGAAGACATTCTATGGCAGATTATCAAGGAGCTGAGCATCTTTATGAGTGACGTCAGGGCCATGCTGGCAGATCGGCGAGTCGGAGGCGGCGGTGACGAATAGAGACGATCAGATAGCGTTGTTGACGAACCTGCTTCGGCAGACCGTCGAGGGACGCCTGTCCTGGAAAAAGAGCAGCGAACATTTGCATCTGACGAGCAAAGGCGATTTAACCTCGGCGATCTATGTTGCGAAATGCGAAGGTGTGAGGTTCAGACTTTATCGCGTCCAGGAGAAGAATTTGGTTCACTATTATGGAGAACAAGAGCCTGATTTGTTCTGGACAACCAGACATGTTCTGGAAATCCCTGATGATGAGGGGTTTAGTTTAGAGGAATTTGAGTCAAGTGACGCGCTTGAAGACCTTTTTGATGCCGTACGCTCGAGAGTTGGTGGGCTGAACGAGAAAATGTCGAAATTGATGGAAAAAGAACCGACCCATGCCCAATGACCTGAATGCCAAGATCGAAAAGCACACCATCGCCGTCGTGGTCGACAACGAGCCGGGTGTGCTCGCCCGCGTCATCGGTTTGTTCTCCGGCCGCGGCTACAACATCGAGAGCCTGACCGTCTCCGAGGTCGATCCGGTGCAGCGACTTAGTCGCATCACCATCGTAACCTCCGGCACTCGCATGGTGATCGAGCAGATCAAGGCCCAACTCGACCGTTTGGTGCCGATCCACAAGGTGCGCGATCTCAGCGACGACGAGAAGCCGTGCATCGAGCGCGAACTGGCGCTGGTCAAGGTGGTCGGGACCGGCGAAAAGCGCATCGAGGCGCTGCGGCTCGCCGATATCTTCAAGGCGCGGGTGGTCGATGCCACGCTCACTTCGTTCGTGTTCGAGATCACCGGAACCGGCGACGAACTCAACGAGTTCGCCGGCTTGATGAGCCAGCTCGGCATGATCGAGACCAGCCGTACCGGCATCGTGGCGATCGGCCGCGGGCCGGGCGGATTCTAGAAACCAAGGCAAGGGGGCCTTGGGCCCCCTTGGACCCCCGTTCACGGGTTCCAAGGGCCGTCGGCCTTTGGCGGGGGTCTCGGGGGCAGCGCCCCCGAGTGACGCTGCCACTAACTATCCAAGGACTACCACCATGCGCGTTTATTACGATCGGGACGCCGACGTTAACCTGATCAAGGGCAAGAAAGTTGTCGTGGTCGGCTACGGCAGTCAGGGCCATGCCCACGCCATCAACCTGCGCGACAGCGGCGTCAAAGACGTCGTGGTGTCCCTGCGCGGCAGCTCGGCCAGCGTCGCCAAGGCGAGCAACGCCGGCTTCACCGTGCTTGAGCCGGCCGAGGCCGCCAAACTCGCCGATGTCATGATGATCCTGACCCCGGACGAACTCCAGGGTGACCTCTACCGCGATCACCTGGCGCCCAACCTGAAACCGGGTGCGGCGCTGGCCTTCGCCCATGGCCTCAATGTTCATTTCAACCTGATCGAGCCGCGCGGTGACCTGGACGTGTTCATGGTCGCCCCCAAGGGTCCCGGCCATACCGTACGCTCGGAATACCAGCGTGGCGGCGGGGTGCCCTGTCTGGTCGCGGTGCATCAGAATGCCACCGGCAATGCCATGGAAGTGGCGCTGAGCTATGCCTCGGCGATCGGCGGCGGCCGCGCCGGCATTATCGAAACCACCTTCCGCGAGGAATGCGAGACCGACCTGTTCGGCGAGCAGGTGGTGCTGTGCGGCGGCCTGACCAGCCTGATCACCGCCGGCTTCGAGACCTTGGTCGAGGCGGGCTATGCGCCCGAGATGGCCTATTTCGAGTGCCTGCACGAGGTCAAGCTGATCGTCGACCTGATCTACGAGGGCGGCATCGCCAATATGCGCTACTCGATCTCCAACACCGCGGAATACGGCGACTACACCCGCGGCCCGCGCGTGGTTACCGATGCGACCAAGGCCGAGATGAAGCGCATTCTCGATGAGATCCAGACGGGAAAATTCGCTCGCGAGTGGATGGTCGAGAACAAGGTCGGCCAGCCCAGCTTCAAAGCGCGCCGCCGCCGTGCCGCCGCCCATCCGATCGAGCAGGTCGGCGAGCGGCTGCGCGCCATGATGCCGTGGATCGCCGAGCGCCGCCTGGTCGATAAGAGCAAGAACTAGACAAGAGCTGGTCAAGGGGGCGCGCCAGCCGGTCTGCGCGGGATCGCCTTCCGCGGTCGCAAAAAAAGGACCAGGGGGCCGTGAGGCCCCCTGGCACCCCCGGAAATTCGGGGCTTAGAGCTTGCAGCGGACTTCGACCACGCTCGGTTCTTCGGGGTGGTCGCGGCGGATGAAGCCGAGTTCGGAACACACCTGCAGCATCGTGCTGTTCTCGCGCAAGACTTCCCCGAACAACTCGCCGATGCCGCGGTCGCGGGCATAGGCGATGATCTTGTTCATCAGCAGATAGCCCAGGCCGTGGCCCTTGAGGTCGGAGCGCACCATCACCGCGTATTCCGCCTTGACGTTGTCGGGGTCGGCGGCGATGCGCACCACGCCGTACATCTCTTCGCCAATGCCGTCGGTGCCCGGCGCCACCGCGACCAGCCCCATTTCCCGGTCATAGTCGATCTGGGTCATGCGTGCCGCCGCCTGATGGCTGAGCTGTTTCATCGGCGCGAAGAAGCGCAGCCGGATGTCCTCCGGGGTCATCCTCTCGAACATGCGGTGGAGCAGCGGTTCGTCCTCGGGGCGGATCGGGCGCAACAGGAACCAACGACCGTCGCGCAGGCGCGCGATCTCTTCGAGGTCCTTGGGATAGGGCCGGATCGCCAAGCGCTTCTGACCGTCTTCGGCGGTCCGGGTCACCCTGATCCGGGCGTCGATCGCGACTACACCGGCCGGGTCGGCGAATAGCGGGTTGATGTCGAGCTCCTGAATCTGCGGGAAGTCGATCACCAGCTGCGAGACCATGTTAAGCGCCACCGCAATCGCGTCCAGCTCCGCCGGCGGCCGGCCGCGATAGCCCTGGAGCAGCTTCCAGATGCGCGTCCGGGACATCAGGTCGCGGGCCAGGTTCATGTTCAGCGGCGGCAGTGCCAAGGCCTTGTCGCCGACCACCTCGACCGAGGTGCCGCCCTGGCCGAACAGGATCACCGGTCCGAACAGATGGTCGTTGACCATGCCGACGATCAGCTCATGGGGATCGTCGAGGACCGCCATTTCCTGGACGGTAAAGCCCTCGATCCTGGCGTTGGGCTTGAATTTAGCGACCTGGGTCAGCATGCGCACCGCGGCGGCGCGGACATGCTCGGGCTCGGCCAGCCGCAGGACCACGCCGTCGACATCGGATTTGTGGGTGATGTCGGGGGACAAAATCTTCAGCGCCACCGGTCGCTTCAGGGTGCGCGCCGCCTCGGCCGCTTCGTCGGGGGTCCGGGCCGACAACGTCCTGACCACCGGCACGCCATAGGCCGCCAACACTTTCTTGGATTCGACCTCCGACAGCCACTCCCGGCCCTCGTCGAGCACGGCGTTGATGATCCGGGTCGCCAGCCCGGTGTCGGGCTGGAGATACTCGGTCACCGAGGCAGGGGTCTCCATCAACAGTTCCTGGCTCTTGCGATAATGCACCATGTGCATGAAGGCGGCGATCGCATCGCGCGGCGTCTGATAGGTCGGGATCCTGTTGGCGGCAAACAGGCGCCGTGATTCGGCGGCGGCCCCTTCGCCTAGCCAGGTGGTCAGGACCGGGCGGCGCTGATCCTTCGGCTGTTTGGCCAGCGTCTCGATCACCGCCTGGGCTGCCCAATAGCTGTCGCCGACCGCGGTCGGACAATTCATCACCAACAGCGCGTCGATATCCCGGTCTTCGAGCAGGATCGACAAGGCGTCGGCATAGCGCTTGGCCGGGGCATCGCCGATGATGTCGATCGGATTGGCCTTCGACCACACCGCCGGCAGCACGCCGTTCAGCCTGGCGATCGTTTCGGCCGAGAGCGGCGCCAGCCGGCCGCCGGCCTTGATCAGGGTGTCGGTGGCGAGCACGCCGATGCCGCCGCCATTGGTCACGATCGCCAGCCGGTCGCCAAAGCCGCGGCCACCCGACAGATTGCCGCACATCGCCAGCGTTTCGACCGCGGCGAACAGTTCGTCCAACTCCTCGACCCGCAGGATGCCGGCCCGGCGGAACGCCGCGTCGTATACCGCATCGGACCCGGCCAGGGCGCCGGTGTGGGAACTGGCCGCCTTGGCCGCCTCGTCGCTGCGCCCGGCCTTGATCACGATCACCGGCTTCTGGCGCGCCGCGGCGCGTGCCGCCGACAGGAATTTGCGGGTCTGGCCGACCGCCTCGATGTAGAGCAGGATCGAGCGGACATTGCCGTCATTGGCCAAGTGGTCGATCAGGTCGCCGAAATCGACATCGGCGACATCGCCGAGCGATAACAGATGGGAGAAGCCGATGCCGCGCGAAGTCGCCCAATCGACCACCGCGGTGACCACCGCCCCCGACTGGGCGACCAGGGCCACGTCTCCCTTCAGCGGCGGAATATGGACGAAGCTGGCATTGACGCCCTGACCTGGCACCATCAGGCCCAGGCAATTGGGGCCGAGGATCCGCAGCAGGTGGGGCTTGGCGGCGTCGAGCAGCTTTTGCTGGAGGGCTTTGCCCTCCGCGCCGAGTTCGCCGAAGCCGGCGGTGATCACCACCGCCGCCTTCGTCCCGCGGGCGCCCAATTCATCGATCAGGCCGGGCACGCTGTCGGGCGGGGTGCAGATCACCGCCAGATCGGGGGTGAGCGGCAAGGCTGCGACGCTGGGATAGGCCAGCACGCCTTCGATCGCCCGTTCGCGCGGATGGACCGGCATGATCGGCCCCTCGAATCCGGCATTGAACAGATTGCGCGCAACCACCGCGCCGATCGAGTTGGGCCGTCGGCTGGCACCGATCAGCGCGATCGACGTTGGTTTGAGCAGAAATTCGAGATTGCGGATCGACATGGGGACCGGGATCAAGCTGCGGAGAAGATGCTTCAATATCCTCATCATTTATGAAGGTTTGTAGCCCCCTCGCGAAATTTCCCGATTCAATGCTGCAATGCAGCAAAATGGGGCGCCACTTTCGGGATCGGGCAGCGAGCCCCCTCTGGTCCCGCGGCAGCGGACCGGAAGAGCTCCGCGGCAGCGGTCAGGCAGGGCTGACGCCGATCGCCAGCCGTCGCCGGAACCGACCCGGGTTGCCGCCCGAACCGGCGAATGGGCAAAACCCGGCAGCAGGGTAAACGTGACGCAAAGCGGCGGCCGCGGCGATGGTCGCACTCGTTGCCGCGGTCGCCATGGTCAACTTCGTTCGGAACGATTCCGAGGCCCCCGGCGGGGTGGTCGATCGCACCGTGGAGGTGTTCCAGCGGGTGGGTCGAGTGCGGCTGGACTCAGTTCTTCCCGGTGAAGCCATGCAGGCGAGCCGGCCGGCCTCGGCGGGGTTTCTGACGCCGGCATCGGCGCTGTTGGACAAAGCCGGGCGAGCGTCGATCACGTCCTCGGTCCTGGTCCTGTCCCCGGGCGGTTGAAGTATCTGTTGATTTGACCCTGCTCCAAGCCCAACGATCACCACTGCTACGAGTAACCGGCTGGTCTCCGCCGAACTCGTGACGGTCGCTCCGGGGGGCCGGTTGTCCACCGCTCCCACACCACCCGGCCGGACACGACCAGCGGGCGAGGCGGGCGCGTCGGTCGAAGCGGCTGTTCGGCCGCGAGAAATATGGCAGTATCAGGAAATTGGCTGAGGCGGAGACGTTTTCCGATCGGGGGCTGGCGCGGGTGCTTCAGGTGACGCTGCCGGCGCTGGACGCGGCCGAGCGCCTGAGAAGAGCCGGAAGGTGAGGTTGCATGAATGACAGCCTGGACATCGTACGATTGAGAATTCTCGTCGGTTACCTGGGTGAACGGACCCAGTTGAACTGGTGGCACTCTTCATTCCTGTCCCCTCCCGGCGAGGCCTTTCTGGCACCGGTGTTTGGCAAATCTGCCGGCCTTGCGAAGGTCGTCGGGGTGACCGAGGCTGCCCGACGAGTCCATGATGCCGTGATCGGGGTCGGTCGCGCCTGTCACCTCTTCCGCCTTCCAGAAGCCACGGAAGAGGACATCCACCGGGACCTAATGGCCTCCGGAGCCCCCCCGTCAGCCGATTCAGTCGATGCCGCTTTGAGGGATTTGAGCATACTTGGTGACCGCGATGTCGTCGCCAAGCCGGGGCCGATGTGTATCGGCGCGGTGAATGCGTTGCGCGGGACGGACTGGATTGCGCTGGTGGCGAGTCATTACCGTGGGGCGTTTGGTTCCGGGGTCCAGAGCCTTCCGTATTTCGCAGGATGACCGTGAGCGAGCTTCCCTTCTACGGCGTACAGCTCGGTGCGGGACTGGGTCTGATCGCCGAGACGATCCGTCTGCTCGAAGTCTGGAAGCCCGGCCTGGGGGCGACCGATCTGGTCAAGGCGGCGCTCGATTCCGGCCTTTTCCCGACGATGTCGGCGCGTCGGCTCACCAATATGGTGGTCGAGGCGTTCGGCCCACGGTTCCTGAGCGATGGGGGCCGGCCGGCGGCCTTCCTGAAAGCGGTTCACGGCGGCATCGGCGCACCCGAGTTCAGGACCCTTCTCTACATCCATGCCTGCCGGGCCAACCCGATCCTGTATGACTTCATCACCGGCGTATACTGGAGTCGATATGCTTCGGGTCAGGCGTCGGTGGGAAAGGATGATGCCGCCAACTTCGTCCAGCGGGCGGTAGAGTCCGGCAGGACCAGGAAGCGCTGGTCCGACACCACGATGATCCGCATGTCCCAATACCTGCTGGGGACCTGCGAGGACTTCGGCCTGCTGAGCAGCATCCGGAGCGGCGGAAAAATCCTGACCTTCCGTGCCACTATGCCCGTGGTCGCCTTCCTTGCCCACGACTTGCATTTCAAGGGACTGGGAGACAACGCCGTCGTCCGTCACCGGGACTGGTCGCTGTTCGGCCTGCGAACGGAGGACGTGCTCGACGAGATGAAGCGGCTGGCACTTGACGGCAAGATTATTCTTCAAACTGCAGGAACAGTCACGCATATCGCCTGGAAAATAAAGAGCATGGAGGAACTGGCCGATGTCCTCGCTTCGGGCTGATTTCGACGAGTTGCTGCGGCGGATCGAGGCCGGGCGGGAATTCGCCCATGCCAGTTTCGAGCCGATTTTCTACCTCGTGTTCGAGCCCGCGGCGATCCTCGACGTCAAGCGCGAGATGCCCGGATGGCACTGGCGGCTGTCGAACGCCGGGTGGCAGGTGCAGACGTTCTCGATCGCGCAACATGTCGCCGAGATCCTGGCCGGTGCGCCGATGCGGGAGATCTGGCTCGCCGCCGATCAGAAGGCCCCGCTCGATTGGAGCCGGACCAATGCGTCACTGGCAAACGCGCTGACCAGTCGGCAGCAGCTCCAATTGAGACTGGAGGCCCTGCTTACCAGTCTGGAGGGCCAGCGAAACGCCATCGTCCTGGTGACCGACCTGGAGGCTCTGCATCCCTATCTGAGGATCGGAGCCATCGAGGCGCATCTACAGGGGAAATTCCACGTCCCGACGGTCTTCTTTTATCCGGGCGTCCGTGCCGGAAAGACCGGCCTGCGCTTCCTTGGGTTCTATCCGGAAGACGGAAACTATCGTTCCGTCCACGTCGGCGGCTGATCGGCCCGGCACCACCAAATGACTGGAGACACCATGGCCACGATCCGCACGCTGTTCGACCCGGGCAAGGACATCAACCGCTCGATCGAGAAGGTCATCACTTACGGGGTGTCCCAGGAGGCGCGCCTCAAGGCCGAGATTTCCGAATACGTCGTGACCGATTCCATCGAGCGGCAAATGGAAGACCTGCTGGAAAAGATGAAGACGGCGATGGAGGCCGGCGGCGGCCACGAGGTCGGCGTCTGGGTGTCGGGCTTCTACGGATCGGGCAAGAGTTCCTTCACCAAGTACCTCGGCTTGGCATTTGATGGTCGCATTGTCATCGACGGCCAGTCGTTCCTGAAGCACCTCCAGAACCGCCTGCGCAAGGCCCAGACCAAGGCATTGCTCAATACCGTCGCCTCGCGCTTTCCCGCGGCGGTTGTCATGCTCGACCTCGCGAGCGAGCAGATTGCCGGCGCCACCCTGGCCGAAGTATCGACCGTGCTCTACCACAAGACGCTCCAGCACGCCGGCTACTCTCGCAATGTCAAGGTCGCGGCGTTCGAGCGGAAACTGAAGAAGGATGGCCGTCACGCCGAGTTCGAAGGTCTGTTCCTGACCGAAACCGGCCAACCCTGGCGCGACTTCCAGAACGACGAGCTGGTCGTGGACAGTCTGCTGCCGAGGCTGGCTCACCACATGTATCCCGCGCTGTTCCGCACCGAGCACGCGTTCGCCGCGACATCCAGCGACGCCATCTATCTGATGAACGACCGAGTCCGGGAGATGATCGACGTCGTCCGGGACTTCTCGGGCAAAGACAAGATCATCTTTATCGTCGACGAGATTGGCCAATACGTCGGCAGCAACCAGAACAAGATTCTCGACCTCCAGGGCTTGGCTGAAAACCTCAAGGTCCTCGGCGGCGGCAAGGTCTGGATCGTTGGTACCGCCCAGCAGACCCTGACCGAGGACGACCCCAGGGCCGCGGTCAACTCGCCGGAGCTGTTCAAACTGAAGGACCGCTTCCCCATCACGGTCGACCTGGAATCCAGCGATATCCGGGAAATCTGCTATAGCCGCCTGTTGGGCAAGTCGCCGGGCGGGGAAAGCTTGCTCGGCGACCTGTTTGACCGCCATGGCGCCCAGCTGCGCCACTGCGCCAGGCTGGCCGACGCCAAGAGCTACGATGCCAAGCTGGATCGTACGTCCTTCATCAACCTCTATCCGTTTCTGCCCGCCCACTTCGACATCCTGCTGCACCTGCTGGGCGCACTCGCCAAGTCCACCGGCGGTATCGGCCTGAGATCGGCGATCAAGGTTGTCCAGGATATTCTGATCGAAGGCGCGGGGCGTCAGCAGCCGGTCGCCGACCAGTCCGTCGGGTGGCTGGTCAGCACCGTCACCCTTTACGATTCCCTGGACCGGGACATCAAACGGGCCTACCCGCAGATCCACCGCGCCGTCGAAAAGGTCAGGTTGCGCACGGCCGATGAAGACCTGAAAATCGACATCGCCAAGACCATCGCTATCCTGCAGATCCTCGACAACCTTCCGGCCAATGTTCAGAACGTCGCCGCGCTGATGCATGGGGCGATTGATGCGGAGCCGGTGGCGGACCGCGTCAAGACTGCGGTCGACGGCATGCTGAAGGACCAGTTCATTCCGCTGATGGAGAAGCAGGGCAATCTCCGCTTCTTTTCCGAGAAGCTGGCCGAAATCGAACAGGAGCGCGGCCAGATCACGGTCAGGACGCCGGATATCCGGCGCATCCAGAACAAGGCCCTGCGCGACGTGTTCGAGCCGCAGCCGAGCGTCAAGGTTCACGGGTCGCTCACCGTCTCGGCCGGCGTCAGGCAGGTCGTCGGCGGTCAGTCGCATGCGCTGTGGGGCGAACGCGATCCCATCCAGATGCATGTCGTGTTCGCCGACCCCGCGGACTATGACGCCACCCGGAGCCGGTTACTCGACGAGTCCCGCGAGCGGGCCAGCGAGGCTACCATTTATGTGCTCGGACGAACCCCGGCCGCCGCCGCCGAGCTGATTGCCGACACCTATCGCTGCGAGCGCATCGCTGAAAACTACCGCAGCGATCCGGACAAGGAGATCCGGGAATACTGCACCAGCCAGAATGATCGGGCCGCCCGTCTGACCAGAGACCTCCAGGACGGCTTTGCCCACAGTCTGGCCCAGGGATCCTTCCTGTTCCGCGGCCGGGCCACGGCGGCCGACAGCCTCGGACCGGACACCGGCAAGTCGGCGCGCGCCTGTCTCAGCGAAGCGGCCGTGCAGGTCTTCAACCGTTACCCCGAGGCCCCGGAACGGGTCGAGACCGCGCTGGCCGAGAAATTCCTGCGGGCGCCGAACCTGCGCAGCATCACCTCCCAGCTCGACCCGCTGGGCTTGGTCGAACTGGGGGCGGCGCCGAAGATCCGGGTGACCCACAAGGGGCTGGTCAGCATCCGGGATTTCATCGAGCGCACCGGCGCGGTCGAAGGCAAGCAGCTTCTGGACAAGTTCTCCGCCTATCCGTTCGGCTGGTCGCCGGACACCGTCCGCTACATGGTGGCGGCCCTGCTGCTGGCGACCGAGATCAAGCTCAAGGTCGGCGGCCGCGAGGTCACGGTCAACGGCCAGCAGGCGGTGGATGCGCTCAAGACCAACCAGGCCTTCAGGTCGATCGGGGTTGCGCTGCGCCACGATCGTCCGTCGATCGACGCGCTGGCCAAGGCCGCCGAGCGCCTGACCGATCTGTGCGGCGAGCAGATACTGCCGCTTGAGGACGATATCAGCAAGGCGGCCCGGCAGAAGCTGCCCGAACTCCAGAATCGGCTGTCGGGGCTGTCGGAGCGTCTGACGACCCTGGGCCTGCCCGGCGCCGAGACCATGGACACGATCAACCGGCAGATTGCGGCCATGCTTCAGACCGACGCGTCCGACGCGCCGACCCGCTTCGGATCGGCGGAGTCCCCGCTCTATGACGGGCTGAAATGGGCGATCGCGGTCAAGAACGCCTTCGACCAGGGCGTCTCGGACACCATCCGCCAGTTGCGCGGTGTCGCGCGGGAGATCGCCGCCCTGCCGTTGTCGGGCGCACCGGGGGCGCTTCGCCAGGCGGTCCAGGAGGACCTGGACCTCATCGGGCAGCAGCTGGCCCAGGCCGATTTCCACAAGCACAAGGCCGATCTGGCGACCAGGCTCACCGCGCTGGAGGGACGGATCGCCGGGGCCGCCCGCGACCTGCGCGCAGCCCAGCAGGAGCGGCTGGCCGAGGCCGAACGCGACCTGCAGACGCTGCCCGATTGGCCGGAGCTGACCGGAGAGGAGCAGTCGCGGCTTCTGGACGGCATCCAGGCCAAGGCGGCGACGGTTGGCGACGGCATGGCCGGCTTGAGAACGCTGATCGCCGGCCAGTTCGACATCGACAGCGCGATCAGTGATGCCAGGAAATGGGTTGCCCGCCTGGGGCGCGAACGGCGTCTTCAGCGCACCAAGCCCGCGATGCCGAGCCCGATGCCGAGCCCGATGCCGAGCCCGATGCCGAGCGCGGTCCTGGCGCCGCAGTCGCCCGCCGAGCCGCCGCCGCTCCGGCCGCGCCTGACCCTGGTGGTGCCCAGAACCATCACGGCGGTGGGCGAGCTTGACCAGCTGATTGCCCGGCTGATCAAGCTTCGTGCCGAGATCGCCAGCGCCGATTTCGATCTCACCCTGGCGGACTGAGGCCCTCCCATGCCCTTCGACGACGCGACCCGCGGCACGTTGCAGAGCTTCGTCGGGGAGGCGCGCGACCTCCTGACCGCGGAGTTCGTGTCGCAGCTTCAGCACAGCTACGGCATGGACCCCGGCTCCGGCGCCGTCGCCGGGCTGGACCGGCTCGCCGATCTCGACGACCAGCGGCTGGAAACCGCCAGGGTGCTGCGGGACATCCTGGACCATTATCTCGGCGGCGGACCCGATCCGTCGGTCGAGCAGCGCCGCCAGGTCCTGGAGCGGATCGCCCGCGAGCAGGCGTTCACGGTGCTCAACCGGCTGGCGGCGTTGCGCATGATGGAAGCCAGGGGCATCCTCTTGGAAAGCGTCGCCAAGGGCTACCAGTCCAAGGCGTTCCAGCTCTACCAGCGCGTTGCCGGTGCCGCCCTGGGCGAGACCGGCGAGGCCTACCGCATCTTTCTGTTCAGCGTGTTCGATATGTTCGTCGGCGAACTGCCGGCGCTGTTCGACCGGCATTCCCCGTTCGGCCGGCTGTTTCCGTCCGAACCCGCGCTGCTCCGGCTGCTCGGCCTGGTCAACGCCGAGGCGCTCGACGGCATGTGGCGCGAAGACGAGACCATCGGCTGGATCTACCAGTATTTCAACGCCGCGGCCGAGCGCAAACGCATGCGCAAGGAGTCGGGCGCGCCGCGCAACAGCCGCGAGCTGGCGGTGCGCAACCAGTTCTTCACCCCGCGCTACGTCGTCGAGTTCCTGGTCGACAACACGCTGGCGCGCCAGTGGTTCGACCAGATGGCCGGGCGCACCGGCCTGGTCGACACCTGCCGCTTCCTGGTGCTCAGGCCGGAGGAGTTGACCGGTGACCGGCCGGCCCGGCCCCGTGACCCGCGCAGCCTGAAGCTGCTCGACCCCGCCTGCGGGTCGATGCATTTCGGCCTCTATGCCTTCGATGTGTTCCAGACCATCTACCACGAGGCCTGGGCGTTCGAGTGCGCCAACGGTCCGGGGAGCCTCACCGGCGCCGAGGGCCTGACGCCGCTGACCACCGCCTATGCCGACGAGGCGGCGTTCCGCCGCGAGGTGCCGCGGCTGATCCTGGAGCGCAATATCTACGGCGTCGACATCGACCCGCGGGCGACCCAGATCGCCTCGCTCGCGCTGTGGCTGCGCGCCCAGCGGGCCTGGAACGCCGCTGGCGTCAAACCGGATGATCGCCCGGCGGTCGGGCGCGGCAACGTCGTCGCCGCGGTGGCGCCGCCGGCCGAACTCGATCTGCGCCGGGCCTTGATGGCGCGGATGAACCCGCTCGATGCCGAGCTGTTCGAGCGCACCCTGGTGCTGCTCAAGGACCTGCCCGAGCTGGGGGTGCTGCTGCAGACCGAACGCGCGGTGCCGGCGCTGGTCCGCGAGGTGTTCGGCGAGCATGGCGCGCTGTTCCGGACCGAGGACGAGACCCAGTGGCTGAACGCCGAGCGGCGGCTGCGCCGGGCGCTCGACGACTTCGCCCATGTCGCCGCCGTGCCGTTCCGCAACCGGCTGTTTACCCGCGACGCCCTGGAGGGGCTGCGCCTGATCGGCCTGGTTGCCCAACCCTTCGACGTGGTGGTGATGAATCCGCCGTTCGGGATGCCGCCAAAGGCCGGCAATTCTCGCTTTATTTCATCAGGGAATCTATATGTTGATTTTGTGATGAGAACAAAAAAATTGGGGGCAAACACAATAGGCTGCATTACAGATCGTACATTTTTGACTCAAGCCTCTTTTGAGCAATTTAGAGAAGAATTAGCCGCATCTCCGCAGAAGCTCTACCTCGTCGCAGATCTTGGGTGGGGAGTGCTTGACGCAGATGTTCAGGTCTGTGCCTACGTAATGCGTGAAAGTGCCTCAGCTGAATGTGGCTTCTGCGACGCTAGGCAAGCCAATGAGAAAGAATCGGCTTTATTGCAGAGCAGTGGGTTGTGGCTTTATAAGCCTCTAGGAGCGTTTTCATACCTCCCTGGGGCCGCATTCTCATACTCTCTTCCATCTTCTGTCTTAGATAAGGCGCTTAGATGGGGTAAATTATCAGATATTGCAAATCTTCCCCGTGGTCTTGGTTCAAATAAGGCTGAGAGAACATATTTAGCTTGGTATGAGGTTAAGTGCGATTCCATTGGTTCAGGTAAACGTTGGGCTTCTTTGGCCAATGGAGGTGACTTCTCTCCTTTCTGGCGGCAGGACTTGGGTGTAGCAGATTGGAGAACGCCAAAAGGGAGTCTATGGGTTGAAATGACTTCAGGAGATGGATGGCGTCCTTATGATCAGTCTGGAATATCGAATTATTTCATAGAAGGGTTGAGTTTTCCCAAGCAATCAAGTGTATTTCATGCATCTATTTTGCCGAAAGAATTTGTTCCAACCCGTGAAGGGAAGGCTATACTGCCAAGTCGTGGTATCAATGTATTTGCGCTGCTAGCTTATTTGAACTCATCGATAGTTAGAGCATTTGTCAGAGATACCTGCGGACTCCACAAGCAAAGTGGTGCAATTGGTGAAATACCCGTTCCGGAGCTAAAAGGAGACATGTCAGATTCTCTAGAAAGATGCGCTCGCGGCATAGCAACATTAATTTGTAATTCATATAGTTTTGATGAAACTTCAAGAGTATTCGTTGGCCCAAACGTGATTTTTGATCAAGACGCCACTGAAATAGAGGGTATACATAAATTAGAAGATGAAATAAATCGAATCGTAATTGAGTTATTCGAGTTAAGTGTCGACGATATTCCTTGGGCCGAATCTCAGCACTCAGCTTTTTTCGAGAGCTCTCCAATAGACGTAGTTTCGTGGGCTGTTGGGGTGGCTTTCGGTAGATTCGATATTCGTTTAGTAACTGGCGAACGTGCAAAGCCTCCTCATTCAAATCTATTTGCCCCACTTCTAGCCAAGAGCCCCGGCATGGTCCCCGATGGCGACCCGCCGTTCCATCTTCATCCGGGCATCCTGGTCGATGACCGCGGGCATCGCCACGACTTGGCGCATCTGATCGAGACCGTGCTGGAACGGGTCGCGGTCGAGGTGGCGGTCGAGGTCCGGGCCTGGCTGCGGCGCGAGTTCTTCCCGATGCACCTGAAGCTTTACAGCAAGAGCCGGCGCAAGGCGCCGATCTATTGGCCGCTGGCCACCGCCTCGGGCTCCTATACCCTGTGGCTCTATTATCCGGCGCTGACCGACCAGACCCTGTTCCTGGCCGCCAACGACTTCGTCGAACCCAGGCTGGATCAGGTCGCCCGCGCGGTCCAGGCCCTGAAGCAACAGACCGGCCGCTCCCGCGACGAGGAAAAGACCCTGGAGGCACAGGAGGCGCTGGCCGACGAGCTGCGCGCCTTGCGGGCCGAACTGCTCCGCCTGGCCCCGATCTGGAAGCCCAATCATGACGACGGGGTTCAGATCACCGCCGCCCCGCTGTGGCGGCTGTTCCGCTTCGCCCCCTGGCAGAAACTGCTGAAGGAAACCTGGGAGACGCTGGAGCAGGGCGACTACGACTGGGCGCACCTCGCCATGACCTGGTGGCCCGACCGGGTGCGGGAGAAATGCCGCAGCGACAAGTCGCTGGCGATCGCCCACGACCTGGAGTCGCTCTACCAACCGCCCGCTCAAGCGGCGGGCAAGACCCCGGCCAGGCGCGGCCGCAAGGCGAAAGGCTGATGCCATGGCGATCCGGGATTTCATCCGCGACCAGATCTTCACGCCGCCGCTGCAACGGCGCGGCGTCCTCGTGGTCTATGATCCCGACCGCCGCTACCACGCGCTGTGCCTGGCGATGGCCGGACCGCGGGTGACCGTGGTCGATGCCGGGGTCGGCAGCATCGCCGCGCGGGAAGCGGCGATGACCGCCCTGGCGGAGGTCGCGGCGGCGGTCGCGAGACCGCACGAGCTGCTGATCTACATCCCCAAACGCCGGCCGATCACCGACCTGGAGAAGCAGGTCGACCCGTTCTCGGCCTATAGCACCTTCGGTGCGGTGTTTCCCGATGGCGACGGCCACGACTATCTCAACCTTTGTCTGCGCGCGGTGCCCGATCAGCAGACCGAAATCCGCAAACTGTTCGCCGATGACCCGTCGCCTTCGTTCGAGGTGATCGACGGGGTCGGCGGCGGGGCGAAGTGGCCGACCCTCAACGCGCTGCTCGGGACGGCGTCGGCGCGGGAAATCCTGCTGGCGCTGCTGGTGCCGACAGCGGCGCAAAAAGCAGCGCTGCAGGGGGCGCCGGGCTGGGTGCCCGAGGCCAGGGCGCTGTTCGAGGCGACGCTGGGCCTCAAGCTGATGACCAAGGGCAAGACCTGGTCGGCGATTGCCGACGAGCTGTGGCGCAGCTTGCTGTTCAGCGAGTTCAGCTTCGACCTGCCCGGCGCGCTGCCGCCGGCACTGGCCGGCGTTCCCCATGCGCCGACTCCGGCCAGAGCGACCGTGGCCGACCTCTGCGACAGCCTGCGCAGCGACAAGCGGTTCCGCCACGACTACGTCGCGCGGGCGATCGCGGTCGAGGGGGAACTCGGCATGGTCGCAGCCTGCCGGGACCTCGCGGAGCTCGGCGAACGCGACACCTTTCCGTTCGAGGAGCGGAGTTTTCTGGCCGCCGCCGGCCGCGCCTTCAAAGCAGACCGCCTGGACCAGGTCCGGACGATTGCCGACCGCCACGGCAACTCGGTCTGGGCCGAGACCGGCGAGAGCCAGCTGCATTGGGGGCTGCTGCGCTCGGTGCTGGCGCTCGCCGAAGCCTGCGCCGACGGCGAACGCCAGCTCTCCGACCATGTCTGCGACATCAACGCGCTGATCGAATACTACGTCGCGTCACTCCGGCGCGTCGACCAGCTTCAGCGGGAACTCGAACAGGCGGTCGGCGACCAGGTCGTCCTGGACGGCCCGATGGCCGAGGCGGTCGAGCAGGTCCGCGGCAGTTACGGCCGGCTGATGGCGAACGTCGCCGGCAGCTTTACCCGGCATCTGGAAAAGACCGGCTGGCCGCCGGCCGGCCGCATCGCCAATGCCGATGTCTTCGACCGCTATGTCGGCCCTTGCCTGAAGGAGAACGGCGGCAAGGTCGGCTACATCCTGGTCGATGCGCTGCGCTACGAACTGGGCGTGGCACTGCTGGCCCAGCTCGCCGAGGGCAACACCGCCGAAATCATCCCGGCCTGCGCCCAGCTGCCGACCATCACCCTGGTCGGCATGGCCAGCCTGCTGCCGGGGGCGGCGGGCGGCCTCAGTCTGGCCGCCGACAACGGCGCGATCGTGCCGGTGCTGGACGGAACGCCGCTCCAGACGGTCGGCCAGCGGATGGAGTATTTGCGCCGGCGCTACGGCGACCGCTTCGCCGAGAGAACCCTGAGCGCCTTCGTCGCCGACAAGGGGACGCTTCCTGGCCCGGTCTCGCTGCTGGTTCTGCGCGATACCGAGATCGACAGCCACCTTGAGGCCAATCCGGAATCGACGCTGGGCCAGCTTCAGCTCACCCTGCGGCGCATCCGCATCGCCATCGCCAGGCTCCGGGATGCGGGTTTTCAGGACGTGATCATCGCGACCGACCACGGCTTCGTCCTGAACGCCTATGCCGGGGCCGGCGATATCTGCGCCAAGCCGCCGGGGACCTGGATCGAGCTCCATGGCCGCAGTCTTCTCGGCGAGGGCGCCGCCGATGGCACCAGCTTCGTCGTTCCGGCCGGGAAGGTCGGCATCCGGGGCGATTTCGGTTGCTTCGCCGGTCCCCGCAGCCTGGCGCCCTATCGCCACGGACTGCGCTATTTTCACGGTGGCGCCTCGCTCCAGGAGGCAGTCGTGCCGATCCTGGTCGTCCGTCTGAAAAAGCAAAAGCCAACCAGCAAGTTTCCGCCCTCGGTCGTCCTGTCCTACCGCAATGGCGCCAAACGGATCACCACCCGGGTTCCGGTGTTTGAGGTATCGGTGACCGGCGGCGACCTGTTTTCCCATTCAGACGACATCGAGGTGCTGCTGGAGGCCCGCAACAAGCAGGGCGAGGTGATCGGCGAACCCAAGGTCGGCGGTCTGGTCAATGCGGTTACCAGGACCATGATGCTCCGCCCCGGCCAGAAGGAGCGGGTGACGATCAAGATGGCCGTCGAGTTCGAAGGCAAGTTCGTGCTGAAGGCGATGAACCCGACCACCATGGCGTCCTATGGCGCCGATCTGGAGTTGGAGACCGACTATGTCTGAGGCGGCCGCGCTACCCGATGCTCTGGACCTCAAGCTGAACCAGATCTTCGCCGGCAAGGTGGTCCGCAAGGACCTGCTGCACCGCATCAAGGCCGGCACCAACGTGCCGACCTTCGTGCTGGAATTTCTGCTCGCCCGCTACTGTGCCAGCGACGATCCGACGGAAATCCAGGAAGGTATGGAAGCGGTGCTGGCCACCCTCCAGGAGAACTACGTCCGTCAGAACGAGTCCAATGCCGCCCAGTCCCGCGTCGCCATCCGCGGCAAGCACAAGTTCATCGACAAGATCCATGTGCGCTATCTCGAAACCGAGAAGCGGCATTGGGCCTCCCTGGAAAACTTCGCGTCCCAGCGCATCGCCATCGGCGAACGGTTCTACCGCGACAACGAACGCCTGCTCGAAGGCGGCATCTGGGCCGAGGTGACGATCGCCCACAACGACGTCGACGCCGACAAATACGCCTTCTACGTCGAGGACGTCCGCCCAATCCAGCTCAGCAAGTTCGATTTCGCCGGCTATTGCGCAGCCCGGACGGCGTTCAGCCGGGATGAGTGGCTCGACGTGGTGCTGCGCTCGGTTGGCCTGGAGCCCGCCAGGCTGTCGAAGCGCCTGAAATTTCACTTCGTTGCCCGGCTGGCCCCGCTGGTCGAAGCCAATTTCAACTTCATCGAACTCGGGCCGCGCGGCACCGGCAAATCCTACTTCTTCAGTGAATTCTCGCCCTATTCAACGCTGATCAGCGGCGGCCAGGCCACCAAGTCGATCCTGTTCTACAACAACGCCAAACGGAAAATCGGCCTGGTCGGCTATTGGGATACCGTGGCATTCGACGAAGTCGGCGGCATCAAGGCCAAAGACCCCGACGCCATCCAGATCATGAAGGACTACATGGCCAATGGCCGCTTCTCGCGCGGTGCCGAAGTCATTGCCGATGCCAGTATGGCGTTCGTCGGCAATCTGGACCAGTCGGTCGAGCAGATCGTGAACTCGACCGAGTACGACCTGTTCCTGCCGCTGCCGCCGCAGTTCGATCTGGCGATTCAGGACAGGTTCGCCTGCTACCTTCCGGGATGGGAGATGCCCAAGAACAGCAGCGAATTCCTGACCGCGCGCTATGGCTTGATCACCGACTATCTGGCCGAGGCGTTCCATCACCAATTGAAACACAGCAACCGTCACGAGGAGGTCTCGAAACGTGCCAAGCTGGGAAGCTGTGTCGAAGGCCGCGACGAAAAGGGCATCAAGAAGACGCTTTGCGCGTTCCTGAAGATGCTGCATCCGTCCGGGACAGCGAGCGACGAGGAGTTCGACGAGTATCTCGCCTATGCCGTCGAATCCCGCCGCCGGGTCAAGGAGCAGATGAACAAGCGCAAGCCGGATGACGAGTTCGCCCGCATCGACCTGTCCTATATTGATGCCGCAGGCAAGGAGGTCGTGGTCTATTGTCCGGAATCCAGCAAGGCGATGGCCACCCTGGAGCCGGCCCGGCGCCGGCTCAGGACCGAAGGCGTGGTTTCGGGCGATATCGAGCAACCGCGGTCGCAGACTCCTGCCGCTCCGCCGCCGTCGCCGACCGGAGGAGCCCCGTCGTTGCAGCCGGACGGAGAGGCGGCAGCGCCCGGACCGGCGTCGGACCTCAAGGAGCGCCATTTCACCATCGGCTACGGCGACAACGGACACACCTACGACTCCCTTCTCGGACCGTATTTGGCCGGCGCCAAGCAGGTGGTGATCGAGGACCCCTATCTTCGCACGCCGCATCAGATTCAGAACTTCTTGCGGTTCTGCGAAGCCGTCATCAAGGTCCCGACCGTCCGGAGCATCAGGCTCAAGACCGGCTACGACGACAAGACCGACCTCGCCATGGTCAATGAGCGCATGATGGAATTGAAGCAGAGCCTGCTTGACTACGACGTGGTTCTGGACATCGACCTCAGCCAGAATATCCACGATCGAGAGATCCGCATCGATAACGGCTGGGTTATTAAGATCGGGCGCGGGCTGGACTTTTATCAGAAGCCCGATAGTTGGTTCGCGGTTGGCGCCAACGACTTTAGCCTGCGAAAATGCCTTGAGACAAAGGTCGATATATTCCACCTCCCCGCTCCCAACCCGAGCCGGCCCGCTTCCGGCGGGCGCCTGACGGTCGCTCCGACCGGCCGCTAATCGGGTCAGAGGGCAATCACCCGCCCCTGGGCTGCCGAGGCGTGGCTGGCGGCGATCAGGGCCTGAACGCGGTGACCGGCGGCAAAATCGGGGGCGCACGGCACCCGGTCCCTGATCGCGGCGGCGAAGCGCGTCGCCAGCCGGCCGAACGCCACCAGCCGGCCGTCGACCCCTGGAAGCGGCGGGTCGGCTGCCAGAGCGGTTACCCGATCGTCGGCTGCGCGTGACTCCAGGGTGAACCCGGACATGTAGTCCCGGCTCGTGTTGTCCAGGACATAGCTGCCGCCGTCGCAAACCACGGTCCAGGTGTGACGGCTCATGCCGGGGTTGGCGCTGCCGATCACCGCCGACAGGCAAGCTCCGGATGCCAGCTCGAGGTGGAGATGAACCAGATCGTCGGCCGGGCGCGCACCATCATCCGGAGCGAAGCTGCCGCTCCAGCGCGGATCGGTTCGACAGTGGACGCCGGTCACCGCACCGAACAGCCATTCGGCGAGGAACAAGGCGTGGGAGCCCAGCATCGACAAGGCGCCGCCGCAGCGCTCGGCGTCGGTCTTCCATGACCACTGCCGGCTCCGCTGGGCGTAAGAGTGGGTGAGCCACAACAGATGGACGTGGCGGACCGGCCCCATTACGGCACCCGCGAGTTCCGCCTTCAGCCGGCCGAAGCTTTCCAACTCGGCGAACTGGAAATCCATTGCCGTCGTCCGGCCATCGGCCAGGGCGACCAACTGTGCTGCGGTCGCCAATGATGCCGCGAGCGGCTTCTCCGCCAGCACCGCCCGTCCCCGCTGCAACGCGGCAGCGACCACCGGTGCCCCGACATCGGGAGGCAGCGCCACGGTCACACCGTCGCGGCTGGCCTCCAGCCAGCCATCTAGGTCGGTGAAGCCGGGGACCCCGGCTGCCGCCGCCGCCGCGGCGACGCGGACCGGGTTGCGACCGAACACCCCGGCGATCTCAACCCCCGGCAGCGCCTGGAGCGCCGGCAGATGGACGGCACGCCCAAAGCCCAGGCCGGCGATACCGATCCGAAGGGCGGAACCGGGGCTGGCCATTCCGAGCGATCAGAGAATGCGGGGGGTCGGCAGCGGCACGATGAAGCGACCGCGGTAGCCGTTACGGCGGAGATTGGCCGCCAGTTCCTCGGCGATATGCCAAGACAGCAGCAGGGCGTAGTCCGGCTGCTCGGTATAGAGCCGGGCCTCGTCGATCACCGGAATCCGGGTCCCCGGAATATATTTGTTGAGCTTATGGGAGGACGAGACCTCCATCACCGCTTCCATCAGCCCATCGTCCAGTCCGACATAGTTGATCAGGGTGCTGGCACGCGACGGTGCGCCGATACCGACCACCCGCACACCCGGCTGCCGCAGTTCCGCCAGGAGCTTATGCAACTCCAGCTTCGACCGGATCACCCGTTCGCGGAAGGTCGCCAGCGCACTGCCGTCGGTCAGGCCGGCAGCGGCCTCGTCGGCCAAACGCTCGTGTACCGACGGCTGGACCGGGTAATCGCCGGCGCGCGCGGCATAGACCCGGATCGAACCACCATGGGTCGGGATGCGCTTGACGTCGAAGACCTCGAGACCATGGCGCTCGAGCAGGACCGTGAGCGACGCCAGCGAATAATAGCGGAGATGTTCGTGGTAGACCGTGTCGTATTGGATGGTCTCGACCAAGTCGAGAAGGTAATGAGACTCCGAGATGAAGACGCCGCGTGGCCCCAGCAGCTCGACGATGCCGTCGGTCACGTTGTGGACATTGCCGATATGGGCGAACACGTTGGCGGCGGTGACCACCCGAGCGGCGCCGTAACGCTCGCGCAGGGTGCGGGCGGTGGTCAGCCCGAAATAGGCGGTCACGGTCTCGATCCCGTTGGTCCGGGCGACGTCGCCGGCCTGGGAGGGCTCGACCCCGAGCACCCGGTGTCCGCCGGCCTTGAAGTTGGACAGCAGGGTGCCGTCGTTGGAGCCGACATCCACCACCAGATCCGTCGGCTCCAGCCCGAGCAGCTGGTTGGCATCCCGGTAGAGATCGGCAAAATTGCTTCGCAGGATGCGGGTAGTCCCGCTGAGATAGGGGTAGGAATGGGGAAACAGCACCTCCGGTGCCACTTCCAGTCCGATCTGAACCAGTCCGCAGCTGCCGCAGCGCAGCAGCTCCAACGGAAACGCCGGCTGTTCCAAAGCACGCTCTCCGACCGGCGGCATGGTATTGACCGGTGGGACGTAGCCAAGAAACAGCAGGGAGTTCAGGTCCGGGCTGGCGCAGATCTGACACTCCCGGATCGGGTGTGATTGGGCGGCGGTCGTGCTCATGGGCGGCCTGTCGGTCAGCGTGTGGGACGGAGATGGGCGTTGGCGCGGTACCAATCGATGACGCCCGGCAATCCCTGGTCCAGGCCTATCGTCGGTGCGAAGCCCAGGGCCTTGAGCTTCGAGATGTCCGGGCACCGGCGTCGGGTCTCGCCCGCCGGCGCCGGCTGGTGGCGAAGCTCGACGGTCCGGCCGAGTTGGGCGAACAGCGTGCGGGTCAGCCCGGCGATCGTCACTTCCTCGGGATTGCCGATGTGGTAGACGTTGCGGTGGACGCCGTGGTCGATCACGGTGACCAGGCCATCGGTGAAATCATCGACGTGGACAAACGCGCGGGTCTGGCGACCGTCGCCCAGGATCGGGAACGGCACCGGCTGCCCGGGCGGGGTTGCCGCGATCGCGGTGTCGGCCCGCAGCACGAGTTCGGGAATGACGTGCTCCCACCCCATGTCGGGGCCATAGACATTGTGGGGCCGGAACACGACAACCCGCGCGAACCCGGACAACCCGTAATTCATCGCGATCAATTCACTGGCCAGCTTGCTGCCGCCGTAGGAATAGCGGGTGTTCAGGACGTCCGGCACCACCAGCGGCACCTCCTCGGGTGTCGGCACCAGCGGCGGCGATTGGTAGGCCTCTGAACTCGATGCCACGACCAGCGTACCGACGCCAGTGGCGCGGCAGGCGTCGATGACGTTGAGCATGCCCCGAATCGCGACGTCGATCACCAGTTCGGGCTCTTCGTAGAAGAACCGCGTCCCATTGACGGCGCTCATATGCACCACCCGGTCGACCCCTCGGGCGGCGGCGGTCACCGCATTCACGTCGCGGATGTCGGCGACGGTGACCTCGATCCGGCCCTCGAGACCGGCGAGCCGTCGGGGATGACCGCGCCAGTTGTTGTCGAGCACACGGACGCGGTGCCCCGCTTCGACCAGACGACGAACCAGGGCGGCGCCAAGAAAGCCGGTGCCGCCGGTAACCAGATAGAACAGGCTCACGATGTTATCTCGGGCGTGATCAGGTGTGGGGCATGATGCGCAGGCCGTGGCTGCCGAGCGCCATATACCCGGCGCTGCCCGGCAATCTCAAAGACCTGGCGTCGAAATTATTCCAGAAGTCGTAGACGAAGCACGGCTTGGCCATGGCCTCGACCGCCCGGTCCAGCCGCATCGCGGAGAACACCGGGTGGTTGTTGGCAATCACCGCCAGATGCGCGCCTGACAGCGCCGCCTCCAGCGAGGCCACCGGCTCCAGCCCGAACTCGCGGATCTCCTCAAGCGGCGTTACCGGATCGTAGCCACGCAGCACCGCACCGGGGAATTCCTGGCGCAAGGCGTCCATGATCGGCTTGGCCATGGTCCCGCGCAGGTCGTTGGTCGCCGGGCGTCCCTTGAAAGCGATCCCCATCAGCGCGATCACGGGCCGATCGGGAAAGCCGCGGATTTCGGCGACGGTTCGGCGCAGCAGTTGTACCACCTCGGCCGGCTGGTTTTCGTTCAGCCGGCGTGCCGCAACGGTGATCTCCGGGGTAACCCCGAACCGGGCCAGCCCTTCGGCCAGGATGTGGGAATCCTTGGACAGGCAGGGGCCGCCGACCGGTCCCGGCATCGGCAGATTGGTCCGGGGATAGCCGAGCTTGCCGGCAGAGATCACCTCGGCCGCGCTGATTCCCGCCGCGTCGCACATCCGCGCGACTTCGTTGGCATAGGCGAAATGGACGTCCCGTTGCGCGTTGTCGATCATCTTGATCAATTCGGCGGATTCGATGCTGCGGACCCGCACCGTGGTCGGGGTCAGGAACTGGAACAGCTGGGAGGCACGGGCGCCGGTATCGAGATCATCGGCGCCGATGATCTGGGGCAGGTGCCGAAGCTCCGCCAGAGCGACACCCTCAAGGGTTCGCTCCGGACAGAACGCCACTTCATAGGGAAGGCCGGTTCGGTCCAGGATCGGCTTCACCACTTCGCGCGTCGTACCCAGGCGCACGGTCGAACGCAAGATCACCAGCGCGCCCGCGCGCATCACCGCGGCGACCTCGGAACTGGCATGCGCGATCATGTCGAGGCGTACGCGGTGGTCGGGTCCGAGCGGCGTACCGACCGTGATCACGAACACCGACGCCTCGCAATCGGCCGGAATCCGCGGCACGACCTGGAGGCTGCCGTCTTCCAGGCAGCGCCCCAACGCATCCTCAAGCCCCGGCTCGAAGAAATGCGGCTGGCCGCGCCGGAGCAGGTCGACCACGTCCGGACGGACCTCCACGCCAATGACCCGGAAGCCGACATTGGCCATGGTCACCGCAAGCGTCAGGCCGACATAGCCGAGGCCGATGACGCAGACCGACCGATCAGGGTAGTTCTGAGATACCAAAGACATTGATGCTCCACAGCGTTCGGCCGAACCGGCGCTCAGATGAGACCCCGCGCCAGTGCCACACCCACCAGAGCGAGATGAAGCCCGATGAGGAAGCGTCCTTCCGCGACATCGGCCAGAAACTCGCCCTTATCTTTCAGCACTACCTCGACACCGGGTTCCGGCTGCCAGGCCTCCATCGGCCGCACATCGGGCGCGAAATAGCACCACAAGCGATTGCACAGGCGGCCCACGTCGGGATGAAAGCAACCCAACGGCACCAGGCTGGCGGCGGTATATCCCGTCTCTTCCTGCAACTCCCGCAGCGCCGCCGTCTGCGGATCGTCACCGCCTTCGACCAGACCGCCGGGCAACTCGATGCTATCCGCTTCGATCGCGACCCGGAACTGACGCACCATCAGAATCCGGCCGTCGGCGGCGAGCGGCAAGACGGTCACGTAGTCTGCTTGTTCTAGCGCGTGGAACGACTGGACTTCATCCCGGCCCGCGGTGCGTACGACCCGCTCGACCACAGTCACCCAGGGAGAAAGAACCGTGCGGTGCCGAGAAATTATCGTTCTCTCGTCCATGACGATCCTTCTCACACCCTGCCTAAGCCCTATGCTCCACGGTGGCTCAGTGGTGGATCAATTCCAACCGGCAATAGCGGCTACTGCTTAGTCGAAAGCTATAGTGGCCGCAACCGATTTTTTGACCCTGCTTATTGGGTGCCGATGCTGTATTTGGCGACTCCGGGGTCGCGTCGACGACTTCGCGGGGTCTCTCAGAGCTCGTCGACACTGAAACGCAGCACCATGCGGCGCGGCCAGCCCTTGCCGTCGTCAGGCGGCAGTTCGAGGGGCTGCGCCTGGCGGAGCGCACGCAGAAATGAGTCGATCGCAAGTTGGTGCGCGGGGTCGCGGTCGAGCAGCAGATTGTCGTAGCCCGGCACGATCGCCGCGGGGTTCCATGGCGCGTCCTTGTGCATCGGACCGGCGAGGGTTCCGTCGGCCTGGATCAAGATGCCGGCGGTGAGCACCGCCTTTTGACCGCGCAGGCGACGGGTGTCGAAGCGCCAGCGCCGGACGATCTGGCCGAGAATGAAGTCTTGGGCGCTTTGGCTGAGCTCGCCGGGGCGGGGCGCGCCGTGGCTGAAATGAACGCCGAACTCGGCGACCCCGGTGGTCGGACCGGGCAGCGAAAAATTCAGCGCCGATGACGGGCGGGGCGCCGCCTTGCCCTCGGGTTTCGGGGCGGCAGAGTGCGGTTTGACCGGCGCCCTGGCCAACTGCGGCTTGGGCGGTTTGGGAAGTTCGACCTTGTGGGGTTCCGGCTTGGGCGGCGGCCGTTCGGGCCGTGGCAGGACCGGCTTGGGCTGATCAGCTTTGGGCGGCTCCGGCTTGGGCGGCTCCGGTTTAGGCGACTCCGGCTTCGGCGGTTCCGGTTTAGGCGGCTCCGGCTTAGGCGGCTCCGGCTTAGGCGGCTCCGGCTTTGGCTGGGCGGGTTTTGGCGGTTCCGGTTTGGGCGGTTCCGGGGGCGGCTTCGGGGGGGCGGGAGGTGGTGCCGGCGGCGGCGGTGTCGGGACCAGGTCGAAATCGAGGACCGCCAGGTCCGGCGGACGGCGTTCCAGGGGATCGGCCATCCACAGTGTGGTTCCGATCAGCAGGTGCAGCAGCAGCGACAGTGCCGCCAGAGCCATCCCGGAGCGAAGGCGCCGCCATCCGCGCCCCGGTCGGCGGGCCGGGAGCATCGGCAACGGGGCTGGCACCGTCAGAGAAGACACCGTCAGGGGAGACACCGCTCGACTCGTCCCGAGTGATTGCGCTCCGATCATACAGGCGCGCCGCGGACTTGCCAGCTGAGCGTTCTCGCGGGACAGGCCGCGGCCCGGGACGGGATTCAGCTGTCACCGAATCCCGCCGGTTTCGGGTCAGACCGACCGTGCCAGCATCAGGAAATAGATCACCAGTACCGAGCCGAAGGCGGGCCAGCCAAGCCAGAACCACAGGCGTTGAGCCCGGTAATAGGTGGGCGGCAGGGCGGCGTTGGACGCGACCGCCGCTCGGGCCAGGTGGTACATCCGCGTCTGCAGCCACACCACCGGCAGCCAGCAGGCTCCGGCAACGCAATAGAGCGCCAGCGAGACCAGGATCCAGCCGCTGTCAAGCGGATAGCCGGCGACCGCGGCAAGCAGGGTGCCGGAAATCGGCTGGACCACCACCGCCGGCGCGGTAAAGGTCCAGTCGGCGATCACGGTATTGCGGCTGGCCACGGCAATGGCGCGAACGTCCGCGCTGCGGTGGCTGGCGTACATGTGAAAGGCGGTGCCGAGCCCGGTGCCGAACAGCAGTGTGGCACTCAGAATGTGGATGTATTTGAGCCACAAGTAGTCGAGCCCGAGAGCATCGGCGAGGCCCTGGAGCAGGGCGGTGAATTGGCTCAGATCCATTTCGGTCGCGCCTCCAGCGCCATCATCACCAGGATCGCGATGCCGATCGGCAGGTTCTTGATCACCGGGCCGAACGGATGCAGCCAGAATTCGGGCAGCCCGATCAGGATGATCAGCGACACTCCCGCCAGCATCACGAGCTGGACCGTACCCACCAGCACCGGCCGCCAGCCGAGCAGCAGAGCGATTCCGACCAGGATGTCGAGCAAGGAGGCGCCGATCAGGGTTGCCCAGGCCGGGCTGCCGGTCAGCCCGACCCGCGCCAGCAGGTCGAGGCTGTCGGTGGTCGGCCACAGCCCGAGCGAGACCACGCCGCTGGCGATCCACAGCAACGCCAGAGACAGCCGCAGCGGCAGTTTCACGAAGGCGAGACCGGCGTGCCAGCGCTCGGCCTCGCCGGCCGGGCGGCCGGCCAGCGCCGCTGCTATGGATGCAGGACGGCGGCCGGTTGCCGCGATCATCGGTTCGACCTCCGCGACATTGCCGTGCACCAGCATGGCAAGGGATTCGGTGCGCAGCGGTCCCGCGCCCACGAGGTCGCCCAGGCGGGCGGCAAGCCGCAACACCGCTTCGGGGATCGGCAGGAAGGGCGCCGGCGCAAAGCCCAACCAGGATCGGAAGCAGGCGGTCAGGCGGTCGGTCGTGACGGCCTCGGGGCCGACCAGATCGAGCACCGTCGGCCCGCGCCAGTCCGGGTCGAGGAGGCCGACCACCGTGGCAACCACGTCGTCGACAGCGATCGGCTGCAGCTGCCATCGGCCGCGGCCCAGTCTGAGCGGTAGCGGAAAGGCAGCCAGCGCCGCGAACAGCGCCGTGCTGGCGCCACCCGGTCCGATCACCACCGAGGGCCGCAGCACCGTCGCCCGCAGGCCGGTCTGGCCGGGCTCCAGGCCGAGCAGGAAGCGGTCGGCGGCACGTTTGCTCAGGTGGTAGCGGCTGGCGGCTGTGTCGTCGGCCCCGAGCGCCGAGATCTGGATGACCCGGCCGACGCCGGCGCGGCGGCAGGCATCGAACAGGGTGCAGGGGCCGTCGACGTGGACCGTGTCGAACCGACTGACGGTCGTCTCGGCGATGATGCCGACCGCGTTGATCACCGCATCGATGCCGGTCAGACGCGGCAGCCAGTCGTCGGCGCGGTCGCGCGTATAGTCACCGGGGACGCAGTCGGCGCCGGGAAACAGCGCCGCCAGCCGGGCAGTCGAGCGGCCGCAGCAGACCGCCTGATGTCCGGCCGCCGCCAGCCCCCGGACCAGATGCCGGCCGATGAAGCCGCCGGCGCCGACCACCATGACCCTCATGGCTTTCCTCCACCGGCAAGGCCGGGTTCGGCGTTCGCAGCGGGGCGGTGGTGGTGGGACGACGCGCGGGCGATCTGGAGGTTGTGCTGCCAGCGTGCCCCGCGCCACAAGCCGAAGCCGAGCAGTAGCAGGACACCGGCCGTGCCGAGCGTGCCGTAATAGGTGACGCCCAACAGCAAGGCTCCCTGCGGCTGATCGGCGAACGAGTCCGGAATGTTCTGGGCCACCGCCAGAACCGGCAGCATCAGCAACAGGAGACCGAAGAAGGCGGTCCAGAAGCGGGCGCGCGCGCTGCCCCCGCACTGATCCTCCAGCATTCGGTGGAGCGGTCGGCGCAGGCAAAGCCCGGCGGCCAAGGCGACGGTCTCGGCGCCGGCGATCATAATCAGCAGGCTGGTTGCGGACGTCATCGGGGATTTCCTCACAAGGGGCGTGGTGCTCGACCACCGAGGACAGCAACCGGCGTGCCGGCCGCGGGAGGCGCCGGCCGAAAACGTTAGATCATTGAATTTGCGCAATTTTATCAGACAGGGCGGGCGCTGAAGCCGTGCCGTGGCGGTAAAGTATCTTGATAGTGGCGGGTGGGCGCTATCAAGATACTTTACAGGTCGGAGTCGGGGTCGACGGGCGGTCCGACCGGGTCGGGCGATGGTTTGCGCAGGCCCAGGCGATCGAGCTTGTTCAGCAGACCGATCCGCGAAATACCGAGGCGGCGCGCGGTCCGGCTGTGGTTGTTGGCGGTGGCGGCGAGCGCCTCCGTGATCAGGCGGCGTTCCAGAGCCGCGACCTGGGCGGGCAGGGTGCAGTCGTAGCCGTCGTTGGGCTCGGCGCCGATCCCGGTTGCCGTATCGCCGAAGCGGGCGAAGGCAAGGTCGGCGGCGTCCAGCGCGGTTTCGCCGACGGGACTGGCCGGCGCCAGCGCCGCGGCGGTGCGCAGGGTGGCCTGGAGTTCGCGGACGTTGCCCGGCCAGGACTGGGCGGTGAGCCAGGCCAGCGCCGCGGCGGTCAATCGCAGCCGCCGCCCGCCGGTCGCCGCACCGAGGAAGGCGCCGGCCAGCACCGCCACGTCCTCGACGTGCTCGGCAAGTGCGGGGGTGCGCAGCACGATGCCCTTGAGGCGGTAGTAGAGATCCTCGCGGAAGTGCCCGGATGCGACCATCGCCGCCAGGTCGCGGTGGGTCGCCGAGACGATCCGCAGATCGGCCTGGCGGGATTGACGGCCGCCGACCGGCAGATAGCTGCCGTCCTGGAGCAGCCGCAGCAGCTTGACCTGCATCGCCGGCGGCATCTCGCCGATCTCGTCGAGGAACAGCACGCCGCCATGCGCGGTCTCCACCAGGCCGGGGCGGTCGCGGTCGGCGCCGGTGAAGCTGCCCTTAAGATGCCCGAACAGCTCGCTTTCCAGCAGTTCCGCCGGAATGGCGCCGCAATGGACCGCCAGGAATGGAGCGGCGCGGCGCGGGCTGAGGGAATGCAGACCGCGTGCCACCAGTTCCTTGCCGGTGCCGCTCGGCCCCTGGATCAGTACCGGCACTTCCGACGGCGCGATGCGCCGAACCAGCCCGCGCAGCCGTTCGATCGCCGGGCTGATGCCCAGGATCCCAAGCGCGTCGCCGCCGATGCGGGCGCGCAACTCCGCCAGCTCGCGTTCGAGGGTGTTTTTTGCCAAGGCCCGCGCGACCACGAAGCGCAGCATGTCGGGGTCGGCCGGCTTGCCGAGGAAGTCCCAGGCACCAGCCTCGATCGCCCGCAACGCCAGGGCATGGTCGGCATGGCCGGTCAGCACGATGACCGGCACGCCGGCAAAGCTTGGGATCAGGGTCAGGCCATCTTCGGGCCGCAGGGCCGGCGGCATCACCAGATCGAGCACGACCAGGCCGATGCCGCCGGCGCGGAAACGGGCCAGCGCCTGATCGCCGGTCGCCGCCACGACCACCCGGTGCCCGGCGCCCTCCAGCCAGCGCTGGGCGAGGCGGCGGAACGCCGGTTCGTCGTCGGCGATCAGCACGTCGGCGGCGGCAGTCATCGCCGCGTCCCCTGCGCCGCAGCCGCCGGAAACCACAGGCTGAAGCAGGTGGTCCAGCCCGGCTTCGGGCTCAGGCGCACGCTGCCGCCATGGGCGGCCATGATCCGCGCGACGATCGCCAGCCCCAGCCCGGTGCCGCCCGGTCGGCGCGACACGAAGGGCTGGAACAGCTGGTCGCGGACCGCGCCCGGCACCCCCTGGCCGCGGTCCGCCACGTCGAGGCGGATGGTGCCGTCCGGGCCGGCTTCGGCGGAGACCAGGATCCGATCGTCCGCGCGTCCGGCCAGCGCCGCGTCGGCATTGGCGATCAGGTTGACCAGGACCCGCCGCAGGGCGCGGGCATCCGCCTCGATCGCGAGGCCGTCCGGAATCTCGAGGACCACCGGCGTGCCGGCGTGACCGGCGAGAGCGGCATCGACCTCGTCGGCCAGCACCAGCCGCCGTCGTTCGACCCGCCACGCCCCGGCATAGTCGAGCAGATCGCCGATCAGGCGGTCCATCCGCTGCAGTTGCTCGCGGATTTCGGCCCGGACCGCGGGGGCCGCGTCGGCGGCGGCCATGGCGACGATATTGAGCGGGTTCCGCAGGTCGTGGGCGATACTGGCGGCCAGCGTCCCGAGTTCGGCCAGATAGGCCTGGCGGCGCTGCTCGGTGAAGGCGGCGGCAAGCTGTTGAGCGCGGTCGAGCCGTTGGGCCGCCTCGGCGAGCACGCCGGCGAAGAGCTGGGCGGCATGGCGCGGTCCGGGTGGGGCGTCGTGCCAGCCGACCAGGCTGCAGGTCCGGCCGTCCGGAGCGTCGGACAGCCGGAGGCCGGCGGCCGGTCCGAATTCGTCCGGACCCTCGCCGGCCACGGTCACCGTCACCGGCGTGCCGACATGGGCGGCCAGCAGGGCGCCGGCCCGTTCGGCCAATTGGCCGAGGTCCTCGACGGTGGCCAGCGCGGCGCGCCAGCGCTCCAGATCGGCGGGGTCGACCCGGCCGCCGGGATAGACCAGCCGGTCGGCCAGGGCCCGCAGCGGCGTCCACAGCAGGGCCGCGGCAACCAGGCCCGCGGTTGCCGCCCCCCAGCTCGGCCAGAACGGCAGACCCGCGGCACCGAGCCGCGCCGCCAGCGCCGCCAGCGCGCCGGTCACCGCCGCCAGCACCGCCATCAGCATCAACCAGGTCACCGCCCGGCACGCCCAGGGATTCACCTCCATGAACTGGTAGCGCAGGATGCCGTAGACCAGCACCACCGGATAGCCGGGCAATAACAGTGCCGGCAGCGGAAACACGTCAAGGCCCAGGGCGGGAAACAGGAAGCCGGTGCAGGCGGCGAGGCCAAGCAGTCCGGATGCCATCACCGCGGCGATCTGGCGCCGGCGCATCGGTGCCGCGGCGCGCCACGCCAGTGCCAGTATCCCGTGTCCGGCCGCCGCCAGCACGGCAGTGGCGCCGACCGCCAGCCAGCCGCCGGTACCCGGACGGAAGAAGTCGGCAAAACTCATCCAGGGCCGTACCTCGCCGATCCCCAGTCCCCAGGCGGCGAGCGTTGCGACGGCGGCGAAGCCATAGCCGCCGAGGACACCCCGGTTCCGGCCGGTGCCGGCGCCGAAGGCAACGGCAAAATGCAGGAAGGCGGCGGCGACCAAGGGTGACGCCGCGATCAGGACGGCACTCACCGGCATGGCCGCTGGCCCGACCCAGGAGATCAGCGCCAGCCCGAAGACGCCGGCGGCGGTGCCGGTGACGAAGCCGATCAGCGGCCTGGCTCCGGCGACCGGCCGCGCCTTTCGCCAGATCAGCAGCCCCAAGAACAGCCCGCCGGCCACGGTCAGCGCCAGGGCGGCATCGAACAGCGGGGCGGGGTCAGCCATCGCCCGCCGCCGCCGTACGGCAGTCGTCGGACGGACCGGGCTTCGGGCCGGGCAAGCGCAACGCGAAGCCGGCGCCCGATCGCGACGGCACAAGCGTGATCGACGCTCCGGCGGCGGCCAGCAGGCGGTGGACGATGGCAAGGCCGAGGCCGGTGCCGCCTTGCCGGCGCGCGGTGGTGAAGAATGGCGTGAAGACCCGCTCCGTGTTGGCTGGGGAAATGCCCGGTCCGTCATCGCCAACCATCAGGGCCACCCCATCGCCGTGCTCATCGAGTGCGATTGTGACCCGGGCGCCGGGGCCGGCATGCTGGACCGCATTGTCGAGCAGGTTGGCCAGCACGGTCTCCAGCGATTCCTCGCTCAGCCCGACCGCCCGATCGGTGGTACCCGCGACCTCGATCGTCAGCCCCTGTGCCCGATAGCGCGGGACCAGACGCGCCAGCACCGCTGCCGGCACGCTGCCGCTGCGCTCGTCGGGCGGAGCTACGTCGGCACGGGCCAGCACCAGCAGCCGGGTCACCAGGCGGGTCAGGCGTTCGGCCTCGGCATCGAGGTTGGCGAGAAAGCGGTCGCGTTCGACCGCCGACATGTCGGACAGGTGTTCACGCAGCAATTCGACCGTGCCCCGGATGGTGGCAAGCGGCGTCTTGAACTCGTGCGAGACATGGGCGGCGAAGTCGCGGATATAGTCGGCACGCTGTTCCAGGGTGGCCGCCATCCGGGTCAGGGCCTCGGACAACTCGGCAATCTCGCGCACCCGCGGCCGTGCCACCGGGATCATCACGCCGCGTTCGCCCTCTGCGGTGCGCTTGGCCCGGCCGATCACCGTCCGCAGCGGCCGGGCGATCGCCACCGTCCCCAGCGTGGCCAAGGCCGCCATCGAGCCGATCAGCAGCGCGGCCAGCATCGCCAGATGCCAGCGCTTGCCGTAGAGCGCCTCGGCGATGGAGCGGGGGGTTCGAGACATCAGCACCACACCGATCACGGAGTCCCCGTCCGCCACCGGCAGTGCTGTGAAGACACGCAAGCTGCTGCCGCGGTCGAGTGCCAGCAGCGGCCCGCGGGTCCCCGCCTTGGCACGCAACAGGCTGACCGGCTGCCCCTGCAGGGCCCGGCGCACTTCCTCCTGCCCGAGCAGCGACTGACCCAGCGCTTCGCCGGTGCTGGCGACCACCACGCCGTGGCGGTCGACCAGACGCATGCCGGCAAGGGTGATCAACTGGGCCTCGCGCAGCATCGGATCCAGCACCTCGCCAGCGCGCCGGGCCGCGGGATCCGGGGCGACGGACACCGATTGCGGCTCCGGTGGCGGCGGCTGGATGGGATCGGAGGCCAGATCCAACGTCGGGAATCGCGGCAGCTGGGGCGGCTCGTCATCGGCCCGGCCGGCGGGCAGCGGTGCGGCCGGCCGGGGGGTGGCGTCGGCAAGACCGCCGGCATCGCGCCAAGCGGAGCGGAAGACTGCCGCGATGATCGCACTCTGGGCGATCAGCTCGGACTCGGTCTGGCGGATCAGGGCACTCTCGTAGACCCGCAGCACCCACAACCCGCTGACCGGCAGAACCAGCGCGGTCAGGTTCATCATCAGCAGCACCTGGCCGATCGGCAGATAGCGCCTCATCGGCAGTCCGACAGCTTGTAGCCGAGCCCGTGCACGGTCTGCACCGGGGCCCCGCCCACCGCCTGGAATTTGGCGCGCACCCGCCGGAGATGGCTGTCGACGGTGCGGTCGCTGACATAGTGGTCGAGCCCATAGGCACCGTCCATCAGGGCATCGCGGCTGAACACCTTGCCCGGCCGCTCAACCAGCGTGCGCAGCAGCGCGAACTCGGTCACGGTCAGCACCACCTCGTGCTCGGCCCAGAAGGCGCGGAACGCCTCGGCGTCGAGCCGCAGGCAGCCGTGCCGCAGCTGGGGCGGCGGCGCGGCGGTCTCAAGCGGCGCCAAACGGCGCAGCACCGCCTTGACCCGTGCCACCAGCTCCCGCGGCGAGAACGGCTTGCCGATGTAGTCGTCGCCGCCCAGTTCCAGCCCGAGCACGCGGTCGATCTCGTCGTCGCGCGACGACAGGAAGATGATCGGGACCCGGCTGTCGCGCCGCAGCCGGCGGCACACTTCGGTGCCGTCCAGTTCGGGCATCATCACGTCGAGCAGGATCAGATCGGGCGCCGCCGAAGCCGCCAGCGCCAGGCCCTGGCTGCCATCAGCGGCCTCGATCACCGCGAAACCCTCGCGGGTCAGGGCGAAACGGATGACGTCGCGGAGATGGGGATCGTCGTCGATCAGGAGAATTCTGGCCACGCCGCCGCCCCCTCGTGATCCCTGGAAGAAGTGATCGCTGGTCGAAGTGATCGCCGGGTCGACCTTAGCTGAACGGCTGCACGAATTCTGCACCAAGAATCCGACAGTCCGGCACGGCTTCGTCATCGCCGCGGCAATCCCGCCTGGCACAACCAGGACACCGGCACGACCGCCCGCGGGCGATGCCCCACCCTCAAATCTTGGAGATGCCCGATGACCACCCCATCGCCTGCGCCGGACGACGGACGTCGTCCCAGACCGGGCTCCGCCTGGGCACGCCGGGTCTCCGCGCCGGTCCAGAAGCTGGCCGCGATCGGCGTCGTCGTCGTGCTGACCGCGATCGCCACCGGGATGGTGTCCGGCGTGATCGAGGATCGCGCGCAGCGGCAGCAGGGAGTCCAGGAAGAGTTTCAGTCGAGCTGGGGACCGCAACAGCTGCTGCGCGGACCGCTGCTGGTCATCCCCTACCGGATCGCATCGGGGGGACCCCGCAGTTACCTGAAACTGGCCCCGGCCCAACTGGCGGCAGCGGTCCGACTGTCGCCGGAAAGCCGCCACCGCGGCGTCTTCCACGCCACGCTCTATACCGCTTCGGTCGATCTCAAGGGCAGCTTCGCGGTTCCCGGCGAAGCGAATCTCGCCGAGTCCCTCGGACCGGAGGCCGCGATCTTATGGTCGGAGGCCTTCGTGATCCTGGAAAGCGCCGGTTTGTCGGGCTTGGCCGCGAGCGACGGCCTGACCTGGAACGGCACCGCGCTGCCCTGGCGCAGCTGCCGCGCGGCGGTCGCGTACGCCGACGATTGCCGCAACATTGTCGCCGTCCTCGCGCGGACGCCGTTGGCGGCGGCTGCAAACGGGACCACGGACGGCGTGCCGTCCAGCCTTGATCCGGTTGCGGCGGCGCAACCGGCGGTCATCGTGCCGTTCCAGGCAACGCTGACGCTCCGCGGCAGCGGCGGGCTCGCGTTGACGGTCCAAGGCAAGGCGGTCGAGGCGAGCATGACCGCGCCGTGGCCCACCCCCAGCTTCTCCGGCACGCTGCTGCCGACGAGTTCGACGGTGACCGATACCGGCTTCGAGGCGACCTGGCAGGCGGTGCAATATGCGTCGCCCCAGAGTTGGACCTCCGGCCTGATCATAGACCAGGTCGGGGAGGGGACGGTTGCCGCCGGCGTCGATCTGCTGGAAGCGACCCCGACTTATCGGACGATCCATCGGGCCGCCAAATACAATATTCTATTCGTGGCGCTCTGTTTCACCACCTATTATTTGTTCGAACTCATGACCGGCGCCCGCATTCACGTCGTCCATTATGGGCTGCTCGGCCTGTCGCTGTCCTTGTTCGCGCTGCTGCTGCTGTCGTTCAGCGAACCGCTCGGCTACGTCCTGGGCTATACGATCAGTGCCGCGCTGGTCCTGGTGCAGGCCTCGCTGTTCACCGCGACGATGGCCCGCCGCCGCCGCGACGCCGTTCTGTTCACGGTGATGCTCGCGACCTCGTTTGGTTTCCTGTTTGTTTTGATCGGTCTGGAGACCTACTCGCTGCTGCTCGGATCGGTCGCGCTGTTTGTGGCGCTGTCGGTGGTGATGGTGCTGTCCCGGCACATCGACTGGTCAGGAGAAGCGCGATTGCCGGCTTCCGCGACGGTCTGAGCGGTGGCCGCCCCAGGGCGCAAGGAGCGGCGCGACGGCGCCGCTCCGGGGGCTCGTCAGGGCCCGATATCAGCGTCCGATAAATGACGCGAAAAAGTTGCATAAATCGAAAGCCACGCGGCCCTCACGCCGAATTGAACCGATGTGACGCCTGAGCGGAACGCGACTGTTCTAACGTCGGCGTTGTAAGGTCTGAAGGAACAATGGCTTAGAGCCATGGGCGTCTTACAACCATAGGCGATGGCGGCGTCATCACGGCCATTCAAGAAAAAAGAGGCGATTCACATGGTTCCGCTTTGTGGCGTCGCCGTCATGGCCAAGGCATCAATTCCAGGGCGAGCCAAGACGCGCCTGGTCCCACCGCTGTCTGGTGATGAGGCGGCGGCGTTCAATACCGCCTTCCTGAAGGACGTCTTCGCCAATATTGCCGCGGCCGCCGGCGAGGCGCCGATCGCCGGTTATGCCGCGGGGGGGCCGGCCGGCGCCGAGGCGTTCTTTCGCGACACTTTGCCGCCGGAGGCGCGATATTTCGACTGCTGGTTCGCCAACTTCGGTGAGTGTTTGCGCCATGCGACCTGGGAGCTGTTTTCCCGCGGGCATGACGGGGCTGTGGTGTTGAATTCCGACAGCCCGACTCTGCCGACCGGGCTGCTGGTCCGCACCGCGGAAATTCTGGCGGAGCCAGGCGACCGGGCGGTGCTTGGCCCGGCCGACGACGGTGGCTACTACCTGCTCGGGCTCAAGCACCGGCATGACCGCATGTACCAGGGGATCGACTGGAGCACCGAGCATGTCGCGCAACAGACCTTGGCGCGCGCCGAGGAATTGGGCCTGCCGGTCCATATTCTGCCGACCTGGTACGATGTCGATAATCGCACGGCGCTGCAGACCCTCCACGGCGAATTGTTCGAAGGCCGGCCCTTCGACCGGGGCGGCCTGCGCGCAAATGAGGCGCGGCACACCGCGGAGCTGATGCGCAGGCTGCTGTTCGAGTCGGATCTGGCGTACCGTCTGGGCATCGGCCAGGATGCCGCACAGCGAGGTGACGACCGATGGATAGCCTGACGGAGCCGAAGCCGGCGGTCGATCCGCGCCGCTATTTCGAGCAGGTCGATGCCGAGCGCAGCGGCACGCCGAAGGCGAGGCCGGTTTGCCTCTACCTGGAAACCACCAACCGCTGCAATCTGCTGTGCACGACCTGCCCGCGGACCTATGCCGAACTGGAGCCGCCGGCGGATCTGAGCTGGGAGCTGTTCACCCGGATCGTCGATCAGATCCCCGAGCTTCAGCGTGCCGTGCTCCATGGCGTCGGCGAGCCGATGCTGGTCCAGGACCTGCCGCGTATGGTCCGCTATCTGAAGGACCGCGGCACCTATGTTCTGTTCAACACCAACGGCACCGCGCTCAACGAGCGCAATGGCCGCGCCCTGATCGACGCCGGGCTGGACGAGTTGCGGGTGTCGCTGGACGCCGCCGACCGGGCGACCTACAAGGCGGTTCGCGGCAAGAACTATTTCGATCGGATTCTGCGCAATGTCCGCGGCTTTCGCGCGCTGCAGGAGCGCGAGGGCCACGCTTTGCCGCGGGTCTCGGCCTGGCTCACCGGGCTGAAGGAAACCATCGCCGACCTGCCGGCCTTCGTCCGGGTCGCTGCCGCCGCCGGGGTCAAGGAAGCCTACCTGCAACGGCTGGTGTTCTTCGACCAGGACGCGGTTGGCATGGCCAGGCCCGACCAGGCGCTCTACGAACAGTTGAGCCGCGAAGAGACCGCGGCAATCGAAGAAGCCCAGGCGGTCGCCGCCGAGCTTGGCATCGCGTTCAGCGCCTCCGGGGCGGCGTCGGAACCGGGGCTCAGCCTGAAACGGCCGGATAGCGGGTCGCCGTGGTCGATGTGCCGACGGCCGTGGACGCTGATGTATTTTACGGCCAACGGTCGGGCCTTGCCCTGCTGCATTGCGCCGTTCTCCCAGCGGGGCTACGAGAACTACACCCTGGGCGATGCGACCCGGCAGACCCTGGACGAAATCTGGAGCGGACCGGCCTACCACAGCTTCCGCGAGGCTCTGCTGTCCGACCATCCGCCGCAGGCTTGCGCCAGCTGCGGCCAGCGCTGGAGCCTGTGATGGCGTCAGACCCCGCCGCGGCGCCGGTCCCGGCCCGGCCGCGCGTCGCCCTGGTGGTGCCGACCTTCAACGAGGAAGAGGCGATCGGGCCGACGCTGGCCGGGGTGCCGCAGGGCGCGGTTGACCTGGTGGTGGTCGCCGATGGCGGCAGCGCCGATCGGACGGTCGAGCGGGCGCGGGCCGCCGGTGCCGAGGTCGTCTCGCCGGGACGTGGTTTCGGGCTTGGCTGCCTGGCGGCGGTGCGCCATGCCATCGGCGCCGATATCGTCGTCTTCATGGACGGCGACGGCGCCGATGATCCGGGGATGATCCCGAGCCTGGTCGAGCCGATCGCGCGCGGCGAGGCTGATTTCGTCATGGCATCCCGCGCCACCGGCGAGCGGGAGCCCGGCAGCATGTCGTGGCACCAACTGGCCGCAGGCTGGGCCGCCGGCCAAGGCATGCGGCTGCTCTACGGGGTGCGCTTCACCGATATGTGCACCTTTCGCGCAATCCGACGCGATCGCCTGCTGGCGCTCGGCATGACCGAGATGACCTATGGCTGGAACCTCGAAATGCAGATGCGGGCTGCGCGCGCCGGCCTGGTCAGCCGCGAGGTTCCGGTCGCCTACCGCTGCCGGCGGGGCGGCGTCTCCAAGGTTGCCGGCAACCTGCGCAGCTCGATCCGGGTCGGCTTTCGCCTGGTTGCCACCTTCCTGCGCGTGGCGGCCCAGCCAACACCCCGGCCGACTTGATCCGACGCCCCGGCGCGGCCGTGTCGCGCTTTTCCGTCCGCGGCGCAAGGTTTTCGCGGCGCAAGGTTTCAGCGGCGCAAGGTTTCAGCGGCGCCCCAGGGCGATGCGGATGGTTTCGTCGCGGCCGAGTGGCTGGTCGGTTCCGGCGGTCCAGGGGACTGCCGATTCGAAATCCTGGCGCGAAAACTCCATCGCATTGACCTGCCTGGCCAGAATGGCCACGGTTTCGAGCGGCACCGCCACCGGCCGGGCACCCCAGCCGAACCAGCCGCCGAACGGCACCACCAGGCACAGCTTGCCGGAGTCGGTGCGCACCACCTGCTGAATCCGCCCCAGAGTCTGGTCCCACCGGTCCAGGACCGGCAGGCCGATCAGGTCCCCGACCCGAACCGGCTGCGGGAACCGCCGCGCCATGATCTGTTCAGGGGTTGGCGCCGGCCCGCCCGCGGCGGCTTCGACCGATGGCGGCCGGACCGGTGCGCAGGCGGCCTGCGCTGCACCGTGCCACGCCAACAGGCAGCTCGCCGCGGCGACGGTGATCGAAAGCGATCCGAAAGTCCGCTTGCAGCCCATCCCCCGTCTCCCCCGGATGATTTCGATCGATCCGCTGTGACGATAGGGAAAAGCTGCCGGCACGACCACGACTGCCCGATGTTTCACCATCACTTTTTGTTGATTCGGGTGTGACATGCAGAGTGTGCGGCGCAGGCACATGATTGCCGATCGATACGCTGATCGTCCCCAACCCGCCCGGAGGGCCAGACATGAGCGATACGCGGGCGAAGTCAGACCACGCAAGGCCGCCCCGCCTCCACCCGCTGCCGATCCGGATCATGCATTGGATCAATGCCGTCACGATCATCGTCATGATCGGCAGCGGCTGGAAGATCTACAATGATGAAGTGATCTTCGGCTGGCTTCATTTCCCCCAGGAAGTCGTGCTGGGCATCTGGGCACAGCACGCGCTGCAATGGCACTTCGCGGCGATGTGGGTATTCACCCTCAATGGGCTCGCCTATCTGGTTTACGGCCTGGTCACCGGGCGGTTTCGCCGCAAGCTGCTGCCGATCCGCCCCCGCGAGGTGATCGGCGAGGTGATCGACGCGCTGCGTCTGCGGCTGAAGCACGACGACCTGACCGTGTACAATGCGGTCCAGCGGGTTCTTTACCTGGGCGTCATCGTCCTGTGTATCCTGCAGCTACTGTCCGGGCTGGCGATCTGGAAGCCGGTGCAGTTCCAGGAGCTGACAGCGCTCTTCACCGGATTCCAAGGCGCGCGCCTGGCCCATTTCCTGTTCATGGCCGGCATCGTGCTCTTCCTGGTGGTTCATGTCTGCCTGGCTCTTATGGTACCGCGCACACTGGTGGCGATGGTGACCGGCGGCCCCGAGGTTGATCCGGAGACCGGCGCCGCGCCGACGCCCCAGACCGCCATTTCCTCGTCGTGACCGGGAGCTCCGCCATGTCGCTACGTCCCCCGACCTCCTCGCGTTTCCGGCCGCAACGCCCGATCGATCAGAGTCTGCTCCACGAGCATCGCGCCCTGATCGAGCGGATCGACCGCCGCGGCGTGCTGCGCGGCAGCCTCAGCCTGGGCGCCCTGATCATGCTGAGCGGCTGCAACATCAGCGAATCCGGCGCGGTCCAGGCGGTGCTTCGGCGCATCTCCGAGTTCAATGACGGCGTCCAGTCGCTGCTGTTCAACCCGAACAAGCTGGCGCCGACCTACACCGAGGCCGAGGTGGTGAAGCCACCGCGCTTCAATGCCTATTATGAGATCGAAGACCTGAAGCCGGTCGATCGGGCGACGTGGAAGCTGGAATTGGCCGGGCTGATCGCCGACAAGCGCCCGTGGTCGGCCGAGCAGCTCCAGGCGCTGCCCGAACAGGAGCTGATCATCCGTCATATCTGCGTCGAAGGCTGGGACTATATCGGTCAGTGGTCGGGGGTGAACCTGCGCGAGTTTCTGGTTCGGATCGGTGCTGACCTGACAGCCAAGTATGTCGGCTTCCGCTGTGCCGATGACTATTTCGAAAGCATCGACATGGCGACTGCGCTGCACCCGCAGACCATCCTGGCCACTCGCTACGCCCACGAACCGATCGCCGACCCGTTCGGCTATCCCTTGCGCCTGCGCACCGCGACCAAGCTCGGCTTCAAGAACCCGAAATGGATTACCGCCATGGAGGTCACCAATGTGAACCCGGGCGGCTTCCACCCGAACAACGGTTTCAACTGGTTCTCGGGACTGTGAAACGCCGGCCCCGGGCGGTCCGGCCCTCGCCGGTCTCGGGAGCGGTGGCGTGGCATCGGCGCTGAACGCCGCGCTGTGCGCTCTGGTCGCATCCGGCTTCTGGACGTTTCTCGGGGTTGCGCTGGGACGGCTGGTCCTGCCGGACCGCTGGCTGGTTTGGCCGCTGGCGCCGACCCTGGGGTGGGCGGTGTTCAACGCGGCGGCCTTGCCGGTGTTCCTGCTGGCCGGGTTTTCGCGGACCAGTCTGGCGGTCGTGGCGGGGTTCGCCATCGTCGCGGCGCTGGCGGTTCTGGCACGCCGTCCGCCGGCAGCCGGCCCGGCCGCGGCGCCCGGTCCGCCGCCGCTCGCCTATCTCGGAGCCGGGCTGCTGGCGTTGATCCCCGCGGCGGCCGTGGTACCGAAGATCGGCGCGCTCGGGGTCGGGGTCGCGGTGCCGATCTTCGACCATGCCAAGATCGCGATCATCGACGCCATGGTCCGTCTCGGCTTGCCGATGGTCAACCCGGTGTTCGGCCCGGCATCGGGCGAAATCGGCCACCCGGCCCACGTCTCCTATTACTACCTTTGGCACTTCAGCGCGGCGGTCGCGGCGCTGACCAGCGGTGTCAGCGGCTGGGAGGCGGATATCGCGGTCACCTGGTTTACCGCCTTCGCCTGGCTGGCTCTGGCGATGGGGCTGGCGGTGTGGCTCTGCGGTCGGCGGGTCGCGGCGTGGTGGGTGCTGATCCTCGCCCCGGTCGGCTCGCTGCGTCCGGTGCTGGAGACGCTGTTCGGCGCCGATTTCCTGGACGGGCTGCTCCGGCCGGCGGCCGGTCTGGAAGGCTGGCTGTTCCAGGCGAGCTGGAGCCCGCAGCATGTGCAGTCGGCCGGCTGTGCGGTGCTGGCACTGGTGCTGGTCGCGGGACTGTGCCGGCGACCGGGCGGCGTACTGCCGGCGGTCCTCGCCCTGGTGGTCGCGGCCGGTTTTCAGAGTTCGCTGTGGGTCGGCGGCGTGGTAGTGCCGCTGGCGGCAGCGGCGACCGCTGCGGTTCTGCTCAGCCAGCGGGAGTGGCCCGAGCGGCGGCGTTTTGCGGTCACCGCCCTGGCGGCGGGGCTGGGGGCGGTGTTGCTGTCGCTGCCGCTGCTGATCGACCAGTACCAGGCCGCGCAGTGGCGTGCGGTCACCAGCCCGGTGGGCGTGGCTCCCATGGCCGTGCTCAGCACCCTGGTCCCCGAGGGGGTGCGCCGCCTCCTCGACCTGCCGGCCTTCTGGACGGTGTTTCTGCTGGTCCAATTCCCGGCCTTGTATCCGCTGGGCGCCCTGGCGCTGGCGCGTCGGGGCGGCTTCGGTGGCAGCGATTCCGAACCGTCCGCCGGGGTCACCGCGCTTGCGGTGCTGGGTGTGACCAGCCTGCTGGTGAGTTGGCTGCTGGTCAGCCGCATCGGCGAGAACAACGACCTCGGCTGGCGCGCGATCCTGCCCGGCTTGCTGGTGTTGACCGCAATCGGTGCCGCTTTCCTTGCCAGCCGCGGATTGCGTTGGCGCAGCGGCGTCGGGATCGCCGTCGCCACCCTGATCGTCCTGGGCTTGCCGCATACCGCCGAGCTGGCGCTCTACAATGCGATCGGCCTGCAGCGTCCGGCCAGCGAAGCGGGATTTGCCCGGTCCCAGGCGCTATGGGCGGCGGTTCGCCGTCACACCGGCCCGGCGGAGCGGGTTGCCAACAACCCGTTGTTTCTGGGCGAGCTGACCCTGTGGCCGGTCAATCTGTCCTGGGCGCTGCTGAGCGATCGGTCGTCGTGCTTCGCCGGGCGCGAACTGGCGCTGGCCTTCGCGCCGCTGCCCACCGAACGCCGGGAGGCGATCCACGCCCAATTCGTCCGGGTCTTCGCGGGTGACGCGACGCCGGAGGACCTCACCGACCTGGCACGCCGCTACGACTGCCGGGTTGCCGTTGTCACCGTGGAGGACGGCGCCTGGTTGCGCGACCCCTTTGCCGCCAGCCCGCTCTACCGCCTGGTCGAGCGTAGCGATGGGCAGTGGCGAGTCTATCGCTTGCGCGACGTTGGTACCCGCTTGCGCGACGATGGCCCCGGCCCGGCCGGATGACACCGCTTGCACGGGCGGAACCCGGCCGCTTCGGCAGCGGCAGGGCTCAGGTAGAAGCTGACATTGTCGCGGCGCGGCGTCCGTGCGGTGCAGGACGGCCGGCAATAGACCCCGGTGGTTCGCACCGCGTAGAAAAAACTCCCGTCCGCAGCCGGATCGTGGCGCAGGACCGCCGCCCAGCGTGCTGCGTCGTCGGAGATCGTCTCGGCGGTGCCGCCTGCCGGCCCGGTTTCCGGAGTCGTTCCTGGCAAACCCGCCATCGCAGCGCTCCTCGTCCCGAATGGCGCCTGTGGTGGCGGCGCAGTCGATGTCGAGGATAGTATGGGCGCCCGCGCTGCCGGCAACCCGATCCTTGCGCTCGAACCGGGCGGAGCCGATTTCTCTCGGCCGAATTCCCCGGCAACGTGGCTAGGGCGCGAGTTCGGTCAGTACCGCTTTCAGCCGTGGCGTCGCGAAGTCCAGGAAGGCCCGCAGCTTCAACGGCACCAGCCGCGCCTCGGTGAAGACCAGCGTCACCGGGACCGGCGCCGGTTCGAAGCTCTGCAGAATCGCGCGGAGCGTGCCGCCGCGCAGCGCCGTTGCGACCTGGTACGAGAGCAGGCGGGTGACTCCGAGCCCCGCAGTCGCAGCGTCGATCGCCGCCTCCGCGGTGTTGACGACCAGCCGCGAGTGAACCGGCACCGAGGCCACCGTCGGGCCGGTTGGGAAGGTCCAGGCATCGGGTGCCACCAACCCGACGAAACTGATGCAGTGATGGGCCGCGAGGTGGTCGGGGTGTTCGGGCGTGCCGTGTTCGGCCAGATAGGCCGGACTGGCGCAAACGATCCGCCGGATCGTGCCGACCCGGGTCGCAACCAGGCTGCTGTCGGGCAACTCGCCGATCCGGACCGCGAGGTCGATGTGATCCTCCAGCAGATTGACCATGCGGTCGGCCAGCACCAGCCGGATATCGATCTCGGGATAGGCCTTGAGGAAGGCGATCACGACCGGCAGGACGTGAAGCCGCCCGAAGACGATCGGTGCGGTGAGGATCAGCTCGCCCTTGGGCGCGCGGTATTCGCCCGCGGCGGTGCGTTCGGCCTCGCCCACCACCTCCAGAATATGCCGGCAGGCCGTGACATAGGACCGTCCGGCGTCGGTCAGCGCGAATTGCCGGCTCGACCGGTTGAGCAGCCGCGTCTTGAGATGGGCTTCGAGTTCCGCGACTTTGCGGCTGACCGTCGCGAGCGGCATGTCGAGCCGGCGCGCCGCCGCCGACAGGCTGCCGGCTTCGACCGCCGTCACCAGCACCGACATCGCGTCGAGACGATCCATCGCTGTCCCCGAAAAGTCATGTTCCCGAAATTCGGAAGGATGCGTCCCATTATTGCCGTCTTCTTCCAATTATTGGAATTGTTTAGTTCTTGGGGGTCGGCCGCTCCGGTCCGACCCCCGAGAGGGGAGCCCCCGAAAGGAACCTCCGATGTCCCGTCTGCCGATCCCCGCCTCCATCGCCGCTGCTCCCGCCGCCTCCCAGCCGATGCTCGAAGCGGTCAAGAAGCAACTCGGCGTCGTGCCGAATCTGTTCCGCCTGGTTGCGACCAGTCCGGCGGCGCTTGAAGGCTATCTCGGCCTGTCCGGTGCGCTGAGCAAGGATCACCTGCCGCCCCAGACCCGCGAGCGCATCGCCCTCGCGGTGGCCGAGATCAACGGCTGCGACTATTGTCTGTCGGCCCACACCTATCTCGGTAAGAACCTCGCCAAGCTCGACGATGCCGAAATCACCGCCAATCGCAGCGGCGCTTCCAACGATCCCAAGGCGGATGCCGCGGTGCGTTTCGCAGCCAAGGTCGCCCGCGCCCGCGGGCATGTCGGCGAGGATGATCTGCGTGCGGTCAAGCTGGCCGGTTACGACGACGCCCAGGTGATCGAGATCGTCCTGCACGTGGCGCTCAATACCTGGACCAACTACATCAACGAGGTCGCGAAGACCGACATCGACTTCCCGGTGGTTGTCGCCCGCAAAGCGGCCTGACCCGAGTCCGCCGGCAGGAAACCCCGCCGCCCAAGGGGTGGCGGGGCGGTTCTGAGGCCGGGGATGGCCCGGGCCACGGGGCGGTGGTTGGACAATCGGACCGGCGGTCGAGGATACAGTCGTGGTGGCGCAATGCGGGCGAACCCGCCCGGCCGCGAGCCACGAGTCGGAGCTCAGCGGGCCTGGGGAGAGCGTTTGCGTTTCAGCACGTAATCGAGTTTGGCCAGGACCGTCCGCTTCAGCATTTCCTGGCTGCCCCTGGCCGGCCCGACCGAGGAAACCTCGGTCAGGGTGACCGGGTCGATCGCAGTTGCCTTGAGGTAGCTGCCGACCTGGGTGAATTCGATCAGGATTTCGTTGCTTTTGCCCATGACCCTCGCCGGACCCTTGGGTTCCGCCGGGCCGGCGACCAGAAATCGCGCCGGCATCCTCCGCACCCTATCCCGCCCTCAACCGAACAGAACCGATCCGGCGGTCGGCAGCTGACACACGGGCGTCGCCACCGGCTCCCTGGCAGACTTGGGTTCAGGCCGCGGTTGTCGCCTGAAAGCCGCCGTAGTCGATCGAGGCCGACCAGAAGCGCTCCAGCTTGTGCAGCGTTTCGTTGATATGGGCTAATTCTTCGCCGGTGAACCCGGCCCGGTCGAGCGCGTTGACCTGACGTTCGAACATCGAGCTAATTTTACCACGCAGATCCAAGCCTTTGTCCGACAGCCGGACTCGCACTGAACGTCGATCGTGCGGCGACCGTTCCTGGCCGAGATAGCCGTTCTCGACCATTTTCTTGACGTTGTACGAGACATTGGAGCCGAGGTAGTACCCGCGGGCGGTGAGTTCACCCACGGTCATTTCGTCCTCACCGATGTTGTATAGGATCAGGCTTTGCACGTTGTTGATGTCCTGGATGCTCAGTCGGTCGAGTTCCGTCTTGAGCACTTCCAGGAAATGCCGGTGCAACCGCTCGATCAGAAGGATGCTTTCATAATAAGGTTGACGCACCGCACTCTCCTCTTGCCTCCATTCGGCCATCCGATCATCGGCTCGGTCAACGGCCGATGGCGCGGCCTTCGGCAAAATCAATATTATCCGAACGATCGCGTTCTATCATCCGGATAATTAAAGAAAGGTCTATGGCGCGCTATGTCGCGCCGCAAAATCCATACAATTGTACTGTGCGAGCCGCCCGCGGTCGCTGCCAGGCCTCTCCGATCAGCGACCGAGATTGGTAATTTCGACCCGGCGGTTTTCCGCGGCAGCCGGATTTTCCCGATTGAGCGGGGAGTCGGCCCCGAGTCCGATCGCCTGAAGCGACTGCGGGTCCATCTGGTGGACGCTGCTCAAATAGCCGACCACGGCCTCGGCACGCCGCTGCGACAGCACCTGATTGCGGTTGGCATTGCCGACGCTGTCGGTATGCCCGGCGACCCGAAAATGCAGCCCGGCGGCGGCCGGCGCGGTCAGCACCTTGGCAATCTTATCGAGCAGCGCCGTGGCATCGGCGGTCAACCGCGACGAGCCGAATTCAAAATTGATCTTGAAGGCAGCGGTGAGCGGTTGCTCTGGCGGCGGCGACACCGTCGGGGTGCCGATCGCCAGCCCACGGCTGCAGCCTTCGACCCGGACGCCCAGAGCCAGCGAGATGTCGCAGTCGCTGGCGCGTTCGTCGATGACACCCGGCGTTCCGGCGGACGCGGTGACCGCTCCGGTGGCGATCGGTCCGAACATCGCCGCGGCAATGGCTGCCGTGATGACAAAAGAGCGCATGTTTTCCTCGCCCCCCGACTGTGACACGGACGATTGCCCGAACGACCGCTCCGGCGGGTCGTCGCCGATTGACCGGAACCTTCTGGATATGGGGTGCCCGAAGTGGGCTGCAACGGCAGCTTCGAAACCCGGCGACGCCCGACTCGGGCCCCCGGTGCCGGGGTTCAGTTCAGCGCGGCGCCGGTGGCTTTGGCGTTGAGCCAACGGTCGACCGCGGCCAGGAGATTGGACTTGTTCACCGGTTTGGAGATGTAGTCGTCCATGCCGTGATCGAGGCATTCGGCGCGCGCGTCGGAAAACGCGTGAGCGGTCATGGCGATGATCGGGACGGTCGATTTGGGCGAGCGCAGGGCCCGGATGCGCGCGGTGGCGTCGAGACCATCGAGATTGGGCATCTGGACATCCATCAGCACCAGCCCGAAATTCCCGCGCTCTACCGCCGCCACGGCCGCCAGCCCGTCATCGACCACTTCGACCTCGTAGCCGGCGCGGCGCAGCAGCGTGGCGGCGAATAGCTGGTTGGTCTTGTTGTCCTCGGCGAGCAGGATGCGCGGCTGTCCCGGCCGTCGGGGCGGCAGCGGTGCTGGGGCAGGGCGCGACGGCGGTGCGACCAGTCGTGGAGGGTCTGTCGGTTCCTGGAACAACCGGATCAGGCAATCGACCAGGGTGGCTTGGCGCAGCGGTTTCGACAGCACCGCGGAAAACGGCGAGGGCTCGCCGGGCTCCGGCCGACCGCTCTGCCCGATCGACGACACCAGGACCAGCTTGAGTTCGGCCAGTTGGGGGCGCGCCCGGATCAGGGAGGCGAGGTCGCTGCCGCTCAGATTCGGCATCATCTGGTCGATCAGCACGATATCGAAGGGCGCGCTGCCGGTCTGGGTTTCCCCCAACCGGGCCAGGGCCTCGACGGCGTCACTCGCGGTCACCACGGAAAGCCCGAGGGATTCCAGATGCAGGGATTGGATTCGCCGGTTCAGTTCCAGGTCATCGACCACCAGGGCGCGCCGGTGGTGCAGCAGCCGCGACGGCGGTACCCGCGCCGGCAGGTCGCCGGCCATTTTCATCGGCAGGTTGATCTGGAACCGGCTGCCGCAGCCGACCTCGCTGTCGACGGCGATCCCGCCGCCCATCAGTTCGGCCAGATCGTGACAGATCGCCAGCCCGAGCCCGGTGCCGCCATAGCGCCGGGTGATCGATCCATCGACCTGGAAGAACTTGCCGAACAGATTGGGCAGGGCATGCCGAGGGATGCCGATCCCGGTGTCCGACACTTCCAGCCGCAGGATCAGCAGGCCGGGACCGATCTCTTCGGCGGCCGCTTCGATCCCGACATGGCCGTGTTCGGTGAATTTGACCGCATTGCCGACCAGATTGACCAGAATCTGGCGCAGACGGGTTGGATCGCCGATCAGCGGACGCTGCAGGCCGGGGGCGATGAAGAAGCCGATCTCGATGCCCTTGTCGCGCGCGCGGGGGGTCAGCAGCTCGACCACGCCCTCGATCACGTCGCCGAGGGAAAACGGCACCGATTCCAAGGTCACCCGGCCGGCCTCCAGTTTGGAGACATCCAGGATATCGTTGATGATGGTCAGCAAGGCCGTGGCCGAGTTGCTGATCGCGCGGGCGAATTGCTCCTGGTCGGACGTGAGCGCCGTATCGAGCAGCAACTCGGTCATCCCGATCACGCCGTTCATCGGCGTGCGGATTTCATGACTCATCGCCGCCAGGAAATTGGACTTGGCCTTGACCGCCTCTTCGGCTTCGGCTTTGGCCTGGCTGAGGGCCGCCAGGGTGCGCTTCTGCTCGGTCACTTCGGTGCGAATGCCGACCAGGCCGCCATCGCGGGTCGGGCGGTCGGAGATGCGCAGCCAGCGGCCGTCGCCCAAGGGTTGTTCGAAGGCGGCCTCGGGGGAACGCCGGCGGTGCATACGCTCGGCAACCCAATCCTCGATCCGGCCAATGGCTTCGGCGTACTGTCCGCGTCGGGCGCCCTCCCGGATGATCTCCTCGAAACGCTTGCCGGGGGTCATCAGGTCCGCACTTTCGGCGTAAAGGTCCTTATACTTTTGGTTGCACAGGACCAAGCGGTCCTCGGCGTCGTAGAGCGCGAAGCCTTCGGAGATCGATTCGATGGCGTCGCCGAGCAGCCGGCGCTCCCGCTCCAGTTCGGCTTCGGCCTGTCTGCGCTGGGTGATGTCGCGCAGCACCCCGACGAACAGGGTTTCCGTGCCGAGAATGACCTCATTCACTCCGAGTTCGACATCGATCTCGCTGCCGTCCCGGCGCACCCCCCGGAGTTCGCGGGTCGAGCCGATGATGTGGCGGACTCCGGTGGCGAGGTATTTGTCGATGAAGCCCTGGTGAAACGGGCGCAACGCCGCCGGCATCAGGACCTCGAGCCCCGCGCCGACGATATCGTCGGCGCGATAGCCGAACAGTTCCTCCGCCGCCTTGTTGAATTCCCTGATCTTGCCGTAGCGGTCGGCGGTGATGATGGCGTTGGCCGCGGTGGCCAGGATGACCCGGACCCGCTCCTCGCTCGCCGCGAGCGCCGCGGCCAGCCGCTTCTGCTCGGTGATGTCGAGGGAGGTGCCGACAAACCAGCGGGGGCGTCCATCCTCGCCGGCGATCGGGTTGATCGTCAGGCTGTTCCAGAACGGCCTGCCGTTCTTGCGATAGTTGAGGATCTCGACGGCGATATCGCGCCCAGCCTGCAGGGCCAGACGGATCTGCGCAACCGTCGCCGGGTCGGTATCGGAACCCTGGAGGAAGCGGCAATTGCGTCCGATCACGTCCTCGGCGCGGTAGCCGGAGATTTCGCTGAAGGCCCGATTGGCAAAGACCAGGGGCAGGTCGGGCAGGGTGGCGTCGGCCACGATCATGCCGGCGCCGGTGGCGTGGACCGCCTGGGCCAGGGTCTCGCCGCTGCGGAACAACAGGCCTAGATCGTTGTCGGGCAGGGGGGCCGCAATCGGTTCCTGAACCGCCGTCCCAAGACAGCGGCGGACCGCGAACCCGGCGTCGAACAGCGGCGCCAGGGATACCCGCCAGGCTGGCGAGCCACCGGGGGGAGCGCAGTCGAAGCCAAACGGCAGCCGCGTTTCAATGCATCGCGCCACGGCTGCGGCGCAGGCCGGGGTCGGTACGGCGCCAGCATCGTTCGCACCGGGCCAGGGCGCAAACAGCCGCCCCGCGAGATCGGTCGCGGCGACGAAGGCGGGGTTGGCCGCGCTCAGGCGGCAACCGGCTTCCCCACTGACGGCGACCACGAAAGCCGGCTGGGTCGCGCTTGCCAGGAGACTGCCGAGGTGGTCCGGGACGGGAGAGCGGTTCATTGCCGCGGCGATCGATCATCGTTCGTTGGGTCCGGAGGGAAAATTGCCCCCTTGTGCCGAGAGGTCAAGGGCCGAAGAATCGGGTTGCCGGGGGTATCCCGGTCCGCGAAACGATTTTCCCGCTATTGTTCGCGGGATGCGGGACAGCCGGCGGGCGTCACGGCCGCGCGGTTTGGGACCATTGGCTGTGCTTTCGGTTGCGAGAGCCAGGCCGCACGCCGTCCGCCACAGTGGTGCTGGGACAACACAGTCGGAACCGGCTCTCCCGGTCGAGAGGTGACGCCGGCCGGACCCGGCGCTATATAGACAGAGTAAGCTCCGTACCGAACGCGGTGGTCGCCGGTTTTGTGCGACCGGCAGGCGTCGGAGCGGTGCGTTGCCCGGCGGCGCCCGTCTGAAGTCTGATCAAGGTTCCCTGAATGACGATCCCTCTTCGTCTCGGCGTCAACATTGACCATGTCGCGACCATCCGCAACGCGCGGGGCGGTCGCCATCCCGATCCGGTGCGCGCGGCACGCTTGGCGGCGGCAGCCGGCGCCGACGGCATCACCGCCCATCTGCGCGAGGACCGTCGGCATATCTCCGATGGCGATATCGAACGTCTGCGCGGCGAAATTGACCTGCCGCTCAACCTGGAAATGGCGGCAACCGAGGAAATGCTGGCGATCGCGCTTCGCCATCGGCCGCATGCCGCCTGCATCGTCCCGGAAAAGCGTGCCGAGCTCACCACCGAGGGCGGGCTCGACGTGGTCGCCGGGCAGGACCATCTGAAGCCCTTCGTCGTGGCTCTCGGGGCCGCCGGAATTCGCGTCTCGCTGTTCGTCGATCCGTCGCCGCCGCAGCTTGAGGCGGCATGTCGGCTGGGCGCCCCGGTGGTCGAACTCCACACCGGCGCCTATTGCGACGCTCCGTCGCCATCGGCGCGCAACGCGGAATTGGCTCGCCTGGCTGACGCGGCGGTGGCGGCGGCGGCGCTTGGACTGGAATGCCACGCCGGCCACGGCCTCAGCTTCGAGACGGTCGGACCGGTCGCGGCGATCCCGACCGTGGTCGAACTCAACATCGGCCATTTTCTGATCGGCGAGGCGATTTTCGGCGGCCTCGACAGCGCGGTCAAACGGATGCGCTCGCAGATGGACCTGGCGCGGGCTGCGGCTCAGGGGGAACGATGCGCATGACGGCGATTGGCCGATGATCATCGGCATCGGCAACGACCTGATCGATATCCGTCGCATTGAGCAGACGCTGGAGCGGTTCGGCGCGCGTTTCATCGAGCGGGTGTTCACCGAGACCGAGCGTCGCAAGTCCGAACGGCGGACCAGTGCCGGCGGCCGCGCCGCGAGTTATGCCAAACGGTTTGCCGCCAAAGAGGCCTGCGCCAAGGCGCTCGGCACCGGCTTTCGGGCCGGCGTGTTCTTCCGCGACATCGGCGTCGTCAATCTGGCCAGCGGTCAGCCGACCCTGGCCTTGTCCGGCGGTGCCCTGGCCCGGCTCGAGGCCATGATACCACCCGGCATGGCCGCGCAAATTCATTTGACTTTGACCGACGAACCGCCGCTTGCAGAGGCCATCGTCATTGTCAGCGCGATCCCGACCGGCGATCGTGATTCCTCTCAGCCAGCGGTGCGTCCGTCATGAATCCTTTTCGCCACGTCGCTCAACGCCGTGCTGCGGCTGCCGCAGTCGAACCGCAGCCGGAGGGCGTCGCCAGCGATGCCAAGCCGTTAGTCCAGGGCGGTGGTATCGGCGAGACCCTGCGTACGGTGATCTACGCCGTCGTGATCGCGTTCGGCGTGCGTACGCTTGCCTACGAGCCGTTCAATATCCCGTCGGGCTCGATGATCCCGACGCTGTTGATCGGCGACTATCTGTTCGTCTCGAAATTTTCCTACGGCTACAGCAAATACACCATCGCGTTCGGCGCGCCGCTGTTCGGCGGGCGCCTGTTCGGCGCGGCGCCGCAACGCGGCGACGTTGCGGTGTTCAAGCTGCCGCGCGACAACAAGACCGACTACATCAAGCGCATTATCGGCCTGCCCGGCGATCATATCCAGATGATCCAGGGTGTCCTCAACATCAATGGGGAGCCGGTCAAGATGAAGCGGATAGACGACGCGATCGTCACCAATCAATATGGCCGCGAGGTTCGGGTACCACAGTATCTTGAGACCTTGCCCGGCGGGCGTGTCCACCGCATCCTCAAGGAGACGACCAACGGACCGCTCGACAACACGCCGATTTATGTCGTGCCGCCCAACCATTATTTCGCGATGGGCGACAATCGCGACAACTCCCTGGACAGCCGGGTCCCCAGCGCGGTCGGCTATGTGCCCGAGGAAAATCTGGTCGGACGCGCCGAGTTCCTGTTCTTCTCGCTCGATGAGGGTACGCGTTTCTGGGAAGTCTGGCGTTGGCCCTGGGAAATCCGTTTCGGGCGGTTGCTCCAAGCCGTGACATGACCATGGTGTCGGATATTCTCTCGGATCTCAACGACTTGGCCGAAGCGCTCGGCCACCGGTTCGGTAATCCGGACCTGCTCGCCGATGCCGTCACCCATCCCAGCGTCGCCGGCATCGAGCGCGGCCGGCGCGGGGCCGGGGCCGAGGGTGCCGCTCCTGGGACCGCCTATGAGCGGCTGGAATTCCTCGGCGACCGCGTGCTCGGATTGGTGGTTGCGCAATGGCTGATCGAACGCTTCCCGGATGACCGCGAGGGCAGTCTGGCCAAGCGGCATGCCGCATTGGTGCGACGCGAGGCCTTGGGGCGGGTCGCGGAGCGGATCGGACTGGGCGGTCACCTCCGGCTGTCGCCGGGCGAGGCGATGTCGGGGGGACGCACCAATCACACCATCCTGGCCGATGCCTGCGAGGCCGTGATCGGCGCGCTGTTCCTGGATGGCGGGCTTGGCGCCGCCGAGGGCTTTATTCGCGCCGCCTGGGCCGGGCAGCTCGATGCCTCCGGACCGCCGCCCCAAGACAGCAAGACGACGCTGCAGGAATGGGCGCAAGGGTCGGGACGGCCGCTGCCGGTCTACCAGATCGTCCGGCGCAGCGGCCCGGCCCACGAGCCCGAGTTCGAGGTCGAGGTCAAGGTCGAGGGGTTGCCGGTGGCGACCGCTACCGGCCGATCCCGCCGCGCCGCCGAACAGGCGGCGGCCCAGGCGCTCTTGTTGCGCAGCGCCGGGATCGCCGCCGATGGCTGAGTCCGAACTGTCCAGCCGATGCGGCTTTGTCGCGCTGGTCGGCGCGCCCAATGCCGGCAAGTCGACCCTGCTCAATGCCCTGGTCGGTGCCAAGGTCTCGATCGTCAGTGCCAAGAAACAGACGACACGTCGGCGCATTCTCGGCATCGTCGGGCGCGGCAGCAGCCAGATTCTGTTCGTCGACACGCCCGGCATCTTCACGCCGCGCCGCCGGCTCGACCGCGCCATGGTCGCGGCTGCCTGGGCCGGGGTCGCCGATGCCGACTTCACGCTGCTGCTGGTCGATGCCGCCCAGAAGGCGATGGATCGCGAAACCGCCGGGATCGTCGGGCAGCTCCGCGAGCAGAAGCGGCCGGCGCTGGTGGCGCTCAACAAGATCGATCTGATCCCGCGCGGGCAATTGCTTGGCTTGGCAGAGCAGCTCAACCGGGAATTACCATTCGCCGAAACCTTCATGATCTCGGCGCTGACCGGCGATGGGCTGGACCGCTTGCTCGACCGGCTGGCGGCGCTGCTGCCGCCGAGCCCGTGGCTGTATCCGGAAGACCAGCTGTCGGATTTGCCGCTGCGGGCGATCGCCGCCGAGATTACTCGAGAGAAGCTCTATCTGCAGCTGCACCAAGAGCTGCCCTACGCCGCCACCGTTGAGACCGAAGCGTGGGAGGAGCAGGCCGACGGCAGCGTCCGGCTATCCCAGGTGGTCTTCGTCCAGCGCGACAGCCAGAAGGCCATCGTGCTGGGCAAGGGCGGCAGCCGGATCAAGGCGCTCGGCATCGCGGCGCGGACCGACCTGGAACAATTCCTCGAGCGCCGGGTCCATCTGGTGCTGTTCGTCAAGGTGCGCGAGGCCTGGGGCGATGATCCCGAGCGCTACCGGGAGATCGGACTGGATTTTCCCGACTGAACCGTCGCCCGGCCCCGATCGAGCGTGCGCTCGATCGGGGGCCAAGCGATCACTTTTTCCGCACGTCGTCCAGAGACTTGAGCGCGCTGCTGAAGCCCTTGAGCGAGCCGACCAGCTGCAGGCGCTTGTCGATTTCCTTGATCACGAAGGTAAAGTTGGCCTTGGTGCCGCGCCGCATCTTATCCAGCAAATCGGCATTCAGATTGCCGAGGACTCGGCAGACATTTTCGTTGCAGCCATCAAAATTGGTGGTGAGCGTCGGGCCATTGTCGATCTGCAGCGACAACGGCTTGGACGGGTCCGCCTTGTTGGTGGTGTTGATCTGGATTTTCGGGTCCGCCTGGCCGTCAACATAAAAGATACCGACTCCAAACACCTTCAGTTTGGTCTTGAGGTCGATCATCTCCTGCACCATGAAGCATTTTGGTGCGCCGGCCGGCGGCTGGTCGTTGCACACCACCGTCCAATCGCCGTACCGCTTTTGCGTGTTCTTCTGCGCAGCCGCGGGAGCGGCCAGCGCGACCACCACAACGAGGCCGAGGATGGTTCGAACGGCAAGGGACAAGCTGGCTTCCTCCTGGGTAGCGCCGTATCCGGCCGACGTCCGGCAGCGGATTTGTCGGGATTTTCGTGCGGCGATGATGGTAGAGGGCAGGTTACCTCTGTCAAGCGGCGAAATTGTGACGCCGATGCGGCCGTCGCGCCCGTCGTCGTGCTCTCATTTCAACACCATGAGAATCAGCAGCAGGAACAAGACGGCGCTGGCGACGGCGGCGATCAGGCTGGCGACGGCGCCGGTGAAGGCATTGACCTCGCCGCTGTACCACGTATAGGCGAAGCCGGTTCCGAAGGTGATGCCGATGGAAATCAGCAAATTGGAGAATCCGGTGTGGTGCAGTACGCCCTTCAGCATGATGTTCGAAAAGATCATCACGATCAGGCCGAGGAAGGCCAGAACCACGGTAGTTTGCACCGGTATCGAGGTCAGCTCGAAGCGGCGGGGTTGATAGTCGTCGTCCGAGGCGGTGCGGTGGACCGCGATCACCCTCGGCCCGGCCCGGCCGGGGGGGACCGGCGGGGATGCGAGCTCCTCTGGCGTCATCGGTTCGTCGGGAAGGTCGTCGTCGATCGTGGCGGGGGGCGCGCCCAGCCGCGACCGAGCGGTCCGTAAAGTATCGTCCGCGTCGTTTGCGGCTTGGTTCGCGGCCTTGGTACGGCCCCTGGCCTCGCGCAGGGCCATGATCGCGGTCTGTGCGCCACCCGATCGGGCGCCGAGCGGGAAGGCGGCAAGATAGGCCTCGAAGGCCTCGACCGTATTGGCTGCGGTGGCGTCACGCCAGGCGCGTTCGTCGGCATACCGCCGACGTTCGGCATCCTCCAGTACCGACACCGCCGACCGAGCCGCCTTGGCGTGGGCGCCCTCCGGGTTGGCGGCCAGATAGGCGCGATAGGCGTCGGCGGTGTCGAGCGTCATTGCGCGCTTCCAATCGACGTCTTCCTTCTTGCGCTGACGCTCCGTCTCCGCGAGTGCCGCCAAGGCTGCCGTGGCCTCGGCGACATGGGCACCGTCCGGCTGGCTGGCCAGATAGCCGCGATAGCCGGATTCGCTGGGTGCGCGTTGTACCCCGGTCCAGACGGCCTCGTCTGCCTCGGGGTCGCGGACGACGCCGTCGCGGTGGTAACTGGCCGCTTCCGACAAGGTGGAATCGGGGTCGGGATCGCCGCCAGCACTGCCGGAGGACCGCGCGGCGCCGCCGCCCGCCGGGCGCACTCGGGCCTCCGGCTCCAACCATTCCTTCTGCCACTGATCGATGGTCTGGGGCCGGTCGGTCGGCTGGATCGACAAGGCCCGGTCGACCCCGGCGAGAAAGCGATCGGAATAGAGGCCGGCACAGGCGATCGCGGCCGGCACCAGGCGATCATTGGCCAGCCGGTTGAGCGCGGCCGGCGGCCGATTGCCGGTGATCGCGCGATAGACGACGGCAGCAATGCTGTAGATGTCGGTCCAGGGACCCTGGCTGGCCGCTTCCTCATACTGCTCGATCGGGGCATAGCCGGAGGTCAGGACAGCGGTGAAATGGGAGGCGTCGGTCTTGCGCGCCGCGCCGAAATCGAGCAGCACCGGGCTGCCGTCACCGTTGCGGATATAGATGTTGGACGGCTTGACGTCGCGATGGACCAGTCCGGCGGCATGCACCGCGTTCAGACCGTCGAGCAGCGGCGCAATCATCCGGTGCAGTTCGTCCTGACTGGGGCGGCGCCCGAGCGACTTCAGAAAACTTTCGAAATCGGCGCCGTCCTCGTACTCCATGACCATATAGGCGGTGCCATTGCGCCTAAAGCAGCGGCGGACCCGGACGACGTTGGGATGCTGAATCCGCGCGACATTACGGGATTCGGTGATGAAATTATCGAGCTGGCGCTCGTAATCGGGCTGCAATAGCCCGGTCAGGGGCTGCACGGTGTTGCCGTCACGGCGCGCGATATGTCCGGGCATGAACTCCTTGATCGCCACCCTGACCTGGAGTGTCTCGTCCTCGGCCAGGTAGGTGATCCCGAATCCGCCAGCCCCCAGAACATCGATGATGCGGTAATCGTCGAATTGATAGCCCTGCTGCAGCATGGTCCGGTGCGAATTGGGGGAAGGAGATCAAGCGTTGGAAGGCATTCTAGACCAATCCGGCCGCCTAGGACAGCCCGACCGACCCGATTTGCGGCCGTGCGGCACTGAACGCGACGAAGCCGCTGCCGGTTCCCTTGCGCCCGCCGAAATTTTTTGCTCTAACTCCCGCCCGAACACATGGCTCGGATGACTGACATGACGGTCTTTGGTCGCTGCTGCGGCGTTCTATGGTTTGCCACTCTGCCGGTGCTGCTCGCGGCCTGCGGGCCACAGACCCCGACGCCCAATCCCAAGGAGGGCGAGGAGTATAAGAACGGCAGTATCCTCGGCGGCGAGGGGGGGCTGCAGATTCTCGGTCCGGCGCGCCGGCAAGAGGCCGAACAGGGCGGCGGCGGCATCGGCGTCAACAGCTTCCTGTGGCGCGCCTCGTTGGATACCCTGTCGTTCATGCCGATCGCCTCGGCGGATCCGTTCGGCGGTGTCATCCTGACCGACTGGTATTCACCGGCCGGGGCGCCCGGCGAACGGTTCAAGGTCAATGTCTACATCCTCGACCGCCAGCTTCGCGCCAATGGGCTGAAGGTTTCGGTGTTTCGGCAGATCCGCGATAACTCCGGGCAATGGCGCGACGATGCCACCGGCGCCGATACCGCCATCAAAATGGAAGACACGATCCTGACCAGGGCGCGGCAGCTGCGGATTGCCCAGACTTCGTCGGAGAAGTAGCCGTCGATGGCACGGTACAATTCCAAGGAAGCCGAGACCAAATGGCAGGCCCTGTGGCGGGACCGCGGCTGTTTTTCGGCGACCGAAAGCAGCGATCGACCAAAATACTATGTGCTGGAAATGTTCCCCTATCCGTCGGGGCGCCTGCACATCGGCCACGTCCGCAACTACACCATCGGTGACGTGGTGGCGCGCTATAAGCGCGCACGCGGCTTCAATGTCCTCCATCCCATGGGCTGGGATGCCTTTGGGCTGCCAGCGGAAAACGCCGCGATCGCCAATCGGATTCATCCGGCGACCTGGACTTTTGAAAACATCGACGTGATGCGCGGCCAGCTCCAGATGATGGGGTTGGCCTATGACTGGGATCGCGAGATCGCCACCTGCTCGCCGGACTACTATCGGCATGAGCAGAAGATGTTTCTTGATTTCCTGGCGGCGGGGCTTGCCTACCGCAAGGAGTCGTGGGTCAACTGGGATCCGGTCGAAAACACTGTGCTGGCCAACGAGCAGGTGATCGAAGGCCGGGGCTGGCGCTCCGGGGCGCTGGTTGAAAAGCGCAAGTTGTCCCAATGGTTTCTGCGCATTACTGCCTATGCAGAGGACTTGCTGGGCGCTTTGCCCGGCCTGGAGCGATGGCCCGATAAGGTTCGCCTGATGCAGGAGAACTGGATCGGCAAATCGACCGGTGCCCGGCTGCGTTTTGCGGTGGACGACCCTGAGCGGGCGGGGACCCCCGAAATTGAGGTGTTCACCACCCGTCAGGATACTCTGTTCGGTGCGTCGTTTCTGGCGATTTCGCCCAATCACCCGGTGGCGGCGCGGCTGGCCGAGGCCAATCCCGAACTGGCGCAGTTCATCGCCGAGTGCAACCGGGTCGGGACCAGCGAGGCGGCGATCGAGACTGCGGAGAAGCGCGGTTTCGCTACCGGTCTGAAGGCGCGCCACCCCTTTATCGAGGGGCTGCTGCTGCCGGTCTGCGTCGCTAATTTCGTGCTCATGGAGTACGGCACCGGGGCCATTTTCGGCTGCCCGGCCCACGACCAGCGCGACCTCGATTTCGCCCGCAAGTACCAGTTGCCGGTCCTGCCGGTGGTGATCCCCGACGGGATCGATCCGGCGGCGTTCACGATCGGCGACGAGGCTTATACCGGACCCGGCGTTCTGCGCAATTCCGGCTTCCTCGATGGTCTGGAGGTCGAGGCGGCAAAACAGGCCGCCGGCCTGCGGCTGGAGGCGATGGCGGTGGGCGAGCGCACCACGGTCTACCGCCTGCGCGACTGGGGGGTTTCGCGCCAGCGCTACTGGGGCTGTCCGATTCCGGTGGTCCATTGCGACAGCTGCGGCGTGGTCCCGGTGCCGGAGGCGGAATTGCCGGTGGCGCTGCCGCTTGATGTCACGTTCGACCGGCCGGGCAATCCGCTGGAGCATCATCCGACCTGGAAGCATGTCAACTGCCCGGCCTGCGGCCGTCCGGCCCGGCGGGAGACCGACACCTTCGATACCTTCTTCGAGTCCTCCTGGTACTTTGCGCGGTTCGCCTCGCCCCACGAGACCGGGCGCGGCTTTTCCGCCGAGGCCGCCCGCTATTGGCTGCCGGTTGACCAGTATATCGGCGGCGTCGAACACGCGGTCCTGCACCTGCTCTATTCGCGCTTTTTCACCCGTGCTCTGAAAGGGTGCGGTTATCTAGATGTCGAAGAGCCGTTCGCCGGGCTGATGACCCAGGGCATGGTGACCCATGCCACCTATCGCGCCGAGGATGGCAGCTGGCTCTACCCGGAGGAAATCGAATCGCGCGACGGCCGGATTGTCCGCGCGGCTGACGGCAGTCCGGTCGCGGTCGGTCGCCTGGAAAAGATGAGCAAATCGCGCAAGAACGTGGTTGGTCTGGAAGTCGTGGTCGATGCCTATGGCGCCGATACTGCGCGCCTGCTGCTGCTGTCCGACAGCCCGCCCGATCGCGATCTGGAATGGTCGGAGGCCGGCATCGATGGCGCCTGGCGCTATCTCAACCGGTTATGGCGCCTGGTGGTCGAGCCGCCAGTCCCGTTGCCTGCGGCAGGGTCGGCCGCCCCGGAGCGCTTCGGCGAAAGCGCCACGGCGGTGCGGCGGGCGATCCACAAGACGATTGCCGCGACCACCGACGATCTGGAAAAATTCCACTTCAACAAGGCGGTTGCCCGGTTGCGGGAGCTGACCAACTCGCTGGCCGAACTGGATGGCGGCGGCGCCGGCGACGCCTGGGTGCTGCGGGAGGGCTGCGAGGCGCTGGTTCGCCTGGTCGGCCCGGTGATGCCTCATCTCGCCGAAGAGCTGTGGCAGGCGCTCGGCCACGAGTCTCTGCTGGTTGATACCGCTTGGCCCGAAGCCGACCCGGCTCTGACCGCCGATGACACGGTGACCGTGGCGGTTCAGGTCAACGGCAAACTGCGCGCGACTCTGCCCTTGGCCCGCGATGCCGAAGCCGGGGTTGCCGAGGCGGCGGCGATGGCCGATCCGGCGGTGATCAGAGCGCTTGACGGCAAGGCGGTCCGGCGCATCATTGTGGTGCCTAATCGGATCATCAACGTAGTCGTCTGAACGCGCCAGCGACGAGAGGGAACATGACGGCAGCCAGGGACTGCGCTGTGGCCTCGCCCGGAGCGAAACGGCGGGGCCGGGTCGTGCCGATCGCGGTGGTGGTCGGGCTCGGCCTGTTGCTCGGCGCCTGCGGCTTCCGGCCGCTTTACGGCAGCCGGGGTGCGACGGCGGACAATTCGGAAAAGCTGGCGCAGGTCGAAATCGGCGTGATCGACGACCGCCGGGGTCAGCAATTGCGCAACCTGCTGATCGATCGCTTCTATGGCAGTACCCGCCCGACGCGGCCGGCCTATCGCCTTGAAACCGTCTTGCGGCTGGAAAAGGGCGGCGTCGGTCTGCAGAAGGATGCGACCACTACCCGGTACAAGATGACGGTTTCGGCCAACTACCAGATGACCGACCTCACGACGCAGCAGGTCGTCTTCCGCTCGGCCAGCGAATCGGTGGTCAATTATAACGTGCTTCAGGCCCAGTTCGCGACCTTCGCCACCGAACAGGACGCGATCGACCGCGGCCTGGAGCAGCTGGGCGACGAAATCACCACCCGCGTCGCCCTGTTCCTCGATCGCTCCTGAGCCTCGGGGCAGGGGGGGCCGGTGAAGCTGCAGCCCCGGGCGATTGAGTCGTTCCTGCGCAAGCCCGACCCGCGGGTGCGGGCGATTCTGGTGTTCGGCGGCGATGTCGGCTTGGTCCGGGAGCGTGCCGAGCGACTGGGCCGCGGGGTTTGCCAGGATTTGGCGGACCCGTTTCGGGTGGCCGAACTGACCCCGGAGAACCTCTCGGCGGATCCGGCCCGGCTCTATGACGAGGCGGCGGCGCTGGCCTTGACCGGCGGGCGGCGGTTGATTCGCGTGCGCGACGGCGGCGACGGCATGGCCGGGGTCTTCGAACGGTTCTGCCGCGAGCCGCCGCCGGGCGACGCCCTGGTGGTGGTGGAGGGGGGAGACCTCCCCAGCCGGTCGCGGCTGCGGCTGGTTTTCGAGGCGGCCGAATGTGCTGCGGCGCTGCCATGCTATACCGAAGGCGAGGACGGCCTCGGCCCGATCGTGGTGGGTCTGGCCGAGGCCCAGGGGCTTAATCTTGACGTCGATGCCCAGGCCTATCTGGCTGCCAATTTGGTTGGCGACCGGCAGGTCGCCCACCGCGAAATCGAGAAGTTGGCGCTTTATATGGGCAGCACCCGACGGGTCACGCTCGAGGATGTCGAGGCTTGCATTGGCGACAGCTCGGCGCTGGCGACCGACGACCCGGTCTGGGCTGCGGCCAGCGGCGATCCCGCGGCGCTCGATCGTGCCCTCGGACGCTTGTTCGGCGAGGGGGTGGCCGCGGTGGCGATCCTGCGGGCCGCCCAGCGGCACTTCCAGCGTCTTCACCTTGCCGCAGCCGCGGTGGCCGGCGGCGCTTCACCTGAGTCTGCGGTGGCAGCGCTCAAGCCGCCGATCTTCTACAAGCGGCGCGGCGATTTTGCGGCGCAGCTGCGGCTGTGGACCGCGGCCGAGCTGGATCCGGCGCTGGAGCGGCTGACCCAGGCCGAGGCCGATTGCAAGCGCACCGGCATGCCGGATCAGACGGTATGCGGTCGGGTGCTGATTCAACTTGCCGCCTTTGCCGCCGGGCGCCGTCGCAGGCGGTCTTAGGCAGTGGTCGCCGTCGGCAGCAACCGGGTAATCGCCGCCGAGGGCGGAGACCCTTCCCGGCCATTGCCGAGGGCGGGCCTGGCGGCCAACGGCGCGCAGGCAAACGTCCGTGGGTCTGCCCCCGGCTTGGGGTCCCAGTTCAGTTGGTGCGCTGCTGAGCCCGGTACATCGCCTCCGGGCAGGGGTCGCCCGCCCGGCGCCGGTCGGGCGGCCCGCCGTCGCCCCCGCCCTCGACTCGGTGACCACCCGGCGGTGAGACGATCGCCTTGGCAAGGCGCGCGCCGAGTGTGTCCGCAGGGTTGCCACCTTGCCTCGCCCGGGCTCGGGGGCGCCGCCGTGGCGGCTTCGCGGCGGCGGTGAGGTCAGCCGCCGAACCCCAGGACGGCGGCAAAATTATCGACCTTAGCCGCCATGATGAAATCGTTCTCGTGCAGCCCTTTGATCTTGTGGGTCCAGAACGAGATTTCGCAATAGCCCCAGCCGTAGCGGATTTCCGGGTGATGACCCTCTGCCTCGCACAGGGTACCGACCATCGCGGCAAAGGTCTGGGCTTCGATGAAATTGGCAAATTTGAAGGTGCGGTCAATGCGGTCACCGGCTTCGGTCAGCGACCAGTCATCGGAAACCTGGGCCAGGTATCGTTTGGCCTCGGCACGCTCCAGCGGCGGAATGCCGCCGCGGCACGGTTCGCACTGCTTGCCGATCAGTCCTTCAGCGGCCATGATGATCTCCCACGAATGCGGGCCGCGGAGCCAGGGGCTCGAGCCCAGATGAAACAACGCTTTGCCGAACCGGCCAAGCCCAATTGAAGTTGCCGATAGTGCCACTCTCCGCTGCCGCCGCCAACCGCCCAATGATCGATGATCTGCCCTGGGTCGACTACCAACGTCCAAAACGCGAGACGGCGGGACGACTGCTCGCCCTGGTCGGCGAAGCGCCCGGAAGCGAGGAGGTCCGCCAGGGCTTCCCGTTTGCCGGCCGCAGCGGCCGGCTGCTCGACCGCACCCTGGTCGCGGCCGGAATCGACCGCGACGCCTGTCTGGTCGCCAATGTGTTCCGCCTGCAGCCGCCGGGCAATAAGGTCGGCCACTTCTTTGCCTCCCGCACCAGGGCGCGCCGTGATGGGCTGGAGCTTGCCGAACGGCTGGGGCGCTTCGGCGGCTCGGACCTGTGCCTGGCTCGCTATGCCGGCGAGATCGACGCGCTGAGCCGGATTTTGAATGACCTGCGGCCGGCGGTGATCGTCGCCCTTGGGCGAACCCCGCTATGGGCCTTGACCGGACAGGCGGGCATTCTGCAGTGCCGGGGTGAAATTCTGGAGTGCCGCCTGGTCGCCGGAGCGGAGGTCGTACCGACCTTCCACCCCAGCTACCTTTTGCGCGGCCGGCATGAGGCCGAAGGAATTTTTCTGGGGGACCTGACCTTGGCGGCACGCCGTCTCAGCGAAGCGGCGCGCCGGGCCTGAGAACAGGCGAAGGCGGCGCGCCACTATCGAACTCAGCTAGTTGAGGTGCTTCGGCAGATCGGCGATCGCCCGGTCAACCAACGGGTCTTCCGCGCCGCCGGACACCCGGGCGCCGAGCAGACGCTGGGTTGCGGTGATTGCGATGTCCACGGCATTGTTGCGGATATCAGCCAGGGCCGCGCTTTCGGCCTGGGAAATCCGCTCCACCGCCTGGGCCTCGCGGCGCTTGATCGTGGCGTGGAGATCCGCCGCCGCTTTTTCGCGAATGCGCTCGGCGTATTCCTTAGCGTGGGCGATCACATTCTCGGCCTCGGCGACCGATTCGATCTGACGGCGCTGGCAATCGGAGAGGAGGGCCTGGGCGTCTTCCCGCAGGCGCTGGGCATTGCTGAGGTCGTCGCGAATGTTCTGCGCCCGCTTATCGAGTAGCCCGAGCAGCAGGGTCGACACCTTCTTGTAGGCCAGGCCGACGAAGACGAAGAAAGAAATCGCAACCCAGAACGTGGCATCCTGCAGCATCAGGCGCGCTCCTCAATGACCTGGGCGACCGTGGCGGCCACTTCGGCCGAGTCGACCGTCGTGTCCAGCAGTCGCGACAGGACCTCCTGTGCGACGCCGGTGGCGACCGAATGCATCTCGGTCAGCACCCCTTGCCGCGCAGCCTGAATCGACAACTCGGCGTCCTTGATCTGGGTGGTGATTTCCACTTCGAGTTCGGCCAGGGTGGTGGCCGTCGAATGGTGGACCTCTTCGGTGGTGCGGTGGAGCACGGCCTGAGCCTTCGCGCGTGCCTCGGCGAGGCCTTCTTCGACCTTCGCCGCGATCAAGGCCGATTCATTCTTGAGCTCTTCTGCGCGCGACAGGTCGTAGGCGATCTTGCCGTCGCGGGTTTCCAAAACCTCGGCGACCGGCGGCAGCGCCACTTCCGACATCAGAAAATAGAGCAGGACGAAGGAAATCGCCAGCCAGGTCAACTGGGGCGGAAAGGACGCGGGTTTGAGCTGGGGCAATCCGCCGCCGCCACCATGGGCCGCTTCGTGGGCGGCAGCATGGGCCGCTTCCTCGGCGAGGGCGACCCCATGGCTGACCAGCAGCGCCACAACGGACAGGGCGACGGCTGCGAAAAGCCAATGCCGCCAAGTTCGGGTCTTCAGATTCGGCATTCGTTGACCCCTGAATAAAGCCGCGGCGCCGACCCGGAGGGACGGCGTCGCGGACCCTGATGCGTCAAGCGTTCTAACTCAGATGAACAGGATCAACAGGCCGACCAGCAGCGCGAACAGCGCAATTGCTTCAGTCAGGGCGATACCGAGAATGGCCATCGGGAACACTTTGTCGCCAGCGGCCGGATTGCGGGCCACCGCAGTAACCAAGTTGGCGACGACGATACCGATACCAAGACCGACGCCGGCGAGGGGCAATGCGGCCAGCGCAGCGGCAAGATATTTGGCGGATTGCGGATCCATTATTTAAGTCCCCTGTTGGATTTCTGATTGGCAGGTTGGTTTGATTGGCAGGTTTGGTTGATTTGGGCAACAGCCGGTCAGGCCACAGCTCAATGTAACTCTATCGCATCGCGAAGGTAAATCGTGGTCAATAGAGTAAACACAAAGGCTTGAATGATCGCAACCAAAAACTCGAAAGCGACCAGCGCAACATTGATCATGATCGGGAGGATACCGACGACATATCCGACGCCGCCAAGGCCTGCGCCCAGCATAATGACGAAGCTGGCAAACACCTTGAGCATGGTGTGGCCGGCCATCATATTGGCGAAAAGTCGGACCGACAGGCTCACCGGACGCATGAAATAGGAAATGATTTCAAGCGGGATGATCAGCGGTGCCAGCAGCAGCGGCGCGCCATGGGGCATGAACAGCGAAAAGAAATGGAACCCATGTTTGACCAGCCCGACGATGGTGACCACCGTGATCACGGTTACGCCCATCGCGAAGGTAACAATGATGTGGCTGGTAAAGGTGAACGAATAGGGGACCATGCCCAGAAGATTGCCGAGCAGCAGAAACATGAACAAAGTAAAGACAAACGGAACAAACGGTCGGGCGTCGATGCCGGCGTTGGTCCGGACCAGCTTGACGATGAACTCATAAAGCAGTTCGGCAACCGATTGCCAGCGGCCAGGCACCAGCGCCCGCTTGCGCATGCCGAAAACCATCAGGAAGACCGCGATGCCCACCGCAATCATCATGAACAGGGCGGAATTGGTGAATGAAACATTGCCGGTGCCAATGAAAATCGGAATGATCGGCACGATGTTGAATTGATGGAGCGGATCCAAGGTAGCCCTCTTGCGTTGCCTGGCGGAGGCTCCGGACGGTCCCGGAACCATCACATCATGAAACCACCCCGGCGGCGGTCATCGGCCGCGCCGAGACTCATACCATCTCGTTGCCCAAATACGCTTTGCCCGGCGCATTCTTCAAAACGGTCATAGCGTTAAACCAATCGGATATCAAATCCTCTCCCCAGTCGCTATCACTCCTTCGGCGCGGCCGTGGAGGAGCCACCCAGGCTGCCGACAGTGCGGTAGACGTTGCGGAGAGCCGCGGCAGCACCAAAAAAAAACATAATAATCATGCCCAACGGGGCCGATCCCAAAACATGGTCGATCAATAACCCCAGGCCGACTCCAACCAACAACGCTGAAACCATTTCGACGCCGATCCGAAAGGCAATCGCCAGTGCGCCGGTTGGCATCGAATAAAACTGATTGGTTCCCTTACGAACGTCTTCCCGTTTCTGTGCATCGCTGAGTCGCGACTCCAAATCGCCCAAAGTTGAGGAAAATTTGCCTTCGTCCATCCTGGCGATGCTTTCCTCGTGGATTTCGTCCGGCTGCCCGAGCGTATCGGTACGATACGGTTCGGAAGCTAACCTGTCAAGCAGTCATGCCGACGCCTCGGATTGGCGATTAACCAATTGTCGGGCAACGGTAATTTACTGGTATTATCGGTCTTTGCCGCCGGCCTATGCAATCACCCGTATTTCTATTGACGCTGTTTGGTGGACGGTTGGTGAAAAGGGCCGCCTCCCGGTTTGGGATGCGGCCCTTAGTGGTACTGCGCGACTTTGGCGCCGGCCGGGCGTGAAACCAGTGCCCGGCGCAGAAAGCCGGCGGGTTTTAGGTGAACAGGATCATGAAGGCGATCAGGAGGGCGAACAGGCCGACAGCCTCGGTCAGCGCGAAGCCGAGCATGGTCACCGGAAACAGCTTCTTTTCCATCGGCGGATTGCGGGCAACGGAGCTGATGTAAGTGGCGAAGATGTTACCGATACCGGCGCCAACACCCGCCAATGCGATCACGGCCATGCCAGCGCCGATGTACTTCAGATTTTGTCCTATCAGAGTCAAACCCGCAGCAATTGCCTTTGCGGCGTCAACATCCATGGGGGTAAGTCCTTGTTGTGGGGTACGTATAATTTGTCACCCCCGGTCGGGGGGAAAGGTCAAGACGGAAACCCGCCCGCGACCTCGGATCCCTGAAGGAGTCCGTGGACTTGGGACGGATCGACCTTGTCCGAACCCGGCACGCCCCGTTCCTCATGCTTGACGCCGAGTTCATGGCGAAGGGTGGGGACGGTGCCTGGCACTTGTGCGTCGCGAACAAACAACCTTCGGAGAAGCCAGTGGCATTAGCCGCATTGGCGTTCATCCGCCGCACCCCCTGCTTTGGCGCTTGCATCGTGCTTGGACCCTAAGGTCGTCACAATTCGACGCGCGCCATTTTTTTCGATTCCCCGAGATGTCAGTTCCGACCGATCGGCCCTCAGGACGATCAGCCGCCACCGCATTTCGTTGGTTCCGAGTTTTGGACAATTGGATGTCTCTTCGGCTCCGCTGTTGCTATCAGCCACGCGGGACCGGGCGCACCATAGATCCTGGGCGCTGGGGCGTCAATATCAAAGGTAGGTAGAAACCACGATATCCCCGCAGGGCCTCCACTTCGGTGGCGCCCTGGCGAGGTGTCTCTGAGCCGGTCTTGAGGGGAGATGCTGCCGGTCCGGCGGGCAGCCACGCCGGCCCCCTGCCGCGTCGCTTCCGCCCGGTGTTATGCGATTGCTGCGTCTCCTATCCCGCGTCTCTGGCTAATTTGCATGCATTTGCCGACCCTTGGGCAGGCACAGACCTTCCCGTTCCGAGCGGGTCGCTCAGGTGAACAGGATCAGGAATGCAATGAGCAGCGCGAACAGCCCGACCGCCTCGGTGAGTGCGAAACCAAGAATGCCGACCGGAAAAATCTTGGTTTGGACAGACGGGTTACGGGCGATCGAGGCCATCAGCGTCGAGAATATGTTGCCGATGCCAATGCCTACCCCCGCCAGGGCCATTGCCGCCAACCCGGCCCCAATAAACTTAGCGGCTTCACCATCCATGTCTAACATTCCCTATGTTTGGATTCGTTTGGTCGAGGGCCGGCGCGCCTAAAAAAAGTGCCGGCCTGCGCCAGCATGAGTCCCGTCATACCAAGGGGCCAGATTCCCGCCCCCAGTGCCGGATCAGTTTAGCCGATATATGAGTCCGTCCGCTGCCTGTCAAGGTTTGCAGTGCGGCCTGACTGTTTTTAGAAGCATGAACCTTTGAGGAAGACTGGATGGTCGGCTGCAGCCGTCGGCCGGCTTCCGGGCGTGCCTGGACGATAGGGCGGCAGGCGACCGGGGGGGGTGGTCGCTGCCGTCATCAGATCAACGTATCGAGATTGGCGAGGCTCACTGCAGCCGCGCTTTGATTCCGGCAGCCATTTTTTCCGGGTCGACCCCCGACGGGAAGGCGGTCAGAAACTGGCCATCGGGTCCCATCAGGTAGACGAAGGAGGAATGGTCCATAAGATAGGTCTGATCGTCACCGCCGGGAGGTCGGGCGTAGTAGACCCGATAGGCTCTCGCCGCGGCGGCAATCTCCGCCGCACTGCCGGTCAGGCCGATCAGCCGCGGATGAAACAGCGCGACGTAGTCGGCGAGATGGGCCGGGGTGTCGCGCGCCGGGTCGATGGTGATGAACAGCGGCTGGAGTCGCTCGCCATCGGCGCCCAAGCGATCGAGCGCGGTCGACATCGCCTGCAGCTCGGTCGGACAGACGTCGGGGCAGTAGGTGTAGCCGAAATAGATCAGCCGGTAGCGACCAGTGAAATCGGCGTCGGTGACACGCCGGCCGGTATGGTCGGTCAGGGTGAAGGGACCGCCGATTGCGGTGGTGACCGCGGCGAGATCGGGAACGTGGCGGGTCTGCCACCAGGCGACTCCCGCGGCGAGCGCCAGCCCAACCGCGGAAGCCAGGAGAATGCGTGGGGCTCTGGTTTTCATCGGCTCCGTTTACAGTACCGTCAGCATGCTGGCTACCAATGGATGCCGCACGATATCGCGATCCTCCAATCGGATTACCGCAATTCCCGGCACCGCTTCGAGTCGGCAGGCGATGTCGGCGAGACCGGACAGACCGTCCAACAGGTCGCTCTGGTCGGGATCGCCGGTCAGCACCATGGAGGAATGCCAGCCGAGCCGGGTCAGCAGCATCTTGATCTGGCCATAGGTGCAATTCTGCGCCTCGTCGATCACCACGAAGGCATTGTTGAGGGTGCGTCCGCGCATGTAACCGACCGGCGCAATCTCGATGGCGCCTTCGGCAAGCAGGCTGCGCAGCCGCTTGCCGCCCAGCCGGTCGTTGAGTGCGTCGTAGAGCGGGCGCAGGAAGGGCGCCATCTTCTCCAGCATGTCGCCGGGCAGGAAGCCCAGACTCTCGCCGGCCTCGATCGCCGGGCGCGACAGGACGATGCGGTCGACCCGACCCTCGTCCAGGGCCTCGACCGCGGCGCTGATCGCCAGATAGGTCTTGCCGGTGCCGGCCGGTCCCAAGGCCAGCGTCAGGTTGTGGTCGGTCATGGCCGCCAGGAGCCGCTCCTGATTGGCGCTGCGCGGCTTGACCCGGCGCAGATAGCTGAGGTCGCGGCGCTCCTCGATCGGGTCCCAGGATGCGTGGTCGGGAAACAGCGGATGGACCTTTGACTCTGTCGACGACTCGGCGGGTATGCCCTTGGTCTGGCGCTTAGCCATATCTCGCTCCTTGGGTGGGTCGGGATGCAGAGCTGGAGTGCCGCCGGAAACGAAAACGCCCCCGCAAGGCTGCAGGGGCGGGAATTCGGGTCGAGGCGGGGTCGGCAGGACTGGCGTTGAGGGCAGAGGGGTCCGGCCCGGTGCGGCGACAGCCCATCGCCTTCGGTCTAGCTTTTCGGCCGAAGGCGGGGCAGGGGGACGAGGGGTCGGAGCCGTGGACAAATCGGACAACGTCTCGCAGGAGGGACCGCACCCCCGAACTCTAGCCGGGCCGCCAATCCGAGTCACCCCCTATTGCGCATGCACAAAAAAGTCATACTATATATGGGATATTGATCACGCATCCTCGGGTGGCGAGAGACGATCGGAAGTCGACTCCGCGGCACCGCTGGCGGTGGCCGCTGTCGTGGCCCGCCGTGCCGACCGTGAAATCGACATAATCTGAACTGCAGGATCTGCGCTTGGAAATCGGCTTCCATTACTATAGCTAGTGGTGTAACAACATAGCCACGCAATAGGTCAGGGTTTCGCTGGCGCCGCACTCTTGAGCTTGGCGCGCGCGGGACTGGTCATCGGTGAAGATTGGGACATCCCGAATGAGTGTGGATCCTCGGACACTTGCGACAGCCGCGGTCTTGCCCGACGGAGAGCCGTCGTTCCAGCTGCGTGGCAGTGCGTTCACCATGATGGTCTTGAAGATCAACGAGGCGCGCGCCGGCGCCCTGGTCACAGAATTGCAAGATAAGGTTCGCCAGGCGCCGAATTTCTTCCGCAACGCGCCGATCGTGGTCGACCTCGACGGGCTGTCCGACGACATGCGCCGAATCGACCTGTCCGGCTTGGTGGCGCGTTTGCGCAGCTTGCAGCTGATCGTGGTCGGGGTTCAGGGCGGCAGCCGGAACCAGCAGACCGCCGCGATTGCGGCCGGCCTGCCGGTGGTGCCGAGCGGTCGGCCGGCACGGCTGGAGCCGGTGGCCCCGACCGTCACCGGGGTCGCAGCCGAGGCGTTGTCGGCGGGCACGGTCGCGGAGCCGACGACGGCGCGCCAACCGACCATGATCGTTAACGAGCCGGTGCGCTCTGGGCGGCAGATCTATGCGCAGAATTGCGACCTGATCGTGACCGCCATGGTCAGCGCCGGGGCCGAGCTGCTTGCCGACGGCAACATCCATGTCTATGGCGCGCTGCGCGGCCGGGCCCTGGCGGGGCTTGGCGGCGATAAGGGCGCACGCATCTTCTGCCTGAGCATGGAGGCGGAAATGCTCTCGGTCGCCGGTCTTTATCTGGTCAGTGAGGATATCGATCCGGCGGTGCATCGCAAGCCGGCGCAAGTTCATTTGAAGGACGGCTATCTTCGTTTGGACGCGATCTGATCGTCTTGGCACGCGTCGACCTGGCGGAAGGCTGGCGGGTTGACCTTTTTTGCAAGGAGGGGCTCGTTGGGCAAAATCATCGTGATGACATCCGGTAAGGGCGGCGTCGGCAAGACGACGTCGAGTGCCGCATTCGCCACCGGATTCGCCTTGCGCGGTTATAAGACGGTCGTGATCGATTTCGATGTCGGTCTGCGCAATCTTGATCTGGTGATGGGCTGCGAACGTCGGGTGGTGTTTGATTTCATCAACATCATCAACGGCGAGGCCCGGCTCAACCAGGCTCTGATCAAGGACAAGCGGGTCGACAATCTTTACATCCTGCCGACCTCCCAGACCCGCGACAAGGATGCCCTGACCAAGGAAGGGGTCGAAAAAGTTCTGGAGGAGCTGCGCCAGGAATTCGACTACGTGATCTGCGATTCGCCGGCCGGGATCGAGCGCGGCGCCCTGATGGCGCTCTATTTCGCCGATGAGGCGATTATCGTGACCAATCCGGAAGTCTCCTCGGTGCGCGACAGCGACCGGATTCTCGGCATGCTGGCGGCCCGCTCGCGGCGGGCCGAGCTTAACGAGGAACCGGTCAAGGAGCACCTGCTGCTGACCCGCTACGATCCCGCACGGGTCGAGCGCGGCGAGATGCTCAACGTTACCGATGTGCTGGAAATCCTGGCGATCCCGTTGCTGGGCGTGATCCCGGAAAGCCAGGCGGTGCTGCGCGCCTCCAATATCGGCATGCCGGTTACCCTGGACGACAAGAGCACCGCCGGCCAGGCCTACCGCGACGCCATCGCCCGTTTCCTCGGTGAGCAGATCGAACATCGCTTCGTCAAGCCGGAACGGCGCGGTTTCTTCAACCGTTTGCTGCGGAGGACGGCATGAGGATTTTCGACTTCTTTCGCGCCGCCAAGCCGCAGGCGAGTTCGGCCGCCCAAGCCAAGGAACGGCTTCAGATCGTGATGGCCCACGAGCGGGTCAGCCGTACGGCACCCGATTTCCTGCCGGTCCTGCAGAAGGAGCTGTTGGCGGTGATCGCGAAATATGTCGACCTCGCCACCAACAAGGTCGAGGTCAAACTTGATCGCGGCAACGAGTGCTCGACGCTCGAAGTGAATATCGAATTGCCCAGCCCGAAGATCGAGCCGATGCGCGCCCGCATCGCGGTATGATGCGGCTTCGAGACTGAGCGTCCAGGCGCCCGGTGTCCCAAAGCGGGGCCTCGGCCTTCCGGGGTGAGCGAGGGCCACCGGCAGCCTGATCTCAGCTGGCGGTTCCGCGGTCAGGACGTCGGCGGTGGTTCGCGCCAGCGGAACGGATCGGAGCCGATGGGCTTCGGTCTTTTTTTGTCTGCGGGCTGGATCCAGGCCGGCGCTGCGGTCCCCGGCCGATGGCGGCACCCAGCATCGGGGGAGCGCCGGGCGCGTTACACCACGTCTTCCCGTGGGTCCGCGCCGGCGGGCAAACCTTTCCCACCAGCCTCAGTGGCGACCCGGGGCGCGCACGGACCGGGAACCGCCCGTGTCGCGCCGGCGTCGGCTGATGCGGAATGCCGGCGAACGACCGTCCGCGACCCTGCGGCGACCGATCGCGACCGAACGGGCTGAGTCGCGCCGACTCCGGGCGCGGTACGGCAGCCGCGCCGAGCGCTCTGCATGATTCCGATCGCTTTGGTTTATTAGGTAAATAAATAATATGCTTCGCCGGATAGTCGGAATGGGTGTTGACCGTCGCCGACTGGTGAGCGGCAGGCGACACACAGTCGGGTATTGGGGCGGGTTCTGGATGTTCAGGTTCGCCAAGTGCAATGTAATCGGCTGAATATTTGAGTAGGATATTTCTAATATTTGGTAGTCTATGCCAAATACAAGCTCGGGGCTGTGTTAGCGTCTCGGCTCTCTCTACCGCCGCCGGCCCGACGAAACCGCCTTGCTCGACCATAGTCGTTTCTGGCATGTTAATATCGTCGTGTGCGGAATTTCGCTCAGGTGTGCTGCCAAAAATGCGGGATTCCAGCCATGCTCCGGGGGCAAGTCCGCCTTCTTTGTGGGCTTGGTATGCGGCATGGAGGTTGCTAAACAATAAACGCCAGGGGCGCTGCACTGCGCCTCCGGTGAAGCGAAACAAAATAAGGAGGATTCTCCGTGCGTTTGATCTTTTCCCTGTTGGCCGCGCTCAGCCTCGCTTGGGGTGGGCCGGCATTGGCCGCCAAGCCGATCGTGATTAAATTCAGCCATGTCGTCGCCGAAAGCACGCCCAAGGGCCAAGGCGCCTTGATGTTCAAGAAACTGGTCGAGGAGCGTCTGCCCGGCAAAGTCACCGTCGAGGTCTATCCCAACTCCTCGCTGTTCGGCGATGCCAAGGAAATGGAAGCCCTGGCGTTGGGCGATATTCAGCTGATCGCGCCGTCGCTGGCGAAATTCGACAAATACACCAAGAAACTTCAGCTGTTCGATTTGCCCTTCCTGTTCAAGGACATGGAAGCGGTGGACAGGTTTCAGAACGGCAAGGACGGCAAGGCGCTGCTCCGGGTGATGGAGAAGAAGGGGTTCCTGGGCCTGGGCTACTGGCACAATGGCCTGAAGGTGCTTTCGGCCAACAAGCCGCTGCGCACCCCCGAGGACGCCAAGGGCCTCAAGTTCCGGGTGCAGAATTCCGACGTGCTGGTTGCCCAGTTCCAGGCGGTCGGCGCCGTCCCCCAGAAGATGGCGTTTTCGGAAGTCTATCAGGCGCTGCAGACCGGCGCGATCGACGGCTGCGAAAACCCGTGGTCGAACCTGTACAGCCAGAAATTCTATGAAGTTCAGCCCTACATCACCGAAAGTGATCATGGCCTGCTCGACTACATGGTGCTGACCAATTCCGATTTCTGGGACGGCCTGCCCAAGGACATTCGTACCGTCTTGGAAAAGACCATGGATGAAGTCACCGTAAAGGTGAACCAGATCGCCGACGACATCAACCAGAAGCAGCGCGGTCAGGTTCGCGACAGCGGCAGGAGCCAGTTCATTCAGCTGACGCCGGCTGAGCGGGCCGCCTGGGTCAAGGCAATGGAGCCGGTGTGGAAGAAGTTTGAAGATGGTATCGGTGCCGACCTGATCAAGGCGGCGGTTGCCTCCAATAAGTAGAGAACTATGGTTCAGTTAATGCTGTAGCAAATCCCAACAACAAGGCGGAAGCGACTGACCATGATTGGGCGTATTACTGCCAATCTTGAGGAAGGCTTGATTGCCATCCTGCTTGCGGGCATGACAGTATTGACCTTTACCCAGGTCGTACTGCGATATATCTTCAATTCTGGCCTTTTATGGGGGCTCGAGGCAACCACCTATATGTTCGGCTGGTTGATCCTGCTCGGAATCTCCTATGGGGTCAGAGTCAACGCCCATATCGGCGTCGATCTTGCGGTCAAGTCGCTTCCGCCTTTATTGCGCCGGCTCGTCGGCGTCATCACCATCGCGCTTTGTCTGCTTTATGCCGGGATGATGTTCTGGGGCTCGTATTACTACGTCGAGAAGCTGGAACGGCTCGGCGTCGACGCCCAGGATATCGAATTTCCGCGTTGGATTTTGACTTTGGCGCTGCCGCTCGGCTTTGCGCTGCTCGGCGTGCGCCTGATCCAGGTCCTGATCGACATCCTCAAGGGGCGTCGTCAGGGGTTCGAATTGGCCGATGAGGCGGCAGACGTGATCAAGGAATTTGGCGGCGAGGCGCATCCCGACGCGTCGTCAGAGAGCGGTGGGGGAGCCCGATGACTACGACGTTTCTGTTCGTCGCCCTGTTCGGTTTCATGATCTTGGGCATGCCGGTTGCGATCTCGCTCGGCCTTTCCAGTATTCTGACCGTCAGCCTGTTCGCCAACGACTCGCTGGCCTCGCTGTCGCTTAAACTCTGGCAAACGACCGAGCACTATACGCTGCTCGCGATTCCCTTCTTCATCCTGGCCGGGACGTTCATGACCACCGGCGGGGTTGCGCGCCGGATGATTCATTTCGCGGTCGCCTGCGTCGGTCACCTGCATGGCGGTCTGGCGATCGCCTCGGTGCTTGCCTGCATGCTGTTCGCCGCGGTTTCCGGCTCGTCGCCGGCGACCGTGGTTGCGGTCGGTTCGATCGTGATCGCCGGTATGGTGCGCACCGGCTATACCCAGGAATTTGCCGCCGGCGTGATCTGCAACGCCGGTACCTTGGGGATTTTGATCCCGCCGTCGATTGTTATGGTGGTCTATGCCGCGGCGACCGAAAGCTCGATCGGCCGTCTGTTCATGGCCGGCGTCATCCCCGGGTTGCTGCTCGGTATGATGCTGATGGTCGCGATCTACATCGCCGCACGGGTCAAGAAGCTGCCGTGTCAGCCGATGGCCAGCTTCCGCGAGGTGGTCAGTTCGGGTCTGGAGGCGATCTGGGGTCTGCTGCTGATCGCGATCATTCTCGGCGGCATCTATGGCGGGATCTTTACCCCGACCGAGGCCGCGGCGGTCGCCGCCGTCTATGCCTTCGTGATCGCGCTGTTCGTCTACAAGGACATGGGTTTCAAGGACGTGCCCAAGGTCCTGATCGACAGCGGCCGGGTCACGATCATGCTGATGTTCATCATCTGCAACGCCTTTCTGTTCGCCCATGTCCTGACTACGGAACAGATTCCCCAGGCGATCGCCGCCGGCATTACCGATGCCGGGATGTCCCAGTGGCAATTCCTGCTGGTGTGCAATTTGATCCTGCTGGCTGCCGGTAATTTCATGGAGCCGTCGGCAATCATCCTGATTCTGGCGCCGATCCTGTTTCCGATCGCGGTCGAACTGGGGGTCGATCCGATTCACCTCGGCGTCGTCATGGTGGTCAATATGGAGATTGGCATGATCACGCCGCCGGTCGGACTGAACCTGTTCGTCACCGCGGGCATCACCGGCATGAATCTGATCCAGGTGGTGCGGGCGGCACTGCCCTGGCTGATGATTCTGCTGACCTTCCTGTTCATCATCACCTACGTGCCGGCAATCTCGACCTTCCTGCCCAACATGCTGTTCGGTCCCGCCGAAGCGATGTAGGGCCCGGCACCGTCCATTGTCATCGAGCACAGGGGGCCCCTTCCTCGCGGAATCGAGGAGGGGGCCTCAGTGCTTTCCGGGCGCAGTCCGCGACCCTCCCCGAGCTTTCACGCGTTCTTGAATTGCCCGGCGCGCACTGTGGTTTCACCATCGCGTCGGCACTGATCCCGGCATGGCCACGGGTTCAAGCCACCAAACGAAATCGGCGGAGGCTCCATGTTCAGGCATACCGGACGGAAACTGGTGTTGGGTGGATTGGTCGTGATCGGCCTCGGTGTGGGCGTGGGCCTGGCGGCGACCCCGGAAGAGCAGGTCGGCTATCGCCAGGACCAGATGAAAAGCATGGGCAAAGCGATCAAAAAGGTCTTTTCGTTCGTCAAGAACGAGGGCGGCACGATTGCTGATGTCGCGGCCGGGGCCAAGATAATCTATGGCGTTTCCGAGACGATCGAGACCAAGCTATTTCCGGCCGGCACCGCGGTCGGGGTCGATGACAGCGCCGCCAAACCCGAAATCTGGAAGGAGTGGGACCACTTCAAGGAACTGGCCGGCGGCCTGGAGAAAGCCAGCGAAAAGCTGATGACGGTTGCGGTCGATGGTGCCGACCCCGACGCGGTCAAGGCCGCGGCGGTGGCGGTGGGTAAGGCCTGCGGCGCCTGTCACGAGACTTACAAAATGAAAAAGGACTGACGATGCCGCCGAGGGCACATCCACAGGGCCGCCGCGACGCCCGAGTCGCCGCGGCGGCTGTGCTCGCAGCGCCGGTGCTCGCAGCGCCGGTGCTCGTGGTGGCGGTGCTCGTGGCGGCGGCGGCGGGCGCGTTGAGTGCGCAGGCCGCCGACCCGGCGGCGGCGGTGGCGCGCGGTGCCTATCTGTTCGATGCCGCCGGCTGCCTCGGTTGCCATACTGACGAGAAGAACAAGGGCGCGCGGCTGGCCGGCGGGCGGGCGCTGGTCACGCCTTTCGGCACCTTTTATACGCCGAATATCACGCCGGACCGCGCCACCGGCATCGGCGGCTGGAGCGACGGCGATTTTGTCCGGGCCCTGCGCGAAGGGCTCCGGCCCGACGGCCAGCCGCTCTATCCGGCCTTTCCCTATACCTCGTACAGCGGCATGACCGACCAGGACATGCTCGACCTCAAGGCCTATCTGTTTGCCCAGCCCGCGGTGGCCAAGCCCAACCGCTCCCACGATCTGGCCCTGCCGTTTGCCTGGCGTCTGCCGCTGCTTGGCTGGCAGTGGCTCTATTTCGAGCCTGGGCCGCTGGTGAACCAGCCGAGCCGGTCACCGGCCTGGAACCGCGGGCGTTACCTGGTCGAGGCGCTCGGACATTGCGGCGAGTGCCATACCCCGCGCGGCTGGTTCGGTGATCTCGAGCGCAGCCGGGCGTTTGCCGGCAATCCCGCGCTCCCCGGCGGCGATAAGGCGCCCAATCTGGGCTCCGACCCCAAGCGCGGCCTGGGGAACTGGAGTGACAGCGACCTCCTGGCGCTGCTGGAGTTCGGCCTGACCCCGGAGGGCGACATCGTCGGCGGCTCGATGGCCGAGGTGGTGCGCAACACCACAGGAAAGCTGACCGTCGATGACCGGAAGGCGATCGTGGCCTATTTGCGTTCGCTGCCGCCGGTGCGTTGAGCGCGCGCCGGCGTTACAGCGCCGGGCACGTCGGTCCCGGGGGCAAACCCCGGAGGCGGCGAGCGGGCTCCTCGGCCGTGGTCGGCGGGCTGCCAGGCCAAAGCTGACCATGGGACAGCTGGTCCGGGACAGGTGGTCCGGGAGGGTGACACGCCTCCCGGTGGCGTTAGGGGGGGATACCACTTATTCCGCGACGGTAGTTCGCATAGATTGCACTGTAATAGCAAGAAGTTAGATAATAATAGGGTTTCGGCAGAATGGGCGTGGTTGAGCAGAAATCGGCAGGATTCAGGAGGACGGTCCGAAGCGGTCGCGCGCACTCGACGGTGTTCGCCGCAACGGTCATCTTGGCGCCGTTGCTAGGCTGAGCAGGGCACGCTGTGGGGACTCCCAGGGGGGGGACTCCCCGGTCGCCCAGATCGCGATCCGGAGCCCGAAGGTTCCGTCCTACGGCCGGGCGATTCACCGTGTGGCGCGCACCCCGATAGTCAAATTATCATACAGCTGCTTGTCCTGCATGGAAACCGGCGTGCAATTTTGACCCCCTAACCGGGGCGATCAGCGTCGAATAATGACCCCCTAACCCTGGTGATAGCGACGATCATCGTAAGCGCTGCGGTGCGCCCACATTGATCTGAGCGTTGGCGGGCGGAAGAATGGCTGGCTCAAATCTTGGGGGTCAGCAATTATGGCTGTGATCAGTCATACGACCAGTCATATGCCTGGTTGCAACGCCGTGGCTGGGG
>WGNK01000039.1 GCA_016124535.1 Azospirillum sp.
GCTGGGTCGCCAGACGCTGGGTCGCCAGACGCTGGGTCGCCAGACGCTGGGTCGCCAGACGCTGGGTCGCCAGACGCTGGGTCGCCAGACGCTGGGTCGCCAGACGCTGGGTCGAAGGCGGTCGCCCGGCGGGGTGGGGTGGGCCGGCCGTCGGGGTCGCGGTGCCCTCTCCGGGTGCTCCGAGCGCTCGCCGACCGGTCGGATGGCGGCGGTGCCGCCTATCGCTCGGCTGGGCCCAGTGCCGCCTCCAGGCTGCCGGCGAAGTCACCGACGGCCGCTTCGACCACCACGGGGTCGAGCCGGCCCTGGTCGGCCATGTCCTCAAGCAGGGCGGCCACCTGGTCGGGCGCCAGACTGGATCGGTAAGGCCGGTCCTGCGCCACCGACTGGAAGACGTCGGCGACCGCGATGACCCGGGCTTCGATTGGCAGCTGGCTGCCGTCGAGGCCGAAGGGGTAGCCCTGGCCATTGGGGCATTCGTGGTGCCACGCCGCCCAATCGACCAGCGGATGGTCGCCGAACAGCCGGCGCAGCAGCCAGGCGGTGTCGGCGGCATGGCGCATGATGACCTGGCGCTCCGGCACGGTCAGCGGGCCCGGCTTGTCGAGAATCTCGTCGGGAACCCGCAGCTTGCCGACATCGTGCAGCAGTCCGGCGATTTCGATCTGGGCGCAGGTTCGGTCGCTGAGGCCGAGCCGGCGGGCAAGTCGTGCCGCCAGGCGGGCGACGCCGGCGGAATGCTCGGCGGTAAAACGGCTTTTAGCATCGACGATTCGGCCGAACAGGCTGGCGACCGATCGGACCTCGGCGACATCAAGGATCACTTCGGGCCAGAGGGCGGCGGCTGCGTCGAGCTTGGCCTCGATCCCATCGGGATCCAGGTCGGCGGTCAGTCCGCCGCTGCCGCTCAGAGCGACCAGGGCATCGACCAGATCCGGACTGAATAGTTGACCGCGATGAGCGGTGACCACCGCGATGACATCCCGATGGTCGATGCGCAGCCCCTGACCGGTGAAAAAGCAGGTCAGCACCTCGTAGCGGTCGCACAGATTGATCAGATTGGCGGCCTGCCGGGTGCGCTCGTCGAGCTCGAAGCGGGGCAACTCCGACCATGGCGTGTGGTGGTGGCGGATGGTCTTGGCGAAATCGGCCAGCGGCGGGGCGGACACCAGATATTCGGCGCCGGCCAGGCAGTGCCGCCGGGTCGGTTCGCCAAAGGACTTCAGCAGGCGCAGGTGGATGCCCGATACCGAGACTCCGCAGTCGTGGATCAAGGCGCTCAGCACCGCATGGCGACGCCAGTCGGTCGACCAGCCGAGCGCGTTGGCGCAGGCCAGCACCATGATCGCGACCCGCTTGCAGTGCGGGACGTCGTCCACCCCAACCATGTCAAGGGCGTCAGCCAGGGCACGGATAATGCGATGGCAGTCGACATGGAGTGGTGGCGGAGCCGCATGCGGCAGCACCAGAGACTCTGCTGGCCGCCGCACTGGCTCACGGACGTTGGCCAAGCTCTCACCGAACATTGCAGCTCACCGATAATTCCGGCCTTTCCCGGCCATTGCCGCGCGGCAGGCGCGGCGATCCGCCGTTCGACTTCAAATGCTGAATCGGCTTCGAACCCTAAGTAAGCATGCAAAGATTAAAGATTGAGTGAATAGCATCTTCGGGCCTGGCTGAGCGGATCAATAATCTCCTCCGGTTCGGTCGCCGCACCGGCAATGATCCTGGGGATCAGCCCCATAACGGGGGTTGCGGCGGATTGACCCAGGCGCCTTCGTAACGCAGGCCAGGCTCGCGGTCGGCATCCAGCAGCAGCGGGCCGTCGAGATCGGTGAACCGCGCGCCCTGGGCGACGAGCATCGCGGGCGCCATCGCCAAGGAGGTCGCGACCATGCAGCCGACCATGACGCCGAGACCGGCCGCCTCGGCGGCGGCCTTGAGCACCAGCGCCTCGGTCAGACCGCCGGTTTTATCCAGCTTGATGTTGACCACCTGATAGCGGTTGGCCAGGCGCGCCACTCCGCCGGCATCGTGGCAGGATTCATCCGCGCCGATCGCCACCGGCGAAGGGAAGCCGATCAGCGGGCCGTCGGCGTCGGCGGGCAGGGGCTGCTCGATCAGCTCGACTCCGAGATCGGCCATCTCGACGCCGAACCAGTGCAGGTGCTCGATCGTCCAGCTTTCATTGGCATCGACGATCAGCCGGGCATTGGGCGCGGCATCGCGCACCGCGCGGACTCGTTCAAGATCGCCGTCGCCGGTCAGTTTCAGTTTGAGCAGCGGCCGGTCGGCCAGTGCGGCGGCGGCGGCGGCCATCGCCTCGGGCGTGTCGAGGCTGATGGTGACCGCGGTGACCAGCGGAGTCGGCGCAGCGGCCAATCCGGCCAGTTGCCAGGCGGGCCGGCCGCTGAGCTTGGCGTCGAAGTCCCACAAGGCGCAGTCAAGCGCGTTGCGGGCCGCCCCGGCCGGCATCAGACGGTTGATTTCAGCCCGCCCGCCGCCGCCGGCGATCACTTCCGTCATCGCCACGATCGATGCCGCTACCCGTTCGACGCTTTCGCCGTAGCGGGCATAGGGCACGCATTCGCCGCGGCCGACCAACTCGCCCTGGCCGATTTCGGCGACCACGACCTGCGCCGCGGTCTTGGCGCCGCGGGCGATCCGGAAGCTGCCCCGGATCGGCCAGCTCTCGCGGCGGACGGTCAGGGTGCGGCGGGGGGCTGTTGCGCTGGTCATAGCGTCGCCAATCCATCGACCACGCGGCCCAAGCCACCGCGGGAGGGATCGCCGGCCGGGAGACCCAGCGAGTCCTCGGCGGCCTTGATTGCGCGCTCGGCCGCCGCGGCGTCGAGCGCCGAGGTATTGAGACTGATCCCGACCACCTTGGCCGCCGGGTTGGTCACCCGCGCGGCGGCTTCGTGAACCGCGATGGTGTCGGCGAAGCCCGGCACCGGCCGGCCGGGCAGGCCGCGCATATGGGGTCGGTTCGGTTCGTGGCACAGCACCATGGCATCGGGTTGTGCGCCATGGACCAGGCCCAGGGTGACCCCCGCATAGCTGGGATGCAGCAGGGACGACTGACCCTCGACGATGTCCCAATGGTCGGGCCGGTTGGCCGGGGACAAGGCCTCGACCGCCCCGGCGACGAAATCGGAAACCACGGCGTCGATCGAGACGCCGGAGCCGGCGATCATCACCCCGGTCTGGCCGGTAGCGCGGAATTCGGCGTCGAACCCCCGCGCCCTCATCTCCTGTTCCAAGGCCAGCGCGGTCCACATTTTACCGACCGAACAATCGGTGCCGATCGCCAGCAGCCGCTTGCCCGGGCGCTTTTCGCCATTGGCGATCGGGAAACTGCGGCCGGGGTGGCGGACATCATGAACCGCCCGCCCGAGCGCCGCGGCGCGGTCCCGGACCACGGGGATCTCCGCCAGGCGCTGATGCAGTCCGGCGGCGAGGTCCATCCCAAGTTCAAGGGCCTGAATCAAGGGTGCGATCCAGCTCTCGGCAATGATGCCGCCGCGATTGGCGACGCCGACCAGCAGGGTGCGTGCGCCGGCCGCCGCGGCGGCCTCAAGCCCGAGTTCAGGCAGCCCGAGATCGGCCCGGCAGCCCGCCAGCCGGAACTGGCCGAGGCACCAGGGCCGGCGCCAATAGGCCACCCCGACCGCGGTTTTCGCCGCGAGCTGATCGGGTGCGTCGCCTAGAAACATCAGATAGGGATGGGTGATCGACACCGAAGGGCTCCGGATTTGGTTGGGATCTGCGACGTGTCGGGATATATCATAGGGATCCGAATTGCTTCGGCCACTATCGAAGTGCCGGTGGCCGAAAATCCGGCGGGCGAAATCCTCCGCGGACAGGTTGCGTTTGCTAGACCGGATCGTCAGCCCGGCGCGGACCGTGGCGGCGGACCGCCGACGGTGGAGTGTCTCCGAAGATCAAGAGTAGCTTGGAGCAACAGTTCATGAAACTGACCGCATCGACTCTGGCCGTTGTTCTGTTTTTTTTCAGCGCGGCCCCAGCGTTTGCGCAGAACCACCCCTACACCGAACAAGAGGTCAACCAGATCGAATATCACTTTAAGTTGGACCAATATATGGTCTTTGGTTGCATTTCCGGTGCCGCTCTTGGCGTTGTCGCCGGAGTCTTGACCTTCTCCGGCATCACGCCGCTGGCGGCACCCTACATCGCGTTCGGTTGTTCGACCGGCTTCCTGGCCGGCGCCGTCGTGCTGATGGCGCAGGACCTGTGGCACGGCCGGCCGATGTTCGGGCCGCCGCCGGTCGACGGCTCCGGCGCCAAAGCGACTCCGCCCATGGCACAACCGTCCCGCGACGACAATTCCCGCAGTGAACTCCCGAGCAATGACGCCGCCAGAAACGCCGGCCCGGTATCGAACCGGGCGGTCGGCGGCTGGACTCTTGCCCGGAACGCCAACTGAGCTTCCGGCCCGCCGGAGCCCGACCCTGCCCCCGGGAAGGGCAGGGTCCCTGGGGTGGTCATGCCGCCCGCGTCGTCGGACGGGACGCTGCGGTCAACTCGTCGAGCAGACGGATCACATCGACCGAGGCGGTTTCGACCTGGGCAATGTGGGCCAGCGCGTCGTCGAGTTTGCCCGCATTATAGCATCGGGCGGCGGCGATGCCGTGGTCATGGACCAAGCGGTGCGGCTCCAGGATCGCCCGGTAGGCAGGGTGGCCGCGCAGCACCGGGTCAACCAGGCCCTCGTACCATTTGCCGAGCCGGCACTGCCGGTGATCGGCGAGTTCCTTAGGATCCAGGCGGACCCGGCCCAGCATCATGGCGGCCAGCCGTTTCTTCCAGATGACGTGGTCGGCCTTGGCACGGGACACCGTGCTGCCGCTGATCTGCTGGTGGGCGACGGCTTCGAGCCGCTTGGCTACCGCGGTCTCGACCCCGTCCATGCAGTCGAGGACGTGGGTAATCTCGACTCCGTCAACTTTCAGCAGTTCGGCGACGTCGGCGATCCCGTGGGAGACCTCGCCGGTGGCGCTGCCCTGTTCATCGAGGATGCGTGAGACTTCGGCCATCCCCCGGCTCACGTCGGCGATCCGGCCGGCGATCGCCTCGGCATCATCGACCACGGCCTGGATCAGGCCATGACCTTTGTCGACCGCTTCGGCGCTGTCCTTCATCGCGCCGACGATCACCGAGATCTCCTCGCGAAGATGGCCGATCTGCTTGCGGATGTCGGTGGTGGCCTGGGCGGTCTGACGCGACAGGGTCTTGACCTCGCTGGCGACCACGCCGAAGCCGCGGCCGGCATCGCCGGCCCGCGCCGCCTCGATCGTGGCGTTGAGCGCCAGCAGGTTGGTCTGTTTGGCGATCGCCTCGATCTGCTGGACGATGCGGCCGATCTGTTCCGATGCCGCGGCCAGTTCCTGGACCTTGGCCATAGTGCGTTCGACGCTGTGGGAGATGCGGTCCATGCCGGCATTGGCATGCTGGGCGCCGCTGCGGATGCGCTCGGTGCCGTCGCGCGCGGCCTCGGCCTCGTGGGCGACCCGGGCGCCATGTTCGGCGATTTGCCGGGTCGAATAGACCAGTTCCTCGGCTGCCGCGGCGATCGTCTGGGCATTGTCGGAGGCTTTGTTGGTCTGCCGCGCCATGGTCGCGGCGGCGATCACAGACTCATTGATCAGCATCGACATGGTGACCAGGCTGTCCAGCCCGTCGAACGAACGTTCCTCCAGCTTTGCCGCCAGGTGGCGCAAGGCTTCGGGCAGGTCGGCACGCGCCAGGAGATCCAGGAAAGCGCCGCGATCCAGCAGGGCAAACAACTCGCCGTCGTCCGCCTGGGGTTTGCTATTGCCGCCGCTCACCACATAGCCGCTCGGAAGCGGCCTCGACGAACTCGAAGTGGCTTCTCGGCTGGGGCCGCTTCCGGCAAAAACTCCAAACATCAAAAAAACTCCTCCGGATTGCTGCACTGTGCGGTGCTGCACTGCACAATGTAGATCGACATATTGGCAAAGGTTGACGGAAGTGCACGGATTTAATCGAGGATTCCGGTCGACGCGCCTGCGACAAATCGCTCCGGGCCGTGCTGCGGCGGAAGGGGACCGCGGGGGCGGCGGGGATCTGACGGGCTGAGCGGGTGCGGATTCGGGCGGGGCGTCAAGCTGTCAGGACCCGGCGTTCGAGGCGCGGTCAAAAGCTTGCGGGGGCAGTTGATTCGCGCTACCAACGCCCTCAAATCTCTGGGCAGCCCGTCGCTTCGGGTGCCCGCCCGTGGTTTCAATCCGCGTTAACGATCGAAATAACTGCTGGGAATCGCTCCATGGCACGCAACAAGATTGCGCTCGTCGGTGCCGGCCAGATTGGCGGCACTCTGGCACTGCTTTCTGGACTGAAGGAACTGGGCGACATCGTCCTGTTCGACATCATGGAGGGCGTTCCCGAGGGCAAGGCCCTCGATATCGCGGAGGCGTCGCCGATCTGCGGCTTTGACGCCGCGATGACCGGCGGCTCCAGCTACGAGGTGATCAAGGACGCCGACGTGGTGATCGTCACCGCCGGCGTGCCGCGCAAGCCCGGCATGAGCCGTGACGACCTGATCGGCATCAACACCGGGGTGTGCCAGACGGTCGGCCAGAACATCGCCAAATACTGCCCCAATGCTTTTGTGATCGTGATCACCAATCCGCTCGACGTGATGGTCGCGGTACTGCAGAAGGCCTCCGGGCTGCCGCCGCAGAAGGTGGTCGGCATGGCCGGCGTGCTCGACAGCGCGCGTTTCCGCTATTTCCTCGCCGACGAATTCAAGGTCTCGGTCGAGGACATCGTCGCCTGCGTGATGGGCGGGCATGGCGACACCATGGTGCCGCTCGCGCGCTATTCCACGGTCGGCGGGATTCCGCTGCCCGATCTGGTCAAGATGGGCTGGACCACCCAGGAGCGGCTCGACCGGATCATCCAGCGCACGCGCGACGGCGGTGCGGAGATCGTCAAGCTGCTCAAGACCGGTTCGGCATTCTATGCCCCGGCGGCGGCGGCGGTCGAGATGGCCGACAGCTATCTGAAGGACAAGAAGCGGCTGCTGCCGTGCGCTGCCTATCTGAGCGGCCAGTACGGCATCGACGGTCTCTATGTCGGGGTGCCGGTGGTGCTGGGTGCTGGCGGCGTCGAGCGCATCGTCGAATATCAACTGACCGCCGAAGAGACGGCGATGTTCGACAAGTCGGTCCAGGCGGTCCGGGAACTCTGCGCGGCGGCAGACAAGCTGCAGGCGGCGAAAGCGGCCGGCTGAGCCAAGCCGGCCGGGCGAACAGGGCGGGCGGTTTGGTCTCCGGTTGCGGCGTTGTGATGCGCTGACGTATATAGTTGGAGATCTAGGGATTCGTCCGGCACCGCCCGGCCTGATCCTGAAGAGTCGCTGCCAGCCCACCGCCGGTCTTCACCTGAGCCAGTAGCACGGGGTGGGATTCCACCAACAAGAACAGACGGGTAGCCATGAACATCCATGAATACCAGGCCAAAGGCCTGTTGAAGCAATACGGTGTCGCGGTGCCGCGCGGCGGCGTCGCTTATACTCCGAACGAAGCCGAAAGCGTCGCCCACGAGTTGGGCGGCCCGGTCTGGGTGGTGAAATCCCAGATCCATGCCGGTGGCCGCGGGGCCGGGCGGTTCAAGGACAATCCAGAGGGCAAGGGCGGCGTCCGGGTCGTCAAGACGATCGCCGAGGTCGGTTCCAATGCGATGGAAATGCTGGGCCATGTGCTGGTGACCAAGCAGACCGGCCCGGCCGGTAAGGAAGTCAAGCGCATCTACGTCGAGGAAGGCTGCGACATCAAGCGCGAGCTCTATCTCGGCATGCTGATCGACCGCGCCTCGTCGATGATCACCGTGATCGCCTCGACCGAGGGCGGCATGGCGATCGAGGACGTGGCGGCCGCTACCCCTGAGAAGATTCTCAAAGTCGCGATCGATCCTGCGACCGGCATGAAGGGCTTTCACTGCCGCAAGGTCGCCTTCGGCCTCGGTCTTGAAGGCAAACAGGTCGGCGTCGCCACCAGGTTCCTGCTCGGCATGTACCAGGCGTTTACCGCACTGGACGCTTCGATCGTCGAGATCAACCCGCTGGTGGTGACCGGCGACGGCCAGATCATCGCGCTCGACGCCAAGATGTCGTTCGACGACAACGCGCTGTTCCGCCACAAGGACGTGTCGGACATGCGCGATGAGTCGGAGATGGATCCGACCGAAGTCGAGGCCGGCAAGCACGACCTCAACTATGTCAAGCTCGACGGCAATATCGGCTGCATGGTCAACGGTGCCGGCCTGGCGATGACCACCATGGACATCATCAAGCTCTATGGCGGCGAGCCGGCCAACTTCCTCGACGTCGGCGGCGGTGCCACCCGCGACCGGGTGACCATGGCGTTCAAGCTGATCCTGTCGGATCCCAACGTCGAAGGTATCCTGGTTAATATCTTCGGTGGCATCATGCGCTGCGACGTGATCGCCGAGGGCGTGGTTGCGGCTGCCCGCGAAGTCAGCCTGCACGTTCCGCTGGTAGTCCGCCTGGAAGGCACCAACGTCGAACTCGGCAAGAAGATTCTCGCCGAATCCGGCCTGCCGATCCTGTCCGCCGACAATCTCGCCGATGCCGCCGAAAAGGTGGTCAAGGCCGTCAAGGAGGCTGCATAAATGGCGGTCCTGGTCAATTCCGAAACCAAAGTCATCTGCCAGGGCTTCACCGGCGCGCAGGGGACTTTCCATTCCGAGCAGGCGATCGCCTACGGCACCAAGATGGTCGGCGGCATCACGCCGGGTAAGGGTGGTACCACCCATCTTGACCTGCCGGTCTTCGATACCGTCGCCGACGCGGTCGCCGCGACCGGCGCCAACGCCAGCGCCATCTACGTGCCGCCGCCGTTCGCCGCCGACGCCATCCTGGAAGCGATCGATGCCGAAATCGCGCTGATCGTCTGCATCACCGAAGGCATTCCGGTTCAGGACATGCTGGGGGTCAAGCGGGCACTGGCCGGCTCGAAGAGCCGGCTGATCGGCCCCAACTGCCCCGGCGTCATCACCCCCGATGCCTGCAAGATCGGCATCATGCCGGGTCACATTCACCGCCGGGGCAAGATCGGCATCGTCTCGCGGTCAGGCACCCTGACCTACGAGGCGGTGGCGCAGACCACCGCGGCGGGCCTGGGCCAGACCACCTGCATCGGCATCGGCGGCGATCCGATCAACGGCACCAATTTCATCGATTGCCTTGAGCTGTTCCTGGATGATCCCGAGACCCAGGGCATCATCATGATCGGTGAGATCGGCGGCGACGCCGAGGTCAAGGGGGCGGAGTTCTACCGTGACTCCAAGACCAAGAAGCCGATTGTGGGCTTCATCGCCGGACGGACCGCACCGCCGGGCCGCCGCATGGGCCATGCCGGTGCGGTGATCTCGGGCGGCCACGACACCGCCGACCATAAGATCGAGGCGATGCGGTCCTGTGGCCTCACCGTGGTCGAGAACCCGGCGACCCTGGGCAGCACCATGTTGAAGGTCCTGAAGGGCTAGCGCTGAATGACGGGGGGCCGGTTCGGGCCCCCCGATGCGCCGCGGCGTTCCCGCTCCCGATTTCGGGAGGGGGACCGGGTGAGGGGGCCGCCGCGGCGCCAGTCGATGATCATCAGTCTCCCCTCACCCAACCTTCTCCCCTGAGGGGAGGGCTTTCTGACTGGGGTGGGTACCAAGCGGGGCATCCCGCCTCGGCATTATCGGGTCACGAGGGAACGCGGGCGATGATTCCCGCGACAAGGTCATGGTGGCACAGATCGATCGGTCTTCGTTTCTCTACGGCGCCAACGCAACCTTCATCGCCGAGCTTTACACCCGTTACCTGAACAATCCGGGTTCGGTGGACGCCAGCTGGTCGGATTTCTTTGCCGAAATCAGCGACGACGCGCGCGTCATGCTCGACGAGTTGCGCGGCGCCAGCTGGGCGCCCAGCGACCACAGCGTGATCGGCAATGGCGCGGCCGCCCAGGCGGGCAGCGCGGCCTTTCTCGACCAGCTGTCGCCGGCCGCGGCGAATTTCCTCGGCAGCCATCAGACCGCCGAACAGATTCGCGCCGCCACCCTCGACAGCTTGCGGGCGATGATGCTGATCCGGGTGCATCGGGTACGCGGCCATCTGATCGCCCGGCTCGATCCGCTGGGGCTGGAGAAGCGGGAATATCACCCGGAGCTGGACCCGGCGACCTACGGCTTCGGTCCCCACGACTATGACCGGCCGATCTTCATCAACTATGCGCTGGGCCTGGAAAGTGCGACGCTGCGCCAGATCCTCGAGATCATCCGCCGCACCTATTGCGGCCATATCGGCGTCGAGTACATGCACATCTCGGATCCCGAGGAAAAGGCGTGGATCCAGGAGCGCATCGAGGGCCAGCGCAACCACACCGATTTCACGGTCAACGGCAAGCGCGCGATCCTGGAGCGCCTGAGCGCTGCGGAGACCTTCGAGCGCTTCCTGCAGCTGAAATATACCGGCACCAAGCGCTTCGGCCTGGAAGGCGGCGAGGCGGTGATCCCGGCGATGGAGCAGATCCTCAAGCGCGGCAGTCAGCTTGGGCTCAAGGAGGTGGTGATCGGCATGGCCCATCGCGGCCGCCTCAACGTCCTGGCCAATTTCATGGGCAAGCCGTTCTCGGCAATCTTCTCCGAGTTCCAGGGCAACACCGCCAATCCCGAGGATGTCCAGGGCTCGGGCGACGTGAAGTATCATCTCGGCACGTCCGGGGATCGCGATTTCGACGGTGCCGTGGTCCATCTGTCCCTGACCGCCAACCCGTCGCATCTGGAAGCGGTCGATCCCGTGGTGATCGGCAAGGTCCGGGCCAAGCAGCAGCAGCGCAAGGATGTCGACCGCAACGAAGTCCTGGGGCTGCTGCTCCATGGCGACGCCGCTTTCGCGGGGCAGGGGCTGGTCGGCGAAACCTTGATGATGTCGGATCTCAAGGGCTATCGGACCGGCGGCACCATCCATATCGTGGTCAACAACCAGATCGGCTTTACCACGATGCCGAGCTATTCGCGCTCCGGGCCCTATTGCACCGATGTCGCCAAGATGGTGCAGGCGCCGATCTTCCATGTTTATGGCGATGACCCCGAGGCGGTGGTCCATGTCGCCCGGATTGCCACTGAATTCCGCCAGCGCTTCAAGAAGGACGTGGTGATCGACATCTTCTGCTATCGCCGCCACGGCCACAATGAGAGCGACGAGCCCGCCTTCACCAACCCGTTGATGTATCGCCAGATCAAGATGCATCCCGGCACGCGCGAGCTCTACGCCCAGCAGCTGGCCGCCGAGAAGGTGGTGACCGAGGCGGAAAGCGAGGAGATCGTCCAGAGTTTCTTCCGCAAGCTGGAGGCCGATTTCGAGGCCTCGAAAAGCTACAGGCCCAACAAGGCCGACTGGCTGGAAGGCAAATGGGCCGGGCTGGAAACCAGCCGCGGCGAGGAAGACCACCACAGCCACACCTCCGTTGACCGCGAGACCCTGCGCGAGGTCGGGCGGGCCCTGACCAAGGTGCCGGCGCAGTTCGACATCAATTCCAAGATCGCGCGCCAGCTCAAAGCCAAGGATCAGATGTTCGAGACCGGCGAGAACATCGATTGGGCGACCGGCGAGGCCCTGGCCTTCGGCACGCTGCTGATCGAGGGCACGCCGGTGCGCCTCAGCGGTCAGGATTCCGGGCGCGGCACCTTCTCGCAGCGCCATGCCGTGCTGGTCGATCAGAGCAACGAGAATCGCCACCTGCCGCTCAACCACGTCCGGCCCCAGCGCCAGGCAATCTTCGAGGTCCACGACAGTCCGCTGTCGGAGGCCGCCGTGCTTGGCTTCGAATACGGCTATACCCTGGCCGAGCCCTACGCCCTGGTGCTGTGGGAAGCGCAGTTCGGCGATTTTGCCAATGGCGCCCAGGTGATTTTCGACCAGTTCCTGAGTTCCGGCGAGTCGAAATGGCTGCGCCTTTCCGGCCTGGTGGTGCTGCTGCCCCATGGCTATGAGGGCCAGGGACCGGAACACTCCTCGGCGCGGCCCGAGCGCTTCCTGCAACTGTGCGCCGAAGACAACATGCAGGTGGTGAACTGCACTACGCCGGCCAATTACTTCCATGTGCTGCGCCGGCAGATGCGCCGGCGCTTCCGCAAGCCGCTGATCGTGTTCACGCCGAAGTCGCTGTTCCGGCACAAGCTGTGCGTCTCGAAACTGTCGGACTTCACGGTCGGGACCAATTTCCAGCGGGTGTTGCGCGAGGATACGCCGACCCTGCTGCCGGCCGATCAGGTGCGGCGGGTCGTGCTGTGCTCGGGCAAGGTCTATTACGACCTGTTCGAGGAGCGCGAGAAGCGCCGCGCCCATGATGTGGCGCTGGTCCGACTGGAACAGCTGTACCCGTTCCCGCGCACGGCGCTGGGGCGGGAACTGCACAAATACCCTCATGCCGACGTGGTCTGGTGCCAGGAAGAACCCGCCAATATGGGCAGCTGGACCTTCGTCGACCGCCGCATCGAGGAGGTCTTGCAGAGCCTCGATCTGCCGGTCAAGCGGCCCATCTATGTCGGGCGACCGGCTTCCGCCTCGCCGGCGACCGGGCTGTTGCGGCGTCATGTCAAGGAACAGGCGAAACTGGTCGACGAAGCGCTGACTGTGGCTGGCTGAGCCCGGACCGGCGATCGCGCGACACATTGGGAGGCAGATTTTGGCGACGGAAATCAAAGTGCCGGCGTTGGGGGAATCGGTGACCGAGGCGACGGTCGCACGCTGGCTGAAGCCGCTGGGCGCCGCGGTCGCCCAGGATGAAGCGCTGGTCGAACTGGAGACCGACAAGGTGACGCTGGAGGTCAATGCCAGCGTCGCCGGTGCCCTCGCCGAGATCCTGGTGCCCGAAGGTGGTACCGTCGAGGTTGGCGCCGTGCTCGGTCTGATTGCCGAAGGCGCGGTCGCCGGCGCACCGCCGGCGCCCGAACCGGCACCTCCGGCGGGTGAAGCCAAGCCGGCCGCGATTGCGGCTTCGGTCCCCGGTCCGGCCGCCGACGTGCTGTCGCCGGCGGTGCGCAAGCTGGTCGACGACAACAAACTCGACCCGGCGCAGATCAAGGCCACCGGCAAGGACGGCAGGCTGACCAAGGAAGACGTGCTGACCCACCTGGAAGCACCCAAGGCCGCACCACCGCCACCGCCTGCTCCGGCCCCGAAGGCGCCGCCGCCGGCGCCCCGCCCGGCACCGGTGTCGTCGGGTCCGCGCCTGCGCGCCGACCAGGAAGAGCGGGTACGGATGACCCGCCTGCGCATGCGGATCGCCGAGCGGCTCAAGGAGGCTCAGAACACCGCGGCCATGCTCACCACCTTCAACGAGGTGGACATGACCAATCTGCTGGCGATGCGCAGCCAGTTCAAGGATGTGTTCGAGAAGAAGCACGGCGTTCGGCTCGGGTTCATGTCGTTTTTCGTCAAGGCTTGTGTTGCGGCGCTCAAGGAACTGCCCGCGGTCAATGCCGAGATTGACGGTACCGATCTGGTCTACAAGAATTACTACGACATCGGCGTTGCCGTCGGCACTCCCCAGGGCCTGGTGGTCCCGGTGGTGCGCGATTGCGACCAGCTGGGCTTCGCCGATATCGAGAAGAAAATCACCGATTACGGCAAACGCGCCCGCGACGGCAAGCTGGCGATCGATGAACTGTCCGGCGGCACCTTCACCATCACCAATGGTGGGGTCTACGGCTCTTTGATGTCGACGCCGATCCTCAACCCGCCGCAGTCCGGCATCCTCGGCATGCACAAGACCATGGACCGTCCGATGGCGGTCGGCGGCAAGGTGGAAATCCGGCCGATGATGTATCTGGCGCTCAGCTATGACCACCGGGTGATCGATGGCCGCGAGGCGGTAACCTTCCTGGTCCGGGTCAAGGAAGGCATCGAAGACCCGCAACGCCTGCTGCTGGCGGTTTAGCAAAATTAAGGGGTCCGGGGAGCCGCCGGCTCCCCGACTTCTCTGTCTTTGGGCGGCGCCGGGTTGGGGGCCAGGTTGGGAGGTTACCGGTGTCGCGTGTTCTGGGGCTGTGCCTGCTCGCGATCCTACTGTTCGGCTGCACCGACCGCGTTCATCCAACGCCGGGCGGCGTGACCGACCCGGTGACGGTGGTGCGCCAGCTCTACCGTCCCGCTGGCCACGACAGGGGTGCCGCGTATTCGCGCCGTCTCGAAGCCTTGTATCAGGCGGCGCTCAAGAATGCGAAGGTGCGCGACATCCCGGTTTCCGGCCTTGATTTCGATTTTGCCGTTAACGGCCAGGAGGTCGAACCCGACACCTATCGGTCGGCGCAGGTCGCCTTGCTGCGGCAGGGCGATGGCCGGGCCGAGGTCAGAGCCAGCTTCCGCAACCGTGGCGACCAGGAGCTGCGGTACTCGCTGGTTCTGGAGGGCGGTCGCTGGCGGATCGACGAGGTAACCTCCACCACCGGAGACGGCTGGCGGTGGTCCGACATGCTGGTTCAGGGGGCGGTGGATCAGTGAGGCGGCAACAGTCTGAGACTTCTTGCGGTGACTGGGCATCGTTAAGCGGGAGATCTATCATCGGGGCGAGCCATCGTGGCGGGCGGTATCGCGGGGTGGTCCTGGAACCCGGTTCCGATGGGTGGCATTGGTCGAATAGGGGAAGTGCCGACCGCGACGGACCAGGGGGTCGAAGACGGTGGCCGCCCCGGATCATCTGGAGAAAGGCTCCATGACTGAGAACACGTATGATGTCGTCGTGATCGGCGGCGGTCCCGGCGGCTATGTTGCCGCAATCCGGGCGGGGCAGTTGGGGCTGAAGACCGCCTGCGTCGAGATGCGGGCCGCCCTTGGCGGCACCTGCCTTAATGTCGGCTGCATCCCGTCCAAGGCGCTGTTGACCAGTTCGGAGAAATTCGAAGAGACCAAGCATCACCTCGCCGTTCACGGCGTCAAGGTTGCCGGGGTCGAACTCGACCTGGCTGCGATGATGGCCCACAAGAGCAAGGTGGTGAAGGACAACACCGCCGGCATCGAATACTTGTTCAAGAAGAACAAGGTCGAATGGGTCAAGGGCGCCGGCACGATCACCGCCGCCGATACCGTGGCGGTTTCCGGCGGCGGCGCCGAGCGCGTGCTCAAGACCAAGGCGATTGTAATTGCTACCGGGTCTGAAGTGATGCCGGTGCCGGGGATCGAGATCGACGAACAGAAGATCGTATCCTCGACCGGTGCTTTGGAACTGTCGGCGGTGCCCAAGCGCTTCGTGGTGATCGGCGGCGGCTTTATCGGTCTGGAAATGGGCTCGGTCTGGGGCCGGCTGGGCTCTGAAGTCACTGTCGTCGAGTTCCTCGACCGCATTCTGCCGCCGATGGACGGCGAGGTCTCCAAGCATATGCAGCGGATCCTCGCCAAACAGGGCATGAAGTTCAAGCTGTCGACCAAGGTGACCGGTGCGACCGTCACCGATGCCGGGGTCAGCCTGACCGTCGAGCCGGCCAAGGGCGGTACTCCCGAAACCATCGAGGCCGATGTCGTGCTGGTTTCGATCGGCCGGCGGCCTTATGTCGAAGGTCTTGGGCTGGAGGCGGTCGGGGTCGCGATGACCGAACGCGGCCGGGTCAAGACCGACGGCCATTTCCGCACCAATATCCCCGGCATCTATGCCATCGGCGACGTGATCGACGGCCCGATGCTGGCGCATAAGGCCGAAGACGAGGGCGTGGTTCTGGCCGAGATGCTGGCCGGCCAGTCCGGGCATATCAACTACGATGCGATCCCGGGCGTCGTCTACACCTGGCCCGAGGCGGCCCAGGTCGGCAGCACCGAGGAACAGCTGAAAGCCGCCGGCATCGCCTACAAGGTCGGGAAATTTCCATTCTCAGCCAATGGCCGGGCCCGCGCCATGGCGGAGACCGATGGCTTCGTCAAAATCCTGGCCGATGCCAAGACCGATCGGGTCCTGGGGGTCCATATCCTGGGCGCCGATGCCGGGACCCTGATCGCGGAGCTGGGTCTGGCCATGGAATTCGGCGCCTCGGCCGAGGATATTGCCCGCACCTGCCACGCCCACCCGACCCTCAGCGAGGCGGTCAAGGAAGCGGCGCTTGCGGTCGATGGTCGGCCCCTGCACATCTGATCGCGGAGCGGTCGGCAGCGGGCAACGCACTGTTTTTGCAGTGCATGAGCACTTCAGGCTGAAACAAGCCGGGGGGATGCGGGTTCCCCCGGCTTGTTTTCACCCTTGTCTATCATAATTGATCGCCAATCCAGTAAGTCACAACACGGCACGCTCGCTGACGGTGGCGCGGCGCCGCAGCAGAGCCGCCTGCCGGTGGTCGCCGTCCTCGTCGAGCATGCGCGCTTGCAATCTGAGAAACCGTGCGAATTGGGTGACGACGGCATAGTCGATGGCCGCAGCTGATCTTTCGTCATAAGCCCGGTAGTTCATGATCCTAGTCCCCCTTCCAACAAGCCTGTCAGGAAGGACTGCAATCAGCGTACCAACTCCGTACCATTGTATGGAGCCAGGCAATCCGCCGTTTTTATGTCGGGGGCAATCGCTACGGCTGCAAACTGCATCGCAAATTGCGAGGCCAGCCCGCTGCGGTCCAAACTTGCAGATCCCTGAGCATGAATTTGCGCTCCGGCTCTGGCCACCCAGGCGGCGCGCAGGCCGCCTGGTTCCGATCGTCGCGATCACCCTGCCGCGATCAGTGCGCCGCGCTTCCAGCTGTGGGGGCCTCAGCGCTTATATCAGGTTGAGAAAATTGTTCGGAAATTGCCGCTTTCAAGTTCTTGAGGGCCTGGTAGGCGGATTCTTTTGCTTCGGGCCAACTCGATTCCACGGACTCTCGAAGGCTGGCGATGGCCTCGGCGGCCTGCTTTTGCTGCGCGGCGATGGTTTCGCTGACCGCTGGACCGTTTTCCTTAACCAGGCGGTCGAGTTCCTCGGAAGCGGTGTTGTATTGACGGCTCGCCCAACTGACGAAGTCGTCTTTTTTGGCAAAGGTGTAGTCACGGATCGCCTCATAGGCCTCGGCCGCTTCTTTCTTGGCGCGATCGGTCACCGACGGCTCTGTGGCCGGCGCCGTATCCGCGGCGGCGATTGTGAACCCGTTGCGACCGTCGGGCGCCTGCGCCGCCGCCAAATCGGAGACGGACAAGGTGCCGAGTGCGGTTGCCAGGACGGCAGCGCAGGTGAACGCACGGGTCGGTGATGAGATCGTCATGGTCGATTCCTTTAGCGTCGTGGTGCCGAACTGGCCGGCAGGTCGGTGCTGAAATAAAGATAGGGACGCAATCGGCTGGTGAGCGTGACAATTATCGTCCAAAATCTCGACCTTTCACGGCTTCAATCAAAATCTCACCGGCTGTGGTCACTGGGGTCCGACCAATTTTGTCACAAATATGGCCAGGCAATCTTTGGCCTAACCGATTGTCGCCGGATAACCCGGAAGTTTCCCTTGGCGGATCGAAGCTCCTGGGTGAAGTTGGACAACCCGCACTTCACACCCTTGTGACTCCCTGACGATCCGGTGTGACTGTAAGAGAGTCCGTAGCGCCGATATAACGGCGGCGATCGACGACGACGGGCTCCCGACGACCGGGAGCGCAGCCAAGCGGAGGGATCCCATGTCAGAGTCCAAGGTGTCAGAGCACAAGTTTTCCAGTTTGACGGTGGCGGCAGCATTGGCCGGCGCGGTCGCCCTGGTCGGATTGACCGTGCCCGACGGCCATGCCCAGACCAAGCAGGAGAAATGCTACGGCGTATCCAAGGCCGGAGAGAACGGTTGCGCCAATGCCTCCGGCACCCATTCCTGTGCGGGCAATTCCACGGCCGACTACAGCGGCGACGACTGGAAGCTGGTGCCCGCCGGAACTTGCGAAAAGATGGGCGGCCAGATGAAGGCCTTCGCGGGCACCGGCAAGCCGAAGTGAGGCCGGACGGGACCGGGCGGAGGTGACCACGGCTCCTGATCCTGGCGCGGCGCCGATCCCCGTTTCGGCGGGGGTCGGGCTGCGCACCTGCCATCTTGGGGACTTTCTGACCACCGCGCCGGTGGTGCCCTGGCTGGAGATTCATGCCGAGACCTTCCTGCAGGCCGGTGGTCCGCGCTTGCGGGCCTTGGACAGGATCCGCTGCGATTATCCGTTCAGTGTCCACGGCGTCGGTTTGTCATTGGGCGGCGCCGAGCCGGTCGATCCTGATCACCTCGACCGCGTTGCCGCGCTGGTCGAGCGGGTGCGGCCGGGGCTGGTGTCCGAGCACCTGGCGTGGAGCGTGACCGGCGGCGTCTATTTCAACGACCTGCTGCCGCTGGCCTATACCGAACCGGTGCTGGCGGCGGTGTGCCGCAACGTCGATCAGGTCCAGACCCGGCTGGGGCGGCGGATTCTGGTCGAGAATCCATCGACCTACCTTCAGTTCGCAGCATCGACGATCCCCGAGCCCGAGTTCCTGGCCGAACTGGCGCGGCGTAGCGGCTGCGGCATTCTGCTCGACGTCAACAATATCCATGTCAGCGCGGTCAACCACGGCTGGGATGCCCTGGCCTATCTCAATGCCGTTCCCGCCGCTGCGGTCGGAGAAATCCACATCGCCGGTCATTGGATCGAGCCCTGCGACGACGCCGTGCTGCTGATCGACGACCACGGCGCCGAAGTTGCCGAACCGGTGTGGACGCTGCTGGAGGCCGCCCTGGAGCGGAGCGGGCCGCGGCCGGTGCTGGTCGAATGGGATACCCGCATCCCGGCGCTGCCGGTCCTGTTGGCCGAAGCGGCCAAGGCCGAAACCCGTCTCGAGATTGCCCGGGAGCGGAGCCGGCGCCATGCGGCCTGAGGCGCCGGGCCGCGACCTCCTCGCCCCGGAACCCGTGCAGCGCGCCGTCGAGGATGGCTTTCGCCGCGCCCTGCTCCTCGACGACCGCGCGCCCTTGCTTGGACTGATCGCGGAGGGTGGCGTGCCGGCGGCGCGTCGCCTGGCGGTTCACCGCAACACCTTTTTCGGTTTCCTGGTCGAGACTCTGGCGGCGGCCTACCCTGTGGTCTCCCGGCTGGTCGGGACGGCGTTTTTTCGCGGCGCCGGGGTTGCCTATATCCGCGCGGAGCCGCCCGATCGGCCGCAGCTTTCGGCCTATGGCGGGGGCTTCGCCGATTTCCTGGAGAGCTTCGCGCCGGCCCGCGGGCTACCCTACCTGTCCGATGTCGCGCGGCTGGAATGGGCGCGCATCGAGGCGGTGTTTGCTGCCGATGCCGAACCGCTCGACGCCACGGCTTTGCAGGCGGTGGCGATTGCCGACTACCCGAGGCTCCGCTTTTGTCCCCACCCGACGCTTCGGCTGGTTTCGTCGCCATGGCCGATCCAGCGCCTGTGGCAGGCGCACCAGTGCGAGCCGGTTGAACCGGTCGAACTCGAAGCCGGCGGCGACCTGGTCCTGGTGCTGCGGCCCGGCCTGGTCGTCGCGGCCGTGGTGCTGTCGCCCGGCGATGCCGCGTTGATCCGGGCGATCTGCGCCGGCGCCACCCTGGAGCAGGCGGCGGTCGCGGCGGCCACACCGGGCTTCAACCTGCAGGCGGCCCTGGCCGGGCACTTGACTCGGGGCAGCTTCACCGGTTTCACAATCGCGTAGCGATTGGCCACGAAACCATGGCCGTTTGACCGCGGCCACCTGACGAAGGCGCGGTTCGGCCCGAGGGAGAGCTTCTGACATGGCGACAAAATGGCAAGTGGTTGCGGCGTCCTACCGCCAGATCACCGAAGTGCTCGAACGTTGGGCTGTGCCGGTGGTCGATCTTCTGGGCCGCGCCGCGCTGTTCCGCGTGTTCTTCTATTCAGGTCTGAGCAAGATCGCCAACTGGGAGGGCACGGTTCAACTGTTCGCCCATGAATATCAGGTGCCGTTGCTGCCCCCGGCACTGGCCGCGATGTTGGCGACGTCGACCGAGCTGGTCGCTTCGACTCTGGTCCTGGTTGGACTGGGTACCCGCATCGCGGCACTGCCGATGCTGGAGATGGCAATCATCATTCAGTTCTGGGTCGGCGCGGTCAATCCGGCGTTCAACCGGGTTGAACACTTCTTTTGGATGGTGCTCTTGCTGGCAGTGATCTGCCGGGGGCCCGGAAAACTCTCTCTCGACTACCTGATCAGCCGGCGTTGCCCCCAGTAGTGGTCCGACCGATGGTGCACAACTGGATTGCCGCGGCGGCGGTCTATCTCGATCGCCGCGTCGGGGTGGTTTTGCTGCTGGGCTTCGCCAGCGGATTGCCCTTGGCCCTGACCGGGGCGACGCTCAGCGTCTGGCTTGCCGAGTCCGGGTTGAAGCTCACCGCGATCGGGCTGTTTTCCCTGGTCGGGCTGCCCTATTCGCTGAAATTTCTGTGGGCCCCCTTGATCGATCGGCTGCCGTTGCCGGTCTTGGATCGCTGCTTCGGCCGGCGTCGCGCCTGGGGCCTGGCCAGCCAGCTCTGTCTGATGCTGGCCCTGATCGGGCTGGGCCTGACCGATCCGCGCAGCGATCCGTGGTGGACCGCCTGCCTCGCCGTGGTGGTGGCATTCTGCTCGGCCAGCCAGGACATCGTGATCGATGCCTACCGGGTCGAGAGTCTGGAGCCGCACCAGTTCGGTGCCGGTGCCGCGACCTATGTGCTGGGGTATCGCTTCGGCATGCTGGCCTCGGGGGCCGGAGCGCTCTATCTGGCCAGCGCGCTGCCGTGGCGCGAGGTCTATTTCGCGATGGCGGCGCTGGTCTTGGTCGGCATGGCGACGCTGCTGTTAAGCGGCGAGCCGGCGGCGAAGGTGCGCAGGGACCGCGCCCAAGGGCAGGGTGTGGGCGCCTGGCTCTATGGCGCGGTGGTGGCACCGTTCACCGATTTCATGAGCCGCCCGGCCTGGGCCATCGTGCTCGGCTTCATCGTGGTGTTCAAGCTCGGCGACGTCCTGGTCGGCGTCATGGCGATGCCGTTTTATCTCGACCTTGGCTTCAGCAAGATCGAGATCGCCAATGTCACCAAGCTGTTCGGCCTGCTCGCGACGATCGCCGGCGGCTTTATCGGCGGTGCCCTGGTCCATCGCCTGGGCATCATGCGCGGCGTGCTGGTGTGCGGCGTGCTGCAGATGGTGTCGAACCTGACCTTCGCGGTGCTCGCCATGGTCGGCCACGACCTCGGCATGCTGATGGTCACCGTCACGATCGAGAATATTTGCGGCGGCATGGCGACCGCCGCCTTCGTCGCCTATCTGTCGAGCCTGTGTTCGGTCGCCTATACCGCGACCCAATACGCCCTGCTGTCATCGCTGTTCGCGTTCTCCCGCGATGTCCTGGGGGCAAGTGGCGGCTGGTTCTCGGGCCAACTCGGCTGGGTCGGCTACTTTGTGCTGTGTACCGCCGCCGCCCTGCCGGGGCTGGCGCTGTTTCTGGTCTTGTGTGGTCGTTCGCTGGCGCCCCAGCCGGTGGCGGCGCCGATTGAGGCGGTCCCCGAGCATCCTTAGGGCGAGGCCGGCGGGCCCGGTACCGCCGGTCGCGGGTCGTAGCGGGCTTCGACGAAATAGAGGCCGTCGGCCGGCGCGGTTGGGCCGGCAGCACTGCGGTTGCACGCCGCGAGCGCTTTGGCGACCCGATAGACCGGCCATTTGCCGGCGCCGACCCGCTCCAGGGTGCCGACCATATTGCGGACCTGGTGGTGCAGGAACGAGCGGGCCTCGGCGGTGATCTGGATCTCCTCGCCATAGCGTGCGACGTCGAGTCGATCCAGCGTTTTGACCGGCGACTTGGCCTGGCACAGGCTGGCGCGGAAACTGGTGAAGTCGTGGTGGCCGACCAGGTGCTGGGCGGCCTCGTGCATGGCGGCGGCGTCGAGCCTGCGGGCGACCTGCCAGGCGCGGCCGGCATCGAGGGTGAGCGGTGCCGGACGGTTGACGATACGGTAGAGGTAGCGCCGGCCGCTCGCCGATAGCCGGGCATGAAATTCCTCCGCGACCGCCTCGGCGGTGAGCACGGCAACCGGCAAGGGCCTCAGGTGATAATTGACCGCGTTGCGCACGGTCTCGGGCCCGGCCGTTCGGGCGAGGTCGAAATGCACCACCTGGCCGAAGGCGTGGACACCGGCATCGGTGCGGCCGGCGGCGAAGGTGGTCACGATCTCCCCGGAAAATTTGGCGATCGCCTCTTCCAGCGTCTGCTGCACCGACCGCCCGTTGTCCTGGCGCTGCCAGCCGACGAACGGCCGCCCGTCATATTCCAGCAGCAGCTTCCACCGGGTCAGCGCGGGTTCGGGCGGGGGGGCCGGGGCATTCATGCCTGCGGCGGCAGTGCCACGGCAGCGCCCTCGCACAGCGCCGCGGTAATGGCGTCCCGATCCAATCCCTTCTGACCAATCACGACCAGCGCGCTGCGCCGCAGCTCGTCGGCCCGCCATGGCCGATCGTAATAGTTCTGGATCCGGCTGCCCACCGCCTGGATGACGTGGCGCATCGGCTTGCCCTCGATCGCCAGGAAGCCCTTGATCCGCAAGATATCGTGGCGGGCGGCGGCGGCCTTGAGACGCTCGACCAAGGTATCGGGGCTGTCGAGCGGTCCGAGCGGGACCACGAAGCTGTCGAAATCGTCATGGTCATGGGCCAGGCCCTCATTATCGTGGTGCGACGGCCGCGAGGCGAGATCCTCCTCGGCCGCCGCCGCCAGTCCGAGCACGATCCGCGGGTCCAGCGCGCCAGCGACCGCCGGCACCGCCTTGACCGCCGGCCTCAAATGCAGTGCAACCGCGCGCGCGACCTCGGCGAGGCTGCGATCATCGACCAGATCGGACTTGTTCAGAATCACCATGTCGGCGCACTGGATCTGCTCTTCGAACAGCTCCTCCAGGGGGCTTTCATGATCGAGCGACGGGTCTTCGGCGCGCGCCGCGGCCAGGGCGGCGGGATCGGTGGCGAAGCGGCCGGCGGCGACCGCTGCGGCATCGATCACCGCGATCACGCCGTCGACGGTGACGCGGGTGCGGATCTCCGGCCAGGCGAATGCCTTGACCAGCGGCTTGGGCAGAGCGAGACCCGACGTCTCGATCACGATGTGATCGGGCGGCTGGTCGCGCGACAGCAACTGCTCGATGGTCGGCAGGAAGTCGTCGGCGACGGTGCAGCAGATGCAGCCATTGGTCAGCTCGACGATGTCGGCATCGCGGCAGCCCTCGACGCCGCAGCCGGCGATCAGCTCGCGGTCGACGCCGAGATCGCCGAATTCGTTGATGACCAGCGCCAGCCTCCGGCCGGCGGCGTGCTCGATCAGGTGGCGGATCAGGCTGGTCTTGCCGGCGCCGAGAAAGCCGGTCACCACGGTTGCGGGTATTTTCGAAGCCATAGAGCAGGTCCTGACAGGGGCGCCGCCCCGGCCTCAGGGCGCGCGCGATCCGATACCCTTTAACACCAAAGGAAGGCCGGCGGCCACGAAGTACACGGTATCAGCCCGGCCCGCCACCGCCTGGTGCAGGGCGCCGGCATGGTCGCGGAAGGCGCGGGCCAGCGCATTGTCCGGCACGATGCCAAGCCCGACTTCGTTGGACACCAGCACCACCCGTCCGGCACAGCGGTCCAGCGCGGCGATCAGCCGAGCGGTCGCGTCGGCGATGTCGTGGCCCGCCGCCAGCAGATTGCTCAGCCACAGCGTCAGGCAGTCAACCAGCACGGCGCTGTCCGGCCGGGCCAAGTCTGGCAGGACCTCGGGCAGCGCCAGGGGCGCCTCGACCGTCCGCCACGCCGGCCCGCGCCGCGCCCGGTGGGCGGCGATCCGCGCCGTCATCTCGCCATCCCGCGGTTCGGCAGTTGCCAGGTAAATCGGCTGGGCACTGGCAGCGATCAGCGACTCGGCAAAGCAACTCTTGCCGGAGCGGGTGCCGCCTAGGACCAAGGTAATCTCGGATGGGGTCATCGGAAAAATGCTCAAAGCGGGCGGCGGCCGCCCGTGGACCCCCGGTTATTCCATTGCCTGGCGGAGTGCCGCTGCGCTGGCCCAGGGGGCAAGCGGCAGAGTCGCCGCAAGCAGCCCGCCCAGTATCAATAAATGCGGGCGCGGCGTCAGCCCGGTCAAGGCCGCATCTATGGCACCGGCGCCGAAAATCAGCACCGGGATATAGAGGGGAAGAATCAGCAGCGAAATCAGCACGCCGCCCCGCCTTGCGCCGAGCGTCAGTGCCGCCCCGATCGCGCCGATCAGGCTCAGGCTGGGCGTGCCGACCAGCAGCGTCAGCACCAGAACCCCGAAACCGCCGGCCGGCATGTTGAGCAGCACCGCCAGCAGCGGCGCCGCCGCGATCAGCGGCAAACCGGTAACCAGCCAATGGGCCAGCGCCTTGGCCAGCACCACCGCCTCCAAGGGCAGCGACGACAGCGCCAGCAATTCCAGCGAGCCGTCCTCATAGTCGGTCAGGAACAGCCGCTCCAGCGACAAGAGGCAGGCGAGCAGTGCTGCCACCCAGATCACGCCGGGAGCGATCCGCGCCAGGATGTTCGGCTCCGGGCCGATCCCGAACGGGAACAGCACCACCGTCACCACGAAGAACATCACGGCCACGGTGGCGTCGCCGCCCTGGCGCAGGGCCAGCCGGAGATCACGTCCGACGACATCGAAGAAGCGCCTCATTCCTCGTCCCCGCCGATCGGAACCGCAAAATCATCGAGCTGCACCGTGCCGGCGCCAGGCAGGTCCAGTCCGGCATGGGTCGACAGCACGACCATGCCGCCGTCGGCCCGGTGTTCGGCGAGGGCCAGTTCCAGGCGAGTGATCGCGGCGCGATCGAGCCCGACCGTCGGCTCGTCGAGCAGCCACAGCTTTGCCGGCGAAACCAGCAAACGCGCCAGGTTGAGCCGCCGTTTCTGTCCCGACGACAGATAGCGTCCCGGCAGCGTCGCCAGCGGTCCGAGGCCGAGCCGTGCCAGCGCCGACTGGGCGGCGTCGACCGCCCCGCCGGTCCCGGCCAGCCGCGCCCAGAACGCCAGATTCTCGGCGACCGTCAGCACCGGCTTGACCGCATCCTGGTGGCCGACATAGACCAGCCGCGCCCGGTGCGCCTCGACATCATCGGTGACCGGCTGACCATCCCAGGCCAGCCGGCCCCGCCACGGCCGCAGCAGTCCGGCCATCAGCCGCAGCAGGCTGGACTTGCCGCTGCCGTTGGGTCCGGTCAGCACCAAGGCACCGCTGGCGGCGACCTCGAAGCGCAACCCGGTAAACACCAGCCGCTCGCCACGCAGGCAGGTCAATCCGGCCCCTGAAAACAGCCCAGCCATCGAGCCCCGATCGGCGTTCGAGGAATCTGAGCGAGCCCCGACCCTGCGGAACCCGCACTGCAGCCCGCTATAGCACAGCCGGCCGGCGGCTGCAGACCGGCAAATCGCGCGATCCCGGCGGGAAAGCCATCCCACAAATGTTCTTGACTCGTTCCGGTCGGGGGGCGATGCTCGCGGCTATGGATGACGAGCAAGCGGCGCGGCCGGTCAAGGGCAGGGGGGCGGTCGGCAACCGCTCGGGGCGCTTCGAGGCCTTCACCACGGTCGCGGTCGATGATGGCTGGGACTCTCCCGCCGACCAGGATCTGCCGCCCCTGCGCACGACCCTCAGCATCGATACCAGCCGCACCATCATCACGCGCAACAGCTCGCCGGATCTGCCGTTCGACCGCTCGATCAATCCCTATAAGGGCTGCGAGCATGGCTGCATCTATTGTTTTGCCCGGCCGAGCCATGCCTATCTCGGGCTGTCGCCGGGCCTCGATTTCGAGACCCGGCTATTTTGGAAGCCCGATGCGCCGGAATTGCTGGACAGGGAACTGCGCGCCAAGACCTACCGGCCCCAGACCATCGCGCTGGGTGCCAATACCGACCCCTATCAGCCGGTCGAGCGGGACCTGAAACTGACCCGGCGGATTCTCGAGGTGCTGGCGGCGTTTCGCCACCCGGTCGGCATCATCACCAAATCGGCCCTGGTTTGCCGCGACATCGATATCCTGGCGCCGAAGGCGGCGGAGGGGCTGGCCCGGGTCGCGGTCTCCTTGACCACGCTCGACCGTGACCTGGCACGGACGCTGGAACCGCGGGCGGCGGCGCCGGCACGCCGGCTCGAAACCATCCGCCGCCTGGCCGAGGCCGGAATTCCGGTGACGGTTCTGACCTCGCCATTGATTCCGGGGCTGAATGACTGGGAGCTCGAACGCCTGCTCGAGGCCGCGGCCGGAGTCGGGGCCGATCAGGCTAGTTATATTTTGTTGCGCCTGCCGCTGGAGATCGCCCAGCTGTTTCAGGACTGGCTGCGCGCCCACGTCCCCGATCGCGCCGAGCGCGTGCTCAGCCTGATTAGGCAAACCCGTGACGGCCAGCTCTACCGCTCCGACTTCGGCGGCCGCATGCGCGGCAGCGGCCCCTATGCCGACTTGCTGGCCAGTCGCTTCGCCCTGGCTTGCCGGCGCTTCGGACTGAATCGCCGAGCCTGGAGCCTTGATGCCAGCCGGTTCCGCCCGCCCCCCGCCGCGGGCGAGCAGCTAGCCTTTTTTGAGTCCTGACCGCGATCGTCGGTTAATTGGCGGGGATTTGCAGGCCGCGGTTTCCAAGGGCCTGAAAAGCGCTATTCTTTTGGTCGGGGAGATCGGCGGTACCGGCGAGGGGCAGGGCAATGACCATCGGCAGGCGTTTGTATGCCACCATCGGTGCGGCGGCTTTGGTTGTGGCGACCCTTGCCGGTGGCGGTCTGTACGCCATTCGATCGTCACTGTATTGGCTCGACAGCATCTATCAGGATGCTTTGCTGCCGGCGCTGGATCTCAAGACCGTTTCCGATATGTATGCGATCAATCTGATCGGCACCGCGATGAAGGTCAGGCTCGGCCGGCTGACCTGGGAGCAGGGAATCCGAGAGGCCGAGAACGCCCGGATTCGTGCCGATGCAGCCTGGTCGACCTATGTCAGCCGGATCAAATCGAGCGAAGAGCGGACCCTGGCGCACGAGGCTCAGCAGGCGCTGGAGACGGCGCGTGCCGGCTCCGACCGGCTGAAGGAAATCCTGGTCGCCGGCAACGTCGCGGCGCTGGCCGGCTTCATCGGTCGCGACCTGTTTCTGACCATTGATCCGCTGGCCACCGCGATCGACGAGTTGGCGCAGAGCCAGGCCGAGTACGCCGACCAGGTGTTCCAGGACACCCTGGCCCGCGAGGGATTCTACCAGGATGCCATGTTCGGCCTAGTCGGAGTTGCGGTGGTCACCCTGCTGTTCGCCTTTCATACCACCCGCATCAGCGTCATCCGTTCCTTGACCGAGATCACCCGCGCGACCACGGCGGTCGCCGCCGGAGAGCTGGAACGCGGCATCCCCTCGGAGCACCGGCGCGACGAGATCGGCGCCCTGGCCAAGGCGCTGATCCGGTTTCGCAGCAATGCGGTGGCGCTCAAAGCCAGTGAGGAGCGTCTGAAGGCCCAGGCCGCCGCTCTGGAATTGACTCAGTTCGCCATGGACAACGCGCCGGTCGGCATTCTGATGGTCGACCGCGACGGCCGGATCACCTACGCCAACCAGGCGGCCGGGGGCATCTTCGGCAGCCCGGCCGCCGATCTGGTCGGGACCGAGCTGGCGGCGTTCGACCAGGATGTGGGGGACGGCGGCTGGTCGGTGGTCTGGCAGGAACTGGCCGGAAACCCGGTCGGGCGCGCCGGGCAGCGCCTGGTCTGTCGACGCCGGCAGGACGGGAGCCAGGTGCCGATCGACGAGTTCCAGCGCCACATCAGCTTTGGCGGCAAGGAGCTGGTGTGCAGTTTCGTGACCGATATCACCTTGCGCAAACAGGCCGAAGAGGCGGTCCAACGGGCGATGGAGCAAGCCGAGGCCGCCCGCCACCAGGCTGAGCTTTCGGCGCAGTGGCTGGAACTGAGCAACCGGGAACTCGAAGACGCCCGCGCCAAGGCCGAAGAGGCGACCAAGGCCAAATCGGTGTTCCTCGCGATGATGAGCCACGAAATCCGCACGCCGATGAACGGCATCATGGCGATGTCGGAAATGCTCGATAACACCGACCTGACCGATGATCAGCGGGACATGTCGGCGGTGATCCGGCAATCCTCGTCGGCGTTGCTCACGATCATCAACGATATTCTCGATTTCTCGAAGATCGAGGCCGGCAAGCTCGATATCGAACGCGAACCGTTCCTGTTGTCGGATGTCGTCGAAGGGGCGGGCGAGTTGATCAGCGCACGGGCGGAGGAAAAAGGGCTCGACTTCGTGGTCGATCTGGACCCCAGGATTGCGGACCGCCTGATCGGCGACCAGACCCGGGTGCGCCAGATCCTGCTCAACCTGATGGGCAACGCGATCAAGTTTACCGCCAGTGGCAGCGTCTCTTTGCTGGTGACCGAGAAGCTGCCAGCCGCGGACGGCCGCGCCGAGACTCTGCTGCGCTTCGAGGTGGTCGATAGCGGCATCGGGCTGTCGGAGGCACAACGCGCCAAGCTGTTTCAGGCCTTCGTCCAAGCCGACAGTTCGACCGCGCGCAAATATGGCGGCACCGGCCTTGGCCTGTCGATCTGCCAACGCCTGTGTCAGATGATGGGCGGCAGCATCGGCGTCGATTCGGTGGAGGGAGAGGGGTCGACGTTCTGGTTCGAGCTGCCGTTCGGGGTCGCCGCTCCGGCCCCGACCAAACCCGAGGTTGCGATTGCCGATGCCCGGATCATCGCCGCCGGGTTCCCGCCCGGTCACCAGCAGGTGCTGGCCAAGCTGTTGGCGGCGGCCGGGATCACCGACATCACCTGGACCGAGGCGACCCCGGCACTGCTCGAGGACCTGAGAGCCATGGTGGCCTCGGGCGAGCCCTTGCCGATCGTCATGGTCTGTGCGGTCGGCGGCGACCAGGCGGCGCTCGATCTCGGCTGCTGGATACTGACCTCGGGCGATCTCGGCGATTGCCGGGTGGTGCTGATCACCGCCCGCGGCATGGCCTCGACGATTGCCGCCGGCGACCGCGCCGGCCTGTTCGCGACCATGACCCTGCCGATCCGCCGGGCGCGGCTGTGGCGTACCCTGGCGGCGGCTTTGGGACGGGGCAGGCTGGATGACCGGCCGGTCGGCGCCGATGACGACGAGCGGATGGTCTGGGAACCGCCGCCCCGCGACGAGGCCAGGGCGGCTGGAGCCCTGATCCTGGTCGCCGAAGACAATGCCACCAACCAGATCGTGATCAAACGCCTGCTCGACCGCCGCGGCTATGCCCACGAGATGTCCGGCAACGGGCTGGAGGCGCTGTCGCTCTATGAGCAGGGCGGTTACGGCCTCTTGCTGACTGATTTCCACATGCCCGAGATGGACGGTTTCCAGCTCACCGAGACGATTCGCGCAATCGAGGGGGACGGGCGGTCGCGGCTGCCGATCGTGGCCTTGACCGCCGATGCGCTGCCCGGCACCGAGCAGCGCTGCCTGGCCGCCGGCATGGACGGCTACCTGACCAAGCCGATCGATTCCCGCGCACTGACCGCGACCCTGCAGAAATTCCTGCCCGAGGCCGCGGCACTGCGCCGGCGCCCGGAGCGGAAATCGGCCAGCAAGCCGTCCCCGGCCCTGGCAGCGGCGCTGACCATCGATCCGGCGATCTTCGATATTGAACGCCTGAAGGAATCGTTCGGGGACCTGGGCAGCGAGGCCCGGACCTTCCTGTCCGGTTTCCTCGACGGTGTCCCCACCCTGCTCGATGCCGTCGGCGAAGCGCTCGACCGCGACGACGGCCCGGAGGCACGCCATGCCGCCCATGCGCTCAAAGGGGCGGCGGGTTCGGTTGGTGCGGTCCGGCTGCACCAGTTGTCGGCCGACGTTCAGGACTGCCTTGATGCCGGCGATCTCGACACGGCACGGTTATTGAATGGCCTGTTGCGTCCGACCTACGAGGAACTGGTCGCGACCACGGCAGCCCTGCGATAATTTGCCGAACAGCGATAATTTTTTGCCGAACAGCGATAATTTAAGGAGTCCGCGCATGGCGGCGATTGAGTACAGCAAGCTGAAAGTCCTGATCGTTGAGGACGAAAGCTACACCCGCCAGATAATCCGGAATCTGCTCTATCAACTGGGCGTGCGCTCGATCGCCGAGGCGCCCAATGGCCGCGACGGCCTGCTTGAGCTGATCCGGGTGCGCCCGGACGTGGTGCTGTGCGATGTCCACATGAAGCCGATCAGCGGTCTGGAATTGCTGAAGCAGTTGCGCACGGTCAAGATCCCCGAGATCGCCGCGACCCCGGTGGTCATGCTGACCGCCGATTCCAGCAAGGACACCGTGATGTTCGCCCGCGAACTGGCGGTTAACGGCTATCTGGTCAAGCCGATCGGCCTGTCGCAGCTGAAGGCGCGGATCGATGCCGCGGTCAGCGACCGCTCGCTGAAGTGACCCTGGCGGATCGGTGGGGATTGACGGTCGGGCATTGCCGGGCAGTCCGGTTTGCCGCTGGCGGTTTGAGGCGAATAGGCGCAGTTTAACATCGTCTTCCGCCGCTCCTCGACGTTGAGGGAAGGGAGGCGACCATAACCCCGAGGGCAGGGCATGACCGTCACCGATTCGGCGGCAAAACTTCGTCACCCCGAGAAGGCCCACCGGCCGGACAATCCGATCCAGCGCAAACCGGCATGGATCCGGGTCAAGGCGCCGACCTCCGACGAGTATCACCAGACCCGCCGCCTGATGCGCGGACTGGCGCTCCATACCGTGTGCGAGGAAGCGGCCTGCCCGAATATCGGCGAGTGCTGGAAACAGCGCCATGCCACCTTCATGATTCTGGGCGCCGTGTGTACGCGCGCCTGCGCCTTCTGCAACGTCGCCACCGGCAAACCGCTCCATCCGGACCCCGACGAACCGGAAAAGGTTGCCGATGCCGTGGCCGAACTGGGCTTGGCCCATGTCGTGGTGACCTCGGTCGACCGCGACGACCTGGCGGACGGCGGTGCCGACCAATTCATCCGCACGGTCGCGGCGATCCGCACCAGGGCACCGGCGGTAACCATCGAAATCCTGACGCCCGACTTCATGCGCAAACCCGGTGCGGTGGCGCGGGTGGCGGCGGCGGCACCCGATGTGTTCAACCACAATCTGGAGACGGTGCCGCGGCTCTATCCGACGATCCGGCCGGGCGCACGGTATTTTACCTCGCTGCAACTGCTGGCGCGGGCCAAAGAGGTCGAGCCGGGCCTGTTCACCAAATCCGGCCTGATGGTCGGATTGGGCGAAACCAAGGAGGAGATCGGCCAGGTGATGGACGATCTGCGCGCCGCCGATGTCGATTTCCTGACCATCGGCCAGTATCTGCAGCCGACCCCGAAACATGCCGCGGTCGACCGTTTCGTTTCGCCGGAGGAATTCGAGAGCTATGCCGTTATGGCCCGCGGCAAAGGCTTTCTGATGGTCTCGGCCTCGCCGCTGACCCGCTCGTCCTACCACGCCGGTAGCGACTTCGAACGCCTGCGCGCCGCCCGCGCCGCACATCGGGGCGCGGTGGCGGCAGCAGAGTGACGGCCCGGTTTGATTATGCTGCGTCGCAGCGACGCAGGACTTGGCACGGTACCATGACAGACCTGGACGCGCCGGTCCGGGACACCATGTGTTAAAGATTGCCCGATACTCCAGATGAGACGACGTCGGTTTGGGGAGACGTTGTTTGAACAGGAAACACAATGCCGACCCACGCTGAGCAACGATTCGTTCCCTATACCCCGGAGCAGATGTTCCGGCTGGTCGCCGAGATCGAAAAATATCCCGAATTTCTGCCCTGGTGCATCGGTGCCCGCATCCGGAGGCGGACCGGCAATGTCATCCACGCCGACCTGATGATCGGCTTCAAGATGGTGCGCGAGCAGTTCACCTCGCGGGTGACGGTGTCACCCTACCACCGGGTCGATGTCACCTACAGCGACGGCCCGTTCCACCACCTGGACAACCACTGGATTTTCCGGCCCGCCGAAGGCGGCTGCGTGATCGATTTCTACGTCGATTTCGAGTTCAAATCGAAGATGCTGCAGAAAATCATCGCGGTGCTGTTCAGCGAGGCGGTCAAGCGCATGGTCGCCGCCTTCGAGGCTCGGGCTGATTTCTTGTATGGCACCCCGGACGCTCACCGGTCGATCCATCGCCATGGCGTCAGCATCGCCCATTGAAGACGAGGCCCTCTCCCTGGCGGGAAGAGGGCCTTGCTTCGCTTAAGGCAACTTATTCCGCCGCCTTGCTTAGCGCTTGGTCGAGATCGGCGATGATGTCGTCGGCACTTTCCAGGCCGACCGACAGGCGGACCACTTCGGGGCCGGCGCCGGCCGCTTCCAGCGCTTCGGCTTCGAGCTGGCGGTGGGTGGTCGAAGCCGGGTGGATGATCAGAGACCGGCAATCGCCGATATTGGCCAGATGGCTGAACAGCTCGACGCTCTCCACCACCTTGATCCCGGCCTGATAGCCGCCCTTGACCCCGAAGGTCAGCACCGCACCGGCGCCGCGCGGCAGGTACTTTTTGGCAAGACCGTTGAATTTGCTCGACGCCAGGCCGGCGTAGCTGACCCAGCTGACTCCGGGGTGGCCTTCGAGGTATTCGGCGACCTTCTGGGCATTGGCGCAGTGGCGATCCATGCGCAACGCCAGGGTCTCGATCCCGAGCAGAGCCAGGAAGGCGTTGAACGGCTGCTGGTTGGGGCCGAGGTCGCGCAGGCCGACGGCATGGCCGTGGATGGTGAAGGCGAGGTCGCCGAAGGTTTCCTGGAAACGCAGCCCGTGATAGCCGCCGTCCGGGGCGGTGAGTGCCGGGTATTTGTCGCCCGCCGCCGCCCAGTCGAAGCGGCCGCTGTCGATCACCACGCCGCCGATCGAGGTGCCGTTGCCCGAGAGGAACTTGGTGGTGGAATGGACCACCAGGGTGGCGCCGTGTTCGATCGGCCGGCACAGATAGGGCGTCGCCAGGGTGTTATCGACGATCAGCGGGATCTTGGCCTCGTCGGCGATCTTGGCCACCGCGGCGATGTCGATCACGATGCCGCCGGGATTGGCCAGGCTCTCGATGAACAGGGCCTTGGTCTTGGGCGTCAGCGCGCGGCGGAAGTTCTCGGCGTCGGTGGCATCGACAAAGCTGCAGTTCCAGCCGAAGGCGCGCGGGAAGCTGTTGGAAAACTGGTTGAGCGAGCCGCCATAAAGCTGCTTGGCCGCGATAAAGTGGTCGCCCGGCTGCATCAGCGGGAACAAGCTCAGCATCTGCGCGGCGTGGCCCGACGACGTGGCGGTGGCGCCGCGGCCGCCTTCCAGGCTGGCCATGCGCTCTTCCAGCACCGAGACCGTCGGGTTGGTCAGGCGGGAATAGATGAAGCCGACCTTCTGCAGATTGAACAACGAGGCGGCGTGGTCGACATCGTCGAACACGTAGCTGGTGGTCTGGTAGATCGGGGTAGCGCGGGCGCCGGTGGTCGGGTCGGGGGCGGCGCCGGCATGGATGGCGCGGGTCTCGAACCCGAAACATTTTTGTTCGGTCATAACCTCTCCCTTCAATCGATTACATCAGTTTCTTGACCGCCCGGGTCGGCGGTCGCTTCTTGTTGACGATAACGTTCGAATTGATGCCCTGCCAGCCCAGTTCGCCGAACAGCCTGGCGTATTCGATCTTGGGGCAGCGGTTCATCACCACGTCGAGTCCGGCGGCCTCGGCCCGCGCCGCCGCCGCGTCATGGCGGACGCCGATCTGCAGCCACAGGATTTTTGCCCCCTTGGCGATCGCGGCGTCGGCGATCGGGGCGACCGCGTCGGATCTGCGGAAGACATCGACCATATCGACCGCGTCCGGCACCGACTCGAGCTCCGGATAGCAGATTTCGCCCAGAATCACCTGGCCGGCCGCGGCAGGGTTGACCGGGATTACCCGGAAGCCCTTGCCCTGCAGGTATTTCATGACGAAGTAGCTGGGCCGGTTCCAGTTCGGGCTGGCGCCGATCATGGCGATGACGCGCGCGCGCGCCAGCACGCCGTGCAGATAGACGTCGGAATAGCTGTCGTGATTCATGCGGTCCCGAGGCTCACTGGCCCTGCCAGACCGGCGGGCGTTTCTGGATGAAGGCGTCGATGCCCTCGCCGGCGTCGCGCGCCATCATATTGCGGACCATGGCCTCGCAGGCATAGCCGTAGGCGTCCTCGACCGGCAGTTCGACCTGGCGGTAGAATGCCTCCTTGCCGATCGCCAGGATCGCCGGCGATTTGGAGGCGATCTTTTCCGCGAGAGCGGTCACCGCCGCGTCGAGTTCGGTCTCGGGCACGGCGCGGTTGATCAGGCCGATCTCGATCGCGCGGGCGGCGTCGATCATCTCGCCGGTCAGCAGCATCTCCATCGCGGCCTTGCGCCCGACCGCGCGGGTCAAGGCCACCATTGGGGTCGAGCAAAAGAGGCCGATATTGACCCCCGGCGTGGCGAAGCGGATATTTTCGGCGGCAATCGCCAGATCGCAAGTCGCGACCAGCTGGCAGCCCGCCGCGGTGGCGATGCCGTGGACCCGTGCGATCACCGGCTGGCGCAGCCGGGTGATCGACAGCATCAGGTCGGCGCATTGGCGAAACAGGGCTTCGTAGATCTCGCGGCCGGGATTGGCCCTGATTTCCTTCAGATCGTGCCCGGAGCAGAATAGCGGCCCGGCGCCCTGGAGCACCACCACCTTGACCGAGGCGTCTTCGGCGATCGCATTGAACGCCTCCTGCAGGGCGGCCATCAGCCCGCGCGACAGCGCATTGCGCGCCTGCGGCCGATTCATCGTCAGGGTGGCGATGCCGGCGCGATCCTGGCGCAGCACCAAGGGTTCAGGCGCCGACTCGGATGGGGTGGCAACGGCGGACATGGCGGGGCTCCCTCTCGTTTTTTGAGCTTTGATCGCAGTTTATTCCGCTTTTGCCAGGGTCGGCCAAGAACATTCTCCGGTGCCGGACCCCAGGGCGAGCGCGGTGCGAAACCATAGACTTTTGCTGAGAAAACGGCTTCCTATCGGCGGAGATGGCGGGCCGGGGAGGGGTCGGTGACGGACGGAATGGCGCGAGGTTTTCCGGTTTATTGGGAAGAGCTGCATCGCAACGCACGGGCTCTGGCGTGGCGGCTGGTCGATCAGGGGCCGTTCAAGGGGATCGTCGCGGTAACCCGCGGCGGCATGGTGCCGGCCGCGATCATCGCGCGCGAACTCGGCATCCGGGTGGTCGATACCATCTGCGTTTCCTCCTACGACCACCAGCAGCAGCGCGAGCCCCAGGTGCTGAAGGGGGTGGAAGGCGACGGCGAGGGCTGGCTGATCATCGACGACCTGGTCGATACCGGGCGCACCGCCGGGATCGTGCGGGCGCATCTGCCCAAGGCCCACTTCGCCACGGTCTATGCCAAGCCGGCCGGGCGGCCGCTGGTCGATACCTTTATCACCGAGGTCAGCCAGGACACCTGGATCTACTTCCCCTGGGATGTGGAACCCCAGTTCGTTCAGCCGATCGTCGAGCGCAAGCGTGGCGCTTGATGCCGTCGATGGGTCCAGGGGCCGCCGGTCCCTGGCTGGGGTCAAAGGGGGCAGCGCCCCCTTGCACCTGCTCGAAGAGCAGGCGTGGCAATCGGCCCGCGAAGCCTGCGCCATCATTTTTGCGGAGCCGTGCCCAGGCATCCTGATTGCGTGTGACAACGCTCTGGATTGGCTTGGCCGACTGCCTGAAGACACCTTGCACGCCATCGTCACCGACCCGCCCTATGGCCTGATCGAGTATCAGGCGAAAGACCACGCCAAGCTGCGCCGGGGGCAGGGCGGGGTATGGCGGATACCGCCGCGGCTGGATGGCTGCATGCGGGCGCCGCTGCCGCGATTTACCGTTCTCGATGAGAACGATAAGGAAGGGCTCTTTTCTTTCTTTATGAGATTCGCCGGGCTGGCGCTGCGGGCGCTGGTGCCGGGTGGACACCTTATGGTGGCGTCGAACCCGCTGGTGTCGTCGCTGACTTTCAGCGCGTTCCAGGCAGCCGGGTTCGAGAAGCGCGGCGAGATCATTCGCCTGGTTCAGACCCTGCGCGGCGGCGACCGGCCCAAGGGCGCCGAGGCCGAGTTTGCTGAGGTCACGGCGATGCCACGGGCCGGCTGGGAGCCCTGGGGCCTGTTCCGCAAGCCGTTGTCGGAAAAGACCGTGGCGGCCAATTTGCGGCGGTGGGGAACCGGCGGACTGCGGCGGATCTCGGCGGCGGAGCCGTTTCGCGACGTGATTGCCTCGGCCCCGACCAGAGCGGCGGAGCGGGCACTGGCGCCCCACCCCTCGCTCAAGCCGCAGCGGCTGATGCGCCAGCTGGTGCGCGCCATGCTGCCGTTGGGGGCCGGGGTCGTGTGCGACCCGTTCGCCGGCGGCGGATCGACGCTGGCGGCGGCGGCGGCACTCGGTTTTAAGGCGGTCGGCATCGAGCTGGACCCAGCCTACGCGGCCCTGGCGGTGGGGGCGATCCCGGCGTTGAAGGCGTTGGATGGCTGATCGGGCTCGACAGGGCGGCCACAGACAACAGGGGGCGGGTCGGTTGATGCTGCGGCAGATCGTTTCGGTGGGGGGCTTGACCCTGGTCAGCCGGGTCGCGGGGTTCGTCCGCGACGTGCTGACGGCGGCCTATCTGGGCGCGGGCCCGGTGGCCGACGCCTTCTTCGTGGCGCTGCGCCTGCCCAATCATTTTCGCGCCCTGTTCGCCGAGGGCGCGTTCAATACCGCTTTCGTGCCGGTCTTCTCGGAAATTCTGGTCAAGGAGGGCCGGGATCCGGCGAAGGCGTTCGCCGAGCATCTGCAGTCGATGATGATCCTGGTTCAGAGCGGGCTGTTGATTGGCTTCCTGGCGATCATGCCGTGGTTCATGCTGGTCTTTGCTCCGGGATTTGCCGAGGATCCAGAAAAATTCGATCTGGCGGTCTTGTTCACCCGCATCACCTTTCCCTATCTGCCGTTCATTTCCCTGGTTGCCCTGATGGGGGCGATGCTCAACAGCCTGGGACGCTTCGCGGCGGCGGCGGCGGCGCCGATCCTGCTCAACCTGACCCTGATCGCGGCCCTGATCTGTTTGACGCCGTTACTGCCGACCACCGGGCACGCCCTGGCCTGGGGCGTCTTCGCCGCCGGCATTGTCGAGTTCGTCTATCTGGCCTGGGATTGTCACCGCGCCGGGGTTTCGCTCTGCCTGGTCCGGCCGCGACTGACCCCGCGGGTCCGGCAGTTTTTCAAGGTGTTGGGTCCGGCGGCGCTGGGCTCGGGACTGACCCAGATCAGCCTGTTTGCCGATACCCTGATCGCGTCGTTTCTGCCCACCGGGGCGGTGTCCTATCTTTATTATGCCGACCGGCTGAACCAGCTACCGCTGGGGGTGATCGGCATCGCGATCGGCACGGTGCTGCTGCCGGAACTGTCCAAACGGCTGAAGGGCGGCGACGATGCCGGCGCCGCCGAGAGCCAGAACCGGGCGCTGGAGCTGTCGCTTCTGCTGACCCTGCCGGCGGCGGCGGCGTTCGCTGCGGCGGGCGGACCGATCATGGCGGTGCTGTTCCAGCGCGGCGCCTTCGGGGCGGCCGATGCCGCGGCGGCGGCGGCGACGCTGGCCGCCTACGCGGTCGGACTGCCAGCCTTCGTGCTGGTGCGCAGCCTGGTTCCCGGCTTCTACGCCCGCCAGGACACCGTAACGCCGGTGCGGATCGCGGTGGCCGCGGTCGCGGTCAATGTCGCGCTCAAGATCGCCCTGATGGGGCCGCTGGCCCAGGTCGGCTTGGCGCTGGCGACCGCAGCCGGTTCCTGGATTAATGTCGGCCTGCTTGCCCTGACACTCTACCGACGCGGCTTCCTGGTGGTCGACCACCGGCTGCGGCGGCGGCTGCCGCGGGTGCTGTTGGCCACCGCCGGGATGGCGGCGGCGGTGTGGTTCGGGCAATCCGCCCTGGTCGGGCTGTTGAACGACGGCCACGCGGCGGCGCGCGCCGCCGGCTTGGCGGTGCTGGTGTGCGGTGGGCTCGCGATCTATGGCGGCCTGGCGGTAGCGACCGGCGCGGTCGGCGGCAGCGATTTGAAACGCCTGCTGCGCCGCTGAGCGGAGGCGTTATTTGCGCCGGGAAGACGGTCTCAGAGCAAAAAGACCGGGGTCCGCGGGCGGCCAACCCGGAGATGGTTGCCAAAGGCCCTCGGCCTTTGGTGGGGTCAGGAGGGCGAGGCCCGTTCCCGTTGAGACCATCCACGTTCGACGATCACGGTCTCCAGCGCGGCCAGGGTGTCGACGCCGAGCATCGGGATGGTGGCGATGATGCGTCGGGCCAGCATGGTGTCGCCGGCCTTGAACGCGAGCTCGGCCTGACCGGCGATCCGGTCGAGGCGGATCGCACCGACCTGGCCGGCGGCACCGCTCAGGCTGTGGCAGACCCGAACCGCCGCCCGCAGATCCCCCTTGTCGAGCAGGCCGGTGAGGTTGGCCAATTTGCTGCCGATCTCACTGCGGAAGGTGTTCACGAGTTCGGGCAGCATGTCGCCGACATCGCTGCCGAGTTCGGCCAGAACCGCAGAGTCGAGCAGCGGTGCGGCGTCCTGGTCGGTCGGCTTGGCCGGGTCCAACTCGGCAAGTGCGAAGGCGCGCTCGAGCACTTTCAGCAACTGATCCCGACGGACCGGCTTGGTCAGGCAGCCATCCATGCCGGCGTCCAGACAGCGGATCTGGTCGTCGCGCATGGCGCTGGCGGTGACCGCGACGATTGGCGTGCAGGCCAGCGGGCCGCCCATCGCCCGGATCAGCCGGGTCGCGTCCAGGCCATCGAGGTCCGGCATCGAAATATCCATCAGCACCAGATGATAGGGGCGACGGGCCACGGCATCGAGCGCCTCCAGCCCGTTATTGGCCAGATCGACCCGACAGCCGAGCTTCTCCAACATCAGTTTGAGCACCAGCTGGTTGGTCGCGTTGTCTTCGGCGATCAGAACGTCGATGCGGCGGCTGGCGGCGGGTGCCGCGGTGGCGGGGGCGCCATTCCTGGCTTGCGGGTCAGGCGGCGCTGGCGCGGGGCGGCCGACCGAGGGGATAACCGGGATGCTGAACCAGAAGCGACTGCCGATCCCTTCCTCGCTGGAGAAGCCGACGGTTCCGCCCATCGCTTCGGCCAGCCGGCGGGTGATCGCCAGGCCGAGGCCGGTGCCGCCGGCCCGCCTGCGGTCGGACGGGGCGAGCTGGGCGAATTCGGTGAAGACGTCCTTGTGCCGTTCGGTCGGGATGCCGATTCCGCTGTCCGAGACCACCGCTTCGAGCTGAAAGCGGTCGGGCGCCTGGAGCTGGCCGGCCAATCGAATCGAAACCATGCCCTGCGCGGTGAATTTGAGCGCGTTGCTCAGCAGATTGACCAGCATCTGGCGAATGCGGCCATCGTCGGCGACCACCCGCGCCGGGACCGCCGGGTCGACTTCGGCGACCATGCGGAGGGTTTTCCGTCGCGCTTCGGGCCGGCACAACTCGACGATGCTCGAGAGCAGCGTGGCCGGATCGAAGGTGACCGGCTCCAGATCGATCCGCCCGGCCTCCATCTTGGCCAGGTCCAGAATCTCGTTGAGGATGGTCAGCAGGGCCTCGCCGCTGGTGCGCGCGGTGTCGAGCAGGCGCCGCTGCTCCGGGCGCAGCTCGGTTTCGCCGAGCAGGCTGAGGGTCCCGAGCAGGCCGTTCATCGGCGTCCGCAACTCGTGGCTGATCATCGCCAGAAAGGCCGATTTCGAACTGCTGGCCCGTTCGGCGGCGTCCTTGGCGGCCCGCAACTCGCCCTCGATGTGATGGCGTTCGGTGATGTCGGTCACGGTGCCGGTCAGACGCACCCCGCTGGCGTCCTCCACCGATTCGCCGCGACCCGCAACCACGCGCACCGCGCCATCGGCACCGACCACCCGATGCTCCAGAGAAATCGGTCCGCGCTGGTCGGCCGCCTGGCGGAACGCGGCGGTGACCCGCTCACGGTCCTCGGGATGGACCTTGTCCAGGAAGGTCCCGAACGCGATCGCCTGTCGCGGTGGCAGGCCGCAGATGCGGCTGCCCTCGTCCGACCAGCTCATGGCCTCGTTAGCCAGGTCCCAGTCCCACTTGCCGATGCCGGCGATCCGTTGCGCCTCGGCCAGACTGGCCATGGTGCATTCGACCACGCTGAGTGACTGGCGCAATTCCAGCTCGTTGACCACCATGCCGGCGAGATCGTGGAGCAAGGCGCGAAGCGTGGCGTCGAGGTCGGGGCGGCGGTGGCGGTCGATCACGCATAGCGATCCGACGGCAAAGCCGTCCGCAGTCCGCAACGGGGCGCCGGCATAGAATCGAATCTGCGGCGTGCTCAGAACCAGCGGATTGTCGCTGAAGCGCGGGTCGACCGAGGCGTCCGACACCACCATCACGTCCTCACTCAGGATGGTGTGGGCGGAAAATGCCAAGTCCCGCGGCGTCTCGGTAACCGCGAGGCCGACCCGTGATTTGAACCATTGGCGGCGATCATCGAGCAGGCTGATCAGCGCGATCGGTGCCTGGAACAAGTGCGCGGCGAGCCGGGTCAGTCGGTCGAAGCGATCCTCCGGGGCGGTGTCGAGGATTCGGTACCGCCGCAGTGCGGCCAGACGTGCGCGCTCGTCCGGAGGGAGTGGGGCAGGGGCGGCGCACATCACGGCATGAATTTCCAAAAGGCGTTGACGGTCGCAGCACCCTGGCCGGGGGCTGTCCACAGTATTGCCTGAACGTTACAACTCTATCAGCGATTGCGGGTCGCCGGAAACCGCTTTGGCGAGCTGCGTCGATCCTGCGCGTGGGCGAAAATTCAGTGACAGGACGCTTGACGGCGGAAGCGGCGGAAGCTAGTCTCCGGCCACCTCAAGAAGGGGGGCTGGTAGTAGGCGTTTCGCCTAGACGCGGTCCCGGACCTGCGAGACCTGGCATAGCCGATGACCGTCGATCGTTGACGGGGTCGGTGTTCAGATGAAAGCCCGCACGAAGTGTACGCGCTTCGTGGGTGGGTTTTTTCATCGTCCAGCGCAGGAGCCGGCGATTGCGCCGAAAACCAACCCATCGATGAAGACGGGAATTCGATGCCGACGATCAATCAGTTGATCCGTAAGCCGCGTGAGCCCTTGGCTGCGCGCAACAAGGTTCCGGCACTGGAAGAGTGTCCGCAGAAGCGTGGCGTCTGCACGCGTGTTTACACGACCACGCCGAAAAAGCCCAACTCGGCGCTGCGTAAGGTCGCCCGCGTGCGTCTGACCAACGGCTTCGAAGTGACCAGCTATATCCCCGGTGAGGGGCATAATCTGCAGGAGCACTCGGTGGTGATGATCCGCGGTGGTCGCGTCAAGGACTTGCCCGGCGTGCGCTATCACATCATCCGTGGCTCGCTCGATACCCATGGCGTCAAGGACCGCCGCCAGCGCCGTTCCAAATACGGCGCCAAGCGGCCGAAGTAAGGAGAGTCCCCGCGATGTCCCGCCGCCGCCGCGCGCTGAAGCGCGAAGTCCTGCCCGACGCCAAATACGGCGACCGGGTGTTGACCAAGTTCATGAACTGCCTGATGCTGGATGGCAAAAAGTCGGTCGCCGAGGCGATCGTCTATGGTGCCTTTACCCGCATCGAGGGTCGGGTCAAGGCCGATCCGGTGCAGATTTTCCACGATGCGCTGGGCAACGTGAAGCCACACCTGGAAGTGCGTTCCCGCCGGGTCGGCGGCGCCACCTACCAGGTACCGGTCGAGGTGCGCAGTGATCGTGCCCAGGCTCTGGCGATCCGCTGGCTGATTTCCAGCGCCCGCGCGCGCAGCGAATCGACCATGACCGATCGGCTGTCCGCCGAGCTGCTCGATGCCGCCAACCAGCGTGGTTCAGCGGTCAAGAAGCGCGAGGACACCCATCGTATGGCGGAGGCCAACAAGGCCTTCTCCCATTATCGCTGGTAACGGCTGCAACCGGATCGGATCCCGACCATGGCTCGCACCCACGCGCTCGACCACTACCGTAATATCGGCATCATGGCCCACATTGATGCCGGCAAGACGACCACGACCGAGCGCATCCTCTTTTACACCGGCAAGTCCTATAAGATCGGCGAGGTGCATAACGGCACCGCGGTGATGGACTGGATGGAGCAGGAGCAGGAACGCGGCATCACGATTACCTCGGCCGCTACCACCTGCTTCTGGCGCGATCATCGCATCAACATCATCGACACACCGGGCCACGTCGACTTCACCATTGAAGTCGAGCGCTCTTTGCGCGTGCTCGATGGTGCGGTGACGGTGTTCGACAGCGTCGCCGGGGTCGAGCCGCAGTCGGAGACGGTGTGGCGTCAGGCCGACAAGTACAAAGTGCCGCGGATGTGCTTCGTCAACAAGATGGACCGCATCGGCGCCAACTTCTATCGCTGCGTCGACATGATCGTCGATCGCCTGGGCGCGGTGCCTCTGGTGGTGCAGCTGCCGATCGGTGCCGAGTCGGAATTCGTCGGCATCATCGACCTGCTGATGAACAAGGCGATCATCTGGAAAGATGAGTCGCTCGGCGCCGAGTTTGAAATCCAGGACATCCCGGCGGATCTCGTGGCGAAGGCGGCGGACTACCGTCACCGCATGATCGAGACCGCGGTCGAGCAGGACGACGACGCGCTGGAGGCCTATCTCGGCGGCGATGAGCCCTCGGTCGAGACCTTGAAGAAGTGCATCCGCAAGGGCACCTGCGCGCTCAAATTCGTGCCGGTGTTGTGCGGTTCGGCATTCAAGAACAAGGGCGTGCAGCCGATGCTGGACGCCGTGGTCGATTACCTGCCGGCGCCGGCCGATGTCCCCAACGTGATGGGGCTGAAGCTCGACGGCGTCACCCAGGACGAGCGTCAGACCTCCGACGCGGCGCCGTTCGCCGGGCTTGCGTTCAAGATCATGACCGATCCGTTCGTCGGCTCCCTGACCTTCGTGCGCATCTATTCCGGGACCCTGCAGTCGGGGTCCTATGTCCTGAACTCGGTCAAAGGCGATCGCGAGCGGGTCGGGCGCATGTTGCTGATGCATGCGAACTCCCGCGAAGAGATCAAGGAGTGCAACGCCGGCGACATCGTCGCGTTCACCGCGCTGAAGAGCACCACCACCGGCGATACCCTGTGCGATCCGCTGAAGCCGATCATCCTGGAGCGCATGGAGTTCCCCGAGCCGGTGATCGAGGTCGCGGTCGAGCCCAAGACCAAGGCCGACCAGGAAAAGATGTCAACCGCGCTGCAGCGCCTGGCTCAGGAAGACCCGTCGTTCCGGGTCTCGGTCGATCATGAAAGCGGCCAGACCGTGATCAAGGGGATGGGCGAGCTCCATCTCGAGATCATCGTCGATCGCATGAAGCGCGAGTTCAAGGTCGAGGCCAATGTCGGCGCCCCGCAGGTCGCCTACCGCGAGACCATCACCAAGAAGGCCGAGATCGACTATACCCACAAGAAGCAGACCGGCGGTTCCGGTCAGTTCGCCCGGATCAAGCTGGTGTTCGAGCCGCAGCAGCCGGGCGAGGGCTTCAAGTTCGAGAACAAGGTGGTCGGCGGCAACGTGCCCAAGGAATACGTCCCCGGCGTGTCCAAGGGTCTGGAGTCGTCCAAGGAAACCGGCGTGATCGCCGGCTTCCCCGTGATCGACTTCAAGGTGACACTGATCGACGGCGCCTACCACGACGTTGACTCGTCGGTGCTGGCTTTCGAAATCGCCGCGCGTGCGGCCTTCAAGGAAGGCATCTCCAAGGCAAGTCCGAGCTTGCTGGAACCGATCATGCGCGTCGAGGTGGTGACACCCGAAGACTACATGGGCGACGTGATTGGCGACCTCAACAGCCGCCGCGGCCAGATCACCGGCATGGACCAGCGCGGCAATGCCCGCGTGATCAATGCCATGGTGCCGCTGGCCAATATGTTCGGCTATGTCAACACCCTGCGCTCGATGAGCCAGGGGCGGGCGCAGTACACCATGCATTTCGACCACTACGAACCGGTACCCCAGGCGATCGCCGACGAAGTCCGCGCCAAGCTGGCCGGCTGATCAATATAGAGAGCAAGACCTCAGGAGACATGGGATCATGGCGAAGGCGAAATTTGAGCGGAACAAGCCGCATTGCAACGTCGGAACGATCGGCCACGTCGACCACGGTAAGACGTCGCTAACGGCAGCGATTACCAAGGTGCTGGCAGAGACCGGCGGTGCCACCTATACCGCCTACGACCAGATCGACAAAGCGCCGGAAGAGAAGGCGCGCGGTATCACGATCTCGACCGCCCATGTCGAATACCAGACCGAGAACCGCCACTACGCCCACGTTGACTGCCCCGGCCACGCCGACTACGTCAAGAACATGATCACCGGCGCCGCCCAGATGGACGGTGCGATCCTGGTGGTTTCCGCGGCCGACGGCCCGATGCCGCAGACCCGCGAGCACATCCTGCTCGCCCGCCAGGTCGGCGTGCCGGCGATTGTGGTGTTCCTGAACAAAGTCGACATGGTCGACGACCCGGAGCTGCTGGAACTGGTCGAGATGGAGGTGCGCGAGCTGCTGACCTCCTACAAGTTCCCCGGCGACGATATTCCGATCGTCAAGGGCTCGGCGCTGTGCGCGCTTGAGAACAAGAACCCCGAGCTTGGCCACGACGCGATCCTTGAGCTGATGAAGGCGGTTGACGCCTACATTCCGCAGCCCGAGCGGCCCAA
>WGNK01000066.1 GCA_016124535.1 Azospirillum sp.
AGTCGTTGAGGATTTCGCGCGCGAGGCTGCGGATTTTCTCGGTCTCGTGGTCGCGGTGGAGCCTGCAGGCGCGTTTCAGCCGGGCCTGGATCGGGTTCAGGATGGTGTGGCCTTGGTCTTCGGCGACGGCATGGATCAGGCTCCGCAGTTCGCGCACCAGCCAGTCGCCGAAGCGGACCCCATCGGGGGACAGGCCGCCGGCCAACGCCAGCCCTTTTCGGATCAGGTGAGCCAGGCACCGCTGCCGGCGCTGATAATCGCGATAGGCGCCATACCCATCCGTGACCAGCCAGCCAATGATGGCGTCGCCGAGCAGGTCGCGGATTTCCTGGTGGCGCCGGCTGCCGATGTGAAAGACCGCAGTGGTCGCCGTCAGGACGACCCGACCGCTTAAATGATCAAGCTACAAGAGCCTTTTGCTGCTGTTGCGGCTGTGGGTATGTGGGCCACGCCCTTGCGTTGCCCAAACGCAGCGTTCTATCCACAGACGTTTCGTCGATCGCGCCGGTGATGCCGGCCCGCCAGACTGCCATCGGCGTCCGGTTGCCCAGAGCCTGGTGCGGCCGCTGGACGTTGTAGAAGGCGATCCACGCGGCGATGCCGGCCTTGGCGTCGCGACCATCGGCATAGCCCTTGAAGGCAGCGCTGGTGGATTGGCTGCCCTGGTTCAATCCGGTGGATTGAATGGTGAATTGCTCGGGCTTGCCGAACCGGGCCAGCGCCTCCTCGAGCGCCGACACGCAGAACGTGCCGGTCCTGGTCGGCTTTGACGACGACAGCGCCTTCGTGCCCGAGGCGGCCTGGCTGGCCCGCAGCTTCCCCGACCACCGCGTCGGGTTCCGGAGCAACAGCTGGATCACCCAGGCCGCCGCCGCCCGCGCCGGCTTCGGCATTGCCCTTCTGCCCTGCTATCTGGGGCAAGCCGATGCCGGCCTCATCCCGATCGGCCTCGGGCGGGAACCGCCGACGGCAAGGCTGTCGCTGCTGGTGCGTGCCGATCTGACCACGGTGCCGCGGGTGCACGCGGTAACGCATTACCTGAGCGCGCTGTTCCGGAGCTGCCGTCCCCTGTTCGAAAGGCCGGTCCCGGGGGCCGGCCCGCCCGCGGAGTGAACCTCGCGGGGAAAGCCGATCGGCCGATCGGGGTTGAGCGAACTGTCCTGCCGCCGATCAGGCCTCGCGCTGATACCAGCCGCGGGTCCGGGTGACCAGATGCACCACCGAGAGCATCACGGGCACCTCGACCAGCACGCCGACCACGGTGGCCAGCGCCGCCCCGGAGTCCAGGCCGAACACGCTGATCGCCGTCGCCACCGCCAATTCGAAGAAATTGCTGGCGCCGATCAGCGCCGCCGGCGCCGCCACGCAATGGGCGACGCCGAACCGACGGCTGAGCAGATAGGCCAGCCCGGCATTGAAATAGACCTGGATCAGGATCGGTACCGCCAGCAGCAGGATGACCAGCGGCTGGGCGATGATCTGTTCGCCCTGAAATCCGAACAGCAGCACCAGGGTCGCCAGCAGCGCCGTGACCGAAGCCGGTCCCAGCACCGCCTGGACCCGGGCCAGTGCCGCCGGCCCCCCGCGGGCCAGCACGACCCGCCGCCACAGCTGGGCCGCCATCACCGGTACCACGATATAGAGCCCCACCGACAACAGCAGGGTATCCCACGGCACCGTGATCGCCGACAGCCCGAGCAGCAGGCCGACCAGCGGCGCGAACGCGAACACCATGATCAGGTCGTTGAGCGCGACCTGGGTCAGGGTGAAATGGGGCTCACCATCGGACAGGTTGCTCCAGACGAACACCATCGCGGTGCAGGGTGCGGCCGCCAGCAAGATCAGGCCGGCGGTATAGGACGGCCCCTGCCCGGCCGGCAGCCAGGGCTGGAACAGCACGCCGACGAACAGCCAAGCCAGAGCCGCCATCGAGAATGGCTTGACCGCCCAGTTGATCGCCAGCGTCACCGCGATGCCGCGCCAATGTTCGCCGACCCCGGCGAGCGCACCGAAGTCGATCTTGAGCAGCATCGGGATGATCATCACCCAGACCAGCACTGCCACCGGAAGATTGACGCGGGCCAGTTCGGCGCCGGCAATGGCGCCGAACAGACCCGGCAGCCAGTGACCGAGCGCCACACCGGCGACGATGCACAAAGCCACCCAGAGCGTCAGATTCCGCTCGAAATACCCGATCGCCGACGACCGCGAGGGGTTCCGCGACAGGGCGTCAGGCGGCATTTTCGCCAACCTCGTCCCGGCGGCTGCGGCCAATCTCGGCCAATCGGTTCTTCAGGGTCAGGCGGTCCAGTCCTTCCAGCCGCAGGCTGGCGAAAATCTTGATCCGGCTTTCCAACTCCAGATAGACCCGTTTGAACAGCTTGAATGACTTATCCGCCGGCCCTTCGAAGGCGGCGGGATCGTCCACCCCCCAATGGGCGGTCATCGGCTGGCCCGGCCAGATCGGACAGACTTCGCCGGCGGCCTGATCGCACACCGTGAACACGAAATCGAGCGCCGGGGCTTCGGGCGTCGCAAATTCCTCCCAGCTCTTGCTGCGCAGCCCCTCGGTCTTGTAGTTGAGCCGGCGCAGCACATCCAAGGCCACCGGATGAACCTCGCCCTTGGGGTGGCTGCCGGCGCTGAAGGCCTGGAACCGGCCGGAGCCATAGCGCGCCATGGCGCATTCCGCCATGATGCTGCGCGCAGAATTGCCGGTGCACAGGAACAATACGTTGAACACTCTGTTCAATGCCATGACGTGACCTCGTGATCGCGCCGACCGGCCCCCGGTCAGCAGGTTTCGCATGTCCGGACCGCCGCCGCGAGACCGCCGCAAATCTCCGGCCGGCCTTGGCAGCAGTCCTCGGTCAGAAAGCTCATCAACCGGCGGCTGCCCTCGAGATCCGCGGCATAGATGATCTGCCGGTGAACTCGAACTGAGCGCACCAGACCGGCCCGTTCTAGCCGACTTATGTGAAAGGACAGCGTCGGTCCGGTGACAGCGAGACGAGACGCGATTTCGCCGGCCGGCAGGCCATTGGGCGCCTCACGGATCAGCAGCCGATAGACCGCAAGCCGGGTTTCCTGGGCGAGCGCCGACAAGGCGGCGATGGCGTCTGACATTTCCATATTTCAATAAATATGGAAATGTCAGACGCCAAGCAAGCGGAATCGCTCCTGGGAGCCGGGCGTTCCACGCCCTTCCGGCCCTTGCGCCCCTGCCGGGGCTGTGCCCCCGACGCCGATTCAGGCTTGGCCGTTGAACTCGAAGCCGGCGGCCTCGACCGCCTTTTGCACCGCCTCGGCAGCGACCGCGGCGTCCACCGCGACCGTGCCCGCGGCCAGGTCGACCTCGACCTTGGCGCCGGGCGCCGCCTTGACGATGGCGTTGGTCACCGACCGGGCACAACCTCCACACGTCATGCCATCGACCTTATATTTCGTCGTCATCGGATGCTCCTTTCTCGCGCCAGGGCGACGGTGCTGCCGAACCTCGCCCGCACCACGGCACTGACCGGCACCAGGGTAAAACCGCGCGCGGCCAAGCCGCGCAGCCACGGATCGACCACCTCAAGGGTGGAATCGTGCGGGTGGCCGATCGCAATCGCCACCCCGATCCGGCGGGCCAGCCGCTCGGTCTCGCCCAGCCGGGTCCTGACCTCCGCGGCGGTCACGACGTCGTCGAGGAACACGTCGCGCGCCACCGCCGGCAGGCCCAGCTCCTGGGCCAGAGCCGGGCCGGCGCTGGCACCGGTGGTCTTGGAATCGACCCACAGCAAGCCGCGGCTTTTGACCTCGGCGAGGATTCCCGCCATCGCCTGGCGGCTGGCGGTGAAGCGACTGCCCATGTGATTGTTGATCCCGACATAGCCGTCGAAGCCGCCCAAATCGATCCGCAGCCGGCGCAGGTTCTCCTCGGCCGTCAGCCGGGTCAACAGCGCACCCGGCCCCGGATTCTGCGGCCCGACCGGCTCCATCGGGACATGAACCAACAGTTCGTGGCCGGCGGCGCGCGCCGCCGCAGTCTGATGCGGCAGCTCCTCGGCATAGGCCATGAAGGCCAGGGTCAGCGGTCCCGGCAAGGCGATGGTGCGTGCGGTGCGCCGACGATCGAGCCCGAGATCGTCGATAATCAGCACCACCGCCGGCCGGTCGCGCGGCAATTCGGCCGGCACCGCATTGGCCAGCCACGGCGGCACCGCAGGCTCGACCGGCGCCGGTCCGGGGGGCAGCGGCGGCGGCATAGCCAGGGCCGCCCCCTCCGGCGGGGCCTCGACCACCGGCGGGGCCTCGACCACCGGCGGCGACAAAACCGCCGGAGCCGCCGGCGCCGCGCCTCCCTCGGCTGGCACCGCCGCGAGCCCGGGCGGTTCCGGCCAAGCCGGGACGGGTACCGGCGAAACCGGCAGCAGCGGCGAAGCTTCGATCTCTGCCACCGGCGTCACGATCGTCGCGGCCGGCGGCAAGGGCAGCTCATGGCGACGGCCGAAGGCCCAGCCCAGTCCACCGCCCAATGCCAGCACCAGGAGTGTCATTCCCCCGGTCCGGATCAGCAATCGCCGCCGCCGGCCTCGGCGCCTGTTCCCGAACATCGGCAAAGTCCCCGCGGCCACCGGGTCAGGCCGCCGGCCCGGAGGCCGGCATCACCAGACGGGCCAAGCCGCTGCGCGGCTTGCCCTTGTCGCCTGCCGCAGCGCCACGACCCGGTTGCCAGCGGCGCAGCGCCAATGCGTTGCCGACCACCGCCAGGCTGCTGACGGTCATGCCGATCGCCGCGGGCACCGGCCCCAGCAAGCCGACCGCGGCCAGAGGGATCGCGACGGTGTTGAAGCCGAACGCCCACACCAGATTCTGAATGATCTTGCGCCGCGCCGCGCGGGCGAGGTCGAGCACCCCGGCGACCAGCGCCGGATCATCGCGGATCAGGCCGACCGCCGCCGCCTGCAACGCCACGTCGGTGCCGCCGCCCATCGCGATCCCGAGATTGGCGCGAGCCAGGGCCGGGCCGTCGTTGACACCGTCGCCGACCATGGCGACGATCTCGTGGGCCGCCTGCAGCCGTTCGATTTCGGCGATCTTGTCTTCCGGACGGGCACCGGCGATCACCCGCTCGATACCGAGCCGCCGCGCCGTCGCCTGGGCCGCCGCCGGCGCATCGCCAGTCAGCAGTACCGTCGTCACCCCGAGCCGCTTCAGCGCAGCCACCGCCTGGGCCGCGTTCGGACGCAGCCGATCGGCCAGTCCGAGCAGGCCGACCAGTGCCGGGGTTTCGCCCGGACTGCCAATCCACACCACCGCCTTACCCTGACGCTCCAGCGTACCGACCTGGGGGCCGAGCGGCGCCAGCGGAATGCCGAGCTGCTTCATATAGGCCCGGTTGCCCATCGCCAGATCCCGCCCGCCGACGGTGCCGCGCACGCCGCGTCCGGCTTCGGCACGGAATGCCGCGACCTCCAACGGCTGAATCCCCAGGCCGGCGGCGTGCTCAAGCACCGCGCGGGCAATCGGGTGGCTCGCCGCATGCTGGATCGACGCGGCAGCACGAATCAGTCCTGTCTGGTCGCCATCGAGCGCCACCACATCGGTCAGTTCGGGCCGGCTCTCGGTCAGGGTACCAGTCTTGTCGAACACCACCACCGAGACCGCATAGGCGGACTCCAGCGCTTCGGCGTCGCGGATCAGGATACCGCGGCGGGCGCCAGCACCCAACGCCACCGCAATCACCGCCGGGGTCGCCAGGCCCAGGGCACACGGACATGCCACCACCAGCACGGACACCGCCGCCAGGATCGCGGGTTCGAACCGACCACTGCCGATCAGCCAAGCCGCCAGGGTCAGCAGCGCCACCGCCAGCACGAAAAATGCGAACCAGCCGGCGACGGTATCGGCCAGGCGCTGGATGCGCGGCTTGGTCGCCTGGGCATGGCCGACCAACGCGATCAGCCGGCCGAGCACCGCCTCGGCGCCGATCGCCGCCACCTGAATCTTCAGAAAGCCGTCGAGATTGACCGTGCCGCCGGTCACCGTGGCGCCCTGCCCGCGTTCCTGGGGCAGCGACTCGCCGGTGACCATCGCCTCGTCGACCGCGGCGCGGCCCTCGACCACCACGCCATCCGCCGGAATCCGCTCGCCCGGCCGCACCGCCACCAGGTCGCCGCGGCGAAGCTTTTCCAGACCGACCACGGTCTCGCCGCCATCGACGGCAATCACCCGCGCGGTCTCCGGGCGCAGCGCAATCAAAGCCTCGACCGCCTGATTGGTGGCACGGCGCGCCCGGGTTTCGAGATATTTGCCGGCCATCACCAGGGTGATCACCAGCGCCGCCGCTTCGAAGTAAAGATGGCCGTGGCTGGCATGGCTGCCGGTCACCACCAGGAACAGGCTGAGGCCATAGGCCGCAGTGGTGCCGAGCGCCACCAGCACATCCATGTTGGCGCCGCCGCCCTTCAGCGCCCCCCAGGCGCCCCGGTAGAAGCGCGCCCCGGCCCAGAACTGTACCGGCGTCGCCAGCGCGAGCTGCAGCCAGGGCGGCACCCGCCAGGGCGAGCCGACCAGCATCAGCACCATCCCGGCGACCAGCGGCAACGTCAGTACCGCCGCAACTGCGAGGGTGATCACGGTCGCCCGCAGCTCGGCCGCCGCCGCGGCACCGGCTTGGGAGTCCGTGCCGTCGTCGAGCGGCCGGGCGCCGTAGCCGGCATCCTCGACCGCTTCGACCAACTCGGCCAGGCTGGTGCGGTCGGGATCGAACGCGATTTCGGCGCGTTCCGCCGGCAGACTGACCGTCGCCGAGACCACGCCCGGCCGGCGCAACAGGACTTTCTCGATCCGCGAGACGCAGGCAGCACAGGTCATGCCGGTGATGGCAAGCGCGGCGTCGTGCCGCGATGCGGCCATGGCGGCGTCGTGCCGCGATGCGGCCATGGCGGCGTCGTGCCGCGATGCGGCCCTGGGGGTCAATTCGTTCATGGCCGCTATAATGGGGTCACCCCCCCGCCGCCTTCAACCGCGATCGCGCCTCGGTGAGCCGTGCATAGAGATCATGCGCCCGCTCGGCGACCTCGGGAATCCGCTCCCAGCCCAGCGGCAGGTCTTCCGACAGGTCGTGCAGGTCCATCTTGGCCTGGGTCGCCTGGGCGTTCAGCTTCTTGACCGCGGCCTTCAACTCATCGACGTCACTCATCAACCGTCCCCCACCTTGGGAAAAAATCCGGCACGGAAGCCGCCGGCAAATATCCCTGGCAAAGGACGGGCCAAGGGTTTCGGAGGCAAAACACCGCCCCGCACCGTAACCACCGCCCTGGCGTACCGCCTCAAGAGCCGGTTTTCAGATTGAACAACGCCTTGGCGCGATCGCGCTGCGCCTTGAGCTGGTCGGCCGGCAGAGCAACCAGACTCTTGGCCATCAGGTAGCCATCTTCGCCGGCCGCCTTATCGCTCAGAAACTCCCTGGCGTATTCAGCAATCCCAGGAACCTGCTTGATGTGAGCGGTCTTGACATAGAAATACAACGGCCGAGTCAGCGGATACCGGCCTGACGCTATCGTATCGGCAGTCGGGAGAACGTCATTGATCGGCAAAGCCTGAATCTTATCTTTGTTCACATCGACGTAGTAGAATGGCAATATAGCTATGTTATTCGCTCTCCCGTTAAGCCTTCCTATAACCATTGCATAATCGTCGCTCACATCGATCCAACTACCATCATCACGGATAGTGGAGCACACCAGCTTCCTCCGCGATGGCTGCAACGCTGCTATTTCCGGGAATGCTCTGCATCCAACTTCCAATGCAAGATTATTGAAGACTTCGCGGGTACCATGGACCGGACCGGGACCATAGACTTCGATCTCTGCCTTGGGGAAGGTCGGATCGATATCACGCCATTCAACATAGGGATTTTTGACAATTTTGCCGGCAACTGGGACCTCGGCGGCCAATGCCAGATACAACTGCGCCAGACTTACCTTGAACGCCTTGGTCCTGGCGCTGACCGCGACCGAAATGCCGTCGATGCCGAAGGTGAACTCCTCGATCTCGTTCACGCCATTGTTCGCGCAGAATCGACGTTCCGACTCCTTGATCGGCCGGGAAGCGTTGGAAATATCCGGGTGTTCGGGGCCAATTCCGGCGCAGAACAGCCGGAGACCGCCTGCGGTGCCCGTTGATTCAACCACCGGCGTCTTGAACCTGCCGAGCTTCCCAAAATTCTCCGCAGCCACGGTCGAAAACGGATAGACCGCCGAGGAACCAACGATCCGCATCTGGTCGCGCGGCTGGCCTTTGCAGGCGCCGAGTGAACTCACGGTTCCGACGATTACCAAACCCACAACAATGCCAAAGCCGGGTCTTCGCATCGCGATCTCGCCGAAATCAGTCGCGCACCGACAGCGCAGAGCAACCTCGGTGCGGTAAACCCGGCGAACCATAGCAGTTTTATTACAAACTTACCTAGCGATTTGTCATCCCCTCGGAACTTAAACTTTAGAGTGCAAAACTTTGTGAAAAAATCTCTTTTTTTGTTCTCTGCCTCCCACCCTCTCCCCGCAGGGGAGAGGGCTTTTCAGGAAGCAGAAATTACCAGCCGAGCCAGTCGGGGCGCAGCGGCAGGTTGGTGGCGTAGATTTCCGAAGCGCCGCCCTGCCCGTTGCTGTAGTGGCTTTGATAGAGCGTGATCTTGGTCGAGCCACGGTGGTCGCGAGACGTCCAGGTCGATGGCTGGCAAACCCCTTCGAGCCCGGCCGGAACCTGCCCCTTCATCTGCTCCAGCGCCGCCTTGATATTGGCGCCGGTGACGCCGCCGGTCATCGCGGTCGCCGCAGTCATGGCATCACGCATCAGGAACGCCGAACACACGCCGCGGATATAGTGGGCCGGGCGGACCGTATTGCCGCGGGAATCGGAAGCCTTGGACACTTCGCGCACCAGCGCCATACCCGGCGCCGCAGACGTCCACGGCGCGGCGCTGACCACCCACACCATGCCGTTGCCGTCCTCCTTGGCGGCTTCGATCGCGGACTCGTCCCAACCGTAGATGTTGGTCATGAGTTGGGCGGTGACGCCGGCGGCGGCACAGGCCTTGACCAGGGCCACGTTGGATTCGGTGGTATTGGCGAGAAAGACGTATTCGGCGCCCGATGCCTTGAGCTCGCGGCAATGGGGCTCGTAATTGCCCGGCTTCAGCGAATAGCGAATCGGCGGCAGCACCTGAAACCCGAGGTCCCTGGCATAATCGGCGCAGGCCGCCATCGGGGAATTCGGGTAGGGGTGGTTGTCGCCCATATGGACGAATTTCGGCTTGCTCAGGTCCTGCAGGAAAGTCGAGGTGTTGGCGCCCCGGGTCCGCCGCCAATCCTCCGCCGCCCATTGCACCAGGCCACGGCAACCGTCCGAATAGGACGGACCATAGAAGAAATTATAGGGTGCGGCGGTGTCGCCGGGATGGGCCAGGCCGGTCGGGTCGGTCAGGTGCCCCGACGACGACCCCGACATGAACACGATCTGATCGCGGGCGACGAACTGAACCAGTGCTTCGGTGTCGGCGGTGCCCCAGCCGAACACCGCGACCGGCTTCAGCCGCTTCAGCCAATCGGCATAGGTCGCGACCGCCTTCAGCGCGTCATAGCCGTAATCGACCGTTTCGTAAGCGATCTTGCGGCCTTTGATGCCGCCCTGGGCATTGATGTGGTCGAGCGAATCGACGATACCCTGGGCATAGGCCTGCGCCACCGAAGAGGTCTCGCCGGAATTGGTCGCGAGATGTCCGACCGGGATCGCCGGCTCCTCCGCTCTGGCCGCCCCCATGCCTCCCGTCATGAGGGCACCCATCAGTGCCGCACACAGTGTCAGTGATTGTTTCATCTTGTTCCTCGACTGGTGGTTCTTGGACGCCTTTGACGGCACCGAAGCCGAAGGTCGATGACCACAAACGCGGTCCCGATGCCGTGGCTCTGGCGCCATGGGATCGGCGCCGCAGCCGGCGGAGTCGCCCCAAAGGGTGACTCCATCGCATCCGCTTTGGCCTCCGGCAGCCGCTCCCAACGATGCCGAGGTGATTGTGGCAGCTTTTTGAGGCGGATAAGATGTTAATTATGGCAAGTGCCTATATTTGATCCAGGTCAAAGCCGGTCGGCATCAGCCAATATACAAGCGCGCCATGTGCCTTCAAGCCTCTGTCGCCAGCCGCGACCTGCCGCGGATTTTGCCGATTTCACCTGGATGAATCCTTGTAGGGTCCGGCAAATCTCTAGTTGTATCCTTGAGTCACCGGTTCGATCGACGAGAAACCGGTAAGTCAATCTGCCTGGCCGTCGAGATGATGGTGCCCGTCAAACCCTGTCGTGCCGGTCGCCGCAGCACTCGCGCCAAATCAATCGCCTGATCACAGGTCGAATTTTTGGAGGAACGTTCATGAATTCGCATACCGGGATAACCGGTCCGCTCTCCGACACTCAAACCGTCGTCAGACTGGCCGAACTGCCGGCCGTGGCGTTGCGCGACCAAACCGCCAATCCCGCCCCGCTAGGCCTGTGCGCGTTCGGACTGACCACGGTTCTGCTCAACATGCACAATGCCGGTCTGTTCGGGCTCGATGCCATGATCGTCAGCATGGGCCTGTTTTATGGCGGCACCGCCCAGGTGATCGCCGGCTATATGGAGTGGAAAAAGGCCAATACCTTCGCGACCACCGCCTTCATTTCCTTCGGCTTCTTCTGGCTGTCGCTGTGCGGCATCCTGATCATGCCGAAACTCGGCATCGCCGCGGCGCCGACCGCGACCGCGATGGCCTCGTGGCTGGGCATCTGGGGGATTTTCGCCTTCGTGCTGTTCATCGGGACCTTCAAGCTCAACCGCGCGCTCCAGGTCACCTTCTTCCTCTTGATCATCCTGTTTGGCCTGTTGGTCGCGGGCGATCTGACCGGCGACAAGACCTATACCCGCTATGCCGGCTGGGAAGGTATCGCCTGCGGCCTGGCTGCGATCTATACCGGCCTGGCCCAAGTGCTCAACGAGGTCTACGGACGGGTGGTCTGTCCGCTCGGACCGATGAAGAAGTAGCAATCTCGGGGGCTTGAGGCTTTTTCAGCTGTAGATGAAGTCAAAGCTCTCCTGGTATTCGTCGGGTTCCAAGGGGCTGGCCCCCTTGGCCCCGGCGGACACAAGATCATCCGGCCGCAAAAGATCGCGCCCCTTGAACGTCCGTTGCCTTGGATTATCGGCCGGTGATAGGGTGGTTGCCCGTGTAACGGTCTGGGCGGAACCATGAACGGTTGGGTGGAGGGGCCGGGTTGGCCAAGCGCCTCGGCCGGGCCAGTCACCCTGCCCGGCCCGACCGTCGACGCTGCCGGGCGAGGGCTGGGCCGATTGAGTGCCCCGGCGGACCCTGGCAAGGCGATGCTGCCGTGTTGAACCCTGCCGATGCGGTGCGCGAGCGCGCCTTCCAGGCCGTGTTCCAGCACCTTCTGGAAATCTGCGAGGGTGCTGTTGCGGTCGACGCGCAGACCAGAATCGTCTGGATGGACGACAAGTACCGGACGCTGCTCGGGATCGACCCCCAGCACGAGTTGATCGGTCGCAACATCGAGGAGATCATTCCGAGCAGCCTGCTGTTCCAGGTGATCGAATCGGGCAAGCCGATGCTGCTCGACCTGATGCCGTTTGGCGGACGCACCTTCGTGGTCAGCCGCATCCCGCTGAGGGACGACCGTGGCGGGGTGATCGGCGCAATCGGCTTCGTGCTCTACGACCGCCCGCAATATCTGAAGCCTCTGGTCCAGAAATTCACCAGACTCCAGACCGATCTGGAAACCGCCCAGCGCGAGCTCGCCGGGGCACGGGCGGCGAAATACTCCCTGGCGCAGTTCCTCGGCACCAGCGAGCCGGTGCGCGATGTCAAGCGCATGGCGCGTCGCGCCGCCCAGATCGAGTCCACCGTGCTGCTGCTGGGCGAGACCGGCACCGGGAAGGAGTTGATCGCCCATGCCATCCATGCCGCCTCGCCGCGCGCCAGCCGGCCGATGGTCGCGATCAACGTCGCGGCGATCCCGGAAACGCTGACCGAGGCCGAGTTCTTCGGGGTGGCGCCCGGCGCCTACACCGGCGCCGAGCGGCGCGGCCGACCCGGCAAATTCGAAATCGCCAATGGCGGCACCCTGTTCCTGGACGAGATCGGCGACATGCCGCTGCCGCTCCAGGCCAAGCTGTTGCGCGTGCTGCAGGAGCGCGAGATCGAACCTCTGGGCAGCAACAAGGTGATCAAGGTCGATGTCCGGATCATCGCCGCGACCAGCCACGACCTTGAGGATCTGGTGGCGCGCAAGCAATTCCGGGCCGACCTCTATTATCGGCTGAACGTGGTGGCGATCACCCTGCCACCATTGCGGCGACGGCTGGCCGACCTGGAGAGCATCGCCGAAAGCATCCTGGAACGTTTGTGCCAGAAATATGGCACGCCGGTCCGGGAACTGGCGCCGTCGGCGGTGGCTGCGCTGACCAGCCACAACTGGCCGGGCAACGTCCGCGAACTCTACAACGTTCTGGAACGGGCCTGCGCCCTGTCCGACCACGGCATCCTGACCGATCAGGACATTGTCGCGGTTCTGCCCGCGGCGGCTGCCGCTCCGGCGGCTGGCACTCCCGCGGCCTCGGTCAGCAAGGCCGAAACTCTGGCCGATGCGGTCGCCGCCGCCGAGCGCCGGGCGATCGCGGCAGCACTCGCCGAAAGCCACGGGGTCAAGGCCGAAGCGGCCCGCCTGCTCGGCATCTCCCGCGCTACCCTCTACGATAAGCTGGAAGCGCTCGGTCCGGCGTCGGGCCAGCCGACATAGTGTCGCTGCAGGCGGACACTCAACTGCATTTTGTGCAATGCAGCATCAAGGAAATCCCTATACAACTATGTGTGGCATAATTGTTGCTCGCCGGCTGGCCATCGCCGCCGCGCGATCCGGTGGATTCCAGGAAAGCCGCCGGGTGGCGCGGTAAAAGTGACGACCCGACCGGCTGGCCCCTGTGGCCTGGCCCAACGGGAGCTGCGCCGGGCCGTTGCCCGCATTGAGGGGGAAGCGTTGATGCGCGGTCTGGATCGGATCCCTGAGCTGTCTTCGAATTTTCGAGGATGCTTGACGCCGCTTCGCGTATGCGACGTTTTCCGGCGGCAGCCGGCAGCTCCCCAACAAAATCCTGTCCACTCCAGAGGAACCAAGGAATGATTGGCGTTATTGGTATCGTTCTCTCACTACTGCTGTTGATGTACCTGGCCTACCGCGGCATCAACGTGCTCGTCCTCGCGCCGTGTCTGGCATTGATGGCGGTCGTATTTGCAGGAGACACCCCTCTTCTGGCTACCTATACCCAGCTGTTCATGGTCAAGCTGGGCGGCTACGTCATCACCTATTTCCCGATCTTCATGCTTGGCGCGATTTTCGGCAAGCTGATGGACGACAGCGGGGCGGCACGGGTGATCGCCCATTGGGTTGCATCCAAGACCGGTGCGGGCCAGGCGCTGCTGGCGATTGTGCTGGCCTGCGGCATCCTGACCTACGGCGGCGTCTCGCTGTTCGTGGTCGCCTTCGCGGTCTATCCGATCGGCAACGCCCTCTTGCGTGAGGCGGATATTCCCAAGCGCCTGATCCCCGGAGCCATCGCGCTGGGCTCCTTCACCTTCACCATGACCGCATTGCCCGGCACCCCGGCGATCCAGAACAATATCCCCAGCCCGTTCTTCGGCACCGATGGCTTCGCGGCGCCGGGACTCGGCACCATCGCCGGCCTGATCATGATCGGGCTTGGCATCCTGTGGCTCAACATGCGGGCCAAGGCGGCCAAGGCGCGCGGCGAAGGCTATGGCGATCACCCGCTCGACGGCAACGAAACCGGCAACCACGACAACCTGCCGCCGCTGCTGGTGGCGCTGCTGCCGATCATCCTGGTGGTGGTGCTCAATTTTGCTTTCACCAAATACATCATTCCGATGATGGACACCGGCTATCTGGCCGATGCCAAATACGGCAAGACCACGATCGATGCGGTGCGCGGCAACTGGTCGATCATTGCCGCTCTGGTGTTCGCCTGTGTCGCCGCGATCCTGATCAACCTGCCGCGCTGGCGCAATCTTAAGGAAACCGTCAATACCGGAACGATGGGCTCGCTGCTGCCGATCTTCAACACCGCCTCCGAAGTCGGCTACGGCTCGGTGATCGCGTCCCTGGCCGCCTTCGTCCTGGTCCGTGATGCCGTGCTGGCGATCCCGGGAAATCCTTTGATCTCGGAAGCGGTGGCGGTCAACGTCCTGGCCGGCATCACCGGTTCGGCCTCGGGCGGCATGAGCATTGCCCTCCAGACCCTGGGTAAGACCTATCTCGAACTCGGCACCGCGGCGGGGATCAGCCCTGAACTGCTGCACCGGGTGGCAACCCTGTCGTCGGGTGGCTTTGATTCACTGCCGCATAACGGTGCGGTGATTACCCTGTTGTCGATCTGCAAGCTGACCCATCGCCAGTCCTATGTCGATATCGGCGTATGCTCGGTGCTGGTCCCGGTGATCTCCCTGATTACGGTGATCGTGCTGGGCTCGATGTTCGGATCGTTCTGACCCGTTCCAGGCCAAGCTGAACGGCAGGCCCCTCACGCCAGGGGGTGCCTGCCGCCAGCGCCCTTCACCAACCGGTCCAATCCAAGGACCGGATCACCACCCGAGGGGAAACCACCCAATGAACCTGACATCCGGTCATCCCCTGCTCTCGGCCGGGCCGATCTCCGACAAGGGTAAAATCGTCACCGCCGAGGAGGCCGTGCGCCTGATCCGCGACGGCGACACCGTGGCGACCGAGGGTTTCGTCGGCAACGGCTTTGCCGAAGGGATCGCGGTGGCGCTGGAGCAGCATTTTCTGGCCACCGGCAACCCGCGCAACCTGACCTTGATCTATGCCGCCGGCCAAGGCGACGGCAAGAGCCGCGGCCTCAACCACCTCGCCCATGACGGGCTGGTGGCAAGAGTGATCGGCGGCCATTGGGGCCTTGCCCCGAAGCTGCAGAAGATGGCACTTGACAGCAAAATCAAGGCCTACAACCTGCCCCAGGGCTGCATTTCCCATCTGTTCCGCGACATCGCCGCCCATCGTCCCGGCACCATCACCGCGGTCGGGCTTGGTACCTTCGTCGATCCGCGCAATGGCGGCGGCAAGATCAACGCCGTGACCACCGAGGATATCGTCGAACTGATCGTTTTGGACGGCAAGGAATACCTGTTCTACAAGGCGATGCCGATCAACGTCGCGATCGTCCGCGGCACCACCGCCGATACCGACGGCAACATTACCATGGAGCGGGAATCGCTGCTGCTGGAAGCGCTGCCGATCGCGGCGGCGGCCCATAATTCCGGCGGCCTCGTGATCGCTCAGGTCGAGCGCATTGCCGGTCGCGGCACGCTGCACCCGCGCGACGTGAAGATACCCGGCATCCTGGTCGATTGCATTGTGGTCGCCAAGCCCGAACACCACTGGCAGACCTTCGCCACCCCGTACAATCCTGCCTTCAGCGGCGAGATCACGGTGCCGCTGCAATCGATCCCGCCGATGGCGATGAGCGCGCGCAAGATCATCGCCCGGCGTGCCGCCTTCGAGCTGAAGCCCAACAGCGTGGTCAATCTCGGCATCGGCATGCCGGAGGGCGTCGCCACCGTCGCCAATGAGGAAAAGGTTCTCGACCTGATGACCCTGACCACCGAACCCGGGGTGATCGGCGGCGTTCCCGCCGGCGGCCTCGATTTCGGTGCCGCCAGCAATACCCAGGCGCTGGTCGACCAGCCGGCCCAGTTCGACTTCTACGATGGCGGCGGGCTGGATATCGCCTTCCTCGGCATGGCCCAGGTCGATGCCGAAGGCAATGTCAACGTCAGCAAATTCGGCACCCGCCTGGCCGGCGCCGGCGGCTTCATCAATATCAGCCAGAACGCCAAGAAGGTGGTGTTCCTCGGCACCTTCAGCGCCGGTGATCTGGACATCACCGTCGCCAACCGCCGCATCACCATCGTCAAGGAAGGCAAATCCTCAAAATTTGTCCCGGCTGTCGAGCACAAGACCTTCAGCGGTCACCATGCCGCGGCCAGCGGCCGGCCGATCCTCTATGTCACCGAACGCTGCGTCTTCGCGCTTGGCAGGGACGGTCTGGAACTGGTCGAAATCGCCCCCGGCATCGACCTGGAACACGATATCCTCGCGCAGATGAGCTTCCGCCCGGTGATGCATCAGCCGCCCCGCCTGATGGACGAGCGCATCTTCGCCACCGACGGCCCGATGCATCTCCAGCGCGATCTGCTGCGCCTGCCGATGGACCAGCGGCTGACCTACGACCCGGCACAGAATCTGTTCTTCGTCAATTTCGAGCGTCACACCATCCGGACGCCGGCCGATGTCGAAGAGGTCAGGGCGGGGGTGACGGCGCGTCTCGAACCCCTCGGCAAGAAGGTGCTGGCGATCGTCAATTACGACGCCTTCACCATCTACCCCGACGTTCTCGAGGCCTATGTCGACATGGTGCGCGATCTGGTCGATCGCTTTTATATCGATGTCAGCCGCTACACCACCAGCGCCTTCATGCGGGTCAAGCTGGGCGACGCCCTGCAGAAGCGCGACGTTGCCCCGCATATTTTCGAACATGCCGAGGATGCCAGCCGCTATTTCCTCGAACAGCATCCGCTCTAGGCGTCAACCCCGCCGGATCCGCTCGACGAGGGCCGGCACTCAAGCCTCGTCGAGCGGATAGATCGGCCTGCGAACGCGGGTAAAGGTCAGTTTCGCGTAGTCCGAGGTGGTGACACCGTTTCCGGCGCACTCGACGATATGGCGCACCAGCGGCTGGAACCCGGCGCGGAAATGGACTCGTGACTTCAACATGATGAAGCGCTTCAGGGCCGGATCGATGCCAAGGCTGGTCAGGCAGCCGGTGTCCCAGGGCTCGTGGTGGCGCTCGATCACCACAATCTCGACGCCTCCGGTATCGAGCACCACGGTCCGGCCCATCGAGACCCGGACGCCGGTATACATCGGCCCGCGAATGGTAAAAGTGCCGTCGGTAATGGTGCGCACCGTCCCCGACACCGCCAGCGGCCGTCCGGGCAGACCCAGCGCCGGCATCGGCGTACGCCCGCCGAGGTCGAGACTGATGCGGGCACCGACTCCGGCTTCAACCAGGCTGGCGACGGCGGCAGGATCGTGGACCGCGAAGGCAACCACGTCCTCCAGCCCCTGGGCCAGAATCTCGGAGAGCACGGTCATGTCGTCCTGGGTGCCGCCCGAGCCACAGTTATCGCTGTGGTCGAGCAGCAGGACCGGGCCATCTCCCAGCTGCCTGGCGCGGGCGATTGCCGCGGCGGCGGCTTCGCCGCGGTAGACGAAACCGCCGCGGTGCTGCCAGGCTTGGTCGAGCAGGCGGTCGCGGCAGCCACGGGCCCGCTCGGCATCGCCATCGGTGACCGCAACCACCGAAAGCCCGGCGTCATGGATATCGGCATGGGGAAAGCCGGCGAACACCGAAACGGCCAAGGCCCCGGCCCGCTCCTGCGCCGCCGCTTCAGCGATCAGCCCGCGCATCGGCGCGTCCTCGGTCGCCTGGCGCATGACATGGGGCAACATCGGGCGGTTGCCCCAGACCATCACCGGCTTGACCGCCCCCTTGAGCGCGGCGAAGACGATCCCCCCGACCTGCTCGCCGGTCCGATGAAGATCGATGTGGGGGTAAGTCTTGTAGCCGGCGACGACATCGGCGTTGCCGACGATCTTTTCCGAAAGATTGCCGTGGAAATCGAGCGCCACCCCGATCACCGCATCCGGCGCCAGCGCCCGCAGCCGCGCCAGCAACTCGCCCTCGCCGTCCTCCAGGCTCTCGGTGACCATGGCGCCGTGGAGATCCAGCAGGACCGCATCACAGCCCCTGGCGACCGCGGCACAGATCGCGTCGGCCAAGGCACCATAGACCCCGTCCGGCACCGGTCCGCTCGGCCAGGCCTCGGCGGCGACCGGGGTTTCGATCTCGGCGCCCTCGCGCTCGGCCAGATCGAGAAACGCGCCGAACGCGGTACCGGTGCCGCGATATGCGGCGACCGCCGCGCCCCCCCAGGCCGGCTCGAACCGCTCCAGCGGCGTCGCTACCGGCGAAAAAGTGTTGGTCTCGTGCTTCATCATCGCGACGACGACCCGCATCCGACCATGCTCCCTTGGGTTCAGTTGCCACCGCTCGGCGTCAACGGCCAGCGCGCGCGTCCCGGATCGTCCGCCACAGTTTTTCCGGTGTCACCGGCATGTCGATATGCTCGACCCCGAATTCGGCCAGGGCATCGACCACGGCGTTGATCACCGCGGGCGGCGCGCCGATCGCCCCGGCCTCGCCGGCGCCCTTCATGCCCAGAGCATTGGTCTGGCAGGGCACGCATTCCAGGTGAAAATCGATCGGCGGCACATGGTCGGCCCGCGGCATCGCGTAGTCGGTGAACGAGGCCGTGACCAATTGGCCGGATTCGGCATCGTAGACGCAAGATTCCAGCAAAGCCTGGCCGATGCCCTGGACCACGCCACCATGGACCTGGCCTGCCACCAGCGCCGGGTTGATCACCACGCCGAAATCATCGACCACGGTGTAGCGCACCACCTTGACCCCGCCGGTCTCGGGATCGATCTCGACCTCGCACAGATGGGTGCCGTTGGGGTAGGTATTGGCCGGCGGACGCCAGCGCGATTCCTCGCTGAAGGCGGGTCCGCCGCCTTTGGGCGCCGCCGCGGCCGCGACCGCGCGCAGCGACACCGTCCGGTCGGTGCCGGCGATCGCGAAGCTGCCGTCGCGGAATTCGACATCGACCGCCGCGGCTTCAAGCAGTTCGGCCGCCTTGGGCGTGGCACGCTCGATCACCTTGCGGACGCTTTCAGCCAGGCTGGCACCGCCCACCGGCACCGAGCGCGAACCTCCGGTGCCGCTGCCCCAGCGAATGCGGTCGGTGTCGCCCTGAACCACGGTAATGTCGTCGGGCGCCACCCCCAGCCGGGAGGCGACGATCTGCTTGTAGGCGGTCTCGTGGCCTTGGCCGTTGCTTTGGGTCCCGATCAGCACGGTGACCTTGCCATCCCCGCCGACTTCGAGGGTCGCCAGTTCCGGGCCGCCGCCGGCGCACGACTCGATGTAGCTCGCCAGCCCAAGCCCACGCAGTCGTCCCCGCAGCTTCGCCGCGGCGCGGCGGTCCGGAAATCCCGCGGCATCGCCCGCGGCCAGGGCGGTGTCCAGCGTGCGGGCAAAATCGCCCGAGTCATAGGTCGAACCGAGGGCGGTCTCGAACGGCATCGCCGACGGCGGGATGAAGTTGCGCCGGCGCAGTTCGGCGGGATCGAGCCCCAGTCGACGCGCGGCAAAATCGACCGTGCGTTCGACGATATAGGCCGATTCCGGACGACCGGCACCGCGATAGGCATCGACCGGGGCGGTATTGGTGAAGACGCCGCGCACCCGGACATCGATCGCCGGGGTGGTGTAAACCCCGGCCAGCATCGCGGTACCGGCATGGGTCGGGATATAGGGTGCGAAATTGGACAGATAGGCGCCGAGATTGGCCACGGTATCGACCCGCAGCGCCAGGAAATGGCCGTCGCGATCGAGCGCCAGTTCGACATGGCTGAGGTTGTCGCGGCCGTGGTCGTCGCTGAGGAAGCTCTCGATCCGCTCGGCCGCCCATTTGACCGGGCGCTGCAGCCAGCGCGCGGCGTAGAGCACCATGACATATTCGGGATAGAGGAACAGCTTCATGCCGAAGCCGCCGCCGACATCGGTGGTGACCACCCGGATGCGCTCGGGCTTGTCGTGAAAGATGTCCTCGGCGAGTTGCTTCTGCAGCCCGTGGACACCCTGACTGGAAACATAGAGGGTCATCCGGCCGGTTTTGTCGATGTCGCCGAGCGCCGCCCTGCCCTCCATCGAATTGGGCACCAGTCGGTTGTTGACCAGGTCGAGCGCGATCACCCGGGCCGCCCTGGCAAAAGCGGCGTCGGTAGCGGCACGGTCGCCGCGCTGCCACTCGAAGCACAGATTGCCCGGCGCCTCGGGCCAGATGCCGGGCGCCGCCGGATCGAGCGCCGCCCGGGTCTCGACCACCGCCGGCAACGGATCGTAGTCGACCTCGATCAGTTCGGCGGCGTCCCGGGCTGCCTCCGCTGTCTCCGCCACCACCATGGCGACCGGCTCGCCGACATGGCGGACCCGGCGCAGCGCCAGGGCCGGCCGCGGCGGTGTCTTGAGCGGCGTACCGTCGCTTTGCTTCAGGTCGACCAGGCAGCGCAAGTTGCCGATATAGTCGGTTTCCAGATCCTCCCCGGTAAAGACCGCCAACACCCCCGGCGCCGCGGTCGCCCGCGCGGTCTCGATCGCCCGCAGTTCGGCATGGGCGTGGGGCGAGCGCAGGAAGCACGCATAGGTCTGGCGATCCAACCGGATGTCGTCGGTATAACGGCCGCGGCCGGTCAACAGGCGGGCATCTTCGGTGCGCGGTACGGCTTGGCCGATCCCGAACTTGATCATGGCGGGCAGTCTCCTGGCGGCGCTGCCGGCGATGATAGACGGGCGGAGGCCTGATGCAACCGCTTTGCCGGCAGCACAGCGCTGCCGGCCGACGGCACTCAGCTGGCCGCGGCCGGGACGGTCCGCGAAATGTGCGGGGCAGATCGGCGAGGCGGGCAGCCATGCCATCGCTACGCTCTGCGCCTCCTGTCCGGTTCCCTCACGGTCCGGGCTCGGCAGACCCTGGTATTCGGAACCGATGCAAAGAACATGCCCGCGTCGGCGCTTCGGCGGTGCGGCAATTTATCCCGTATCCAAATTCGCTTGCAGAGCCCCCGGATTCAACAATGATCGAGGGGACCGATCGAGCCCGCGGATGATGGCTGCGAGCGGCGGCGAGCGGACGTCAACCGCCGTCACCAATCAAGAAATGCGAAGGGGAGGACATCGATGACTATCCGTCTGGGGGCAGCCGTCTCGGCTGCCGCGTTGCTTCTGGCCGCCTCGGCCTGGGCTCAGACCCCGTCCGGCAATCTGGAGCGGCTTGGCCAGTTCAAGACCACCGGTGCCTCGCCCGATATCCCGACCATCCCGCAGACCGGCGTCAAGGCGGACGCGCTGAAAAAGAACCTGACCCGGATCAAGCTGCCGGCGGGCTTCCATATCGGTCTCTATGCGATCGTGCCCGACGCGCGCCATATGGCGGTCGGTCCCCAGGGCGTGGTCACCTTCGTCGGCACCCGCAAGGCCCAGGTCTATGCGGTGACCGACCGCACCAAGTCGGGCACCGCCGACGAGGTCAAGCGGTTCGCTTCGACCATCGACCTGGTCCTGCCCAACGGGCCGTGCTTCTCGCCCGACGGTTTTCTTTATATTGTCGAGCAAAACCGGGTCCTGCTCTACCCGGCGGCCGAGTTTTTCTACGAGAGCCCCGATGTCGTCGCGGTCCCGGTGGTGGCCCAGGGCGAGCTGATACCCAAAGACGACGAAAGTTACAACCACACCGCGAGGGTGTGCCGGATCGGCCCCGACAACAAGCTCTACATTACGCTGGGCCAGCCGTTCAACGTGCCGGCGCCGGAGAAACTGGCGGGCTTCGCCAAGTGGGGCATCGGCGGCATCATCCGGATGGATCGTGACGGCAAGAACCGCGAGGTCTACGCCACCGGCATCCGCAATTCGGTCGGCATGGACTTCAATCCCAAAGACAAGACGCTGTGGTTCACCGACAATCAGGTCGACGGCATGGGCGACAATATCCCGGCCGGGGAACTCAACCGCGCGACCAAAGCGGGTGAGAATTTCGGCTTCCCCTGGTACGGCGGCGGCAAGACCCGGACCGAGGAATACAAGAACGATGCGCCGCCGGCCAATGTGGTCTTCCCGCAGGTCGAGATGATCGCCCACGCCGCCGATCTCGGGATGACCTTCTACTCCGGCAAGATGTTCCCCAAGAAGTACCAGAATGCCATCTTCTCGGCCCAGCACGGCTCGTGGAACCTCACCCAGCCGTCCGGCGCCCGCGTCATGGTCACCACGCTCAAGGATGATGGCACCGCCGACAAGTCCGAGCCGTTCGCTGAGGGCTGGCTGACCGACGACGGCGAGTATATCGGCCGCCCGGTCGATGTTGCCCAACTCAAGGATGGCTCGATTCTGGTCTCCGACGATTTTGCCGGAGCCCTCTACCGCATCTGGTATGATGGCAAGTAAGTCCGTGGCCGAAACCCGCTCGGCGACCCGCCGCCGCTCCCTTTGGGGGGCGGCGGTCGTGGTTCTGCTGCTCGCTGCCCCGACCGCCACCGCGCTTGCGGGCGATATCACGGCCGGACGCAAGAAGGCACTGCAGTGCCAGGCCTGCCACGGACTCGACGGCCGGGGCAAGATTCCCGAGGCACCAAACCTGGCCGGCCAGGTCGAGAACTATCTGGTCAAGGCGCTGGGTGATTTTCGCAGCGGTGCCCGTCGTAGCGACCTGATGTCGATCGTGGCTCAGGGGCTCAAGGATCCGGACATCGCCGACCTCGCCGCCTACTACGCTGCGATCCCGGTCGAGGTTGGCCCGCCGCCCAGATAACCCCCAACGCGCAATCCCCGATCCCGGCAGCGAGAGGCTGCCGGAGAGCCGTCGCTTGGGCGAGCGGTTGCTTTCGTGATAGGTCAGGGTTTGCCGCCGTGCGGTGGTGCTGCCAGAGGCCGATCCCGGAAACCCGCCCCCATGCGACAGGACCCGCTGCGCCACGTCCCATCGGGCGAGGTCTCCTTGCGCGATTTTTGGTCGGGTGCCTGCGAGATCGCCCCGCTTGCGATCGGGGTGGCGATCTACGGCCTGGCATTCGGTTTCCTCGCCGCTCAGGCGCGTTTCGACCTGCTCCAGGTCGGCATCATGGGCGGCTTCGTCTTCGCCGGCGGCTCCCAGATCGTTGCCGCCCAACGGCTGGTCGCCGATGCCGGAGCAATCGCCGCGGTGGTGGCGGGCCTCGCTCTCAATGCCAGGCTGCTATTGGTCACGGCCTCGATCCGCGAGATCTATGCGGGCCGGCCATGGTGGCAAATCGCGCTGGGCGCGCATCTCACGACCGACGAGAACTGGGCGCTGCTGCTGGCCGGGCGCGCCACGGGTCGCGACCTCGGCTACTGGTATCTGGTCGGCGGGGGGATGTGTCTTATGCTGGTCTGGTGTCTGGCCACCATGGCCGGCGCCGGCTTCGCCCACGCGATCCCCGATCCCAAGGCGCTTGGGCTGGATTTCGCGTTCACCGCCGCTTTCATTGCGATTGCGCGCTCGTTGTGGACGGGCAAGAACGACCTGCTGCCCTGGCTGACCACGGCGCTTGTGGCTGCCGCCGCGATACGGCTCGGCGGTGTCCAGCCGTCCTGGGCCTTGATCCTCGGCGGCGTCGCCGGTGCCGGAATCGCAGGCATGGCCCACCATGACTGAAGCCTGGCTGGTGATTCTGTTCCTGACCATCGGGACATTCGGCATCCGGCTCACCGGAGTCGTGATCGGGCAGCAAGTCCTCAAAGCCGGCGCCTGGGCACGGGCGATGCGCGCGCTGCCCGGCTGCATGATCGTGTCACTCGTAGCGGTTTCGGTGCTGTCGGGTGGCCCACGGGAATGGGCCGCAGGGCTCATCGCAACCGCCGTTGCGGTCGCCACCAGGAACCTCCCGATAACCATGGTGAGCGGGATCGCCGCAGTCTGGCTGCTACGCCACCTCGGCTGACCAGCCGCCCCCGCCCGGCAAAAGCCGGCGCGGCTGCCGGCCTCCACCCCGGCGTTCAGGGGGTTGGCTTGGGCCGGAAGTTGAAGCCCGGCATGGTCTCCTCGTCGCTGGGAAACACCACGGCGAATTCGTCCCTGGGTGGCGCCGGCTTCGGCGCGACCGGCGGCTCGGAGCGGGTCTGATCCGGATCGGCTTCCGGAACCGGCTCGGTCGCGCCGGGAGCCGGAACCGGCTCGGTCGCGCCGGGAGCCGGAACCGGCTCAGTCGTGCCAGGAGCCGGAACCGGCTCGGTTGGCTCAGGGCTGGCCGGCGGTCCCGGCGGCGCGGGCTCGAAGCCCGCGGCTGCGGGGCCGCCCGGTTCGGGGTTTGCGGGTTCGGCGCTTACGGGTTCGGCGCTTACGGGTTCGGCGGCGGGTTCCGGCGGGACGGCGGGCGCGGATTCGAGGTCAGCCGAGGCCGGCTGCGGTTCGACGAGGGCCGACGCCGCGACCGCCGGCGCAACCGGCACCGGCTCGATCACCGGATCAATCCGCTGGGGCCTGGCCGCCGGCTTGAGCGGCCGAAGGCGCCGCCGCGGTGCCGGTGCGGCGCGTTCCGGAACTTCCGCCGGCACAGGACGCCGGCCGAACATCGACTGCAGAATGCGCTGGCCGGTCAGCAGCACGGCCAGGACCGCCAGCCAGACGATGCGGCTGCCATAGCGGTCATGGGCATTGGCGAAAATGCCACAAATCATCGCGTTGCCCAGAATGGCGACCGACACGAAGGTGCAGAACCAGGCGAGGTCAAGCTGGCGGAAACCGGCCAGGATCAGCACCAGCCAGGCACATAGCGCGGTCGCGGCCAGGGCTATCGGAACCTGCCAGCGGTTCAGCTCGGCAAACGACAGGTCGCCGCGGCTCTGACGCGAGGCCAGATAGTCGGGCAGCAGGTCCGGCGTGAAGCTCTCGACCGCCCATTTGGTCAGCCAATGCCAGCCGATCACACCGTCGCCGGTTGCTACGCTTTTCAATTGGCTCCAGGTTGCCGCCACGGCGGTGTCGAAATGCTGCCGCGGATAGGCCTCCAGGCTGGCGAGGGTAATCGCCTGCATCTCGGCGCTCATGCCGTCCCATTGGCCGAGCTGGTTGAACGGACTGTCGGCGCCCCACAGCCAGTCATCGGCGGTCTTGGGCATCCGCCCCTGATAGGCGCACAGCTGGTATTCGGGCGACGGGCAGTTGTCGCTGAGAAAGCGGTCGACGATGCCGTCCTGGACCAAGCGGCCGAAGACGAAGGCGTCGCCGCCGGGCACGAACCGGAATTTGCCGTCGATCGCCTGATTCAGCAGCGGGATTGTGGCGACGCCGAGCGCCACGAAGATTGCCGGCCCGATGACGTAAAGTTTGCGCGACCAGCGCGTGACCCAGCACAGCAGTCCGGCGACAACGCACAGGATGACCAGGCCGATCGCCAGACCGACATTGACCATATGGGCGGCGACGGCGAACCAGATCACCAGGACGACGCCCAGACGTTCCCAACTGCCCAGGTGATCGCGCCGGAACACGATCAGAAACAGTCCGAGTACCAGCAGCGGCTGGAAAATATCCGGCATGGCCTGGGCTGAAAACCACGACACCGCGGTTGCGGCGGCGAGCACAACCGAGGTCACCGCCAAAGCCAAGGGGCCATGGGGCAGGTTGTGCGACCGCGCCACCATGTTGAGGAACCAGGCGACCAGCAGGGCCTGGAACACGATCAGCGGATAGAGCGTTCCCGGAGCATGGAGATACTTGATCAGGAAGCCGTAGGCGGCCGCCCGGCCGGGCCAGACCTCGGGACGGAAGGCGCTGACGATGTAGCCGCCGGTATCGAAATAGGTGATCGGGAAACCGTTGAGGATCGCCGGATAGAGCAGCGCCGCCAGAGCGATCGTCAGCCCCCCTGCCCACGCCGCCAACCGAATGACACTGCTCATGATCCACCGCCGCCGCCCGTGGTTTCCTCCAGTGCCCATTACCAGAGCCGCCGGCAAAGGGCAACCGCCCTGCCCCTCTTCGCCGGTGGCGAACCGACTTTGTTTCGATTGGCGGTTGGGTGCGGGCAGCGTTGATGAAAACAGGCGGCGCCGCCGAATGCAGATGCCCTATTGTTGGGCATCGTCGCTCCGCCTGAGACTCCGCCGCCGCTGGCCGCCAGGCCCGGCCAGACTTTATCGCCGATTCACCCGGGACGCCCGCCCATGACCTCGCCGATGCCTCCGGTCCCGCGCAGCTTCGGGGTGGTCAACTGGCTTGGACTCTGGACGCTTTATTGGAAGGAGGTGCGTCGATTCATCAAGGTTCACACCCAGACCGTGCTGGCACCGGTGATTACCACCCTGTTGTTCTATGCGGTGTTCGCCCTGGCGCTCGGCGGCGCCGTCCGCATGATCGGTCCGACACCGTTCCTGGAGTTCCTGGCGCCCGGCCTGATCATGATGGCGATCGCCCAGAATGCCTTCGCCAATACATCATCATCGGTGATCATCGCCAAGGTCCAGGGCAATATCGTCGATGTCCTGATGCCGCCGCTGTCGGCGGTCGAACTGGCGTTCGGCTATGTCATGGGCGGGGTCACCCGCGGTCTGGTGGTCGGCCTGGTGACCGCAGCCGCGCTGTGGCCGTTTTCCCCGTTCGGCATCCATTCCGCGGCCTGGGTGCTGTTCCATGGCGTGACGGCAGCGATGATGCTGTCGCTGCTCGGCCTGATCGGCGGCATCTGGTCGGAGAAATTCGACCACATCGCCGCGGTGACCAATTTCGTGATCACGCCGCTGTCCTTCCTGTCGGGCACCTTTTACAGCGTCGACAACCTGCCCCGCGAATTCTGGTGGGTCGCCCATTTCAACCCGTTCTTCTACATGATCGACGGTTTCCGGTATGGCTTTATCGGAGTTTCCGACGACCGGCTGATGACCGGCATCGCGGTGATGCTGATCGCCAACGGCCTGCTGTGGTGGTTGGCGATCCGAATGCTGGCGACCGGCTACAAGCTGAAGGCATGATTTCGACCCGCCTCAGGGTTCGGCAGCATCGCCCGCGATCGGGGCCCCGGACTCTGGCAAGGGACTTGCTTTCACCTCCCCGACCGCCGGACCACGACGAAAGTCGGATCTTCCAACCGGCGGCCGGTTTCTCATATCATTGCTGATGAGCGGCGAAACGAAGGGACCCGGTTCGAACGATGGCCGACACCGACAAGCATGGTGACGAGGGCACCAGCACGGGCGTGGTCGTCAAGGCCAGACCCAAGACCAAAAAGCCTTCGATGTATAAGGTGTTGATGCTGAACGACGACTACACCCCGATGGAGTTCGTCGTTCACGTCCTCGAACGGTTTTTCAACAAGAACCGCGACGAGGCGACCCGCATCATGCTGCATGTCCACCGCCGCGGCGTCGGATTGTGCGGCGTCTACACCTACGAGGTGGCGGAGACCAAAGTGACCCAGGTTATGGACTTCGCGCGCCAAAACCAGCATCCTTTGCAGTGTACTCTGGAGAAGGATTAGGCACGGCCATGCTGTCACGGAATCTGGAGAAGACCCTGCACCGGGCGCTGGTCAACGCCAACGATCGCCGCCACGAATATGCCACGCTGGAGCATTTGCTGCTGGCATTGACCGATGACCAGGATGCCATTGCCGTGCTGCGCGCCTGCGGCGTCGACCTGGAAAAGCTGAAGCGCGACGTTTCCGACTATCTCGACAATGAATTGGTCAACCTGGTGACCAACCGGGCGGAGGACGCCAAACCGACCTCGGGCTTTCAGCGCGTGTTGCAGCGTGCCGCGATCCACGTCCAATCTTCGGGACGCGAGGAGGTCACCGGCGCCAACGTCTTGGTTGCGCTGTTCTCCGAGCGCGAAAGCCACGCCGTGTTCTTCCTGCAGGAGCAGGAGATGACCCGCTTCGATGCGGTCAACTACATCTCCCACGGCATCGCCAAAGTGCCCGGACGCTCCCAGGCGCGGCGCGTCGCCGGGGCCGACGACGATCCGGCGGAAAAAACCTCCAAGAAGGGCAGCGAGGCGCTCGATTCCTATTGCGTCAACCTCAACAAGAAGGCGATCAAGGGCAAGATCGACCCGCTGATCGGCCGCGAGGACGAGGTCGAGCGGACGATCCAGATCCTGTGCCGGCGGTCAAAGAACAACCCGCTCTATGTCGGCGACCCCGGCGTCGGCAAGACCGCGATCGCCGAAGGTCTGGCCCGCCGGATCGTTCACGGCGAAGTCCCGGAGGTCCTGGTCGGCGCGACCATCTTTGCTCTCGACCTCGGCGCCCTGCTCGCGGGCACGCGCTATCGCGGCGATTTCGAGGAGCGGCTGAAATCGGTCCTGGCCGAGTTGGACGCCCACGAGGACTCGATCCTGTTCATCGACGAAATCCATACCGTGATCGGCGCCGGTGCGACCTCGGGCGGTGCCATGGACGCCTCCAACCTGTTGAAACCGGCGCTGGCCAGCGGCACGCTGCGCTGCATCGGCTCGACCACCTATAAGGAATACCGCAACTACTTCGAAAAGGACCGCGCGCTGGTGCGGCGGTTCCAGAAGATCGACATCAACGAGCCGTCCATCGAGGATTCGGTCAAGATCTTGCGCGGGCTCAAGCCCTATTACGAACAGCACCACCGGGTGCGCTATACCAACGAGGCGATCCGGACCGCGGTCGAGCTGTCGGCCCGCTACATCAGCGACCGCAAATTGCCCGACAAGGCGATCGACATCATCGACGAGGTCGGGGCGGCGCAAATGCTGCTGCCCGAGTCCCGGCGCAAAAAGACCATCTCGGTCAAGGACGTCGAGGTGGTGGTGGCCAAGATTGCCCGGATCCCGCCCAAGAGCGTCAGCCGCGACGACCGCGAAACCCTGAGAAACCTGGAGCGCGACCTCAAGACCATGGTGTTCGGCCAGGACAAGGCGATCGCAGCACTGTCCTCGGCGATCAAGCTCGCCCGTGCCGGCCTTCGCGAACCGGAGAAGCCGATCGGCAGCTATCTGTTCTCAGGCCCGACCGGGGTCGGCAAGACCGAAGTCGCCAAGCAACTGGCCAATTCGCTCGGCATCGAACTGATCCGCTTCGACATGTCGGAGTATATGGAGCGCCACACGGTTTCGCGGCTGATCGGTGCCCCGCCCGGCTATGTCGGCTTCGACCAGGGCGGCTTGCTGACCGACGCGATCGATCAGCACCCCCACGCCGTGCTGCTGCTCGACGAGATCGAGAAAGCCCATCCCGACCTGTTCAATATCCTGCTGCAGGTGATGGACCACGGCAAGCTGACCGACCACAACGGCAAATCGGTCGATTTCCGCAACGTCATCCTGATCATGACCACCAATGCCGGGGCCGCCGACATGGCCAAGGCCGCGATCGGCTTCGAACGCACGATGCGCATCGGCGAGGACATCGAGGCGATCGAGAAGATGTTCACCCCGGAATTCCGCAACCGGCTGGACGCGATCGTCCAGTTCTCGGCGCTGTCGCCGGAGGTGATCGCCCGAGTCGTCGATAAATTCATTATGCAGCTGGAAATTCAGCTGGCCGAACGCGGCGTCTCGATCGAGTTGACCGACGAGGCGCGCGCTTGGCTGGGCAAAAAGGGCTACGATCCCGCGTTCGGTGCCCGCCCGCTCGGCCGCACGATCCAGGAATACATCAAGAAGCCACTGGCCGAGGAACTGCTGTTCGGGCGGCTCGCCCGCGGCGGCCTGGTGCGGGTGACGGTCGAGAATGAACGCCCCGCCTTCGTTTACCCCGACGGCCCGACATCCCAGCGCGCCGACCAGAAGGAACCGGAACTGGTCGAGTAGACTGTCACCAAACCCGACTCTATCCTCTTGACATGCCTGCCTGTTCCGCCAGCATGGTGAGACTGATGGTCAATTGGCTTGGCCGTTGGCGGAATCCATAGCCCTCAGGGCAAGACTCCGTCGCAGCGCCGCCGGACAGGGAGGAAAAACATGCGTAAGGGGTTGTGGCTGCTGCTGATCGTCGCGCTGATTCAGGGGGCCCCGCGGCCAGTCCTGGCTGCGAACTGGTTCGGGCACGAGGAATTGATCGAGCGGGATCAGGTGCGCGATTGTCTGGTCACCGGTGCCTTCGTAGCGGCGGTCGGTACGCTGGGATTCTTCCCGCCGGTGCTGTCGCGGGTTGTTGAATTGCCGTTCGGCGCCGCTTGGGTCGAGCACGCTCTGTTTGGCTGCGGCCTCGGCCTGGTCGGCCTGTCGGCCCATGAACTGATGGGCGTGGTTCTCCATGGTTTGAAGGGCGGGCACTGAGGCCAGCGCCTGGGCGGACGATTGATCCTGTTGCCAAGGACCCCTTAGGATGATCCTGAAAATACTTGGAGTCCTGCTGATCATCCTGGGGGCGGGAGCGGTCGCCGTCGATTTGATCCATGGCGGTAATGGCTGGCCCGCCTTCGGCGCATTGTGGTTCCAGCTGGCACCCGCCAGCCTCAATCTCGCCCAGGCGGTGATCCAGCGCTACCTGCTGCCAGCGCTGTGGGACCCGGCGATTCTGACCCTGCTGCTGTGGCCGGCCCCGCTGGTCCTGGCGGTGCCGGGCCTCGCTCTGCTGTTGCTTGGCTTGCGCCGGAGTCGGGGCGGTCAGCGCGGCTGAAGGGTTTCGGCGACCAGATTTTCGACGGTTTCCAGAATCAAGGCGAGGTCCGGCGAACGCGACAGGCGGTGTTCGCCGTCCTTGACCAGGATCATCCGGACATCGTGCGCCATCACGCATTCGGCCAGGCGCAGGCTGGTTTGCCATGGAACATCGGCATCGGCCAGGCCATGAATCAGGCGCACCGGACAGCGGATCGCGATCGGCGCCCGCAAGAGCAGGTGTCGCCGCCCGTCTTCGATCAACGCCGCGCTGATCGCAAAGGGATCCTCGCTATAGGCCGAACTTCGGTGCAGCACGCCGTCCTTGGCCAGGGTGTCGCGCTCGGCTGCCGACAGGCTGGGCCAGATCAGGTCTTCGGTAAAGTCCGGCGCTGCCGCCACGCCGACCAGGCCGGCGACGCGGTGCGGCCGGGCCAAAGCCGCCAGAACCATGATCCAGGCGCCCATCGACGAGCCGACCAGAATCTGGGGGCCGATCGCAACGCGGTCGAGCACGGCCAGCGCATCGTCCAGCCACAGCCCGATGGTGCCATCGACGAAGCGGCCACTGGAGGCGCCATGCCCCTGGTAGTCGAAGCGCAGAAACCCCCGGCCCTGCGTCTTCGCCCAGGCTTCCAGGGCCACCGCCTTGGTCCCGGTCATATCCGACTGGAAGCCGCCGAAGAAGGTAACCCCGGGGCTCGCCCCTTGGGTTTGCCGGAAGGCTATGCTAGCGGTGTCGCGCACCAAGCGGTCCGGTGCCGGATCCGGCGGCCGATTGCCGGTCTGATCCTGGGCACCGTCATCCGTAGCCCCCATCCTCGCCCCCTCCCTTTTTCGTCCGACTCCGAGTACCCATGGCGATCGACGAGCCTACCAGGAACAATCCGGCCAAGCCGGCCCGTACCGCCGCGGCCACCGGCGGGCGGCGTCGCCCGCTGGTCGTCCTGCAGGTCCTGCCCGGCCTGGTCACCGGCGGCGCCGAGCGCGGCTGCATCGACGTGGCGGTGGCCCTGGCCCAGGCCGGCGGCTCGCCGGTGGTTGCCTCGTCAGGCGGTCCGATGGTGCGCGAACTCGACCGCGCCGGGATTCCCCACCTGACCCTGCCGCTCGACAGCAAGCATCCCTGGCAGCTCTACCGCAACATCGGCCGTCTGGCGACGATCATTCGCGAAATGGGTGTCGACATCGTCCACGCCCGCAGCCGCGCCCCGGCTTGGAGCGCCTGGTATGCCGCGCGGCGCACCGGGGTCCATTTCATGACCACCTTCCACGCCCCTTATAATTTCGACGGCCGTTGGAAGCTGGCCTATAATTCGATCATGGCGCGGGGCGAACGGGTGATCGCGATCTCCGACTTCATCCGCCAGCACATCCTGGCCTACTACGCGACGCCGCCGGAAGCGATCCGGGTCATCCATCGCGGGATTGACCGCGCGATCTTTGCACCCGACCGGGTGCCGGCGTTGCGTCTGATCCAGCTGGCGCGCAGCTGGCGCTTGCCCGACGACCGCAAAGTCATCCTGCTGCCCGGACGTCTGACCAGGTGGAAAGGGCAGATCGATTTCATCGAGGCCTTGACCCGGCTCGGCCGCCAGGACATCTCCGCCGTCCTGGTTGGCAGCGACCAGGGGCGCACCGGGTACCGACGCGAGCTGGAGCAGCTGATCGAGCAGCGCGGGCTCCAAGGGGTGGTCTTCATCGTCGACCACTGCAACGACATGCCGGCCGCCTATATGATGGCCAATGTCGTGGTCTCGGCGTCGCGCGAGCCGGAGGCGTTCGGGCGAGTGATCGTCGAGGCCCAGGCAATGGGGCGGCCGGTCGTGGTGACCGGGATCGGCGCGGTCCAGGAAACGGTGGTTCCAGGTGAAACCGCCTGGGTCGTCCCCCCCCGCGACCCGCCGGCACTTGCCGAAGCGATCGCCGCCGCTTTGGAACTCAGCCCCGAACAACGCAGTCACCGGGCCGAACGCGCGATCGCCCATGTCGGCGACCGCTTCACCCGCGAAAAAATGTGCTCAGAAACGCTGGGCGTCTATTACGAACTGATGCGTTGAGCCCCAGTCCCGGAAACGACAAAAGGGGAGGCATCGGCCCCCCCCCTTAACCGTCGTCAAACCAGGCAAGGATTTGTGATCAGGCGGCCAGCGCGCGGGCAGTGGACTGCACCGACTCAGTCACGCTCGCGCTGATCGGGGCGATCGCATCGTTGGTCACCTGCACCGACAGGCTGGACAGCTGCTCGGCCTGGCTGCGCAGCGCCTGAAAATAGGCGGTCGCGACCGCGTTCTGGACCTCGACCAATTCACCGACCGAGCGGACCGCGAGCAGCGACTTCTGCACGGCGAAGCCCTGCACAATCGCGGAACGGGCGAAATCGGCGAGCAGACGGGCGGCCTTCTCGCCGCCGGCAACCAGCACTTCGGCGGACTGCTTCACCGCATCGGCGTTACGAACATTCAGCGCGACGGTCTCGTCGAAGCCCTTGACGGCCTGCTGGCTGACCTGCTCCAACTGTTCCTGGGCAACACCGGCGACCCGGCCAAAGACTTCACGCGCCTGATTGGCCAATTCGGTAACGGCCTGGGTGGCAACGGCGATCTGGTTTTCCATTCTTGACTCCATTTGGTATTGGGTTGAGGCAGCCTGCATTGGTACAGCGCGCCCGGTCCGATAGTCTACGATGTGACTATTTGAACGATTTTCCGCGCAAAGCACCATTATCCAAATTGACGCAGCCCCACCAGGAATGAAGCTCCGTGCTCTGCGCCGGGAGTCCGGCGACCCTCTGGCGGGCCGCCGGGCGAACCGGAAGACGGTGGTATCAGGCGGCCACGGGCAGGTTCAGCGACTGCACCGCGGCGTTGACCCGAGCACCGATCGGCGCGACCGCGTCCTGGGCGACCTTGGCCGACAGCCGGGACAGACGAACCGCCTCGGCATAACCGGCCTCGAGGCTCAGCTTGACGAAGGCGAGCTGCAGTTCGGCGACTTCCTTCGGCGACTTGGCAGCCAGCACCGAGCGGCCGAAATTGAGGCTCTGCTCAACCGAAGCGCGGGTATAGGCAACCAGTTCCTCGCCGGCCGCTTCGGCACCGTCCGACACCACCCGGCCGGAAACCAGCACCGCATCGACGTTCTCGCGGGCATTCACGGTCAGCTTGTCCAAGCCCTTGACGACCAGGGCGGCGGCCTGTCCGGCGCGCTCCTGACCGGTCTTGACCGCACCTTCGACGGTCTCGCGAACCTGGGCGGCCTGACCTTCGAGCAACTTGATGGCGCTGGCGATCTGGGAATTCATGTCAGTGTCCTTTCTAAGGGGTTTGTCCGGTGTTTCTTTGCTGCAGTGCAGCATTGGCCTCAATATAAGCACGCCGACGCTGGCGTCAATGGTTTTTTGTGCACTGCACAATAAGCCGATCGGCCAGATTGTCGCACTCGTCGGTTTGTACCCAAGATCGCGCCAGCAAAGGCCGCGGCTTCGGTTTCCCGACTTGCCGATGGCGACGGACCCGGTCAGGATGACGCCATCCGTGAAACCAGGATCGAAACCGGCATGACCTACTGCCTCGGTATCAAAGTCGGCGATGGCCTGATCGGGCTCGCCGACGGCCGCATCACCAGCGGCAACCAGCTGTCCTCGGCGCGCAAAATCACTATGATGTCGGTGGGCAGCCACCGTTTCTTCGTGATGAACTCCGGCTTGCGCAGCGTCCGCGACAAGACCCTGGCCTATCTGCGCCAGGATCTGGCACGCCTCCAGGGCGACGGCCATGCGACCATGTACAAGGTGGTGACCCTGTTTTCCGAATGCTTGCGGCGGGTCGCGGTGGAAGACCGTGAAGCGCTCGAGGCGTCGGGTCTGACCTTCAATCTCCATGCCCTGATCGGCGGGCAGCTGTCCGAAGACGCCGAGCCCAGCATGTTCCTGATCTATCCTGAGGGCAATTGGATCGAGGTCGACCAGCGGTCGCCCTATCTGTCGATCGGGGCCACCGCCTATGGCAAGCCGATCCTGGACCGCGCGCTGCGCTACCAGACCTCGCTGCGGGCCGCGCTGAAGATCGCTTATCTATCGTTCGATTCGAGTCGGTTCAGTTCAACCGATGTCGGCTACCCGCTCGATCTGATTACCTACCACGCCGCCACCGGGTCCTGGCGCGAGACCACCTTTGAATACGATGATCTGGTTGAGCAGCGCCAATGGTGGAACAAAAACATCACGGAACTGGCGCAACGGGTGCCGGACGGCCCGTGGGTGGAAAAAGTCATTCCTCCCGAGCTGATTACCGAGGCCGCCGACCGCTCGCCGAGCGTACCTTCCGAGCCGGACCGCTGAGCTCCCGCGCCGTCGGCCCAGCAGCCTTGAACCACCTTCAGGGCGACGCTCCCGGTGCCGAACCGCCGACCTCGACGAACGACGGCGCACTCTTGAAGCCAACGCTGAAAAACCACAGCCCATCCCGGCAACCGCTGGCCAACCAGTGGAAACCCTGGGTCGACGAATGCCAGGTCGGCAGGTCGGGATGGGGTGGGGAGAAGGCGCCGACGGCATCCAGCCAGTAAAGCAAGGTTGCGTAGTCGCGCGGCGACATCCGGAAGATATCGCCGCCGCTGATCCAGTCGGCAACCGGGTCGGCTGTGTCGACGCGCGCCAGATCAGCCGCGGTGATCGCGCGCATCACCGCGGCACCGCCGCCACTGTCGATGTCCGCCTCGACTTCGAGGCTACGAAACGGTAACGGCCGGCCCGGATTGACCACAACCCGGTAACGGTCGTTCGGCGACAATTCGCAGCGTCGCCGCAGGTCGTCACCGACCAGGTAATGCAGCCAGGCCGGGTGCAGCCCGGCGTGCCGTTCCGTCAGGTCGTCGAACGCACAGCTCGCTACGACCAGACTCCCCGCCACCAGCAATACCGTTGGTCGCACCGTCATGCCCCACGCCATCATGTCCCACAATATGCGACTTGCGCGGCGCGATGGCGAGACCTTCTCCGCAGAGCTTACGGCAAACCGCCGCTTGGCGGGCCAAATAAAATCGAGCTATTAATAACTTCCCACTAGACGCTGATTCGGCTACCAATTACCCTATGGCCACTGCTTAGGCCCACGGCCCGATAGGGGATTCGCATGACCGTGTTCCATCGACTCCCGACCCGCTCTTTTTCCAATGCTGCCACGGCCCCCGTCAAGTCCGGTATTCGCGCCTGGCGGGTTATCCTGGCGGTGCCGATGGTCGGGGCACTGCTTGCGGTTGCCGCGCCGTCGCCTGCCGCCGCGCGTCTCGAAGCTTCGATCGTGATCGATCCCGATTCGGGTGCGGTGGTGCAGCAGGTCAACCCGGATGCCCGGGGCTACCCCGCGTCATTGACGAAGATGATGACGCTCTACCTGACTTTCGATGCGATGAAGAAGGGCCGTCTGCGGCTCGATCAGGAGCTGCCGGTCTCGGCGCATGCGCAGCGGCAGTCGCCGTCGAAGCTGGGCCTGACCGCCGGGTCGACCATTCAGGTCGAAAACGCCATCCTGGCGCTCTGCACCAAATCAGCCAACGACGCCGCGGTCGTCCTGGCCGAAGCGATCGGCGGCACCGAGTCCGAATTCGCCGAGTTGATGACCCAGAAGGCCCACGCCCTGGGCATGAGCCGGAGCCAGTTCCGCAATGCCTCGGGCCTGCCCAATGACGGACAATTCACCACGGTGCGCGACATGGCAACGCTGGCCCAGGCGCTGATCCGCGACTGGCCGCAGCACTACCACTACTTCAGCCGCGCCAGTTTCACCTACAACGGCATCAACCACCGCAACCACAATCACCTGATGGAGCGCTATTCCGGAATGGATGGCCTGAAGACCGGCTATATCGGGGCATCGGGGTTCAATCTCGCGGCGTCGGCGGTCCGCAACGGGCGCCGGCTGATCGGCGTGGTGTTCGGTGGTGCCACGGCCCGCTCACGGGATCGCCATATGGCCCAGTTGCTCGACGATGCCTTCGCCCATTCCCACGGCACGGACGGCGATCGCGCCCGCATGCTGGTGGCCAGTGCCGAGGCGGCGGCCGAGCCCCCTGCCCTGCCGCCGCGCAAGCCCGAACTCGAGGCCGGCGATGCCGACGAAGGCGATGATGTCGCACCGGCTCCCCAGATCCTCCAGGTCGCGATGGTCGCACCGCCAGTCAAGCCGGCGCCAAAGTCGCTGCCCCTGACGCGCAGCGAAGCCAAACCGGTTTGGGGCATCCAGTTTGGCACCTTCCCAAGCCGCAAGGCCGGCCAGCGTGCCGCCAATCAGGCCTCGGGCCGCCTGCTGCCGAAGTTCGGCGAGACCAAATCGCTGATCATCAAGGCGAATGCCCATCGCAAAACCGGCTATCACGCGGTCCTGATCGGGCTCGACGACGAAGCTGAAGCACGTGCCGCCTGCGCCAAACTCGCCTCTCGAGTCAAATCCTGCAGCGCGGTACCGCCCAGCCGGCTGTAACCCAGCCCCGCTCTGCCCCCAGCAGCCGACAACAGCCAAGGAGCGTGCAGGCTCCTTGGCTGTGTTCTCTGTTTCGGGTCGTTATTTTGGGCTGCTGCACCGGGGCTGCTGTGCTTTGTGACCTGCCGGTTGCCCGGTAAGCGTTACTCCAGCACGCGCACCCGCGTGAGTTCGACCACCTCGTCGTCGTCTTCACCGAAGTCATCGAAATGCACCGGACAGCCCGGGCTCTGGGCGGCCTGGCCCGGTTTGATCTGGGCCGGATACCAGGCACCGTCGGACTCAACCAGCACGCGGCTGCCGGCCATGCAACCGCTCACCGCGGCGCCCGGCCCTTCCAGGGTCCAGGTGGCGAGGTGATTCGCGGCCACCACAATGTCGTCGGCCTTGCTGGTGCCGTCGATGCGGACGACGCAGCGCTGCCCCGCGGTCCCCTCGATCACGGTTGCCGCCGACCAGACATTCTCGGACAACACAAAGACCCGGGTGCCGCGGACACAGTCGGGTGCTGGTACCACAGCCGCCTGCCCTGCCGCCGGCGCCGCCGGAGCGGTTGGCGCCGTGTCAGCTCCCGAGGGGCGGGCGTTGAACACCGGTGAAGCCCCTGGTGCAACCGCCGGCGCGGCCGGCGGAACCGGGCGGGCAACCGTTCCAGCGTAGGACACGGTCAGGCCCGCCGCCTTGATCATGTCATTGACGCTCGCGAGCTTTTCATAGTCGGCAGCAGTTGCCTTGGCCGGCGGATTGATGCCGATCCGCAGCGGCCCCTTGGGGTGCTGGTAGTCACCCAGGAACGAAACCACGGCATCCACCACAGCGCGGGCATCGGCATCCGGGTTGACCACGACAGAGTCGATGCCGGCGCCAATCGCCGCAACCACCAGCTTGGGATCCGCCTGGGGATCCGGGGACATCAACGCCGGGACCGCCTTCGACAGCAAGGAGGCGTCTTCGTAGATCAAACTAGCGCTGCGCAGGCTGGCGCTGTCCTTGCTCTTACCGACCTCGTCGGCACTTGCCATGGTGACGCCGTCGAGCACCATGCCGAGTTCGAGCCGGCCGAGGCCGCGCAGGTCGACCTCGAACTTGCTCAGGGTCATGACCTGGCGTTGCGCCTCGAGGCGGTAGTCGAGGGTGAAATCGGCCACCAGCTTGTCGAGGCCGATCATCGCCAGAGCGGCAGCACCATCGTCAAGCGCGGCTGCGGGCACCACCAGCCCGACGACATGAACCCGCGCAAAGCCGGGCGGCTGATCCTTGGCCAGCGCGTCGAGGTCGAGGTCTTCGACCGTGATCCGCTCGATATTCACGGGCATGACCGGCTTCGGCGGCTTTCCGGGTTCGCCCTCGGGCGGCGGCGTCACCGTTACATCGCGCAGCTCGAAGCCCGAGGCGCCCAGACCCTTGCCACTGCCCCAGGTCAGAGCCCCCGCCGGCATATGCGGCTTGATCAGCGCTTCGAAGCGGCTGAGCCCATCTTCGCCACGCGCCACCGCCGAAAGCGGCGGCGCCACTGCCAAGGCAATGGCAGCAAGCGTCACAATCCGTAATCGCAACATCGATACCTCCCCGGAGCCGGCTTTCGGGATCCGGACTGATCCCGCGCGGCCCGACACTTTATCCCGCGCCTGCGTGCCCGGCAATTGTCGCTCGGAAAACGCGGCCGGCCGGTGCCCGCGCAATCGGGGCAAACCCTCACCGGCGAGGCGCGTCTTGACCTGACCGCCGATCGCACCCTAATTTAACGAACGCCAAACCCGGCCATCCTTATCTCAGGGCGCGGCCCCCTGCCCCCAACCGGTCGAGAGGGTTCATGAGCACGACTAAGATTTCCGACGATTCCTTCGAATCCGATGTTCTTAAAGCCTCGACGCCGGTGCTGGTCGATTTTTGGGCGGAATGGTGTGGCCCCTGCAAGATGGTCGCCCCGGCCCTGGACGAACTCGCCGAGTCGATGAAGGACCGCCTGATCGTGGCCAAGCTGAACATCGACGAGAATCCCAATACACCGGCGAAATACGGCGTACGCGGGATTCCCACCCTGATTTTGTTCAAGGACGGCAACGTCGCCGCAACCAAGATCGGCGCTCTGCCCAAGAGCGCGCTGCTGAATTGGGTCCAATCGGTGCTGTGATGCCGAGAGGCGGCGCGGGCCGCGGGTCCTGAGCGTCCCGCAGCCCCGCCTGCAGGCGAATTGGCGAAGCTCTGCCGCTTAACAAAAAAACCCCTCTCCGGAAACGGAGAGGGGTTTTTCGTGGTCCAAAGAAGGCGGCAGGTTCAGGCGCTTTTGAAGCTTCGCTCGTAGAAGAAGCCGGCAAGGCCACCCAGCGCCAGCCAGAACAACAGACTGCTGACCGTTGCCGCGACGACGAACTGGTGCGCCAAGGCCGGCGGCGCCGCACTGATGGCCTCCACCGGCTGGGGCGCGCCGATCAGGTGGGGCAGCACGATCAGGGCAATCCCGATCGCCGAGGCCACGACACGCCGGTCGAGGAACACCAGCGCCAGGCCGCCGCCGGTCAGCATGGCGGTCGCCAGCCACCACAACTGGCGATCGAGCAAGGCCGCGGCCGCGGTTCCCGGCACCTCGGGCGGCAACCCGAGCCCCGGAGCCAAGGTGATTGAGGCAAAACCGGCCAATCCCCAGCCCAGTCCACTGCGCCAGTCGATCCGCCGTCCGCTGAGCACAAACGCGGCTGCCAGCAGCAGAGCGAAGCCGATCCCGGTCAGGATATCGGCCAGCGCGGTATAGAGCGTACGCTCCCAGCCGTCCGCCGGCTCCCAGGCCGCCTCACCGTGGTCGTGCCCAGGCGGAGCCAGGCCGCTGTCACGGCCCAACCCAAGGGCATGGCTGTGGCCGTCGTGGTTATGGCCTTCCCGGGTGTGGCTTTTCTCGGTGTGGGGTACAACGCCAGGTGTCGCTTGCCCGGCAGCCTCGCCATGCTCGAACACCTCGGCGGCGAGGATGACCGGTACCGTGCCGAATTGATGAACCAGGGTGACGAAGCCGCCGGCCATCAGCCCGGCCAGCACCGCCACGGTGAACAGGCGGCGGAAGGTCTCCATGACCGCCGCCTCAATGGCAGGGAAAGCCGTTGGAATGCCGGGTGTCGTGGGCGGCATTGTGGGCGACCGCGATATGCGAAAAGCCGACGCCCCAGATCAGGAAGGCGCCAAGCAAGGCCGACATCACGGCAGCGGTGACGGCGCCGGTGCGCGCGCCGGGAACCGCGGCCGCGGTGGTCGGGTGAAGGGTAGGATGGCTGGTGGTCTGCATGGCTGTTCTCCGTCGGGACTCCCCGCCCCGGTTGTCGGATGGGTCGGCGTCGCTGGCAGGTCTCCTGGCTCGCGGATCGCCGTCGGACGCCGACCTTCCCGGTTGTCCCGTCGCCGGTCAGATACCGGCCCGGTTCCCCAGTGGTCGTTGGTGGCGTCCGGCTAACCGCTCACAGTTGCGGGGGCAGTCACGGTTTTGGCCCCTTTTGGGTCGTCCGCACCGTGTTCCCTATTATTCCCCTGGACTCGTTCCGTCGGGGAACCATCGACATCGTCGACAATGCCCGCCCCCCTGCCGGCTGTCAAGCGCGCGGTCGGTTCAACCGACCGCTTCGATGCCCCCGCCCAGTCCGTTGATCAGGCCAACGAATCCCGGAAAACTCGTGTCGATGAAGCGGCCGTCGTCGATGGTCACCGGCGCACTGCTGGCAAGCCCCAGAACCAGGAAGCTCATGGCAATCCGGTGATCCATCGCGGTCGCGACCGTCGCCCCCCCCGGAGGCGGCGCGCCGGTGCCGTAGACGACCAGGCTGTCCGGTCCGGCTTCGACCGCGACGCCGCAGGCCGCCAGGCCGTCGGCAATCATCGCAAGGCGGTCGCTCTCCTTGACCCGCAGTTCGGCCAGGCCGCGCATCACCGTGGTGCCGTGGGCGCAGGCCGCGGCCACCGCCAGCACCGGGTACTCGTCGATCATTGAGGGCGCCCGCTCGGGCGGCACCTCGACACCGCGCAACTCGCTTGCCCGCACCCGGAGGTCGGCGACCGGCTCGCCCGCCTGCTCGCGACGGTTCTCGAAGGTGATGTCGGCGCCCATTTCGACCAGGGTCTGATAGAGGCCGGTGCGGCGCGGATTGAGCCCGACCCCGGTCAGCGTAATCTCCGAGCCCGGTCGGATCGCCGCGGCAACCGCGGGAAAGGCGGCGGAGCTGGGATCGGCCGGGACCGCGACCGGCCGCGCGGTCAACTCGGGCTGGCCGTCCAGCGACACCGCAAGCGCACCGTCCGCCTGCCGCTCGACCGTGACCCGGGCGCCAAAATGGCGCAGCATCAGTTCGGAATGATCACGGGTCGGCTCCGGCTCGATCACCGTGGTGGTCCCCGCGGCATTGAGCCCCGCGAACAGAATCGCCGATTTGACCTGCGCCGAGGCGACCGGTAGCCGGTAGACAATCGGCACCGCCCGTTCGGCGCCGATCACCGCCAGCGGCAGCCGTCCACCCGAACGGCCGACGAAACTGGCGCCGACGCGTTCCAGCGGTGTGATCACCCGCGCCATCGGCCGGCGGTTGAGCGAGGCGTCCCCGGTGAAAAAGGTGGTGATCGGATGCCCGGCGACCAGCCCGATCAGCAGCCGCGCCGCCGTCCCGCTGTTGCCCATGTCGAGCACCTGGGCGGGCTCAAGGAGACCGCCGACGCCGACGCCCTGCACGCGCCAGACGCCGTTACCCCCGCGCTCGAGTCCGGCGCCCAGCGCCCGCATGGCCGCTGCGGTATGCAGGACGTCCTCGCCTTCCAGGAGTCCTTCGATCTCGGTGGTTCCGATCGCGACCGCCCCCAGCATCAGCGCACGATGGGAGATCGACTTGTCGCCAGGGACCCTGACGCGGCCGGAAAGCGGCCCGGATGCGGCGGAACGCAACGGTTTGAGTACATCGCTGCCGGTATCGGCCATGCCTGTTGTCCCTATTTTTCCGGCCCGCCGGTTCGAGAGGTTCGCCGGTCGAGCGCCGCCGCGGCCGTCCCTGTCTAACGGAACCCTTGCCGGCCGGCACTTTATTTTTGACAATCGTCGCCGGCCATGGCACAGGGTCGCGCCCCGGCCGGATGGTAACATCCAGTGCCGGGCTGTCGAGGGAGGAGCGGGCGTGGCGAAACCGGAATGGGGCATCAAGCGGATTTGCCCGAGCTGCAGCACGCGCTACTATGATCTCCGCAAGGATCCGCCGACTTGCCCGGCTTGCGGCGTGGTTTATGATCCCGAAGCGCTGCTGAAGTCGCGACGCGCCAGGCCGATTCCGGCCGAGGAGGTCAAGAAGCCGTCGGTGGTCCGGGGCGGCGATCTCGATATCGGCGGCGACGAAGTGGTTGCGGAGATCGAGGACGCCGACGATGACGTCGCGGTTGACGATCTCGGCGAAGACGAAGGCGAGGTCGCCGACGACGAGGAAGAAGTGCTGATCGAGGACGCTTCCGAACTCGGCGAGGACGACGTCGGCGAAGTGGTCCCGGTCGAGGCGGACGAAGAGGACGAGGAAGGTCGCTAGACCCGCAATTTTTCACTTGAAGGTTCGCGAAACCGGCACCATTATCCGGTCCGAACACAGGAAACCACTCAGTCCCAAAGGCAGCCGGTTTCCAGTACCAGATTAAGGGGCCATAGCTCAGCTGGGAGAGCGCTACAATGGCATTGTAGAGGTCATGAGTTCGATCCTCATTGGCTCCACCAACAAACCCCCTGATCCGGCAACGGGTTGGGGGTTTTTCTTTGAGTGCGCTACAATCGCGTGAGAGCATAGTGTGAAATACTGTGGGAGAAACGGGGCCACGCTCACTTCGTCGCCTTCCCCAGAATAGCGACTGCATCCCGCCCAAACTCCGGGGTGATGTATCCGAGTGTGGAATGCCGGCGCTGGCGATTGTAGTCGCCTTCGATGTATGCGAACAGGTCGCGTTTGGCGGTTTCCCGGTTCGGATATCGCTGGCGGTGGACGAGTTCTGATTTCAGGCTGCCGAAGAAGCTCTCCATGCGGGGCATTATCCCAGCAATTGGCCTTGCGGCTCATGGATGCGATCATCTTGTGGTTTTTCAATACCTTGCCGTAGTCGCCGGAGGCGTATTGGCTGCCGCGGTCGGAATGATGGACCAGGCCGGGCGCGGGGTGCTGGCGCTGGATCGCCATGGTCAGGGCGGCCAGCGGCAGTTCGGTACGCAAGTGGCAGCACTTCGCCCAGCCGACCACTTTGCGGCTCAAACAGGTCCAAAACGACGGCCAGATACAGCCAGCCCCCATCAGCCGGCACATGGGTGATCTCGGCCAGCCAGACGCGGCCCGGCGCCGACGCCTAAAAATTGCGATCCAAGAGATTGGGCGCGACCGGCAGGGCATGGTTGCTGTCGGTGTGCAGGCGCGAAAGCCGTTGCGCGGCACGCCATAGCGTTGGCGATGATGCTCTGGTGAAGGCGTCGAATGTCATCGAGCAAGCGCCGGTTCTCCGTCTCGCGGGCGCTGTTCGATCGTGACCGCCAGGATTAATAGCCGGACGGCGAAACATCCAGGGCTTCGCACAACAGCCTCACCGGGTATTCTTCATGCCAGGATTCAATGACGCAGAATTTCATCTCGGAGCCTTCGCGACAATGGAGGCAGTTTTTTTAGAAGATCGCGTTCCATGCGCAGGCGTTGGTTTTCGCGTTTCAAACGCGTGATCTCGGCTGACTGGTCCAGCCACACGCCCCCGCCAGGTGCGCGACACCGACGGCTGAAGGTCCAACGCCGTCGCCACCCGGTCCAACGGCC